>NZ_AUHX01000007.1 GCF_000423405.1 Mesonia mobilis DSM 19841 | reverse complement strand
TATTTACCAGTGGATCAACACCGGTAGAAGTAACGATCGAGCCTTACGAGAATGGTTGTGTGATCAGTCAGGGTATATCACCGAGTAACGTAGATGGTTTCAATGACTGTTTAGACTTAACCTTCTTAGATGATCGAACAGGAATAGAAAGCTTAAAAGTTTATAACCGTTATGGTCGTTTGGTATTTGAACGAGATAACTATGTGAATAGTTTCTGTGGTCAAGATATCAACGGAGACGAGTTGCCTTCAGGAACCTATTACTATGTGTTAGTGCTTGAGGGAGAGGATCCTGTCTTTGGAAGAATAAAGAAAAGCTGGGTCTATATTAATAGAGAAGCTAATTAATCCAATTGGAATTTAATATAAAAGCCTCCTTAACTGGGGGCTTTTTTTTTGAATTATAACTTACATATTTTATTCTAGAAGAGTAAATAGTTTGATGCTTATTTAGTTAGTGATTTTAACAGTGTGTAGATTTATTAGGCTAAAATGTTCAGTGGGCTTGTTTAGAAAATCCTTAGCGTAAAAAATAAAAATTTTCTACTAGTAGTTACTAGTTATATTAATATTATGAATTTAAATTTTTAAATCTGTTGATAATCGAATGATTAAAATTTTCTTTAATTAAAAAGAAGTTGAAATGAACTTGAAGGGGATTAATTAAGTAATGTTAATTTCCGAGATTGTCTTTTTGGAATCCTAGACTTATAATTAACGATTTAATATACTATAAAACCATCTCTGAAAAGCAGGGGGATTTTTAAATTTCATTAAAAGTAATAGATGAATAATGCTTAAAATTTGATAACAGAAAATCATCAAGTGATAGGATTAATTATGAAATCTAATCTGTAGTATAGTCGTACAACATATTAATATTATTGAGTACGTGATTAAATTTATTTATAAAAACCCGATTGTTTTTAATAAAAAAGGCTCCTTCAAAGGAGCCTTTTTATAATATTTTCAATATTAATATTTAATTCAAATAAAATATATACCCTACATTAAGCCAAAATATCCAATCATTAGCTTCGTTTTGCGGATTATCATGATTTAATCCATCAACCCAATCCGATCCGTAATAATGCCATCTTGCGTCTAAAACAAGGTCACTATTATCATTTAATCGATAACGAGTACCAACGCTACCAACAATAGCATACGTGCTACCTGTAGAGTCATCTATATAAGGTTCTTCGCCAGCGGGAGCTAAAAAAGTAGGATATGTGTTAGAAGTAGCTCCAATACTACCTGGTAAATCGGTAGTTGTTTCTGGATAGAAAGCGGCGTAGTGAATACCTAAACTTACGTAAGGTGCAAAGTTAAAATTTCCGGCATCAAAATCTCTTACGCTTCTAATGTACCATTCTAAAGAAGGTCCAAATTCTAAAACTTCAGCACTTCCGTGCATAGATCTTAATTTTAAACCATTTTCAGTATTTTTCTCTGCAAACCTTCCAAAATGATCTAAAGCTGTTCGATGGTAATCTAATTCTGTTCTTACTTTAAAGTGATCGTTAAAATAGGTGTCTGCAGAGTAGCAATCACAGTCTGCTCTAAAAGAAAAATTGATGTAATGTAATAAAGCTATACCAAAACCAACATTCCCGAAGTTTGTTTCAGAATTACCTCTTAAACCATAGTCAGACTTAAAAGCAACAGGACCAATACTAGCACCTATTTCTTGCGAAAATCCTTGCGCGTACGAGAAGCTGTTAAAGGTCAAAAAGGCGACTAGAGCTAAGATTATATGGTTGGTTTTCATAGAAATAGGTCTTTTATAGGCAAATATATAAAAACATTGGTTAGAACGAAATAAATCAATAAATATAATAACCTTATTTTTAAATCTTTAAAAAATCTTAAAATTTCTAAGAATATGAAAAAAAATACTTTGCTCTATTTAATAAAATTTATATTTGCAATGATATTCTACTTTTAAATTATAGAAAACATATTTTAGAAAACATTATGAAAAAAAATGTTCAAGAATTTTTAGATAAAGTAAGTCAGCGCAATCCGCACGAACCTGAGTTTTTACAGGCAGTTCACGAGGTTGCAGAAACTATTATACCTTTCATAGAAGAAAATAAAAAGTACCAAAATCAAATGTTACTCGAAAGAATGGTCGAGCCAGAACGAGTAGTGATGTTTAGAGTGCCGTGGACCGACGATAATGGTGATATTCAGGTAAATAGAGGTTTTAGAATTCAGATGAATTCAGCAATCGGCCCTTATAAAGGTGGTTTGCGTTTTCACCCTTCAGTAAACCTTAGCATTTTGAAATTTTTAGCATTTGAACAGGTTTTTAAGAATAGTTTAACTACGCTGCCTATGGGTGGCGGTAAAGGTGGATCAGATTTTGACCCGAAAGGAAAATCTGATAAAGAAGTAATGCGTTTTTGCCAAAGTTTTATGACAGAACTTTCTAAACATATTGGAGCAAATACCGATGTGCCGGCTGGAGATATTGGTGTAGGAGCTAGAGAGGTTGGTTATATGTTCGGGCAATATAAAAGACTTCAGAATGAATTTACGGGTATTTTAACTGGTAAAGGTCTTTCTTACGGTGGTTCTCTTATTCGTCCGGAAGCTACAGGTTATGGTAATGTATATTTTGCTCAAAATATGCTAAAAACTAAAGGCGATTCTTTTGAGGGGAAAACCGTGGTAATTTCTGGTTCTGGTAACGTAGCTCAATACGCTGCAGAAAAAGCTTTACAGTTAGGAGCTAAAATCGTTACAATGTCAGATTCTGGCGGATACATTTATGATGAAGAAGGTATCAACGAAGAAAAACTTTCTTTCATTATGGAGATTAAAAATGAAAAGAGAGGTCGTATAAAAGAATATTTAGACAAGTATTCTGATGCTAAATATCACGAAGGGAAAACTCCTTGGGGCGAAAAATGTGATGTTGCTTTACCTTGTGCAACTCAAAATGAGCTGCAAGAAGAAGATGCTAAAAAATTAGTTGAAAACGGTTGTAAGCTTGTAGGCGAAGGTGCAAATATGCCTTGTACGCCAGAAGCGGTAGAAGTTTTCCAAAAGGCTAAAATTTTATTCTCTCCGGGTAAAGCTTCTAATGCAGGTGGTGTAGCTACTTCAGGATTAGAGATGTCTCAAAACTCACTGCGTTTAAATTGGACTTCAGAAGAAGTAGATCAAAAGCTTCATCAAATTATGAACGATATTCATGAAGCTTGTGTAAAATACGGTAGCGATGATGATGGTTATGTAGATTATGTAAAAGGGGCAAATATTGCAGGTTTTGTAAAAGTAGCAGATGCTATGTTGGCACAAGGCGCGGTATAATATAAGCGAACAATTTTAATAAGAAGAGCTACAGAGAAATCTGTAGCTTTTTTTATGAGCATTATTCAAATATATTTGCAGCAGAGAAAACAATAATTTCTGCAGAAAATGGGTTATTGTATTTAGATGTTTTATATGAGAAATTTTTTCGCAATTGTAGTTAGTTTATGCTTTTCAATCTCGGCTTTGGCCCAAGATTATTCTGCTAATTGGGAAGATTACTTTTCATATTACGAAATTGTCGACATCCATTCTTCCGGTAATCGAGTATTTGCAGCAGCTAAAAACTCTGTGTTTAGTTATAATCCTGTCACCGGAGAAGCCATTAAGTTTTCAACTATAAATGGCTTGGCAGGTGAGAATGTTTCAGCAATTCATTTTTCTTCTACATCTAATGTATTGGTGGTAGGTTACGAAACAGGACTTATCAACGTATATAATTTTTCAACAGGAAATACGCTTCAGGTAATCGATATTACTGAACGCCAAACCATTTCACCCGCAAATCGTCGTATAAATGATTTTTTTGAAGTAAATGGTCAATTACTCATTTCTACCAACTATGGTATTTCAGAATTTAATCTTTCAAACTTAGAATTTGGTGATACATTTTATATCGGTAACGCGGGTAGCCAACTTGGGGTGAATGAAATTGTGGTTTTTAACGAGGTTATTTATGCAGCCACGCAAGGCGGAAGTGTAAGATACGCCGATCTCAATAATCCTAATTTAATAGATTTCAATCAGTGGCAACAGGTTTCAAATTTAGGAAATGTTAGAAATATTTCAGTATTTAATAATGAAGTCGTTGCCGTAGGAAATGGTCAGCGATTATATGAAATTAATCCAAACAGTGCCAATCAGATCATAAATTTAAACGGAAACGTAAACGATTTATTGGTTAAAGATAATACGCTTTACGTGGTGTATAATAGTTTAGTAAGAGGCTATAACACCAGTTTTAATATCATCTACAATTTTGGAAGTAACCTAGATTTTACACCTCGTTTTTTATCGATAGGAGTGATTGATGACCGAGTTTTTGTTGGTGATGCCAACCGCGGACTTTTATATACTTCGCAAAGCAATGCTAATTTTCAATACGTGAGTCCGCAAGGACCGCTTAGAAACAGCATATTTCAAATGCAGGCGATCCCTAACGAATTATGGACGGTTTTTGGGGACTATAATATTTTCTTCAACCCTTATGCCGGTGGTGGGTTGAAAAGTTTTGGCGCAAGTCACTTAATAAATGACGAATGGGTAAATATTCCTTTTGAAGAGATCAACGCCAATAATTTGGTGAACATAGCCATTAATCCGAGAAATGTAGATCAAGTTTTTCTTAGTTCGTTTAATGATGGTTTAGTTGAAATTCAAGATAACGAAGTCGTGAATCTTTACAATGAAGAAAATTCTCCAATTGAAGAAATGATAGATGGTCAAGGGAATATAGAGCCAAACGATACTCGTGTAAACGGTATTGCTTTCGATCGCAACGGAACGCTTTGGGGAAATGTCGCCAGAGTTGTTAATGGTTTATTTAGTCTTTCTCCCGGCAGCGGAAACTTCAACGTATTTGATGTTTCAGAAGTAATTCCGAATAATACTTATTATACCGATAATTTTGGGTTTACAGATATTGTGATCGATAATTCGGGTAATCTCTATTATGGTAGTTATGGATCAGGAGTAGTTGCTTTTCAGCCTTCAACCAATACGTTTGCAAGATTAATTGGTAATGAGAGTCAAGGAAATCTTCCAGATAACTATGTGACTAACGTCGCTCTCGATAATAACAATCAACTATGGATTGGTACTGTTCGTGGCCTTCGTGTTTTATTTAATCCTACGGGAATTTTTACCAACTCAAATACGCAAGCACAAGAAATAATTATTCTAGACGATGACGGCGTAGCGCAAGAACTTTTAGCCAATATTAGTATTTCAGATATTGAAGTAGATGGGAATAACAATAAATGGATCGCTACAGAAAGTGGAGCCTTTTACCTTTCTTCAAACGGTCAAGAAACACTTTATAATTTTACCACAGAAAATTCGCCACTTCCCTCAAATACAGTGACAGATATCGAGGTAGATGGTTCTTCTGGGCGAGTATATTTTGGTACGCCGCAAGGTATTGTTGCATTTAACGGAACCGCAACAAGCGCGCAAGACAGTTTTGAAAATGTACGTGCATTTCCAAACCCTGTTCGTCCTAATTATAGCGGAATGGTAACCATCGATGGTTTAATGGAAAATGCCAACGTCAAGATCACCGATATTGAAGGTAATTTAGTTTACGAAGAAGTCTCTCAAGGGGGAAGCATTCAGTGGGATACCAGAGCTTTCGGAAAACATAAAGTCGCTTCCGGAGTATACATGGTTTTAATTATATCTGAAGATCAATTAGAAACGAAGGTTACAAAAATTATGATCATTCGCTAATGTTGGTAAAAACCAGAGCTATTATCATTCATTCCATTCGTTATCGCGAAGCAGATTTAATTGTAAAAGCTTACACCAAAAGTAGCGGACTCAAATCCTACCTCGTACGCGGAGTATTAAAATCAAAAAAAGGCAAACTTCGTGCTTCGATGTTTCAACCTTTAACCATTTTAGATCTAGAAGCCAACCATAAAGATAAAGGTACTTTAGAAAACATTCGAGAAGCCAAAGTAAATCCGGCTTACCAAACACTAACCGGCAATATTTATAAATCTTCGATTGCGATGTTTCTAGCAGAAGTGTTGCACCAAGCCATTCAAGAAGAAGAACAAAACCAGGCTTTATATCAGTTTCTAGAAGAGTCGTTTCTTTGGTTAGATGCAAATGAAAAATACGCAAATTTTCATTTACTGTTTATGGTGAAATTGAGTTCATTTTTAGGGTTTTACCCGCATCAATACGATCCAGATTTGCCGTATTTTAACCTGCTCGATGGCGAATATCAATTAGACGACACCAATAAATATTGCATTCAAAACGAAAATTCAGAATTGCTGAAGCAGTTTTTACTGGTAAATTACGATGAAGTTTCTGGTATAAAACTCAACCAAAGCAAACGAAAAAACTTTATCGAGATGCTTATTCTCTATTTCGAATTGCATTTACACGGTTTTAAAAAACCACGCTCGCTCGATATTTTGCATCAACTATTCTAAACTTTCTTTTCTATCGGAATAAAAATTTCTTCTTCCGAAATCGCCTCTTCTCCTTTATACTTTTCATCCATTACCGCAAAATGAGGTCGATTGGCAAGTTTATATTCAGAATTCGGTAGCCATTCACCAAATATTTTACTGTAGAATCTTGCTGCTTCGCTCGCTTTTCCTTGGTAAATGAATTTGGTGTACAAACCTTCAGAGATTTTTAGAACCTCAAAATCTTCCGCTAGATTTTCCGCTGAATTTACTTCCACAGCAGCCCATTTTTCAAAAGTTTTCGTCGGGTCAAACGTTTTAAAAAAGTTCAAGTCAGGATAAACTTCCACAGACAATAATTCATCGCTTTTGGCGCTCACTAAATGTTTTTTGGGCATAAAGGTTTGCCAAAGTGTTGCGGTCTTATTTTCACTAAAACTCATTTCGATTTTTAATCCCACCAATAATTTTGGGTCAATACTTACAATTTCAGGCTGCATTTCGATAGTTGTTTTCCATCAAAGATACAATTTTAAGGGCGTGTCCCTACGGGTCGGGCTATTCGCTATATCTTTTTTGTTGTCATGCTGAGCTTGTTGAAGGACAACAAAAAAGGATGCCGCTACTATCCCTCACGCAAAAAGTAAAATCATCTTTCTGTTTCTTCGTCATACTGAACTTGATTCAGCATCACACTCAAGCTTCAAAATGCAATCTATTTATTAAAATCGACAAAACACCTCTTAAAATTCCGCTAAGATTTAAGTCGTTTTAGATATCCGAGAATGCTTTTTAGTAAATTCAATCTTTATGAAAACACCTCTACTCGTTTTTAATCAAAAAGGAATTTACTGCGAAGCCGCCGATGTTTATTTAGACCCGTGGAAACCGGTCAAAAAAGCCATCATTTCGCACGGTCACGCAGATCATTCTCGGTGGGGACATCAACAATACATCACGCACCACACCAACGTCCCAATTATCAAACATCGCTTAGGCGATATTTCAGTGACCGGAAAAGCCTGGAACGAAACTTTCACCATTAACGGAGTCAAATTTTCGCTTCATCCTGCAGGGCATATTGTAGGTTCCTCACAAATTCGAGTAGAACATAAAGGAGAAGTTTGGGTGTTTACCGGCGATTATAAAACCGAAGACGATGGTTTAGCCGTTCCTTACGAAGTGGTGAAGTGCCATACGTTTATTACCGAATGCACATTTGGGCTGCCGGCGTTTAAATGGCTTCCGCAGCAACAAGTTTTTAACGATATTAATAATTGGTGGCAACAAAACCAAGATGATGGCAGAACCTCGATTCTGTTTGGTTATTCTTTAGGGAAAGCACAACGTCTTTTAAAACATTTAGACACTTCTATCGGTAAAATTTATACGCACGGCGCTGTTGAAAATATGACAGAAGTGGTTCGAGAAATTGCCGATTTACCTCCAACCGAAAAAATTACAAGAGATACCAAAAAAGAAGACATCAAAGGCAATATCGTAATTGCGCCGCCAAGCACACACGGTTCTCCGTGGATTAAGAAAATGGTGCCGTACGTTACAGCATCTGCCAGCGGTTGGATGACGTTTCGTGGAGCGCGTCGTCGTCGAGCGATCGATAAAGGTTTTGTACTTTCCGATCATTGTGATTGGCAAGGTTTACTCACTTCTATTAGAGCAACGGGAGCAGAAAAAGTAATTTGTACGCACGGTTACACCGATATTTTTTCTCGCTTTTTAGCAGAGCAAGGCTATGATGCCAGAACCGAGCAAACGCAATATGAAGAAGAAAATGCCGACCAGACCAGTAAAGAAAAGGATTGAAGATATTTTAAATAAAACCTCTCCGTCAAAACTTGTTTTGACACCTCTCCTTATTAAGAAGGGGAACTTTTTAAGGTTCCCTCCCTAAAATAGGGAAGGTGGCATTCCGAAGGAATGACGGAAGGGTAAAACAGAAGAAATGAAGCAATTTGCAGAATTGATACGAACTTTAGATAGCACTAACAAAACCACGCTCAAAGTTGAAGCGCTTGCACATTACTTTAAAACGGCAAGCGATAAAGACAAAGTCTGGACCATTGCTATTCTTTCTCACCGTCGTCCGCCAAGACCGGTAAATACAAGATTAATGCGCGAATGGGCTTCAGCGTTTTCTAAAATTCCGTTATGGTTGTTCGAAGAGTCGCACCATATTGTGGGCGATTTAGCAGAAACTATTGCGCTTGTAATTCCGCCTTCAGAAGAATCTTCAGAAAAAAGTTTAAATCAGTTCCTGCAAGAAATTATTGAACTTAAATCACGTTCAGAAGAAGAGAAAAAAGAATATTTATACGAGAATTGGTTCAGCTTAAATTATTATGAACGTTTTGTGTTTACCAAACTTATTACTGGTAGTTTTCGAATTGGCGTAAGTCAGAAATTAATGACACGAGCTTTATCGAAAGCCACAGAAATCGATGAAGATATTCTCGCCTATAAACTCATGGGAAATTGGGATCCTGCAACCACCACGTTTACCGATCTGGTACTCGAAGAAAAACCGGAAGATTATCTTTCTAAACCTTACCCATTTTATTTGGCCTATGCGATTGAAGATGAACCGCAAAACTTGGGCGATGTTAAAGAATGGGCGGCCGAACATAAATGGGATGGTATTCGTTCGCAAGTGATTATTAGAAACGGAGAATTATTTGTGTGGAGTCGTGGCGAAGAATTGGTGACCGATAAATATCCGGAATTTGAAAAATTCATCAATATCATTCCTGACGGAACGGTGATTGACGGAGAGATTTTACCTTTTCCGAAGAATGAAATCGGTACGTTTAAAGATTTACAAACCCGAATCGGCCGAAAGAACATCACCAAAAAACTTTTAGAAAAAACGCCGGTCATTTTAAAAGCTTACGATATACTAGAGTGGAAAGGCGAAGATATCCGAGAAAAAGCTTATCAAAAGCGAAGAGAAATTCTAGAACAACTTTTTGCTGAAGTAGCTTCGGAAGAGACTCCGCTACATCTATCATCGACCATTTCTTTTCAAACTTGGGATGAGGTCGCTAAAGAACGCGAGCGATCACGAGAAGTAAAATCGGAAGGATTAATGTTGAAGCGTTGGGATTCTCCTTACCTCGTCGGAAGAAAAAAAGGCGATTGGTGGAAGTGGAAAGTCGATCCGCTCACCATCGACGCAGTATTAACCTACGCGATGCGCGGTCACGGAAGGCGAAGCAATTTATTTACCGATTATACCTTCGGGCTTTGGGACGATGAGAAAGAGGAATTGGTAACTTTTGCCAAAGCCTATTCCGGACTTACAGATGCCGAATTTAGAAAAGTAGATGCGTGGATCAAGAAAAATACACTTGAGCGTTTTGGGCCGGTACGAAGCGTAACGCCACATCACGTGTTCGAAATTGCTTTTGAAGGAATTGCCGAATCAAGCCGACATAAAAGTGGAGTTGCGACCCGATTCCCTCGAATTTTACGATGGCGACAGGACAAGAAAATAGAGGAGGCGAATACATTGGAAGATTTAAAGGCATTAATTCCGAAATGAAACCTCTCCGCCAATACAAGTTTTGCCACCCCTCCTTTTTAAGGAGAGGAGATTTAAAAAGTTCCTTCCCTAATTTAGGGAAGGTGGATTTTTCTGATAAGAAAAATTCGGAAGGGTAAAGATTAAGAATGTCTTTAAGAGCTCCTTTATTTATCAAGAAAAGATGGTATTCCGTAGGAATGACGGAAAGGTTCAAATAGCTAAAATGAAAAATAAACCAATCCATAACAGAAAACATTTAGAATCTTTCCGAAAAGAATTAAGGAAAAACTTAACTCCTGCTGAAGCATTTCTTTGGAAGCATTTGCAGAGAAAACAATTGAAAGGAAGAAAATTCAGAAGACAACATAGCATTGAAAATTTCATTGTAGATTTCTATTGTGCTCAAGAAAAATTAATCATTGAATTAGATGGCGAAATTCATAAAAATGCAACTGCTGAAGAAAAAGATAGGAAAAGGGATAAAAGATTAGAGGAGTTGGGGTTTAAAGTTTTACGTTTTGAAAATAAAATGGTTTTTGATTTTTTACTATCCGTACTAAAAGAAATAGAAGATAATTTTGAATAAAACCACCCCAACTTCACAAGTGAAGTTTCCCCTCCTTGAAAAGGAGGGGAGCTTAAAAGTTCCTTCCCTAATTTAGGGAAGGTGGCATTCCGCAGGAATGACGGAAGGGTAAACACAGATTCTGAAGTAAAGTAATAAATAAAATGAACAGAAAAGAGCTTTTAGCCATTGCAGAAAATTGGTTTACCCAGCAAGGTTGGAAGCCTTTTCCGTTTCAGAAAAAAACTTGGGATGCTTATCTTAAAGGAAAAAACGGACTCCTAAACGCACCTACGGGAAGCGGAAAAACCTACGCACTTTGGGTGCCGATCGTTTTAGAATACCTAAAGCAAAATCCCGATTATAAAACAAAACCTCAAAAGGGTTTAAAAGCCATTTGGATCACGCCGCTTCGGGCACTTTCTGTAGAGATTGCGCAAGCGGCTACTCGTTTTGCAGAAGAAACTAATTCGGGATTAACTGTTGGAATTCGCACCGGCGATACTTCTCAAAAAGAACGCGCGGCACAAAAAAAGTCGATGCCCGATCTATTAATTACCACGCCAGAGAGCTTACATTTATTGCTTTCTTCAAAAAACTACCCGAAACTTTTTAAAAATCTAAATGCGATCGTCGTCGATGAGTGGCACGAGTTGTTAGGCAGTAAACGTGGCGTTCAAACAGAATTAGCCCTTTCTCGCTTAAAAACCGTTTCGAAGAATTTGAAAATTTGGGGTATTTCGGCCACCATCGGTAATCTTCCACAGGCACAAGAAGTTTTGTTGGGAGCCGAAAGTGAAGCACTAAAAAATTCAACATTGATCAAAGCGAATATTCAAAAACAAATAGAAGTAAAGTCCATTATTCCGGAGTCGATGGAAAAATTTCCGTGGCGTGGGCATTTGGGTTTGCATTTGTTAGATGAAGTGATCCCGATTTTAAACAATTCAAAAACCACGTTAGTTTTTACCAATACGCGTTCGCAATGTGAATTGTGGTTTCAAAAATTAATGAATAAGTATCCCGAATTTGCCGGAGAAGTGGCAATGCATCACGGAAGCATCAATAAAGAAACGCGACTTTGGGTAGAGCAAGCGATTAGAAACGAAAGTCTAAAAGCGGTTATTTGTACGTCGAGTTTAGATTTAGGTGTCGATTTTGCTCCGGTAGAAACCATTATTCAAATTGGCGGTCCAAAAGGTGTTGCCCGTTTTTTACAACGTGCTGGGAGAAGCGGTCATCAACCGGGCAAAGCCAGCCGAATTTACTTTTTACCCACGCACGCCATCGAACTTATTGAAGCGGCTGCACTCCAAAAAGCAGTCGAGAAAAAAGCGGTAGAAGATCGCATTCCGTATTTACAAAGTTTCGACGTTCTGGTGCAGTATTTAACAACTTTAGCAGTTTCCGACGGATTTTATCCCAATGAAATTTACCCAGAAATAAAATCGACGTTCTGTTTTCAAGGTTTAACCGAAGACGAGTGGCGTTGGTGTTTAAATTTTATTACGAAAGGAAGCCAAAGTCTGCAAACCTACGACGAATATAAAAAGGTAGAAATTGAAGAGGATGGTAGGTTTAAAGTCAACCATCGTGGCGTTGCCATGCGTCATCGGTTACAGATCGGTACGATCGTAAGTGATGCGATGCTGACCGTAAAATATGTAAAAGGCGGTTTTATTGGCACGATCGAAGAGTGGTTTGTTTCTAAGTTGAAACCCGGAGACGTATTTACATTTGCCGGCAGAAACCTAGAGCTTTCTAGAATTAAAGGAATGCAGGTTTTGGTAAGAAAGTCAAAAAAGAAAACCGCAAAAGTGCCAAGTTGGATGGGCGGTCGAATGACCTTTTCAGCACAAATGAGTGAATTACTTCGGGAAGAATTATACGAAGCCGCAGAAAGTCTTTCTGTCACTTCGAGCGGAGTTGAGAAGTCTCCCGAGTTAACAGCACTTCAACCTATTTTAGAACGCCAACAATTAGAATCGATCATTCCAAAACAAGACGAATTTCTTATCGAAACTTTTAAAACTCGCGAAGGTTATCACGCTATTTTTTATCCGTTCGAAGGACGTTTTGTTCACGAAGCTTTGGGTAGTTTGTTGGCGTATCGCATTAGTTTGTTGTCGCCAATTTCCTTCAGCATTGCGTTTAACGATTATGGTTTCGAGCTACTTTCAGACCAAGAGATCGATATGCAACAAGTCTTAGACAACGATTTGTTTTCCGAAGAATTTTTGATGGACGACCTTTACAAAAGTCTAAACGCTACCGAAATGGCTCGCCGAAAATTTAGAGATATTGCCGTTGTTGCCGGGTTGGTTTTTACCGGTTATCCCAACAAATTGATCAAAAGTAAACACCTACAATCAAGCTCTCAGTTATTGTTCGACGTATTTCGAGATTACGAAGACGATAACTTATTATTTCAACAAGCCTTTCGAGAAACCTTTGAACATCAGTTAGAAGAAGGCAGATTGCGGTTGGCATTAGAGCGAATTCATCACCAAAAAATCGTCTGGAAATCCTGCCAAAAACCCACTCCGTTTTCATTTCCCATCATCACCGATCGATTACGTGAAAAGCTCTCTTCAGAAAAATTAGAAGACCGCATTCAGCGTATGCTTAAACAACTCGAAAAGTAAAATTCCTGCGAAGGCAGGAATCTAGAAAATAGAATTCAATTAATAAATTTTAACCACCCCTTGCCCCTCATTTAAAAGGAGGGGAGCTTTTTTAGGTTCCTTCCCTAATTTAGGGAAGGTGGGTTCTGCAGCGTTAGCGAAAGAATTTGGAAGGTTTAAATTTAATATTATTCTTAAAAGTTCCTTTCCTTATAAAGGAAAGGTGGCGTTCCGTAGGAATGACGGAAAGGTTTAGAAAAATCTGGGCGTTTCCCTTCGGGTCGGGCTATTCGTTACAATTCCTCATAAGTTTTCGCTAGCGCTACAACTTACTGCGGGATTTTCACTGCTATCCCTAACGCAAAAAGCATGTTAACAGGAATACATTTCAACCGCCTATTTTCTATCTTAGCTTTCTAAAATCAAATTTAATTGTATGAAAAATTTAGTTTATATCTGTTTTGCGATCTTTATGTTTAGTTGTAATTCAGCAAAAAATACGCAACATATGGCGCCAAAAGTAATTTCTGAAGGTAATTTATTCGGTAGCGGGAGTGAAGGTTTAATGCAACAGAATACAGTGATCACCAATGAAACCGAGTGGAAAGAATTTATGATGAGGTTAAATGCAGCCAACGAGACTATTAAAAAAGATCAAGTTTCTGCCATCGATTTTGATGAACAAAATGTAATTGCCATTATCGACAAACAACGTAACACTGGCGGACATAAAATTGAAATCACAGAAACTTATACCCAAAACGGAATTGTTTATTTCGCCATCAAAAAAACACATCCTGAAGGAATGGCAACCAGCGTAATGACGCAGCCTTATTATATAGCAACCATTCCTAAAACCAAACAAGAAATAGAATTTAAAGAGGCGGAATAAGTAGTTGAAAATCAACATCCAAAATAACCATTTTCGGCTGGCGTGTAGCGGCGTTTCTTATTGGGAAGAGCAAAAAGCTTTGCTGGTGGCCGATGTGCATTTGGGAAAGATCTCTCATTTTAGAAAATACGGCAGCGCGGTGCCACAATCCGCGATCCAGACAAATTTTGATCGGTTAGATGAAGCGGTAACCGAGTTCCAACCGCAGAAAATCATTTTTTTGGGTGATCTTTTTCACAGCGCCTTGAATGCCGAATGGAATTTATTTGAAAACTGGCTTCAAAAGCAACAAGCTGAAATCATTTTAATTGCAGGAAATCACGATATTATTTCTCCGATTCATTATGAGGAACTCGGCGTAAAAATTCATCAGGAATTACAGATCGGGAACTTCCGTTTAACGCATCATCCTGAAGAAAAAGAAAGTTATTTTAATATCTGCGGACATATTCATCCCGGTTACCGATTGGTTGGTTTGGCAAAGCAACATTTAAAATTGAAATGCTTCTTCCGAAGTAAAAATCAATTGATTTTACCTGCTTTTGGTGAATTTACCGGCGCTTTTTTAATGAAACCTGAAGAAGAAGATCAGGTATTTGTTTGTGCACAATCTGAAGTAATTCGAGTAAACTAAAATTCACTCCATTTTCATACAAAATCAAACTTTAACCTAACACTAACGTTGGTTTATTCAGGCGTTTGGTAATTTCATTTGAAATTTGCGTCACCCTAAACCTGTCCGTACGGCAGGATCAGAATGACGACTTAGACTAAATACTATGAAACCAAAAATACTTGCTGTTCTCAATTTTATTTCCGTAGTGATCACACTTTTTGTGAGTTACTATACGCAGGCCGTAAAACTCAACGGAAATACGATGGGAAGCCTGAGTCACGAATATTTTAATTTGTTCACGCCGGCAGATTATGCTTTTGCGATCTGGGGAATTATTTATTTGGGATTACTGGCATTTTCAGGCTATCAAATCTATCAGGCTTTTGGCACTAAAAAAGATTTACAGTTTCTTCAGCAAACAAAATTCTGGTTCATTTTAGCGAATCTCGCCAATGCCGCCTGGGTTGTGGTTTGGTTATACGAATACACCGGTTTATCGATCTTTTTGATGCTGCTGATTCTCTTTTCACTTATCAAGATCATTCTGAATACCAATATGGAGCGCTGGGACGCGCCTTTTAAGATCATCGCGTTTAGCTGGTGGCCAATTTGTTTATATTCAGGTTGGATTGCGGTAGCGACCATTGCTAATATTGCCGCTTATTTAGCCAAGATTGGATGGAATAGAGGTATTTTTTCTGAAGTACAGTGGACGATCATTATGATTGTGATTGCTACGATTGTAAATATCGTAATCATCTATGCTCGGAATATGCGTGAGTTCGCTGCCGTTGGAATTTGGGCCTTATTTGCGATCTATATGCGACATTCAGAAGATCAAACTTTAATTGCTTACGTCGCTCTTGGCGCTGCAATTTTAATTGGAATCAACACCGCTTACCACGGTTTCATCAACCGAAAACAAAACCCAATGTATCGAATGATGAAGTAGTAGTTAGACCGGCTTCGCCTGTTAGATAATAGATTTTTGATCGCTTCGCTTTTGGAGTTTTGAAAATTGAGTTGTCTTATTTCGTCATCCCGGACCTGATCCGGGATCTCATCACTCCTTTGAGATTCTGAAACAAAATCCACTAACCAAATCTATTCTCTAGAATCTAGATTCTAATATCTCAAATCTCATTTCTCACTACTAAAACCCCAAAACCTGATAAATATCATATTTTAAAAGGTGGCTACTTTTCATCTTTGGTGATTAAACCTAAAACAAATGAAAAACGCCATATCCCCACATCAATTTCATATTCCGGTGATGGGCATTGCTTACACCATCGATACGCCGGTGAAAGTGGCGCATTTTGGAATAAATTCTTCCATTTCAATTATTGAAGATCACCTTATCGAAAAAATGCGCGAGTATTATTATAAACTCAACAACGAGACTTTTCAACCTATAACCAAAAAAGAACCAAACTTCAGGGCCAAGCGAATTACAGATTATCTTAATTTGATTAGCGAGGAAGTGAAAAAGAAAGTAGAAGAGGTGAAAACCGCTGCTTTTTCTGGCACTTCAGAAATTACCAAGTATTTCGAAATGCTCCCTGAAGTTTCCGAATTAAAACAGAAATACCTCAAATTTCTTCAGCTTAATGATTCTTCAGAAAAAGAAAATCTGGAATCTGAACTTCGCGAGGAAGTAAAACCCGGTGCGATCGAAGTCAATATTATGACGAAGATCGATAACGATCAGCTTGATGAAAATAAAGAACCGGTAGAGAATGGTTCTGATGCTTTGCAGGCTTTAAAAGGCTATGCTGAAAGTGATTTAGAGAATTCAACCTTGGTATTTTCTGCTGGGATGAATCCAAGATTGTTTAATTATCTGTCTTCTTTTAAAACCTTCAGTCCAGATAAAAACGGAAATTTTCAGAAAGCGATTGCTATCAAAGTCAGCGATTATCGTTCGGCATTGATTCAGGGAAAATACCTTGCAAAACGTGGAATCTGGGTTAGTGAATTCAGAATTGAATCTGGCTTGAATTGCGGCGGACACGCTTTCGCGACCGATGGTTATTTGCTGGGGCCGATTATGGAAGAATTTAAGCAGAAAAAAGACGAATTACAATCAGAATTATCCTCTTTATACCGAAGTGCTTTTGCTGAAGAAACCAAAATTTCAGCGCTACCGGAAATTAAGATCACCGTTCAGGGCGGGATTGGTACTTTTGAAGAAGATACTTTGCTGAAAGACTATTTTCAAGCCGATGCCACCGGTTGGGGTTCGCCGTTTTTGTTGTGTCCTGAAGCTACAAATGTTGATAAAGAAACCCTCGAAAAACTTCAAAAATCGAAAGAAAAAGACATTATTTTAAGTCATAGTTCGCCGCTTGGCGTTCGTTTCAATTATTTGAGAGGCGCTAGCGGAGAAGAATTTCGAATAAAAAATCTTTTGCGCAACAAACCCGGAAGTTCGTGTCCAGAGAAATTGTTAGAATCGAATACCGAATTTACCGAAAAACCTATTTGTACCGCTTCACATAAATATCAAAAATTAAAACTGAAGCAAATTCAGCAGTCAGGTTTATCGAATGAAGAAAAAGCGAAGGAAGCCGAAAAGTTGTTTCAGAAAGAATGTTTATGTACCGGTTTGTGCAATAGTGCCGCTAAGAATTACAATTTCAGTTTTGTAAAGAAAATGGATTTTGTGACCGTTTGTCCCGGGCCAAATTTGGCGTATTTTGATGGCGAGTATTCTTTGCAGGAGCTTACAGATCATATTTATGGGCGTAAAAATGTGTTGAATGGTTATCGCCCGCATATGTTTATTAAAGAATTGCAGTTGTACATCGATTATTTAGCCGAATTAAAAGAAAGCACCGATTTTTCGAATAAGCGGGAAGCAAAAAAATTCACAAGATTTACGCAAAACCTGGAAGAAGGCATTACTTATTACAAGAATCTTTTCTGCGGAAGGGTAATCAAAGAAGAGCAATTTCTAACCGATCTACTAGTTTGTGAAAGTCAGATTTTAGAAATAACGCATCAAGCGGAAGTGGCTTAATTTGATAGATCGCTAGGCTTTTAGAGGTTAGAGCATAGACTCGAGAACCTAGATTGAAAAGTTCAATTTTGAATGTTGAAATTTGACTACTGTAAATTGTGAAATTTTTCTGAATTTAGATTGTTTATCGTTTTTAGGAAGTATAAATAGACGTCATTCTGAACTTGTTTTAGAATCTCATTAGAGCGATGAGATCCCGGATCAAGCCTGCCTCGCCGGCAGGCAGGTCCGGGATGACGAATTAAAAAATCTAAAAGTGTGAGCGATCTAAATTCTAACAGCGAAGCGGTCTAACATCTAAAAATTACGTCATTCCCTTAATATCATTGCTCCACGTTGGATAAGCAAAGATCATTGCTTTTAGGTCCTTGCAAGAAAGTCCGCCACACATTGCCATTACAAACATATTAATCATTTCTCCAGCTTCAGGGCCAACCAAGTGAGCGCCGAGAACCTGTTCGGTTTTTTTGTCTTTGATGACTTTAAACGCGTAATGTCGATTTGCAATTCGTTTAGAGTTAAACCAACTAGGCGCCGATTTATGTTTTACCACATAATCAAAACCTCTTTCTTTGGCTTGCTGTTCTGAAAGTCCTACGGAAGCCACATTTGGAAGCGTAAAAACTACCGAAGGTTGCGGAGGATAATGCGCTTCGGTTTTATTATATTTTCCTAAAAGATTTGCTGAAACCACACGTGATTCCTGTGAAGAAAGCGGCGTAAGCGGTAAACCTTCACTGTCTGAAACATCTCCGCAGGCATAGACATTTTTATTTGAGGTATTCCGTAAATGTTCGTTGACTGAAATTCCTTTATTGGTAAAGGCGACATTTCCTTTTTCTAATTCCAATTCATCAATCGAAGGAACGCGCCCGGCAGTGTTGAATACCAATTCGGCTTTCGCTGAAACTTCTTCTCCGTCTTTGGTTTCAGCAGTTACTCGAAGATATTTTCGAAGTTTTTCAACTTTAGACGCTTTCGCGTTAAAAATGAATTTAATTCCGATTTTCTCGGAAGCGTCAGTAAGATGAGCAACCATATCTTCATCAAAATTTGAAAGCGGTCTTGGTTCTGTATCGATCATTGTGACTTCAACGCCAAGACGTGCAGCGATATGTGCAAATTCCATCCCGATGTAACCGGCGCCGATAAAAATCATTGATTCTGGTAGTTTTTCTAACTCTAGGAAATCATCACTATTCAGCATTAATTCTGCCCCCGGAATTTTAAGTGGCATTGGTTTATTTCCGGTAGCGATCACGATCTTTTTTGCTTTTACCGTTTTCCCTTCTACGGAAAGTGTGTTTTCATCTAAAAATTTAGGGGACTGGTGATACATTTTAATACCAAGTTCTGCCAGATCTTTTTCGGTTGCAGCGGGAATAGCGCCGGTAAATTTGTACTTGAATTTTTGTAGATCCTGCCAGTTAACTTCTGGCATTTTAGAAATTCCCAATCCCAGCATATTTTGGGAACGCTCAATAATTTCTGTAATTCCAACCAGAACTTTTTTAGGATCGCAACCGCGATTTGGGCAGGTGCCGCCATATTCCCGATTATCGGCAATGGCGACTTTCCAGCCGGCTTCAGCGCAATCTTTTGCCACGCCTTTTCCGGCAGTTCCGGTACCGATTACAAAAACATCAAATTCTTCTATTCCCATATTATTTATTTTAGATTTTAGATCGCTTCGCTGTTAGATTCTAGAATTTAGGCCGTTTCACTTTTAGAAATTGAAGCATAAGTAATTCTATTTTACTATTATTTCTTTTTTCCATTGCCGAAAAAAGAAACAAAAAAGGCTAGGCTTACGAACACTTATCTAAATTTATTATTCGATAGCTAAATTTTAGAAACTCGCTCTCGCTCAAACAGCCTAAAATTTTACGCTATCTTCATTTCAAATTTTACGATAAGCTTTCGATAGGCCAATTTAAATATTGTCTTGATTCCTAAATCCTGTTTCAAAACTTCCTAGTCTTATTCTATGCTCTAGTTTCTAATGTTTTGAATCTCTTGTCTTATGAATAAATACTCAATTCTAACTACTCACTACTCTTATATATACTTTACAACCCCGCCTTCAACTTTTAGTTTTGCGCCGTTGGTTGCTGAAGAAAGCGGGCTCGCAACATAAGCAATCATATTGGCCACCTCCTGTGGATCGGCAAAGCGTTTTAAGATCGATGTTGGTCGGTCGTTTTTAAAGAATTCTTTCTGAAAATCTTCAAAAGATTGGTCTTCCGGAACATCTTTTTCTAAACCTTCAGTTCGTGTAGGTCCCGGTAAAACGCTGTTTACGGTTACTCCGGTTCCGGTAGTCATTTCAGCTAAGCCTCTAGAAATTGCTAGCATTGCAGTTTTTGTCATTCCGTAGTGAACCATTTCAACAGGGATATTTAAAGCACTTTCACTGGAAATAAATATGATTCTTCCCCATCCTTTTTCCATCATTTTTGGCATTAAAGCTCGTGATAGTCTTACGCCACTCATTACATTGATGTCATAAAACTGCTGCCAGTCCTCATCTGTAGTGTCAAAAAACTCTTTGTTTGCGAAAATCCCAACATTGTTAATAAGAACATCTACACTCCCAAGTTGTGTGATAAGTGCATCTATTTCTTCAGTTTTGCTGAAATCACAAGCAATCCCGCTTATTTTTTTACTATCAGTTTCTTTTCTAAGTTTTTCTAAAGAAGTATTTACTGAATCTTGCGAGCTTCCATTAAGGATAACTTCTGCTCCTTCTAAAGCAATGGTTTTTGCCGCAGCATAACCAATACCTTTTGTTGATCCTGAAATAAATACTTTTTTGTCTTTTAGTAGATAATCCATTTTTTCTTTCTCTTTTTTTATTAGATCGCTTTGTCTTCGAAATTAGATTTGAGATCGCTTCGCTTTTAGAATTTAGATGTTAGGCTAGTAATCTTTCAGCCTAATATCTATTTTCTAATACCTCACATCTAACGTCTCAATTCTAACTACTCACTACTACTTTTCTTTACCGCCCAAACTTCATATTCTAAGTTTTTCAGTAGAAAAAAGATGAATAAGGCATATAACATTTGAGTGCCTACTGCGCCCCAGTCTTCTTTGAAAGCACAGCCGGTAATGAGCATCATTATAAAGATGGCCGTTGCAGCTAGTGATTTTTTACTAAAAATTCCAAAAATGATAAACACACCCAAAATCACTTCAATAAAAGGTATTGCGTAAGCAAACATTTCAACTAATGCCAAGGGAAGCATTGTGCCTTCAAAACCCTGTGTGAGTCCGCTGGCAAAAGCTTCCAACATCGGGATTCGAACAAATCCGTGTAGGAAAAAGTTGATTCCCAAAGTGATTCTGGCGAGCAGAAAAGCGAGTTGGTTATTGGTTAGCTTAGGCACGCTGCTCAACTTCTTGTAAAGCTAACTCGGTAGCTAAATTTCCTTCTAAAATTTCAAAAGTTTTGTTTTGAAGAACGTTAGGAGGTAAGCAATCGACTAATACTTGCGCCACGTCTTTTCTAGAAATCTCTCCATATTCGTTTAACTGTTTGTCGGCTTTAATCTTATTAGTTTTCTCTCCGTCGGTTAAAGCGCCAGGTCTTACAATGCTATAATCTAGAAAGCTTGCTTTTAAATGATTATCGGCTGTCTTTTTTGCTTCCAAGTAATGTTGTAAATCCGGGTTTTCTGATGGATTTTCAGTTCCCATCGCGCTTAGCATCACAAATTTCTTAACTCCGGCCGCTTTGGCACTGTCGATTAAATTAATAGCTCCTTCTTGATCGACTGCCGTTGTTTTTTCTTTTCCGGTATTTCCGCCGCTTCCGGCAGCAAAAATTACGCGATCAACACCTTGAACCGCCTCGGTTAGATCTCCTTCTAGATCTGCAAAAGCTATTTTTACATCTTGATTTTCGAAATATGCCTGTTGGTCTTCGTTTCTTACCATGGCTACCGGTTCGTAGCTTGAATGATTTTGAAGAATATTAATAATTTCTCTTCCTGTTTTTCCGTTAGCTCCTGCTACTAAAATAGTTTCCATAAGTTTTTTTCTTTTCAAGATAGTGAGCTTACAGAAATTGCGTTCTCAAAGAAAGCTTAAATAACAAAGGATTAACAGATAAATGAATAAACTAAGGTTTATAATCTAAAGGTAGAAGATTGGCAACTCGTTGTTTACCCATATCGCCACCGAATGAAAATCCTGTTGCCGGATAAAAATTACCAAGTTCATCGATGTAGAACGTAGTTGAATTTTGATCGTTGATAATTTGGATAAACGACTGTTGTTTATTGTTATATAAAATTGAAATTTTAGGTGTTTTGATGGTAATTTTTGCAGCTTTATTAATCTGTTCAACTTCAAAAAATTTATAAGGAGGCGTTTCAAATCTTTTATGAAAAATGCGGTAATCGTTTTCTCTCAATTTTTTTTTAGCCAAACAACGCATAAAATGAGTGACTGAACCTAAATAGGTTTCCGCTCTTCTTTTTTTGAATCGTTTTTTGGTTTTTCCTTTTAATTCTTGAAAGAAACTGGTACCGGAATAATAAAACATTTGCGGTAAATATATCGGTTGATCGTTTTTGTCTTTCAGCATTTTTGATTTTGAAAATGAAAGATCAAAATCTTTGAGTTGATAATTAATGTTGTAGCCTAAATATTTATTTTCAATGATCAGACTTTCTGAAATACTGGCGGTAAGTTTTTGTGTAGTCGGACTAAAACGAAGCTGAATTACCTCTTCATTTAAAATTTCGCATTTTTTATCTTGATAATCTGAGCCTAAAAACCATTCTCTAAAATACCTAAGCTTCTTTTCTCGTGACCAAGGATCTGTCTCTAAAAAAACTTCATCTAACGATTCTATACTGGGTTTTAGTAAGATAGTTTCGAGATTAGTTTCTTTAGAAGAAACCTGAAATTGTTGTGCTTCATAACCCATAGAACTTACCACAAGCAAGGCTTTTGTGTTTTGCTTGTAAGTGAGTTTAAAATTTCCTTGTTGGTTAGAGATTGTTCCTATGGTAGTTCCGTCAAAATAGATGCTGGCGCCGTAAATAGGTTCTTGGGTTTCAGCATCTATAATTTTTCCGGTAATGCTGTACTGAGCTATTGCGGTTGAAGAAATCCACAAGAAGAAAAGTAAGCAGGTATGATGTTTAATCGTTGGTATTATTCAATTTCTTTTCTAGTTCTTCTTGTAACTCTTCCATAACCGGTTTTACAGTAGATTCAGGAAGATCTGCAATGCGAATGTACATTAAGCCGTCAACTGAATTGTTGAATAGAGGGTCGACGTTAAAAGCTACCACTTTTGCGTTTTGCTTAATGTATTTTTTAAGTAATACTGGCATTCTTAAACTGTCGGGTTCAAGCTCGTCGATAATTTTATCGAATTTATTAAGATCGGCTTCCGTTTCATCAAAAACAAAATCCTTTTCAGCATCTTTCAGCTTCACTTTGTATTCTTTTTTAGGCCGAACGTATTGTGCCACATAAGGATCGTAGTAATGAGATTTCATGAACTCGATCATCATCGATTTAGAAAAATCTGAAAATTTATTACTAATACTTACGCCGCCAATAAGGTAATTGTGTTCTGGGAAACGTAAAGTACAATGTACAATTCCCTTCCACAGTAAAAATAAAGGCATGGGTTTTTGCTGATATTCTTTTACGATAAAAGCACGTCCCATTTCTATCGATTCGCTCATTAATTTGTACAACTCCGGTTCAAACCTAAAGAGTTGTTGCAGGTAAAAACCGTTGATGCCGTGCGCAGGAAAAATCTCTTTCCCAAAGCCCATTCGGTAAGCGCCAACAATTTTATTCGCTTCATTGTCGTAGAGAAAAAGATGATGATAGAAATCGTCAAATTCATCTAAATCGGTCGCATTGTTGGTTCCTTCACCAATCGCTCTAAAGGTAATTTCCCGTAGGCGACCAATTTCGGTAACAATGTTAGGAATGTGTTCTCGCTTAGCTAAAAATACTTCGTAGTTTTTACTTTGCAGCAGACGTTTATCGTGTTCTCGGCAAAATTCAATTTCAGCTTCCATTAAATATTCTTCGGTTTCGCCGGCAATTTCTTTGGGAGAACGTGGTATTTTAATTTGCTTCGGAATGTGGATGTTTTTCAACAAGCTTTTTTTGTTGAAACCACTCGATAACATATACGTTTTTCTTCGAATAAAATTGGTATAATCGTCTAGCTCTACGTGATCTTTTTGGTCGCTCACAGAAATAGGATTCCCGATTCTTACTTTTATTTTTCGGTTTTTCTGCGTGAGCATTTCACTCGGCAACTTTGCCGTTCTAAGGGAATCGTTGAGTTTTGCCAAGCGATAAAAGGCAGCACTGTTTTTTGCGTGAAAATAAATAGGAACGACAGGAACTTCAGATTTTTGAACTAGCTTCATCGCTTCTGGTAGCCAAGGTCTGTCGACAATAATTTTATCTTCTTTATGGGTAGAAACTTCTCCCGCCGGAAAAATACCCAAAGGTTTGCCTTCGCGTAAATGTAGAATCGATTCTTTTAAACCTTTTACGCTCGATTTCGCATCTTTGCGATCTTCAAAAGGATTTACCGGTAAAATATATGGAGCTAACGGGTCTAAACGATGCAATAAAAAATTAGCGATAATCTTAAAATCGGGACGCTTCTCGATGAGAATTTTCATTAAGATCATTCCGTCGATCGCCCCTAACGGGTGATTTGAAATTGCAATAAACGGGCCCGTTTTCGGGATTCTTTTTAAGTCTTTCTCTGGTATTTCAAAATCGACTTCTAAATAATTTAAAATAGAGTCGATAAACTGTGGAGCATCTAAGTGTTTGCGGTCTTCATAAACCTTATTAAAATGGCTAAGTTTAGTAAGTCGCATTAAGGTAGCGCCAAGTGCGGTTCCTAAAAAACCAAACTTTTCTAAACTAAGGCCTTTGGCCACTTCTTTAGCAGAGATAAACCCCATTTTATATACGTTTTCTTACAAATATAGTAAATTTAAGCTATCAAAAATTTTACTCTTTTGTCACCAATTGCACCGTTTGTCGGGTTAACTGTTTAAGGAGTATAGTTTTATCTTTTTCTAACAGATCGATAGCTTCTTGGGTAAAATGTCTAACCGTATATAAAGACACATTTTTATGATATTTCACCTTAAATTTTGCCTTTAAATGCGTGATCAATTTATCTACATTGTTAAATTTATTATCTACACAAACCGAAAAACTGATCGCAGAATTTTGTATTAAATCTACTTTGATCTGGTATTTATGAAATAACGCAAAAATCTCACTGATATTTTCTTCTACAAAAAATGAAAAATCTAACGCAGAAAGTGATAATAAAACCAAGTTTTTCTTCACAATAAAACATGGCACGTAAGGAGTGATTATTTTTCCTTTGCCGACGATTGTACCTTTATTTTTAGGATTGAAAAATGACTTTACCAATAACGGAATTTCTCTTTTTTGTAAAGGTTGAAGTGTCTTCGGATGAATGACCGATGCACCATAAAAAGCTAATTCAATCGCTTCTTCGTAACTAATTTCTTCTAAAAGTTGGGTGTTTTCAAAAACTCTTGGGTCGGCATTGAGCACGCCTTCAACATCTTTCCAAATGGTTACATCGATCGCTTTTAGGCAATAAGCAAAAATACCGGCGGTATAATCACTACCTTCTCGACCAAGTGTTGTGGTAAAATTATTAGCATCTGAAGCTATAAAACCCTGTGTAATGTATAATTGTTGAGGTTCGATTTGTTGCTGAATTTGCGCTTCGGTAGCAACCCAATCTACTTTTGCATCACGGTAAGTGGCGTCGGTTTTTACGAGATTTCTCGCATCGAGCCAAGTATTTTTGATGTTTAAAGATGATAAATATTCACTAACAATCGTGGTGCTTATCAATTCACCAAACGAGATGACTTGGTCGTAAACAAAATCGTAATTGGGTGATTTATTTCGATTTAAAAAAGTTTCAAGCTCTTCAAAAAAATGATTTACTTTCTGAAAAATCGAATGCGTTTTGTCTGCAAAAAGCTGTTCTAAAATCTCGTGATGATAGGTTTTTACAAATTGAATGGCTTCTGTTAATTCTTCAGCATTTTCAAAATAATTATAGATTACTTTCTCTAAAGCGTTAGTGGTTTTTCCCATCGCAGAAATCACCACGACTTTATGGGTAATGCCGGTTTCTTGCAATACCTGTGCAACATTTTTAACGCCTTCTGCATCTTTTACCGACGCGCCACCAAACTTGAAAATTTTCATAGGTTATGGGTTTAAAAACTTCTTTATAGAATCTTGATCAAATTGCACGGTATCCCATTCAGAAAAAACACTCGCGCCGGTATTTTTATAGAAATTTACGGCAGGTGTGTTCCAATCGAGTACGACCCATTCTACACGTTTTATATTTTCTTCTAACGCAAATTGCATCACTTTTTTGTAGAGTTGCATACCAATTCCTTTTCCGCGATAATCTTCATTAACGATTAGATCTTCGAGATGAATGGTCTTGCCTTTCCAGGTAGAATAGCGATTATAAAATAATGCCATTCCTACAATTTTATCTTCAGCTTCAGCAACAAAACAATTAAAAAGAGGTTTGTCGCCAAAACCGTCTCTTTCTAAATCTGCTACAGTAACTTCAACAGCATCGGGTTCACGTTCGTAAACTGCTAATTCGTTAATCAGTTTTAAAACAGATGGCATATCGTTTTTGGTTGCTTTTCGTACTTGAAATTCCATTATTTTTCAGTTTAGCAACAAAAATAGTAATCCAATCACTTTTTTTCTATTTTTGTTGGAGAAACACAAGAAACATGTCAAAAAAACACCAAACGCTGGGTGAATTTATTATTGAAAACCAGCAAGCTTTCCCTTATTCATCAGGAGAACTTTCTAGACTTATCAACTCGATACGATTAGCGGCCAAAGTTGTTAATCACGAGGTAAATAAAGCCGGCTTGGTTGATATTACGGGAGCAGCAGGAGACACTAATGTTCAGGGTGAACAGCAGCAGAAGTTAGATGTTTATGCTAACCAGAAATTTATTCAAACTTTAACTAATCGCGAAATCGTTTGCGGAATCGCTTCGGAAGAGAACGATGAGTACATCACTATTCAAGGTCACAACAACGACCATAAGAATAAGTATGTAGTTTTGATGGATCCGTTAGATGGAAGTTCGAACATCGACGTAAATGTTTCTGTGGGAACTATTTTTTCGGTTTATCGTCGCGTAACCCCGGTAGGAACTCCGGTTACGATGGAAGATTTCTTACAACCGGGAAATTTGCAGGTAGCTGCCGGTTATATAATTTATGGTACTTCAACGATGTTAGTCTATACCACCGGTCACGGAGTGAATGGTTTTACGCTTAACCCGGCAATTGGTACGTATTACTTGTCGCACCCAAATATGAAATTTTCTGAAGACGGAAATATTTATTCGATCAATGAAGGGAATTATGCGCAATTTCCGCAGGGTGTAAAAGATTATTTAAAATATTGTCAAGCCGATGAAGGTGATCGTCCTTATACTTCAAGATATATAGGTTCGTTGGTGTCTGATATTCATCGAAATATGATTAAAGGAGGAATTTATATTTACCCGAGTAGTTCTAAATATCCTGATGGTAAACTTCGATTATTATATGAATGTAACCCAATGGCATTTCTAGCTGAACAAGCCGGAGGTAAAGCTAGTGATGGTTTTAAACGAATTATGGATATTAAACCTAACGAACTTCACGAGCGCGCTCCTTTTTTCTGCGGAAGCAAAAACATGGTAGAAAAAGCTGAAGAGTTTATGCAAAAAGCAAAAACAAAATAGGATAAAAAGCAGAAAGTAAGCCTTGGCTTACTTTCTGTCTAATAAGTATTGATAATCGTCAAAACTAAGTCTGCCACCTAGAATTTTAATCGATCTTTCGATAATTTGTTTAGAAGTTTCTGAAGAGAAACCTAAACCAACCGCATATCTTTTTAAAAGAAATTCTTCTTGCTCATCCATATCGTGATCAGCAAAAATAATCGTTAATAAATCATATAATCGTTCTAATCTTCTCTCTGTCGTGTGCGGAGGTGTAATAGGATACTTTGTAGGATTTTCTATTACCTGTGCAACTTCACTTTCGTGAATATCTAATTTTCGAGCAAGACGCTCTAAAACCGCTTTTTCTTCATCGTTAATTTCACCATCAACGGCAGCTAAATTTACAATTGCTGCAAAATGGCCAAGATTTTTCGTGTGTTCACCAGAACCAAATAAATCTGAAAATGACATAATTATAATTTTAAACGGCAAATATAAAGAATGCCAAAATAAAAAAGTGTTTTAATTTGCATATTTCTTAAATGTAGTTCATTAAGATTTAAAAAATTCAGCTTCAATTTAAAAGCTCCTATTTTTTATGGTTTATTTAAAAGCTATTTGTCAAAAATCATTAATTTCGCGAATCATTAGAAAATGAGTACAGATGAGTAAGAAGTTTACTGAATATAAAGCACTTGACCTTCCTAAAGTAGCAGAAGAAATTCTAAAGTTTTGGAAAGATGAAGCTATTTTTGATAAAAGTATAACTACCCGCGAAGGTAAAGAGCCGTTCGTTTTTTTTGAAGGTCCGCCTTCAGCTAACGGTTTGCCGGGTATTCATCACGTGATGGCAAGAAGTATTAAAGATATTTTTTGTCGCTACAAAACTCAAAAAGGCTACCAAGTAAAACGTAAAGCCGGATGGGATACGCACGGTCTTCCAGTAGAACTTGGCGTTGAAAAAGAACTGGGGATCACCAAAGAAGATATTGGCACCAAAATTTCGGTAGAAGAGTATAACGAAGCTTGTAAAAATGCAGTAATGCGTTATACCGATGTTTGGTCTAATCTTACCGAGCAAATGGGTTACTGGGTAAATATGGACGAACCGTATATTACCTACAAGTCTAAATATATGGAAACCGTTTGGTGGTTGCTTTCAGAAATTTATAAGAAAGATTTAATTTATAAAGGTTACACCATTCAGCCTTATTCACCAAAGGCAGGAACCGGTTTAAGCTCGCACGAGCTTAACCAGCCGGGAACCTATCAAGATGTAACCGACACCACGGTAACTGCTCAATTTAAAGCAGTGAAAAATGAATTTTTTAAAAATTCAGTCTTAGGTGAGATCGATGAGATTAAAGACGAACCGGTATATTTTATAGCTTGGACGACTACTCCTTGGACGCTCCCAAGTAATACTGCATTAACTGTTGGACCAAAAATTGATTATGTGTTGGTAAAAACCTACAATCAATATACGTTTGAGCCAATTAATATTGTGGTTGCTAAAAATCTGGTAAGTAAAAACTTCAATAAAAAATTTCATTTAGTTGAAAATGAAGAAGCTTTAAAAGCATACACGCAAGGCGATAAGAAAATTCCTTATTTGGTGCTGAATGATTTTAAAGGAAAAGAATTAGTAGGAATTACTTACGAGCAGTTGCTACAATACGCAAAACCACACGATCATCCTGAAAATGCTTTCAGAATTATTTCCGGTGATTTTGTAACCACAGAAGATGGTACCGGTATTGTTCACACCGCGCCAACTTTTGGTGCAGACGATGCTTTGGTGGCTAAGCAAGCTACACCAGAAATTCCGCCGATGTTGGTAGAAGATGAAAACGGAAATTTAGTTCCGTTAGTAGATCTTCAAGGAAAATTTAGATCAGAAATGGGTGAGTTTGCCGGGAAGTATGTGAAGAATGAATATTACGATGCAGAAGATGCTCCCGAAAAATCGGTAGATGTAGAAATTGCCATTAAATTAAAAGAAGAAAATAGAGCGTTTAATGTTGAAAAATATGTGCACAGTTATCCAAACTGTTGGCGTACCGATAAGCCTATTTTATATTATCCGTTAGACTCTTGGTTCATTAAAGTAACCGAAGTAAAAGATCGTATGCACGAATTAAACAAAGGCATTAACTGGAAACCAAAATCTACCGGAGAAGGTCGTTTTGGTAACTGGTTAGCCAATGCAAACGATTGGAACTTGTCGCGTTCTCGTTTCTGGGGAATCCCGCTTCCTATTTGGAGAACCGAAGACGGAAAAGAAGAAAAAATAATCGGTTCGATTGCAGAGCTGAAAGAAGAAATGCAAAAAGCAGTAGAAGCCGGATTAATGAAAGCCGATGTTTTTGCTGAATTTGAAGTGGGTAATATGAGTGAAGAAAACTACGAGAAAGTAGACCTTCATAAAAATGTGGTTGATAAAATCACGTTAGTTTCTTCACAAGGAAAACCAATGAAGCGTGAAGCAGATTTAATCGATGTATGGTTCGATTCTGGTTCTATGCCTTACGCGCAATGGCATTACCCGTTCGAAAATAAAGAACAAGTTGAAGCCGGCGATAAAAAAGCAGACTTCATCGCAGAAGGTGTCGATCAAACTCGTGGTTGGTTTTATACCTTACATGCGATCGCTACGATGATTTTTGACGATGTTGCCTATAAAAATGTAGTTTCTAACGGATTGGTGTTAGATAAGCACGGTCAAAAAATGTCGAAGCGTTTAGGGAATGCTGTAGATCCTTTTGAAACTTTAGCTGCTTTTGGTCCCGATGCAACACGTTGGTATATGATAGCCAATGCCAACCCTTGGGATAATTTAAAATTTGATATTGAAGGTATTGCTGAGGTTCGTAGAAAGTTTTTCGGTACCCTTTATAATACGTATTCATTCTTCTCGCTTTATGCAAATATCGATGAGTTTACCTATGCAGAAGAAGATGTAAAATTAGAAGATAGACCGGAAATTGACCGTTGGATCCTTTCAGAATTACATACCTTGATCGGTAAAGTAGATGAATTCTATAATACGTACGAACCTACGAGAGCTGCCAGAGCAATTTCAGAATTCGTGCAAGAAAATTTAAGTAACTGGTTTGTACGTTTAAGCCGAAGAAGATATTGGAAAGGCGATTACGAGCAAGATAAAATTTCAGCTTATCAAACGCTTTATACGTGTTTAGAAACCGTAGCAAAACTGGGCGCACCAATCGCTCCGTTTTATATGGATAGACTTTACAAAGATTTAACGAAAGCTACACAGAAAGAAGATTTTGAAAGTGTACATTTGGCCGCCTTCCCGGTTCAAGACGAATCATTTATCGATAAGTCGTTAGAACGTAAAATGGAAATGGCACAAATTATTTCTTCGTTAGTGTTATCGCTACGTAAAAAAGAAATGATTAAAGTACGTCAACCTTTACAGCGAGTAATGGTTCCGGTTTTAGACCCAAGTGTTAAAGAACAAATTTTAGCAGTGGCAGACTTAATTAAATCTGAAGTAAACGTAAAAAAGATCGAAATGATCGATGACGCTTCAGGTATTTTAGTGAAGAATATCAAGCCTAATTTTAGAACCTTGGGGCCAAAGTTTGGGAAAGATATGAAGCACGTTGTTAGCGCTGTAAATAAGCTTGAACCTGCCGATATTACTGCTATTGAGCGTGATGGAGAAATAAATATTGAAGTTAACGGAAAAATGACTACTTTGCAGCACGACGATGTCGAAATTACCTCACAAGATATCGAAGGTTGGTTAGTAGCCAGTAACGCAGGATTAACCGTTGCCTTAGATGTAACTTTAAACGACGAGTTAAAGAAAGAAGGGATTGCCAGAGAATTGGTAAACAGAATACAAAACCTTCGTAAAGACTCTGGTTTTGAAGTGACCGATAAGATTGATATCAAAATAAAAAAGGACGGAGTGGTCGAGAGCGCCGTTCAAGATAATTTAGAATATATTAAAAACGAAACGCTTACTGCGAATCTCGAACTAGCAGAAGCGTTAGATAACGGGGTAGAAATTAGTTTTGATGATGTAAACACTCAGTTATCGATTAACAAACACTAAATGTATGGCAACAGATACTAAAGAACGTTATACTGATAAAGAACTTGAAGAGTTTAAAACGCTTATCTTAGACAAAATAGAGAAAGCAACCGCACAATTAGATTTATATAAAAGTGCGTATATGAACGATAGTAACAATGGTACAGACGACACTTCACCAACTTTTAAAGCTTTTGATGAAGGTAGCGAAACCATGAGTAAAGAGTCTAATTCTCAATTAGCTATTCGTCAAGAAAAATTTATCAGAGACTTGAAAAATGCCTTGATCCGTATTGAAAATAAAACTTATGGAGTTTGCCGAGTAACCGGTAAATTAATCAAAAAAGAGCGTTTAAAGTTAGTTCCTCACGCGACTTTAAGTATCGAAGCTAAAAATATGCAAAAGTAATTTTGCTTCAACTATTCAAAGAAAACGCTTCAAGAAATTGGAGCGTTTTTTGTTTTATTTCTAAAATGAATTTTAGATACATATTTCTAATAGTTATTCTTTGTTTTCAAAGCGTTCTTTACGCTCAGCGAGAACGCGTGCAAACTTTCGACGCTTCAGGGATTGAGTTTATTCAGCTGCAAGCCGATGAGGTGTTTAAAATTGAAGTAGAAACAAAAGCTTCCGCAGAAAATATTCAGCTATTTACCATTTCTGAAGGTGAATATTTTAACGATATCGCCCTTTCGGTAGAACGCGATCTTAACCATTTACAAATCACTTCAACCTACAAAGAAATTTTAACGAGTGGTTACGATAAATTGAGTGCACATAAAGTATATGCGGTAAATTTGAAATTAATCATTCCAGAAGGTTTGCAACTCACCATTATTTCTAACATCGCCAATGTGCAAGTGAAAGGAATTTTCAATTTTTTTGAAGCTGAATTAAAATCGGGTGCTTGCCAACTTACTTCATTTGCAGGAAAAGCTTTAGTCAACACGTTTACGGGAGATGTTTCTATACAAACTACCCAAGCCAAAGTTGTAGCGTCAAGCAATCACGGTAAGGTTGAAATTGATCACGAACTAGATTTTGGGGAGTTAATTGAAGTGAAATCGATTTATGGAAGTATTCTGGTTACGAAAACTCAATAAAAAATGTATTTTTACCGCCAAAAGCAATGTAAATGTCGTTAAAGAAAGCTACACTTTTTATCATATTGATCCTTCTTATCGATCAAATTTCAAAAATCTATATTAAAACACATTTTGTTTTAGGTGAAGAAGTAAAGGTTTTTGACTGGTTTAGAATTTTATTTGTAGAAAATGAAGGAATGGCTTGGGGAGCCAAAATTCCCGGGCAATACGGTAAATTAATTCTTACCCTTTTTAGATTGGTTGCCATTTGTGGTATTGGTTATTGGTTGTGGGATTCGGTTAGAAAAAAAGGTTCGGCTATTTTGGTTTCGGCAGTTGCTTTAATTTTTGCCGGAGCTTTCGGTAATATTATCGACTCGGTTTTCTACGGAATTTTATTTAACGATAGTCACGGCCAGTTAGCGACTTTCTTACCGGAAGCCGGTGGTTACGGTACATTATTTCACGGTAAAGTAGTCGATATGCTTTACTTCCCGCTTTGGAGCGGTTACCTGCCAGATTGGATTCCCGGTTGGGGCGGACAGTATTTTACGTTTTTTGAACCTGTATTTAATATTGCTGATTCTGCAATTACCGTTGGAGTGGCGCTATTAATTATTTTCAATAAAAAAGCATTTCCGAAGGAAGAAGAGAAAGAGAAAAAAGAAGCTTAATTAAAGCGGTAAATTTTTTCTGGAGTTACGCAAAAATCTAACGGAATGTCATTCGCGTTGGTGTCTTCAATCGTTGTTGTGGCTTCAAAAAAAGATAAGCCAACTTTAATGACATCTTCTTTGCATTCGTTTAAAAAGCGATCGTAAAAGCCTTTTCCGTAGCCAATTCTATTTCCTTTTTCGTCAAAAGCCAATAACGGAATAAAAACTACATCGAGCTGCGTTGCTGGTATTTCGATCCCGTTTACCGGTTCTGGTATTCCCCATTTGTTAAGCTTTAATGGCGTTGCATCGGTTAATAAAAAATGCTTCATCGTCAGTGCTTCAAACTCACTTTTAGAAACCACGATGTTCTTGTCTTTCCCGTTGAGAATATGAAGTAGGTATTCTGTATTGATTTCTTTTAAGCGTTCGATAGAAAGAAATAGGTGAAAAAACGAATATTCCCAAAGTTGAAGTTGCAAAACTTGGTTGGCAATAGCTAAACTTTTCTCATCAATTTCAGCTAAAGAAAGCGCTTCTCTTTTCTTTTTAAAAGCAATGCGAAGGTCTTTTTTAAGCATTATTTTTCTTTTGAAATATGAAAAATCGCATCACCTTGGTAAACGATAGGAGATTGGTTTACATTAATAATGTAACCGGTTTGTGTAGCTTTTACCTTATGGCGAAAACTTCCGTAAGGATCGGTTAAAATGGCAATATATTCACCTTTTTCTACCTTTTTACCAATCGGAATTTTAACGTGTAGAAGTCCGCTGTATTTGGCGCGCATCCACGTGCTGTCTTCAATAATGATAGAAGTGTGATTGGCTTTAGGTACGCTAAAATCTTCTCGTAACATTCCTAAATGAGAAAGTACACGCTGAATACCTTCAACCCCAATTTTAGCGATCTCTTTATTGCTGTCTGAAGATTTTCCGCCTTCAAATAATAAGACCGGTTTGCCTAACTTCATACAAGATTTGCGGTACGATTTCAAAATGGTTTTGGAGTAAACAATAAACGGCGCATTAAAAATATGCGCTAAGTTTAGAAGTTCTTCGTCTCCTTTATCGATCCTAATTTGTGCAGCATTAAACCTGCTCGAACCACCGGTATGGAAATCTAAACAATAGTCGGCTATCGGTAAGATCTCTTCGGTAAATTGGTAGGCAACTTTACTTGCTAAAGGCCCGGTTTTAGAACCCGGAAACATACGATTAAGGTCACGCCCATCAGGAAATTCACGCTGCATATTTAAGAAACCAAAAACATTCACCACAGGAATACAAATAATGGTTCCTTTGGCAGGTTTATTCATTCCTTTGGCAATGGTTTGGCGAACGATCTCGACGCCATTAATTTCATCACCGTGAATACCGCCAGTAATTAAAACCACCGGTCCCGGTTTTGTAGAACGTTCTACAATAATAGGAACTTCTACTGTGGTTTGCGTGTATAATTTTGCCGTGTTAAAGTTGATTTTCGCACTTTGTCCCGGCTTAATTTTTCGATTTAAAAGCGTGAGAATATTATTTTCGTCTATGCTAGCCATAGCTTAAACGTGTTTTTCGATGTATCTAATAATTGTTTTGGCGATGTCTCTTCCGGTAGCTTTTTCGATACCTTCTAATCCCGGTGAAGAGTTCACTTCTAGAATTAACGGTCCGCGTGCACTTTGTAAAAGATCTACTCCGGCAACGCCAAGACCCATCGATTTTGCTGCTTTTACAGCTGCAATTTCTTCTTCATCGGTAAGTTGAATTACTTCTGCAGAACCACCACGGTGTAAATTAGAGCGAAATTCTCCTTCTTTCCCTTGGCGCTTCATCGCTCCAACGACGTGACCATCGACCACAAATGCACGAATATCGGCTCCTTTTGCTTCTTTAATAAATTCTTGTACGATCACACGAGCTTGTAAACCATTAAAAGCTTCGATAACCGATTGTGCTGCATTTTTTGTTTCAGCTAACACCACGCCTAAACCTTGTGTTCCTTCTAATAATTTAATCACTAAAGGAGTGCCGCCAACTTGTTTAATAACGCCTTCAACGTCTCTAGAATAGTTGGTGAAAACCGTTTTTGGTAAGCCAATTCTTGCACGAGAAAGTACTTGTAAGCTTCTTAATTTATCCCGGCTGCGTACTAAAGCTTCAGAATCTGTAGTGGTAAAAGCTCCCATCATTTCAAACTGACGAACAACTGCAGTCCCATAAAAAGTTACCGAAGAACCAATTCTTGGGATAATAGCATCTACATTTTCGATATATGCTCCCTTGTAATAAACATTGGGTTTCCTTCTTTCAATAACAATATCACATTTTAAAGGATCGATCACTTCAACTTCGTGCTTGCGTTTTTTAGCAGCTTCAACAAGACGTTGCGTAGAATAGAGCTTTGGATTTCTAGATAAAATTTTAATGTTCATAATTTATTGTTCTTGTACGTTGAAGGATATATCTTTTAATTGCGGATCTACGATAAATTTACCATTTAAAAACTTTCTACCAATAAGAACGGGAAATTTCATTTCTTTTCGGTCGCTCAAAGAAAGTGATATTTTATAAACTTTCCCGAAAATTTTTAGGGTAGATTTTATCTCGTAACGTTTTTGAGCAATACCGTTACTGCTTCTTACTTTTATGGTGTTAAATTCTTTAAAAACCAAAGGTTTATGGTCGTAGTCGGGATGCTCTTTATCTAAAAAGTTACAATAAAGAACACCGTTCTCTTCGTGTATATCTTCACAATGTATAGATGAAGTATAAGCACCGGTATCTATTTTAATAGCAATTTCGTTAAGCCCAAGTTCGGGGAAGTCGGCTTTATCTACTCTTCCTATTGTTTTTTTTGATTTGTTGGTCATATCACAAAACTAAACATTTTTAGAAATATGCTTTTTGTTTTATGAAACTATTAAAATAATAGATAGTTATAAAAATGATCATACAGATTCAAATGATAACGCAACCAAAACTCAAAAAAGACATCTACTATATATATGTAATCTTATGAAAAATTATACAATCTCTCTCGTTATTATCTTATTCTGTTGTTATGCTTGTTCTAATGACGACGATTCTAATTTAAATGAAAATAATTTAGACGGTGAATGGAACCTAGCAGAAATCTTATGTTATTGTGATGAGATCCCTACAATTAATGAAGGAGAACAAGTTTGGGAATTTGAAACTACCCCACAAAATTTGAAGGTGGTTAATGCTGTATCAGAACCCTTTTTAACGAGCGGTGATTATGGTTATACCCTTCAAGGAGACAGTCTTTTTATAGATAACCCAGATTCAACAATACCCTATAAATACAAGTTTTCTATTGAATCTGATACTTTAAGATTAGAAGATGAGCCAGAGTTGGATGGGCTTATTCTTATCTTGGTTAGAAACTAATACAATTGTCCGTAGATTTTAAGAAAGATTCTTATTAAAAATTGTAGATATCTTATCTTTGAAGTATGGATACACCTTCTGTAGAAATTCAAATTAAAACCCTGCCCAATAGTCCGGGCGTATACCAGTATTTCGATAAAAACGAAAAGATTTTATACGTAGGAAAAGCGAAAAATCTAAAGAAACGCGTTTCTTCTTACTTTAATAAAAAGCACGACAGTCATCGTATTGGCGTCATGGTGAAAAAGATTAAAACCATAAAGCATATTGTGGTAAATTCTGAAACCGATGCGTTGCTGTTAGAAAACAACCTGATCAAAAAATATCAGCCGCGTTTTAACGTGATGCTGAAAGATGATAAAACTTACCCTTGGATCTGTATTAAAAATGAACGCTTTCCGCGGGTGTTTCCTACCAGAAGAATTGTAAAAGACGGAAGCGAATATTATGGACCTTACACGAGTTTTAAAACCGTAAATACCTTGCTCGATCTTATTAAAGGATTATATAAATTAAGAACTTGTAATTATGATCTTTCTGAAGAAAAAATTCAGGAAGGAAAATATAAAGTCTGTTTAGAATACCATTTAGGAAATTGTAAAGGACCGTGCGAAGGCAATCAATTAGAAGTTGAGTACAGTAAAAATATTGAACACATTCGGCAAATTGTAAAAGGAAATTTTAAAGATTCTTTGCAACAGTTTCGCGAGCAAATGAAAATGCATGCCGAACAAATGGAGTTTGAAGATGCGCAACGTATTAAAGAAAAGATTGAAGTTTTAGAGAAATACCAAAGCAAATCTACTGTAGTAAATCCTAAAATAAACAATGTAGATGTTTTTACCATTACCAGTGACGAAGGTTATGGTTATGTAAATTTTCTTCAGCTTTCTCACGGAAGCATTATTCGTTCCCATACGATTGAGATGAAGAAAAAACTCGACGAGACCGATCGTGAATTACTCGAATTAGGAATTACCGAAATTAGACAGCGTTTCAACTCTACTTCCAAAGAAATATTTGTACCTTTTAAAGTAGAAGTAGGAGAAGACATAAAGGTAACCGTACCGAAACTTGGAGATAAAAAAGCAATTGTAGATTTGTCGTTACGTAATGCTAAATATTTTAGGCAAGAGCGTTTCAAGCAAATGAAAATTGTAGATCCCGATCGTCACGTAAACCGCTTAATGGCGCAAATGAAAAAAGATTTACGCCTTTCGGTAGAACCAAGACATATAGAATGTTTCGATAACTCGAATATTCAAGGGACAAATCCTGTGGCGGCTTGCGTGGTGTTCAAAAACGGAAAACCCAGTAAGAAAGATTATCGTAAATTCAACATTAAAACGGTAGAAGGACCAGACGATTTTGCTTCGATGGAAGAAGTTGTGTTCAGGCGTTACCGAAGGTTATTGGCCGAAGAGCAACCCTTGCCACAGCTTATAATTATTGATGGTGGTAAAGGTCAACTTTCTTCTGCGGTGAAAGCTTTAAATGTGTTAGGTTTACGCGGTAAGATTGCGATCATTGGGATTGCAAAGCGTTTAGAAGAATTGTTTTATCCGGGAGATTCTATTCCGTTATACTTAGATAAACGTTCAGAAACGCTAAAGATCATTCAGCAATTACGAAACGAAGCGCATAGATTCGGGATTACTTTTCATCGTAATAAAAGAAGCAATGCTGCGTTGGGTACAGAGTTGGAAAGCATTCCGGGTATTGGAGAAAAAACCGCTGTTGAATTGCTCAAACATTTTCGATCGGTAAAAAGAATACAAACCGCAGAGAAAAAAGAAATTGTCGAAATAATTGGGAATGCCAAAGGCACGTTGATCTATAATCACTATCACGCTAATGATTAAAATGAAAAAAATATTCGGGCTTATACTAATTTTTTGTTCGTTTGCCGTTTTTGGTCAAACGCAAGAACAGCCTGAAGATTTAAAAGTAGGTTTGGTCTTAAGTGGAGGCGGAGCTAAAGGTTTGGCGCATATTGGTGCGTTAAAAGTAATTGAAGAAGCCGGCGTGCGTATCGATTATATTGGCGGTACAAGTATGGGCGCAATTATTGGTTCGCTTTACGCTTCAGGATATTCTGCTAAGCAGTTAGATTCTATTTTTAAAGCCACAAATTTTAATGCTTTAATTCAGGACGATTTGCCTAGAGGAGTAAAATCCTTCTACGAACGTGAAGATTCTGAGCGTTACGCGGTGACGCTTCCTTTCGATCGGTTTAAAATAGGTTTGCCTTCAGGCTTATCCAAAGGTCAAAATATTTATAATTTATTAGCTTATTTAATGTCGCCGGTAGAAGAGATCGACGATTTTAGTGAATTGCCGATTCCTTTTTTCTGTATAGGTACTAATATTGAAACGGGAGAAGAGGTGTTGCTCGATCGCGGTTCGTTACCACAAGCAGTTTCTGCAAGTGGAGCAATTCCGTCCTTATTTAGTCCGGTGGAAATTAACGGACATTTAATTTCTGATGGCGGGATCACCAACAATTACCCGATAGAAGAATTAAAAAAACGCAATGTCGATTACATTATTGGGGTCGATGTGCAAGATAGTTTAGTGAATCGCGAGAAGCTTCAGTCGGCGTTTGAGATTATTACGCAAGTCAATAATTTTCGAACGATCAAAGACATGAAAAATAAGCGGAGTAAAACCGATTTGTACATTAAACCAGACATCACGGCGTTTACCATTTTGTCTTTTGATGAAGGTGCAGCGATCATTCAGCAAGGAGAAAAAAGAGCGAATGAATTTAAAACAGAGTTACAATTATTGGCCGGCCGTCAGCAGACTTCCGCAGAAACAGTTCACGGCAAGATAAAGTTTTCAGACTCTATTCATATTGCAGATATTCATATTTCAGGGAATAGCAACTACCCAAGAAATTACATTCGCGGAAAGTTAAAAGTAGATACCGATGCTAAAATTTCTCATCACGACTTGGGGCGAGCGATTAATAATTTATCGGCAACTGGAAATTTTGAACGTATCGAATACGAATTGATTCAGAAAGAAGATGCAAGACAAGATCTTAATCTTATTGTTACTGAAAATGATAATAATACCAATTTACGTTTGTCTTTGCATTATGACGAATTGTATCGAAGTGCGGCTTTGCTAAACTTTACTCGAAAGAGTTTGCTGCTTAAAAACGATATTTTGTCGTTAGATTTTATTGCAGGAGATAATTTTCGTTATGACGCGCGCTATTACATCGATAAAGGAAGTTATTGGAGCATTGGTTTAAATTCTAGGTTCGATCAATTCAGCAAAAACGTTCCTTATAGTTTTATTGAAAATAATTTTGATCTAGGCGATTATAATGTGAATCAGGTCGATATCGATTACCAAGATTTTACCAATCAAATCTATGCAGAAACCTTCTTTTTTAAATCTTTCAAACTAGGTTTAGGTGGCGAGCATAAATACACGAATTTAGAGACAGAAACCATTATCGAGAATGATAATAGTCAAGAATATCCGTTTACGATTTTAGAAGAAAGTAATTTATTTAGTGCGTTTGGGTATTTAGAATACGACAAATATGATAATGCCTATTTCCCGTGTAAAGGTTTACGTTTTATGGGAGATTTTCACGCCTATTTGGTAGAGTCAGAGGCAAGTTACGATTTTACACCTTTTTACATTGCGAGAGGTTATTTTGGTTATGCGTTTTCGCCAATCAAAAATTTTTCGTTTCGTTTACAATCAGAAACCGGTTTTCGTATCGGAGAAACAGAAATGAATGCCTTAGACTTTTATCTGGGCGGTTATGGTAATCATTTAGTGAATAATTTAGTGCCGTTTTACGGTTACGATTTCTTGAGTATTTCTGGCGATAGTTATATTAAAAGTTTGGTTGAAGTCGATTTTGAGCCGTTCAATAAAAATCACATTATACTCAGCTATAATTTTGCCAATGTTGAAAACGATCTTTACTCGACCGGTAATTTCTTTTCATCTCCAAATTACACAGGAATGGCGTTGGGTTACGGGATAGAAACCTTTTTAGGTCCAATAGAGTTGAAATATTCTTATTCTCCGGAAAGAGCAGAAAGTGAATGGTTTTTTAATCTAGGTTTTTGGTTTTAAATGCTGAAGTTTCACTACACATATTTCCTGCTTTTTATGGGCTTCTTTTTAGCTGAAGTTGCCATCGAGCGCTATTTTCATGACGGATTTATACGAGGTGTTTTTGGAGATTACCTTATCGTTTTTGTGATCTATTGCTTTATACTTTCTTTTTTGAAGCTGAAAAAATTCTACGTCGCGACCGCAGTTTTACTTTTAGCCTATACTATTGAAATTGCACAATACCTAAATATTTTAGCTTTGCTGAAAGTGAATAAATCGAGATCGACCGATATGCTGGTAGGTTCTTCTTTCGATTGGCGAGATATGGCGGCTTATACCTTAGGTTTTCTCACCATTTTAGGAGTAGAAAAATTACTTCAGAAGAAAAACTCATAAAATTCTCCTTCTGAAGTATACTTTTGTTTATGTAAATTGCGGCTGTAAATTCATCGCTTCCGCAATTAATTGAAACGATTTTAAACGGAGTTGCTTATCGTAACTCATTGTGGTGATCACCAATTCATCTACATCATAAGTTTCAGCGAGCTCTTCTAGCTCTGCTTTTACTTGATCTTGCGTACCAGAAATGATTCGATTACTGTTGGCTTCTAAGCGTTGTTGTTCGTAAGCAGAAAATTCATATTGTTCAACTTCTTTAAAAGGCGGGCGTTTTCCAAAGTTTCCTTTTTCAAATTGTACCAACGTATAATCCATGTACTTTCTCATATTGGCTGCGATTTGCGGAGTTTCGCCACACATCACAAAAGAAGAAAGTAAAACCTTAGGTTCTTGTAAACTTTCTGAAGGCTGAAAATTATCGCGATAAATTTTTACGATCTCCGGCGGGACGTTTCCATTAATAAATTTGGCGATGGCCAGACCAAGACCTTTTTCAGCAGCAATTTTTGCGCTTCCACCGCTTGAGCTTAAAATCCATTGCGCAGGAATGCTTTCAGCTTGCGGTATGGCATAGATTCTTCCGCTTTCGGTAGCAGCAGTATCTCTAAAAAAATGCTGTAAATGATCGATCTGTTTTAAATAATCTTCTTCTTTAAAAGTGTTGGATGGGTTGAGTAACATTGCACTAATTCGATCGCCACCCGGAGCGCGACCCATTCCCATTTCTATTCTTCCAGGAAAAAGTGCTTCGAGCATTCTAAAATTTTCGGCCATTTTAAAAGCACTGTGATTAGGGAGCATAATGCCGCCACTACCAATTTTAATGTGCTTCGTTTCGTCGGCTAATTTTACCATCAATACTTCAGGAGCAGAACCGGCAATAGAAGGGGAGTTGTGATGTTCTGAAACCCAGAAGCGATTGTAACCTAAATCTTCAGCAAGTTTTACTGTTTCAATAGTTTCTAATAAAGCTTCGCGAGCGTTGGCACCGTGCCGAACAATAGATTGATCGAGAATGCCTACTTTTATATCTTTCATAAGTTTTTTTTGAGGTTGAAGATGAAATGTTGAGGTGAAATTTCATCTTGAATTTATTTCATAGGTTTAATCGAAATAAAGCAAGTTTCATTACAAATTTCCGAAGGTATTTATTGAAATCTCTCGTGATTTTAAGTATTCATAAAATTCAGCAACAAGAAATTCAAACGTTTGAGAAAAACAGAAAAAAATTGCGATATTTGTAAAAATCAGAAATGAATTATGCCATTTTATCATAAATTAGGAAAGATACCTCATAAGCGCCATACTATCTTTAAAAAGCCTGATGGTAGCTTATATTACGAGCAGTTGTTCGGGACGATTGGTTTCGACGGAATGTCGTCTAACCTTTATCACGAACATCGACCAACGCAAGTAAAAGATATAAAAGGAAGTTATAATGTTGCGCCTAAAATTGCGGTAGAAAATAATATTAAGTCTTACCGATTCAAAGGTTTTCAGGTGGTGCCGGCGCCCGATTATTTAGAGAGTCGAAAGGCAGTGTTAACCAATCAAGACTGTACGATTATTTTAGCTTCACCACAAAATGCTACGCAAGACTATTTTTATAAAAATGCCGATTGTGATGAGCTTATTTTTATTCATAAAGGTAGTGGTAAGTTAAGAACACACTTAGGGAATTTAGATTTTAAGTACGGAGACTATTTATTAATTCCGCGCGGTACGATTTATAAACTCGATTTTGACGATGAGAATAATCGCTTGTTTATTGTAGAATCGCATCGACCTATTTACACGCCAAAAAGATATCGAAATCATTTTGGTCAGTTACTAGAGCATTCGCCATTTTGTGAGCGCGATCTTCGCCAGCCTTATGAGTTAGAAACCAACGATGAGAAAGGTGATTTTCTCATCAAGATCAAAAAGAATAATGAGATTTTCGATACTGTTTATGCAACGCATCCTTTCGATGTGGTAGGTTACGATGGTTATAATTATCCGTATGCATTTTCAATTCATGATTTTGAACCCATTACCGGAAGAATACATCAGCCGCCACCGGTGCATCAAACTTTTGAAACTGATGCGTTTGTAGTTTGTTCATTCTGTCCGCGTTTGTACGATTATCATCCAGAAAGTATCCCGGCGCCTTACAGTCATAGTAATATCGATAGTGATGAGGTGTTGTATTATGTAGATGGAGATTTTATGAGCAGAAACGATATTGAAGCCGGGCACATTTCATTGCATCCGGCGGGAATACCGCACGGCCCGCATCCGGGAGCTGTAGAACGTAGCATCGGGCAAACAGAAACCGAAGAATTAGCCGTAATGGTCGATACGTTTAGACCTCTAAAAGTTACGGAAGAAGGAATGAAAATAGCCGATGGAACTTATTACCAATCGTGGTTAGATCATAAAGACGAATAGTATTCAATGAATCAAAATAGACTTCCTGCAGATTCGTCTGCAATGACGCTTGGTATTATTGCAGTTGTTATCACCGTAGCCGGTTGCTGTTGCGGTTTATTAGCCTATGTTTCATTAATACTAAGTATTGTAGGATTAATTTCAGCAAATAAAAGTATAAAGCTCTATGAGTTTGAGCCTGAAAATTATTCACCATACAGTTATAACAATGTAAAAAATGCAAAGATCTTAAATATTGTCACCATTGTGGTGAGCGGTCTAATATCATTGTTTTATACAGTCTATTATTTGTTTTATGGCGCACTTTTATCGACGATGCTGTTTGGTTTGTGGGAAAATTATGATGAAATAGAAAAATATAATGACGCTTGGGAAGAAGATTCTATTTATTATGATGAATCTTACGATTATGAAGTTGAAGAATACAACGAAGCAGAAACTTTAGAAGATACGTTAGTGTTAGACTCGCTAGAATTTTAATTAGAAAAACCCTTAAAACTTTGAAATATGAGTAAAGATATAAAGAATGTAGACTACGGTCTAGAAAAAATATTTGAAGGTGCAGAAGATTTTTTGCCCCTTTTAGGAACCGATTTTGTTGAATTTTATGTGGGTAACGCAAAGCAAGCTGCCCATTTTTATAAAACAGCATTTGGTTTTCAGTCGTATGCTTATAAAGGTTTAGAGACCGGAAGCAAAGAAACCGTTTCTTATGTGTTGAAGCAAGACAAGATCAGACTAGTCTTAACTACGCCGTTAAACTCAAAACACGCCATTAACGAGCATATTGTAAAGCATGGTGACGGAGTAAAAGTCGTAGCGCTTTGGGTAGAAGATGCGAAAAGTGCTTGGGAAGAAACCACAGCACGTGGCGCAAAATCGTTTATGGAGCCTACTGTTGAAAAAGACGAACACGGTGAAGTCGTGCGATCTGGAATTTACACTTACGGTGAAACCGTACATATGTTTGTAGAGCGTAAAAACTATAATGGTAAATTTTTACCGGGATTCGTCGAGTGGAATTCAGATTACAATCCTGAGCCGGTTGGTTTAAAATACATCGACCATATGGTTGGTAACGTAGGTTGGGGAGAAATGAATACTTGGGTAAAATGGTACGAAGACGTGATGGGCTTTGTAAATTTCTTGAGTTTCGATGATAAACAAATTCATACCGATTATTCAGCATTAATGAGTAAAGTAATGAGTAATGGTAATGGTAGAATTAAATTCCCGATCAACGAACCTGCTGAAGGAATTAAAAAATCTCAAATCGAAGAATATTTAGATTTTTATGAAGGTCCGGGCGTGCAACATATTGCAGTAGCGACTGACGATATTATTTCTACCGTAGCCGCTTTAAGAGCTCGCGGGATTGAGTTTTTATCTACTCCGCCAGAAACCTATTATCAAGCCGTACCAAAAAGATTGGCAGAACACGATCACGAATTAAGAGAAGATATAGAAAAATTAAAGAGCCTTGGGATCATGATCGATGCCGATGAAGAAGGTTACTTATTGCAAATATTTACCAAACCTGTAGAAGACAGACCAACACTTTTCTTCGAGATTATTCAGCGAATGGGCGCTAGAGGCTTTGGAGCAGGTAACTTTAAAGCACTATTTGAGGCTATAGAAAGAGAGCAAGGCTTGCGAGGAACACTATAATTTTGAAAAAAAATTAAAGAATCGTCAACTAAAATTAAGAATTTGTAATTATTCGCATTGAGAATAGTTAAATGTAAAATTTAGGTTGCGCAGTACGTATTACTGTAATACTTTTGCGCAGCATTTTTGGAGTGGTTACCAAGAATGCTTTGAGAAAGATTTTTTTCATAAATTTAAGTTTTAGTTGGTTAATAAGGACAAGCTCTATCAATTTTCTTGATGGGGCTTTTTCTTTTTGATACCTTTGGAATAGTATTTGAAATTGAAAACGTAAAATACACAATAACTTAACTTTACGATATGAAAAAAATAGTTGGTCTTATACTTTTAGCAGTGCTGGTTAATCATTCAGTTAACGCGCAGGGCGATTCTTATCGTGACGGGGAGTGGTTCAAATTTAGAATTCACTATGGTTGGTTCAATGCCAGTTATGCCACGTTAGAAGTGAAAGAAGAAAACTATAATCATAAAGATGTTTTTCATGTGGTAGGTAAAGGAGAATCTACCGGTTTGCTCGATATGTTTTTTGAAGTTGACGATACTTACGAAACCTATATCGATAAAAGCAACGACTTGCCGCTAAAGTTTATTAGAGATATTAATGAAGGCGGCCATACTAAAAACAGAATTATTTACTTCGATCAAGATACTCACCAAGCCAAGGTAAAAGATTTAAAACACAATAAAGAAGACACATTTACAACAAAACCAAATGTGCAAGATATGCTTTCAGTGTTTTATTTTCTTCGGAATAAAATCGATACCGAAAATCTAACTAAAGGAGACGAGATATTTGTAGATCTTTTTTTTGATGATGAAAACTATAAATTCAAAACAGTTTTTTTAGGAAGAGAAGTGCTAAAAACCAAATTTGGTAAAGTAAATGCATTAAAATTTAGACCCTACGTGCAAGCCGATCGAATTTTTAAAGAAGAAGAAAGTCTTACATTTTGGGTAAGTGACGATAAAAATAAAATTCCGCTGAAGATAAAAGCAAATCTGGCGGTAGGTTCTTTAGAAGCAGATCTAGAAGCATTTAAAGGTTTAAATCATTCGTTTAAGATCATCATGAAATAACTTGTAATAATTTCAAAAAATTATAGTTGTATAGGTGTATTGCTTTAAATAATTTTGCCCATCCCAAAAATAAAACCCTTTTGAAGAATATATATTTAGTTGCAGCCTTAGTAGTTTCAGTTTTTTTATGGTCTTGCGGAAAAGATAAAAAAGAGAGTAAAGCTCCAAAAGAAGAAGTGAAAATTAAAAAAACACCTCCGCAAATCAAAGAATACGGTTTTCTATTAAACGATTATGAAGTCGTTAGAGATACCATTAGATTAGGCGATAGCTTCGGTGGGATTATGGATGCTAACGGAGTAACCCGAGGCGAGGTTTTTAGAATTTCAGAAAAAGTAAAAGACACGTTTAATCCTGCCAGAATTGTAGCCGGTAAACCTTATACAATTTTAAAAAGCAAAGATACTTCAGCAACTGTAAAAGCTTTTATTTACGAGAACGACCGGATTAACTATACCGTTGTCGATTTAGCCGATTCTATTCGAGCTTATCGAGCAAAAAAACCGGTGACCATTAAAAGAAAAGTAGCTTCAGGAGTAATTACTTCTTCACTTTCTGGAGCGATGGATAATGAAGGTTTAAGTATTCTTTTAGCCGATAAAATTGCCGATATCTACCGTTGGAAAATAGATTTCTTTAAAATTCAGAAAGGAGATCAATTCAAATTAATTTATAACGAAAAATACATTAACGATACGGTTTATGCTGGAGTAGAAAATATTGAAGCCGCCGTACTAACGCATTATAAAAACCCATATTACGCATTCGAATTTGGAAAAGATAGCGTAAGTGGCTTTGCTAAATATTACGATGAAGAAGCAAATTCACTGCAAAGTTTCTTTTTAAAAGCGCCATTAAAGTTTTCTAGAATATCTTCACGATATACCAAAAGAAGATTTCATCCTGTTCAAAAACGTTGGAAAGCCCATAAAGGTACAGATTATGCTGCCCCAACAGGAACTCCGATTTGGTCAACCGCCGACGGAGTAGTGATCAAGTCGAGTTATACGCGTGGTAATGGTAATTATGTGAAAGTGAGACATAATGATAAGTATACAACCCAATACCTGCATATGTCGAAGCGAAACGCAAAAGTTGGTCAACGCGTAAAACAAGGCGATGTAATTGGTTATGTAGGAAGTACCGGCTTAGCAACAGGACCTCATGTGTGTTATCGTTTTTGGGTGCACGGTAGACAGGTAGACCCTTATAAGCAAAACCTTCCAAGTTCAGAACCTTTAAAAGAAGAGCTAAAACCTGATTATTTTCTTCACATTGAAGACTTGAGAAAACAGCTAGAAGAAATTCCGTTTAAAAAACTTCCTCCTAAAATTTTATAGTTCATTTTCATGTTTTTTGTTCGTATTGATATGTACGCATAACAATTATTTAATATTGTAATTGTTACTGTTAATAACGAGTTAAAACGCAATTAGCGGCTTATTGCTTCTTTTGCATTGCAAACAAAAATTTAAACACAAACTGCAAAATGAAAAAATTGTTTACGATGATGTTGCTATTAGCAACTAGTGTAATTTTTGCTCAAGGTACTATTAAAGGGACAGTTACAGATCCCGATACTGGTACTCCGTTGCCGGGAGCAAACGTAATGGTAGCCGGGACTTCAAATGGTACGACTACAGATTTTGATGGTATGTTTACCTTAAAAATCGAAGAAGAAAATTTACAAGGAGAAGTAGTGATTACTTATGTAGGTTTTGTTCAACAACGTATTCCTTACGATATGCAAGATGGTGAAACTTTAGATCTTGGTATGGTAAGTTTAAAAGCAGATGAAAATGCTTTAGGAGAAATTGTGATTACAAGCTACTCTTTGGCAATTGATCGAGAAACGCCTGTGGCGGTTTCAACTGTTAAAGCAGAGCAAATTGAAACAAAATTAGGAAGTCAAGAATTTCCGGAAATTTTAAAATCAACACCAGGAGTTTATGCGACTAGAGCTGGAGGTGGTTTTGGTGATGCAGATTTGAGAATTCGAGGTTTTCAGTCTGAAAACGTTGCGGTTCTTATTAACGGTGTTCCTGTGAATGATATGGAAAACGGAGCTGTTTACTGGAGTAACTGGGCTGGTCTTGCCGATGTAACTAGAACAATGCAGGTGCAAAGAGGTTTAGGTGCTGCTAAAGTTGCTGTTCCTTCTGTAGGAGGTACGGTAAACGTGGTTACCAAGAGTACCGATGCTGAAGAAGGAGGAAACTTTTTCGCTACAGTTGGTAACGATGGCTATACTAAATACGGAGCTACTTACTCTACAGGTTTAATGGATAACGGTTTTGCGGCTTCAGTTTCTGCAGCAAGAACAACCGGAGATGGTTGGGTAGATGGTACTGAGTTTCAGGCGGTATCTTACTTTGTAAATCTTGCTAAAAAATTCAATGAAAATCACGAATTGTCTTTTACTGCTTTTGGAGCGAAACAAAGACACGGTCAACGTCAAAACAGACATTTAATTTCTACCTATAGAGAAAGCGAAAGAGATAGAAAATATAATTCAGATTGGGGTTATAAAAATGGAGAGGTTGTGCATATTGAAGATAACTTTTACCATAAACCACAAATCTCTTTAAACCATTATTGGACGATTGATGATCAGTCTTTCTTGTCGACGGCAGTATACGCTTCTTTCGGTACCGGAGGAGGAGGAGGTACTCGTGGTGAAAGTAAATTCACTAATCCAGAATATAGATTAGGGCCACTAGGACCAGTAGATGTAGATCGTATCGTTGATGAAAATATTGCAAATGGCGCAGGAGGTTCAGAATCTATTTTAAGAGCTTCAAGAAACGATCACAATTGGTATGGTGTACTTTCTACTTACAGTAATAAATTGAATGATAATTTCGAGCTTTTAGCTGGTTTAGATCTAAGAGATTATACAGGAAAGCACTTTTATGAAGTGACAGACCTATTGGGAGGTGAGTATTTTGCAGACGATTCAGATGTAAATAATCCTAATAAAGCTTTGCAAGTAGGTGATAAATTTAACTACTATAACGACGGTAAAGTAAGATGGGCAGGTTTATTTACTCAGTTAGAATATTCAGAAGATGATTTGGCTGCATTTATCTCTTTAGCAGGATCTAACACTTCTTATAAAAGAATTGATTATTTTCAATATTTAGATAGTGATCCTCAGCAAGAAACCGATTGGTATAACTTTGCCGGTTTTGTGGTAAAAGGTGGAGCAAACTACAATTTATCAGATCATCATAATGTATTCGCTAACTTAGGTTATTTTGAGAAAGCACCAGGTTTCGATGCAGTTTTTCCTAACTACAATAATGAAGAGATTAATGATGACGCAGAAAACCAAAAAATCTTAAGTTTCGAATTAGGTTATGGTTTCCGTAGTTCTAGATTTAGAGCAAATGTAAATGCTTATAGAACTACATGGAGAGATAGAACAGAAACAAGATCATTTCAGTTAAGTGAAGATGAAACAGGATTTGCAAACATCTTAGGAGTAAATGCGGTTCACCAAGGAGTTGAGGTAGATTTCGTATTTGATGCAACAGATAAATTAAGAATTACAGGTATGGCTTCTATCGGTGATTACAGATGGGAAGAAAACATTGAAAATGTAGAAATTAGAGCAGAAGATCAATCTTTAGTAACTACTGTAGATTTATTTATTGAAGACGTTCCTGTAGGTGATGCAGCACAAACAACTGCAGCTTTAGGGTTAGCTTACGATCTATTAGATAAAACTACTTTTTATTTAGATTATAATTATTTTGATAGATATTTCGCAGATTTCGATCCTAGTGATGGTGGTTATCCAAATACTCCAGGTAGTGCAACTCGCCCTTGGGAAGCGCCTTCTTACGGAGTGTTAGATGCTTCAATTAAGCACGGATTTAAATTTGGAAATTTCGACGCAACTTTATACGGTAGAATGAACAATGTATTTGATACAGAATATATTTCAGATGCAATAGACGGGGCAGACTCAAATGCGCAAACAGCTTTAGTTTGGTATGGAGTAGGAAGAACCTTTACAGTAGGGGCAAAACTTAAATTTTAAAAAGAATTAAAATGAAAAAATTAGTTTATTTAAGCATAGCGATGTTATTTTTCCTAATGGCTTGTGAGCCGATGGAAGATATTCATGAAGAGATTGATGCGATTGATAATCCAGTGGTAGGAGAGGAAGAATATACGCTTACTGCAGATGATTACGAATCGTTAGAATTAGAAGGAGATTTTTTTGAAACAGAAGATCAAGCTAGAGATTTAGTGCCAGATTTATTAGCTGAAATGTACCCATATTGGGGAAGAGGTTCTTCTGTGCTTGTAAATTATAATCTTTACTATGATCAAGTGGCGAATGTTGCAGAGTTTACCAATGCTGAAGAATATGAATTAGAAAGTGATGATTATACTTTTCTTGGCTTCGAAGCAGCTGGTTTTTATCCTGGAGCTAATATCGAAGAAGGTTTAATCGATATTTTAACAGAAGAAATCGATTCTCCAGAAGGAGGTGATGTGGTATTAGCGGTTTACGATGAATTTATTGAAGAGCCAGAAATTGGCTCTGCTTCTTTAGTTGAATATAATTTTCAAAATAGTTTTGAAGGGTGGACAACTGTAAATGTTTCTGGACCTCAAGAATGGACCTCTCAATCTAGTTACATTGAAGGTAATGGGTATTCTGGTGGAGCTGTTGCTAATGAAGATTGGATCGTTTCTCCAGAAATAGATTTAACAGACGAAACAGATGTAAACTTTCAAATTAGTCAAGCTATCAACTATGCAGACGATTTATCTTTACTGCAGATTTTAGTTTCTACAGATTATTCAGGTGATGTAACAACTGCAACTTGGGATGAAATAAATTTACAAAATGCACCGGCAGGAGATAGTAATGATTTTATTTTATCAGAAGAGTATGATTTTTCTGCTTACGATGGTCAAACTTTAAATATAGCTTTAAAATATCAGTCAACTAATGATGATGCTGGTAGATGGAGAGTTGAATCTTTAGCGCTTAAGGTTACTGGAGTAACAGGAGAATCTGTTGAAAATGCATTATATTTTAGATTTGTCGATGGTGAGTGGGAGCGTGTTGAAAATGCATATTACCTTTCAGCAAGTGATTACGATGAGATGGGAGCACCAGGACAATATAATAACTTTAGTAGTTCAGTTCTTCCAGAAAATTATTTACCTACTTTCTTAGCGAATAACTTTCCTTACGCTCAAGAAGAAGATGAAATGTACTTAATCTATAGATATTATGCAGGTTCTGATGCGGGAACTCAAACAAGAGGAAGCTATTATACTTTTATGAGCGGTATGTGGCAACAATTCCAAAGTTCACTTCAGTTCGGTTTTGATGGTGAAACTTGGGTGCCAGATAATACTATTACTTACCTGCTAACAGGTGCTGAGTATGATTATGTTGCTGAACAATATGAATCTTATGTAGATGAAGAAACAGGAACAGATTATTCTAACGCAGCTTCAAACTTAGCAAACTATGGTAATTTCAACAGATCTGGAAGCCCAACTGCTTGGGATGACGATATGATGTTCACTGTTTTAACAGATTTATTAGCTAATGTTATTGCTCCAAATGCAGAAGATGGTCAGCAATATGTGTTGAATGTAGATACTTATAATGGAGGAAGCGTTCTTGAAAGCTTTAGATTTATAAAAGAAAATGGAGAGTGGGTTGAAAATGAAGAGTAATTATTAACCTCTACCTATTTAAAAAACCGCTACAATTTGTAGCGGTTTTTTTATGTAAAAAAATTACCTTTACAGCTCAAAATAAAAATTATGGAAAGAGCAGTATATTACCTTCATTCGTATTGGGCATATTTAGTAGTATTAGTAGTTCTGTTGGCAACAATTAACGCCGTTATCGGAGCAGTTACTAAAAGATCGTATGCGCCAAAAGATTTTAGAATCTCTCTTTTTGCACTTATTTGTACGCATATTCAACTGTTAATTGGTATTGTGCTGTTTTTTGTTTCCGATAAAATTGTTTGGTTTACCGAAGGTGTTCCTGTAAAAGACATTATGAGTGACAGCACGTTAAGGCTTTATAATGTAGAGCACCCATTAATGATGATTATTGCTATTGCATTGATCACTATTGGGTATTCTAAACATAAAAAGAAACTCTCTTCAGCTCCAAAATTTAAAGTTTTAGCAATTTTCTACCCATTAGCATTAATTGCAATTTTAGCAATGATCCCTTGGGCGGCTTGGTTCTAATCAGGTTCGTAGCTTAAAATATCTCCCGGTTGGCAATCGAGTGTTTCACAGATTGCGGCTAAAGTAGAAAACCGAATCGCTTTTGCTTTTCCTGTTTTTAAGATGGAAAGGTTTGCGGTGGTGATTCCTATTTTTTCAGCTAGATCTTTCGACTTCATTTCACGTTGCTGTAAAACTTCATCTAAATTTATGAGTATGGGCATAGTTTCTATCTTAGATGGTAAGTTCGTTTTCTTCTTTTAATATTCTTGCTGAATTAAATACGTGACTTAAAAAGAGAAAAAATAAGCCGATGATCAGTAAGAAAATCTCATTGTAAAACAAGTTTTCAGAATTATTTAAAACTGAAATTTCGATTCTGTTTTCAAAAATAACCTTCATCAAAAAGTTTAAAACAGTATAAACGATCGTTGCTAGAATCATTAATTTTCCGGTTTTAGAGAGCCATTTAATTTGTTGAATGGTAAACAAATTTTTCGGAGAAACATCTTTAATAAATTCTCTCAAATAATAAATCGACATCACTTGCAAAGCAAAAACAAGAATTAACGTAATTATTTTGCTGAAAATCTCTATTTGTGAGTTAGCTTCTATCGATAAAAATTCTAGATTTCCACTAAGGGCTACGTAGAATAACGCAATACTTATGCCTGTAAAAACGATACAAATAATTATAAATAAAAAATTGATTAATGTTTTAAGTGGTTGAAGTGATTTCATAAATAACAAATTATTGTTTAACGATAACAAAATTATATAAATTATTGAAAAACAATAATTTTAAATCGTCTTTGTTGAAGTGGAAACAATTATTTCCCTCGACATTTAAAATGTTATGATGTTGTTAAACCCTTACTTACAGGCGTGTTTTGCTATCGTAAAATCAATTTTAAGCTGTATATTTGTGACTCTAGTAAAAAATATATGCTAATAGCTATTTTAACAGGTTTTTTGTTCGCTATACTCCTATTTTTTGGAGGTAAAAAACTGGTGAATCATAAACTTGCTTTACTTCCTACATTAATTCCACTAGGTTTATTTGTATACTTTGTTCGCTTTATTGGTGAGGTTTCGAACAAAGAATTTATACATAAAACTTATGAATGGATTCCCTCACTCGGCGTCAACCTCAGTTTTACTTTAGATGGTTTATCGTTGTTGTTTTCTTTATTGATTACAGGAATAGGAACCCTGGTTTTTGCTTATACTTCTAGCTATTTAAAAGGTCACGAATACTTAGATCGTTTCTATGGTTACTTGAGTATTTTTATGGGAGCGATGTTAGGCTTGGTATTGTCTGATAATCTTATTTCTTTATTCGTATTTTGGGAGTTAACTAGTATAAGTTCTTTCTTTTTAATTGGCTTTAATAATACCAGTGAAGCCTCAAGAAAATCTGCATTAACTGCTTTAGGTATTACGGGAATCGGTGGATTATTATTGTTAGGTGGCGGAATCGTTTTAGGAAACATTTCCGGCACGTATAGCATCACAGAAATGTTAGCGCAAAAAGACTTTATTCAAGGTCACGAACATTATATTTTAGCAGCTTGTTTAATTTTTGGAGCTGCGTTTACCAAATCTGCACAGTTTCCTTTTCATTTTTGGTTACCGGGTGCGATGAAAGCGCCAACGCCGGTTTCAACCTATTTACACTCGGCAACAATGGTAAAAGCGGGTGTTTATTTGCTGTTTAGAATGAGTCCGTTAATGGGTTCAACCAGTTTTTGGAACAACACCTTATTAATCGTTGGATTGATCACGATGGTTTATTCAGCTTTTCATTCGATTTTCAGAACAGATATGAAAGGGATTTTGGCCTATACGACCATTTCAGCTTTAGGTATTTTGGTGTTTTTAATTGGTTTAGGCGCGCACGAATCTTATTTGGCGGCGGCAGTATTCATTATTGTTCACGCTTTATACAAAGCAACTTTCTTTATGATGACGGGTGTTGTCGATCATCAGGCAAAAACTAGAAATGTTACTGAACTTTCTGGGTTAAGAAAAGTAATGTTGCCGGTAGCAATTGCCGGACTTTTAGCTGCAATTTCTAACGCGGGTATTCCACCAAGTGTTGGTTTTATTGGGAAAGATTTGATTTATGAAGGCACTTTTCATTTTGAACATTCAGCAATATTATTAACCGCTTTTGCGATACTTACCAATGTGTTTATTTCTTACGCGGGTTATGTAGCAGGAATTAAACCTTTTATAGGAAAGTTACCGGAGAAGTTTGAAAAGGTGAAATTTCCATCTTTTTTCTTATGGTTTCCGCCGGTGTTGTTAGGGACTTTAGGTTTTATAATCGGTTTGTTTCCGGTTTTAATTGAAAAATCTTTAGTAAAACCTATACTTTGGTCGATTGGTGAAGATGCCGCGGAAGTACATTTGAAATTATGGCATGGGATCACACCAATTTTAGGCTTGAGTTTGCTCACCATAGCTTCAGGAATTATTTTATATTTTGTATTGAAACCTTCAGCAAAAAAAGAAGCATTCATCACCAAATTTGAAGCGCTTTCACCAAAATCAATTCTTGAAAATTTTAACCGAGCCTTCAGTAAATTTTCAGTATTATGGACGCGTATTTTTCAGAATGGCTATTTAAGAAATTACGTTTCGGTAATTATTTTATTCCTTATTGCCTTAATGGGATATACTTTAGTTGACGGTACGACCTATAAGATCGATTACGCTTCTTTTGCAAGATTAACAGTTTACGAAGTGGTGATTTTAACCATTTTGATCTTAGCGATCGGGTTAATTGTATTTGCGAAATCTCGATTGGCAGCCGTTGTTGCAACAGGAATTATGGGCTATTCGATCTGTTTGCTTTTTGTTTTTTATAGCGCACCAGATCTAGCGATGACGCAGTTTGCGATCGATACCTTAACGGTAATTTTATTTGTGTTGGTATTGTACAAGCTTCCGAAGTATTTAAAACTCTCTGATTATAAAATGAGAATTCGCGACGGAATTCTTTCCATAGCATTCGGAGGTTTAATTAGCATCTTAGCTTTAGAAGTATTAGCGCAACCGGTGAATAGCGAAATAAGCGATTTTTATGCGAAAAACTCTTATTTATTAGCACACGGTAAAAATGTGGTGAATGTGATTTTGGTAGATTTTAGAGGAGCAGATACAATGGTAGAAATTTCTGTACTAGCAATTTCAGCTATCGGCGTTTTTGGCTTACTAAAATTAAGGTTGAAAAGTGTTGAACGTTATCAAAAATAATGAAGTAGAGTTATGAAGACACTTATTTTACGAACAGCCTCTAATTATTTGCTACCCATATTGCTCTTGATCTCTATTTTTATTTTACTAAGAGGACATTATTTGCCGGGTGGTGGTTTTGTTGGTGGTTTAATCGCATCGATCGCATTTGTATTACACGCATTTGCGAACGGATTAAAAAATACAAAAAGACTGCTGAAGTTTCATCCCGGTTATTTGATGCCGGTAGGTTTAGCAGTTTCATTTTTAAGCGGAGTTTTACCGGTAATTGGTTTTGATGAACCTTTTATGACAGGACTTTGGATGCACGACGCCATTCCTGTTTTAGGGAAATTAGGAACAGCGCTATTTTTTGATATTGGGGTTTATATTGTTGTGCAAGGAGTAACGTTAACCATCATTTTTACAATTTCAGAATCGGCTTAATATGGAGTTTCTATTAGCAATTATAACAGGATTACTTTATGCAGCAGGATTGTATATGATGCTGCGCAGAAGTTTGGTGAAATTGATTATTGGTTTAATTATTATTAGTAACGGCGCCAACCTCTTAATTTTTTTATTAGGAAGAATTACCAAAGGTCATCCGCCAATTATACCGGGCGATTCAAAAATATTTACAGAAATATATGCAGATCCGGTTCCGCAGGCACTTATTTTAACAGCTATTGTAATTAGCTTTGGTTTGCAATCTTTTGCCATTATTTTAATAAAAAGAGCTTACCAAGTAGTGAAGACCGACGATTTAGATGAAATGAACACGATTGAAGAAGATTATAAATAAATGATGCAGCAACTATTATTATATCCTTTATTGTTTCAATTATTTTTGAGCATCTTCCTCATGTTTTTTTGGAAGAAAATCGATGCACAAAAAATAATTAGCATTGTTGGTGGTTTTATAGCCGTTTTTCTTTCGGGAGTTTTATTTTACACGGTTTGGAATTCGGGCATACAAACCGTTCAAGCCGCAAGTTGGGAAGCTCCTTACGGGATTACTTTCGTAGCAGATACGCTTTCTGCAACCTTAGTTTTACTAACTTCGATCGCAGGTTTAGCAGTTTCATTTTTTTCTTCAGCATCGGTGATCCCGGCGCGATTACGCTTTGGGTATTTTCCTATTTATCATTTTCTATTGCTAGGTTTAACGGGTGCGTTTTTAACAGGAGATATTTTTAACCTTTACGTTTGGTTCGAAATCATTATTATTTCATCTTTCGTATTGATCACCTTGGGCGGGGAAAAAGCTCAGATCGAAGGTGCAGTAAAATACTTCACCTTAAATATTCTAGCTTCAATAATATTTTTAACAGCAATTGCAGTGTTGTATGGTTTAGCAGGTTCTTTAAATATGGCCGATTTAGCAACCATCATTCCGCAGTTAGAAAATAGAAAACTGGTAGAAGTGGCTGCTATTTTATTTTTAGTTGGTTTCGGGATCAAGTCGGCGGTTTTTCCGTTATATTTTTGGTTGCCGGCTTCTTATCACACGCCTCCATCGGCAGTGGCTGCTATTTTTGGAGGTTTACTTACCAAAGTAGGAGTTTATGCATTGATCAGGATTTTTAGTCTTATCTTTTTAGACGATGTCTTTTTAGATGATATTTTACTAGTAGTTGCGGTGCTCACCATTTTTAGTGGGGCCATAGGTTCATTAGTGCAAAAAAATGTCCGTAAGATTTTTTCGTACCTTATTATTTGTCATATTGGGTTTATGATCGCCGGATTAGGAATGGGAACCGAAATTGCTTTTGCCGGAATGGTTTTTTACCTGATTCACGATATTATGGTAAAAACTAATCTGTTTATGGTAAGCGGATTGATTTATAGAATTAAAGGAACAAATAACGTAAGGCTTTTGGGAGATTTATATGCCAACTTCCCTAAGTTGAGTTTGTTGATGTTTATTCCTTTACTTTCAGTAATTGGAGTGCCGCCATTTTCAGGTTTTTGGCCTAAAGTTTCGTTGATCATCGCAAGTTTAAATGAAAAAAACTATGTGATTATGGGCGCAATAATTTTCGGGAGTTTACTTACGTTAATCATTATCGCTCGACTTTGGTCTAATGTTTTCTGGAAAAAAGGAGAAGATTTACCTAAGAGAGATCACTTTTTGTATTTTCAGAAGATGAATAGGTTGAAGAAATTTCAGTTTCTAGCGCCGATAATTTTGTTGGCAGGAGTTTCGTTATACATCGGTTTTGGTGCAGAACATATGCAACAACTATCCAATAGAATTGCTTCAGAATTAATAGATAATACGCAATACATTGAAGCGGTAATGCCGCAAAATAATTAAGATGAAAAACAGATTTTTATCTAACATATTACTAACTTTTATTTGGGTGGCGATTACGGGAGATTTTGCCTTCCTTAATTATGTGTTTGGCTTTATTTTGAGCTTTATTATTTTATACGTAATTACCAAAGGAAGAGGCGATGCAAAGTATTTCAAGATCATTCCGAAGCTAATTGCTTTTGTCTTTTTCTTCTTATGGGAATTATTAAAAGCAAACCTGCAAGTGGCTTACGATGTGGTAACTCCTAAGTTTTATATGACGCCCGGTATTGTGAGAGTTCCGTTAGAAGCAGAAACGAATTTAGAGATTACTTTACTAGCAAATTTAATTACATTAACACCGGGAACTTTGAGTTTAGACGTTTCAGACGACAGAAAAGTCTTGTATGTTCACGCGATGTATTTAAGCGATAAACAAGCCTTTATCGACGATATAAAAAACGGATTTGAAAAACGTTTATTAGAGATTTTAAGATGACGATTGAAGAGTATTTATATTATATCATATTGCCAATTTTAGCCATTTCGGTGCTATTGGTGTTCTGTCGATTTGTGATGGGGCCAAGCATTGCCGATCGTGTAGTGGCGCTAGATTTATTAATCACCATTGGTATAACACTTATCGCCATTTATAGTATTGTTTACGATCAATCTACATTTTTAGATATTGCGATGATCTTGGGTTTAATTGCCTTTTTAAGTACGGTCGCTTTTTCTTATTATTTAGAAAAAAGAAATCGTAAAAAAAGAGAAAAACAACGAAGAGATGACTAACATTTTAATCATCATATTATCGAGTTTAGGCGCTATTTTTATTCTGTTAGCTGCCGTAGGATTTGTGCGAATGCCCGATGCTTATTTGCGTATTTCTGTAACTACAAAGGCAGTCACTCTGGGTGTAGGTTTAATTTTAGCAAGTGCAGCAATTTATTTTGATAACCTTTCGGTTACTTCGCGTGTTTTAGCGATCGTTTTGTTTATAATTCTAACATCACCGGTGGGCGCACATTTAATTGGGAGAGCTTCTTATTTCTCCGGAAATAAATTGTGGGAAAAATCGGTAACCGATGAGTTAGACGGTAAATATCAACCTAATTCGCATCGACTTTCAAGCGGAGAAGAATTTGAGGATGAAGACGAAAAGCGAAAGAAAAAAATTAAAGAACGAGATCTTTTATAAGTGTCGGCAACTCCTCGAAGAATACTTCAAAAACTTCAACAGCGAAAAGAAAATAATTCGTTACGAACACTTTCTTCACCTTCAGAAGGAGTAGATTTTTATGCTAACGACTATTTAGGTTTTTCTAAAAATGAAAAGATCTATCAGCGTTCGTTGAATTTTTTAGAAGAACATCAACTTCAGCAAAACAATTCTACAGGATCACGGTTAATCTCAGGGAATTTTAAAATTCACGAAGCGGTTGAAGCGCAAATCGCAGCGTTTCATCAATCAGAAAATGCGATTCTATTTAATTCGGGTTACGATGCCAATGTGGGTTTTTTTTCAAGTATTCCGCAGCGTGGAGATGTTGTTTTTTACGATGAATTAATTCACGCTTCCATTCGAGATGGTTTGCAAATGGGGTTGGCAAAGTCGTATAAGTTTAAGCATAATGATCTTGAAGATCTACAGACTAAAGTTGAAAAACTTTCTACTTCGGGAGAAGTTTATGTGGTTACCGAATCTATTTTTTCAATGGATGGCGATCATCCAGATTTACCGGCTTTGGTGAAGTTTTGTAATGAAAATAATATCTTTCTGGTCGTAGATGAAGCGCACGCTTTAGGTGTTTTTGGAGAAAGAGGTGAAGGTTTATTGCAGCATTTAAACTTACATCACAAAGTTTTCGCGAGAATTGTTACGTTTGGGAAAGGTTTAGGCGCTCACGGAGCCGCAATTTTAGGGAGTGAAACTTTAAAAGAATTCATTATCAACTTTACGAGAAGTTTTATTTATACCACGGCTATTGCTCCGCATTCGGTAGCTACAATTTCTTCAGCTTATCAAGAATTAACGCATACTTCAGCAATTAAAAAACTTCAGCAAAACATTACTTATTTTCAGCAACAAGTAGAGAACTTAGCTTTGAAAGATGTATTTATTGCTAGTGATTCTGCTATTCAATCTTGTATTATTCCGGGAAATGAACAAGTGAAAGCAATTGCAGAGAAACTTCAGCAACAACAATATTTAGTAAAACCTATTTTATCGCCAACGGTTGCCAAAGGCGAAGAGCGTTTGCGATTTTGTTTACATAGTTACAATTTAAAAGAAGAAATTTTCTCAGTTTTGCAGTGTTTGAAACACGAACTGTAATGAAGGAAAATTTAGTAAAAATTGCGACCTATCAATTTTCTTCGGAAGCTCAAATTTTTAAAGGAAGATTAGAAGCAGAAGAAATTAAGGTATATTTGGCCGACCAATATACGATCGATACCGATCCGTTAGTGAGTAACGCAATTGGCGGCGTAAAACTCTTGGTAGCGGCAGAAGATGAAGCACGAGCCAAAGAAGTTTTAAAAGAGTTAAGCGAATATTCTTTAGACGATCAAGGGCACCAATTACATTGCCCAAATTGCGACAGTACAAAAATCGATTATTTTACGAATGTGAACGATGTGAAATCTTTCCTTGCTTTTATCTTTAATTTTTTGCTTTTCGGGCTTTACCCAATTTATACCAAATATGAATATCGTTGCGAAGATTGCAAAACCAAATTTAACCTAGAATGAAACACGTTTTTATAACAGGAATCGGAACTGAAGTTGGCAAAACCGTAGCTTCTGCTATCGTGACAGAAGCTTTACAGGCTGATTATTTTAAGCCTATACAAGCCGGAGATTTAGAAAACTCAGATACGCATAAGGTAGAACGTTTGGTGAGTAATTCAGTAACCAAATTTCATCCCAATGCGTATGCGCTAAAAACGCCTATGAGTCCGCACGCAGCGGCAGAAATCGATCAAGTTCAAATCAAGGCAGAGGAAGTTAAACGCCCAACCACTACCAATGATTATTTAGTGATTGAAGGAGCCGGCGGACTTTTAGTGCCTATCAATTCTACGCAAACCATTGCCGATTTAATGCAGAAAGAAGACAAAATTATTGTGGTTTCAAGACATTATTTAGGAAGCATAAATCATACGTTACTCACGATCGAAGCCTTAAAATCTCGTGGTTTAACTTGTGCCGGAATTATATTTAGCGGAGAAGAACATCCGGCGACTGAAAGTATTATTGAAGAAATGGCTCAAGTCCCAATTCTGGGCAGAATAGATCAAGAACCTTATTTTGATGAAAATGTAGTACGAGAATACGCTGAAATATTCCGTGAAAAATTAAAAAATCTATGAGCAATTTAGTAGAAAGAGACCAACAACATATTTGGCATCCGCTTACGCAACACAAACTGAAAAAAGAAATGTTGCCCATCAAAAAAGCGAGCGGAGTTTGGTTAACCGACGATGCCGGTAAAAAATACATCGACGGGATTTCTTCATGGTACACGGCGGTTTACGGTCATTGCAACGAATATATTACCGAGAAAGTTGCTGCTCAAATGAAAAATCTCGATCAAGTCGTATTTAGTGGTTTTACGCACGAACCCGCAATAAAACTTTCTGAAGCTTTAGTTGAAATATTACCGGAAGGTCAACAAAAAATATTCTTCAACGATAATGGTTCAACTGCGACCGAGATCGGAATAAAAATGGCGTTGCAATACCACTATAATCAGCAAAACGATCGTAAAATAATGCTAGCTTTCGAAGAAGGTTTTCACGGCGATACGTTTGGGGCAATGTCGGTTTCAGATCTATCGGTTTATAATGGTGCTTTTCAAGATCATTTTATAGCGGTAAAACGTATTCCTGTACCCAATGGAGAAAATACCGAAGAAATTTTAAAGCGAATAGAAGAAATTCACCGAGAAACTCCGCTAGCCGGATTTATTTATGAGCCTTTGGTGCAAGGCGCCGCAGCGATGAAAATGCACGATGCTAAAGGTTTAAATGAAATATTGAAACTTTGTAAACAACACGATATTGTTTTGGTGGCCGATGAAGTGATGACCGGTTTCGGAAAAACAGGAAAGAATTTTGCTTCTTATTATATCGAAACAAAACCGGACATTGTTTGTATGTCGAAAGCATTAACTGCCGGTTTGCTGCCAATGGGCGCAACTTCTTGTACGCAAAAAATCTTCGATGCTTTTTATGATGAAGATATTGCGAAAGGCTTATTTCACGGGCATACCTATACGGCAAACCCGTTAGCTTGTTCGGCGGCTTTGGCAGGAGTTGAATTACTTACTTCTGAAGAAATGCAAGAAAATATAAAACGAATTGAAGCTTCACATTTAGCATTTCAAGAAAAAGTAAAAACTCATAAGTTGGTTAAAAATACACGTTGTGTCGGGACCATTTTCGCGCTTGATCTAGCGGTTGAAAATGATCGCTACGGTAATTTGCGTGATAAGATCTATAACTTTTTTATGAATCACGGAGTTTACCTAAGGCCATTAGGAAATACTATTTATATCGCTTGTCCTTATGTGATCACTACAGAAGAACTATATAGGATTTACGAAGTGATTCTACTTTTATTAGAAAATATAAATGATATATAAGTTGAATTTTTAGTTATTTTTTGAATTTATTTAGGTTAAAATTGATAAAACATCAAATTATTCTTTTGTTTTTCTAAAAAAATGTTTAATATTGATAATGTAATTTTATTTAAAGGGTTATGCAAAATTAGGTTTGGGGTATCCTAATTTTTTAAAAAACTTCGGCGTTTTCGTTCGAAGTTTTTTTTTATCTATTTAGTTTAGATATTTGCCTAAAAGAAAAGATTAGGTGTTGAAAGATCGATTATTTATTACTTCGTTTGCCTCTATTTCTGCATTAGGCAATTCTTCAGAGCAAGTTTGGCAAAATTATTTACAGCAAAAGCACTTTTTTAGCACAGTAAATTATCTTGATGAATCAACTTATGTTTCTCAGCTAAATAAAGAAAGTAAAAATTTAGTTGAAAAGTTAAAAAATGAGCAATCCAGGTATCAAGATTTAGATCTTTCGGTGTTATACGCTATTCTTTCAGCAAGAGAAACCTTCAAAAAAAGCAAAACTGAAACTAAAGATTTTGGGATCAATATCGGTTCTTCACGCGGAGCCACTTCTTTATTCGAACAATACCACGATCAATATTTAAAAGAAGGGAAAACTTCAACTTTAGCATCACCAACAACCACATTAGGAAATATTTCATCTTGGGTGTTGCAAGATTTAGAAAGTGAAGGGCCAGAAATTAGTCATTCGATTACTTGTTCTACAGCATTACACGGTTTGTTAAATGCTTCCGCTTGGCTTCAAAGCGATATGGCAGAAGCTTTTTTAGTCGGTGGGAGTGAAGCACCTTTAACTCCGTTTACCATCGCACAGATGAAGGCCGTAAAGTTATATGCTAATTTTGATGAAAAAGAAAAATGGCCCAACCGAAGTTTAGAAATAGATAAGCCTCGAAACACGATGATTTTAGGCGAAGCAGCTTCCACATTTTTTGTTGAAAAAAATGCAGATCGAGCTTTGGCAGAAATTCTGGGTTTAGGTTATGCTTCAGAAAAACTTACGCATAATATTTCATTATCCAAAGATGCGGTTTGTATTCAGAAATCGATGCAAATGGCCTTGAAGCAAGCAAAATTAGATCACGTCGATGCGGTAGTTACACACGCTCCCGGTACAAGAAAAGGAGATTGGGCAGAGTTAAATGCGATAAAAGCCGTGTTTGGCGATCGTTTGCCGCTTATCACTTCCAATAAATTTATAATTGGTCACACTTTTGGTGCTTCTGGCGGGATGAGTTTAGAAATGGCTCTACTAATGTTAGCGCATAATCAATTTATAGAAAATCCATTTTTTAATAATAAAGCTGAAAAGTCCAAAACCCTAAAAACGATTATGGTAAATGCCGTAGGTTTTGGTGGTAATGCGGTAAGTGTAATCGTTGGGAAATAAGAGAATTAACGCTATTCAGAAATATATTAACGTTCAAAAAAATAGAGAAAAGGTGCAATAAGTCGCCTGTTTTATTACTTTTGATTAACAATTTAAATGTTATGGCTACAAAACACAATTGGACAAAAGAAGAAATTCTAGAAATATATAATAAACCTTTAATGCATTTGCTTTACGAAGCAGCAAGCGTGCATCGAGAGCATCACGACGCAAACAAGGTTCAAGTTTCCACGTTATTGTCGATAAAAACTGGCGGTTGCCCAGAAGATTGTGGCTATTGCCCACAAGCGGCGAGATACCATACCGATATTGAAGGTAATGAGTTAATGAGCGTAAATCAGGTAAAAGCGCAGGCTTTACGTGCTAAAGCCTCAGGAAGCTCTCGTGTTTGTATGGGAGCTGCGTGGAGAAACGTAAAAGATGGACCTGAATTTGATAACGTTTTAGAAATGGTAAGAACCATCAATAAACTCGATATGGAAGTTTGTTGTACCTTAGGGATGCTTACCGAAAATCAGGCAAAACGTTTAGAAGAAGCCGGTTTATACGCATATAATCACAATTTAGATACTTCAGAAGAATATTATAAAGAAGTAATTTCTACCCGTGGTTACGAAGATCGTTTAGAAACATTGGATAACGTAAGAAAAACCAATGTAACGGTTTGTAGTGGCGGAATTATAGGAATGGGAGAAAGTGCTGAAGATCGTGCAGGAATGTTAGTAGCTTTAGCGACATTAAACCCACAACCGGAATCGGTACCCATTAATGCTTTAGTTCCTGTGGAAGGAACCCCGATGGAAGAACAACAAAAAGTTTCGATCTGGGAAATGGTAAGAATGGTGGCAACCACGAGAATCGTTATGCCAGAAACACAAGTAAGACTTTCTGCCGGAAGAACCGATATGAGTAGAGAAGGGCAGGCGATGTGTTTCTTTGCCGGAGCAAATTCGATCTTTGCCGGCGATAAATTGTTAACGACGCCCAACCCGGATGTTACCGAAGATATGGTGATGTTTAAAGAATTAGGTTTAGATGTACAAAAACCTTTTGAAAAACACGCACAACGTAAAACTGTTGAAAAAGAAGACTCTCAAGTAGAAGCTTTAGGTGAAAAGCCAAAATGGTCGAGACCCGGGCATAAAATTGAGCGTAATTTAGAAGCGCAAGGCAAAAAAGTAAAAGCCTAAAATAGCGATAAAGTCATGAAGCTAAAAGAAATTGACGTCGTTGAAGAAATTACTGCTGAAGACTTTATTAAAAATTATGTAAAGCCTAATAAGCCGGTTGTGATTAAGAAATTATCACATCAATGGCCGGCCTATCAAAAATGGAATTTAGATTATTTTGCTGAAGAAGCCGGTGAAGTAGAAGTGCCTTTGTATAATAGCGAACCCGCAAAAGGCAAAGAATACTCTAGAAAACCGGCTACTAAAATGAAAATGAAAGATTATGTGCAGCTGTTAAAATCTGGTCCTACAGATTTACGCATTTTCTTTTTCAATATCCTGCAAAAATGTCCGCAACTCACTAAAGATTTTTCTTACCCGGAGATCGGACTCAAATTTTTTAAAAAGCTTCCGGTGTTATTTTTTGGTGGTGAAGGCTCGCGTGTTTTACTCCATTACGATATCGATCTGGCGAATAATGTTCATTTTAATTTCCACGGAAAAAAAGACATTATCCTTTTTCCTTTCGAGCAACGTAAATATTTATACCACGTGCCATATTCTATAGTTTCTTTAGAAGAGATTGAATTTGATAAACCCGATTACAAAAAATATCCCGCTTTAAAACTCGCTGAAGGCTATCGGGTAACGCTGCAACCGGGAGAAACCCTTTTCATCCCAAGTATGTACTGGCATTATATGCGTTATTTAACGCCAAGTATTTCGATGACTTTACGAGCTTTCCCAACCTCTTTTTCTAAGTGCCTAAAACTGCTGAAGAATATTGTATTTATGATGAATTACGATAATCTAATGCGTAAACTTCGAGGCCAAAAATGGGTTGATTATAAAAATAAACTCACCTTTACCAACACACATAAAAATTTATAAGCAGCATAACATTTTCGCTTAAGTTTTTTCTTAAATCGATCAAACCTATTGTTTAAAACATTTTAGCAAGGTAAAATCTATATTAGAATAAATCTAAATAAGTTTTTCGTTATTTAGATTTATTATACATTTGCAGCTGTTTAAAATTAATCTAAATAAATTCAGGTTGCGAGGTTTAGTCTTTTTATTTACTGCTTTAAGTATTTTTTCGACAGCATTATTGAGTGCGCAGTCAACTAATTCTGCGGTAATTTCTGGTCAAGTAACTTCAGCATCCGGAAATGATTTAGAAGGTGTAAATGTAATTCTAGAAAGCGAATTTAAAGGAACTACCACAGATGTTAATGGTTCATTTCAGTTGAATGATATTTCTGAAGGCACTCATAAGTTAATCGTTTCTTATTTGGGCTATCAAACCCAAGTAAAAGAAATTAGTATAAATAATGCTGAAAAGCTTGAAATTAACTTTGTTTTAGAGGAATCTTCAGCAGAATTAGAGGAAGTAGAGCTCACCGGGAAATCTGAAATCCGAAAAATTAATGAACAAGCCTACGCGGTTACTTCCATTTCAACAAAAAGTCTTTTAAATAGTACAGCCGATGCGCAACAGGTTTTAGATCGTGTGCCTGGAGTTCGAATTTTACAAGAGGGTGGTTTAGGGTCTAATTACACCTTTTCGTTAAACGGTTTTAAAGGAAATCAGGTCAAGTTCTTCTTAAACGGAATCCCGATGGATAGTTTCGGATCTTCTTTCAACTTAGGTAATATTCCGGTAAATTCTATTGAGCGTGTCGATGTGTACAATGGTGTAGTTCCCGTTTGGTTAGGAACCGATGCGCTTGGCGGAGCGGTAAATATTATAACCAATCAGAAGAATGATTATTTAGATGTTTCTTACTCTTTTGGATCTTTTAATACCCATAAAGCTTCTTTAAATGGAGCTTATACCAATAACAAATCTGGTTTTACCGTAAGAGGAAATTTAAATTATAACTACTCCGATAATAATTACGATGTTCTTGCAGAAATTCGTGATGCTAATGGAAATTTATTAGAAGATAATGTAGAAGTTGAAAGATTTCACGATCAATACCAATCGGCTACTGCACAAGTAGAAACCGGGTTTGTAGAAACTTCTTTTGCAGATCAATTGCTTTTGGGTTTAATTGTTTCAGGAGATGATGATGAAGTACAAACCGGAGCGACGATGAGAACGGTTTACGGTGCCGTAGAGGTTGAGAGTGAATCGGTAATACCTACCTTAAAATATAAAAAACAAAACCTATTTTTTGAAGGTTTTGATGCGAGTTTAAATGCATCATACAACATTACACAGACCCGAAATATCGATACTTTAACCGGTGTTCGCTACAACTGGTATGGTGAAACTTTTGAAACTAATTCAGAAAACAATGGAGAGCAAGGTTTAGCGAATCTATTAGAGCAGGATGATAATGAATTTAATAGTCAGCTTAACCTGAGTTATTTGTTTAACGAGAAACATTCACTTTCTTTTAATCATGCTTTTCAACATTTTAAAAGAGATGAATTTGATGAGGTAAATTTAAGCGTGAATGAATACTATTTGCCTAAATCCTTAGCTAAAAATGTGTTCGGACTTTCTTATAAATATAAAATTTCTAAAGATTGGACGGCTTCTGTGTTTGGTAAAGCATATGCCTTAAATGTAAAGACTTCTGAGCAAGAAACCAATAACGTTGAATCAACCATTCCTGTAAGTGTAGATTATAGTGATTTTGGTTATGGTATGGCAACTTCCTATTTTTTACTGAAAAACCTTCAGTTAAAAGCCTCTTATGAAAAAGCTTTTCGTTTGCCTACTGCGGGAGAATTTTTTGGAGATGGCTTGGTGGTTCTAGCTAACCCTAATTTAAAACCCGAGCAAAGCGACAATTTTAATTTCGGAATAAATTTCAACAAAGATTTAAATAGAAATAATCATATTGAGGTAGGAAGTACATTTATTTATCGTAATGCTAAAAATTTAATATATAATATTGTTTCTGTTTCTAGCCCAACTTCTCGAAGCGGAAATTTAGCTGAAACAAAAGCGCTTGGAGTTCAAGGTACATTTGCTTACCGCTGGAAAGATATTTTCAACTTAAGCGCAAATATTACGTATCAAGATATCACCGATGAAGCCGATCTTATTTATAATGATTTTTCAGGTTATACTGAAAACTTGAACAAAGGAGCGCGCGTACCCAATACACCTTATTTGTTTGGGGGAGCTACGGCAGGCTTCAATTTTAAAAATGTAGGCGGTGACGATACAAATCTTTTTTTCAATTATTATTACCGTTTTACGCAAGAATACTTTTTAACCTCAGATCGCTTTGGAAGCATCGATACCAAAGCTATTATTCCGCAGCAATCATCACATAGTGCCGAAATAGGTTACAGTATTAAAAAAGGAAAATACAATGTTTCTGTAGAAGCTAGAAATTTTACCGATGAAGCTTCATACGACAAATTTAGATTGCAAAAACCAGGAAGAGCTTTTTACTTGAAACTAAGATATAATTTATAACAATTAATTTAATTTATTAAGATGAACAAATCAATATTTAATTTTTCGAAAGCTTTAGCGCTTTCTGCTTTAAGTCTTTTATTCGTTTTCTCAACAGTTTCTTGTAGTGATAGTGATGATGAAGGTGTTTCTTGTCAAGGAGGTGATTACGGTATGTCTTTGGCTATCCAGTCTACCGATGGTAGCTATACTTATTACACTTTAGCTTATAATAACTTAATGTCTGGAACGTTAACAGCGCAAGGTCAAGGTATCGAGCAACCGGGTTATTACGATTTTAAAGCGATCGATAATACTATTTATAGTTTAGGAGGTTTAGATGATGTGAATGTTGTAGCAATTTCACAAGATAACGGATGTTTATCTCAAGCTGGTGATGTTTCTTTCCCTAATAGTCTTTCTGATTTAGTGAAGGCAGATAACAATACGTTAGTTTCTGTAGCGATGTCTTCAGATTCAGATATCATTACCTTTCGTAAGTTTAATCCAAATACAGTTTCGGTTACAGAGACTGTAGATATTCAAGTTTCTGAATTTACAGATTTAGTTGGTCTGTCTTATTCAGGTATGGTTATAAGTGACGATCACTTGTTTTTAAGTTACTACATTTCAGATCCAGAAACTTTCGCGACAACGCATACCGATCAAGCAGAAGTAGCTGTATTTTCTTATCCGGAATTGGAGTTTCAAGAAGTAATTACCGATGATCGTGTGGGGCCAATTGGTGGTTTCAATACTAAATCTGGTTTAGTAAAAGATCAAGCGGGTAATATTTATGCTATTTCTCACTCGAATCCTGCAAATGGTTATAGCCAATCAACAAAACCGGCAGGTATTTTAAAAATTAATGCAGGAGAAACTTCTTTCGATGAAGATTATTTCTTTGATATTAATGATGTTGCTAACGGAACTATGGTTTATGCTAAACTTCTTAGCGATGGAAGATTTTTTGCTGAAATTAATACTGAAGCAAGAGCTAATCAAGCAATGTGGAGCGATAGTCCTTTAGAATCTGCTATTGTAAATTTTGAAGCTCAAACTGTAAATTACGTTCAAAATATTCCTGCTCACGCTGGTGATGGTAGAAGATTAGTTGGTTTCGAAGAAGATAGCAACTATTACATCACAATTCCTGAAGAAGACGGTATTTTTGTTTATCAAATAGATACGCAAAACTACACAGCTACTCAAGGAGCTGAAGTACAAGCAAGTTTTATTGCAGGTTTCTACAAATTTTAAGGAAACTATTTAATGACCAACATCAGCTTGAAAATTTTTAAGCTGATGTTGTTTTTTTATGCTGAATTATGAAAAGCAACAAAAAGAAGAAAAATAAAAAATCTCCTTTACGAAAATTAAACGATTGGCTACACTTGTGGTTGGGTTTAATTTCGGGTATCGTAGTGTTTATCGTAAGCATTACCGGTTGTTTTTATGCATTTCAGCAAGAAATAAAAGACTATTTGGAGCCTTGGCGTTTTGTGGAGGTTCAAGATGAAGAATTTGTTCCGCCTTCGCAATTATTAGATACGGCAAAAGTTTATATGCCTAATCAAAAACCTACGGGTTTAACTTATAGCGATAAAGAAGGTGCTGCGGCAGTTGGTTTTAGTTCTTTTGAAAATGGTAAACGCAGTTTTACCGCTGTTTTTATGAATCCGTATACCGGAGAGTTTTTGCGAAAACAGCAAATGTTAGGGAATGGCGAATTCGATTTTTTCCGTTTTATTATTGACGGGCATCGAGCGCTTTGGTTACCCTATGATATTGGTAGACCAATCGTTGGGGTTTGTACTTTAATATTTGTGTTGCTACTTATTTCTGGTTTAGTGATGTGGTGGCCTAAAAACTTCAAAAAAGCAAACTTTAATAAAAGCTTTAAAATTAAATGGAAGGCGAAGTTTAAACGGGTGAATTACGATTTACATAATGTGCTTGGGTTCTATAGTTTGATACTCGCTTTTGTGTTAGCCATAACCGGTTTGGTGTGGAGTTTCCATTGGTTTGAAGATGGGTTGTATTATATCACTTCCGGTGGCGAAAGTAAACCGGAACATCATCATCCGCATTCAGATATTTCTCAAAAAGATTTGGTTGAAAATGATACGATTTCTCCGCTAGATCGAGCTTGGTATAAAACCTTAGCGCAAGAACCTGAGGTGCAAGGAATGTATATGACGCCAATTTTAGAAGATGAAGACGACGCCATAGAAATTGTGGCTTATCAAGATCACGGTTCGTTTTACAATAAAAATGAATATTATTTTGATCGTTATACTTTAGAAGAGTTAAGAATGAAAGGCGATCGTTATGCTGAAGCAGATTTTGCCGATCAACTTTCTTCATTAAATTACGATATACATATTGGAGCCGTTTTTGGCTTTCCCGGCAAGTTGTTAGCTTTTTTTATCAGCCTAATTTGTGCAAGCTTACCAGTAACCGGCTTTTTAGTCTGGTGGAATAAAGGCCGAAAATTAAAGCCTTAACCTACTTTTCTTGTTGTTCGAGCTCTTGTAATTTTTCATAAACTAAATTACTTTCCCAGCCTCTATAAAAAAGATAGTCGGCAACTTTCTTTTTCTTTTTAAGTAGATTGTTTTCTCGAGTAGTTTCCCACTTTTTAGTGGAAAGTTCTTCAAAAGTATTAAAGTATGCTTCAGTTGAAATTTCTTTTAAAGCACTATCGATATTAAAACGAGAAATTTTCCGAAGCTTTAGTTCTCTTACAATTCTAATTTTTCCCCATTTCTTTTGATTGAATTTTCCTCGGGCAAAACTTTGTGCGAAGCGTTCTTCATCTAAAAAATTCTCTTGTATAAGCTTATAAATGATTTCTTGGCGCGCTTCCGGGATCATCCGCATATCTTTTAGCTTTTGCTCAATTTCTTGATGACAGCGCTCTTGATAGGCGCAAAATTTCATCATTTTGAGCGTCGCTTCTTTTACCGTATATGTTTTATGAGTGGGTTGCTGCATACTTCAGCAAAAATAAGTAGAATATAGCTAGAAATAATGGCTATAAACAAAAAACGCCCGTTAGTATAAAACTAAAGGGCGTTATAAAATTTTAATTGATCTCTTCACCTTTACTGTCGTGAAAATGATACTCTAAATACGTGTAAGCGTCTCTTGGTAAAATTTTTACCCATCGCTTATGGTCAAAAAACCATTTACTTCTGGGTGATGGAATACCTCTTGTTAAGTAGGCTGCCACAAAAGGATGCGCGGTTAGCGACAGCTTTTTATGACCTTTTTTAATTAGTTTCTGTAAGTCAGCGTTAATTTTATTAATCACAACGATAGGAGCTTCAATTTCTCCTTCTCCGTTAGGGTTTTTTTCGCGTGTTTTAATATTCATCTCTGGCCTTACACGTTGTCTGGTAATTTGTATCAACCCGAATTTTGTGGGAGGTAAAATCTTGTGCTTTGCACGATCGTCGCTCATTTCATCTCTTAAATGGTTGTAAAGCGCTTTTCGGTTTTCTGCTTTGTTCATATCGATAAAGTCTACCACAATAATACCACCCATATCGCGCAGACGTAATTGTCTGGCAACTTCTGTGGCGCTTATTAGGTTTACTTCTAAGGCAGTTTCTTCTTGGTTCTTGGCTTTATTGCTTCGGTTACCACTGTTTACATCGATCACGTGCATCGCTTCTGTATGCTCGATCACGAGGTAGGCACCTTTGCTCATCGAAACGGTTTTGCCAAAACCGGTTTTTATTTGTCTTTCGATACCAAATTTCTCAAAGATAGGAACGTTTGATTGATACTGTTTTACAATAGACTCTTTGTCGGGCGAGATTTCGCTAACATAATCTTTAATTTGGGTATAAAGTGCTTCTTCATCGGTACAAATAGAAGTAAAACTCTCGTTAAACATATCTCTTAATAGAGAATTGGCACGATTAAGTTCTCCTAATACTTTAGATGGTGTGCTGGCTTTATACAATTTTTTACACATCCCTGTCCAACGATTCATCAAATTCTGAAGATCTTTGTCGAGGTCTGCTACTTTTTTGCCTTCTGCAACGGTACGTACTATTACTCCAAAACCTTTCGGTTTAATACTTTTTACAAGTCGTTTAAGACGATCTTTTTCTTCTTTATCTTCTATTTTTTGTGAAACAGAAATACGGTTAGAAAAAGGAACAAGTACAATGTATCTTCCGGCGAGCGAAAGTTCACTGCTTATTCTTGGGCCTTTGGTAGAAATAGGTTCTTTTACGATTTGTACCAAAATCGATTGATTTGACTTTAAGACATCGGTAATACTTCCGTCTTTATCAATATCTTTTTCAAAAGAATAATTCTTAAGTGAATAATCTCTTAATTTACCTGTGCTTACACGTTTTATGAATTTCATCAAAGAAGATATCTGCGGCCCTAGATCGTGATAGTGTAAAAAACCATCTTTCTCGTAACCAACGTTAACGAAGGCTGCGTTAAGACCGGGAACAGCTTTTCTAATTTTGGCTAAATAAATATCGCCAACAGAGAAATTACTGTCGTTATCTTCTTTGTGTAATTCAATTAGTTTTCCATCTTTTAATAAGGCAAAATCAATAGCAGAGGAATTGGATCTAATAATTAATTCCTTATTCATTATTCATGCATATTAGATTTTTATCCATACCTACATAGGCAAGTATAGATGGATTAAACAATAATTATCACAGGATTTTTAATTTCCTGAAGAAGTGTATTAAAACACTTCCATGTCAATGAACTTTAAACAAAAAAAGTAGTTAGAAACTACTTTTTCTTGTGACGGTTAGCTCTTCTTCTTTTCTTACGCTTGTGCGTTGCTACCTTATGTCTTTTTCTTTTTTTACCACTTGGCATAAATAAAGATTTTAAAAATTAATAATTCGTTTTATTTTACTTCTACATTTGTTTTTACACCTTCAACAAAAACTTTTGCAGGCTTAAATGCAGGAATATTATGTGCTGGTATTTTAATTGTAGTGTTTTTAGAGATGTTTCTTCCGGTCTTCTCTGCACGAGTTTTAATAATAAAACTTCCAAAACCTCTTAAATATACGTTATCTCCGCTTTCTAAAGAAGTTTTCACCTCTTCCATAAAAGTCTCAATTGTAGCTTGAACATCACCTTTTTCCATTCCTAATTTCTCTGAAATATTCGCTACGATATCTGCTTTCGTCATTTTACAATTATTTTTGTTATAAATAGGGTTACATTTTTCAAGGGCGCAAATATACTAATTTAATATTCAATTAATCAAGCCTAAACCTTTAAATAGTAACGAAATAAACTTTTATTATTGTATTTTAACAAATCGCAGCATGAATTTTTCTAAATTATTGATTGATTGGTATTTATCGAACCAGCGAGAATTGCCGTGGCGTAAAACTAAGAATCCTTATTACATTTGGTTAAGTGAAATTATGCTGCAACAAACTCGAGTGGCGCAAGGTTTACCTTATTATTTACGTTTTACAGAAGAATTTCCGACGGTTTTTGATCTTGCTGAAGCTTCTGAAGAAAAAGTGCTCAAACTCTGGCAAGGTTTGGGGTATTATTCGAGAGCGCGCAACCTTCATTTTACGGCAAAATACGTTGCAGAAGAATTGAAAGGCGAGTTTCCGAATACCTATAAAGAGTTGAAGAAACTAAAAGGAGTGGGCGATTATACTGCAAGTGCGATAGCTTCGATTTGTTTTAATGAACCTGTTGCCGTGGTCGATGGTAACGTTTATCGAGTGCTTTCCCGTGTTTTTGGTATCGATACGCCTATTCATTCTACAGAAGGTATTAAAGAATTTAAAGCGCTTGCAGAAAAACTGATCGATAAAGAACAGCCCAGTGCTTACAACCAGGCAATTATGGAGTTTGGTGCTTTGCATTGCAAACCAAAAAATCCGTATTGCATTTCTTGCCCTTTTCAGCAGAATTGTGAAGCATTTCAGCAAGGAAAAATTAATGAGCTTCCCATTAAACTGAAAAAAACGAAAGTACTTACCAAGTATTTTAATTACTTGGTGTTATTAAAAGGAGATCAAACCATCATTCAGCAACGTAAAGGAAACGGGATTTGGAGAAACTTATATCAATTTCCTTTAGTTGAAAGCGATAAAAATTTAGCTGAGGCAGACTTTCTTACGCATCCGGAAGTGAAGAAGTTGCTGCAGGAAGATTTCAAAAAAGTAAATTTATTCAACAAAAAATCTATAAAACACGTACTTTCGCACCGTAAATTAATGGTGAAGTTTTGGTTGGTTCAGGTTGAAGAATTTCCGGAAGCCTTTTCTCATAACGATTTTGAAACGATCTCGACGGCAGATATTCACTCATATCCCGTCCCGGTGTTGATCGAAAAATTTATAGAGAATTTCAATTTTACAAAATAAGACTTTTTCCTTACATTTACTTAAAAGCAAAAAAATGGCATCAGGAACGTTAAATAAAGTTATGCTTATCGGGCATACGGGAGATGAAGTAAAAATGCACTATTTTGAAGGTGGCGGCAGTATTGGTCGTTTTCCTCTGGCTACTAATGAAGATTATGTGAATAGAACTACCGGTGAACGCGTGAGCAATACCGAATGGCATAATATTGTAGTGCGCAATAAAGCTGCTGAAGTTTGCGAAAAATACCTGAACAAAGGCGATAAAGTTTATATAGAAGGTAGAATAAAAACCAGAAAATGGACCGACGATAAAGGGATGGATCGTTATTCTACAGAAATACAATGTACCGAGTTTACTTTTTTAACTCCTAAAGAACAAAGCCAGGGTGGTGGAGCGCAACCTCAAGGTCAAATGAGTGGTTCGCGACCTCAACAATCTCAACAACAACCATCGCCGGCAGCCATAAATCCGCCGCAAATGGATGAGGAAGAAGAAGATGATCTTCCATTTTAAGTTAAACTAAATCGAAAAATTTGGACCCTGACCCTTCCAGTTTATTTAATACATTTTTAGTGATCGATTTTTCTCAAGTATTTGGGATAGTCGTTCTTTTGTTGCTCTTGATTTGTTCTGCCTTAATCTCTGGTTCAGAAGTAGCATTGTTTTCTTTGACGCCTTCAGATTTTGATGTAAAAGATGGTAATGTATCTGCTAAGCAACAAATTTTAATACGTTTATTAGACCGACCTAAAAAGTTATTGGCCACCATTTTAGTAGCTAATAATTTTGTGAATATTGCTGTAGTACTTTTATTTGAGTCGCTAGGCGATATGTTTTTTGGTGATATTGAAGCGATTTATTTCGGTATAAATCTTCGGTTTGTGATCGAAGTCGTATTGGTTACCTTTCTTATTTTACTATTTGGGGAGATCTTACCTAAAATTTATGCGAGTCGTAACAAAGTTGTATTCTCGAACTTTATGGCTTATCCGCTTTCAGTATTAGATAAATTGCTGAGTGTTTTTAGTATCCCGATGCGTCAAGTTACTGTGTTAATTCATAATAGGTTAGGGAAGCAGCGATCAGCGTTAAGCGTGGATCAACTCTCACAAGCCTTAGAGCTTACTTCTGAAGAAGATACGACCAAAGAAGAGCAGAAAATTCTGCAAGGAATCGTTTCTTTTGGGAATACAGAAACCAAACAAGTAATGAAACCTCGTATCGATATGTTCGCTTTAAATATTGAACAAGATTTTAAAGAGGTAATTGCTGAAGTAACTGAGAACGGTTATTCTCGAATTCCGGTTTATGAAGATAATATCGATAACGTAAAAGGTATTCTTTATATAAAAGATCTATTGCCATATCTCGATCAGAAAAAATTTAATTGGCAATCCTTATTGCGCGAGCCTTATTTTGTACCGGAAAATAAAAAATTAGACGATTTGCTGAACGATTTTAAAGACAAGAAAAATCACTTAGCGATCGTAGTCGATGAGTATGGTGGTACTAGCGGACTCATTTCTTTGGAAGATATCATCGAAGAAATTGTTGGTGATATTAGCGATGAGTTTGATGATGAAGATTTAATTTTCTCTAAACTCGACGATCATAATTATGTTTTTGAAGGAAAAACGCCGCTGAAGAATTTCTACAAGGTGATCAAGTTAGAAGATCCTGTTTACTTTGAAGAGAAAAAAGGAGAGGCCGAAACCTTAGCAGGGTTCTTGTTGGAGATCTCGGGAGAATTTCCGCAGAAAAATCAGAAAATAATTTTTGAAAATTATACGTTTACCATAGAAGCCATTGAAGGTAAACGTATCAAACAAGTAAAAGTTAATATTGGGTATGAGGTTAGCGATAGTTAGTGTAATTTTTCTTCTAGTTTTAGTGGGTTGCGAAAAAAGCTACCAACCTAAGCCTAAAGGTTTTTTGGCACTCGATTATCCTGAAGCTGAATATAAAAAAATACAATTGCCTTGCCCGTATACTTTTGAAATTAATAAACAGGTTGAAGTAAAAGCTTCGGTAACCAATAATCCTTGTTGGGTAGATTTGGAGTATCCCGCTTTAAAAGGAACCATTTTTATTACTTACCGTCCGGTTCGAGATAATTTAGAAGCACTTTTAATCGATGGGCAAAAATTACCTTTGCAACATACCATCAAAGCCGATGAGATCGAAGGAGATACTTACATTAATAAAAAGAATAACACGTACGGAACTTTTTATGAAGTAAAAGGAGATGCGGCTTCGCAAGCACAATTCTACATTACCGATAGCGTAAATCACTTTCTAACCGGTTCTATTTATTTTAAAACTCAGCCTAATTACGATAGTATCGTCCCGGCGGCAAACTATTTGGCGAATGATATTCGTCGAATTATGGAATCGACCAAGTGGGCAGAAATTCAAGAATAGAAATCTTAGTGCATCTCAATAAATAGTTAGACTTTTGCAAAAAATTCTAGCGATGGATCACAAGCAGCTTAAATGGATTTACTTAGTCGCTCTTTCTCTAGTTTGGGGGAGTTCTTTTATCTTAATTAAAAAAGGATTGTTAGGCCTAACACCTTTACAGTTGGGGGCGTTGCGAACTTTTTTAGCCGGCATTTTTCTATTATTAATTGGGGCTAGAAGTCTATCAAAGATTAAAAAGCAGCAATGGAAATGGATTGCTGTTTCGGCCTTTTTAGGCACATTTTTTCCTGCTTTTCTTTTCGCTTTTGCTGAATTAAAAATTAACAGCGCCATTGTTTCCATATTAAATTCTACTGTGCCAATTCTTTCGATCGTATTTGGGTTTTTGATCTTCAAAATAAGATCGACTAAAAAGCAAGTTACCGGAGTAGCTATTGGTTTGGTTGGCTCAATTTTGTTGGTGAGTAGCGGAGCGAAAATGAATGATAGTCAAAACCTTATTTATGCTTTCCTTCCGCTTGTTGCGACGAGTATGTACGCGATAAATGTTCACATAATCAAACGCTATTTGCAAGATATTCCTGCGTTAAGTATTACTGTTGGTTGTTTCACGGTGTTGATGATCCCGGCGACTTTAGTGTTACTTTTTGCCGATTTTTTTACTGCTGAAAATCTAAACGATACGGCAACACAAACGGCGATCGGTTATATCGCTATTCTTTCGGTGGTTGGTACCGGCATTGCAAAGATTTTGTTTAATCGCTTGGTGCAAATTTCGAATCCGGTTTTTTCAACCTCTGTTACGTATTTGATTCCGGTGGTGGCTTTTGGTTGGGGAATTTTAGATGGAGAGCAATTTGGCTTTTTACAAATTGTTTCCGGCGGAATTATTTTACTGGGTGTCTATATGGCGAACCGAAAAAAGAAAATAAAAAAGCCGACTCTAAAAGAATCGGCTTTAAAATAATTTGGTGAAAATAAATTACTGGAAGTCTGCGTCGCTTACTCCTTCATTCACTTTAATTTCTGTCATTTTTATTTCAACTTCTTGTGGACCAAACTTTTTAGTGATTGTGTGAGGGAGTTTAACTCCGTTCACTTCTTTATAATTACTAAGTCCAGAGAAATCTTCTCCTGTTTGACCTCCTTGACTAATCGTTGTAACTGACTGAACTTTTAATCCGGTTTCAGTGTCGTAATAATCTTTTGTGTCTTCAGAAGATTGAACTACATAAGCATCTTTACCATCTACTTTTTCAATAGCAATTAACTTAGCTTCTTCAGAAACTTCTAACTCTGGGAATAAGCCTGCGTTTGCTTTTGCGTCTGCGATTTGCTCTTCGGTATAATCCATTTTTTGTCCTTGACCTTCCTGATAACCATTTTCGCCATCAAATACTTCTTTTCCTAAGGTCATACCGTTCATTGAAGAAACTTGTAAGCTCTTTCCGTCTTTAGTTTCTTTTCTGCTAAAACTAATAGTCATTCCTTGTACTGTAGCACTTCCTGTCATTGCAACGGTGTTTACTTTTTCAGCAGCATCTTTACCGCCAATTGCTTTTAAGTAAGCGTCGTAAACATCGTTTACAGTCATCCCTTCCGGTACTTCTTTGTTGTATTCCGGCTTTTCTACTTTTTCACCATCTTTATTAAAGTAAAATACAGGAATGGTTTTTCCTTTGTAAGTGATGTTTTCTAAGTTTTCTGCAATTTCACTTCCTTTACCGGCAACAACAATTTGCATCGCATCGGTTTTGAAGTATTTGTTAGCTACACGTAAAATATCGTCTTGAGTAACTGCGTTGATCTTCTTTAAGAAAGTCTCGTAGAAATCTTTAGGAAGATCGTTGGTTTCAATATTTAATGCATAGTTCGCAATTGTTGAAGGACTTTCTAGTTTTAATACAAAGTCTCCGGCAAATTTATTTTTTGCATTGTTTAAATCTTCAAAATCAACTTTTTCAGTTTTAATACGGTTAATTTCTTTTAAAGTTTCAACAATAGCGCTATCGGTAACAGCGTTTCTTACGCTTGCACTAGCAGAAAATCTACTTACATATTTGTCTGTTCCTGTATACGAACGAGCTCCGTAAGTATAACCGTGCTCTTCACGTAAGTTCATGTTTAAATAACTTCCGAAGCTACCACCTAAAATTTGGTTAGCAACTAAAACAGGGAAGTAATCTTCATCTGCCATTTTTAACTCAACTGTGTTCTGCACACGTAATTCACTCTGTACTGCATTTGGTACATCGATAAAGTTCACTTGCGTGTACTGTACTTTTGGTACAGCCGGTAAAGCTGCCGATGGAGGAGTGCTTTCTGCCCAATCTCCTAAATACTTTTTCGCTAATTTTTTTACATCAGAATCGTCTACGTCTCCAACAACTACTAAATAAGCGTTCTTAGGAGAGATAAAATTGTTGTAGTACGTTTTAACGTCTTTTAAAGTTACGTTGTTTACGCTTTCTTCAGTCTCGAACTCACCATAAGGGTGATTGCCGCCAAAAGCAAGTTTTCTACTTACGTTACTTGCAATATTGCTAACACTTTTTTTTCCAGCTTTAAGGCCTTCTAAAACTCTATCTTTTTGATCTTGAAACTCTTCTTCGGTAAATAATGGGTTTAAAAGACCATCTGCCATTAACTCCATTACCTCTGGGAAAAATTTAGAAAGTGAACTTGCATAAGCGCTTTCGCTACCATAACCAACACTTGCTCCTAAAAAGTCTACTTTTTCGTTAAACTCTTCTTTGCTCATCGATTTGGTGCCATTACCCATCATTGAGCTGTAAAGCGATTTTACACCTACTTTATTTCCTTCAGAATTTGGTTTATTGTCGATAATTAAACTTGCGCTAACTCTAGGTAATTTATGGTTTTCTACCACCATAATTTGTAATCCGTTCTTTAGTTTAAAGGTCTTTGGTTTGCCTAAATTAATTTTAGGAGCCGGTCCTGCCTCTGGTTGTTTAGAGCGGTCGATTTGTGCCTGCGCACCCATCACCATCAGACACATGATAAAAATTGATAATATCTTGATTTTCATTTTTTAAAACTTTTTTTCAGTTATTATTTAGATTCTGGAGTTGGTAAGTAATCTAAATTTAAACGTTGATTTTTCTTTAGGTACTTGTTCGCTACTTCTTTAATATCTTCTCTAGTGATACTTCTGTAGATCTTGATTTCATCGTTAATTAAGTCTACATCACCGTAAAGCATGTGGTAAGTTGCTAATGAAGCTGCAATACCTTGAACGCTACTGTTAGAGCTTACAAAACGGTTTTCGAACTTGTTTTGTAATTTTTGGTATTCTTTTTCTGAAATTAATTCAGTTTGAAGTTTTTTAATTTCTTCATCCATCGATTCTCCTAATTGCTCTAATGGAGTATCTCCCATTGCTAAAGCACCCATGACGTACATTCCGTAGTCTTCTTGAGATCTTGGGAAGGCCAATACTTGAAGCGCTTCTTTGTCTTCATCGACCATTTTCTTGTACATACGAGAACTTTTTCCGTCTGTTAATATAGATGAGATCATATCTAGCACATAAGCATCTCTTTCTTTCATTGAAGGAGTTCTGTAAACGTAAAGTTTAGCAGGAATCTGAATGTTATCGTCATATTCTGTAGCAACAATTTCCTCAGTAATTGGTTCTTCTTTAATATCTATACGTTCAACTTCAGGCCCTTTAGGAATAGAAGCAAAGTAGCTTTTGATCCATTTTTTAGTTTCTTCTTCTTCGAAATCTCCGGCAATTACTAAAGTAGCATTGTTTGGGCCGTAATATTTATCGAAAAAAGCTTTAAACTCGTCAAGTTGCGCCGCATCTAAATCTTCCATCGTTCCGATCACAGAGTTTTTGTACGGGTGCTTTTCGAACATGTAAGGGCTAATTCCTGTACTGTAAATAATTTTACCGTAAGGAGCATTGTCGATACGTGTACGTTTTTCTTCTTTTACTACTTCGTTTTGAGTGTCTACTCCAATTTGGTTAATTACCGGGTGAAGCATACGCTCAGACTCCATCCATAAACCTAACTTAAGGTTGTTAGACGGGAAAGTTTCGTAATAATAAGTACGGTCTTGTGTAGTGTTGGCGTTGTTGCTTCCGCCGTTTGCAGCTACGATGTTGAACCATTCGCCACGATCAATATTTTCGGTACCTTCAAATAAAAGGTGCTCGAAGAAGTGAGCAAAACCAGTTCTTCCTTCTTCTTCATCTTTAGCTCCTACGTGATACATTACCCCAACGGTAACAACAGGAGCCGTGTTATCCTGATGTAAAATTACATCTAAGCCATTGTCTAATTCATACTCTGTAAATTCTACTTGCTGAGCGAAACCCGCGTAAGTAGCCAAAAGAGTAAAAGCAGCTAAGCTAATTCTTTTAATCATGTTTAATTAGATTTTTTATTGTTCTTCTAAATGTTTGACTTCAAAATTAGTTATTTGTTACATTATTTAAACTACAATTGTTAGAAATTCTTTAATTAACAAGGTGTTATCATAAATAGTTGTTTGTTTTTAGGAACTTTAAGTAAATCAAAACTAAAATGTTATGAAAAAGCAAGCAGTTTCAGTTAAATATGGAGTAGGTATTGGTGTTGTTTTAATTTTAGGATTTTTACTGTTATCGTTATTCGATTTACATTTAAAACCATTTTTTAGTGCCATTAATATTGTAATCGTAGGGATTGGACTTTACGGAGCAATTAGCACCTATAAAAAAGATCATAAAAACGATACCTTAAAAAAGTTTACCTACCAAAAAGGTTTTCGAGTAGGAGTGGTAACGGGATTTATTTCAACCATAATTTTTTCGGTGTTTTTTGTGATTTATTCCAGTAATATTGAACCTAATTTCGTGAATAAAATGCTGGTCGATTTTAATTCTGGTTACGAAGTTGGCGCTGCAACCGTGAGTTTTATTGTGTTTTTAATGGGGTTAGCGACTACTGTGGTGTTGAGTTTAGCGCTAATGCAGATTATGAAAGATAGTTGGAATACCCAACAGGGTAAACGTTACACCATCTCAGATCAAGAAAGAACTAGAGTAGAGTCTTAATTTTATTTATTTGAAACATTTGTATTTTAATTATTTAGAAGTATATTTGCATCCATTTTCAAAAAATAATTAATTTATAAACGTTACGCTATGTACGCAATTGTAGAGATAGCAGGGCAGCAATTTAAAGTTGCAAAAGACCAAAAGGTTTTTGTTAACCGTTTAGCAGGAGAAGAAGGAGATAGCATCTCTTTTGATAAAGTTCTTCTTACTGGTGATGGTGACAATATTACTTTAGGCGCCCCGGCTATAGAAGGTGCTCTTGTTGGAGCAAAAATTACACGTCACCTTAAAGGAGACAAAGTTATTGTTTTCAAAAAGAAAAGACGTAAAGGTTACCGTAAGAAAAACGGTCACCGTCAATCTTTAACAGAGATTGTAATTGAAGATATCTCTTTGAAAGGAGGTAAAAAAGCTACATCGGCTAAAAAAGAAGCTCCAAAATCTGAAGCTAAATCAGAATCTTCTGATGATTTAAGCAAGCACACTGTTGCAGAACTTAAAGAAATGGCAAAAGAAAAAGGTCTTGAAGGATATTCTTCAATGAAAAAAGCTGAATTAGTTGAAGCTTTAAGTAAATAATTAGTAATCTACTAAAAACCTAAAATAAAATGGCACACAAAAAAGGAGTTGGTAGTTCGAAGAACGGTAGAGAATCAGAATCGAAACGATTAGGAGTTAAGATTTTTGGCGGTCAAGCTGCTGTTGCAGGAAATATCATCGTTAGACAAAGAGGTACTGCGCACAATCCAGGTGAAAATGTGTATGCAGGAAAAGATCATACATTACATGCCAAAATTGACGGTATCGTAAAATTTACTAAGAAAAAAGACAACAAGTCTTACGTATCTATCGAGCCTTTCGAAGCTTAAGATACCTTAGTTAATCATAAAAAAAGTCGCAACTTTTCAGTTGCGACTTTTTTTGTTTAAAATCCTAGATAACTATTCAATTAATTTTCTCTAGGAAGATCGGTGAGTGTTTTCATAAATGCCACTAAAGCTTGCTGTTCTTCTTGAGTAAGTTCTAAATTATCAAAAGGTAGGGTTTGGTGTGGTAAATCGAAACCTAAACCACCACCGCCGCCTTTGTTGTAAAAATCGACAACCTGCTCTAAATTATTGTAAACACCATTATGCATGTAAGGAGCTGTCTGGGCAACATTGCGTATTGTCGGTGTTTTAAACATTCCTTTTTGTATAGCTTCTTCATACATAAAATAAAAACCTGTATCGCTGTCTAAGGTTTTATTCTCTACCGTTTCAGGAACGCCAATAACTTCTTTTTCTGTATCGGTAAAAAACGGCGGAACTGTCCCGCTGGTAAGCGGCATGAAATGGCAAGTTGCACATAGGGCTTTTCCCATAAACAAATTCATACCCAACTTTTCTTGAGCGGTGAATGTATTTTCTTCACCTCTCATATTCTTATCAAATTTTGAACTGAAACCATTAAGCGTAGAAATATAAGCAGACAAAGCTTTAATGGTTTCTGCGTTGGTATAATTCACTTTTTTACCGAAAACTTCTTCAAAATCTTTTACATAGCTTGAGTCTTTAGCAATATCTCCTGAAAATTCGTGTACCGCACTATTAAATTCTTCTTCGTTGGTAAATACTCCGGAAATTTGTGCCAAAAGACTTTCTGCTCTTCCGTCCCAAAAGAATCCTTTTTGAAATACAGCATTAACTAAAGTAGGAGAGTTGCGTTGTAAAGGTTTTCCCTCGTTGTTCAAATTGGTAACCATTCCGTCGGCGTAAGCTTTGCTGGGAATATGGCAAGTGGCGCAAGACATTTTAGACGATTCAGATAAGTTTTCTTCAAAAAATAAACGTTTTCCTAAGGCTATTTTTGCTTCAGAAGGTTTTCTATTCGTTACCTGTCTAAAATAATCTATGTTGAACGAATTGTCTTCAAAAAAAGTAGGCGCTTCAAAATTAAAAGGCTTATTGTTTACAGGTTGCCAAATTGCTGAAGTCTTTCTTATTTCAACCCAACTACGCATCATAGGGTTAAAGCACTCTCTCAAAAATGTATAACGATCGAACGATTCGAAATCTGGATTTTTTTCTATAAAGTCGATAGCCTTCTGATTTTGTTTTAAAAATTTCTGATGAAGATTTTTGTCTTTTGAAGTAATAAGCGGCTGTAAACTCAGTTTGTAAACCGTTTTTAAATTGTTGATAGATGCTTGAGTTTCTGTTAAGCCTAAACCACTTACAGGAGTATCAAAACCTGTGATCCCGAAACTTACGATGCGCATAAGTTGTTGGTGCGTTGCGATGAAGAAACGTTGCGCATTTAATTTACGTTTTTCAATTGCGTCTTCTAAAACTTTTATAAGTCCGTTCGTTAATTCAACTTCACGTTTAAAATCATTTTCAGCCACGCCGCCTTCGTAAATCGATTCTTCAATTTTTTGAAAACCAATAGGCAATAATACTCTTTGGGTATCATCTGTTAATCTTGGTAAAGCCGGACCGTTTGCTTGGTGGCCAACTTCAGGATTTAAATAAGAAGCATACGGTTCTGCTTCTTTAAAAGCTTGATGGGCTTTAAAAAAATAGTTTTTAGCTTCTTCAGAATTAGGTGAAGTTTGATTAAGGCTATCTAAATATTGATGTGTTTTTTTTATATGCAGTAAATAGTACTCATGAGCTCGCGTCCAATCTATTTCTTGTTTTGCAGTATAGGTTTCGTTTGTTGTCGACTTAGTTTTTTCTTTACAACTGAAAAAAATTACGGTAAGAGAAATAATGAATAAAATTGCTGTTATTTTAGAAGAATTGGTCATCGGTCTTTATATTTTATTTTATAGAAAAACCTCCGCGAGTCACGGAGGTTTTTGTTGAATGCATTCAAATATATTATTTAGGTAAACCTTCTAATAAAACAATTTGCCCCCCTTGGTTATCTTCGTAAGTTCCATCTGTAAAGGTGTGACCATCTCTACCTTTAAAGCTGTCGTCTCTCCAGTAGTGTGGTTGTAAGTTTAAGATGAATGTACCCGGAACACCTACTTTATCTGAAATGTCGATCAACGCACCATATTCTCCACTGAACCCTGTGCTACCATCTTCTGCAAGATCTTGTCTTACTACAAATTCAAGTACTTGTTGAGTGTTGTTTCCATTTAAATCTGATTGGTAAATGTAAGCTGAATGTCCTCTGCTGAATGAATTTGGATCTTCTTGAAAGTATACAAAGTTCTCAGTTACACAAATGTTATCCGGGCTCTGTAATTCAGAAAGATTACCGTCGGCGTTGTTGGTATTTGTGTTACCACTTACGATTTGAGTTAACTGACCTTCAAGCGGGTTGTTAGCGTCAAGCTCTAATTTGTAAACCGTTCCCCAGTCATTATAAGTACCAGCTCCCGGACCACGACCTGTAACAGCAAAATATACATTACGGTTATTGTCTGCAGAACCTTTTTGATAATCTACATCTTCAACACGCATAAAAGCAGAAGCTTGTACAGCTACACAAGCATCTTCCATTTCGTTTTTAGTAAGGTTTTTTCCGTTAGGGATCTCAACAAATTCAACATCGTAAGTTTCTTGAAAATCAAGATTGCTTTCATTGTAGATCTGTCCTGAAGTTACTGCCATTTTTCCGCCGTTATTATCAGATACTTCTTTAAAACGAAGTGCGTAAATTTTTCCGTTTTCAAGATCGTCGTCTCCATTTTCAGATAAATAAAGAGAAACCTGACCTTCAGAACCACTAGAGTCATCGTCACCACCAATAATTACGGTTTTTCCCGGAAAAGCTACCTGAGGAAGCGGTACTGCATTTTCCCAAGAAAATTCACCTAAAGCATCTAAGCCAAAATCTGCTCCCGGTGTTGGCGTCATGTAAGGATCTATACCTTTCACATCATAATTAATACTTTCTGAAGCCGATAAGAATAAGTCTTGAGAACCACCGTGAATCGCTGCTTCCCACATTGTGCCGCTACATTGTCTTGCGTAATCGGCAACACTTGAGTTTAATAACCATTCTCCAGAAATTGGATTTAAGTTTTTGTCAAGCATAATTCTAGATACAGCATAAGTATCTTCTGCATTTACAATATAAATATAACCATCACTATCAGGATCTTTTAAAAAGCCGGCACCATCTTGAGCACCTACTAATTTAAAGTCGTTACTTAAGGTGTCTGATGAGCTTAATATAGAATATGCATTTACATAGTTAAATTGCGGCTTCATTGCCACAAGCGCTTTTAAGTTAGATTTGTCTGAAAACATTTCTGGTTCTGGAGTAAAGTCTTCTCCGTCTTCACCATCTGCTCCGTCTTGACCGTTAACACCATCTGCTCCGTCAATTCCGTCAATTCCATCTTCTACTTCACAAGAAGTATAAATGGTAGCTACTGCGGTAAGTAGCAATAAGTTTAAAAGTAATCGTTTGAAAGTAGTCATGATTAATTGGTTTTAGTTTTTGATGGAGTAAAACTATTTATAAAAACCTAACAGAATGTTAAGACTATTTCTATGTTTTGTAATGAAATTGCTAACTAAACTTTAAAAATATTAGCTAATTGTTATTGTTTATAATCGTTATGCGTGTTCTTGTTAAGAAAATGGAAGAGATTAGATTGAATGTGTATTGGTTGAATATTAGTGCTTTGCAGAAAGTAAACAGGCTGCCCAATAGGGCAGCCTGTTTTATAAGGTAATTAAAGTAGGTTGGTTACGATTCGCAACTACTACAGTTTACAAGGTTGTTCACCATTTCTTTAGAAACACTTTGGCTTCTTTGGTAGTAAAGTGTTTTTACGCCTAATTTCCAAGCTTCAATAAGAAGTTTATTTACTTCTTTAATTGGCACAGCAGAAGGAATGTTGATATTTAAACTCTGAGATTGATCAACATATTTTTGACGAATAGAAGCCTGCTGAATAATTTCTAACTGACTTAATTCTTTAAAGGTTTTAAATACTGCTTTTTCGTGATCGGTAAGTTCTGCTAGTTTTTGAACGCTACCATTGTCAAGCATAATATTTCTCCACGTATCTTCATTATCGATGCCTTTTTGCTCAAGTAATTTTTTCAGGTATTTGTTCTTTCTAATAAAGTTTCCTTTAGAAAGTCCTGCTTTGTAATAATTACTGCTGAAAGGTTCGATGCCTGGTGAAGTTTGTCCTAAAATAGCAGAAGAAGAAGTGGTTGGCGCAATTGCTAACGTGGTGGTGTTTCTTCTTCCGTAGCCTTTTAAAACTTCTGGTTCACCATAAATTCTTGCTAACTCTTCTGTTGCTTTATCTGCTTTTGCACGAATGTGTTTGAAAATCTCGGTTGTTTTTGCTTTTGCTTCCATTCCTTCAAACGGAATGTTGTTTTTCTGTAAGTAAGAATGCCATCCTAAAACACCTAAACCTAAAGCTCTGTGACGTTTAGCAAAACGATTTGCAGAAGATAAATAATAGTTTCCTTCTGTTTTCTGAATGAATTCTTCTAAAACAGCGTCTAAGAAGAAAGTTGCTAATTTAACCGCTTCAGTATCTTTCCACTCATCATATAATTCAAGATTCATAGAAGATAAACAGCAGATAAACGATTCAGACTCAGAAGAAGGAAGCATAATTTCAGAACATAAGTTACTGGCATTAATTTGCATTCCTAGATCTTTGTAAACCTGTGGTTTATTTCTGTTTACATTATCGGTAAAGAAGATGTATGGTAAACCTTTTTGTTGTCTGCTTTCTAATACTTTTGCCCAAACTTTTCTTTTATCAGGATCGCCATCGATCATTTCTTGCATCCAGTAATCAGAAACACAAACTCCATTAAATAAATTCTGAATTGGATTACCAATGTTCTTAATTTTTAAAAACTCCTCAATATCCGGGTGATCGATATCTAAATAGGTGGCGAAAGCACCACGACGCACACCACCTTGAGAAATCGTGTCCATTGCGGTATCAAAAAGTTTCATAAAACTTACTGCACCACTACTTTTACCATTGTCGGTTACAGCGCTACCACGCGCACGTAAACCACCAAAGTAACCCGATGTACCACCACCAATTTTGGTTTGCATAATTACCTCACCAAGCTTATGGGTAATCCCTTCAATATTATCGGGAATATGCACATTAAAACAAGAAATAGGTAAACCTCTCTCGGTTCCCATATTTGCCCAGATTGGTGAGCTTAAACTCATCCAACCGCGCTCGATCATTTCTTGAAACGATTCTTTTAATTCTGGTTTGTATAATCTTTTGGCTGCTGCCGTGGTAATTCTGTCGATCGCACCTTCTACCGTTTCACCTTTTAAAAGGTAACCGCGGTTAAGAATTTGCTCGCTTTCATCATTTTTCCACCAAAGTTTTTCTCTTAGTGAATCGTTCTCTTTTGTTAGTGGTAATTCGCTTGTGAACATATGAGTGAGTGTGTTAGTTTTTAAATTTTAGAATAAATCGTCTGCCGTGATACTTTTATCGTGCTTGGTATAATCTACCGGTCTTTTTGCGAAGAAATCGTCTAAACTGTTCGCAAATACTTCTTCTTCGAACCAACGCATTGGCGCGTATTGTTCTGGAGTAATGTGGTAAATTTTATCCATTCCTATTTTTTCCATACTTTCATCGATACGGAATTTCATAAAATTCAACAGATCGTTTTTCTTTACGTTTTCTAATTCGCCGTTTTCAAAAATCCAATCTAAAATGTTGCTTTCTACATCTAACGAATGCTTCACCGTTTCTTTAATGTTGGTAAGCGTTTCATCGTCAAAAAAGTCTGGATATTCTTCTTTTATTTTATTAATAATGTAAATACCGCCATTTGCGTGAATTTGTTCGTCTACAGACGTCCAAGCGATAATGTTACTTACATTTTTCATTAAACCTTTAAAGCGTGTAAACGATAAGATGATCGCAAACTGACTAAAAAGCGATACGTTTTCAATTAAAATAGAAAACATAATTAACGAGACTACATACTTTTTCTCGTCTTGTGAGTTGGCATCTTTTAGAGCTTTAGAAAGATATTCTACACGTTCGTTAATTACAGGTACTTCTAGCAAATTCTTAAACTCATCATTATAACCTAAAACCTCTAAAAGACGAGAATAAGCTTCAGAATGTCTAAATTCACATTCTGCAAAGGTGCTACCTAAACCATTAAACTCCGGTTTAGGGAAGTGATCGTAAATTTTTCCCCAGAAAGATTTTACGGCAACTTCAATTTGTGCAATTGCCAATAAGCTGTTTTTAATAGCGGTTCTTTCTGCTAAATCTAAGTGAGAATGAAAATCTTGCGTGTCTGCAGTAAAATCTATCTCGCTATGTACCCAGTAAGCTTTATTTATAGCTTCAGTGTATGTTAATACTTCTGGATATTCAAACGGTTTGTAGTTAACTCTTTTGTCAAAAATGCCCATGATTGTATATAGATTTTAGATTATTGCTTTGCTAAAAACGATAACGTTTTTGTTCTCAGACTTATGTGAAAAATCAGTTCGATAAAAACGGGTTTACTAAATTAAAAGATGATTGTATTCTTTTTTCTTAAAAGCTAAAAAAGATTTGAAGAGGTTATTAACAATCTGTTAAGTTGTTGTTTTTTAGGTTTTTGTGAGGTTGTTTAAATTTTGGTAATCTTAGGTTAATACTGCTCTAACCTAGAATTAATAATACCTCTGTAAGTTTACCAAGTTATACAATTACCCCTCAAAATTTTTGATGATGAAGTTACTTTACTCCTTTTTTTTTGTTTTTTTCTCAGTGTAAATCTTCTTGCACAAGAGCCGGAAAGTTTAAAAGCGAATTCTCAATTCCAGGATTCGTTATTCAACAAATTTAAAGAGGAGCTCGACCTGGCTAAAAAAAATAAAAGTGAAACAGAAATCACTAAAAAACACCTTCAGTTAGGAGATTTTTTTAAAGATGCTGAAGTTTATACAGAAGCGATCGATCAATATACTTCCGGATTAAAAATAGCCGAACAACATCGTCAAGATTCCATTCAAATTATTTTAAAGAATAGAATCGGGCATATTTATTTATCGCTGAAAAATTATGATAAAGCTGAATTATTTTTAGTTGAAAGTATTGAAAGTGCTCAAAAACATCAATTTTTAAAAGCAGAAGCTATTGCTGAAGAAATTTTAGGCACCTGTTTCGAAAAAGAAAGTAATTATCTAAAAGCGCTAGAACACCAAGAGCGAAGTTTAGCTTTATTTACAAAACTGCAAGATGAAGAAGGCATTGCAGTAGTTAACGATAATATAGGGAGTATTTACGAAGATCTTAATCAATTAGAAAAAGCGCACGAGTACTTTCTAAAATCGTATGAATATTTAAAAAGCGTTAACAGCGAGCTGCAAATTAATGTACTTAATAATATAGGAGACGTTTACCGGAAGACGAAACGCTATCAAGAAACTTTAGGTTATACAAACGAAGCGCTGAAATTAGCAGAAGCATTTGAAAATAAACATCAAATAGAAAGCGCTCATAAAGATTTAGCCAAAACCTATGTGCTGTTGCAAGATTTCGAAACTGCTTACCAACATCTTTTTGAATATAATCAATTGCAAGAGGAAGAATTTTATACGCAAAACTTCCGGCAGTTAAATGTCTTGCAAACGATCTATGAAACTGAACAGAAAGAGGCGCAAATAGAATTACTAACCGAACAAAATTCGATTAACGAAGCCAATCAAGATCTCATGTTATTTGGTGGCGGAGCCATTTTATTTGTATCGGGAATTTCCTTTTTGTTTATGAATCGTAAACGAAAAGAGAAAACCAAACTGCAAGCTTACGAACAACGCGTTTTACAGGCAGAATTAGAGAAAAAGGCGATCGAAGAGAAAAAGCTTCAGGACGAAATACAATTAAAAACTGCTTCCCTTTCAAAATATAGTTTAAACATAGCTCAGAAAAATAAGCTGCTTTCAGATCTTTCTTCCACCTTAAAGAAAATGAGTTCTCGTTCTAAAATGGATACGCAAAGTAAGATTAAAGAATTGGCAAAAGAATTAGATTTTGCTTTGCAGCAAGAAGATGAGTGGGATGAGTTTATGCACTTTTTTGAAGATGTGCATCCGCAATTTTTTAAAGACCTGGCAAAATCGGCCACTTCAAAATTATCTTCAGCAGAATTACGTTTGGCGATGTTACTTCGGTTAAATCTTTCTTCTAAAGAAATTGCTTCGATTTTACGAGTTACTCCAGATAGTGTTCGAGTTGCGAGATATCGTTTACGAAAAAAATTACCTATAAATTCCAAACAAGAATTGGTACATTTTTTAATGAATTTGTAAAAAAAATTGCTTGTCTTGATTAATTGTTAGTGTAATGTAAATAAATCTTAATTGTTGCCTTAAAGTAGCCTTAAAATTTTGGCTTTGTTCATTGTTTGTTGCTGCTGTAAATTAGCCTTAACCTCCTGTTAAATATAGATTTGCAGTGTTTTTAATTGCAAACCAAACCAAACCATTTATGAACTTAAAAATTACACTTGTAACATTATTTGTTGCTTTCAATTTCAGCTTTTTATTCGCTCAGGAGGGTGTAGTAAGAGGTACAATTACAGATGAAAACGGTATTTACGTTCCGGGAGCTTCTGTGATGATCGAAGAACTTAAAAAAGGTACAGTAACTAACTTTGATGGTGAGTTTACTTTACTAGATATTCCTGAAGGAATTTACGAATTATCTGTAAAATATTTGGGATACCAAACCATCACAGAAGAAGTAGAAATTGCAGCTAACGAAACCACTTCGGTTAAATTAGTTTTAAACTCGGCAGAAACTACTTTAGGCACCGTGCAAATTATAGGGAACGGTTTAAGCGCACAAGCGAAAGCCCTGAACTCTCAAAAAAATAAAACCAACATAACCAATATCGTTTCTACCGAGCAAATCGGGAAGTTTCCCGATGCAAATATTGGTGATGCAGCTAAGCGTATTCCCGGGATTACGATGCAGGTCGATCAAGGGGAAGCGAGAAATATTATTGTTCGTGGTTTAGCGCCACAACTTAACTCAGTCACGTTAAACGGAAGTCGTATTCCTTCAGCAGAAGGTGATAACCGTAACGTACAGATGGATTTAATTCCGTCAGATATGATTCAAACCATCGAAGTGAGCAAAGCGGTAACGCCAGATATGGATGCCGATGCACTTGGGGGATCGGTAAATTTAGTAACGCGTTCTGCACCGGAGAGTTTTAGACTTTCGGCAACCGTAGGTTCTGGGATGAACTTTATTACCAATAAACGAATCTTAAACGGTTCATTTTTATTAGGTGATCGTACCAAAGACGGGAAATTCGGTTATATGGTTTCTGCCTCGATCAATGATAATGATTTTGGATCAGACAACGTTGAAGCAGAATGGAGCGACGAATTTGAGTATAATAACGGAGACGAAGACAATTTAGAAGAAGTTGCAGTAAACCCGTATGCTGAAACTTTTGAAATAAGAAAATATTTGGTGCAACGTGTAAGACGTAGCTTTTCTGCAAATTTTGATTACCGTTTTAACGAGAATAACTCGATCTACTTTAAATCGATGTACAACTGGAGAGACGATCGTGAAAACAGATTTGCTTACTCTTCAGAAATCTTAGACGGTGAAGATATTAACACAGGAGATTTTGATATTGAAAACGGAAACTTAACACGTTTTCCTGCAGAAGTGGTTAGAGAAACAAAAGGCGGGGTTCCCGGAGGAAGAACTCAAAACAGAAGATTAGAAGACCAGCGCATGCAAAACTATACTTTAGGTGGTGATCATATCTTCGGAAATGTAAAATTTGATTGGATGGGATCTTATGCAAAAGCATCTGAAGAGAGACCGCAGGAGCGTTATGCAGTTTACGCTTCAGAATATCAAATTAACAACCACGTTTCTAATCCGGAAGAACCCTTGCATACCGCAGTAGAAAATCCATCTCTTAGTGATTTTGAATTAGATGAATTAACAGAAGAAAACCAATACACCGAAGAAGAAGATATTAATGTATTTGCAAACGCAGAGTTAGCTTCAGACTTTTTTGGTAATGGAGACGGGACCGTTAAGTTTGGTCTTCGCGGAAGATTCAAAAACAAAAACAGAGATAACAATTTCTTTGAATACAGTCCGTTATCAGACGCTTACAATACTTTAGCAGACGTTCCTACAAGAACTTATGCCGGAGACGATTTCTTAGCAGGAAGCCAGTATATGCCGGGAGTTTTTGCTTCCACAAGTTTCTTAGGAAATTTAGACTTAAACAACAGCGATTTATTCGAAAGAGAAGCGGTTCAAGATGAATATTTAAGTGAAAACTTCGAAGTAAAAGAAAATGTTTACGCAGCCTACGCAATGGCTAACCAAAAACTTTCAAGTAAATTAAGTGTACTTGCCGGTGTTCGTGTAGAATCTACGCAAATAGAAAGTACAGGTAACGAAGTAATTTATAATGAAGATGGTGATTTTGACGGCTCGATGGAAGTGAACGACGAAAGTAACTATACCAATATTTTACCAAGTGTACACTTTAAATACGATCTAAACGATAAAACCGTATTACGTTTCGCGTGGACAAACACTTTATCTCGTCCTAACTATTTAGATTTAGTGCCTTATCAAGCAATTAATAATGAAGATGAAGAAATTGCTGTGGGTAATACCGAGTTAGATCCAACTACTTCGATGAACTTCGATTTTATGGCAGAATACTATTTTAGTTCTGTAGGTTTACTTTCTGGAGGTGTTTTCTATAAAGACTTAGATAGCTTTATTTATACGTATGTTGTAGAAGATGATGCTACCGGTTACGATGTATTTCAGCCTTTAAATGGTGACGATGCTAGTATTTATGGTGCAGAGATCTCTTTTCAGCGTCAATTAGATTTCTTACCTGGTTTCGCTAAAAACTTCGGTATCTATACCAACTATACCTATTTACACTCTACCGCAAATGGTATTCGAAATGAAGACGGAGATTTACGTGGTGAATTAGATTTGCCGGGTTCTTCTCCAAATATGTTCAACGCTTCTCTTTCTTATTCAGACAAGAAATTTAGCGCAAGACTTTCGGGGAACTTTTCTGATGCTTATTTAGATGAATTAGGCGGAAATGCTTTTGAAGATCGTTACTACGATGAGCAATTCTTTCTAGATTTCAATGTGAATTTCTCGATCAATAAAAACTTAAGCCTTTACGGAAGCTTAAATAATATTACCAACCAACCTTTACGTTACTACCAAGGCGTAAGCAGCAGAACGATGCAGATGGAATTTTATGAAAGAAGATTAACTGTAGGTCTTAAGTACGATTTATACTAAACCTAAAAACATAAAAATGGCTAGTGCTAAATAATTATTTGGCACAAGCTTAAAAACACCCTAATTATATATTATGAAAAAATTAGTAATAGCCTTAGCTAGCATTGCATTGGTTTCTTGTGGGCCAGAGTTACCACAAATGAAGCCAGATCTCATCACAGAATCTACACTGCATGATACCGACGATCCTGCAATTTGGGTAAACAAAGAAAATACGCAAGAAAGTATTGTTTTTGGTACCGATAAAGATACGGAAGGAGCAATTTATGCTTTCGATTTAGAAGGTAAAGTGATCGAAAAGAAAACACTTCGCGGGTTAAAGCGTCCCAACAACGTAGATGTAGAATATAATGTAAAAATTAATGATTCTGTAACGACCGATGTTTTAATGTTTACTGAAAGAGAACGCGAGCAGATTCGTTTATTTTCTTTACCCGATATGAAACCTTTAGACCAAGGTGGTTTTAAAGTTTTTCAAGAAAAACGTGAGAATGAATGGAATCTTCCTATGGGAATTTCAATTTTCAAATCTCCTAAAAATGATAAAACCTATGCTGTTGTTGGTAGAAAAAACGGACCAAAAACCAACTATTTACATCAGTTTGAATTAGTGCCTGCCGGCGATCATATCGAATTTAAATTGGTAAGAGAATTCGGGAATTTTAGCGGTGAAAAAGAAATTGAAGCCATCGCTATCGATGAAGAGTTAGGTTACATTTATTATGCAGATGAAAAAATTTGCGTAAGAAAATACAAAGCAGAACCCGATGCCGGCAACGAAGAGCTTTCTTGTTTTGGAGCAGAAACTTTTAATAGAGATATTGAAGGTATTGCTATCGCTACGTACGAGAATGGTGAAGGTTATATCATCGTTTCAGATCAACAAGAACATACCTTTAATTTTTTCGATAGAAAAACCAATGAATTTCTATTCACAAAAAATTTAGGAACTACAGAAACCGACGGTTGCGAAGTATTTACCGGTTATTTAAATGAACAATTTCCTAACGGACTTTTTGTAGCGATGAATGATAATAAAAATTTCTATTTCTATGACTTATCAAAGATTGTTGAAACTAAGTAGTTTAGTTTTTGTGTGCTTGTTGTTAAGCACATTTGGTGTTAACGCACAAAAAAAATACTACAACCAAAACGAGAATGAAAATTTAAAAGACCTTCAGGTTGAAGAAGACGCTTATCACTTTTATGTGATCGGCGATTGGGGAAGAAACGGTCATTTTAAACAAACCGAAGTTGCCGATATTATGCAACAAGCAGGTTTTATTTTAGAACCGGAATTCATCATCTCGGTAGGTGATAATTTTTACCCCGATGGGATCGCTTCAGTAAACGACCCGTTTATTCAAAGTAGTTTTGAAGAGGTTTATTATGGTTCAAATTTATTTTGCCCTTGGTACGTGATTTTAGGAAATCACGGTTATCGCGGTAACGTTCAAGCGCAGATAGATTACACAAATGTTAGTCAACGTTGGAAAATGCCTTCGCATTATTACGATTTTGAAAAAACTTTAGAAGACGATAAAACCACAGCAAAATTTGTGTTTTTAGATACCAATCCGTTTGAAGATGATTACCATCGTACCGAAAAATATGCGCAAGTAAAAACGCAAGACACTTTAAAGCAGAAGAAGTGGTTAGAAAAAACCTTAAAAAATTCTACTGCCGATTGGAATATTGTAATTGGGCATCATCCCTTGTATACATCGGGTAAACGAGTAGACGATGAACCTTATGTTCGTCATCATTTAGAAGAAATATTTGAAAAATACAAAGTTCCTGCTTACTTTGCAGGCCATGAGCATGACATTCAGCATTTAAAACCTAAAGATGTGTATACACATCATTTTGTTTCTGGTGCAGGATCGGAGGTGAGACCTACAGGAATTTCAGATTTTACGAAGTTCTCGAAGTCGGAGCAAGGCTTTTTAATTGTAAGTTTGTTACCTAGTAAAATGCTTATACAAGTAGTAAATTGGAAAGGAGAAATAACCTATAAATGTGAGATACCCAAATAATAAGTCTCAAACACGTTTTCTTTTTAACGAAAAAGCCCGCTATTGCGGGCTTTTTCAATTTTATGGAAGAATGTTTTTAGTATCTGTAGTATTCAGGTTTAAATGGCCCTTGTACTTCAACACCAATATATTCTGCTTGTTCTTGAGAAAGCTCGGTTAATTCAACACCAATTTTCTCTAAGTGTAAAGCGGCTACTTTTTCATCTAAATGTTTAGGTAACATATATACTTTGTTTTCGTATTGTTCAGAACGATTCCAAAGTTCAATTTGCGCTAAGGTTTGGTTGGTAAATGAGTTACTCATCACAAAACTTGGGTGACCGGTAGCACAACCTAAATTCACTAAACGACCTTCTGCTAATAAGATAATATCCTTACCGTTAATGGTGTATTTATCTACTTGTGGCTTAATTTCAACTTTAGAATCTCCGTAGTTATTGTTTAACCAAGCTACAGCGATCTCGTTATCAAAATGCCCAATGTTACAAACGATGGTTTTATCTTTCATCGCTTCAAAATGCTCACCACGTACGATATCTTTATTTCCAGTTGTAGTAATCACGATATCAGCTTTATCGAGCACGTTTTCTAATTTTTTCACTTCAAAACCGTCCATTGCCGCTTGTAGAGCACAAATTGGGTCGATCTCTGTTACGGTAACAATAGATCCTGCTCCTTTAAAAGATTGTGCGGTTCCTTTACCCACATCACCGTAACCACAAACTACAACGCGTTTTCCGGCTAACATAACATCGGTAGCACGTCTAATAGCATCAACAGCACTTTCGCGACAACCATATTTGTTATCGAATTTAGATTTGGTAACTGAGTCGTTTACGTTAATTGCAGGCATTGGTAAAGTTCCCTTTTTCATACGCTCGTATAAACGGTGAACTCCGGTAGTAGTTTCTTCAGAAAGACCTTTTACATCTTTAGCCAATTCTGGGTATTTATCTAATACCATATTGGTTAAATCACCACCATCATCTAAGATCATATTTAAAGGCTTACGCTCTTCACCAAAGAAAAGTGTTTGCTCGATACACCAGTCAAATTCTTCTTCGGTCATTCCTTTCCAAGCGTAAACCGGGATTCCTGCAGCAGCGATCGCAGCAGCAGCTTGATCTTGTGTAGAGAATATGTTACAAGAACTCCAAGTTACTTCAGCCCCTAAAGAAGTTAAAGTTTCAATAAGCACCGCTGTTTGGATCGTCATATGCAAACATCCTGCAATACGAGCACCTTTCAACGGTTGTTCATCTTTATATTCTTCACGTAACGACATTAAACCGGGCATTTCTGCTTCAGCAAGTTCAATCTCTTTACGTCCCCAATCTGCTAAGGAAATATCTTTTACTTTATAGGCCGTGTAAGGCACTGTTTTCGTACTCATATTCTTATATTTGTTAATTCGCAATTTTTCTGGTGCAAAAATACATAATATCTAATAAATTTTATGGCTCTTTATAAAACTATAACAGTAAATGAACATACTAAAGTCTTCATTTGGAAGATTGAAGAGTCATTTGAGTGGTTGGCAAAAGATGTGAAATTAACTGAACATTGCCAAAACCGAGTGAATAGTATGAAGTCTGAAATTCATCGTAGAGGTTTTATGAGTATTCGACATTTATTGGCAGAAGCCGGTTATACCGATTTCGATTTGTATTACGATGAAGAAGGTAAACCACACTTAAAAGATGGTAATCATATTTCGATCACGCATTCTTTTGAATTTTCAGGAATTATTGTGAGCCAAAAACCTATTGGGATCGATATTGAAAAACAACGCGATAAGATTTTAAAGATCGCACCTAAATTTACGCCTTTAGAAGAGTACCATACCTTGGCTAACGAAGAGGCAATCGTGCGAAAACTTACCATTGTTTGGGGCGCCAAAGAAGGAATCTATAAATTGGTCGGCATTCCCGGCTTATTATTTTTACATCATATTTATGTGGAAGATTTTTCTTTTGAAGATGAAGAATTAAAAGCTCGATTAAATTACCAAGGAGAACAAACCAATTTTACGCTGAAATATTTAGAGTTTGAAGGTTTTACTTGTGTGTACACCTTTTTAGCGGAAGACTAATGAAAAAGAAAAAGGAACTGTTACGCATTTTTCAAACTTCCGATCGGTTGTTGGCGATCCTCATAGATCCCGATAAAGTCGATTTTTCTAAGCTTGAAAATTTGATTCAGCATTTACCTAAGACGACCACGCATTTATTTGTCGGCGGAAGCACGGTAGAAGAAAACCTTACTGAAAAATTAGTTTGCCAACTGAAAGCGAAAACACCCTTACCTATTTTTATTTTTCCGGGTGATTACACGCAGATCACTAATGAAGCCGATGCACTTTTGTTCTTGTCGTTACTTTCAGGTAGAAATCCGGAGTTTTTGATTGAGCAACAGGTGAAATCTGTCGAGAAACTAAAAAATACTTCTTTAGAAATTATTCCGACGGCTTATTTATTAATTGATGGCGGTAGAGAAACTTCTGTGCAACGGGTGAGCCAAACGCTTCCGATGAAGCAAGATAACATTCAAGCGATTGTTAACACCGCTTTAGCCGGAGAATATTCTGGGAAACAACTAATTTACTTAGAAGCAGGAAGTGGCGCTTCAACCAAAGTTTCTACAGTCATTATTTCCGCAGTAAAAAAAGAAGTTTCTATTCCTATTATTGTGGGAGGCGGCATTCGTTCAAAAAAAGAAATTGAAGAAGCTTACCAAGCCGGTGCAACGATGGTTGTGGTGGGAACAGCTTTTGAAGATAATCCTGAATTTTTTACTTCAGCTTCAAAAACGGTGGAGGTTTCTAAATAAAATGAGCATCTTTATTTGCTAATTCAACAAGATCACGATGACAGAAATTTTTGATTGGCTTTTTGCGCAGTACGAAGGTATTCCTACACATTTAGTGGTGTTAGAGATAATTGCGCTTGTGTTTGGAATATTAAGCGTGGTTTTTTCTAAGTTGAATAATATTTGGGTTTACCCTACTGGGATCATAAGTACGCTTTTGTATGTGTATATTCTTGAATACTATGGTTTATTGGGCGATATGCTAATTAATGTGTACTATTTTTCAATGAGTATTTACGGTTGGTATATTTGGACGCGCAAAGTAGACGGAGAACACGTAACGCCGATTACCAGAACAACTAAATTAGAAAAGAAAAAGGCGGCAGGTATTTTTATCGCCACTCTTATTGGTATTGCACTTATTTATGAAATTTTCGATAAATGGGAAGCTTGGTATTCCTACACCGATATTTTAACTACCGCTATTTTCTTTGTCGGAATGTGGTTAATGGCGAAAAAGAAAATTGAAAACTGGACACTCTGGATTATTGGTGATATTATTTCGGTACCGCTTTATTTTTATAAGGGCTTAATGTTTAGCGCTATTCTATATTTAATGTTGACAATTATCGCGATTTACGGCTATTTTTCTTGGAAAAAATTACTCTACAAACCCGTAGAAAATTTAACTTAGCCCAAAATTACTCCCACACGTTTTTAGAGATTACAAGGCTTGGGTGAAATTTGATTATTAATGTTTTTATAAAACTAATTTCACTCTCCTTGAAAATTGTAATTTTAACACCCGATTGTTAAAAATTGTAAAATTTAGACTTTTTAGAATTTTAGTCTAATATTTTATGTTAATTAGCACCCGATTTTATAGAAATAATCGTGCTTTACGATAAAATTTTTTGTATTTTATCATTAAAGTGATATTTCTGAATAAATTTTAAAATAATTCAACTGAAAATGATCAAGGAAGCAGACTTAAGTACGGAAGATGTAGCGCAGATAAAGGAATACGGTTTAGAAGTAGAAACCGTAAAAAAACAATTAGAGACTTTTAAAGAAGGTATTCCTAAAGTTGAATTAGTAAGCGCGGCAAATATTGGTTGCGGTATTCAGGCATTTAGCGAAGAAGAAGTTGAATTATTTTCTAGAAAATACGAAGATTCTAAATTAGAGATTATCAAGTTTATCCCGGCAAGTGGTGCGGCTTCGAGAATGTTTAAAGCATTGCATCAGTTTTTAGCAGATTATAGTCCGGAAGATAAATCGCTTTCAGACTTTTTAGTGGAAGAAAAATCAGAGTTATTAGATTGTTTTTTTGCTGAATATAAAAATTTCGCATTCTACGATGAGGTGATGCAGGAAATTAAAGATTCAGTTGAAAACTATGAAGCGCTTTCAGAAGATGAAAAACATTATGCTTTTGTAGAAACATTATTAAAAGAAGAAGGTTTAAATTATGCCAATCTGCCTAAAGGTTTGGTGCCTTTTCATAAGTATGATAGTTATTATGCAACCGCTTTTGAAGAGCATCTAGTAGAAGCTGCTAAATATGCCAGCAGAAACGAAAAAGCAAAATTACACTTCACAGTAACCGAAGATCATTTAAAAAAATTTAAAGAGACTTTCGCTGCTATTCAAGATCGAGTAGAAAAAGAAACCGGTGTAAGTTTTGAGGTTGACTATTCTTTTCAGAAGAAAACTACAGACACTATAGCGGTAGATTTTGACAATCAACCATTTCGTGATGACGAAGGGAAAATATTATTTAGACCCGGTGGTCACGGAGCGTTAATTGAAAATTTAAACGATATCGATGCCGACTTAATTTTTATAAAGAACATCGATAATGTGATTAAGCAAGAACATTTAGAAACCATTTCTAAGTATAAAAAAGCATTAGCAGGAGAATTAATTAATGTGCAAGAAAAAATCTTTGAGATCTTAAACAGAATCGATAAAGATGGTTTTAATAAGCATATTCTAGCAGCGGCAAACAGTCTTTTAGAAGAAAAGTTAAGCGTAAAAACGACTTTAGAAAACGAAGAAGATGTAAGAAACCTTTTAAACAGGCCTATTCGTATTTGCGGAATGGTCGAAAATCAAGGAGCTCCAGGCGGCGGACCATTTTGGGTAAAAGACGGCGAAGGCAATACATCCTTGCAAATTGTTGAAGGTGCTCAAATGGATACCGATAACGCAGAACAATACGAGATCGCGCAGAACGCATCGCATTTTAATCCGGTAGATCTAGTGTGTTCCGTAAGAAATTATAAAGGAGAAAAATTCAACTTAACAGAATATGTAAATCCTAAAAAAGGCTTTATTACCAAAAAATCGAAATTTGGTCGAAATGTAAAAGCTTTAGAATTACCGGGATTATGGAATGGAGCTATGGCGTATTGGAATACCATTTTTGTTGAAGTTCCTGTAATTACCTTTAATCCGGTAAAAAATGTGTGTGATTTACTTAATGAAAATCATCAAGTGTAATGCTTCGTCATCAAGAAGAATTATTACAAGAAGCAGATTTTAAAGCAGTTTTAAGCTCCGGTCCCGGCGGGCAACACGCCAATAAAACCAGTACCAAAGTAGTATTAGATTGGAGTTTAGCAAATTCTGAAGTTTTTTCTGAAGAGCAAAAAGAGCGACTTGAGTTTAAATTAAAGAACAGGCTTACCAAAGAAAATCTACTTCAGTTAAGTTCAGATCATACTAGAAGTCAGCATAAAAACAAAGAGATTTTAATTAAGCGTTTCTTTAAAGTTTTAGAAGATGCGTTAGCCATTCAGAAGCCGAGAAAAAAAACAAAACCTTCAAAAACTTCCAAGCTTAGAAGATTAAAAAATAAAAGAATTCATTCTGAAAAAAAGGCAAATCGAAAAAATCCTTTACCTTAAAAAGTGTGTAAGAAGTCTACAGTTTAATTGTAGACTTTTTGTTTTTCTACAGAAGGCTAAAAAGTATAATTACCTGTAAATAATTAATAAGTTACTTGTAATCAGTAAGTTGAATTTGTTTAGTGTTTGTTCTATTGGCTTGGCATAACTATTTCTATATTCTTAATAGCAATAATAAAAGTAATGATGAATAACTCTAATTTAATTGGCGTTTAGTTAGAGTTAGTTAGCAGCAAAATCCTAATCAAATTAATTGAGTAGAGTAGTTTTTAATTGGGAAACGAGATTTTATTAAATCTGTAGTCAAAGTGGTTAAGCGTGGTTTTTTATAATAAGCTTTGATTTCGATAAAACATTTGTAAAAATCTAAAAGTTACCCCCTGAGCAGTGATTTTGCTGCCCTTTAAAAAGAGGTCTTTGTAGGAGACCTCTTTTTTTTATGATTATTTTACAAAAGCTACTCGGCATATTTCCTAATTTTGCGAAACAAGATCATACGTATGGCTAAAATTCTAATTGTAGAGGATGATGTGGCGTTTTGCCAAATGTTAGAAACCTTTCTAACCAAAAAGGGATACGAAGTAAATGCTTCACATACTGGTAACGATGCGTTAGCCAAAATAAAATCGAATAACTACGATATAGTACTTACCGATGTACGTTTACCAGATCGTGATGGTAACGAGATTTTACAAATTTTAAAAGAAGAACATCCCGGTACTAAAGTAATTTTAATGACGGGTTATGCGGAAGTAAATCTAGCGGTAGATGCTATTAAAACGGGAGCTTTCGATTATATTTCTAAGCCTATTAATCCTGAGAAAATGCTTCAGGTTGTAAAAAGTGCTTTAGAAAACGAAGAAGATCAAGTGACCGATAAACCTACTAAAAGCCAAAAAGAAATTTCTAAGAGAAAAGTAGAAGGGAGTTATGTTGCCGGAGTGAGCGATGCTTCAAAAAAATTAAGTGATTACATTAAGTTAGTTGCGCCAACAAATATGTCGGTTTTAATTATTGGCGATAGCGGAACCGGTAAAGAGTATGTCGCTAAGAATATTCACGATCAAAGTAAACGTGCTAAAGAAACGTTTATCGCGGTAGATTGTGGGGCGATCCCAAAGGAAATTGCTTCAAGCGAATTTTTCGGACATATAAAAGGCTCATTCACCGGAGCAGTAAACGATAAAACCGGTCATTTTCAAGCAGCCAATGGCGGGACTTTGTTTTTAGATGAAATAGGAAATCTAAATTACGAATTGCAAGTCCAACTACTTCGAGCATTACAAGAACGAAAAATTAAACCGGTAGGAAGTAATCAAGAAATTAATGTAGATATTCGGGTGATTGCCGCCACGAACGAAGACTTAAAAAAAGCCGTGGAAAATGGTGATTTTAGAGAAGACCTTTACCATCGTTTAAATGAATTTAGCATTCAGGTGCCTGCTTTAAGAAAACGAAAAGACGATTTAATGTTATTTGCCGATCATTTTCTTGAAAAGGCGAATGAAGAGTTAGAACGTGATGTGGTAGGTTTTTCAGATGAAGCTTTAGAATTATTACATAGCTATTCTTGGCCGGGAAATTTGCGTGAAATGCAAAACACGATCAAACGTTCGGTATTGTTGGCTACCGGTAAAATTATTGATGTCGATGCGCTACCTATGCAAATGCAAACCGAAACAAAAGAAGAAGAAAGCTACAGTTTGTTTAAAAATAAAAATGAGCAAGAGCTTATTTTAGATGCATTAGAACAAGCTAATGGTAATAAAAGTAAAGCCGCCAGAATTTTATCGATCGACCGCAAAACACTCTATAATAAATTAAAACAGTACGATATTAAGTTATAAGCACTTTTTGAAGTTCATGTAGCAGTTGCTTTGTTTTTTCACTGGCTTTTTCAACTAAAAGATTAATATCTTCTTGATCAAGCGCAAGTTCGTGCTGTTTCTCCAATTTTTCAACGTGCGTGATTACCTCATTCGCTTTTAATTGCCTGAACATAGGCAGCATTTTATGCGCAACAAAAGTGACTTTTTTAGTGTCTTGTTGTTGGTTGGCTTCTTCTAGTAGAGTAAGATTTACTTTTGTATTTTCAATAAATGTTTTTAATAACACGTGTAGCGATTCTTTGTCACCATCGGTAAAAACCTGCAAATCGTGTAGATCGTATAAAATAGTTGCGCGAGGTTTTTCTTGTTTTTTAGCTGAATTTATTTCAGTTTCGGTATAATCTAAATCTAAAATTTTAGCAATTTTCAATAATAATTCACTAGCCTGAAAAGGTTTAATAATATTAGTTTCAAATCCTTTTTCAATATAAAATTTACGTCTAATTTCTGTTCTGCCGGAAAGTGCGATTACGGGGATATGCTTGAGTTTTTTATTATTTTTTAATTCTCTTATCAGCTCAAAACCGTTCACTTTTGGCATTTGTATATCGGTTAAAATAAGATCGTATTCTTCTTTTCTTAAATCTCTAAGCGCATTTTCTGGTTGGTTAGAAGTTGTGTGATCAAAACCGGCTTGGCTAACAATTTCTGCTGTTAAGGCTAATTGAGAAGGATCATCGTCTAAAATAAAGATCTTTTTACCTTTGGTTTCGGTAATGGTAATTTGTTTGGTCGCTTTTGAAGTCGCAATGTGTTTAGCATTTTCTACCGGAATAAGTAAGGTGAATTTACTTCCGCTACCAAGTTTGCTTTCCAAATAGATTTCGCCGTCTAGTAAATTCACTAATTTTTTGGTGATCGCTAAACCTAGGCCAGAACCGCCATATTTTTTTTCAATCGACGATTTTGCTTGAGAAAATTCTTCAAAAATAACTTGTTCTTGCTCTTTTGAAATTCCGATGCCGGTATCTTCAATTTCAATTTGAAGTTTATTGGTGGTGATCGATGAGGTGTCTAATTTCCCTGAAATCACGATGCTTCCTTTTTCAGTAAACTTGTAAGCGTTTCCGATTAAATTCATTAATATTTGCTGAATTCTAAACGGATCGCATAAATACGCTTGCTGAAATGTTTCCTCTAAATTAAGCTCAACATTTAATTGCTTGGGGTCTTCTGAAGGAATAATCCCATCTACACTATCTTTAATAAGATTGGCCGGCGTAAATGGAAGTTTTTCAATATTTATTTTTCCCGATTCTAGTTTCGAAAAATCTAATAAGTCGTTGACTAGATGAAGAATATATCCGGAAGATTTTTGTAGTTTCTCTAAATAATGCTGTTGTTTTTCAGAAAGTTCGGTTTTTAATAATAAATCAGAATAACCCGTAATAGTAGTAAGTGGCGAACGGAGATCGTGAGTTACTGCCGCCATAAATTGTTCTCTTCTTTTTAAAAGTAATTCGGCATAAGCTTTCGATTTCTCTAATTCGCTTCGGTATTTTTGACTTCGATTGGTATCTCTAAAAATGAGAATAACAAACAGTAAAATAGTAAGTACGCAAGCGACTCCTAAAATAATGATCAGGTTCGAAGTTTCATTCAACGTTGTTTGCGCAGAAGCAACCTGAGCAACCGATTTTTGCACTTCTTCCTGTTCAATTTGTGAACGCAATTTTCTAATTTGTACGGTTAGATCACGATCGGTTTCTAAAAGTTCGTTTTCTTTAATAGAAACGGAATTTTGGTATTCAATTTCTTCACTTTCTAATCGGCTTAACACGTTTTTCATGGTGTTAATTAAAGAATCTGCAGACTGCTGGGTAAGTTTGTTAGCATTATCTTGCTTAGCGTACTCTAAGTATTTTACTAATACTTCACGAACGTGAGGTTTGTAACTTTTTAAACGTTCTTCATAATTATCGTCTTCAAAAAGATAGTTCGTTTTTTCTAACTCGTTAAGCACACGATCGTAGTAATTTTCACTTCCGTTTTTCTTTCTAAGACTAAGTAATTCAAGAAGGTTTTGCTTTTTTAATGTTAGCAGCTGGTCGATGCTGTCTAAATCGACAATGGTCGAATCTCCCTTAGGGTAAGTAGTTTTTAACGAAGCTAATAAAACAGAGATCGTATCGAGCTGTTCATTAAAAACATCAATATTTTCTGGACGCTGGTTTTGTATAATATTTCGGCTAATACCTTCAGCGGTGTATAAATTGGTTACCGCTTCGCTAATAAGGAGTAAGCGTTTGTTGTTAATATTACCGAGTTTGTTGGTTTCAGTAAGATTTTCAACTTTTCCGTAGATAAACCAAACCGTCACTACTGCAAAAATAGTAAGCAGGATGTACCCAAAAAGTACCTTAAAAGTGATGGATTTTCTAGTGTTTTTCACGATAAACTCAAAAGTAAATGCTCCAAAGATAAAACTCCTTAAAATTATGGTAAATTAAAAAATAACTTATAAGTTTGCCGCAAATCTCAAAGGGGTGCCAATTGTGGCTGAGATCATACCCAAAGAACCTGGGCAGGTAATGCTGCCAAGGGATAAGAAAAGCTTGCTAGCGGCTTTTCTGGAATTTGTATGTACTCCTGAACGAACTTTAATTTTAGAAAAGTTTCTTCAGGATTTTTTTATTTTATTAATTAACCTAAGAATAATCGCCCCTTTTATTCGTAAATTTTATTACGAATGAAACATGTATTATTTGTGTTAGGCTTATTTCTACTAAGCCTTCCCGCCTTTGCTCAAGAAAATTATACGTTGAGCGGAACCGTAACTTTGAATGAAGAACCACTTGCCGGAGCTAACGTGATGGTAAAAAACCGAGACGAAGCGACGATCACCAATTTTGATGGTGAATATTCGTTGCAATTACCGGCAGGAGATTACACTTTAATTTTTAGCTACGGAAATCAAAAAGAAGTTGAAGTAAATTTAACCGGAAATCAAACCTTAGATGTCGATCTCACCAATGCTGAAGAGACTTTAGATGAAGTTTTCCTATCTTCAATTCGTGTCGATGCAGATTCGCCTATTACTTATAGTAACCTGAGCAACGAAGAAATTGCTGAACGTAATTTAGGGCAAGACATTCCGGTGCTTATGAATTATTTACCATCGGTAGTTACCACAACCGACGCCGGAAATGGCGTAGGTTATACCGGTATTCGCGTTCGTGGTAGTGACGCTACGAGAACCAATGTAACCGTAAACGGAATCCCGATAAATGATGCTGAAAGTCAAGGAACTTTTTGGGTAAACATGGGAGATTTTGCTTCATCCACAGAAAATATTCAGTTGCAGCGTGGTGTAGGAACTTCAACTAACGGAGCCGGAGCTTTTGGTGCAAGTATCAATATTTTAACCGATCGTTATAGCGAAGAAGCTTTTGCAGAAATTGCGAATAGTTATGGTTCTTTTAATACCAGAAAACACACCGCGAAATTTGGTACAGGACTTATCGATGATCATTGGTCGTTTACCGGTCGTGCTTCACAAATTAAAAGTGATGGGTATATCGACCGTGCAGAATCAGACCTAAAATCGTATTTCTTACAAGGAAGCTACGTAAATAATGGTACCATCGTGAAAGCCATTATGTTTGGTGGTAAAGAACGAACTTACCAAGCTTGGTATGGTGTAGAACAATCGACGATTGATGAAAGAGGAAGAAGATATAATCCTGCGGGAATTTACTTTGATGAAGATGGGAATGAAAAGTTTTATGACAATCAAACCGATAATTACCAACAAGACCATTACCAATTACTGTGGAATCAAAAATTCGATAATAACTGGTCAACTAACTTGGCCTTTCATTATACGCGCGGTAAAGGTTATTATGAAGAATATGAAGAAGATGCCAGTTTGCTCGATTTCGGTTTAACTCCGTTTACGGCCAATGGTGAAGAAGTAACCACTTCAGATTTAGTGAATACAAGTTGGTTAGATAATCATTTTTACGGAACCACTTTCAGCGGCAATTACCAAAACGAGAAATTAGATCTTGTACTTGGTGGTGGTTGGAACCGTTACGATGGTGATCATTTTGGAGAAGTGATTTATACTAGATTTGCTCAAAACAAGGATCCTTATGAGCCATTTTACGAAAATAATGCGGTAAAAACAGATTTTAATATCTACGGAAAAGCGACGGTTTCGTTAACCGATAAACTTGCTGCCTTCGGAGATCTTCAGTTAAGAACCATTAATTATGAAGGAAACGGACCTACGCAAGAAGTAGCTAACTTTCCGATCGATGCTAATTTTTCATTTTTTAATCCTAAAGGAGGTTTAACTTATCAACTTAACCAAATCAATCAATTTTATGCTTCGGTAGCGGTGGCGCATCGTGAGCCATCACGTTCAGATTACGAAGATGCTTTTGAGCAAGGATTAGCAGCTCCCACCGAAGAGCGTTTGGTCGATTACGAATTAGGTTGGCGTTACAAAGCAGAAAAAGCACAAATAAATACCAACCTTTATTTTATGAATTATAAAGACCAATTGGTCTTAACCGGCGAGATTGATGAAGAAGGCGCTGCGATTAGAAGAAATAGCGGAGAAAGTTATCGCTTAGGTTTAGAAGTAGACGCGACCTTTAAGGTCACCGATTTTTTAAGCATTCGACCTAATGTGGCAATTAGTCAAAACAAAAACCGAGAATACAACACATTTTTAGATGGAGAGTCTGTCACTTTTGAAGATACCGATATTGCTTTTTCACCCAATATCATCGCCGGAAATATGATTAGAATTCAGCCGGTAGAAAATCTCCAGATCAATGTATTAACCAAATATGTTGGCGAGCAATATATGAGTAATTATGAAGTTGAAGCTTCTAAGTTGGAAGATTACACTACCACCGATTTAAATATTCAATATACCTGGCAAAACGCTCCGTTATTTAAAGAAGTAATATTTACCGGTTTGGTAAATAATATTTTCGATGAAGAATACATCTCGAACGGTTATTATTATACCTACGATATTCCTAACGACGATGGGAGTACGACCACTTACGATGGTGCCGGTTACTATCCGCAGGCAACGATTAACTTTTTAGTCGGGATGACGTTAAGATTTTAAATTGAATAAATACTAACCTATCTATTCAAAGGCTTTCTGGAAACAGGAAGCCTTTTTTAGTTTCTCTTTGACTTTAGAAACGCCAAAAAGCTATTACTTTTGAAGTTCCTTCCACTTGTAATTACGAAATGAGCCATAACAAAATGTTGATACGCAAAATGTACAATGGCGAATTCTATCAGAATAAAAAAATAATAGAGAACAGATGAAAATCTCCATCAATTCAAAAATCCCTTCATCAACAATAGAAAATGGTGTTTACCAAAATTTAGAAACAACACCGATGATGACAGACGATGCTTCTTATTTTAAAATTTTCCGGAAGCAATTTTCGCTTCCCAAAACGGTTTCGCCGCAAGAAAAAATACCAAGCGTCACCACCGATATAGAGAATTTTTATAGTGAAAAACCCGCAGTAATTTGGTTTGGACATTCTTCCTATTTAATTCATTGTCGAGGCATACATATTTTAGTAGATCCTGTTTTTTGCGGTTATGCTTCTCCGTTTTCATTTATGATGAAAGCTTTTGAAGGAGCCAATACTTATGGAGTAGAAGAGATGCCAACCATCGATTTTCATTTGCAAACTCATAATCATTACGATCATTTAGATAAAAAGAGTATAAAAGCACTTCGGCCTAAAACCAAGCAATATTTAGTGCCAAAAGGCGTCAAAAAAGATATGCTGAGTTGTAAGATTGCTGAAGAAAAAATCACAGAACTCGATTGGGGAAGTCATTTAGAAATTTCAGAAGAAATAAAAATTACCGCAACACCGGCGAGACATTTTTCCGGTAGAAGTTTAAAACGAAATACTTCACTTTGGTCTTCTTACGTGTTAGAACTATTTGGTTACAAGATTTTTATTGGCGGCGATTCTGGTTACGGTAAACATTTTAAAGAAATAGGAAACGCTTTTGAAAAATTTGATATAGCCATTTTAGAATGCGGGCAATATGGCGAATATTGGCCGCTAATTCATACTCAACCTGAAGAGATCATTGAGGTTGCTAACGATTTAAATGCCGAAGTAATTCTACCGGTACATTGGTCGAAATTTAAATTGGCTTACCATTCTTGGCAAGAACCGATCGAGCGTTTATTAAAAGCAGGAAAAGATAAAAAAATAGCGACTCCACAAATTGGAGAGCCGCTAATTTTAGAAGAAAAACTTCCACAAACTCAATGGTGGAAAGATATTTCTTAGTTATTGGTTACTCTGTAAACCCCAGGTGAAACTTCAGAAACTCGATAATTATAAAGTGTATATTCAAGATTTTCTCCTTCAATAAAGTTACCGTTAAATAACTCGTATTTGTTTCCTTCGCAGTTACAAACTACATGTGGACCTTCAAGTTGCATCGATGTACAGCTGTTATCTCTAGGATGGTTGGGATCAATAGCATCCCAAGCAACAATGCTACTACCGTTATTCATTAGAAAAATACCTCCGTTTCCATAACCTCCAACGTAAACTGGGCTTCCGACACTTACACTTAGGTTGCTGAATTGAGGGAAACTCGTATCTACGGTAAAGTTTACATTTACATCCAGTAAATTGGGGTTGTTTTGGCGATGGTTGTCATCGCTACTACAAGCTATGGTTAGTATTGCAGAAAGTATGAGTATATAAACTTTTTTCATTTTAAAAAATTTTGTGGGCCAAGGTAACATAATTGCTAAGCTTGTTAAAATTTATTATATTTGTTTTAATCGAATCCCATGAGAGTGGGATTCTTTTTGTATATATAAACGATGAAGTTATGAGTAAAGTATCTTATTATACTGAAGAAGGACTTAAAAAATTAAGAGACGAGTTAAATCATCTAAAAGATGTAGAACGTCCTGCAGCTTCACAAGCAATTGCAGAAGCGAGAGATAAAGGCGATTTAAGTGAAAATGCCGAATACGACGCCGCCAAAGAAGCCCAAGGTTTATTAGAGATGAAAATTTCTAAATTAGAAGAAGTGGTAGCCAATGCGAGAGTGATCGATGAGTCTCAATTAGATACTTCTAAAGTCTTGATACATAGTTCTGTGAAAATTAAAAATACCACGAACGGAATGGAAGTAAAATACAAATTGGTTGCGCAAAGTGAAGCCGATTTAAAAAGTGGTAAAATTTCGGTAGATTCTCCTATTGGTAAAGGTTTACTAGGAAAAAAGGTAGGTGATACTGCCGATATTCAAGTGCCAAACGGTACGATGACTTTCGAGATCTTAGAAATTTCGAGAGGTTAGTTTTAAACCTATATAGCAAATAAAAAAGCCTCTTCAAATTGAAGAGGCTTTTTTTATTTTTCAATTTAGCAACAACCGCCGCCATCGTAGTGAAAAGTCGATTCACTGATGAATATATCGTCTTGATTTAAACTGGCTAATGCGCCGGCAGTTTTATCACAAACCGCTAACGGCTGATTTTTAAGCAAAATATGTCCTTTTTTATCATCAAAAAAGTCTTCTTCGCCATAATAAATGGCAGCTTTCCCGGTGAAAATACAAGGGCCGTCTTCCGGCATCGGATCTTTTATGGCTGCAACTTCAATACTCTCAATATAAATGCGCTCTTCGGTGGGGTAGTTTTTAGCGTCTAAAATTCGGTAGGGTTTTTTAGCTCTAATTTCAATAGTACCAAAACCGGCATCGGTGAGCATTTTTACGTATTCATTTAAAGGCAAACTTCCGCTTAGACAAAGCGCTCGAAGTCGCTCGTCGTTGCGTAAAGTTTCATTCATTTCTTGCTCACAAATGGGATCGCTCATCACTAACCTGCCGTGAGGTTTTAAGACGCGATACATTTCTGCAATAGCTTTTTTTAATTCTTCAGTTTTAAAAATATTGAAGAGACAGTTTTGAGCCGCAACATCGATCGTGTTATCTTCAACCGGTAAATTTAACGCATCGCCTTTTTTTAGATCGACAAATTCAGACTTGAACCAAGGATTTAATTCTTCTGCTTCTTTGAAGTTTTTACGGGAAGCCTCAAGCATCTCATCAACCACATCTATGCCTACTACACCATTTTTTTGTCTAGAGAAATAGGCAAATTGTAGTAGTTCCATTCCGCCACCAACACCTACATAAAGTGTTTTTGGGTTGTTGACTAAATCTCTGGCATGTACGGTGCTTCCGCAGCCATAATTCATTTCTTGCATGGTCTTCGGAATTTTTAATCCCGGTAATTCCCAAACAGGATTGGTTGTGCAACAAAGTCCGACATCTGGAGTTAAAGCGGCTTCTTTATAGACGTTTTTGGTAGTTTCTAAATAACTCATACTTTAATAGCCTTAATTAATTCTTTAAATAAAACGATCATATTGGGTTCTGCTTTTGCAGCCATAGCGATAATTTCTTTAATGTCGACCGGCTCTAAATTATCGGGATCACCTTCATCAGTCAATACAGAAACCGCGACGACCGGTAATTTTAAATGGTTGGCGACAATAATTTCGGGTACGGTACTCATCCCAACAGCGTCGGCCCCAATAGTTCTTAGCATTCGGTATTCGGCACGCGTTTCAAGTTGAGGTCCGAGTACAGAAGCGTAAACCCCTTTATTTAGTTTGATTTGATTTTGTTTAGCGATCGCTTCAACTTTTTCACTCATTTGCTTATCGTAAGGGCAACTCATATCTACAAAACGTTCGCCGTATTGAGAAACGCCTTTAAAGGCTAGGGGAGAACCGCCTAATAAATTAATATGATCGTCGATTAGCATTAATTCACCTTTCTTAAATTCAGGATTTATTGCTCCCGAAGCATTAGAAACCAATAATTTTTTAATGCCTAAACGGTGCATAATTCTTACAGGAAAAGTAACGTCTTGCAAGCTGTAACCTTCGTATAAATGAAAGCGACCTTGCATAATTACTACTTTCTTGCCTTCTAATTCGCCATAAATTAAATGACCTTTATGAAACTCAACCGTTGCGGTCGGGAAATTAGGAATGTGGTTGTAACTTACCTCTTCCAGGATTTTTACTTCTTCTAAAAGTTTCCCTAAACCAGTCCCTAAAATAATGCCGACTTCCGGAGCTTCAAAACCTTTGTTTTTAAGATATTTTACCGTTTGTTCTATATGTCTCATGAATTTATATATTGTTGAAATACCTCGATATTCTTTATATCATCGATGGTATCGATATCGTTTTTTTGCGTTAATAAAGCTACTTTTTTATTTTTTAAAATGTGCAAAGTTTCTTTTAAAACTGTAGCAGTACTCCAATTAATTTCTTGAAAAACCGCCGGAGTAAATTTTTTCATCCCTAATAAATAATAGCCGCCATCTTTTGCCGGACCAATTACATAATCGTTATGCGTTAGTTGAAGAAAAGCTTCATCGATATCACGAGTTTGTAAATCGTATAGATCGCTGCCAATAATCACGACTTTTTCGTAATTATTCTGAAAACCTTCTTGAAAGGCATTGCTCATTTTTTCACCTAGATCATCACCACGTTGAGTTTTTTTGCTGAAATAGGTTGAAGAAAAATCATCTTGATCGATAGGTTCTATATTGTAAAAAACCACTTTGTCGGCAGAAAGATCTTGTGTGACTTTTGCGGTGTGTTGAAGTAGTTTTTTATAAACTTCTAAAGCCGCAGTATCACCAATACTTTTGGCTAATCGGGTTTTACATTTTCCTAATTCAGGGTTTTTGGTGAAGATGATAAGCAGGTTTTTTGAATTCATTTAGTAAACTTTTTCAGCATTTTTTAGCCATTTAGACCATCTTCTGCTATAGGCGTGAACTTTGTTGTTGGTTTCTTTGTTTTCTGAAGTAAATACCGGGTAGTTATTGTTTTTCCATTCAAAAATTCCGCCATATAAATTCTGAATATTTTTGTAACCTAATTGCTGAAGTTTTTCTCCAATCTTTTCAGAACGAACGCCTAACGAACAATACACCACGATCGGCTGATTTTTATCCGGGAATTGTTGCTGAATTTCTTCCGCAGAAAAATCTTTATAGCCAACATAAGTCGCATTTTTTAAATGACTTACCTGAAACTCTTCCGGTTCGCGAGCATCTAACAAAATCACGCTGTCTTTTTGCTGAATAGCTTTTAGTTGTTCAACAGAAATATAAGGTACCGAATGCGAGTTGTAACGATCGAGAACTTCTTCAACAGAATTTTGAGAAATACAAGACAGGCAACTTAACAATAAAAATAATCTTGATAGTTTCATATACTTTTAAGCAACGGTTCCTTGGCAACTACTTCCTGCGCCGGCAGTACAACCGTAACAATGTTGCGAGATAATAATATTCCTGTTTTGTATCGCATCTTCGTCGTAATTGCTAATGTGCTTTACGCTGCTATTCACTTTTAATTCGAGCATTTGGTTAAAGTCGCAATCGTAAAGCCAACCATCCCAACTTACCGAAAGGGTGTTTCTGCACATGACATTTTGTACTGCGGCAGGATTGTATGCATTCACCAATTCGTACATATAATCTTCATAATTTTCTGAAGCAATTAAATACTCTAAAAATCTACTAATTGGCAGATTCGTAATTGCAAAAAGACTGTTGAAGTCGATATCAAAATCTTCTTTAAGCGCGGTTTTAAAGTCACTTTCCATCGCATCTTGATCTTTGGGTAAAAATGCACCGGAAGGATTATACACTAAATCTAATTTTAAGCCGCTACCTTCTTTCCCGTAACCTACTGCATTCAGCATCTGCAAAGCTTGTATCGATTTATCGAAAACCCCTTCGCCACGTTGTTTGTCAGTTTTTTCTCTTTTATAAAAAGGTAGTGAAGAAACCACGTGAACATTATGTTTTTTGAAAAACTCCGGCAAATCGTAGTATTTTTTATTAGCTACGATAATGGTAAGGTTAGAGCGAACGATAAAATCTTTAATTCCTGCTTTAGAAGCTTCTTCTACAAACCAACGAAAATTAGGATTCATCTCTGGCGCGCCACCGGTGAGATCTAAAGTATGCGCACCGGTTTTTTTAATCGCTTCCAGGCAATGTTGCATGGTTTCGACCGTCATGATCTCTTTACGATCGGGACCGGCATCTACGTGGCAATGTGAACAAACTTGATTACACATATAACCTAAATTGATCTGAAGAATCTCTAAAGGTTTTGGTTGTAATGGAAAATCGTCTTCCTTCTCAAGCTTATGCTTAAACGTAGGTAATTCACCATCGGCAAATAAGCCTTCGCTTAAATATTCTAATTGCTTTTGCGGGTTTGATAATTCGTTATTTCTGGCCGAAAGCGACTTGGTGCTCATAAACGGTTTGGTTTTTAGTTGAAATACTTAACGAAAAATAGGTAGTCGCAGTTTTAAGACTACATCGATAATTTCTTGTATTTATTCATCATTTGTACACCGTGAACTAAAGTAGCTCCGCTTTCTATAGCTGCGCCGGCGTGAACGGCCTCCATCATTTCTTCTTTGGTAATGCCGCGTTCTAAACCATCTTTGGTATAAGCATCGATACAATAAGGGCATTTAACAACGTGCGCAACGGCCAACGCAATAAGCGATTTTTCTCGGGCAGAAAGTGCGCCTTCTTCAAAAACGCTTCCGTAGTAATCAAAAAATTTCTTTCCTAATTCTTCACTCCATTCGGTAATTTCTCCAAACTTTCTTAAATCTGAAGGATCGTAATAAGGTTTTGACATAGCAATATTTTTAAAACATTTTAGGTTAAAGGTAAAAAAATAAGCAGAAATACAGCATATTGATAATTTTATTAAATAAATAAAGAAAATTTGTAAGAAATTTGTCATATTTCTTAGATTAGCTAATCACTAACTATTTCTACTCTAAATGCAATTAGAGGATAACCGTTATCATATACATTGGTTTTACAACCATCCGTACTTACTTTCTACATTAACTTTTGTAGTGGTATTTGGGCTTTCTTTTTTGATAGCTCAGAAGGACTTATGGATTAATCAAGAAAAAGAAGCGCATAAAGCAACCGAAACTTTACAAGAGGTAGAGGGAAAAATTGATCAAATTCTAAAAAGTAGCTATGTTACTACATTATCTATAGCTTTAACTATAGACGATAACGGAAAACCCAAAAATTTTAATACAGTTGCTGAAAAACTTTTTAATTCTAACCCAAATATTGACGGAATAGAGTTAGTGCCCGATGGAGTAATAAAATATGTTTACCCTTACGAAAAGCATAAAGGAGCAATTGGTTTAAATGTTCTTGATTATGAGTATTCAAAAACCGAAGCGAAAAAGTCGATAGAAAGTGGTAAAATGTTCTTTGCCGGACCCTTAAAATTTAAACAAGGCGGCTTTGGTATTATAGGAAGATTGCCTGTTTATGCAGATGATGGCTTTTGGGGTTTCTCTGCGGTGATGATTAACTTAGAAACTTTTCTAGAAAAGTCGGGAATTCAAAACTTGGCTGATGAAGGCTATAATTATAGGTTTACCAAAATAAACCCCAATACCGGAGAGCGAGAAATTTTTAATGATAATAATAGTGAAGATTTCGATTTTAGTAAAGCTGAAAAAATTGTTGTTGAAGACGCCGAATGGGAAATTTATTTAGGTCAAGATAACTCACATAAAGCTTTTATTGCCGCTTCACCTTTTTTAATTTTTGGTTTATTTCTAGCCTTTGGTTGTGCGCTTTTAACTTACGTAGTTTTGCAGCGCCCGGCTCAACTTCAGCGTTATATTAAATTGCAAACCGCTAAACTTTTAAATTCTGAAATTAAGTATAAAGCAATTTTTCAGGAAGCGGGTATGTCAATTATTCATTTAGATGAAAATGAAAAATTTATAGAAGCGAATCCGAAATTTTTATCGAAGACCGGCTATACGATTGATGAATTAAAAGGTGAAAGGTTTTCGAAGTTTCTTCAGCTTCAAGACGATTCATTTAAAAAGCTTTTGAATTACGATAAGTTTGAAGGCAAGCTCATATGTAAACGAGGCCTAAAGAAAATTGTTAGGGTAACAAATTCAGCCTTAGAAGTAAACCATCAAATTACCCATATTCTTTTAATTGAAGACGTAACCAAACGTAAAAAATCTGAAAAGAAATTAAAAGACTTACAAGATCGCATGCAAATGGCCATTCGAATCTCTAAACTTGCTTACTGGGATTGGGAGCCTGAAAAAGGGAAAATAAGATGGTCAGATCGAATGTATAAGATATTTGATATTGATAAAAACCAAAAACTTGATAGTGATACATTATCGAATAGAGTTCATCCTGAAGATTTTGAAAAATATAAGCAAGATTTAAAGAGAATACTAGAAACAAAAGAAGGAACGACCTTAGAGCATAGAATACTAGATACTAATAATAAGCTAAAACATATTTTAACGCGGGTTGAGTGCGAAACCTCAGAAAACGGAATATTCAAAGTAAAAGGAACGACAGTCGATCAAACCGATAAGAAAGAAGCGATGATTAACTTGCAGCATTCTTACCAAATGGTGGTCGAGCAAAATGAACGTTTGTTGAATTTCTCTTACATTGTTTCTCATAACTTAAGGTCGCATTCGAGCAATATTCAAGGCTTAATTCATTTAATTCGAGATCTAGAAACTTTTGAAGAGAAGAAAGAAATGTTTAATTTATTAGAAGAAGTCACCATTTCTTTAGATGAAACTTTAACCGATTTAAATGAAGTGATTCACATTCAAAAAAGTGATGGCGGTTTGGTTGAAGAAATAACTTTAAAGCCATTTTTGCAGCGAATAAAAAACATTTTAAAAAGAGAAATTAAGTGCAACAACATAACGATCACCGAAAATATCCCTGAAGGAGAGCAACTTAAATTTAATCCCGCATACTTAGAAAGTGTACTACTCAATATTATTTCTAACGCTATAAAATATAGAGATAAGCAGAGAAATTCAGAAATTAATCTTATCTTTAGTGAAACCGAAGAGTTTAAAATTCTTCAAATTAAAGATAATGGTATTGGCATCGATCTAGACTCTTATAAAGGTCAGATCTTTGGCATGTATGAAACTTTTACAGATTTTAAAAACTCACGAGGTATAGGTTTGTTTGTAACCAACAACCAGATGAAAGCTTTAGGAGGTAAAATTGAAATTGAAAGCGAGTTAAATAAAGGGTCTGTTTTTACCCTGTATTTTAAAAAGTAGTATGGAAATTTGTATAGTAGATGACGATAGAGTTTACCAACTCTTAATGAAAAGACTTATCAATAGAATTGATGGGAACATCGCTATAAGAACATTTTATAATGGCGAAGATGCTTTCAACTACTATAAAAACAACCATTGCAAATGCCAAATCATGCTACTCGATATCAATATGCCTAAAATGGATGGTTGGGAGTTTCTTGAAAATATTAATAAAGAAGATTTTAAAGACTCTTGCATTTATTTGGCAACTTCATCTATCGATTATTCCGATCAAGAACGTGCTAAACAATTTGATAAAGTAAAAGGTTATTTAACCAAACCTATTACGAAAGAGAAAATTTTAGAAATTACCAAAGAATGAATTTATAATCTCAATCGATATCGTTAGTAAACTCTATATTGCGGTAGTAAAACTTTATCATTAGTTTTCTTTTCAGTTTAAAATTCCGACTACATTTGCAGCTTCAAATTGAAGCAATATGAATATTCAAAAAAGTTTAATCGCCTTAGCCATTGGCGGTTTTGGGATTGGGATGACAGAGTTTATGATGATGGGTTTGCTGCCAGATATTGCTTCAGATCTATCGGTTAGTATTCCAGAAGCAGGTTACCTTATCTCATCATATGCATTAGGAGTTGTAATTGGTGCGCCATTATTGGTGCTCATTGCCGGTAACTTTCCACCTAAAAAACTTCTCATAGGCTTAATGGTTTTATTTACGGTGTTTAATGGTTTGTCGATCATCGTGCCTTCCTATAATTTATTTTTAGTAACCCGTTTACTTTCAGGTTTACCACACGGAGCTTTTTTTGGAGTTGGTGCCGTAGTTGCCGGTAAATTAGCGAAGCAAGGCAAAGAGGCGAGTGCGATCGCTATTATGTTTAGTGGTTTAACTTTTGCGAATATTGTTGGTATCCCGTTAGGAACTTATGTCGGGCAAAGTATTTCTTGGCGCTATAGTTTTTTAATAGTCGCTGCAATTGGACTGTTAGCGATACTTTCTTTGATCTTTTGGATGCCTAAAATTGAAAAAAATGAAGGTGAAAAACCCAAAGAAGGACTTAAAATATTTAAACATTTAGAACCTTGGTTGGTATTACTTATTACGGCAGTTGGTACGGGAGGCTTTTTTGCGTGGTTCAGTTATATCACTCCGCTACTTACTGATGTAAGCGGATTTGCAAAATCTAACGTCACATTTATCTTGATGATGGTAGGAGTAGGGATGACGATTGGTAATTATATTGGTGGTCGATTGGCAGATGCTATTTCACCTATTAAAGCAGGAACGATCTTGCTTTTCACTATGGTTATTTGTCTCTTCGGAATTAAACTAGTTGCTGAAAACCAAATGCTATCGCTAGTGATGAATTTTATTACCGGTATCGTTGCGTTTTCGGTAATCGCACCTATTCAGATGTTAATGATCAAATCTGCAAAAGGAGCAGAAATGTTAGCTTCAGCGAGTATGCAGGCCGGTTTTAATATCGGAAATGCTTTAGGAGCTTTTTTCGGAGGAATACCTATTGATAACGGATTTGGTTACACTTCACCAGAAGTTGTCGGCGCTTTTATGGCGTTTTTAGGAGCTTTAATTTGTATTTCTGTCATGCTTAACCGCAAACGAGTAGCTCGAAAATATGCTATTTAACCTCGAGAATTATTTTACCAATATGATTGCTGCTTTCCATTAATTTATGAGCTTCATTCGCTTTTGATAGCGGAAATTTCTTATAGACCACAGGTTTTATTTCTTCGGAAGTAAAAAGCGGCCAAACTTTAGCTTTAATTTCTTGAGCTATTTTGGCTTTTACATCAATAGGTTGAGGTTTTAGAAGACTTCCGGTTAAGGTGATATTTTTAGAAATAACCTGCCAAAGGTCTATGGTTACTTCCGCAGATTTCATGGCATTAATATTTACGAGTCTTCCTTTGGGTTGAAGTAGTTCCAGGTTTTTATTTGTGTAATCGCCACCAACCATATCTAAGATCACATCAAGCTTTTCATCTTTCAATACTTCTTGAAAATCTTCTTCTTTATAATTGATCGCTTTGGAAACCCCAATGTTCTTTAAAAATTCTATTTTTTCAGAAGAACCCGCTGTAGCAAATGTTTCAATTTCTAAAGCCTTGGCAATTTGTAAACCCATCACGCCAACGCCGCTCGTGCCACCGTGAATAAGTAATTTTTCTCCAGATTTTAGATTCGCCTGCTGAAATAAATTAAACCAAACCGTAAAGATCACCTCCGGTAACGAAGCGGCTTCTACAAAACTCAAACCTTCGGGAATGGGCAAGCATAAACGTATATCAACACAAATATATTCGGCATAACCGCCGCCGGCTACTAAGGCGCAAATCTTATCGTCAATTTTAAAGTTAGAAACTTGAGAGCCTATAGCTTCAATCACTCCGGAAACTTCTAACCCGGGAATTTTAGCTGAAGGCAAATCGTCACCGTATGCATCAGGATTCTCACGCGTTAAAATATCGCTTCGGTTAACCCCGGCTGCTTTAATTTTTAGGAGAACTTCGTGTTCTTGAGGAGAAGGTTTTTCGGTTTCTTGAAGTTGAAGTACTTCAGGTCCGCCGGCTCGTGTAGTAAATATAGCTTTCATCTTTTTATTAGAAAGTTACAAATGATATTCTATTAATCTCTTAAGAAAATCATATTTGTCAGATTCTTAAATTTTAGGATTATATTTTATTTAAAAATTAATTAATTAACGCTAAATCACTGAGTTTTTAAACATTCAGAAAATCTCCAAAAATCACATCATTTTCCGAGTTTGTTCTAAGTTTTTTCATTTATATTAGTTGATTCAACAAACAAATCAACTCTATAGCAGGGTTGATTTTTATTATTTATTAATTAATTTATTTAAAATGTAACTTTATGTGCGGAATTGTTTGCGCTTTCGATCTAGAGGAAGCCTCTGAAACGTTACGACCTCAGTTACTGGAAATGGCGAAATGTATTCGTCACCGTGGTCCAGATTGGAGCGGTGTGTACAGTAACGAGAAGGCCATTATGGCGCACGAGCGCTTGGCGATTGTAGATCCCACTTCAGGGAAACAACCTTTGTTGTCTGAAGATGGTAATTTGGTACTTGCTGCCAATGGTGAAATTTATAATCACCTTAATCTACGAAATCAGCTAAATGGTAATTATAACTTTCAGACCAATTCTGACTGCGAAATTATACTCGCACTTTATAAAGAAAAAGGAGCGAAATTTTTAGATGAACTCAATGGTATTTTTGGTTTCGCTCTTTACGATGTAGAAACTGATGAATACCTCATTGCGCGAGACCATATGGGGATAATCCCGCTTTATATTGGTTGGGATGAAAACGGAACCTTTTATGTAGCTTCAGAATTAAAAGCGTTGGAAGGTAAATGTATGAAGATTGAATTATTTCCTCCGGGGCATTACCTATCAAGTAAAGAAGAAGGTTTTCAGCGTTGGTACGAACGTGATTGGATGGAGTATGACAATGTGAAAGATAATGAAACCAGTATCGAAGATTTACGCGAAGCTTTAGAAAAAGCCGTACACCGTCAATTAATGAGTGATGTTCCTTATGGAGTTTTACTATCAGGAGGTTTAGATTCATCTATTACTTCAGCATTAGCAAAAAAATATGCACAAAAGCGTATTGAAAGTCAAGATACCGATGAAGCTTGGTGGCCACGTTTACACTCGTTTGCAATTGGTTTAGAAGGTTCACCAGACTTAGCGGCAGCCCAAAAAGTTGCCGACCATTTAGATACGGTACATCACGAAATAAAATTTACCATTCAAGAAGGTTTAGATGCGATTAAAGATGTGATCTACCATCTGGAGACTTACGATGTAACTACCGTAAGAGCTTCTACGCCCATGTATTTAATGGCTCGACACATTAAGTCGATGGGAATTAAAATGGTACTTTCCGGAGAAGGGTCAGATGAGATTTTTGGTGGTTACCTTTATTTTCATAAAGCGCCAAACGATAAAGAATTTCATGAAGAAACCGTTCGTAAGCTAGACAAACTACATATGTACGATTGTTTAAGAGCTAATAAATCACTTTGTGCTTGGGGTATCGAAGGTCGAGTACCTTTCTTAGATAAAGAGTTTATGGATGTTGCGATGCGTTTAAACCCAAAAGATAAAATGATTAATGGGGAACGTATTGAAAAATGGGTGCTTCGTAAAGCATTTGAAGATTATTTACCAGAAAGTGTAGCTTGGCGCCAAAAAGAACAATTTTCTGATGGAGTAGGTTACAGTTGGATCGATACTTTAAAAGAAATGGTTAATGAAAAAGTGAGCGATGAGCAACTAGCCAACGCACATTTTAAATTCCCAATACAACCGCCGAGTAGTAAAGAAGAATATTATTATCGTTCAATTTTTACAGAACACTTCCCGAGTGATGCTGCAGCCTTGTCGGTACCTTCAGTGCCTTCGATTGCTTGTAGCACACCAACTGCTTTAGAGTGGGACGAATCGTTTAAAAATATGAACGATCCATCGGGTAGAGCTGTAGCAAACATTCATAGTGATGCTTACAAAAAAGACCAACCGGTAGAATAGTAGCGTTAAAGCTTTTTAAAATAATAATAATCCCTGATAGTTTTTACTGTCAGGGATTTTCTTTTATATGATTAAAAGCCTAAAATCTATAATAGACTTTAGGCTTTCGAATATATAACTTGATGTGATAATTAGTTTTTCAGAGACTTCATATCGATCACAAAACGGTATTTTACATCAGATTTGGTGACGCGCTCGAAAGCTTCATTAATGTTTTGCATATCAATCATTTCAATATCAGAGACTATATTGTGTTCTCCACAGAAATCTAACATTTCTTGAGTTTCCGGGATTCCACCGATTACAGAACCAGCAACATTTCTTCGTTTAGTAATTAATAAACCTCCATGCATTTCTTCTAGCGGTTCAATCGCACCAACTAACACCATTGTAGTATCTCTTTTTAAAAGATTGATGTATGGATTTAAATCGTGCTTTACCGGAACGGTATTCAACAGAAAATCGAACGATGCGGCATGTTTCTTCATCTGTTCTTTATCTTTCGAGATCAACACCTCATCGGCTCCTAATTTCTTAGCGTCTTCACTTTTGCCCGGTGAAGTTGTGATCATCACCACTTTTGCACCTAGAGCAGCTGCAAATTTAACGCCCATGTGACCTAAACCACCTAAACCAATAACTCCTACTTTATCTCCTTTTTTTACTTTCCAATGGCGAAGTGGAGACCAAGTGGTGATCCCTGCACATAATAACGGCGCAGCTCCTTTTGCATCGATATTTTCAGGTACTTTCAATACGAATTTTTCTCTAACTACTACCGTTTCAGAATAACCGCCGAAGGTGTGACCGCCCAAATGTTCATCTTTACCATTGTAAGTTCCCACCATTCCGTTTTCACAGTATTGCTCTAAACCTTCTTTACAAGATTCACATTCTTGGCAAGAATCGACCATACAGCCAACACCTACTAAATCTCCTTCTTTAAATTTTGAAACTTCGTTACCGGTTTCAATAACGCGACCAATAATTTCGTGCCCAGGAACTACAGGATATTTAGAATTGCCCCAATCGTTACGGACTTGGTGAATATCACTATGGCAAACCCCACAGTATAAAATATCGATCTTCACATCGTTTGGTAAGACTTCTCTACGTTTAATATCTAATTGTTCTAAATCGGCGTCACTAGCTTTTGCGCCGTATGCTTTTACTTCTACTTGACTCATTTTATAAAATTTTGTTTTCAATTTAATAGATTTATGACTTCTTGAAAAATTTAGCGAGAGGCTTTAACTTTTTTTAACGCTGTATATTGATGTAGGTTAGTATTTTTAGAAAAACATCACGATGAATAAAATTGCCATTATTACCGGAGCCAATACCGGATTAGGTTTGGAAACTACAAAGGCTTTTGCTGAAAAAAATATTGAAGTAGTAATGGCTTGCCGAAATGAAAGCAAAGCTGAAAAAGCTAAAGCTGAAATTTTAAAAGAAATCCCTAAAGCTCAACTAAAAATTCTACCCTTAGATCTATCGAGTTTAGATGCTGTAAGAAGTTTTGCTGAAAAATTTAAATCTGAATATAACTGTTTAGATATTCTAGTGAATAATGCCGGATTAATGATTCCGCCTTATGGGAAAACTAAAGATGGTTTCGAATTACAATTCGGGATTAATTATTTAGGTCATTTTCTGTTAACCGGTTTACTTCTAGAACCGTTAAAAAATGCTGCTGAAGCAAGAGTGGTAAGTTTAAGCAGTTTGGCACATAAATGGGGCGATATTTATTTTGAGGATCTTCAATTTCAAAACAATTACGACAAACAGAAAGCTTACGGGCAAAGTAAACTTGCCTGTTTAATGTTTGCTTACGAATTAGACCGAAGACTAAAAGCACAACAGCTTTCAGTTAAGTCTTTAGCAGCACATCCCGGACTTTCGAGAACCAATTTGTTTCGGCATTTAACAGGAATGATGAAGTTGCTTACGCCCTTTGTATATCCGTTCACGCAATCTGCTAAAAGTGGAGCGCAACCTCAAATTAAAGCTGCTTTAGATGAAAAATTAGCGGGTGGAGATTATCTGGGGCCTTCGGGTTTTCAAGAATATTCAGGGAAACCAAAAGTGGTCGACTCGAATGCTATTTCAAATGATAAAGAAAAAGCAAAGCGGCTTTGGGAGATTTCTGAAGAGTTATGCAATTTTCAGTATTTATAAAACAAAAAGTCGGCTAAATGCCGACTTCTCTCGTTCAAATTAAAAAACCTCCTTACTCACACAAACTTAAAAAAGGTTCACAGCAACTTGAATTGCACCATATTCCTGTAACGGATTCCACGAAGCGGTTGCCGAAACAGGTAATGTATACTCTAAAATTTCTAAATCTCTATTGTAAATAACACCTACATTATTAATCGTAGAGTGATCGCCATAAAAGTTAGCATCGCTCATAAAAGAAAACGCTCCGCCAACAAAACCTGCTAAAGACCAATCTTCTTTATCTAAGATGACATAGCTAGCTTCAACATAATTAGAAAAAGCATTTTTAAGCTCACCATTATCGTCTACATAAGTATCTCTACCTTGTACAATGGTTGCCCAAGAAACTTTCAACGGAATTTTTTTGAATTGATATGCCAAACTTACATCGATAAAATGTGAAGTTTCTGCACGATCGTAATTAAAAAAACCAACATCTGGATAATCGCTAGTGTTATTAATATCCCAAACAGCAAGCGTAAAACCTTTATGCATAAAACTTACGTAATAATCATACTCGGTATACTCACCGTTAAAAGATCTTCCCCCCCAAAGTCCTGCTTTAAAAAAGCCGTTTTTTGAAGTGTAATTTACATCTGCTGCAGTTACCGGAGAGTTAGATACGTGATAACCTCTCCATAAGTGCATATTTTTAAGCTGAAGATTAAAATGAAACAGCTTCTCTTCGTCTTCCTTTTCCTCTAATTTCTCTTCGTTTCTCTCTTCGATAATATTGTCTTGATCTTGCGAGAATGCCGATTGACTTAGGAAGATCCCGAAGAATAAAAATAGATATTTTAATGATTTCATTTTTCAATTTATTTACCAAGTGTTAAAAATACAACTGCAGCTAAAACGGCTCCGATAAGTGGTGCTACGACAGGAATCCAAGCATAGCCCCAACCGCTATCAATTTTTCCTTTAATAGGTAAAATAGCGTGAACAATACGAGGTCCTAAATCACGAGCAGGATTAATAGCATATCCGGTGGTACCTCCTAAAGAAAGCCCAATTGCCCAAACAATAAATGAAACAGGAATTGCGCCAATAGCTCCTAAACCAACTTTTGTGGTTGAGCCTACTTCAGTCTCAAAAGAAGCTTCAGCAAAATAGAAAACACAAATAATTAATACGAATGTTCCTATAATTTCACTGATCATGTTTCTAAAAGTATTTGGGATAACCGGCATTGTACAAAACACCGCTCTTTTAGCACCACCATCTTCTGTGGCATCAAAATGATCTTTATACATTAAATAAACCAACGAAGCACCTAACATAGCGCCAATAAATTCTCCTGCTATAAAAGTGGGAACATCTGCCCAAGGAAATAATCCTCCAACGGCCAAACCAATTGTCACCGCCGGATTAAGATGCGCTCCACTATACGGACCTGCAATTACTACGCCTGCAAAAACGGCAAGTGCCCAACCTGTAGTAATAACGATCCAATCGCTACCTTGACCAATAGTTTTATTCAAGTTTACATTGGCTACCACGCCACCACCTAATAAAATTAGAATGGCAGTTCCTAAAATTTCTGCTATAAATGGTGTCATCTTTTATTCGTTTTCTGTGTTATCACTCCAGTGCTGAAGTGCTTCAATAGCGCGATACCAACCTTTAATACCGTGTTTCACTTCTTCTTGCTCTTCAGTAGGCTGAAATTTCACGTCTTCTTCCCAAGTTTCCTGAATTTCATCGGTATCTTTCCAGTAACCTACAGCTAATCCTGCTAAATATGCAGCACCAAGCGCAGTAGTTTCAGTTACTTTTGGTCTTACGGTAGTCGTGTTTAAAACATCTGATTGAAATTGCATCAACATATTATTAACCGATGCACCACCATCTACACGAAGTTCATGAATATCGATCTCAGAATCGGCTTTCATCGATTTTAGAATATCCATGGTTTGGTAAGCGATCGCCTCTAAAGAAGCTCTGGCAATATGTGCATCTGTAGTTCCTCGAGTAATACCGAAAATGGTTCCTTTAGATTCTTGATTCCAGTAAGGAGCACCTAAACCTGCAAACGCAGGAATAAAATAAACGCCTTCACTACTTTTTACAGAACTTGCTAAACTTTCTACTTGTGAAGATTTATGAATAATGCCTAAACCGTCGCGTAACCATTGTACTACAGCTCCACCTATAAAAATACTTCCTTCCAGACAGTATTCTGTTTTACCATTAATACGCCAAGCCACAGAAGTAAGTAAGTTGTTTTTAGAAATAATTGGTTTTTCTCCAATATTCATCAACATAAAGCAACCTGTTCCGTAGGTATTTTTAACCATCCCTTTTTTGGTACACATTTGTCCAAAAAGAGCGGCCATTTGATCTCCTGCAATCCCTGCGATTGGCACTTTAGAAGCGAAAATTGTAGTCTTGGTATGCCCGTAAACTTCACTAGAATCTCTAACTTCAGGAAGCATATTTTTTGGTATATCGAAAAGCTCTAATAACTCTTCATCCCAATCCATCGTATTGATATTAAAAAGCAATGTTCTAGAAGCATTGGTTACATCGGTTACATGAAGATCACCTTTAGTAAAATTCCAGATTAACCATGTATCGATGGTTCCCATCAATAAATCTCCGGCTTCAGCTTTTTCGCGAGCGCCTTCAACATTATCTAAGATCCATTTTACTTTGGTTCCGGAGAAATAAGAATCGATCACCAATCCTGTTTTCTCTTGAATCATTTTTGCTTTACCGCTGGCTTTAAGTTCTGTACAATATTTTGCAGTTCTTTTATCTTGCCAAACAATAGCATTGTAAATTGCGTTACCCGTATTTTTATCCCATACTACAACGGTTTCGCGTTGATTCGTAATACCAATGGCTTCAATGTTTTTACCATTAAGTCCTTTCTTGGTTGTTGCTTCTGCAGCAACGCCGGCTTGAGTTGCCCAAATTTCTGCAGGGTCGTGTTCTACCCATCCCGGTTTTGGGAAATATTGAGTAAATTCTTTTTGGGCTACTGAATGAATTTCGCCTTTTTTGTTGAATAAGATAGCTCTAGAACTAGTAGTTCCTTGGTCTATCGCAAGAATATATTTATCCATAAAATTTAAGATTTAGATAAAACTGTTCTCTGAATGCTCGAGCGAAGAGATCAGTTTTAGGTTTTTATTTATTGAGTTGTGGGTTAGCTAGATGGTATAATTTTTTGCTATTTTATTGAAAGCTTCTACCTGGTTTTTCTTCCAATTTTCGTCTTTACCTAGTTCTTGTGCGAGTAATTGTGCAACAACGGGAGCACTTTCTATTGCAGCTTTTGCATTTAAAAATAAAGCTCTTACTCTTCTAGACAGCACATCGTCTATTGTTCTTGCCATTTCGTATCTCGCTGCCCAAATTACTTCAGCTTTAGTGAATGGTAAATTCGGATTTAATTTTTCTGCAAGATTCGGCTCATGCTTCATCAAGCTTTCGATCTTCTCTTTATCACTTCCGTAGATATATAAGTGATTTTCGAGATTAGTCATAGGTTGCGCTCCGTGTAATGCAAACTGTTCTGTTTTACATTCTTTTTTAGGAAGCTTCCCTAGACTAATAATTTTGTTTACCGTGTCTTGAGCCATTCTTCTAAAAGTGGTCCATTTTCCACCGGTAATAGTTACTAAACCTGCTTTAGAAACGATAATTTTATGACTTCTAGAAATTTCTTTACTTTTTTCTGAATTGTCTTTTGGTGCAGCAAGCGGTCTTAAACCTGCAAAAATACTAAGCACATCGTCTCTTGTAGCTTGTTTGGCTACGTATTTATTGAAGGTTTTTAAGATAAATTCTATTTCTTGTTCTTGAGCTATTGGCTCTAAGCTATGCTCATCTAACATCGTATCTGTAGTGCCAACAATTACTTTATCGTGCCACGGCACTGCAAAAAGTACACGACCATCATCGGTTTTCGGGATCATAATTGCATCGTTACCCGGCAAGAAAGATTTATCGAATACTAAATGAACCCCTTGGCTTGGTCTAACCATTTTACGAGCTTCAGGATTATCCATTTGTATAATTTCATCGGTGAAAATTCCAGTAGCATTAACTACGGTTTTACCTTTAAAAGTATATTGAGTATTCGTTTCTGTATCTGTTGCTTTTACTCCAGAAATATTTCCTTGTTCGTCTTTTTCTAGACCATTTACTTTAAAATAGTTGAGTAAAGTCGCTCCTTCTTCAATACAAGATTGCGCAACATTTATTGCTAAACGAGAATCATCAAATTGACCGTCCTGATAAACAACACCACCTTTAAGCTTTTCTTGTTTTAAGGTTGAAAGTCTGCTTATGGTTTCTTTCGTTTTGATGTGTTTTGATTTCCCTAAACTTAATTTACCTGCTAAAAAATCGTAAACTTTTAAACCAATGGTGTAATACATACCTTCCCACCATTTGTAGTTAGGAATTATAAAGCTTTGGTTTTTTACCAAGTGCGGAGCGTTTTTCGCTAACAATCCTCTTTCGTGTAAAGCTTCTTTCACCAAATCGATATCGCCTTGTGCTAAATAACGAACACCACCATGAACAAGCTTTGTACTTTTACTAGAAGTTCCTTTGGCATAATCTGCCATTTCTAATAATAGAGTTTTATAACCACGAGTGGCACTATCTAAAGCAGTACCTAAACCTGTTGCTCCACCGCCAACTACAATTACATCCCATTCTTCATTTGCATCTATTTGGCTTAAAATAGCTTCTCTAGAATATATATTTTGATTACTCATCGTTTTGTTAAATTACGAATACAGGTCAAAAATAATAAAAAAATTATAAAACGAAACAAAAAGAAAGTAAAAAATTACAAATGTGATAATTCAGCATAAAAACGAAAGCTAAATTCTTTCGTAATATTTCAATTGCATTTATTGGGAGTTTTACGTTATTATTATTCTAACGCGGTATTGAAGTTCTATTTTTTATATTTGCCTTTATAATTTGAGCATTTATGAAAAGACATCAAGAAATTTTAGAAATACTTCAAAAAGACAACTACGTAGAAGTAACCGATTTATGTGAAAAACTTGATGTTTCTGCAGTAACTATTCGAAAGGATCTAAAACTTTTGGAAGATAAAGGCTTGCTTTTTAGAACACACGGCGGCGCTTCTTTCGAAAATCCTTATATGAAAGATCGTCCGGTTAATGAAAAAGAAAAAATCTCTATTGAAGAAAAAAACGGGATCGCTCAAGCTGCTGCTAATTTAATTTCTGAAAACGATTCTTTTATGATCGCTTCAGGAACCACCGTGCAAGCTTTGGCAAGAGCTATTAACATTCAAGGGAAGCTAAATATTATTACTTCTTCGTTAAATGTAGCGGTGGAGCTGCTTAAAAATAAAGATTACGATGTTATTCAATTAGGAGGTAATGTTCGCCATAGTTCATCTTCGGTAATTGGGCATTATGCAAATTTTATTCTGAACGATATTTCTTGCAATCAATTATTTATTGGTGTCGATGGGATCGATCTTGATTACGGCTGCACAACAACCAGTTTAGAAGAAGCTGCGCTGAACCAAAAAATGATTCAGTCTGCTCAAAAAACAATTGTTTTAGCAGATTCTTCAAAATTCGGAAAAAAGAGTTTTGGTAAAATATGCAGTTTAGATTGTGTACATCATATTATTACCGATAGCGGAATTTCTTCAAAAGTCGTTAATCGCATAAAAGCAATGGGTATTAAACTTACGGTTGTGTAGTTTCAACTTTTTCAGAAGAAAGTTTTTTGTAAACTCCATTGGTCCATCCAAAACCATCTTGATTAGGGTATTCACCGCCGCCACCTTCACGATTAATATTTACGACGTGGTATTTTTCTAAAATTTTATATTCTCTCTGGTAAACCTTTTTATTTAGATTGAGCCATCTTTCTTTTACCGTTTTTGCTAAAGAATCCTGTTGGTAATTACGTAAACCTTCAATAGCTAAATATTGCAGCGGAGCCCAACCGTTTGGCGCATCCCATTGTTGAGTAGTGAAATTAGTACTCGCCAATAAACCACCGGGGACTAAAAACTTCTCTTCTAATTTTTCTTTTACTGAATAAGCTTGTTGCTGCTTGCTGACTTCAAAAAATAACGGATAAATTCCTGCCAGCGACCAAATATTGGTATGCTCTTTTTCTTGAAAATTATAATCGAAATAAAAGCCGAATTCTTCATTCCAAAAATATTTTTGAATCGCTGCTTTGCGTTTTTCAGCTAAATCCAAATAATACTGTTGCTTGACTTCGTCTCCTTTAATATGATAAGCTTTTGCAATTGTTTTTTCGAGATTATAAAGCAAACAGTTTAAATCTACCGGAATAATATTTGTAGTATGAATATTAGGCAATCCTGCCTCTTTATTATTGTCGTCGTAAAACCAGCGACTTGAAAAATCCCAACCCGACTCAGCTGCGGCTCGGATATCTCGATAAACTTCTTTTTTTGTTTTTTCAGGATAGAGTTGAATTGCTTTTTCGGCTGTTTCAATATCTTCCATATAGCTTTCGGGTCTAGGTGTGCTCTTATTGTCCCAATATCGGTTTAAAATTTCTCCGCCCGGCATTTTAACGGTTCGAAGCCTTGTGTCTTCTTTTTGCTGAAGCTGATTTTTACCTGTCATCCAGAAAGCGTACTCTCTTTCTAAATGTGGTAAATATTCTGCATACACCTGCTCATTTTTTTCTTCAGCTAAAACATCGATCATTAATGCGTAGAAGGGCGGTTGTGAACGACTTAAATAATAGGTTCGATTTCCGTTGGGAATAAAGCCGTATTCTTCAATTAAATAAGAAAAATTATCGATGATATTTTGAATGAGTTCTTTTTTACCGTCTTCTTGCAGACCTAAAATCGTAAAATAGCTATCCCAATAATAAACTTCTCGAAATCTACCCCCGGGAACTATATAGGAATGTGGTAACGGAATTAACGTTCCTGAATGTTTTTCATCGGCCGGGCGTTGTAGAACATCCCAAAGTTTATAAATATGTTCATTGATATCTGAAGAATCTGCTTTGTAAGAAGCATTTTCTTTTGGTAGCTTAAAGTTTTGAATTACAAAATCTTTTAGCTCTTCATCATTAGGATTATTTAGTTGAGAGAATTTGTTTCTAATGGTTTCAACTTCAAAAAGAGGAATAGCATCTACAAAAGTTTTACTGTCGTTAAATAAATGATGATTTTTTTGAATGGAATAAAAAAGATCACCATAAAGTTCTTCCGGAGTCTGAATATTTATTTTTAACGCTTTTTTAACAGTTTTGGGGTTTTCGTACTTCATCATTGCTAATGTTACACAAATAAGCAATAAAAACAAAGTAAACCTATTAATATTACTCAAATATCTGATTTTCATAAGCCTAAAAATAAATAATACGAATAGCAATTTAAAGAAACTCTATTGCATTTCATCGAGTAAAATTTGCTTTTCATCGTAATTTATGATAATATTTGCATTTAATCGGCAGATTTGCCTCTTGGACGACAGGTAATTATGCTATAAATTATTATGAAAAGGAATATGAAGAAACTATTACCCCACGTAATTTTATTGTTGTCGCTTGCAGGTTTTTCACAGACGGTTTCGATACCTCAAAATGATAATTCACCTGAAGATTTAGTTAATGTATTGTTAAATAACGCTTGTGTTGAAGTTTCTAATGTTGAGATTTCTTCTGAACAATCTGTTGCATATTTTACTAATAACGGCGGAGCATTTCCTATTGAAGAAGGTGTGATGATTAGAACAGGTAATGCTTATTTAACACAAGGACCTTATACCGATGAAAATTTAAGTAGTCAAGTCAATAGTTTATCAGACGATGTATTAGAGCAAATTAATCAAGATTCTGGGCAATCATCGATTTTGACAGATTTAGCTTTCTTAGAATTTGATTTTGTGCCGTTGTCGAGCAATTTTCGATTTAATTTTCTGTTTGCTTCTAATGAGTATGGAGAATGGCAATGTGTTTCGAGTGATGTGTTTGCTTTCTTATTAACTAATTTAGAAACCGGAGAAATGCAGAATTTAGCAGTAATACCGGGAACTGACACACCAATATCGGTAAAGAACATTAAGGATAGTGATTTTAATAATTCTTGTGAGTCTGATCACGGAAACTTATTTGATACTTATAATGTAAACACGCCAGAAAGCTCTACAGTTAATATGCGTGGTTATACCAAATTGTTGGGAGCAGAAACAAACATAACTCCAGGAACTCCTTATAAAATTAGATTGGTAATTGCAGATTCTAACGATGCTAACTTTGATTCAGCGATATTTTTAGATGCTGGTAGTTTTACGGCAGATGTAGATCTTGGTCAAGACAAAATGATCTGTGAAGGAGATGTTTATTCTTTATCAACCGGATTAGATGTAGAAGAATACGATCATAGTTGGACGTATAATGGTCAGATAATTCCGGGGTTAACTTCTAATACTATTCAGGCAAGTCAATTAGGAACTTACGGTGTTTTGGTAACAAAAGAAGGGACTAATTGTTTAATTAGTGATCAAGTTGAGTTTACAGATTTAAGTCTTCAAGAACCTGAAGATATTGTTGCCTGTTATAGTGGTGAAGGTGATCACGTTTTTGATCTTACCTATAATGATGCTGAATTTTTAGGTATAGAAAATAGTGATTATGTAGTTCATTATTTTGCTTCAGAAGAAGATTTACAATCTTTAAACCCAATCCCTTTATCTGAAGTTGATCATTATCTAAGTTTAGGTAATCAGACTGTTTTGGTGAAACTATTCAATATGGCAACAGATAATTATTGCTCTTCTGTTACGGATTTTGAGTTGTTAATTAATGATCAAATGGAGCTTCAAACTCCTGATGCTTTTCAGTTATGTACCATGCCCGGCATACCTACTCAAATTTCTTTGGCGATAGTGAATACTTCTATCGTTGATTCTCAGGAGCTCTTTAATTATAATTTTTCTTATTTCAATGCCGAAAGTGATGCATTAGCAGGAACTAATCCTATTGCTGATTTTGCTAATTATGAAATACCTTCAGGTCAAAGTTCAGAAGTGATTTGGGTGAGAGTAGAAGAAAATCAAAATCCTTATTGTTCAGAAGTCGCACCGGTAACATTTCAACTAAACGATCCGCCTCAGGTATCAGAATTAGAAGATGTGGTAGAGTGTGAATCTTATTTTTTACCAGAGATTGAACACGGTAATTATTATTCTTCTCCAAATGGTCAAGGAGAACAACTGCCGGTTGGTTATGAGGTAACCGAGTCGGGAACCATTTATATATTTAATGGTCCAGATGAAAATGGGTGTATAAACCAAAGTAGTTTTAGAGTTATTCTAATTAAAGATTATTCTGTTGAATTACAGCATTGCGGTCAGTTTCAAATCCCACATCCACCTGCGGGAGAGTTTTATACCCAACAAGGAGGTCCAAATGGAGGTGGAGATCTTTTACCGTCCGGTAGCTTTATTTATGAGAGTCAAACCATTTGGTTTTATGCAGAAATTGAAGGAGAATTTTGTAGAGAAGAAGATTTCGAGATAGAGATATTGCCGTTGCCGTTGGTAGATGAGTTAGAAGATGTTGTTACTTGTGGAAATTACGAGCTGCCTCACATAGAAAATGGTGATTACTTTTCAGATACTAATGGTAATGGAGTGATGTTGTCTGAGGGCGATGTGATCTCACAATCCAATACATTTTATATTTATAATGATGATGGGGTTTGTGATAATCAGCATGAATTTAGTGTAATTATTGTGCCTGAATTTCAAGATTTAGTCGTGTGTGGTGGTTATGAGTTGCCAGAACTTTCAGTAGGTGGTTTTTTTACTGAAGCTGAAGGTCAAGGAAATCAAATACCTGAAGGAGCTTATATAGAAGAAAGCCAAACCATTTATTATTATGCGCAAACTACTACGATGCCTAATTGTACAAATACGACTTCATTTTATATACAAGTAAAACCCATTCCGCCTGTCGATAGTTTAAATGATGTTGTGTTGTGTGAAGATGAAACCTATGTGTTGCCAGAAATTGTTCATGGTCAATTTTTTACCGATTCAGGTAGATCTGGAGATTTATTAGCAGCAGGAGGTGTGATTACTTCATCTCAGACAATTTATATTAATAATGAAGAAAATGGTTGTGATAACGAAACTTCTTTTGAAGTAGAAATAAGATCTTATCCAGAAGTTTCAAATTTTACAGATATATATGATTGTCACGGCTATGAATTACCAGAAATTAATCATGGTTCTTATTATACTGAAAGTCTAGCGCAGGGAGAGCAATTATTTCCTGGAGATATCATAGAAGAAACTCAGACAATATATATCTACAATGAATATGAAGATTTATTGGGGTGTTATAATGAAGATTCTTTTACCGTATATATAGAAGGATTAGATTTAGCGCCGGCAGAAGATGTTTTTGTTTGTGAATCTTACACCTTACCTTCTTTAAGTGTTGGAAATTATTATACCGAAAGTGGAGGTGAAGGCAATCAATTAAATCCTGGTTATACGATCAATACAAATAGAGAGGTTTTTATTTATGTAAAAAACGGTACTAGATTTATTTGTGAGACAGAAGAAAGTTTTACCGTAAATATTGCGCAGCCCGATTTAAGTGTGATTGAAGATACTATCGAACGATGCGGTAGTTATACTTTGCCAGAGATGAGTCAAGAGAATTTTGAATTAAATTATTATTGGTCATCTGGAGCAGTAAATCAATTAACAGAAGGTGAATTGTCTTTCGATGTTCCGGGTACGTATAGAGTATTTGTTTACGCAAGTGCTGTTAATAACCCTGAATGTTTTGAAGAAAAAGAAATAGTAATTACAATTTATGAGCGTCCGCAACTTTATATTGAAGGAGGAACGATTTGTCGAGACGTTACTACAGGTGAAGTGAATTCATCGTTTTATTTAATTTCAGGTTTAGATGATTCAGAATTTAGAGTGCATTGGTATTTAAATGACGAACTCATCTTTACAGGTTCAGAATACGAAGCTACAGAAGCTGGAGAGTATTATGTTGAAGTTGAAAAGCTGAATCCAGAAATTGGCTCAGATTGTAATTATTTACCCACAACGGTAACGGTTGAAGACTCCGGGAGACCATTGGTAAAAGTTAATGTAACCCAACCTTTTGAAGATGTAGCTAATATTTCTGTTGAAATTTTAAAAGGTTACGGCGATTACCAGTATAGTTTAGATGGTGGAGGGTTTCAGGAAAGTAATAAATTTTACGATGTAGCTTCAGGCCCGCATCAAATTCAAGTTAAAAGTGAATATGGAGATTGTGGTACAGAGGCAGTAGAAATAGATATTGTAAAATATCCTCGTTTCTTTACGCCAAACGAAGATGGATTTAATGATACTTGGAATATATACGACTTAAAGTTCGATAAAAACGCAAAAGTTAGTATTTACGATCGTTTTGGTAAGTTGTTAACTGTTATATCTCCTTCGGGTAAAGGTTGGGCAGGAATTTACAATAGCAAAAATATGCCATCAAATGATTATTGGTTCTTAGTAGATTATGTTTATGAAGGGCAAAAAAGACAGTTTAAATCTCACTTTACATTGAAGCGGTAAAAAATAAAACCGATATTTTCAGAAAAGACCGTTACTTTGTAGTAGCGGTTTTTTTGTTGCACCCTATGTAGCACCCTAATTGAAAAAAGCTAATATTAAATATTTGTAAAAAACCTTCGGAAGTCAAGTGTAATGAGGCTTAAAACAAAAAACCCCGATCAAAGATCGAGGTTTCTGCGGTGGTGCCTCCAGGAAGATTTATTTTCTTTTTCACTACATTTCATTTTTTGTTAAACCCCTTTATTTACGTGCTGTTAGGGAGGGTTTTAAAAATTTAGTTGTTTCATTTTAAATTAAATTATTAGTTTTGATACCATAAAAAAACACAGTAAAAAACACAGTATTTTGAAACCTCCTAAATTTAGATTCTATTTAGAACCAAAAAATAAAGACCAAAAAAAAAGAACTGCTGAAGAGCTTATAATGGTAAGTATCAGTTATGGGTATTCAAAAATGCAATCTAGTGGTAAAAGGAGGTCATTACCTTGTAGGTTATCTGTCGAAGCCAAGATACAACCGAGTAAATTTGGTGATATTAAAACTGGGTATAAATTCGACCCAAATATTTTCAAAAAACACACCCGAACGAATAGAACTATCGAGAACAAAATGAATCGAATTAAAGATGAGGTTTGGAAACTTGAATCAAAATATGTAGCGGAAAATAAAACACCATCACCAGCAGAATTAAAAGAAGAGTTATTAATCCGATTAAATCGAAAAGATAGGGTTGATGATTCAGCAGTCTCAATTTTAAAATTTTTGCAAGCTGATATCGAAAAATATGAAAATGGTGCAGGTAAAAATGCGGTAGATAAAATTACTACAAATACCATTAAAACTTATAAAACATTAAAAACCTTAATCGAGGAATATGAGTCGGTGATGTCTAAAGAGATTTTTTTTAAAGATTTTGATGTTGACTATTATTGGAAATTCTGGGATGTGACTGATGAAATTTTACGAGGTGAAAAAGTAGTTGAAGATTCAATTAGAGATAAAAAGCAAACTAAAAAGAAATACGGGTATTCGGTTAATTCGATTCGTAAATATCAAGACGCTTTAATTAAGACAATTCGACGTGCTAAACAATCGGGTATAGTATGCCCTATAGACGTCAACTTAACAGACCTTAAAACACCTAGTGTACCGTCGTCTAAAGATATCTTTGTCAATCAACGTGAACTTAGAAAATTGATAGACACAGATGTGTCATATGATACCTTACTTCAAATGGCTAAAGAGTTTATTATTATAAGTAGTTTAACGGGAATGAGGTATCAAAGTATGGTTGATTCGAGTTCTCAGCCTATTGAGTATTGTGAAGATAAAGAATTTGATGAAAATGGTAAAGTAATAAAAAAATGTAATTTTAAATACTTCTTAAGTACACAGCAAAAGACTAATACTGAGGTATATATGCCAATATTGAAACCTGTTGAAGACATAATTAATAGGCATGGTGGTGTGTTTCCTAAATGGTCTGTTAATGGTACAATAAATAGAAAATTAAAAGAATTATTTAAGTTGCTTGAGTTTGATGATGAATGTATTGAAAAAAATGTAACGTATCATTTTGGGGAAATCAAAACGAAAAAACCTAAATACAAGCTGATTTCGGCTCACGATGGTAGAAAATCATTTCTTACAAATTTAGATATTCTAAGGGTTGACCCTGATATAGCCGATAATATGACTCATCCAGATAAGAAGCCAAACAATGCTATGAGAAAAGTATATGTAAAGACCGAGTCAATGATAAAAACTAAAAGATTTGTTGATGAAATAAATAGGATAAATTCAGATATATACACTTTTTAATGATATATATAATTTAGATTTAAATAGTTTTCATTTTTGATTTCACATTCTGTACCGTCCCGACACTTACACCAGTTATCTTAGCTAGCTTCCTAACTGACAAATTGGGATGCTTATTGATTTCTTTTACTACGGTTCTATACTTCTCTAAAAACGCTTCATCACTCATCGAAGAACCACGCTCTCGACCTTTATAAACACCCTTGGCTTTAGCAATTTTTATGCCCTCTAATTGTCTTTCTCTAAGATTATTACGTTCCATTTCAGCGACGTTTCCAAGAACAGATATAATCAGCTTAAATACTTGATTAGGCTTACCATCTACCATCGATTCAAGTCCCAAATTATCAACTCGTAATATCACACCCTTATTATTAAAATATTCTAATGTAGTCAAAACATCGTATAAATTTCTACCTAGACGGTCAACCGCAGCTACCGATACAAAATTGATATCACCATTATCAATAGCATCCATCAATGCTTTACCTTGTTCACGTTCTTTAAACGCCACAGCACCACTGATAACATCATTAAAAATGATTTCGTCAGGGTGATTACGTACTAACTGACGTTCTAGTTTTTGGTTTGGAGATGATATTCTATTGTATCTTGCTTTTTTCATATTCTTGATTTAAAACTAAGATACGATATTTTAATTTTATGTACAATATTAGGGTGGTTTATTTTGAACGGTTGATTTAAAATCAAATCAATGTTTAATGATAATGTTATGTATCAAGTTTAGCCTTTAGTCTAATTATGAACACTTAGCAATTTACCTTGCTCAGATGTTAACAAACTCACAACATTTTAGTACATTTACCGCTACCCTACACAAATTACTAATTCAATATATCAAATGAACTTAAAACTTGATACACTCGAATCCTGGTTATGGGAATCGGCTAATATATTACGAGGGTCAATCGATTCATCAGATTTTAAAAATTACATTTTCGGATTACTGTTTCTTAAAAGAACCAACGACACTTTTGAAGAAGAAGTTGAACTTTTAATGGAAGAAGACGGTAGTACCCGTGAAGAAGCTGAAGATGATGCCTACTTCAATTTTCCACCTGAAGCCCGATGGGATTACCTTACCAAAGTAACTGAGAATATTGGTGTTGAACTCGATAAAGCTTTCGCAGCCATAGAACGGGAAAATACCTCTTTAGAAGGTGTGTTGACCACCACCAAATTTGGTGATAAAGACAAGCTTTCCGATGATGTCATCAAGCGTTTGTTAAGCCATTTTAATCAATATTCACTGCGTAATGCAGACCTGGATTCTCCACATATTTTGGGTGATGCGTATGAGTATCTAATTAAACAATTTGCTGATGATGCAGGTAAAAAAGGAGGCGAATTTTATACCCCACGTGGTGTGGTTCAACTTATCGTCCAACTCATAAAACCTGAACCCAAGCAACGTATCTACGACCCAACAATGGGTAGCGGTGGGATGTTGATTGAAGCTGCTAATTACATCGCCGAACAACCTGAAGGCAAAATAGGTAAAAACATTAATGTGTCTTTATACGGGCAAGAGAAGAACTTAAGCACTTGGGCAATTGGTAAATTAAATATGCTACTTCATAATTTTACTGATGCCGATTTACAGAAAGGAGATACACTTGTGTCACCAAAACATATTGAAAACAACGAACTAATGTTGTTCGATAGGGTGATTGCCAACCCGCCATTTTCGCAAGGCGAATGGTGGACACCTGCGGAAACCAATGTGGAAGTTAAACTCGATAAAAACGGGAAAGAGAAAAAAGTCACCCCAAAATATAATACACAGGTAACCGACCCTTATGGGCGTTTTCAGTATGGTATCCCACCACGGGGTTATGCCGATTTAGCTTTTTTACAGCATATGATATCCGTATTAAAAGAAGATGGTAAAGCGGGTGTCGTATTACCACACGGTACTTTGTTTAGAGGTTCTACCGAAGGTAAAATACGTAAAGCTTTGTTACAAACCGATTTAGTCGAAGGTATCGTAGGTTTACCATCAAAATTGTTTTACAACACGGGTATCCCTGCATCCATCTGGATTATCAATAAAAACAAAACCGAAGCGCAAAAAAATAAGGTAACGATTATTGATGCGAGTAACGATTTTAAAGAGGGAAAAAACCAAAACCAGTTACTAGAAGACCACGTACAGAAAATTGTAGAGGCGTATGATGGCTATACTGAAGTGGATAAATATATGCGTGTGGTAGCTATTGATGAAATAAAAGAAAACGACCATAACCTCAACATTTCACGATATGTTGATACAAGTGAGCCTGAACCTGAAGTAGATATGGTAGCGGTAAAGCAAACCATTGCCAACTTAGAACAACAAGAAGCAGAAATTGACCACAAGCTAAGTGGGTTTTTAAAGGAGTTGGGGATATGAGTATGAGAAATGAAGTGCCCACAGGATGGGAAGATAGAAACTTAGGAGAAATTGTTAAATTTTCTGGTGGTGCACAACCTCCAAGAAGCACTTTTATTTATGAACCTGAAGATGGTTATGTTAGACTTATTCAAACTAGAGATTATAAGACGAGTAAATATAAAACCTATATACCTTCTAAACTCGCAAGAAAAAAATGTAATAAAGATGATATAATGATTGGGCGTTATGGTCCTCCTATATTTCAAATTTTTCGAGGTCTTGAAGGTGCTTATAATGTAGCATTATTAAAAGCCATTCCTAACGAGAAAGAACTAAATAAGGAATATTTATATTATTTCATTACACAATATAATGTCTGGGCATTTGTTGAAAATTTATCTCAAAGAAGTGGCGGGCAAACAGGGGTAGATTTAGACCAATTACGAAAATATCCCTTCCCACTCCCACCCCTTCCAGAACAACAAAAAATTGCCAATATCCTAAGTACGGTAGATGAGAAAATAGCGGTGATTGACCAGCAAATTACGGCTACCGAAGAACTCAAAAAAGGCTTAATGCAACGCCTGCTTACCAAGGGTATTGGTCATACCGAGTTTAAAGATTCACCACTTGGGGAAATCCCTAAAAGTTGGGAAGTGAAGAAGATTAGCGAAGTTGCTGATTTTAGAAATGGAAAAGGTCACGAGAAAATTATTGATGAGAATGGTGCATATATAGTAGTTAATTCGAAATTTATATCTTCAGATGGGAAAGTGATTAAAAAATCAAATCAAAATCTTTCTCCATTAAATAAAGGAGACATAACAATGGTAATGAGTGATGTACCCAATGGTAAGGCACTTTCTAAATGTTATTTGGTGGATGAAAATGGTTTGTATACATTAAATCAACGCATCTGTTTAATTAGAGCTAAAGATATGATGAACAATTACTTTCTCTATCTATCCATAAATAGAAATAGGTATTTTCTTGCATTTGACAATGGAGTAGGTCAAACAAATTTAAAGAAAAGTGAAGTACTGGATTGCTTGGTTAAGTTACCGTCAATGAAAGAGCAAAATGAAATCACTGAAATTTTAAATAATGTAGATACAAAATTACAAACCCAAAAAGATAAAAAACAAGCTTATCAACAACTTAAAAAAGGATTGATGCAACAATTGCTTACGGGTAAAATTCGGGTTAATAATCTAAATGAAGCCTAAACCTATGAGTGATACTACCCAACCAGAATACCAATATAGTGAGTTGCCAGCTTTACAGCTTTTTGAACGTATGGGGTATACCAGTGGTAAAGCTACCCAACTGGATAAACGTAAAGATAATGCCGAAGTTATTTTTAAAGAAGAATTATTAGCGGCAATTAAACGTATTAATCCCTGGATTAATGATAATAATCTACAAAAAGCCTATCATACCATTACTTCCGTTACTGGTACTTCTTTAATAGAAATCAATCAGGACATTTGGGACTACCTGCGTGGGAGTAAACTTAGTTTAAAGCAAAAAATAGATGGTAAAGAAGAATTTCACCCCGTTCATTTCATAGACTACCATAATCTTAAAAACAACCATTTTCAGGCCATCAGCCAAATGAAATTTAAAGGTAAGTCGTGGAACTCAGAACCAGATATTATGGTTTATGTAAATGGGTTACCACTTGCCGCTATTGAGTGTAAATCACCCAAAGCTCAAAATGCCTGGGAAACTGCTTATGGTGATTTAAAACATTATCAGGAGAATTCAGAAAAGCTATTCCACTTTAATCAGTTAATGGTGGGTATCTGGCAAATTGGTGGTAAATATGGTGCGGTAAATGCACCCAAACAATTCTATTCCGTTTACAAACCACATAAGGAAGAAGACCTGAGCTTTTTGGGAGATAACCCAAGTCGGCAGGATATTCTATTATATTCCATTTTCCGTAAGGAGCGTTTATTGGATATCATTCGCCATTTTGTGATTTTTGAGAATGATAACGGACGAATAATAAAAAAGCTACCAAGGTATCAGCAATTAAGAGCAACTAATAAAACCATACAAAGACTACAGGAAGACCGTGGTGGTGTTGTATGGCACACACAAGGTTCGGGTAAATCAATTACTATGGCCTATGTAACCAGGAAATTGATGTCACCAGAATTCGGGTTTGATAACCCAACGGTAATGGTAATGACCGACCGTAAGGATTTGGATAGGCAGATTACCACTACATTCCAAAATGTTGGGTTTAAAAATGTTACCCAAGCATCTTCCGTTGCTCATTTGGATACCTTACTAAGTAATGATTATGGTAAGATTATTACCACCACACTTCAGAAATTTCAAGAGACCGATAAAGACCAAACCGAAGTAGAGGAAACCGATAATATTAGGGTTGAAAAAACCATAGACAGCCAACGTAATAAGCTATTAAAAATCACAAAAGAACTCCAAAAAGGGAAATGGATAGTTACAGAAAGAGAAGAAATTGACCTTGCTCATCTATCCAGTAAAAAGAACCTGTATGTTCTGGTGGATGAAGCCCATAGGAGTCATTATGGTTTTCTTGCCGCATTTATGCGTATGGTATTGCCACACGCCAAGTTTGTAGCATTTACGGGAACACCAATAAGTAAAGAAGATAAGAGTACACTGGGAGAATTTTATGGTGGTGACTACATTGATGTTTACACCATTAAAGAATCGGTTGCCGATAAAGCTACCGTAGAATTGTTGTATGACGAAGGGATAGCCCAACTAGATGTTAAAAAAGAAGAACTGGATAAAGAATTTGATGAGAAATTTAAAGATGCTTCTGAAGAAAAAAAGGATGTTTTAAAACGTGCCGCTTTAAGAAAATACCAGTTATCCTATAGTAGAATGCGGGATGTGGCCAAGCACATAATCACCAATTATCGTGACAAAATTTATACTGATGGTCATAAAGCTATGTTGGTAACAGCAGGACGGGAAGCTGCTATAAAGTATCAGAAGATTTTTAAAGAATTACAGGATGAAGATTTTCATCATTTCAAATCTAAGGTTATTATCAGTTTGGGTTCAGCCAAATCAGATGAAATAGCTAAAGAATACTATACCGCTGTAGAACATAACAAAGAAAATCCTGATAATCCCAAACCCATTTGGGTAACTCCACCCGAAGACGTAAAAACGGCAACTGAAGATTATAAACTTCCATTTGGGGATGAAGATGAAAAGGAAAAATCTGGCAAGAAAAAATACGATAACACTGCGTTTCTAATTGTGAGTGATATGCTATTAACTGGGTACGATGCACCAATTGCGAGTGTGTTGTACCTGGATAAATCATTAAAGGAGCATAATTTACTACAAGCCATTGCAAGGGTGAACCGTTCCCGCAAAGGAAAAGATGCGGGTTATATTGTGGATTACAATGGTATTTCTTCCTATCTAATTCAAGCAATGGAAATCTTTAGTGGAGATTTAAGACCAGATGATATCTTAAAGAACCTAGCCGAAGAATTACCAAGGTTACAATTAAACCACAATAAATTGGTTGAGTTCTTTAGACCAATGCGTATCGATAGATTATACGAACGTGAAAAGTATATAGATGCTGCTTTGCGGTATATTGAACCCTTGGATAAGCGAGATGAATTTAAGGTCTTACTAAAAGAATTCAATAAGTCCATTCACATTGTATTGCCGAACACTAAGGCAATGAAGTATGAAGATGACTTCAAGCTCTATAACGAAATCAAACTAAGAGCCAGAAATGCCTATCCAGATGATGAAGATTTAAAAGTAAGTCAGGATGAAAGTAAGATGCTACAAACAATGATTGATGAGCATTTGCGTTCTGAAGGTGTGGAGAATTTACTGGAAGAACCCATATCAATTATTGATAGGGAAAAGTTCAAAGAAGAAATGTTGAACGCTTCACCATCAACCAAAGAGTTGAAAATGCGAAATAACCTGAAGCACACCATTAAGGTTGGTTTAGATAAAAACCCAGATTTTTTTAAGCCATTAGCGCAGCGTTTAGAAGAATTGCTTAAGCAGAAAAAAGAGCAACGCATTACCGAAACTCAGTTGCTGTTAGCTTATGCTGGTTTGGTTGATAAAATTGTAGAAGAACAAGAAGAAAGTAAGAGCAAGGGCTTCAATACAGAGCAAAAGAAAGCCGTTTACAACTCAATGAAAGCTATCCTTGCTGAAGGAGCAGAAGATGCAACACATACACTCTATGACCTTATTTCAGGTGAATTAAGCATAGTTGGGTGGTCTAATAAAAGTAGGGTTAAAAAAGATATTGAGAATAAAATAAAACGTTACCTAAGAAGTAAATTGGAGAACGTTGAAGCAAAGCAAAAAGCTAAAGATTTGTTGGATATATTGATTAAAAATAAAGATGCCTAAAGTCCTATACGGTAATAAAACAATAGATTACTCCATTCAAGAAAGAGATGGGCTTAAATCGCATTATATTACGGTAGAGCGAGGTAATGGTGTAGTGCTTAAAGGGAAACCTGTTTCTATTGAAAAATCGCAACGATTGATTCTTAAAAAAGCCAAATGGATACTCAATAAATTGAACCTAGTAGAAACTATTGATGAAGGTGATATTGTAACTGGTTCAAGAATTCAATATTTAGGTCGTCGATATTATACCCAAATAATTCAAGATGCCACCATTAATTCTGTCAGTATAAATTTTAATGAATCAAAATTTAAAATTACCGTTCCTGAGAAATATTCGCAAGATGATATTCATATAGCGTTAAAAGATTTTTTTAAAATCAAAGCTGAAGAAAAAATTACACCACGAATAAATAAACGGTCTAAAGAAACTGGTCTTAAGTTTAACAAATTACGCTTTCAAAAAATGGAAAAACGTTGGGGAAGCTGTACGGCAAATAACAATATCATAATCAATATTGATGCTATTAAACTACCTTGGTCTTTAATTGATTATTTAATTATTCATGAACTTACGCACACTAAAATTAAAAATCATTCAAAAGATTTCTGGGCTGAATTATCAAAACACCAACCTAACTGGAAGAAGTTAGACAATCAAATGTTAGATTTAAAATTATAAATTTCTAAACCAGTGTTTGAAGACGGGTCTAGTAATTTCCTTAGATTCACTTGTTTTCTTTTAAATTCCTATTTAGATAAGATAGTAATGCCCTGTTATTCAAAAATCTATTTGGTACAATATTTTACTTTCGTAAATACTTTTCAGCGCAGTGTCGGTTCTCTACTTCACCCACTAAGACATCATATTCAGATTCGATTATACCGCTATCTTTTATGATTTTATGTATTACAGGGAATAATGTTTCATGGTCTAATTTAGAAAGGCCATGAACGTGATTTACCCCTCTTTTTGTTTTTTCGATTACGAAACACCATTCATTTTCTAGTTGATTTGGGAAAGCTTTCTTTACTTCATTAATTAAATAATGGTGAGCATCATCATCATAATTATCCTTCATTACCCAAGTGATAAATGACTCCCATCGTTGATTGTATCTAGTAGCTTTTTGGGGTTTATATCTGCTATAAAACTCATCAACTATAAGTTTACTTATGTGCCATTTGTTGTTTTCTTTATAGAGAAATTTTTTTTGATTCTGATATTTAATTTTTAGCTTAGATAATCTACTTCTTAGTGTTCGTTCACTTATACCTGTTATTTTTATGACTTCACTGGTAGTATAATAATCTTGTACTTTATGCTTCTTGTTGAATATTGCTAAATGCTCATGGTATTTAAGTTCAGGTATCATGTATATATAATATTAAATCTATTTTATTAATCATGTATTTAATCAAATACATAAAAGGGTCAAGGGTTATTATTGTTTTTAAACCCTCAATAATATATATGCACGTGCAGATAAAAAGTCATATTTATTTTTAAATTATTTATTAAAACACTGAAAAACAGCACCTAATATTTTAATTTATTTTTTGAATGTGATTTCAAAATTGATTTTGCAAATGGTGAAAAGATTTGCAGGTTCTATTTTTTTGATTATTTAAAAAAATTTGAAAAAAATTTAGAAAGCAATGCCATCTCGATTATTGAGTGTATACATAGGGAGGGGGTATAAGAGGGGTAACGGAGGGGGGACTCCCCCTTATTACTTTAATAATCTGGTGATGGTCTTGTTTGATTTAAATTAATGTAGTAGGTTAGTATATGTAAGATAAGTATAGTTTTAGCTACTCGGACTGTAAATTAAACTATCTTATATAGGGCTCATCACCATGTTATGTCAGGGTGACGAATGATGAGATAAAGAGAGCGATTAATGAGATTATTTTATAATGGAAAGTCTATTAAATAGTCGGCAGGTAATGGAGTTATTGAATATCAAATCACCAACAACATTAATAAAGTATGAAGCCGAAGGGACTATTTGTGTCCATGCCAGGTTAGGTAATAGGAAACGTTATCGAAAAAGTGATATTAAAAAGTTACTGTAATTTATTTAAGGAGCATTTCGCTCCTTATTTTTTTTAATAAAAAAAACACAGTAATAAACACAGTGAAATAAAAAACCCCTGAATATCATACTGATTTTCAAGGGTTTTCGTTTTAAAAGGTGGTGCCTCCAGGAATCGAACCAGGGACACAAGGATTTTCAGTCCTTTGCTCTACCAACTGAGCTAAGGCACCAGTGCGTTAAGCGGTTGCAAATATATATTCATTTTTACTATTGCACAACAAAAAATTGAAAAATTTCTGTTTTTTGTATGTTTGTAATCTAAATTTATCAAATGAATCTAATTGTTGATGCTGGGAATACATTAGTTAAACTCGCTGTATTTCAAAATGATATACTTGTTGAGAAAGATGCTTTTGAAAAGGAAATCTTTTCTGAAAAAATTTATTTTTTTTTCGAAAAATATCCGAAAATTAGCTTTTCAATTCTATCGAGTGTTCAAAAACATCCAAAAAGTTGGGAAGAATTACTTAAGTCAAAAACTAAATTTTTGCAACTTCTGTCTTCAACACCGGTCTTTTTTAAAAATAGGTATTTATCTAAAAACACTTTAGGGATCGATCGTATTGCATTAATCGCAAATGCGGCACATCAATATAAAAATAAAAATGTATTGGTCGTCGATGCGGGAACTTGTATAACCTATGATTTTATAAATAGCGATAACGAATATTTAGGAGGTGTTATTTCTCCGGGATTAACTATGCGTGCTCGCGCTATGCATGAATTTACGGCAAAGTTGCCTTTGGTCGAGGTTGTTGAAGAAGAAAAAAGTATTTTAGGAAAGAATACGCAACAATGCTTAAAAATTGGAGTTGTAAAAGCAACAGCTTTAGAAATAGATGGTTTTATTTCAGAATATAAAAATAATTTTCAAGATTTAACAGTTATTTTAACCGGTGGGGATCGTCAAATTTTGTCTAAGAACGTAAAAAATAGCATATTTGCCCCCTCAAATTTCTTACTTGAAGGTTTGAATCAAATTTTAGAATTTAATAAAAGTTAATGATTAAACAGTTAGTTACAGTAGCGATTTTATTTTTTACAGTCACTTTAAGTGCGCAAGAAATTACTTCTTCTCCCTATTCATTCTTTGGTATCGGGGTTCAGAAATTTAAGGGAACTACAGAAAATAGATCTATGGGAGGTTTGAGTATAGCTTCAGATAGTATTCATGTTAACCTTCAGAACCCTGCTGGTTACGGAGCTTTACGCTTAACCACATATACTATCGGAGTTTCTCATTCAGAAACAACAATATCTTCAAACGATACAGAAGATGATCTGTCGAATACCAATATCGATTACTTAGCAATCGGAATACCGACAGGTAAGTTAGGTTTCGGTTTAGGGATTGTTCCTTTTACTTCGGTAGGTTATCAGTTAAGAAATGTGGATGAGCTTGGGACAAGTGAATTTTCTGGTAGAGGAGGTTTAAATAAACTTTTCTTAGCGGCGGGTTATCAATTGACAGAAAATTTAAGATTAGGTGTTGAGGGGAGTTATAATTTTGGTAATATCCAGAATAGAAGCATTAACTTTCAAAACGATATTCAATTTGGAACTCGAGAAATCAACAGGTCAGATTTAAGTGGTTTTAAAATGAAATTCGCAGCTCAATACGAGCAAATGGTTACGAAAAAATTACAATTAACAGCTTCTGCGTCTTTCACTCCAACAACAGATTTGAAGTCTGAAAACTTTAGAGAATTAGCCACTTTAGTACGTTATAATGAGAGTGAATTGGTTTCAGACGCTCGGGAAATAGACGTTATAGATGATGAAATGAGTTTGCCTTCAGAAGTTCGTTTTGGTGCCGGTATTGGTAAGCCTAGAGAATGGTTTGTGGGTGCAGAATATCAACGCTTAAGCTCAAGTGAATATACAAATAGATCTTTCGAGTTAAATAATGTTGAATATACCGATGCAACAACTTATCGTGTAGGTGGATATTTTATTCCAGATTATAATGATGTGACAAGCTACTTTAAACGTGTGGTTTATAGAGCTGGGGCAAGGTTTGGAGACTCGGGCTTAAACATTAACGGAGAAGATATCGATGAGTTTGGCATATCTTTTGGTGTAGGTTTACCCGCAGGAAGATTACTAACTAATGCAAACCTTGGTGTTGAGTTTGGAAGAAGAGGAACCACCAGCGCCGGCTTAGTAGAAGAAAACTTCTTTAGCGTGTTTCTAAGTCTTTCATTAAACGATAGATGGTTCCAACAAAGAAAGTTTAATTAATTTTTACATATATAATCAACTATGAAAACCAAATTGTTAGCTTTATTAGCCGCAGTATTTTTTAGCTTCGGTACAGCAAATGCTCAAGAGGTAGATTGTAATACAACCTTAAGTCTTTATTCGCAAAGTGCAAAAATTAAAGATTATAAGTCTGCATTACCTCATTATAATACTTTAGCAGAGAATTGCCCTAAGATAAACTTAGCGTTATACCAATATGGTGAGCGTATGTTTAAGCAATTAATTAAAGATGCTGAAGGTGATGCTGCGAAGAAAAAAGAATATGCAGAAGCATTAATTAAAAATTATGAATTAAGATTAGAAAATTTCCCTGATAAAACTCAGAAAGGTGAGACTTATGCAGATATTGCTCAGGTAAAATTTGATAATGGTTTAGGTTCTTTAGAAGAGCAATATAATGCATTTGATAAAGCTTGGGAGTTAGATCGGGAGTCTTTTAATAGTCCAAAAGCGCTTTATTCTTACTTTAACTTAATCGTTAAATTACAAGAAGCTGGTAAAAAAGATCTTCAAGAAGTTTTTACTAAGTATGATGAATTAATTCAGAAAATCGAACGTCAAGAGATTATTCGTGCAGAACAAGCAGAACCTTTAATGGCGAAGCAAGAAGCGGGAGAAGAATTAAATTCTAATGAGAAAAGAATATTGAGTAACTCTGATATTTACCTAACTAACTTTATGAAAATTAAGGGTTCTATTAACTCTATGCTAGGTGAAAAAGCAGACTGTGATAACTTAATTCCGCTTTATAAAAAAGATTTTGAAGAAAAGAAAACAGATACAGAATGGTTACGTAAAGCAGCGAGAAGACTTTCTGCTAAAGATTGTGACGATCCTTTATTCTTTCAGTTAGTAGAAGCTTTACACGAAGCAGAACCTTCAGCTAAAACAGCTTATTATTTAGGTCAGTTAGCAGATAAAGATGGTAATAATGCAAAAGCATTAGAATATTATAACCAATCTGCAGAGTTAGAAGAAGAGCCTTTAGCAAAAGCAAAAGTATATTATGCGATTGCTAATAAATATAAATCAAAAGGAAGTTTGTCTCAAGCAAGAAGCTTTTACAGAAAAGCGCTTAAATTTCAACCATCATTGGGTATCGCTTACTTAAAGATTGCTCAAATGTATGCTGCTAGCGCAAATAACTGTGGTGAAACTTCTTTCGAGAAAAGAGCAGTTTATTGGTTAGCTGCAGAATATGCAGATAGAGCTGGTAAAGTAGATCCTTCTTTAAAATCTAATGCTAGTCAAACAGCTGCATCGTATAGAGGTACTGCTCCGCAGAAACAAGATATCTTTACTTCAGACTATAAAACTGGTGACAATATTAGTTTTGGATGTTGGGTAGGAGAAAGTGTTAGAGTTCCTGCACTATAGTAAATAATTTATGTGGTTAACATATAAGTATATATTAAGAGGCATTGTCGCGATTCTTTTTGCGACAATGCTTTTTTCATGTCAAAACGGTTTAAACGAAGCGAGAAAGTTTGACGGTAATAGAGTTGAGCCACTTACTATTGGTGAAGGTGTCAATTTGTTTTATACCGACAGCGGAAAAGTAAAAGCGAATTTACGAAGTCCTAAAATGTTAGATTTTACGAATCAACAGTTTGCTTATCGTGAATTTCCAGACGGAGTTGAGGTCGATTTTTTTAATGAAAAACAAGAAAAAACGACTATCGTTGCCGATTATGGCATAGTTTACAACCAAACAGACCTTATCGATTTGCGAGGGAATGTAAAAGTAGTAACGAGCGACACCACTATTTTAAACGCTCAACAATTATATTGGGATCAAGCCAGAAGTTGGGTTTTTACCGATAAAAAATATAATATTCAAATGAATAATGGAGCATTAAATGATGGTGAAGGTTTTGATGCTAACGAAAATTTTGATAAATTCATTTCACGCTCTAATATTGGCGTGCAATACTTAGATGAATCTGAACAATAATGAAGTATTTTAAATATTTTGAATACGCATATTTGGTGTTTGCCGTGCTTTTCTTTTTTGAAGCTTACCGCGTATGGAGTGAATCTGTAGATCGTGCTTATCTGTGTATTTTTTTAGGAGCCGTTGCAGTATTTATGTTTTTCTTTAAACGAAGGTTTAGGAGGAAGATCGAAGAACGTAATCAACGCTAATGCATACCGAAATTATTATCATTATCGCTTCTCTTATTTTATCTGCTTTCTTTTCAGGTATGGAGATAGCGTATGTTTCTTCCAATAAAATACATATTGAGATCGAGAAGAAGCAAGGTGATTTTTTGGCTAAAATCTTAGAAAGATTAACCAGAAAACCTTCAAAATTTATCGCCACAATGTTGGTAGGTAATAATATTGCGCTAGTAATTTATGGGTTTTATATGGGCGATTTGTTGGTTAATTGGCTTACGCAATTAGGTCCTTTTGAAAACGGATTTCTTAATTATTGGATTGCCGACGGACAAATTTTTAGTCAGACGCTTATTTCAACCATCGTTATTCTTTTTACGGCAGAATTTTTGCCAAAAGTATTCTTCCAGATTTATGCAAATTCGCTGTTGAAGTTTTTTGCACTTCCGGCATATTTCTTTTATGTGATCTTCACTTTTATTTCAGCTTTCGTTATTTGGATCTCAGATTTAGTGCTCAAGTTATTTTTTAAAATTGATGGAGATGAAGTGCAATTAGCCTTTAGTAAAGTTGAATTAGGTAATTACATCTCAGAACAAATGGAAACCGTTGAAGAAGACGATGAGATAGATTCTGAAATTCAAATCTTTAAAAATGCCTTAGAATTTTCTGAAGTAAAATCGCGTGAAGTCATGATCCCGCGTAACGAAATTATTTCCGTAGATATTTCAGAATCACCAAAAAACCTTATCCAGATCTTTACAGAAACCGGACTTTCAAAAGTATTGGTTTACAAAGAATCTAACGACGATATGGTGGGCTATATTCATAGCTTCGAGTTGTTTAAGAAGCCAAAAGATTTAGAATCTATTTTGATGCCGGTGGTTTACGTCCCAGAAACGATGTTGGTTAAAGATGTCCTTAATATTCTAATCAAAAAACGAAAAAGCATAGCAGTTGTTATCGATGAATACGGCGGTACAAGCGGTATGATGACTGTTGAAGATATTGTTGAAGAGCTTTTTGGGGAGATTGAAGATGAACATGATCCTGTTGTACTTATAGAAGAAGAGCTAGCCGAGAATCGCTACAAATTTTCTGCACGTTTAGAAGTAGATTATGTCAACGAAAACTTCAAATTAAACATTCCTGAAGGAGAGAATTACGAAACCCTTGGCGGTTGGATCGTGAACCACACAGAAGAAATTCCCGAACAAGGCGGAACCGTTCATATCGAGAATTTTAAAGTCACAATAATTGAAGTTTCTAATACAAAAATCGACCTTGTTGAGTTAGAAGTGTTAGATGAAGATTAATTCCTAAACTTTTTAAGAAATATATATTTTATAATTTCTTTAATTATCTTATTTTCGCCCACTATTTAGTTAAAAATCATATAAAATGGCAGTATTAAATAAAATCAGACAACGTTCTGTTTTCTTAATTGTAATTATCGCCCTTGCATTATTTTCTTTTGTATTGGCAGATCTTTTTAAAACTGGTGGTTTTTCAGGTCAAAAAGATCAAAACACGGTAGCTACAATCAATGGTGAAGATGTAAATCGTGAAGAGTTTGCCAGAAAAGTTGAAAATTACCAACGTAACGGTAGAGGTACTACAAGTACAGAAGCTGTAAATCAAGTTTGGCAAAGAACTTTGCAAGAAGCTTTATTAAAAGAGCAAATAGAAAAAACTGGTATTTTGGTTGGTGACGATCAATTTAATAATACGTTAAAGCAGGTTTACGCAGGTAATCCTAACTTTACTAACGAAGCCGGTATTTTCGATCCTGCCGTTTTAGAAGAATATGTAGCTAATTTAAAAGCAACTTCTCCGCAAGCTTATGAGCAGTGGAAAGCAATGGAAGAGCAAATTGAGCTTCAAGCTAAAAATCAGCTTTATTATAATATGATTAGAGCTGGTGTTGGAGCAACTTTAGTTGAAGGAGAGCAAGCTTATTTAATGCAAAGTGAAAGTGTAGATTTAAGATTTGTTCAAGTTCCTTATGAGTCTGCCGGAAATGTTGAAGTTTCTAAAGAAGAAATCAAAGAATATATCAATAAACATAAAAAACGTTTCGAAAGAGAAGCGAATACAAACATTAAATATGTTTATTTTGAAGAGAAGCCATCTTTAGATGATGAAAATTCTGCTAAAGAAGAATTAAACGATATCATTTCAAAATTCAACAATACACAAGATGTAGAAGCTTTTGTTACCTCAAATTCTGAAATGCCATACGATGGTAACTATAAGTTTAAGTCTGCATTACCGTCAGAGAACGCCAATAATATTTTTAACTTAGAAGAAGGTCAAACTTACGGTCCTTATAAAGAAAATGGTTTTTGGAAATATTCTAAAGTAACCGGAGTTAAGCAAATTGCAGATTCAGTTAAACTTAGAAGAATCTTAGTTTCTTACCAAGGTTCTGCTATCGATCAAGGAGATTTTACAAGAACAAAAGAGCAGGCACAAGCTTTAGCAGATAGCTTAGCTAGTGTTGTTAAAGCAGATGCTGCAAAATATGATGAGTTAGCTCCAGAATATTCAGACGATTCAAGATCAAAAGATAACGGTGGAGATTTAGGTTGGAATCGTTACACTAACGCTCGTCTAACACCAGAAGTAAAAGATTTTGCTTATAATAATGAAGAAGGAACTGTTGAAGTAGTAGAAAATCAAATTGGTTTTCACGTAGTGATGGTTGAAGAAGCTACCAACCTACAGAAAGCTGTACAAGTAGCTACATTAGCTGTAGAGATCGAACCTTCAGAAAAGACAACTAGCGATCTATATACAGAAACTACTAAGTTCGAAATGAAAGCTAAAGAAGGAGATTTTGAAGCTTTAGCAAAAGAAAGTAATTACAGTGTAAAAACTGCTAACAATTTAAAGGCTATGCAAGAGAACATTAATTCTACTCTTGGTAATCAAAGAGCTATTGTTAGATGGTCATTTAATGAAGATACTAAAGTGGGAGATGTAGAACGATTCGATTTATCTTCAGGTTACGTAGTTGCAAAATTAACCGATAGAAAAGCTAAAGGTGTTCAATCTGTTGAAGAAGCTTCACCTAAAGTAACGCCTATTTTAAGAAGCAAAAAGCAAGCTGAAATTATTAAAGAAAGAATTGCTGGTAAGAGTATGCAAGAAATCGCTTCTAGTGAAAGTACTTCTATTCAAACAGCGAATGCAGTTAATTTAGAAAATCCAACTTTACCGGGAGCAACTAGCGAACCAGAAGTAGTTGGAGCAGCTTTCGGTTTAAAACAAGGAGAAACATCTTCTCCAATCGCTGGGAAAAAAGGTGTTTATGTAGTAGAACTTATAAAGAAAAATGAAGCCCCATCATTAGATTCTTATAGAACTTTCGCAGACAGAGAAACGATAACTAGGTCTTCTAACGCTTTAAACAGAGTGAATAAAGCATTAGAAAGCTCTGCAGAAATTGAAGATAATCGTTCAGATTTCTTTTAATATAAAAACATAAAATTACTTTAAAAGCCTAAGTTTAACACTTAGGCTTTTTTTAATTGTCTAAGTTCAAGTAATAAGTGCAAAAAAGTCGCTTAGAAATTTATACCAAATTTACTAGGTAGTCCACCGCAGAAGGAAAACTATTCACTCAGAAAATCGTAAAAGAGTAAGCGAGATAAAATAGAATAATTCTTAAAGGCTATAAAACCATTTCTTGATAATCGAGAATAGTTTTATAGCCTTTTTTTATAAAGTAGTTTTTTTCGTTTTCGCTACCGGTTGCTAAAATAAAATCGCCGCCCCAAGCGCCCAAACTTTTAATACTTCTTGGGTAATCGGCAAATAAATGCTGCTTTACGGTTGGCAAGGCTAATATTTCTGAAAGTAAAAATTCGTGTTCATCAATTAGATTTTCAAAAGTTGAAATGTCTTCAGCTTTTAAAATTTCAGCAGTAATTCGATTCACTTTTTTTATCCAATCTTGCCTCTTTGCTAGATCCTGCTGTCGATAATGTTGTATGCCTTCTCGGCTATTTTGCTTTTGATTTAGATGAACAAAAAACAGCTCGTCTTTAAATTTAGGTGAAAATTCAACCTCTTCAACTAATGGATTTTCATTTTTTTGAAGCTGAAATAAAATCGGATTCGAATGCTTTGCGCAAGCCAGATCGTAACCGCTGCCGCCAAAAGTTTTGGCCAACAATTCATACGGATTCACCTCTGCCCAAGTCGCCAAATTATTGATCAACGTAGAAGAAGATCCCAATCCCCAATCTTGCGGAAATTCTAAACTTGTCGTTATAGCAAAACCTTTTTCTACAAATAATTCAGGTTGAAGTGTTCTTAGGGTCGACAAAATATTCTGTAAAGCACGACAAATTAAATTGGCTTTTGCATCAGTCAATTTTTTCTTCGGAAGAAATTGCTGCGGAGTAATTTCATATTCCTGTTCAAACCAAATTTTTCCTTTATGATCGATACTTTTCCAGCTTAACGTATTTTTTTCAGCATCGGCAACCTTTAAAAACTGACCTTTTTTTGTCGGAACGGCTAAGGCTTTTGCGCCATCCAACACCAAGTATTCTGCGGTGAGTAAAAGTTTACCGTGACTGTAATAATTAGTTTCCATTACGTAAACCTTCGATAATTTCTACCACTGCGCTATGGCTTACAGTATTGCTTTTAAAATGCTCGATCACTTGTTGGCGCTCATTTTCATTCGCTTCAAATTGGTTAAGAATATTCATTAAATGCATTTTCATATGTCCTTGTTGAATGCCAACCGTGGTTAGCGATCGTAAAGCAGCAAAATTTTGAGCCAAACCGGCAACAGCAACGATCTTCATTAATTCTTTAGCTGAAGGTTTTTGCAGCATTTCTAAAGCTAATTTTACTAGCGGATGAAGACTTGTAAGTCCGCCAACGGTTCCTAAAGCCAACGGAATTTCCATCCAAAACTTAAATACACCATTTTCTACCGAAGCATCGGTTAAACTGCTGTAGCTTCCGTCTTTTGCGGCATAAGCGTGAGCGCAAGCTTCAATAGCTCTAAAATCGTTTCCGGTAGCAAGTACGACCGCATCGATACCATTCATAATTCCTTTATTGTGTGTTACGGCACGATAAGGTTCGATTTTGGCAATTTTAACGGCTTCGACGAACTTTGTGGCAAACTTTTCAGCATCTGCTTTATTCGGCAGTAAATCTTCTACCGGGCAACATACTTCAGCTCTCACCAAACATTGCGGAACGTAGTTAGAAAGTATACTCATGACAACTTCCGGCTGTTCTTCCGCAGAAAAATAATTTTCAGCTTCACGTGTAAAAGTTTCAGCAATTTGCTCTAAACACGAATTAATGAAATTAGCGCCCATCGCGTCTAGCGTTTCAAAAGTGCAATGCACTTGATAGTAATTTTCTAGATCGGCTGTTTTATTACGTAACTCGATGGAAGAAATTCCGCCACCGCGTTTCTCCATATTTTTAGTGATCGCTTTTACTTCTTCAATAAGTTTGGGTTGCACTTCGTTAAAAAACGCAGTTAATTTTTCAGTATTTGCAGCAGAGGTAAAATGAACCTGACCTACTTTTTGGGTTGAAAGTACTTCTGCTTTAAAACCACCTTTTTCTAACCAAAATTTGGCAGCATTACTGGCGGCAGCCACGACAGAGCTTTCTTCGATCGCCATCGGGATGGTGTAAAGCTCATCGTTAATTAAAAAATTTGGAGCAATGCCAAAAGGTAAATAGTAGTTAGAGATCGTATTTTCGGAAAACTCATCGTGCAGTTTTTGCAGCTTTTGATCTTGGTTCCAATAACGTTCTAGCGTTTGTTTAGCTTGAGAAGAATCGTTGAAGTAATTTTTGGTAAGCCAATTTATTTTTTCGTCTTTACTAAGCTTAGAAAAGCCTTTTACCTGCTTCATGAGTTTTAGTTATTCAAATTGAAGTCGCAAAGATACGATTCAGGTTTAAAATTGCAGAATACTTCTGCTTAGAAACTGTGGTTTAGTTACTCAAAATCACTGAATCTCTTTAACAAAACCTTAGTATTTAACATGTATATTGCCTATTTTTTGGCGATTTTTTAGTAAACTTGACCTTCAAAAATTGAATTCTCTATAAAATATGAAATTACATCATTTGTTTGTAGCTGCTTTTTTAGTCGCTACCAGCTTTATAAATGCTCAAAATAAAGAAGTTACACTAGAAGAAATATGGGGTGGTGAGTTTAGACAAGAATACTTACAGTCGTTACGTTCGCTAAATAATGGTGAAGAGTATGCGGTAAGAAACTTCGATCGCGCTACAAGAACGATGAATGTAGATGTGTATAGTTACGAAACTGGTGAAAAAACGAGAACTTTAATAAGTTCTGCCGATATCGAAGGTTTAGACTTTTTTCAAGATTATACTTTGAGCGAGAATGAAAGTAAAGTGATTCTTTCTACGCAAGTACAGTCAATTTTTAGACGTTCGACTACCGGAGTTTATTATGTGTACGATTTTTCTTCTGAAAAATTAACGCAGATCTCTGAAGATAGAATTCAGGAACCAACTTTTTCTCCCGACGCAAGTAAAGTAGCTTACGTTTTTGAAAACAATATTTATGTAAAAGATCTTAGTTCTGGTGAAACCACGCAAGTAACCTCAGACGGAAAAGACAATGAAATTATTAACGGAGTTACCGATTGGGTTTACGAAGAAGAATTTGCTTTTGTAAGAGCTTTCGATTGGAATAAAGACGGAGATAAAATAGCTTTTTTACGTTTCGATGAAACAGAAGTGCCAGAATTCTCTATGGATATGTACGGTACTTACGGTCAGCAATTATACCCGACGCAAGATGTGTTTAAATATCCTAAAGCCGGCGAGAAAAATTCAGTAGTGACGCTTCATTTATTCGATCTTGAGGCTGGAAATACTTCCGTAGTCAACCTAGAAAAATCTTACGAATACATCCCAAGAATTAAATGGACCAACGATCCTGAGGTGTTAAGCGTGCAAGCAATGAACAGACACCAAAACAATTTGGATCTAATTTTTGTGAATGCTGAAAAAAATACTGCTGAAGTTGTTTTAAATGAAACCGACGAAGCTTACGTAGATGTGACCGATAACCTTACATTTTTAAACGATAACAGTTTTATTTGGACCAGTGAAAAAGACGGGTGGAATCATATTTACCATTACAGTAAAACCGGAAAATTATTAGATCAAGTAACTGAAGGAAATTGGGAAGTGACTCAATATTATGGTTTTGATGCTAAAACCGGAAGAATTTATTTTCAAAGCACCGAAAACGGAAGCATTAACCGTGATGTGTTTTCAGTTAGAGCCAATGGTAAAAACAAAGTGCAGTTAACGCAAAAGCGCGGAACGAACGATGCCGATTTTAGTGCAGACTTTACGTATTTCATCAATTCTTACACCAGCGCTACAATTCCGTACGAGTTTACACTTCACAAAGCTCGAAACGGAAAAAAAGTAAGAGCTATTAAAGACAATAAGGCTTTATTAGAAAAGTTGAAACCTTATAATTTCTCTAAAAAAGAATTTTCAACCATTGAAGTAAACGGAAACGAGTTAAATATGTGGATGATCAAACCACAAGATTTCGATGAAACAAAAAAGTATCCGTTGTTTATGTACCAATATTCAGGTCCGGGTTCACAGTCAGTTTCAAACACTTTCAATAGCTCGAACGATTATTGGTATCAATTATTAGCGCAACAAGGATATATTGTGGTTTGTGTAGATGGTCGCGGTACCGGTTTTAAAGGAGCAGACTTTAAGAAAGTAACGCAAAAAGAACTTGGTAAGTTTGAAGTAGAAGACCAGATCGATGCCGCTAAAAAATTAGGCGAAAGAGCTTATATAGATGCCGATAGAATCGGGATTTGGGGCTGGAGTTACGGAGGTTTTATGTCTTCTAACTGTATTTTTCAAGGCAACGATACTTTCTCGATGGCGATCGCTGTCGCACCGGTAACCAGCTGGAGATTTTACGACAGCATTTATACTGAAAGATATATGACCACGCCACAAGAAAACGCTTCTGGTTACGATAACAATTCACCGATCAATCACGTAGAAGGTTTAAAAGGTGACTTCTTATTAATTCACGGTAGTGGTGATGATAATGTTCACGTGCAAAACACCATGCAAATGGTAGAAGCGTTAGTGCAAGCCAACAAACAATTTGACTGGGCAATTTATCCAGATAAAAATCACGGAATTTACGGAGGGAATACAAGACTTCACCTTTACACAAAAATGACCAACTTCATTAAAGAAAATTTATAAAATCATAAACCCTAAAATATGACATCACAAACAGTACCTGCTCATAAAAGAGAGCTTTTTGGGCATCCGGTAGGACTTTATATTTTGTTTTTAACAGAAATGTGGGAGCGTTTCAGTTACTACGGAATGCGAGCCATCTTAACCCTTTATATGGTAGCAAAAACTACAGAAGCCAATCCCGGTTTAGGTTGGGATAAAGGAGAAGCTTTAGCACTTTATGGTTGGTATACGATGTTGGTTTATGTAATGTCGATCCCTGGAGGGATGATCGCCGATAAACTCATCGGTCAGAAAAAATCGGTGCTATATGGTGCAATTATTCTGTGTTTTGGTCACGGTGTTCTAGCTATTGAACAAGATTGGGCATTTTACACCGGTTTAGGTTTAGTAGTATTAGGTGTTGGTTTATTAAAACCAAATGTTTCTACTTTAGTAGGAGGTTTGTATCAAGAAGGTGATATTCGAAGAGATAAAGGTTTTAGTATATTTTATATTGGTATTAACCTCGGTTCTTTATTAGCAACCACTTCTGTAGCGATCGTAGCTAAAGAATATGGTTGGCATTACGGTTTTGGTTTAGCCGGTATTGCAATGTTAATTGGTCTTGTGGTTTATATTTGGGGACAAAAGTTCTTAACACACGTTGGTAATCAAGCAACAGAAAAAGATCCGAACGAGGTTTCTATTCCTACCTTATATAAAGATCTTTTTAATTCTCCGGTTCAATTAGGAGTGACAGGGATTTTATTAGCATTGTCGGCTTATGGTTGGTACGAGTTAGGTTGGTCTTACGGACTTTTATTTATTTTCCTTTCAGCAATTACTGCTTTAATGATGATGATCTACAAAGATTTAGAATTAAAAGTGAATAAAGACAGATACTTAGTCTTATTGCTTTCATTTTTAATTGTGATCGTATTCTGGGGAGCATTCGAGCAAGCAGGAGGTTTAATGAATATTTATACCCAAGAAAAAACCGATCGCGTTTTATTAGGTTATGAAATTCCGGCAGCCATGTTTCAAGGTTTAAATGCAGCATTCATTATCATCTTTGCAACGATTGTAGCAGGTTTTTGGGCGAAAAGAAAACTTAAAGGTCACGAAGCTTCTTCACTATTTAAAATGGCAGTTGGTGTGATCGTTATGGGTCTTGGTTTTGTATTTATGGTATTCGCTGCGATGGAGTTTGAAAGTGAAGGTAGCTCAGCAATGTATTGGTTAGTTTTAGCCTATTTATTTCATACGTTGGGAGAACTTTGTGCTTCACCGGTAGCTTTATCATTCATTACCAAATTAGCACCGGTAAGATATGCTTCATTAATGATGGGAGTTTACTTTGCTGCAACAGGTTTAGGAAATAAAGTAGCCGGTCTATTAGGTGAAGGTTCAGAAGAAGTAGGAGAGCAAACCATTTTCTTAGGGATCACCATTTTTACCGTGATCTTCGGTTTATTGGTAATCGCGATCTTAAAACCATTGAAACGTTTAACTCACGGAGCTGAAGATAAAGAGCGAAAATTAGATAATGTTGAAGACAACGAACCCTACGAAATAGAAGAAAATATTTAATTATTAAATACATCGATGAATACAGATATAGAGAATCTTTTTAAAGATAAAGTTTTAGGGCATCCGGGAGGTTTATTTGTACTTTTCTTTACTGAAATGTGGGAACGTTTTTCATTTTATGGGATGCGCGTTCTATTGGTTAATTTCTTAACCATGGCAGCTATTGGCTACAACCCGGGTTGGGAATGGTCTGCTGAAAATGCCGGGGCACTTTTCGGTACATATGCCATGTTACTTTACATTACTCCAATTTTAGGAGGTATTATTGCCGATAAACTCACCGGTTATCGTTGGGCAGTGATTATAGGAGCAATTATAATGACCTTAGGTCACGCTTCTATGGCTTTAGAAACAGAACTTTCTTTATATGTAGGTTTAGCACTATTGGTAATCGGTACAGGTTTCTTTAAGCCGAATATTACTTCGATCATTTCAGAAATGTATAAAGGAAATGAAGAAAAGAAAGACGGTGCTTATACCATTTTTTATATGGGAGTTAATGCAGGAGCTTTCTTCGGAATGATGCTTTGTGGTTATTTAGCTGAAAAAATCGGCTGGTCATATGGTTTCGGTCTTGCAGGAATCTTTATGTTTTTAGGAACATTACAATTTTGGTTCTCAGGAAACCTATTTGGAAAAATTGGAGCGAAGCCAGAAAAGACAAAAGAGGTAATTCAAGAGAGTGAACAAGATGCTGAAGTTGAAAAGCAAAACCCATTTACTATCTTAGATAAGGTATTAATTGTTTTGTGTTCAGCTATCGGTTTAGGTTACGCTATCAACGACCCGATGTCAAAAATTGCAGGATTAGATATTTTTTCAGCATTTGAAATAGGCGGATTAGAGGGTCAATATGTAGCTGTGCTTTTTGGTTTATTTTTATTCTTAATATTGGTAATTGGTCGAATTTTACGCTATACTCCAGTGGTTCGAGACCGAATGTTCGCCTTTATCATCTTTGCTTTTTTTACCGTATTCTTCTGGTTGTCGTTCGAGCAAGGGGCATCTTCTTTAGTGCTATTCGCCAGAGATAACGTAGATCGTGCTTTAACTGGAAATTCAGCGATTATTTATAACATCGTTAATACGCTATTAACCGTAATTCCATTAATAATTATTTCTTGGGTTTTATTTTTACTATGGAAGAAAACCTTCAAAAAAATACCGGGTTCAAATATTGTATTGGTGATTTGCTTCTTATTTATGTGGGTTTTAGTAGGCTGGATGATTCAGCGAGATTTCAATACTGTAGCTTACGATGTTACTTATCAAGCGATAGAAACAACTAGTCAAGATGAAGAAGGAAATGATGTTGTTGCCTATCAAGCAATTTCAGATCAAACGATTGTTCAAGATGGAGTAAATGTTGTAGATCGAAAAGTTTCTATTGCAGAACCCCTTAGTTTCAAAGTTGGTGATACGGTGAATATCATCACCAAGAATAATGAAGAAACGGCATTTGGTTATTTAGATGAAAGCCGAATGGAGTTAGCCGTCGCTAATGCAGAAAAACTAGAAAAGAATGATAACCGAATTATTAAAGCAACCGTTACAGAAGTAAAAGACAATCAAGTAGAAATCACGGTTTCTTGGTTTAGTATATTAAATTCATTCTTTATCATTGTTTTTGCCTCCTTATTCTCAAAATGGTGGGAGAGCAAATACAATCCTTCCGCCGCAACAAAATATGCCTTAGGACTTATTATTATGGCAATTGGTTTCGGCTTGTTAGCTTGGGGTTCTAATGGTGTTTCAGGAACTATGAAGGTGAGTATGATCTGGTTAATTTTAGCATACTTATTCCATACCTTGGGTGAATTATGTCTATCTCCAGTGGGACTCTCGTATGTAAGTAAATTAGTCCCAGCGAGAATGATTGCACTTATGTTCGGTATGTGGTATTTAGCTATTGCTATAGGTAACAAATTAGCAGCTGTTTTAGGAGGTCAAATTGAAAACATTACCAAAGAATATAACTTATCAACTTTCTTTTTAATTTTTACCATTGTGCCGGCGGTAGCAGGTATTTTAGTATTCTTGCTAAATCCTGTACTTAAAAAACTAATGCACGGCGTTCGATAATAAAGTTAAAGTTTAAATCGTTGATTAATAAAGAACTGGCTTTGAGCGGTTTTTGAAATCTTTTAAATATGAAAAAAAGTTTATTTACCATAGTCTTCCTAATAGCGACACTAACTGTTAGCGCTCAGGAAATTGAGTGGATGAGTATGAATGAAGCTTTGGCTGCACAAAAAAAGGAGCCAAAGAAAATTTTTATGGATGTGTACACGACTTGGTGCGGTCCTTGCAAGTTATTAGATAAGAACACTTTTCATAACGAAGATGTGGTTGAGTTTATCAATGAAAACTTTTACGCTGTAAAGTTTGATGCTGAAGGTACCGAAGAGATCGATTATCAAGATTTTGTTTATACCAATCCTAACCACGATCCCGATCGTAAAGGTAGAAACGCTCAGCATTTATTTGCTCATGCGCTAAAAGTTTCAGGATACCCGAGTATGGTGTTTTTCGATGAAAAATCTGACGTTATTGCGCCGATTACCGGTTATCACACCCCAAAAGATCTAGAGATCTATTTAAAAATGATCGCTAACGACGATTACAAAGACTTAACGACCGCCGAAGCTTGGAAAGAATACGAAGCCAACTTCGAAGGTTCGTTTGAATAATATAAAAATTTTGATGTTGAAAATGTGCTAAGATGTTCAATAATCAATGATGAAAGCTCCCTTTTTGCCTGTGAAGTGAAAAGGGACTTTCTTTTTTATACACGTTTCTTTCCAGCGTTTTACGTACGAAAAATAATTACTACCATCGACAATAATTTGCTGAGGTTTTAGACTTTCAAGTACACGGTCTAAATTTATTTTTGGGGAATTAGTCAGCAAAATATAGTCAGCTTTCACGTTTTTAGGGATCTTGTAAACTCCTAAACTATCGATCACCAATAAGTTTTTAGTTTCATTAATTCCATAGAAATTTTTCTGCGGAAGTTTTTTCATGTCTTTAATCGCTAATTCAGTTTTAAAATTCTCTAGGAACTTTAGCTTTTGAATTTTAGTGGTGTTTTTTGCATAAACATTTAATTGATATCCAGATTTTTCAGCTAAAACGGTCGTTCTACTTTGATGAAGAATGTAGAATTTATTTTGTTTATGAACTTGATAATATTCAAAAGCATAGATCAATTGAAAGCTAAGTATTGAAATTAAAATGAAGTATAATAATGCTTTCTGAAAATACTTCACGAATGCAAAAACAAAGAGGATAACGCCATAGAAAGCTAACATCATTTTTGAGGTAAAAAAGATATTTTGAAAGAGGAAACTCTCTCTATTGGCAACAAGATGAATGATCCAAAGTAGTGCGTCTAATAAACTTCCATAGAACTCATAAAGTAAAGAGAATTCAATTTGAAGTAGCGCAAAAATAATCACTAAAATCCCGATGAAAAATAATAACATTAGCCAAGGGATAATTAATAGATTAGTTACTAAAAACAAACTTGGGAATTTGTGAAAATAAAGAAAAATTAATGGTGTTACGCCTAATTGTGCGCAGAAACTTACCGTTAAAATATCGAAAAAATACCTGCCGCCTCTGTTTTTAATATAGAAGCGTTTCTTGATAAGCGGTTGAAAGCTAATAATCCCCAAAACTGCTAAATAGCTCATTTGAAAACCTACAGAAAAGATCAAATAAGCATCCCATAAAAGCATCAAAATAGCCGAAAGGCAAAGCATATTAAAGGTCGAAGCTTTTTTGTTGAAGATTAAACCGGCGTTAAGAAAAGAGAACATTAAAGCCGCTCGGATAACCGATGGCGAGAATCCCACCAATAACGCAAAAGCCCAAATACAAATGAGACTACATATATACGCTGCCCATTTCCCAAATTTAAATTTTCGAAGAGGTCTAAATATCAAGTTCAGGAATATGAGAATAATACCAACGTGCAAACCCGAAACAGCTAAAATATGTACGACTCCCGCATTGGTAAAATCATTGTAAATATCTTTGCTCAATTCTTTTTTCTGACCTAAAAGTAGAGCCGAAGTCAAGTCGATTTGATCTTTACTCAAACCGCTTTTATTTAATTGCTCGATAATTTGTTTTCGAGCTCTTTCGGCAAATTGTTGAAATGAAAATTCTTCAACTTTAAGAACTTTTATCCCCTTTGAATTACTTCGAGCTTGTTTAAAGATCTTTCGTTTTTTAAGGTAATCCTGATAGTTAAATTGATAAGGATTCAGCGGAGCAAATACATCGGTCAGTTTTTCTTTCAGCAATAAATGATCGCCAACGGCTAATTCTTGTTTGCTAGTATCTCGTTGTATCGAAAATAAAACTTCACCTTCAACAGATTTTTGTTGAAGTGTTTTCAACTCTAAAACATAGTTGTTGTAGTAACGGTTTGGTTTGAGCTTTTCTAAAATTTCACCTTCAATAAATACATCTTCTTCTAAATTTTGATGAATGTAATGATGATTTCTATTTTCTATCCGCTGAAATTGCGTTGTCGCAAAACCCACAGTAACAATAGTAAGACCGGTAATTATCGTGTGTGAAAATTGAGGAAGTAATTTAGTTTTTCCGTAGCAATAGCTCGTGGTGAAAATGAAAAAGCAAATGCATAACACGATAGCGGTTTTATTTAGTGAAATCCAATACTGAAATCCTAAAACAATACCGATAATAAATAGTGGGGTAATGAATAAAAGAGGATGATTCACTAACTTCATTACCAAATAAAGTTAGTGAAAATTTATTTATAATTTACAACACCCGTTTAGCGACGACAAAAGCATCATTCCAGTAGCGTTCGTTGAGCGAAGAAACGATAACGCCACGCGAGGTGGTCGAGTGGATAAAATTCACACTTCCGGGAACAATTTCTACGACTAGACCAACATGATTGATCACGTCTTTATTTTTATTGGTCTGAAAAAATAATAAATCGCCCACATTAATTTGATTTACGTGAAGCATTTTACCCTCGTTAGCCATATAACGTGAAACTCTGGGAAGCTGAATGTTTTCACTGAGAAAAGAAACATATACAAGTCCGCTGCAATCCATTCCTTTTCTTGTTGTGCCGCCATATTTGTAGCGAGTACCTTGAAAATCTAACGCATAATCGGCAATACGAGAAGCTACAGGAGCTGGTTTTTCACGATAAGAGCTACTTTCTATTACCGGTGTGTTAGCGCGAGAACTGCTAGCAATTCTTTTTTTACTTCCGCAGGAAACTAAAGTGAAAGTGAGTACGAGAGCTAAAAGTAGTTTATTCATCGGCTTGTAAGTTTTTATAAATAAGTTGAGCGGTATTTTTGCTGGCGCCGCTTCCGCCAAGTTTCTCTTTTAAAACTTTGTAATCGCTAAATAATTGTGCTCGATGCTCAGGATTTAAAATTTTAGAAAGTTCAGCTTTAAGATTTTTCACATTAAACTCGTGCTGAATCAATTCTTTAACGACTTCTTTATCCATAATCAAATTCACCAAAGAGATATAATCGAGTTTGATCACGCGTTTGGCGATCTCGTAAGAAATTCTACTGCCTTTATAACAAACTACTTCAGGAACGTTAAATAATGCGGTTTCTAAAGTTGCTGTTCCCGAGGTGACCAAGGCTGCAGAAGAAACACTGAGCAAGTCGTAAGTTTTATTCATTATTAAAAAAACGTTGCTTTTCTTTAAAAATGGCTCGTAAAACTCTTGATCTTGGCTTGGTGCTCCGGCAATCACAAATTGATAATCTTCAAAATCTTTGGTCACTTGCAGCATGGTGCTTAGCATTTTCGAGATTTCTTGCTTTCTGCTTCCGGGAAGTAGAGCGATAATCGGTTTTGAAGATAGTTGGTGAGTTTTTGTGAATTCTTCTAAAGAAATATCGTTTCGGTTGTCGATGGCATCCAGCAACGGGTGACCTACAAAATGAACCGGAAATTGATGTTTTTTCTCGTAAAAATCTTTTTCAAACGGAAGAATCACATACATTTCATCAATATCTCTTTTAATAGCTTTAATGCGATTTTCTTTCCACGCCCAGATTTGCGGAGAAATATAGTAATGTGTTTTATAACCCTGTTGCTTTGCCCACTCGGCAATTCTAAAATTAAATCCGGGATAATCGATAAAAATAAGCACATCGGGCTGGTAAGCTTCAATATCTTTTTTACAGATCTTAATATTTTTTAGGATGGTTTTTAAGTTGAATAAAACTTCAACAAACCCCATAAATGCCAGGTCACGATAATGTTTTACCAATTCACCGCCTTGTTGTTGCATAAGGTCGCCGCCCCAAAATCTAAACTGCGCTTTTGGGTCTTCTTGTTTTAAAGCCTTCATTAAATTTGAAGCATGTAAATCTCCAGAAGCTTCACCGGCGATGAGGTAATATTTCATCTTAATTAAATTTTAGAATAGCAATTACGATCGCTGCAATTAAGGTGGCGATTAAAACCCCTCGAGAACGATAAGGTTGATTTTTCTTTAAAAACACGAAAAAAGGAAGAAAATTAGCAATCGCACCAAGTGCGATAATGCTTCCTAAAAAATCTTCTTGTTTAGCTTTTAAAATCGTTTCTTCTAATCCGTCGGGAGAAAAAAGCGTGATGTAAAGGTAGATTCCTGCTGCGTTCGCAAAAAGACCTACTAATAAACCAATAAGAATTTCTTTTTTAATCATTTAAACTCCAAGTGTTTAATTCTTTAATATAATGATGAGCCGTCAAATCGAATTGAACAGGAACGACCGAAACATAACCGTTTTCTAAAGCCCATTCGTCGGTATCTTCGCCTTCGTCTTCATTTACAAATTTACCCGTAAGCCAATAATAATCGCGGCCTTGCGGATTGGTGCGTTTATCAAACTCTTCTACCCAATGTGCTTTTGCTTGTCGGCAAATTTTAATCCCTTTAATTTGTTTTTCGGTGAGTTTCGGGAAGTTTACATTCAACACCATTCCTGTAGGCATTCCTTCTTCTAACACACGTTTAGTGATCGCTTTTACAAATTTTGTAGTCGGCTCAAAATCAGCCGTAAGTGAATAGTCTAATAGCGAGAAACCAATAGCGGGTATTCCTTCTGTTCCTGCTTCAACCGCAGCACTCATCGTTCCAGAGTAAATCACGTTGATCGACGAGTTCGAGCCGTGGTTAATACCGCTCACACAAAGATCTGGCTTTCTTTTTAGAATCTCTTGTGTTGCGATTTTTACACAATCTGCCGGCGTTCCCGAGCAAGAATATTCTTCGTGATCTTCGGTTTCTTTCAACTTCACCGGGTCGCAATATAAATTGTCGTTGATGGTGATGGCGTGACCCATTCCGCTTTGTGGGCTATCGGGAGCAACAACTACCACATCGCCCAATTCTTTCATAATACTAATTAAATGGCGAATGCCGGGAGCGGTAATTCCATCATCATTAGTTACTAAAATTAGGGGTTTCTTTTTACTCATAGCTTGTATTTTTCAACGCTAAAATAAACAATTCTCAACCAATGCCATTCAACTTCAATAATAATACAACGTAAATTGTATTATGAATCTTTTATAAGGCTAGGTTTAAAAAAAGTATTAATTTTAGGTCTTGCCAAAACGTTTAAGAAAAATGTTGCAATAAATACAGGCTTGGCACAGTTTTTAAAGAAGATTATATAGAATTGCTAATGAACTTAAATAGATTTATGAAAAGGAATTATAAAGTTTTTTTGTTAGGACTATTACTGGCGGTTGCCTCTTGTAGTTTTACCACAAAAGAGTTTGATGCCAACTCAGATAAAGATGAGGTTTTAATAGAATTAATCTCTTACGTATTAAGTAAAGGGCATTACGATCCTAAAAACATTAACGATGAGTTTTCAGGAAATGTTTATAAGAGTTATTTAACGGGAATTGATGCTAGAAAACGCTATTTTCTAAAAGAAGATATTGAAGAATTTGAGCAGTATGAAGATCAGATAGACGATCAAATTAATGCTCATAAAATCGATTTTTTCAATTTAACTTATAATAAACTTCAGCAGCGTTTAGAAGAAACCAAAGATTATTATCCTGAAATTTTAGCGAAACCTTTCAATTTTAATGATGAGGAAGAAATAGATACCGATTACGATAAAATTGATTACGCATCTTCTAAAGCTGAATTAAAAGAAAGATGGAGAAAGCAGTTGAAGTTTACAACGCTTAGTACTTTTTATGATTTAAAATCTGAAGAAGAAGCAAAAGCGGAAGAAGATGAAACTTACAAACCGAAATCTGATGCAGAATTAGAAAAAGAAGCAAGAGAAACCACTAAAAGTTCGTTAGACGAATTTTACGATCTTAATGAAGATTTAGAGCGTAAAGATTGGTTTAGCATTTATGTAAATTCTATTGTAGAAGAATTTGATCCGCATACATTCTATTTTGCGCCTAGAGATAAAGAACGTTTCGATATTCAGATGTCGGGAAGTTTAGAAGGTATCGGGGCGAGACTTCAGAAAAAAATGGATAACATTAAAGTTGTTGAAATTATTTCTGGTGGCCCGGCTTGGAGAAGCGAAGAATTAGAAGTAGGAGATCTAATTCAGAAAGTAAAACAAGAAGACGAGAAAGAACCGGTAAATATTATCGGAATGCCAATTGACGATGCAGTCGATCTAATTAAAGGCCCAAAAGGAACAAAAGTGACCTTAACCGTAAAAAAGGTTGATGGTACCGTTGAAGATATTACGTTAGAAAGAGACATTGTAGAGATTGAAGAAACCTATGCAAAAAGTGCGATGGTCAATAAAAACGATCGTAACTACGGTTTAATTAATTTACCTCGTTTTTATTTCGATATGGAAGATGCTAAAAACAGAACAGCAGCTTCAGATATTAAAAAGGAAATTATCGAATTGAAAAAAGAAAAAATGGACGGTTTAGTGATCGATCTTAGAAATAACGGTGGTGGTTCTCTAGCCACAGTGATCGATATTGCCGGTTTATTTATCGAAGAAGGTCCAGTGGTTCAGGTAAAATCAGGAACTGGAGAACGTGAAGTTCTAACCGACAATGATGATGATATTCTATGGGACGGTCCGTTAGTGATTTTGGTGAACGAACTTTCTGCTTCAGCTTCAGAAATTTTAGCGGCAGCGATGCAAGATTACAAACGTGCTATTATTATTGGTAGTAAGCAAACTTACGGTAAAGGAACGGTTCAAAACGTGATCGACCTTAACCGTTGGATGAAGAATAGTGATCTTGGAGATATGGGAGCCTTAAAAGTAACCACGCAAAAGTTTTACCGAGTAAACGGAGGTTCTACCCAATTAGAAGGAGTAAAAAGTGATGTGGTTGTTCCAGACAGATATAGTTATATCGATATAGGTGAAAAGGATATGGAAAACCCATTACCTTGGGATCAGATCGAACCTGCAGATTATGAAGAATGGGACGGTTACATCGATTTTGATAAAACCTTAGCCAAGAGTAAAAAACGTATGGCAGAAAGTAAACAACTTCAATTGATCGATGAAAGTGCAAAATGGATCAGCGAGCAAAGAAACGAAGATGTTTACCCGTTAAACTATACAACTTACGCGCAGCAAATTAAAGAAAACGAAGAGCTGGCAAAACGCTTCGATTCGATAACCGATTATAAAACAGATCTAAGTTTTGTGTCGTTGCCTTACGAGCAAGAGATGTTCAAACAAGACACAACGCTACAAGAAAAAAGAACACGTTGGCACGAAAACTTAAGCAAAGATGTTTATGTAGAAGAAGCCGTAAACGTATTAGAAGATTTAAGTGAAGGGGTCGAAAGAAAATCTAAATTAGCGAATATTAAAAACTAATTTACGGTTGAAGAGCTCATCAAACTCATTAAGTCAATTAGCGCTCCAGAGGTTTAAAAAAAACTTCTGGGGCGTTTTCAGTTTCTGGTTTATTGTCGTTTGTTTTCTATTGGCGTTAGGTGCATACCTAATTGCTCCAGATCATTCTGAAAATGCCAACCAGATGCATCTGCCTATTCATTCAAAATCTCCGGGTTTTGAGGTAACGATGCTTAGCATTCCATCCAATCTTCAAGCTGAAGAAAAATCGTGGTTAGCGCAAGCTTTCTTCGGAAAGCAATTTTCAGGAACAGAAATCCCTATCAATTCTTTTGAATTTACCGAGGAAGAATTAAAAGTGAAAACCTATGCTGAAGGTGAAATTGAAGGATTAGAAAAGACTTATAATTTAGCTGAAACTTTCCCGGAAGCTTCTTCCGCAGAAGAAATTGAAGAACAATATATTCAACAACAAACATTTTTACTAGGCACCGACAAATACGGAAGAGACCTATTAAGTAGAATGTTGGTCGGTATTCGTATTTCACTTTCTATTGGTTTTGTAGCCGTATTTATTTCTTTAGTGATCGGGATGAGTTTAGGCGCTATTGCCGGTTATTTTGGCGGAAAGATCGATGCCGCAATTATGTGGTTAATTAATGTAACGTGGTCGATCCCAACTTTACTATTGGTCATTGCGATTACCTTAGCTTTAGGTAAAGGCTTTTGGCAAGTTTTTATTGCGGTCGGTTTAACGATGTGGGTAGAAGTTGCCAGAGTTGTACGCGGACAAGTAATGGGCGTAAAAAAAATGCAATACGTCACCGCAGCACGTGCTCTAGGTTTTGGCCATACCAGAATTATTTTAAAACATATTATTCCGAATGTATTAGCGCCATTAATCGTGATTTCTGCAGCTAATTTTGCGGCAGCGATCTTGGTAGAAAGCGGCTTGAGTTTTTTAGGGATCGGCGCACAACCACCTATGCCAAGTTGGGGTTCAATGATCAAAGATCACTACAGTTACATTATTTTAGGTAAACCTTATTTGGCAATCATTCCGGGATTGGCGATTATGAGTTTAGTAATGGCGTTTATGTTAATTGGTAACGCCTTAAGAGATGCTTTAGATGTAAAAGCGTAAATTTAGATAACAACGATTTCAAAAAAATAAAAAAATATGGCAACCATTTTCACGAAGATTATCAACGGAGAGATCCCAAGTTATAAAGTCGCAGAAACAGAAGATTTTTTTGCTTTTTTAGATATTAACCCGAATGCAAAAGGACATACGTTATGTATTCCAAAGAAAGAAGTGAATAAGATTTTTGATCTAGATGAAGAAACCTATATAGAGCTTATGAAATTCTCTAGAAAGGTAGCTCTAGCAATTAGAAAATCTGTCGAATGTAAGCGTGTTGGGATGTCTGTAATTGGTTTAGAAGTGCCGCACGTGCATGTTCATCTAATTCCGTTAAACGAAATGAAAGAAGCTACTTTTGGTTCTAAAGTGAAATTAAGTGAAGCAGAGTTTAAAGAACTTGCTGAAAAAATTTCAGCTAATTTTTAAGGGTGACACCAATAAGCTCGAAAAATTAAAGAGAACTGATGATGATTAAATAATTACAATTTTGAAAACCATTAGTTCTCTAAACGTTCAATAATATTTTTTGCTTTTAAAGCTTCAGATTTTAAAACGTACAGTTCGACATCATTATTCTGAACTCCAAACCCTGCTAGCCTTCCAAATTCAACATTATCTATAATTTTGGTTTTAATGTCATTTTCCTGTAATTCAAAAGCGACTCTATTCACGATGATCGAGCTATCGGTAAGTATTTTAATATAATCATCCATCAGTTTTAAAATTTATAGTTAGACCAACTTTTTAAGTTTTACTTCGAAGGTAGTGCCTTTGCCTACTTCACTTTTTAAAACTCTAATTTTACCGTCGTGATATTCTTCAATAATTCGTTTAGCTAACGAGAGCCCAAGACCCCAACCACGTTTTTTAGAAGTATATCCTGGTTTAAAAATTTTCTTGAATTTTGTTTTCGGGATTCCTTTTCCGGTATCGGAAATCAAAATATGAACCCATTTGGCGTCTTGTGTAATTTCAACATCGAGATTTCCTTTTCCTTTTAATGCATCGATGGCATTTTTTACAATATTTTCGATCGTCCAGCTAAATAGTTGTTTGTTGAGGTTTACTTGAATTTTTTCATCAGGAAGTTTCAACGAAAAATTGATCAGCTTAGAACTTCTGGCTTTTAAATATTCGTAAGAATCTTTGGTTTCTTCAACAATATCGGTCGGTTCAAGGTTAGGGAGCGAGCCAATTTTAGAAAAACGATCGGTAATGGTTTGCAGACGAACAATGTCTTTTTCCATTTCTTCTACATAAGTAGGATCGACGTTTTCTTGTTTCAGAATTTCTGTCCAACCCACAAGTGATGAAAGCGGCGTCCCGATTTGGTGAGCAGTTTCTTTCGCCATTCCTGCCCAAAGTAAACTCTGGTCGTGCGATTTTGAGGTTGAATAAAAATAATACAACATCGCGAGGTAAAGAATCACTATAAAAACAATCCCAATTGGGAAATATTTTAGCTTATTGATCAAGCTAGAATTCCCGTAGTAAAGCGTTCCGAAAACTTCATTTTCATAAACAATTTCAATAGGTTGGTAGTCCGAAGCGAACGAGGCGGCTAAAGCTTTGATCTTTTCATCATCATCGGCATTTTTGCGAGCAATATTACGAGTCTCATAAAAATCTTCCTTTTTATGGTAAATGATCATCGGAGTAGTGGTGTTTTTCGAGATCACTTCCAGCTCGATCGGGATATCTTCGTTAAGATCGCTATTTAAAACTTCAGAATAAGCTTTTACCCAAATTTCCATTTTCTCGCGCTCTTCTTTTTTGAGGCGATTAAAAAATATAGAAACATTCCACAAAAAAATACTCACAATGGCGATGGAAGAAACCGTAATAAACCATCGAGTAAAGCGATGCTCGTCAGAAAATATCATAAATTATAGATCACTAAGAATTTTAAATATAATGGTTTTTCTGTTGAATTATTGTTTTCACACAGTTTTAAATTCCTCTTTGTAAATGTTACCTTTGTCAAAATTTCGAGTTCATGTTAACGATCGATCCTAAAGATATTGCTACCCAGAAACTTTATGGTTTAATGGTGAGTACTGTTGGTCCCAGACCAATCGCTTTTGCAAGTACAGTGAATGCTGAAGGAAAGCCAAATTTGGCACCCTTTAGTTTTTTCAATATGATGAGTGCTAACCCGCCAATACTGGTGTTTTCGCCGGTATTAAAAATTAGCGATAAGTCGAGCAAACACACGCTACAAAATGTTGAGCAAAACAAAGAAGTAGTAATAAATGTGGTAAATTACGACATTGTACAGCAAATGTCGTTAGCAAGTACGGCGTATGCAGAAGGTGTAAATGAATTTGAAAAAGCCGGACTCACGATGCAAGATGCTGAGATGGTAAAACCATTTCGAGTAAAAGAATCGCCGGTTCAATTTGAATGCAAAGTAACGCAAATCGTAACCTTAGGTGAAGAAGGCGGAGCGGGACATTTAGTTTGTTGTGAAGTGCTAAAAATGCATATTGCAGATGAGGTTTTAGATGAAAATAATAAGATCGATCAATTTAAACTCGATCAAGTTTCGAGAATGGGTGGTAATCTTTATTCGAGAGCAAATAAAGGTATTTTTGAGATCCCAAAACCAATTTCATCGATGGGAATGGGTGTTGATGCTTTACCCGAAAGCATTAGAAAAAGTAGTATTTTAACCGGAAACGATCTAGGAAAATTAGGAACCTTAGAAGCAGCTCCCGAAGAAAAAGAAGTAGAAGAATTTCTTAGCGAGAATAAATTAAAAGAATATGTTAGCGAAAGCTCTTTAGAAAAAATTCACGCGATTGCGCAAGAATATTTAAAAAAGGAAGAAGTGCTTAACGCTTGGAAAATATTATTGGCAAAAAGTAAGAATTAAATATTATTATGGAAGTACAAGGAAGAATTAAAATGATCGACGAGACTAAAACCTACGGAAGCAATGGTTTTAGAAAAAGAGAAGTGGTAGTTACGACAGAAGAACAATACCCGCAACATATTTTAGTTGAATTTATTCAAGATAAATGCGATTTGTTGAATAACTTTAATGTTGGGCAACCTGTAAAAATAGGCATTAACTTACGCGGAAGAGAATGGACGAACCCACAGGGAGAGACCAAATATTTTAACTCTATCCAAGGTTGGAGAATTGAAAATTTACAACCGGCTGCACCACAAGGAGGAAATACGCCACCACCGGCAGATCATTTTGAGCCGGCACAAGATTTTAACGAAGAAGATCACGACGATTTACCGTTCTAAAACCTAAATTGCTTTACTGAATAACAAGCGAAAATCCGACCCTAAGGTCGGATTTTCATATAGTGGTTTTAAGTTAACCCTTCAAAAACAAATTCAAAAAAAGCAATGATGAACAAAATTTATCTCAAAAGGTTGCTTCAAATATCGTTAAAATATTGACAATAAACAATCAATTTCATATTTATATTGTTATCAAATCATTATTTATCAATTAGATGCACGTTTTAGGTAAAGAAATTATTTTCCCGCCCGTAGAAAATTCAGACGTTGACGGACTTTTAGCTGTGGGTGGCGATTTGTCTCCAGAACGATTATTATTAGCTTATCGATCTGGTATTTTTCCTTGGTACGAAAAAGATCAGCCAATTTTGTGGTGGAGTCCGGATCCTCGAATGGTTTTATTTCCGAAGCATTTAAAAGTGTCTAAAAGTATGCGACAGCTTTTTAAAAAAGAAGCTTTTAAGGTGACTTATAATCAAGATTTTGAAGCGGTGATTCAAAATTGTGCCGCGGTAAAACGAGAAGGGCAAAACGGTACCTGGATCACCGATGAAATGATTTCGGCTTACATTCAACTTCACAAGCAAGGTTTTGCAACCTCTGTAGAGGTTTGGGAAGATAATGAATTGGTCGGCGGTTTATACGGAATATTCCTGAAAGAAAAGCAGATTTTCTGCGGTGAAAGTATGTTTACCAAAGTAAGCAATGCCTCTAAGTATGGTTTTATTTCTTTAGTCAAAAAATTAAAAAATGAAGGTATAAAGTTAATCGATTGCCAAGTTTATACGCCGCATTTAGAAAGTTTAGGCGCTTACGAAATTCATCGAGAAGAATTTCTCACCTATTTGAAGAGTTAGAGCTTTTTTACTTCTTCATATCTAAAACAAGAAACTTCGTGGTCGTTTACCATTCCGGTGGCTTGCATATGAGCGTAAACTACGGTTGAACCCACAAATTTGAATCCGCGTTTTTTTAGATCTTTACTCAAACGGTCACTAATTTCTGTGGTTGCCGGAGCTTCTTTAAAATTTTCAATTTCGTTTTGGATTGGTTTTCCGTCTACAAAACTCCAAATGTAATCGCTAAAACTACCAAACTCTTTCTGTAAGTTCATAAAAAGTTGCGCGTTGGTAACTGTTGCTCTTACTTTTAGTTTATTTCTAATAATGCCTTCGTTTTGTAAAAGCTCCTGAATTTTATCTTCAGAATATTCAGCAATTTTTCGATAATCAAAATCGTCAAAAGCTTCTCGAAAATTCTCTCGTTTGCGTAAGATCGTGATCCAGCTTAAACCGGCCTGAAATGTCTCTAAAATTAGAAATTCAAAAATGGTTTTGTCATCATAAACAGGAACGCCCCATTCTTTGTCGTGGTAAGCCTCATAAAGCGCATCACCTTCACACCAGCCGCATCTTTTTTTCTGCATTTTTTTCTGAGATTTAGTAACAAAAGTAACCTAAAAATTAATAGGTCTGTGTTAGCTTTGTAGAAAACTAAACGCATGAAAACTTCTGAAACTTTTCAACTCATCGAAGAAAGCCTAAAAGCTTCTTACACGTATGCTGAATACGTAAAATTAATGGAAGATCTATTAGCTGAAGAAAAATCTACCGCACCACAGCAAGACGAGAATCTTACCGAATATTCGAAGTTGAATTTACGCCGAATGAAGCGCTGGGAAAAAACCTTAAAAATATCTACCGAAGCGGAAGCCAAAATAAAAGCTTATGACGGTAAAATGATCTGGTTGGTAATTTCTGAAGGTTGGTGTGGCGATGCGGCGCATAGTTTGCCAGTTATTCATCAATTAGCAGACTTAAACCCAAATATCGAAATGCGTGTGGTTTTGCGCGATCAGCATGAAGATCTGATGAATCAGTTTTTAACCAACGGCGGTAAATCGATCCCGAAGTTAATCATGTATGATGTTAATCAAAAAGAAGTGATTGCAGATTGGGGCCCAAGACCAACTATCGCAACACAAATGGTTGAAGATTACAAAGCCAAACATGGTAAATTAGATCCTGAATTTAAAGAGCAATTACAACTTTGGTATAATAAAAATCGAGGTCAAAATATTATCGACGATTTGCTGAAACTATTTTAGTCTTTTTGCTTACGTTCCGGCAAAGTTTCAATAAAAGTATCGATCGTAAAAGCATTTTCAACGTTAAAATCGCCAATTTTGGTACGACGTAACGCCGATAAATGTGCACCGCTTTCTACTGCTTTACCAAAATCGTGTGCCAAACTTCTAATGTAAGTTCCTTTGCTGCAAGAGACTTTAAAATCTACGTTAGGTAAATCAATATTGGTCAATTCAAAAGAAGAAATGTTGACGGTTCTTGAGTTGATTTTTACTTCTTCACCTTTTCGAGCATATTCGTAAAGGCGTTTCCCGTCTTTCTTTAAAGCTGAAAATACCGGCGGAAATTGTTCAATATCTCCTTTAAATTGTTCTGTAGCTTGCTGAAGTTTTTCTGCAGAAAGATGCTCGGTCGGGAAGGTGTTGTCAATCTCTGTTTCTAAATCGTAAGAAGGCGTTGTGGCGCCAAGTGTAAATGTGCCTGTGTATTCTTTTTCTTGCCCCTGTAACTCCTGAATTTTCTTAGTGAATTTACCCGTGCAAATAATCAATAATCCCGTTGCTAACGGATCTAACGTGCCGGCGTGACCGACTTTTATTTTCTTGATCCCACAGTTTTTTCTTATCAACCAACGCACTTTATTTACCACTTGAAAGGAAGTCCATTCTAGGGGTTTGTCGAATAATAAAATTTGTCCGTTTTTAAAATCTTCAGCAGTAAACGAGTTCATAGAATTTTCATTTTCGCCCCAAAGATGAACTTTTCAACGCTATTTACAAAACAAATTCATTTTTGTAACTTTAGGTAATTCTTAAAATAGTTCAGATGAAAGAGTTATTTCAAAATAAACACAAATTGTTATGGGGAATTTTTCTTGTCGATATTGCTCTCGGAATTCTAATTTGGACCGCAGTAGAAACCGGAGTTTTATAAAATGTATAGGTTGAAATTAATATTTTAAAAATTCTTGAAAGAAAAATATGCTTCTTGCTATGCTAAACTTATTTCAGCATCTAATCAATATTATCTGTTCGTCATTCCAGACTTGATCCGGAATCTCATGCGGTATAGAAAAGCGTTAATTATGAGATATGATTCTGAATCAACACTTCGACTCCGCTCATGACGGGAAGTGTTATTCAGAATTTAAAAGATTCCTGCCTGCGCAAGAATTAAGAATAACTCACTACGATCGCAATCACGCCAACGATCAAGCAATAAATAGCAAAATAGCTTAGCTTGCTTTTTCTTACTAAAGAAATCATCCAAGTACACGCAAAAAGGCCTGAGACAAATGCAGCGATAAAACCAACAATAAGTCCGGTGCTATTGCCAGTATGGGTAAGTTCGCCGTCAAGAAGATCTTTAGCAATTTTTCCTAAAATTAACGGAACGACCATTAAAAATGAAAAACGAGCCGCTTTAGTTTTGTCATTCCCCAATAAAACCGAGGTTGAAATCGTAGAGCCACTTCTAGAAATACCCGGTAATAAAGCAATGGCTTGCGCAACACCGATTACAAACGCATTGGAATAGCTTACCGGTTTTCCGGTGTTTTTAGCTTTATCGGCGAGCCAAAGTAAAAGCGCCGTAATAATGAGCATAAAACCAACGAGTAAAACGCTGCCTCCAAATAATTGTTCAAGTTGCTCTTCAAATAAAACGCCCACGATCGCAGCAGGAATCATGGAAATAATGATCTTTAAAGAGAATTGTGTTTGTTCGTTCCATTTAAATTGAAGTAAGCCGCGTAAAATTTCCCAAATGTCTTTTCTAAAAATGACGATGGTACTTAAAGCAGTTGCAAAATGCATCACTACGGTAAACATCAGGGATTCTTCAGGAATACTGTTGTCTCCTAAAATGGCTTTTCCTAATTCTAAATGTCCGCTAGAAGAGACCGGAAGAAATTCGGTTAATCCTTGAATAATCCCAAGAATTAGAGCGTCTAGAACATCCATTATTTTTTCTTCGGATTTAGCAGGATCGCGTAAACTTCAATCCCAAAACCGAGTAAAACTAGCATGGGAGCAAGTCTAATTCTTCGCCAACTGTAAATCTCCGGATTAAAAACTTCGGGATCATCACTACCACCGCCGGTCATCAATAAAAATCCAAGCGCGATTACGGCTATCCCGATTAACATCACTTGGTAATTTTTCTTTTCGAAAATAAAGTAAGGTTCCGGCTTTTGTTCTTGTTTACGTTTTTGTTCTCCCATAGTGATCGCAAAAGTAATTATTTATTTTTAGTTGGGTTTTGTCTAGTATCAAAAACTCGAATTATGTAAATATATTGCTCACCGATACGGTAAGTTATTTTACAATTATGAGAAATTAATTTTCGGTATTTTCTTTTTAGATGTGCAAAACTTTCATCGATAGCACCAATTTTAGAAAATTTTCCGTTAGGTTTTTCAAGAATTTCAGTACTCTTTCTAATTTCAGTTAGTAGTTGAAGCGCTTTTTCTTTTCCGTAAAAATCAATATAAGATTGAGCCGTTTTTTCTAAATCTTTCGTGGCTCGAGTAGTCCAAACGACAGGTTTTGTTACTTCATCCAACTCTCAATCATTTTCTGAACTTCATCTTGGCTATGTACTTTGCCGGCTTTAATATCTTTTTCGCCTTCAAGAATCATTTGATCTTGTTCTAATTGCTGTAAATAGCTTTTTGCAATTCTATAGAAGTTCTTAACAAACTTATCGTTGCCAGAATCTATGATTGAATGCAATTCTTTTTTGATTTCAAAAGTTTCCATAAGACTCTTTTTTATAAAGATAATACTTTAATAATAAAGCTCGTCGGTTTGTAGATTTAAGAAACGTTGTGTGGCAAAGAAAGTACTTATCCAGCTAATGATAATTCCGATCAAGAAAACTGCTGCAAAAAGGGCAATCAATAAATTTCTGTCGGCTAGTAAATTAAGCTCCGGGAAGCTTTGGTTTACATAATAAAGTACAGCCGCCATTCCGCCTAATGCTAAAATGGCTCCAATCACCCCTAAGCGAACACTTTTCCAAATAAATGGTCGGCGAATAAAACCTTTGGTAGCACCTACCATTTGCATAGTTTTTATAGTGAAACGTTTAGAATATACCGAAAGTCGAATAGAACTATTGATCAGCAACACGGCAATAAATAAGAAAATACCGCTAACCACTAAAATCCAAAAGCTAATGCGTTTTACATTATCGTTAAGTAAAGCAATTAAGGGTTTGTCGTAAACCACGTCGTCGACAAAATCTTTTTGAGAAAGATCACGAGAAATTTCTGCGATTTGCGTTTCAGATACATAATCGGCATTAAAAAAAACATCGATCGAATTTTGAAGCGGATTATAGCCTAGAAAATCCATAAAATTTTCACCAATCTCTTCACTGTGCTGTTTGGCAGCATCTTCTTTAGAAATAAAGCGGGTACTTTTGGTGTAATCTGCCAAGGCTAAACTTTTCTCAAGCTGATCGATCTCTACTTCTTTCGCGGTATCTTTTAAAAATACGGTAAGCGCAATTTGTTCTTTAAAGTGATCGGCAACTTTTTTCGTGTTCAATACTAAAATTCCTAAAATGCCTAATAAAAATAGGACTAAAGAAATACTGATCACGACTGAAAAGTAAGACGAGATCAATCGTCTTTTCTGATATCTTTCAAAAGAAGAACTCATATATACCGCACATGTTTTTTGTAAAAATAAAAAAGTAAATTAAACGCTCGTCTTTAAAACGTCTAAACTTTTCATTTTCGTACATTAATGGTACTTTTGCCCTTCAAAAAATTCAGCATTCGTAACCGCGAAAATATTTAAAAATGAGCTACAACTTTAACGAGATCGAAGCCAAATGGCAAAAACATTGGGCAGAACACCAAACTTTTAAAGCTACCAATCACAGTGATAAAGAGAAATTTTATGTGCTGGATATGTTTCCGTATCCATCGGGAGCAGGTTTGCACGTGGGGCATCCGTTAGGGTATATTGCGAGCGACATTTACGCGCGTTTTAAAAGACATCAAGGCTTTAATGTGTTGCATCCGCAAGGTTACGATTCGTTTGGTTTGCCTGCAGAGCAGTACGCGATACAAACCGGGCAACATCCGGCGATTACGACCAAAACTAATATTGCACGTTACCGTGAGCAATTAGATAAAATAGGTTTTTCGTTCGATTGGAGCCGAGAAGTAAGAACCAGCAATCCTGATTATTACCAATGGACGCAGTGGATCTTCATTCAGCTTTTTGAAAGTTGGTACGATGTAGCAGAAGGCAAAGCAAAACCAATTTCAACCTTAGTTGAACTTTTTGCTGCGGAAGGAAATGCTCAGGTAAAAGCGGCTTGCGATGAGGATGTTACTGAATTTTCTGCGGAAGCCTGGAATGCATTTTCAGAGAAAGAACAAGAAGAAATTCTTTTAAAATATAGATTAACCTACCTAGCGGAAACAGAAGTGAATTGGTGTCCACAATTAGGTACGGTGTTAGCGAACGACGAGATCGTGAATGGCGTTTCAGAACGTGGCGGTTATCCGGTAGTTCGTAAAAAAATGAAACAATGGAGTATGCGAATTTCTGCCTATGCAGAACGTTTGCTTCAAGGTTTAAATGATATCGATTGGACCGATAGTCTAAAAGAAAGCCAACGCAACTGGATCGGAAAATCGGTAGGAGCGTCGGTAACTTTTAACGTGAACGATCATCAAGATACAATTGAAGTATTCACCACGCGACCTGATACTATTTTCGGAGTAACGTTTATGACCTTAGCTCCAGAGCACGAATTGGTTTCAAAAATTACCACGCCTGAGCAAAAAGAAGCGGTGGAAGCTTATGTTGAAGCGACTGCCAAACGTAGCGAGCGTGAAAGAATGGCCGATGTAAAAACCATTTCGGGAGTATTTACCGGTGCTTACGCCGAGCATCCGTTTACCAAAGAACCGGTACCAATTTGGATTGGTGATTATGTGTTAGCAAGCTACGGAACCGGAGCAGTAATGGCCGTGCCTTGTGGAGATCAGCGTGATTTCGATTTTGCGAAACATTTCGATATTCCGATCAAAAATATTTTTAAAGACGTCGATATTACCGAAGCTGCACACGCCGATAAAGAAGGAACCGTGATCGCAAATTCAGATTTCTTAAACGATCTTCCGTATAAAAAAGCTTTAAAACGAGCGATTTTTGAATTAGAACAAATCGGTCAAGGTAAAGGGAAAACCAATTACCGTTTGCGCGACGCGGTATTTAGTCGCCAACGTTACTGGGGAGAACCTTTCCCGGTGTATTACGTTAACGGAATGCCGAAAATGATCGACGCTGCTCATTTGCCAATTCAATTACCGGAAGTTGAAAAATACCTTCCTACTGAAGAAGGTGAGCCGCCATTAGGTCGTGCCGATGTTTGGGCTTGGGATGCAGAAAAGAACCAAGTCGTAAGCAACGAGTTGATCGATGATAAAACTGTATTTCCTTTAGAACTGAATACAATGCCGGGTTGGGCAGGAAGCTCTTGGTATTTCTTCCGTTATATGGAAGATGAAAAACGCGATGAGGTTTTCGCTTCACCAGAAGCTTTAAACTATTGGCAAAATGTCGATTTATATATTGGCGGTAGCGAGCACGCCACAGGGCATTTATTATACGCGCGTTTCTGGACTAAATTCTTAAAAGATCGTGGTTTTGCTCCCGTAGAAGAACCTTTTAAAAAGCTCATCAACCAAGGAATGATTTTGGGAGATAGTGCTTTTGTTTATAGAGTTGAATATTCTATAGATTCTGTATTGACTCCAGATGATTATAATAAGGAGTTTTATGACTTTGAAAGAGATTTAGAGAAAAAATTACCTGTTGTTTTTATTTCATCGGAGATTAAAAATGATTTTGATATTGAAAATTTTGTAAATGAAAAATTTCAAAATTTAATTTCAGATGATTGGAAAAATGGAGTTCTGAAATTTTTAAATGTAAATGAAAGTAGAGTTTATTTGAAATTTCAACACATAACCCCAATTCATGCGGACGTTTCTCTAGTTAATACTTCAAATGAATTAGATATTGAAGATTTTAAAAACTGGCGAGCAGAATTTAAAGATGCTGAATTTATTACCGAAGAAAACGGAAAATATATCGTAGGTCGCGAAGTCGAAAAAATGTCGAAATCAAAATTCAACGTGGTGAATCCCGATGATATTTGCGTAGATTATGGTGCCGACACACTTCGTATGTACGAAATGTTCTTAGGTCCGTTAGAACAAGCTAAACCTTGGAACACTGCCGGAATCACCGGTGTACACAACTTCCTTAAAAAATTATGGAAGCTTTACCACAACAACGAAGAATTTGCGGTGACCGATGCTGAGCCAAGCAAAGATTCTTTAAAGACGTTACATAAAACCATCAAAAAAGTTACCGAAGATATTGAGAACTTCAGTTTTAATACTTCTGTTTCTACGTTTATGATCTGTGTAAATGAGTTGACTTCCCAAAAATGTACTTCAAAAGCGATTCTAGAACCCTTGGCGGTTTTAATTTCGCCTTACGCGCCACATATTGCTGAAGAATTATGGAGCAAGTTAGGAAATGAAGGCAGCGTTGCGTTCGCCGCTTACCCGAAATTTGAAGAAAAACATTTAAAAGAAAGCTCTAAAACCTATCCGGTTTCTTTCAACGGGAAAATGCGTTTCACGATAGATTTATCACTAGATCTATCAAAAGACGAATTAGAAGAAATCGTTATGAACGACGAGCGCACCAAAAAACAATTAGACGGAGCAACCCCTAAAAAAGTGATCATTGTTCCGGGTAAAATTATAAATATTGTAAAATAACCCTATAATTTCAGGGGTTGATAAGGGTGTTTTAAACTTTTTTTTAAGTTTAACACCCTTATTTTTTATTTTAATTTTATTTTTAGGAAACTAAAATTTACAGTTATGATTGTAGGTGTTCCTAAAGAAATTAAAAACAACGAAAGTAGAGTAGGGATGACTCCAGCCGGAGTTTTAGAACTTACCAAACGAAATCACACGGTTTACGTACAAACCACCGCTGGGATTGCCAGCGGATTTTCAGATGACGATTACCAGCAAGTAGGAGCACAAATTTTACCTTCGATCGATGCGGTTTATGCCGAAAGCGATATGATCGTAAAAGTAAAAGAGCCCATTCCTGAAGAATACAATTTAATTAAAGAAGATCAGGTCGTCTTTACCTATTTTCATTTTGCCGCCGATCAAGAACTTACCGAAGCCATGATCGATAGTAAATCGGTATGTATTGCTTACGAAACCGTGCAAGATGCCAACGGTAAATTACCTTTATTAACTCCAATGTCTGAAGTTGCCGGAAGAATGTCGATTCAGCAAGGAGCTAAATATTTAGAAAAACCTGTAAAAGGTAAAGGTTTGTTGCTAGGCGGAGTGCCGGGAGTTTCTCCGGGTAAAGTATTGGTCTTAGGTGCCGGAGTTGTTGGTATTCAAGCTGCAAAAATGGCTGCCGGTTTGGGCGCGCACGTCACCATTCTCGATATCAATATGGATCGTTTGCGTTACGTAAACGACATTATGCCGAGCCACGTAGTGACTGAATTTTCTAACGAATACAACATTCGCAAGCACATTAAAACCCACGATTTAATTATTGGTGGCGTTTTAATTCCAGGAGCAAAAGCCCCTAAACTCATTACTCGCGATATGCTAAAAGAAATGGATTCGGGTACGGTGATCGTCGATGTGGCGGTCGACCAAGGCGGTTGTATTGAAACGACCAAAGCCACTACGCACGAAAATCCTATTTATATTATCGAAGACGTCGTGCATTACTGCGTGGCAAATATGCCGGGCGCCGTGCCGCATACTTCTACCGTTGCGTTAACCAACGTGACTTTGCCTTACGTAATTAGCTTGGCAGAAAAAGGTTGGGAAATGGCTTGCAAAGAAAACACCGCGCTTTTTAAAGGACTCAATATTATTAAAGGGAAAGTCGTTTATCAACTCATAGCTGAAGCTTTCGGTTGGGAAGAAGTTCATTCTTAGGGCGTTTCCCTACGGGTCGGGCTTTCGGCAGTCGCTTTTCTCAATTCCTGCGTAGGCAGGAATCTCCAAAGAGCTCCAACAAAGCCTCAATCCCTAACGCGAAACCTCCCCTGTTGTATCAGGTAGCTTTCGTTTAAAAGGAGTGGAACATTTTGTATTGTTTTTTATCCTTTAAGCATTCCTGCAAGGTCTATTTTTGACCTTGTAGGTTTTTTTTTTGAAATGGATACCTACAAGGTTTTAGAAACCTTGCAGGATATTTCGGTGATTCAGTTATGGTTTATTTTTCACGTTTTGCGAATTTATTTCAATCACTATAAACTTCCTTCCCTCAAAAGGGAAGGTGGCTTATGTAGCGATAGCGGAATAAGTCGGAAGGGTGCTTTCTTCTTCTGAAGTTTTATTAAGCTTTCAAAACCACCCCACCCTATTGGGTACCCCTCCTTTAAAAGGAAGGGAACTTTTTAATATAGTTTTTTGATTTTTCTCAACAATAATAAGTATTTCCGTCATTCTGGACTTGATCCGGAATCTCATCTTGTGAATTTATTTAAATCATTATAAACTTCCTTCCCTTTCGAGGGAAGGTGGCTTATGTAGCGATAGCGAAATAAGTCGGAAGGGTGCTTTCTTCTTCTGAAGTTTTATTAAGCTTTCAAAACCACCCCGCCCTATCGGGCACCCCTCCTTAAAAAGGAGGGGAACTTTTTTATAAAGGTTTTTAATTCCTCTCTTCAATAATAAGTATTTCCGTCATTCCGGACTTGATCTGGAATCTCATCTTGCGAATTTATTTAAATCATTATAAACTTCCTTCCCTTTCGAGGGAAGGTGGCTTATGTAACGATAGCGAAATAAATCGGAAGGGTTTTATCTGAGCTAAGTTAAACTAACTTTGAAAATGAACCCTAATTTTTCTGCATAAGGGATGGGAGCGGCATCCTTTTTAAATTTCTGCAAGCGCAGAAATTTAAAAAGATATAGCGTACAGCCCGACCCGAAGGGATATGCCCAAGAAGACAAAACGTCACTTGTTTAAATTGGCTAGATTTTTGATTTCTTATTCTCCAAAAACTGAAAAAGAAAAAGTTATGATGGGATATTATTTGCTTATCGGACTCATTATGTTGGTGAGTTGGTACGTGAGCCATACGCTAAAATCGAAATTTAGAAAATACTCGAAAACGCATTTACAAAATGGGATGAGTGGTGCCGAAATCGCTCGAAAAATGCTGGAAGATAACGGGATTTACGATGTAAAGGTTATTTCGACTCCGGGACAATTAACCGATCATTACAATCCGCAAAAGAAGACGGTGAATTTAAGTGAGGCAGTTTACAGTCAGCGAAACGCAGCTGCTGCTGCCGTTGCTGCGCACGAATGTGGTCACGCGGTGCAACACGCCAAAGCTTACGGTTGGTTAAAAATGCGAAGTGCATTGGTTCCGGTAGTAAGCGTGGCTTCTAGATTTAGTCAGTTTGTGATCATGGGCGGAATCATTTTAATGGCTGCGGTTTCTTTTGGCGTTGGGCAAATGGTTTTATTGGCAGGAATTATTCTTTTCGGGATGGGAACCTTGTTTAGTTTTATCACTTTGCCGGTAGAATATGATGCGAGTAATCGTGCGTTGGCTTGGTTAAAAGCAGAAAATATTGTGACTCCGCAAGAATACGAAGGTTCTAAAGACGCGCTAAAATGGGCAGCGAGAACCTATGTGGTTGCCGCAGTAGGTTCTTTAGCGACCTTGCTTTATTTCATCGGGATATTTTTAGGAAGTAGAGATTAAGATTTCATATTAAATAAGTTTGATCTATATAAAAAGCCTTTCAAGAATTCTTGAAAGGCTTTTTTCTTTTCTTATTTTATTATTAAACTAATAGCTTCTTCGTCATTCCGGGCTTGATCTAGAATCTCGATAAGTTTAATTATAAACATTACTTTTCAAGGAGTAATTAAAAACTATCCAACTACATTATCTTCGTTATAGCCCAAGTATTCACGTTCTTTTTCTTTAAAAACGATTCCGTTTTCAGCGAGTTCTTTTAAGATAGGATCGTAAATTTCTTTGGTAATTGGTCGTAAAACTCCTGTCGTAGTAATCTCTTTATTTAAAATTTTAAGTGTTGCTATACCTACCGGTAATCCTACGGTTTTCGCCATGGCGGTATAGGTTTGATCTTCGCCAAGATGCACCATTGTCGAATCGATCTGGTTAGTTTTACCGTCTATTTCATAACCGAATTTATGATACATCACGATCATATCTTTATCGTTGGGAGCGAGTGTCCATTTTTCTTCTAATATTTTTTGAAGCGCTTGCGCCGGGGTAGCATTTTTAATTCCGATCTTTTTATGAGGATTGAAGATATCTAGCTCCAATAATTTTTCCCACATTACATCATCTTGATCGATCTTAAGGTTATAGCGCGTTTTCAATTCAACAGAATCGGTAGGTGAATACGGTAAAAAAGAGTTTACAAAATCGCGATAACTCATTTCTTCAGAGCCTTGTAAGGTATAAGTATCGTCGGTCATCCCGAGTTGCACGAACATATTCCAGGCTTTGCTGAAACCTACGCGTCGTAAAGTCCCACGGTAAAGGGTTTTGATGCTATCTAAACCATAAACACTTCTATATTTAAGAGAATCACGATTGGCTAAACCTTCAAATCTTCCGTAGTTTTCTACTTCTAGAAATTCGGTTCGTCTAAATAAACGATGATACGGAATGTATTTGTACTTGCCTTCTTGCATAAAAACGGCTGCGCCACCTTGCCCGGCGACAACTACATTTCTAGGATTCCAAGTGAATTTGTAATTCCAAAGGTTCGTGTCGCTTTCTGGAGCTACGAGTCCGCCGGTAAACGATTCAAACAATAGCATTTTTCCACCTTTTGCTCGAATACGGTCAATCACCTGCATCGCGCTCATATGATCGATCCCGGGGTCTACGCCGATCTCGTTCATAAAGGTGAGTCCTTTTTGTTTCACCTCTTCATCTAAAGCTTGCATCTCGTCACTCACATAAGAAGCAGTCACTAAATTCTTATTGAAATTTACACAATCTTTAGCCACTTCAATATGAAAACGTGCCGGTAACATCGAGATCACGATATCTGCATTCTTGATCGCTTCTTGACGTTGATCAGCTTTGAAAATATCGAGTTGAATTGCTTTGGTGTTGGGATGATGACCTGCAAATTTTTCAGCATTTGCCAGTGATAAATCACCTATAATAAGCTGTAGCTTTTCTTCGTTAGACTTTTCTTTTAGGTATTTTATAAGTGCCGAAGTAGATTTTCCGGCACCAATGAGCAATATTTTTCGCATGTTTAAAATTACTTGGTTAATTTTGTGGTTCTTTCAAATTACTTAATAAAATCTTATTTAAAAAAATAAATCATGCAAAGAAAGCTGTTAATTCTTGGTTGTGTTTTCGGAATGTTAGCTGTAATTTTAGGAGCATTTGGGGCTCACGGTTTAAAAGAAGTTTTAACTGAAGAAAGTTTAACAAGTTACGAAACCGGAGTACGATATCAATTTTATCACGCGTTTTTAGCGCTAATTATTGCGAATACTTCATTTTTTACCGACAAAACTAAGAATATTGTGTTTTGGATGCTTTTGGTAGGGGTTCTTTTGTTTTCAGGATCTATTTATTTGCTAACGACCTCTGCAATAACAGGGGTGTCTATTAAAAGTTTTGGGTTTGTAACTCCAATAGGGGGTGTTTTTTTAATCTTAGCTTGGTTAGTTTTAATTCTTAACGTTCTGAAAATGAATAAGAAATAAACTTAAAAACTTCTTAGGTCTTAAACTTTTTATTTCTATTTTTGCTGAACAAACACAACAAAAATAATTTTATGCTTCCAAATCAGCTAATTACGAAAACGTTTTCGTTAGAGGAATACGGAATTAGAAAAGCAGATTTTCATTATCAACTTTCTTCAGAAGAATTGCATCAAATTACGATCGACAAAAATATGGGTGTCGAAACTAATTCTGGTACATTAGCAATTAATACCGGTGAGTTTACCGGAAGATCTCCGCAAGACCGTTTTATTGTAAAAGATGAAGTTACTAAAGATAAAGTTTGGTGGGGAAATATTAATATTCCTTTTGATGAAGATAAATTTGATGCACTTTATAATAAGGTGACCGATTATCTTTCTGAAAAAGAATTATTTGTACGCGATGCCTACGCGTGTGCAGATCAAGATTATCGTTTAAATATTCGTGTGATTAACGAATATCCTTGGAGTAATATGTTTGCCTACAATATGTTTTTACGTCCAGAGGAAGATGAGCTTGAAGATTTTAAAGAAGATTGGTTGATTGTAAATGCACCCGGTTTTAAAGCAGATCCGGCGGTTGATGGTACGCGTCAACATAATTTTGCTATTTTAAATTTCAGCAAAAAAATCGCATTAATTGGTGGTACAGGATATACCGGAGAAATTAAGAAAGGTATTTTTTCAGCCTTAAATTTTATTCTTCCGGTTTATAAAAATGTATTACCCATGCATTGTTCTGCAAATGTCGGTGAAGATAACAATACTGCTATTTTCTTTGGACTTTCCGGTACCGGTAAAACCACGCTTTCTGCAGATCCTGATCGTAAACTAATTGGAGACGATGAGCACGGTTGGACGCCAGATAATAAAGTCTTTAATTTTGAAGGCGGTTGCTATGCGAAGGTGATCAATCTTTCTGAAGAAGGAGAGCCCGATATTTACAATGCCATTAAACCCGGCGCTATTCTAGAAAATGTAATTATGAATAGTGAAGGTGAAGTCGATTTTAAAGACGTTTCAATTACCCAGAACACAAGAGTTAGTTACCCAATTTACCATATTAATAATATACAAACACCCTCTGTAGGAGAGAACACCAAGAATATATTCTTCTTAACGGCAGATGCGTTTGGTGTTTTGCCTCCTATTAGCAAATTAACTCCCGGCCAAGCGGCTTATCATTTTATAAGTGGTTATACGGCAAAAGTTGCGGGAACTGAAGAAGGCATTACCGAGCCGGTACCAAGTTTTTCGGCTTGTTTTGGTGCGCCTTTTATGCCATTGCACCCAACCAAATATGCTGAAATGCTTAGCGAAAAAATGAAAGCATCTGGTGTAAATGTTTGGCTGGTGAATACCGGTTGGACCGGCGGACCTTACGGAACGGGTTCTAGAATGAAGTTGAAATATACCCGGGCCATGATTTCAGCGGCATTGGAAGGTAAGCTGGATCATGTTGAATTTGAACAGCATCCTATTTTTGGGTTAGAAATGCCAAAAGAATGCCCTAATGTTCCTGCAGAAGTTCTTTGCCCAAGAGATACTTGGCAAGATCAAGAAGCTTACGATAAAAAAGCAAACCTACTTGCTTCTTACTTTAAAGATAATTTCGAAAAATTTGATGATTATGCTAATGATGAGATCTTAAAGGGAGGTCCTATCGTTTAGTGGTTTTAAGTTTTACTCATGAAAAAAGGGCATTTTTAAAATGCCCTTTTTTTTGTTTTGTATCGAAGTAGAATTTATTTTTTATTCTGCTCTTTAATATATTTTTCTAATGCCATCGTCATCGATGGAGTTTCTGGTGTTGGAGCCTTAATGTTTACTTCTAAACCGTGCTCTTTGGCCGCTTTAATAGTAGAATTACCAAAAACAGCAATTCTTGTATTGTTTTGTTTAAAATCTGGGAAATTCTCAAAAAGAGATTTAATTCCGCTAGGGCTAAAAAATACCACGACATCGTAGAAAACTTTTTCTAAGTGTGATAGATCACTTACTACGGTTCTGTAAAAAATTCCTCTTTTCCAGTTGATGCCAAGTTTGTCTAATTGTTTTGGTACAGCCGGTTTAAGCATATCTGCAGATGGTAATAAGAATTTCTCATTCTTATACTTTTTAATAAGCGGAATAAGCTCTGGGAATGTTCTTTTTCCTACATAAATTTTACGCTTTCTGTAAACCACGTATTTCTGTAGGTAATAAGCAACAGCTTCACTTTGGCAAAAGTATTTTAAAGTATCTGGCACTTTAAAACGCATCTCTTCTGCTATTCTAAAAAAATGATCTACAGCATTTCTACTGGTAAGAATAATAGCTGTGAAGTTAGAAAGATCAATTTTTTGTTGTCTTACTTCTTTTGATGGCACTCCTTCTACATGAATAAAAGGAATAAAGTCAATCTTAACCTTTTGTTTTTCTTCTAATTCTGAATAAGGACTATTCTCAACCTTTGGTTCCGGTTGGGAGATCAAAATAGTTTTCACTTTCATTGTGCTGTGTTTTTTAACTTAAAATCAACGGACTCCCGTAAACACTTTATATAAAATGAAATACGGTGCGATTTCAAGTGTGCAAAGGTACAAAATAAAATAAAACCAATTACCCAAAACAAGCTTTTGGTTGTTACTATAGTATTTAATTAACACAATTAGGTTGGCTAAAATCCAGATAATGAAGAAAGAAAAAATTAAAATTTTAGAATTAGGCCAGCCGTAAATTACCATGATTAGTAGAGGTAAGATAATGAGCGACAAAAAGTTCTTATAGGTTATTTTGTAGAAAATGTAATTATCTAACAACTTATTAATTTCAAAAACTTCTCCAATAATTTTTTCAATTAAGTATTTTACCGCAATTAATACATTGTAAACAAGGAAAATTTGAATATATAATCGATAATCTTTTTGGCTAAAATTCACAAAGCCGGTAATTTTTACAAAATAATAAATGGCTAATGCGATAATTAAACCTTGCCCAAGAAATAATAAAAAGCTGAATAAATTAAGAACCGATAACGTTCTTTTATGAGAAGTGAAGTATTTGTTAGAAGTATAAATTCTAGAAAAATCTAAAAAATCTTCCGCATAATATTTTTTTGAAAAAGCAATAAGCAAGAGAATACTTACTAAAACTATAGTTACCCAATCGTTAGAAATAAATGAACGCGTTACAGCTTCCAAATTTTTTGCTTTTTGGCAAATTTAAAAATTAAATAGCTAAAAATTCTGAAATAGGAGAGTTTAAAAATAATTACATTTGCCAAAAATTGCAGCATGTCGAGGCGACTCGTAATCATACCTACTTATAATGAGATTGAAAACATTGAGCGAATTATTCGCAACGTGTTTTCACAACGCTCGTCTTTCGATATACTGGTAGTCGACGATAGTTCACCAGACCAAACCGCTGTAAAAGTTAAAGAACTACAAGAAGAATTTTTTGAGCAATTATTTTTAGAAGTAAGAACCGAAAAATCTGGATTAGGTACCGCTTATATTCACGGTTTTAAATGGGCATTAGCGAGAGATTATGATTTTATTTTCGAGATGGATGCAGATTTTTCTCACAATCCTAACGATTTAATACGTTTGTATAATGCTTGTGTGAAGCAAAAGGCAGACGTTGCTATTGGTTCTCGTTATGTAAAAGGCGTAAATGTGGTAAACTGGCCTATGAACCGCGTTTTGATGTCTTATTTTGCATCAAAATACGTAAAGTTCATTACCAGAATGCAAATACAAGATACTACCGCAGGTTTTGTTTGCTATCGTAGAAAGGTTTTAGAACGAATAAATTTAGATACGATACAATTTGTAGGTTATGCGTTTCAAATAGAAATGAAATTTAAAGCTTACCTCTATAAATTTAATATTATAGAAGTTCCTGTTATCTTTACAGACCGAACAAGAGGTGAGTCGAAATTGAGTAGTAATATTATTTCTGAAGCAGTTTTTGGAGTAATAAAAATGAAGTTAAAAAGTTTATTTGGCAAAGAGATATGAAAAAGATTTTAATTAAAAATGCAAACATCGTTAACGAAGGAAAAGTGTTTGAAGGAGATGTTTACATTGAAAATGATACTATTGTAGAAGTAGCCGATATTATTAGTGCTAAGTCGCAAGATGTACAAGTGTTTGATGCTGAAGGACAATACTTGCTTCCGGGTGTTATCGACGATCAGGTTCATTTTAGAGAGCCGGGTTTAACGCACAAAGAAGATATTGAACACGGTTCTAAAGCCGCAATTGCCGGAGGAATCACCTCATTTATCGAAATGCCGAATACCGTACCACAAACCACCACGATAGAAAAGTTAGATGAAAAATTCGCAATCGCTGCAGAAAAAGCTTACGCTAATTATTCTTTTATGTTTGGTGGGACGAACGATAATTTAGAAGAAATTAAAAAAGTAGATCCTAAAACCACCGCAGCCTTAAAACTGTTTTTAGGTTCTTCTACAGGAAATATGTTGGTCGACGATGAAAAGGTTTTAGAGCAAATCTTTAAAAACTCGCCGTTAATGGTCGTTGCGCATTGCGAAGATGAAGAGACTATTAAAAATAACTTAGCCAAGTATAAAGAAGAATTTGGCGACGATATCCCGATTATTTATCATCCGGAAATTAGAAGTGAAGAAGCTTGTTACATCTCTTCTTCAAAAGCGGTAGCGCTTGCCAAGAAAACGGGAGCTAGACTACATGTTTTTCATCTTTCAACAGCAAAAGAATTAAGTCTTTTTACCAATAAAATTCCTTTAAAAGATAAAAAGATCACGGCAGAAGTTTGTATTCATCATTTATGGTTTAATAATGAACAATACAACGAAAAGGGAACACATATTAAATGGAATCCTGCGGTAAAAACCAAGAAAGATCAAGAAGCTTTATTGCAAGGTTTATTAGACGATAAGTTAGATGTGATCGCTACCGATCACGCACCGCATACCAAAGAAGAAAAGAATAATGTGTACACCAAAGCACCAAGTGGCGGACCGTTAGTACAACACGCTTTACCGGCAATGTTAGAATTTTACCACCGCGGAAAAATTTCTTTAGAGAAAATTGTTGAAAAAATGTGTCATAACCCCGCTATACTTTTTGAAATTGAAAAGCGTGGTTATATTAAAGAAGGCTACAAAGCAGATTTAGTCTTGGTAGATCTTAATGCACCTTGGACGGTACAAAAAGACAATATTCTTTACAAATGTGGTTGGTCTCCGTTCGAGAAAACAACTTTTAGATCACGCATTACGCATACGTTTGTAAATGGTAAATTGGTATATAAGAACTTTAAGGTTTTAGACGTTAAAAATGCAGAACGTTTAACTTTTAATCGATAATGAAAAAAGCAGCTTACATACTTTTCACATTTATCTTGCTCGTTTTTGCAGCTTGCCAAAGCGTAGATCACGCTGAAAAACCAGAAAATCTAATCGCTGAAGATAAAATGATCGATGTGCTCACCGATCTTTTAAAGTTAGATGCGGCAGAAAGTTTTTCTTCAATTGAATATGAAAAGAGAGAAGTAAGTACTAAAGAGCTCATTTTCAAAAAATATAAAATTGATAGTTTACAATTTGTAAAAAGCAGTGAATATTACGCTGAAGATTTTAAAACCAACGAAAGAATTTACGATAGTGTAAGAGCGCGCTTAGAAAATGAAAAAAATGTGCTAGACTCGTTGGTCGATCAAGAACGTGAAGAAGAAAAAGCAGAACGTGCGAAGAAGAAAGAAGATAAAATCAGATCTCTAGAAGTAAATAAAAAAAGAGATTCTTCTTCTGGTAGAATGCTTATTAAGCCGCAATCTTAATTCACTTTCTTAAAATAAATTGCGGTTTCTTCAATAGATTTTTTGATCGAGGTAAACTCAAAATCGATCTTTTCTTTAATTAAAGAATGATCATAATAAGATTTTCCAAAAGCTCCTTTAATAGAGTTTTTGGTAATTTCTTGATTGGTGTTGAAGATTTTTCTTCCTATATATTGTACCAACCAACCTATAAAAACCATCCAAGGCTGTAATTGTTTTTTAGGGATTGGTTTTCCTAAGGCTTGAGCAATTTCTGCAAGAACTTCTTTAAATGAACTATTTTCTGAAACGAGAATAAAACGTTCGTTCACAATATCACTTTTCATGAGCTTCAGCATGGATTTTGCAACATCTTCAACAGCTACAAAACCGGTTACCAAAGGAGGATAGTAAGAAAGGTTTTTGTTTACTTTGCTAAATAACTTTCCGCTACCGGTATTAAAATTTCCGGCGCCAATAATTACTCCGGGATTTACGATGACTACCGGTAAACCCTCTTGTGCGGCACGCCAAACTTCCATTTCTGCTCCGTATTTAGAGATCGAATAATTATCGTGTTCAGCTTCGTTGTTTCGCGGAGAACTTTCTGTGATTTTTTTTTGGTTAAGTTCACTTCCTAAAGCTGCGATCGAACTTACGTGGCAAAACTTTTTAATGTTTTTACTCAACGCAATATTCACCACATTCGCGGTTCCTTCAATATTTATTTTTCGAAGAAGTTTGTAGTCTTTGGGATTGTAAGAAATATAACCGGCGCAATGGTAAACGTATTCAATGTTATTAAAAGCATCTTCTAATTCAGGAATACGAGTAATATCGGTTTGTACCCATTCGATTTTAGAAAAAAGTTGCTCGGCATTATCTCCTAATTTAAACTTGATAATTTCTTGGGTGGCTTTAATTTTTTCTTCGGTTCGGTATAAAGCCCTAATTTTTTCATCTTGCTGAAGTAATTCAACCAAAAGATGAGAACCTACTAAACCGGTCGCGCCTGTTACTAAAATCATAGTGTAAAGATAAAATTTAAATAGTTTCAAGCTTTTAGGAATAGGAAAATTTTTAGTTTCTCCTATCTTTGTCAATTCGTAAGTAAAGTTGAATTTTGAGTAAAGATTTTTTTCAGATTCAATTTTAATTCAAAATCAAAAAGAATAATTGTAAAGACCTAAAAAAATGGCCAAAAATTTTGTTGAAGAGTTACAGTGGAGAGGAATGTTACACGATGTAATGCCGGGAACCGAAGAGCATTTACAAGAAGCGATGCGTTCTGCCTATATTGGTTTCGATCCTACTTCAGATTCTTTACACATTGGTAGTTTGGTGCCTATTATGGTATTGGCGCATTTTCAACGATGTGGTCATAAACCTTACGCGCTTATTGGCGGAGCTACAGGAATGATTGGCGACCCTACCGGAAAATCGCAAGAGCGTAATTTGTTAGATGAAGAAACCCTTCGTAAAAATCAAAACGGAGTAAAACAACAACTTTCTAAGTTTTTAGATTTCTCCGGAAAAGAACAAAACGGAGCTGTTTTGGTGAATAATTACGATTGGTTGAAAGATTTCTCGTTCTTAGAATTTATTAGAGATGTTGGGAAGCATATTACCGTAAATTATATGATGGCGAAAGACTCTGTGAAAAAACGTCTTTCTTCAGAAGCTAATGAAGGAATGAGTTTTACCGAATTTACCTACCAATTGGTACAAGGTTACGATTTTCTTCACTTATATAGAGCTGCAAATTGTACCTTACAAATGGGAGGTAGCGACCAGTGGGGAAATATTACTACCGGAACAGAATTAATTCGTCGAATTGGCGGCGGTAAAGGTTTCGCATTAACTTCACCATTAATCACGAAAGCAGACGGAAGTAAATTTGGTAAATCTGAAGGTGGTAACGTATGGTTAGACCCAGAGAAAACTTCACCTTACAAATTTTACCAATATTGGATCAATACCAGTGATGAAGATGCAGAAAAGTTTATTAAGATTTTCACTTTTATTGAAAAACAAGAAATTGAAAGCTTGATCGCAGAGCATAACGAAGCTCCACACGCTCGTCTGTTACAAAAACTTTTAGCAGAAGAACTTACAGAAATGGTACATTCTAAAGAAGATTTGGAAAATGCTATTAAAGCTTCGAATGTATTGTTTGGTAAGAGTACTGCAGAAGATTTAAAAGGTTTAGATGAAAAAACCTTCTTAGATGTTTTTGATGGCGTACCACAAGCAGAAGTTGAAAAAGCTAAGATCGTTGCCGGTTTAGATATGATCGGGGCGCTTGCTGCTGAAACCGATTTTTTACCAAGCAACGGGGAAGCAAGAAGAGCTTTAAAAGCAAATTCTGTATCTGTAAATAAAGAAAAAGTAAAAGAAGATTACGCAATTACTGAAGCAGATTTAATTAACGGTAAATATGTAATCATCAATAAAGGGAAGAAAAATACGTACATTATTAAAGCGGTATAAATTTTCCTTACCTCATAAAAAAGCGAAAGCCCGGTCATCACACCGGGCTTTCTAAATAACTAACCAATCTATTATGAAAAAACTTCATCTTAGCACTTAATAAGACGAAGTAAATGCTGTTTAATTACAGATAAATTTCAACTTAACATAAAAATAACGAATGTTAGGTTATAAGACCATCAGATTACAGCCTCTAATGTCACTGTTATCAAACCTTCCCAGTATTTCGTAGGCATTTGTGTTAATTTTTTTTCCGAGGTCTTGAGTGGCGATAAATGAGCAAGAATTTAGGTTTGCCAGATCGATCACATTGATTCCGCCGGTTTTACCATCTTCAACATAAGAAAGAGCATCTTCGGTATCGCGGAGTAAGATGTTCATATGTTTTGGGCAATTAAAAATGCCGTCGCCTTGAGAATAAGCTTGAGAAAGCAGTTCGGTCATTCCGTATTCAGAATGAATTTTTTCAACGCCAAATCCTTCCTTTAAAATTTGATGAAGTTCTTTTCGAATCATTTCTTTTCGGCGACCTTTCATTCCGCCGGTTTCCATAATGACCGTATTTTTTAAACTGAATTGATGTTGTTCTACTAAATCTAATAAGGCAAACGAAACTCCGATAAGCAGTACTTTTTTCTTTTCTTTTTCCAGTTGAAGCAGAAGCGACGCAAGCTGATCTAATTCATCTAAATAAAAACCGCTTTCAGGGTGTTTACTATGTTCGATAAAATAGTTAGCCATATAAATTAATGAAGAGCCTTTGCGCTCTAAATAGGCAGGTAATAAAGCTAAGGTTACATAATCTTCGATCGGCCCGTAAAAACCTTCAAAAGCATTGATAAAGCTTTGTTCGTACAGTTTTAAATCGGTTACCAGATGTTTGCTGGTAAGATTTCCGGTAGTACCGCTACTAGTAAATGTTTCTTCAATTTTTTCTGCGGAAGAAAGCACTCGATGAGTTTTAAAGAATTCAATTGGTAAAAACGGAATTTCTTCTAAACTAGTTACCTGTTGAGGTTTTGTATTCAGTAAATCACAAAACTTGCGATATACTTTATTATGTTGATATTGAAATTGAAAAACCTGAAGACTCACTTTTAAAAAGTCAGCTTCATTTTGAATATTGAAAATTTGTTCTTCTAATTTCATGGGATCGTAAAATTTCAGCAAAAATAAGAAAATAAAAAAAGCGCCCTCCATGGGGCGCTTCTAATATTAATGCTTGGAAACTTATTTTACAATTAATTTTTTAGTCGAAGAAACTCCGTTTTGAGTCACTTTTACTAAGTAAACACCAGCGTTTAATGTAGAAACGTTAAGGTTGCCGTTCACGTTTTTAGCAGTTAAAGCTCTTTTACCTAACAAGTTGTAAATTTCAACATTTACCGCTCCACTAGTTTCTGTCTGGATTGCAACAGCACCATTAGAAGTTGGGTTAGGGTAAAGTGTAAACGTAGAAGCAGTAAAGTTATCTGCAGCTAAAGTAGCATCTACGTTGGTAGCGAAAACTTGGTGGTTACCGTTAAACTCTCCAGCAACTGCAGTAATCGTAGTTGGAGCTGAAGGAATCATTTCACCAATATAATCTGCACCATAAAAATCTGTTCTCATTTCAGTTTCGTCAGTACCGCTAACAACTGGGTAGTTTGTTCCCGTTTGAAAAGTACCATCTGCATCTTCTTCATCTGAATCGTTAATAGTTACATTTTCAAAAGCAATATACTCAGACTCATAATCTTCATAGTTGGTTGCAAATTCTGCAACGGTGATTACCTGTGGAGCAACTGTGTTTTCTGAAGACTCAACTGTTCCTGCATCTTCTGAAGGTACAAATTGTAAAACACCATTGTAGTCTACAGTATAACCAACTAAACCTGAAACCATATCTCCGGCAGTATAAGCATCGCCAGCGATAACCTCATCTTGATCAAAAATTAAAATTCCAGAAACAGTTTCGTCTTGGATCCATCTTCTATTGTTGTAACCATCCGTCCAAGTTACTAAAGAGTTTCCTGTGATTTCGTAATAAGAACCAACACCGTTTGTTTCTACATCTGCTCTTAATTCAGTAATAGAAGTTACTTGAGTTGCCATCGCAATTGAAAATGATACCATATCTTCGATAGCAGGGTCTAAAGCATCACCATTGTTATCTACTAATTGGATCATTACAGTATAATCGCCAGCATCTAAATCTGCTAATACTATATCTTCTGCATCAAACTTGTTGATATATGTTGCCCCATTATCAGTACTGTATTGTACGTAACCATCACCATTTGCTTCTGTTGCGCTTGAAGAAATTGTAAAGTTTGAAATTGCAAATTCAACTGTTACTTCCGAAGTGTTTGGAGAATATGTCATATTATCTGCTGGAGCAGTTATAAGTAAAGCAGCATCACCACCTTGATTTGTTGCTTCGTAGGTTCCGAGGTTTATAATATCTTCAAAGTTAGTTCCACTCTGGCAATTACCCTCTTCGTTTAAGGCACCGTTGTTAAATGTCCAGTCTGTAACTACAAACGTTCCGTTAGGGGTAGTGCCGTTATTTCTTTTAGCATAGCCATCTTTATATTCCCAAGGTGTTCCAGTTCCATCCTCTTCGTTTCCATATTGATCGATTACAGAAGAGTCACTATCTAAAACTAATCTAATAGCATCATCACCATTAAAATTAACAGCATCTGATGTTGTAGCGAAAGTATTTGATGCTGATGGGTATTCTGCGGCAAAAATTGAAGATCCTCCCTCTGTTTCTCCATCTCTGTAGATATAAACGAACTCATCTGTTGCAGTACCCAAGTCGCTAAGGTTGAAGTTAGAACCAAAATCACCTCCATTTGTTGATTTTTGTAATGAGTAATTTGAAAAATCAACAGTTCCTTGTGCATAAATTTCAACGACTTTAGGAGTTCCACCAAAGCAGTCTCCATCTGAAATCATTGTAATAATTGGTGTTTGACCTAATGAAATCATAGAAATCATAAAGGTAAATAATAAAGTAATTTTCTTCATAATAAATTATTTAATGTGTTTTGCAAATATAACGAAACCTTATAAGTAGTTCAATGAAATTATTAATATCTAGTTAGAATTAACTTTTATTTAAAAGATAAAAGCCGCTCTTAAGAGCGGCTTTAGAAATTATTGGCTAATTGAATTATTGTCTTGTCCAACCTTGTGCCCAATCTGGCATGTCAGCACCGTTACCAGCACCATTATTGTTACCTTCGGTAATAAAATCAGTTGAACCTACATAATCTGTCATTTGATCAACAGTTTCGAATTGAATATTGTCAAATGTAATATCTCCAGCAGCTACTCTTGCGTTAGCTTCAGGATCATCAGTAGCAGATTTAATGTAAATCCCTTTTTCGAAACCTTCGATGTAGATATTAGAAGCAGACCACATTCCGCCACCTTCTTTAATATACATTCCACCTTCGCTACCAGGACCAACGATAGAAATATTTTCTAAAGTAGCGTTAGTCATCGGAGTTGCAGCGCCGTCATCACCATTGTTAGAACCTTCGATACCAGCTTTAGCTCCACCGCTAATGTACCAATAAGATCCTGTACCTGCCCAACCGTCAGCGAAGTCAATTGAATCATCACCACTACCAGTTGAAACTAAGTATTTACCATCTACAGTACCTCCGAAGAATTCGATACCATCATCACGACCGTCAAAAGATTGTACATATTCTACTGTAGTACCTTTACCAACACCGAATAAAGAAAGACCATTAAATTGTTTGTCTCCACTAAATTCAGCACCAGTGTACTCAATTCTTAAGTAACGGATAGAACCAGAATTATCATTAACCTCAGAACCACCGTAAGTTAAATCTGCAACTTCTGAAGTAGCTGTTTGTCCACCGCTACCACCTTTGTTGGTAGGAGCTTTACCACAAACAACTAAACCACCCCAATCACCAGGAGCAGGAGCAGCCTCACCAGAAGTCATAATTACTGGATTGTCAGATTCACCATTAATAAAAATTTCACCTCCTTGTGCAACAGCAATGTATGCAGATGTTCCGCCGGTAGCTTCGATCACAGTACCTTCAGGAATTGTTAAAGAAGCACCATCAGAAACAATAACTGGACCTGTAAGGTTATAAGTAAATGCATTGTCTAATTCTACATCACCATTAATAGTTAATTGGAAATCATTAGGATCAATAGTTATACCAGATCCTCCATCATCATCATTTGTGTTGTCGTCGTCATCAGAACAAGAAGCAAACATTAATGCGCTTAATGTAAAAACTGAAAGAAAGAATTTTTTCATTTTTTTGAATTTTAGTTTTTTAAATTTTGTTGAAGCAAATGAACGATATATCTATGTATTTCGTTTTACGTAATCTTTAACTAATCATTAAAAAAGCAGCATCCAAAGAGGATGCTGCTTAACATTAAATTAACTTGATGTTTTAGAATTTATAGGTTGCAGAGAAGCTAAAGGTTCTACCTTTTCTATAGGATTCTACCGTTACATCTTGAATTTGTTGGTATTGCTCTATTGTAGGGTCTAATAGATTTTTAGCAGCAATGCCTAACCCAAAATTTTTGGTTAAATTAGCTTTTACTATAAAGTCTAACATAAATACATCATTATCTGCTAAACCTCCACGGTTATTATTACCAATTGCGTAAAATCTTTCTGAGAAATAGTTGGCGGCAACAGTTGCCATAAGATCTGCGTTTTCAGAAAATTCGTTTGTAAATGTAATATCAGCATTTACTAGCCAATCAGATGCTCCAGTTAGAGGACCTTCTTCTTCTGTAAACTGAACACTATAATTAGTTTCGTCGCTTACTTTTTCTTGATTAAAATCTTGGTTTGTATTTAAGTAAGATATGTTTGTACCGAAACTTAAATTTTGTTTTAGATTGTTTTCGCCCTTTTCAATACTGAAAATATCTTTTCTTACTTCTAATTCAGCACCTATTCCTGTAGCTTGATCTCCAGAGTTAACCCATGAAATATCGTTAGTGGCAGATGCAATGGTTACTTCATTTATTGGGTTTTCTATAATTTTACCAAATACTCCAAAAGATATTAACTCGCTTTTGTTAGGGAAAAATTCCCATTTTAAATCTACATTATAGTTAGTAGAAGAATACAGATCTGGGTTACCAAATCTAGTTTTGGTTACATCGTTATATTGAAAAGGAGCTCTTTCTACAAATTGAGGTAAAGTATAAGTTTTGCTTGCGGCAAACTTTAAGTTGTTTTTTTGGTTCAATTCGTATTTCAAAGATAAGCTTGGTAAGATTTGCTCTTCTTTTAACTCATTATTTCCTCCAACGGGATCAATTGCAGTTACCCAATTAATGTTTTGTTCTATTAATTCTGCTCTTATACCTGCAATAAGCGTAAGTTTTGAGAATTGATACTGAAAGTTGGCAAAGCTAGCGTGTATGGTTAATTCTCCATTGTAAGTTTCTGGTCTTTCACTGCTTCCTCCAAATAAAGTTCTAATGTCAAAAAGATTTTGGTTGAAGTTTTCTTGCGTGAAAAAATTATCTAAATTATTAAAATCAACAACAGGGAAATCGTTAGGGTCATTATAATTTCTTAGCCTGAAATTGTATTGAGTTGCTTCGAAATCACTTTTCTTTGAGCGCATTTGGTAACCTGCCGTTACTTTACCTTTATAGTTATTTTCTTTGTCTTTAGCAAAATCTAAACTTGCACTTAATCTTCCGGCGATTTCATCTTCCGTTAAGTTTTGGTAGTAACGGTGGTTATTGGCATCAGAAAGTTCAGATAAAGTTTTGATACTTAAATCTCCTTCATCATTAATAGGTCTTAACGTATTTTGCATTCGATCTGGAATATCATCTACGAGTTTGTTGTAGGTAACTCCCCAATCGATATTAAAATTATCTTTTAATTCATGTTCTCCTAAAAGTTGGTTAACTAACAACTGTGTTCTTCCAAATGTAGATCTTCTTACAATACCACCACCATTTGCTGCTTCATCAAAAATATCAATAGTTCCATAATATTCATCATGTTCTTGAGAGGTAGAGTTGATATATAAACCATTATAATTAATCTTGTGACGGTTGTTAATTTTATATACAGAATTAAGCATAAATGTACTACCAGTTGAATAGTCATAAGACTCAAAATCAAAATCTTTTCTAGCTATTCCTTGAGTAGATACTCCACCACGAGCAACACCCTCCTTATAGGTGAAATCATTTCCAAAAGAAGCATGACCAAAGAGGCTTAGCCTGCTTTCTTCACCTAAATCAAACGATTTACCACCGGTTAAACCAAGATTCGTATTAATTGGAGATCTCTCAGTTAATTCCCAACTTGTATCAAAATTATAACCATTTAAAGCGTTTTTAGGAGGGTTTTGGTTATAAAATCCAGAGAAATTAGGACCATCCTGTTGCTTAAAAGTTTCTACATCGATCGCGTTCATATTTACACCTGTACCAACTTTAACTTCAAAAAAGCCATCACCTCGATAATCTTTAGAAGATATATTAATACTTGCACCGCCAAAATCTCCATAGTTTCTTGTTACATAGGTTTTGTCAATATCAATGGCTTCAATAATATCAGTTGAAAATATTCCTAAGTCAATATTTTTGTATAAAGGATCGTTAGACGGTATAGGCAAGCCATTCAAATATGTGCTGTTGTATCTGTCTCCTAAACCTCTTACATATATGTTTTTAGAACCTTCTTGTTTAGAAATTCCAGAAGTTTTTGCGACTGCTGTAGAAGCATCTGAAACTCCTTTTTTTGCTAACTCTTGAGATCCTATAGACTGTTTCATTTCAACAGCTTTTTTCTGTTCTAATAGTAAAGCTGTTTCTGATTCTCTTGCAACTACTGTTTTAATTAGTACTTCATCTAAAGCAGCTGCACTAGCTCCGAGGCCGGTATTCACTTCAGTTACTTTGTTTGCAGTAACTTTTACATTAGGTACTTCAAGTGTTTCGTAACCTACGAAGCTAAAAACAAGGGTGTAAGTTCCCGGTTCAATGTTTTCGATTTGATATAAACCATCAAAATCTGTGGTTGTTCCTTTTGTGGTTCCTTTAATAGTCACGTTAGCAAAAGGTAGGGGTTGGTCTCCGGTTTCTTTATCGGTTAATAATCCGGAAATAGAGCCTGTTCCTTGCGCGAAGGAAGCGGCTGATACTAGGCAAATTAAAATGTTAAAAATAGTTTTCATGTATTCGTTTTCTTTTCGTTGCAAAGGAAGCTAAGGAGTAAAAGATAGATGTTACAGGTTTGTTAAGAATGCTCTGGGCGAGTGTTACGAAATTGTTATTAATGTTATCTATCTGGAAGATTTGTTAACTTAGAGATTTTAATATTATCTTTACTTTTACCGCCAACTAAATAGTACCTTTTTATTATGGAAAAACAAGACATTACAATTCTATTGGTAGATGATGAGCCAGATATTCTAGAAATTGTTGGTTACAATTTATCTTCTGAAGGTTACCAAGTGATCACAGCAGAAAACGGAATTAAAGCTGTGAAATTGGCAAAAAAGAAAAAGCCAGACCTAATCATTTTAGATGTAATGATGCCAGAAATGGATGGGATTGAAGCTTGTGAGCAAATCAGAAAAATTCCGGAGTTACAAAATACTATTATTACGTTTTTAACCGCAAGAGGTGAAGATTATTCTCAAGTAGCTGGTTTCGATGCCGGCGCCGACGATTATATTACCAAACCAATTAAGCCGAAACTTCTTATTAGTAAAGTGAAAGCTCTTTTAAGAAGATTAAAAGCCGAAGAAGGTGAAGAAAATATCACGACTATTGGTGAGTTAACCATTAATAGAGACGAATACAAAATCTTAAAAGGTAAAGAAGAAATTATCTTGCCAAGAAAAGAGTTTGAATTACTATCTTTACTTGCCTCAAATCCTGGTAAAGTCTTTAAACGTGAAGATATTTTAAACAAGGTATGGGGTAACGAAGTGGTTGTAGGCGGTCGTACCATCGATGTTCACATTAGAAAACTTCGTGAGAAAATAGGAGATAAAAAATTTAAAACCGTAAAAGGAGTAGGTTACAAGTTCGTAATTTAATGGGGAAGGAGTTTAAGCGTTCATACAAATTTGCATTCTATACATCACTATTCATTACCATATTTACAACTATACTTTTAGCTGTACATGAGGTTTTATTTTCAGAGTTTTCGCTGCCTTACGTGTTAGGTTTTGCGGTAACGGTTTATTGCTTTGCATTCTTAATTATTCAGCTTCGTATCGAGCATTTTATTTATAAACGAGTAAAAGCAGTTTACGATAATGTTTCTTTGTTAGATTCTTCATCCTTACAAGAACAACAAGTTACGACAGATATGGCTACGCTAAAACGCGAAGTTGAAAAGTTTGCTGAAGGAAAAAAACTCGAAATCGAAACCCTAAAAATACGAGAGAACTACCGTAAAGAATTTATGGGTAATGTTTCGCACGAGTTAAAAACACCACTTTTTACCGTTCAAGGTTATATCTTAACGCTTATCGATGGCGCTATAAAAGACAAGAAGGTTCGAGATAAATATTTAGATCGAGCAAGCAAAGGCCTAGATCGTCTTATCTATATTGTGAAAGATCTAGATATGATCACCAAATTAGAAACCGGCGACCTGCATTTAGTCGAAGAAGAATTTGATATTGTTGAATTGGTTGAAAGTGTTTTCGATCTATTAGAGATGAAAGCCCATAAAAAGAATATTTCGCTAACCTTCGATATCGATTATGATGATCCTATTTTTGTCTATGCCGATAAAGATAAAATTCAGCAGGTAGTTACCAATTTAGTGGTCAACTCTATTAAATACGGGAAATCTGGAGGTACGACCGAAGTAAGTATTGAAGATCTTATCAAAAACAAAGTGATCGTAAGAATTACCGATAATGGAGAAGGTATCGAGCAAAAAAACATTCCGAGACTTTTTGAGCGTTTTTACCGAGTCGATAAAAGTGGTTCACGAAAAGAAGGAGGTTCTGGTTTAGGGCTTTCTATTGTGAAGCATATTTTAGAAGCACATCACGAAAAAATTTATGTTGAAAGTGATTTTGGAGTAGGGAGTGAGTTTTCTTTCACCTTAGAAAAGGGAAAACATGTCACGCCACTCAAAAACGCCGCTGTCAAAGCTTAAACCTTTATAAAGTTTAATCTCTTCTAATTTTTTTAAGCTGAATTGATGCTGCTTGCAAGATGGCGCAATTCCTTTCTCTTGAAGTCTTTTAGCAAGATAAACCTGTTCCGTTTGTCCTGGTGTAGGTATAAAAAAAGCCTTTTTCTTCAGCTTTGCTAAATCCATCAGCGTCGTGTAACCCGAACGGGAAAGAACGGTTTCACTTTGGTTAAAAGCATTTTCTAATTCTTCTCCGGTTAAAAAGTTGTAGATCGTTAGATTGCCTTGTGTTTCTTTGGTTTGAACATCTTCCATCACACCACGAATAAAAATCACTTTTTTGTCATAATCTTTTAATTCGTGTAACAATTTTTCTTCTAACAACGTACGTTGAGGTTCAGGTCCAGATAAGATGACCATTAAATTATAAATGCTAGGTGAATCTTTTTGCGATAACCTACTTAGCGGACCAATATATTTTAAGTTGAAATGATGCTTGTCTTTTAAATGACCTAGTTTTCCGCTTAAATTTGGCGAGCCTTCCACATCGGGAACCCAGCATTCTTTAAACTTTTTAATGTAATGCTGATGCAATTTAGAGCTAAAGTAAGTCGTATTTCCTGTAAGCACATTCAATTGATGCGTCATAAAAACCGAAGGCACAAACTTGCAATTCACGCCAAGACGATTGTCAGAGATTATTCCGCTTAAACCTTCTTGAGCATAAATTTCAAGAGTCGCTTTACGTTCTTCAGCAATAGTTTGCGAGATCTTAAAACTTTTGAGTAGTATTTTCGATTTAAAAAAGAAGCCTTTTCTGGCGTAACGAATATCGTAAGAAGGTAATTCGTAAAACTTCAAATATGGAAATTCTTTTTTCAGCAACGAAAGTGCAGCACCATCAGAAGCAATAATAGGTTCAAAATCATTCGCTTCAAGAGCTTTAATAACGGGTATGCATCGCGTGGCGTGACCCAATCCCCAGTTTAACGGAGCAACTAAAATCTTTTTTTTCGGCATAATCAAAAATAACTTTATTAGGCTCTGCTTTATTTTATTTAATTTTACCAAAATATTAAATAACACCTGTGGGAAGTAAAAATAAATTAAAGCGTTTTAAGGAAAACGAAACATTTTCGAATGTCATCCAGCCTACCCGAGAAGAAATTACAAATAAAGAATTTCATTTGAAAGGAAAGTGGGCAAAAGAATTCTTTAAAAACGACTTACCTATAGTTTTAGAATTGGGTTGCGGTAAAGGAGAATATAGTGTTGGTTTAGCAAAAATGTATCCTGAAAATAACTTTTTAGGGATCGATATTAAAGGAGCTCGTTTTTGGCGTGGCGCTAAAACCGCAGTCGAAGAAGAGATGAATAATGTAGGTTTCTTAAGAACGCAGATAGAATTGATTGATCTTATTTTTGCTGAAAATGAAGTCGATGAAATCTGGATCACCTTCCCAGACCCTCAAATTAAATACAAACGAACCAAACACAGATTAACCAATACCGAGTTTCTTCAGAAATACAAAAAGATATTGAAACCAGACGGAGTGGTAAATTTAAAAACCGATAGCGAATTTATGCACGGTTATACTTTGGGGCTTTTACACGGTGAAGGTCACGAGATTTTACACGCAAATCACGATGTTTATAAAAATGAATATTCACCTGAAGAGGTTGTTGGTATTCAAACTTTCTATGAAAATCAGTATCTTGAAGAAAATAAAAAAATAACGTACATTAAGTTTCGTGTAAAGTAATCGCTTTTGGAAGAATCTAAACTCTTTTTATTTACATTTTTAGCAGCGCTAGGTGGTGTGATTCCTCCGGGCTTGGTAAATATGACCGTCGCGAAATCTTGTGTAGAAAGAGGTAAGCGCAGTGGCGTTTTTGTAGCGCTGGGAGCTTCAACCATCGTGTTGATTCAATCTTTTCTAGCAATTCTTTTATCAAAATACATTTTAGGTCATCCTTATGTAAATAAGATGTTGTTGCGCGTTGGCTTGGTTGTCTTTTTAATTTTAATGGTGTTTTTCTTTATTCAGGCCAAGAAGAATAAAAAAATAAACACCGCCAAAAAGAGCAAAGCCGGCAAGAGTTACTTAAAAGGTTTAACCATTGCTGTTTTTAATGTTTTTCCTATTCCTTATTTTGTAGCGCTCAGTACTGCTTTTGCGCCAGAAAATGCAAAGTACGATACGGTCGATATGGTAATTTTTGCTTCCGCAGCTTGTCTGGGAACGTTTGTAACTCTTTATGGTTATGTAGCAGGTTTTACCAAAATTGAAAAACATACCCAATCTTTCAGTAAATATTCTAATTATTTTATGGCAGGACTTATGTTCGTGCTTGTTGTGATTACACTTATCCGAATTTTTAAACCTTTTTCATGACCAATTCTTCCAATTTTTTTGAAAGAGTTTATGAGGTTGCAAAACAGATTCCGTACGGTCGGGTTACCACTTACGGTGCAATTGCCAAAGCCATTGGTGCCGCAAAAAGTGCCAGAATGGTAGGATATGCCATGAATGGCGCCAGCGAGCGTGAAGATGTTCCTGCGCATCGGGTAGTGAACAGAAAAGGAGTACTTACCGGTAAACATCATTTTGCGGGAACTCACTTGATGCAGCAATTATTAGAAAGTGAAGGAATAAAAGTTGAAGACGATCAAATTCAAGATTTTAAATCTGTTTTTTGGGAACCGGAAACTACTTCAACTTAAATCGAAAAGGCTTATACATAGCATCAAGAAATTCAATCAATCGTCTTCTTAATTACGCACTTAACCCGTATATTTGCATTTTAGAATAATTCTAATTAAGAATTCATAAAAAATACGACTCATTTTATATGAAATTAGATAAAAAAGAGATTTTAAAAGCCTTAGAAACCATTAGTGTTTCTGGGGAAGGTCAAAATATGATAGAAAGTGGCGTGGTAAAAAACGTCAATATTTTTGGAGATGAAGTAGAGGTAGATTTAACCTTAGCAACTCCTGCGATGCACATTAAAAAAAGAGCTGAAGTCGATGTGATGAAGGCTATTCACGAACACGTTTACGAAAAAGCAAAAGTAAAAGTGAATGTAAAAGTAGATGCGCCGCAAAAGAAAGCTCCAGAAATTAAAGGAAAACCCATTCCGGGAATTAAAAATATCGTTGCTGTAGCTTCTGGTAAAGGAGGCGTTGGTAAATCTACCGTAACTGCAAATTTAGCGGTTACCCTTTCTAAAATGGGTTTTAAAGTAGGTTTGTTAGACGCCGATATTTACGGGCCTTCTGCAACCATTATGTTCGATGTAGAAAGAGAACGACCACTTTCAGTAACTGTCGATGGAAAATCGAAAATGAAACCCGTAGAAAATTACGGCGTTAAAATTTTATCGATCGGTTTCTTTACCAAACCTAGCCAAGCCGTAATTTGGCGTGGACCAATGGCAGCAAAAGCCTTAAATCAAATGATTTTTGATGCCGATTGGGGAGAGCTCGATTTCTTATTGATCGATCTACCTCCGGGAACAGGGGATATTCACCTTTCGATCATGCAATCTTTACCAATTACCGGTTCGGTGATCGTGAGTACACCGCAAAACGTGGCTTTGGCAGATGCTAAAAAAGGAGTAGCGATGTTTCAGCAAGAAAGTATAAATGTGCCCGTATTAGGTATTATAGAAAATATGGCGTACTTTACTCCGGCAGAATTACCAGAAAATAAATATTACATTTTTGGTGAAAAAGGAGCTAGAAATTTAGCAGAAGACATAGAGATTCCGTTTTTAGGAGAACTTCCGTTAGTGCAAAGTATTCGAGAAGCAGGCGATATTGGTCGCCCGGCAGCTTTACAAAACGATACGCCAATTGCAAATGCAATGGAAGAGATCACTAAAAATGTGGTGCAAGAAACTGTAAGAAGAAACGAAAATATTCCGCCTACAGAAGCTATAAAAATTACTACTATGGCTGGTTGTAGTGCCGTAAAAAAATAGAGATATGACGACGATTAGCAAAGACTTAAAGCAAAACGTAGAGAAAGCCTTAGAAGAAATTCGTCCGTTTTTAAAAAACGACGGAGGTGATATTTCTTTAATAGAGATCGACGAACAAGCCAATGTAGTTCGAGTACGATTAGAAGGCGCTTGCGTAGGTTGTAGCGTAAACCAAATGACGCTAAAATCTGGAGTAGAGATGACGATTAAAAAGTATGCTCCGCAAATCGAAAAAGTGATCAATATAGAAGCTTAAGATTTTTTCTGAAAGCTGATGATTGTCATTTTTTAGTACAGTCTTTAACGTTAATATCGCATCGTATCTTAAGAAATAAAAATTTATGATTAAGACAGATATATTAATTATAGGAGCCGGGCCAACCGGTCTTTTTACTGTTTTTGAAGCAGGATTACTTAAACTAAAATGTCACTTAATAGACGCGCTACCGCAACCCGGCGGGCAATGTGCAGAATTATATCCTAAAAAGCCTATTTATGATATTCCGGGTTTCCCAGAAGTTTTAGCGGGAGACTTAGTCGATAATTTAATGGAACAGATCAAATCTTTCGAGCCTGGTTTTACCTTGGCAGAAAGAGCAGAAACCATTGAAAAATTAGAAGACGACACCTTTTTAGTAACCACCAATAAAGGAACACAGCATAATGCGCCCATCGTAGCCATTGCTGGCGGATTGGGAAGTTTTGAACCTAGAAAACCACCAATTCCTAACATTGCAGATTTTGAAGATAAAGGGGTTTCTTATATGGTGAAAGATCCTGAAGTTTATCGAAATAAAAAAGTAGTGATCGCCGGTGGAGGAGATTCTGCATTAGACTGGAGTATTTTCTTAGCAGATATTGCTGAAGAAGTAACGCTGGTTCACCGTAGAAATGAATTTCGTGGCGCTTTAGATTCCGTAGATAGAGTAAAAGAATTAAAAGATCTTGGTAAGATTAATTTAATTACTCCTGCTGAAGTAGACGGTTTACAAGCCGATGAAAATGGTCACCTTTCTTCCGTAGTTATTAAGAAGAAAAGTGAAGCTACTGAAGAAATTCAGTTAGAAGTAGATCATTTTATTCCGTTATTTGGGCTTTCTCCAAAATTAGGACCCATTGGTGATTGGGGCTTAGAAATCGAAAAGAACGCAATTAAAGTAGATAACACTTTAGATTACCAAACCAACATTCCGGGCATTTATGCAATTGGCGATGTAAATACTTATCCCGGTAAATTAAAGTTGATTCTTTGTGGTTTTCACGAAGCGACCTTAATGTGTCAAAGTGCTTACAAAAAAATTCATCCCGATAAAAAATACGTGATGAAGTATACTACCGTTGGTGGCGTAACCGGTTTCGACGGAACTAAAAAAGAAGCGCCAAAAGCGGTTGTAAAAGCCATCGATTAATGAAACAAGACGTAAAAATTACCATTATAGATCGTGAAGGTCAATCTCACGAAATCGATGCGCCAACCGATATGAATATGAATTTAATGGAAGTAGTTCGCTCATACGAATTAGCTCCTGAAGGAACCATCGGAATTTGTGGCGGAATGGCTATGTGTGCTTCTTGCCAATGTTATGTGTTAAGTGATACTGAATTGCCAGAAATGCAAGACGATGAAGAAGCTATGCTTGCAGAAGCTTTTCACGTAGAAGATAATAGCCGTTTAGGTTGCCAAATTCCTATTACGGAAGAATTAGCAGGACTTAAAGTGCAATTAGCACCGGAAGAGTAAAAGTCTTGATTCACTTATAATTTAAAAAGCCTTATCAAATTTTGATAAGGCTTTTTTTATGATCCTGCACGGTTTTTAAAACCTTGTAGGTTTGGTGTTTGATTAAAAATATATTGAGATTTACCTCTTAAAACCTACGAGGTCGTTTAGACCTCGCAGGAATGTTTTGATTGTTCTTTATAGGTTAAAATGAATATTGCGTTCCCAATGTAACTGAATATTGTTGTTTTAACTGTATTCCGTTTGGTTCTTGGTATGCAGGTAATTTCACTTCCGCAGCAAAACGTAATCCTTTTAATGCATTTTTACTGAAATAATAATTAGCGCCTAGAGCATAATTCAATTGCATTCCGCCAATATTACTTGTGTTGGCTGTAGTCACCATCATTGGGTTTAACGCAGGATTGTAACCTTCAATTTGTTCAACATAATTAGCTTCTGCTCTTGCCGAAAAACTAAAATTTTGAGTAGCATCATATGCTAACCAAGAAGTCGCTAAATATTGATTGCCTAAACGGTAATTGTTATCGTTTTCATTCAAGAAAAACTTTACGTTTGCTTGAGCACCACCGCTAAGTTTTTCAGTTTGCCATAAATACGTCATTCCTAATTTAGTTGAAAAAGAACCTGAACCAATTTGCATCGGGTAAGGTAAAATTACTTCTTCGCCATTCGACATGGCAGTCACATCTTTTTCGTCGATCGATCCTGTTGGGATGCCAACGCCAAATTCTGCGTGTAAGGTTTGCTTGTTTTTATTGAGTAATTGTACCAAAGCACTAATGCTAACATCACCAAAACCGGAAGAAGCAGTCGAAAAATCGGTATCCATTGTCATTCCTATATCGCCGGTCATACGCATAGTTAAATCCATATCGTTGGTGATGTAGTTTGCCATCGCCATCAAAGTTAGACGATCAGATGGCGCGTACATCGCTCCCAACATATGCATTCCCATCGTCATTTCTTGAGGCGAGGTCATATAGTTTTGGTAAACAAAATCATCATTAACGTCGTTCTCATTGTAGCGAATATCTTTCATAAACATTGTCATGTAGCGGTAAGAAACCATAAATTCACCTTTATGGTGTGTGTGATCTCCCATCACGCCAATTGGCGCGTGACTACTTGCTCGATGAGCATCCCATAAATTTTCTTCTTCGTTGTTCTCTTGAGCGTTTAGGTTGAAGCAAAACAATGCCATTGCTACCCATAAAATATTTTTCATGAATTGATTTTTAAAGATTGTAAATTCGATTTCTCCTTTTGTTATTATTGATTTAGGAGCATTCGATTTATTTTGAAATATGAATTTTACAGCTGAAGTTTTTCAGCATTTATAAATATAATTTTGTACTTGTTATTTTAAAATAATTGAGTTTTTCCTCATTCCGTGCTTGACACGGAATCTCATCCTAAACTTGAAATAATATTTTCAGGATGAGACCCTGAATCGAGTTCAGGGTGACGCGTTCTTTGGTGGCAGAACACAAAAAATTATTTAAAATAAAAGAAGAATTAAACCTGTGGCGGCTGAAAAGGAATGTTTCCTTTTAAGTACGAATAATTATTGAAGTAAAAATAATTCCGTTTTAGGGTGAAGTTGAATTGTTGAGGTTGAATAATTTCAGCAATTTCTATAAAACCAATTGGGTAATTTTCTAATTGAATGCTTTGCGCTTTTTTGGGTGAATTCTCGTTGCTTTGTTTTTGCAGTTGCTTCATTAAATAGCACTTTCCGTTACAATTTAGGCGAGGTTTGTCTTTATTCACACAAAGAACTTCAACGATATAATTGTAGTTAAAGCAATATTCGAGAATAGGCTCCACCGGTTTCAGCATAGCCACTAAATACAGCGTTGTAAATACTATGGAAAGAAATTTAGGCAAGTGTTTTCTGTTGAATTATTTCTTCTTCAATTCCGTTCCACAAGATAATTCGGTTTTCTAAAGCTTTGATCGAAGCTTCTTCCACTTCTTGCCATTTTTGCTCGTCGTTCTCGCAAAGCTCTTCGATCATTTTTAAAGCCATCGGGCCGTGTTCATCTTCATCTAATTCAATATGGCGATCAAAATAATACTTAAATAACCTTAGATCTTCTTCCGGAAATTGCTGCTGAATTTTTGTGATGATCGAATTAAACATCGCCGGGATCAAATCTTCTCGTCCAAACGTAAATGCAGCAGCAATGGCGTGTGGCTGATTAGCGTAAATGGTTTCAAACGTAAATTTCAAAAACTTCTTTACGCTAATGGGTAATTCTGAAGCTGCGATAATTAAATAAATATCGGTGCCGTGATGTATTTGCTCCATAAATTTATAAATCGCTTCTGTACTTGCGCCACCTTTTTCCATCGCGTCTAAATACATTTCGTAGTGACTTTGGCGATTACCGTCGAGGTTGATATCGGTTTCTTCTGCTAAAACAATTTCATTAATCAAATAGCGAACTTCAGGATTTCCAACGGGATACCAAGGGAATTTGGTGTTGGTTAATTTAGACTGAAGCGCTTTGAGCAGCGACATAAAATCCCACACGGCAAAAACGTGATGCTCCATAAAAATCTGAAGATCTTTAGGCGTCTGAATTTTTTCATATAAAGAATGATTCAGTAATTGTTCACGTAGCTCTTGCGTAGCTTGCTCAATGCGGGTAGTGCTCATACTCTAAATTTTATGCAAAAATAAGGCGCGATTCTTGTTTATTAAAATACAAAGGCAAGTTTAACGCCTGTTTAATCACTAAAAAGCAGATTTTTTTGAATAATTAAATTTTTCGTCATTCCGGACTTGATCCGGAATCACATAAGGCGAAATTAACAATGCGATGCTGAAATCAAAGATTCAACGGAGTTAATCAAGTTCAGGGTAACGAGCTTTCAAGTAATTGTAGGGATTTACTTATATTTTAAAAACTTCTATTCATGTTGTTGAATATTTTAATTTTCTATTCGAACCATTCCAAAGATTTTTTACGGGTGGATGGTGTGGTGCCTAAAAAAGAAGTAAAGCTGAAGAAGAAATGTTGTGAGAAATATTTAAAAAAGGGCAAACGTTGTAAACGCTGCCCTTGCTATGATCTGCTTTCTTAATAAGTATTGTCACACTGAGCTTGTCGAAGTGTGATTTTTCGTCATGCTGAACTTGTTTCAGCATCTCATCTGACTTTTCTACTTAAATGCTGAAATTCCTGTAATATCAAGTCCTGTAATTAAAAGATGAATATCGTGCGTTCCTTCATACGTAATTACACTTTCTAAATTCATCATATGGCGCATAATGCTGTATTCGCCGGTAATTCCCATTCCGCCTAAAATCTGTCGCGCTTCACGAGCAATTTTAATAGCCATATCTACATTGTTACGTTTCGCCATCGAAATTTGCGCAGAAGTTGCTTTGCCTTCATTCTTTAGTTGACCTAAACGTAGCGCCATTAATTGGGCTTTGGTAATTTCAGTAATCATCTCAGCTAACTTTTTCTGCTGAAGTTGGTAACCGGCAATCGGTTTATCAAACTGAATGCGTTCTTTCGCATAGCGTAAAGCCGTATCGTAACAATCCATCGCCGCGCCAATCGCTCCCCAAGCAATGCCAAAACGTGCAGAATCTAAACAACCTAGCGGAGCTCCCAATCCGTTTTTGTTAGGTAATAAATTTTCTTTAGGAACTTTTACATCATTAAAAATTAACTCTCCGGTAGCCGATGCACGAAGTGACCATTTGTTATGCGTTTCTGGAGTGGTAAAGCCTTCCATGCCGCGTTCTACGATAAGACCGTGAATTCTGCCTTCTTCATTTTTTGCCCAAACCACAGCGATGTCGCAAAATGGCGCGTTTGAGATCCACATTTTAGCACCGTTTAATAAATAATGATCGCCTTTGTCTTTAAAGTTAGTGATCATTCCGCCGGGATTCGATCCGTGATCGGGTTCAGTTAAACCAAAACTTCCCATAAACTCGCCGGTCGCTAATTTAGGAAGGTATTTTTTGCGCTGTTCTTCGCTACCGTATTTCCAAATAGGGTACATCACCAATGAAGATTGAACTGAAGCTGTCGAGCGAACACCGCTGTCACCACGTTCAATTTCTTGCATAATTAATCCGTAAGAAATTTGATCTAAACCGGCGCCGCCATATTCTTCCGGAATATAAGGACCAAATGCGCCAATTTCGGCTAAACCATTCACGATCGATTTTGGGAATTCTGCTTTTTGTGCAGCGTCTTCAATAATTGGAGAAACTTCACGTTTTACCCAATCGCGAGCAGCATCACGAACCATCTTATGTTCGTCGGTTAATAAGTCGTCTATATGGTAATAATCTGGAGCCTGAAATAAATCTGCCATAAGTTATTTTTGAAATTCTTAAAATTTTACGGCTAAATTTAAGGAAAGTGTAATTAGGTAACAATTTTATCACTAATTTTATTTGCTTTAGGATGAATTATACAGGTAAATTTTATATGAAATTTCTTCACGCTTTCACGATCATTTTCTTGGTGCTGCTATTCTTCAGTTGTAAAAAAGAGCAAGAGAATCGTCATAATTTTGAATACAATTCTACTTCAGCAAAACAAGAGCAAATCATTACAAAATATGTAGATAGTTGCGCTCATAATTATAGTTACTATAGTAGAGAATGGCAAGAATGCTTAGATAAAGGTTTAGAAGAAGATTCTACCATTGCGTATTTGTGGCAACAAAAAGCAATGCCAAATTTTAAAGCCAGAAAATATGAATTAGGAATGCGGTATTTAGATAAGGCGGTAAAGTATAATGAAAAAGAATGGTTGCCTTATCGGGCTTTTATTAAATGTATTTTTGCTAAAACTTATGCGGAAGCGATTGAAGATTTTAAAACCCTAAAAGAAAAAGAAGGAAATCAATATGTGATGGATCATACTTATGATTTTTATATGGCTTTGTGTTATCTTCAATTGAATGAATTTGAAAAAGCAGAAAAGCTATTAGAAAATGAAATAGAGGCTGAAGTTGAAAAATGGGGAGAAGATGGTTATCATCATCTCGATTTATTTTATTACGGGATTTCGCTTTACGAGCAATCTGAATATGAAGATGCTGTTGAGATCTTTGATAAATCGCTGAGTAAATACCCGAAATTCTCTGATGCGTTGTATTACAAGGCGATTGCATTAAGTCGTTTGGGAGTGTATGAGAAAGCGAAAGAAATTTATACGTTGGCTAAAAAAGAAGGAGAAGCCGGTAATACGATCAACGAAGATAATGCTGTTTACGAAATTTACCCTTACCAAGTAAGATGGTAATTACATTTTTAGGTAAAAATCTTTTACTAAGTTTTTGTAATCTTCCGTGTAAACGTGACGATCGATTTCGATAATTAATTCTGAAGTTTCTAAAGTTGTTTGTTCAAACCCAAATTGAAGTAAACTTCTTTTGATGGGTGAGTTTTTATGGCCACGAACTCTTGTGATTTTCTGTGGAAATAATTTTTGTGCTGAAGCTAGTTGAATAAACTCTTTTTCATTTTTATGTGGAATAATCGTGCAGAATTTACCTTGTTCAGCAAGAAGTTGCGCTGAATACTTTACGAGATCTTCAAACGGAAGCGCTTCTGTAAAGCGAGCTAAATTTCGATTTTCTTCTGTAGAAGTGAAATTTTCATCATAAAAAGGCGGATTGCTAATAATAAGGTCGTAGGTTTCGCCTTCCATTTCTTCAGCAAATTCATCTAATGCCGCGTGGTAGCAAAAAAGTCGGTCGCCCCAATCGCTACTTTCAAAATTATCTACACATTGTTCGTAAGCATTTTCTTCAATCTCAAGTGCATCGATCAATTCAGCAAAACTTCGTTGAGCGATCATTAAAGCAATTACTCCGGTACCGGCACCAATATCTAAAATTGAAAAAGGTTGATTTTCTAAACTTGCCCAAGCGCCTAATAGAACTCCATCAGTGCCAATTTTCATCGCACATTTGTCCTGTTCTATTTTGAATTGCTTGAATTGAAATGCTTTTGACATAGAAATTTAATTGCTTAACTGCTTAGAAACTAGGATCCACTTCTTAAAACCTATCACCTAATACCTAAAACTTAATCCAAGTACATTTCAATGAGTCCTTCAGGAACATCGAGGTGTAGAATTTTGTTGGGTTTATCTAGCTTGTCTATAAAATCGTCGTTTACAGGTACTAGAATTTCTTTTCCGTCACGATCGATTTCAAATAAAGCTTGTGGTGTAGAATCGTTAACACTTTTTAATATCCCAACATCTCCAAAAAGTTTATCGGTTACTTTAAAGCCAATAACTTCGTGAAAATAAAATTGATCGTCTTTTAATTCAGGTAAAAAGGAAAGTGGAAGGTAAAGTTCTTTTTTTAAGATACGATCGGCATCTTCTTCCGAGGTGATCTCTTCAAATTTAAGTCGAAGTAAATTTGATTTTTGAAGGGAACTTTTTTCAATAAAAAATGGAATCAGATTTTTATTCATATCAATAAAAACCGATTCCATTTCTAGAAAACTTTCAGGATCGTCGGTGTCAAGTTTGACTAAGATTTCTCCTTTAAAACTGAATTTACTAACGATTTTTCCAAGATAGAAACAATCTTCCTTGTTCATCGCTAATAAAGTTTATTCAGATTTTTTTTCTTCAGCTTTTGCTTCTTCCGCAGTTTCAGCATCAACTTCGTTTGCAGCGTCTGCTTCAGGCTCACCTTCTTCAGTTACTGCAGCAGCCTCAGCTTCTGCTTGTGCAGCTTTTGCTTCTGCTTCACGCTTTTCATTTACTTCTTTCTCTGCAGCAAGCGCTTTTTCTTTCGCTTCTTGTTCTGCTTTAGAAAGGTTTTCTTTCTTAGCGTTTACTTTTCCTTCTTTTTCTTCTAACCAAGCTTGGAATTTTTCTTCAGCTTGCTCTTCAGTTAAAGCACCTTTACGAACACCACCGGCAAGGTGATTTTTAAGTAAAGCTCCTTTATAAGAAAGAATGGCACGGGCAGTGTCTGTTGGTTGAGCACCGTTCTGTAACCATTTTACTGCTCCATCAACATCTAACTCGATAGTTGCTGGGTTAGTGTTTGGATTGTAAACTCCTACTTTTTCTAAAAATTTACCATCTCTTTTCGCGCGAGCATCTGCCGCTACGATCCAGTAAAAAGGCTTACCTTTCTTACCGTGTCTTTGTAATCTTAATTTTACAGGCATAAAAATTAAATTTTGAGGTTCTCGACCTCGGTTATTAATAAGTGCGCAAAGGTACTATATAATTTTTTATTATTAGTGAAAAGATTATTAATTTTTATTTTACATTTGTAACACTCAAATAGTTAAATATATCCCAAACTTATGAAAAATTTAACCCTGCTGTTCATTTTAGCCTTGATTACTATTAGTTGTAGTGATGATATAGAAAGTAACACACCTTCTATTCAGGGAGAATTAAATGGAACTTTCTTTAGATCAAATTCTTCTACAGCCTTTCTTAATGCAGATCAGTCTATTACTTTAACTGGAGATACAGGTCTTGATAGAATTATTTTAAAAACGTCAGATTTTGAGATTGGGGAATATATATTGGGGCAAGGAACACAAAGTGAAGCTGCTTATGAGGTTGGAGGTTCAAATATTTATTCAACGGGTACAACGGGTGATGGTTTAATTGAAATAACTCGAATTGGTGAAAATACTGTTTCCGGAGAGTTTTATTTTAATGCGATTAGCGGGGATACAATTAATGTAAGTAAAGGATCTTTCTTTGATGTGCCAATTGCAAATATTAATGGGGGTTCTGAAGGAGGTTCTTGTGGAGAGGTCACACTTGAGGCTTCAGATGCAGCAACTGCCTACAATAATGCAGACCCGACTGATGATGATTACGAACAAATATGTATTGCTTACGCTGCAGCATTGCAAGCAATCATTGATAGTTGTGTAGATGCGCAAGGTGCTTTAGAGACTTTAAATAGTCTTGATTGTTCTGGTACAGAAGAAGTGGAGAGTACGTTTACAGCGCAAGTGAATTCTCAAGAATATGAATATGCTGAGCTTACTGCAAATCAAACAGAATCTATTACACTTACCGCGCTTGAGGAAAATGTTAGAAGATTAGCGATTGCGATTCCGAATAATCTAGAAGTAGGAACTTATGGTTATAATCAAATCACTTCTAACGGACTATTTTGGGTTTATGAGCCTAGTTGGGAGGAGCCAACTGTTATTGAGTCGCAATCAGTAATTCTTAATATTACAGAACACGATATGGCTAACTCTAGAATTGTTGGGAATTTTGAATTTAATTCTACCGACAGTCAAGATGCTACAATTGAGTATTTGGTTGAAGGTGAGTTCGATATTTACTATTAGAATAGAAATCATTATAAATTATAAAGCCTTGGAATTTTTTTTCAAGGCTTTTTTTATGATCGAATAATACTAAGATTCGAAAAGCTTCGTTCTTAGTAATGAATCAATAGTAGATTGATTTGCCCCAAGTTTTAAGAAGCCGCCGCTTGATAAGCAGGTGGCTTTTTTTGTTGATAACTTCCCTTTCTTTTAAGGTTATGTTTTTCTAATTTTATCTGTTCAATTTTTCAAAATTTAGCACCGCTCATGTATTTAATTTTTGATACCGAAACTACCGGATTACCAAAGCGTTGGGATGCGCCAATTAGCGATTCTGAAAACTGGCCAAGAGCCATACAAATTGCTTGGCAGTTGCATGATGAGATGGGAGAATTGGTCGAGCATGACGACTTTTTAATTCAACCTGACGGATTTAATATTCCTTATGATGCAGAAAAGATTCACGGTATTTCTACAGAATTAGCTGCTGAAGACGGAATTACTTTACAAGAAGGTTTAGCGCGATTTCAACAAGCTTTAGGAAAAACGAAATTTATCGTTGGGCAAAACGTAGGTTTCGATGTAAATATTATGGGTGCCGAATTTTATCGGGAAGGGATCGAGACCAAGCTTACTGAACTTCCAGTATTGGATACTTGTACCGAAACGACGGCGCAACTTTGCCAAATTCCCGGAGGGCGTGGAGGTAAATTTAAATTACCAACGCTAACCGAACTTCATGAGCATTTATTTGGAGAGCCTTTTGCTGAAGCGCATAACGCTACTGCCGATGTAGAGGCAACCACACGTTGTTTCTTAGAATTGGTAAGACAGCGTATTTATACGGTAGAGCAGTTAGATGTTGCTCCCGACTATTTTGAAAACTATTCAGAAGCGAATCCGCAGCCTATTCAACTTATCGGGTTAAAACACATTAACCTGAAAAAAGCTTCCGAAGCGATTCGGAAGAAGATGGCCAAGCAAGAGCCACAAAACGAGCTTTCAGAAGAAGAGCTGCAAGAGAATATTGAAGTCTTACAGGATGAAGATTTTGTTCATCTACATAATCATAGTCAGTACTCGATCTTACAATCGACCATTAGTGTTCAGGATTTAGTAAAAGCGGCAGCCGATAAACGAATGCCGGCGGTTGCGCTTACCGACCATGCGAATATGATGGGTGCTTTTCACTTTGTTTCAGCGATCGCTAAGCATAACGATGAAGTAAAAAAGAAACGAGAAGAAGCAGAAGTAAATGGAGAAGCCTATGATGGAAAAGAGATCACCGGAATTGTAGGGTGTGAGTTTTTTGTTTGTGAAAACCATACCGATAAGTCGAGAAAAGACAATGGTTATCAAGTAGTTTTACTCGCTAAAAATAAAAAAGGTTATCATAACCTTGCAAAAATGTCATCGTTAGCTTATACCGATGGTTTTTACTATGTGCCGCGTATCGATAAAGAAGTGATCAAGCGTTACAAAGAAGATGTGATGGTGCTTACCGGCAACTTATACGGTGAAGTACCCAGTAAAGTTTTAAACGTTGGTGAAAATCAAGCCGAAGAAGCCTTGTTGTGGTGGAAAGAAGAATTCGGAGACGATTTATATATAGAACTTATGCGTCACGGGCAAGAAGATGAAGACCGTGTCAATGAAGTATTAATTCGGTTTGCTAGAGAGCACAATGTGAAGTTGGTAGCTTCTAATAACACGTATTATTGCGAAAAAGAAGATGCGAATGCGCACGATATTTTGTTGTGTGTAAAAGACGGGGAGAAGCAGTCAACACCTATTGGTCGCGGTCGTGGTTACCGCTATGGTTTGCCTAATCAGGAGTATTATTTCAAGTCTTCCGCAGAGATGAAAGAACTCTTCAAAGACCTGCCGGAAGCCATTACGAATATTCAGGAGGTGGTCGATAAGGTAGAGCCTTTCGTGTTAGCGCGTGATGTTTTATTACCTGCGTTTACCATTCCGGAGCGATTTTTAGATGAACGCGATCAAGAAGATGGCGGAAAGCGAGGCGAAAATGCCTATTTACGTCATTTAACCTATAAAGGCGCCGAAGAGCGTTACGGAGAAATTACTGAATCGATTAGCGAGCGGCTCGATTTTGAGCTTTCGGTGATTGAGAATACAGGGTATCCGGGTTATTTCTTGATCGTTGAAGATTTTATTCGCGAAGCTCGAAATATGGATGTTTCGGTAGGTCCGGGGCGTGGTTCTGCGGCGGGAAGCGCGGTTGCTTATTGCTTAAAGATCACCAATATCGATCCGATTAAATACGATCTGCTTTTTGAGCGTTTCTTAAATCCGGATCGTGTGAGTATGCCCGATATCGATATTGACTTTGATGATGAAGGTCGAAGCCGTGTGATGGATTATGTGATCGATAAATATGGTGCCAATCAGGTGGCGCAAATTATTACTTATGGTACTATGGCGGCCAAATCTTCTATTCGAGATACGGCGCGTGTGCTCGACTTGCCGTTGAGTGATGCCGATCGTATTGCGAAGCTCATCCCAGATATGTCGAAGCTGCACAAGATTTTTGCCTTAGATGAAAAAGGGATCAAAGCCAAGTTTAGAAGTGAAGAGGTTGAAAAGATCAATGAGCTTTTTAATATTTCTGAAGGGGAAGATCTAGAGGCGCAAACTGTGAATCAGGCGCGTGTGTTAGAAGGCTCGGTGAGAAATACAGGAATTCACGCTTGTGGGGTAATTATTACGCCGAGTGATATTACCAATTACGTTCCGGTATCGGTCGCTAAAGATTCCGATCTGTATGTGACGCAGTTCGATAACTCGGTGGTAGAAAGTGCCGGATTGCTGAAGATGGATTTCTTGGGACTGAAAACTTTAACACTGATTAAAGACACCATCAAAATTGTAAAAGGCCGCCACGGGATTGAGTTAGATCCGGAAAGTTTTCCGTTAGATGATGAAGAAACCTATAAGCTCTTCCAGCGTGGTGAAACGGTGGGGATCTTTCAGTATGAATCTCCCGGGATGCAAAAACACATGCAGGCCTTAAAACCTACCGTGTTTGAAGATTTAATTGCGATGAATGCTTTATATCGTCCGGGGCCTATGGAATATATTCCGAGTTTTATTGCTCGAAAACATGGCGATGAAGAGATCACTTACGATCTCGATGATATGGAAGAATACCTGCAAGAAACCTACGGGATTACCGTATATCAAGAGCAGGTAATGTTGCTTTCGCAAAAGTTAGCCGGATTTACCAAAGGTGAAGCCGATATGTTGCGTAAAGCCATGGGTAAAAAGATCTTTGCTTTACTTGAAAAATTAAAACCGAAATTCTTAAACGGAGGAGAAGAAAAAGGACACGATCGTACGATACTAGAAAAGATCTGGAAAGACTGGGAAGCCTTTGCGAGTTACGCCTTTAACAAATCGCACTCTACCTGTTATGCGTGGATTGCTTATCAAACCGCTTATCTAAAAGCTCATTACCCGGCAGAATATATGGCGGCGGTATTGTCGAATAACATGAATAACATCAAGAACGTGACCTTCTTTATGGAAGAATGTAAACGAATGAAGTTACCGGTACTTGGTCCCGATGTCAACGAATCGTATTACAAATTCTCTGTAAATAAAGATAACGCTGTCCGCTTTGGAATGGGCGCGATCAAAGGAGTAGGAAGCGGGGCGGTCGCTACGATTGTTGAAAACAGAAAAGGAAAAGAAGGTCCGTATCGTTCTATTTTCGATATGGCGAAACGTATCGATTTGCGGGCTGCCAATAAAAAAGCTTTTGAAAACTTAGCCTTAGCGGGAGGTTTCGATTGTTTTACGCCTACGCACCGGGCGCAATACTTCCACGATGAAGGCGATGGCATTACTTTTTTAGAAAAGGTGATGAAGTTTGCCTCTAAATTTCAAGAGAACCAGAATTCTTCTCAGGTGAGTTTGTTTGGAGAAGCTAGTGATGTACAGATCCCGGAGCCGCAAGTACCGCCTTGTGAACCATGGGCTACGATGGAAAAGCTAAAGAAAGAGCGCGAAGTGGTAGGGATTTATATTTCGGGACATCCGCTGGATGATTTCCGTTACGAGATCGATTATTTCTGTAATAGTACGCTAGAGAACTTTGGCGATCTGCATAGTCAGACCGGGCGCGAGCTTTCGTTTGCCGGTGTGATTAGCGATGTGCAGCATCGCACCAGTAAGATGGGGAAGGGCTGGGCAGCGTTTACGGTTGAAGATTATATTGAATCGTATGAGTTCCGCATCTTTGGGGAAGAGTACCTGAAGTACCGCCATTTCCTGATGCCGAATAATTTTGTGCATATCAAAGCTTTTATCAAGCAAGGTTGGGTGAATAAAGACACCGGGAAAGCCGGCGACCCGCGTATACAGTTCAATTCGTTTAAGCAGTTGCAAGATGTGATGGAAAGCTTAGCGCGTAAGTTGACCTTGCAAATTGATATAGATGAATTGAAAGAAGATCGTATTGAAGCGCTTAAAGATCTATTCATTACTTATACCGGTGATTCTGCGATTCATTTTGTGGTGTATGAACTCAAAGAACGTTTAAAGCTGAATATGCCAAGTCGAAAGCAAAAAGTGAAGATCTGTCGGGAGCTGCTGGATGAGTTAAAGGAGCATCCGTTGAAGTATAAGGTGAATTAGGGGTTTTTAGTTAGCAGTTGGCAGTTGGCAGTTGACAGTTAGCAGTTGACAGTTGACAGTTGACAGTTTCTTTTGAACATGAAGTTGAATTCGAGTTTGAAGTTGATCCTTCGGCAGGCTCAGGGTGTGAGATAGATTCTAGAATATAGACTTTTTGAATTGTTTTATGGAAGATATTTTATGTTCCTATCATGAGATTCCGGATCGGGTGCGGAATGGTTTTTTTTGTTAGTGGTGAGTGGGCTTTTGTGGGAGTATCTATGGAGTATCTAGGAGGTTGTTGGGAGTTGACAGTTGACAGTGGTCAGTTTACAGTAAGCAGTTTGTTTTGAATTTGAAGTAGAGACGGTTTTTCGGTTTTATAAGATATTCATT
>NZ_AUHX01000006.1 GCF_000423405.1 Mesonia mobilis DSM 19841 | reverse complement strand
AACTACGAAGTTCTTATAGAAATCATATTAAATGTTTCATTAAACCTAAAGATTAATTATTTACCATTCCAAAAAAATTAGAATAATTGTAGCTTTTCTCACTAAGATTTTGGATAAAAAAGCTACCTCTTAAATTTTGAGGTAGCTTAGAAAAATTACATTCAAAATAAAAAAGTGGGGTAAATTTAATTTTAATGTAATTAAAATTGATTATCCGTTATTTGTAATAATTAATTTCTGCGTCATTCTGAATTTATTTCAGAATCTCATATAATGCTAAAAATCAAAGCTTATCAGATGAGACCCTGAATCAAGTTCAGGGTGATGAAACATTTTATGATGCATTACGGACATTCAATAATTAAATTATGTAATATTAATTCAGGAATAAAAGTATATGAAAAATTACCTAATTTTATTTTTTTCGACCAAAAGAAGACTTAATCCGTTAACTAACAAATAAGTAAAGATAAACAACATCAAACCTTCTTTTTTAATCGTATGACAGAAATTTCTGGCCAAATACCCACTCTACCCGGATAACCTAAGTAACCAAAACCACGATTTACATTAATGTAATTACCAAATTCTTTATAAATACCTGCCCAATTCTTATAGCGATACTTTACAGGACTCCACTTGATCCATCCCGGAATTTCGATACCAAATTGCATTCCGTGTGTGTGACCACTTAAGGTAAGTTGATATTTTTTAGGATCGTTCTTCAATTTTTGTTGCCAATATGACGGGTCGTGACTCAACATAATTTTAAAATCTTTGTCACTTAATCCTGCTGAAGCTTTATCGGCATCGCCATGTTTCACAAAACCACCGGCTCCCCAGTTTTCAACTCCAACAATAGCGATCTCATCGTTTCCTTTTTGGAGTTTTCGGTGTTCATTCAACAATAAATTCCAGCCCATTTCTTGCTGAAGATCTTTTAGTTGCTGAAGATTCTCTGCTTTCGCTTGACCATTCTCCCAATCTACATAATCGCCATAATCATGATTTCCTAAAATAGAAAACACACCATCTTTAGCTGTTAAAGTTGAAAAAAGAGCTTTCCAATCTTTCATTTCAGAAGCCATATTGTTTACCAAATCTCCGGTAAAGAAAATCACATCACTTTCCTGTTCATTTACTAAATTAACAGCGTATTCAATTTCTTTATGATTATCAAAACTTCCGCTATGCACGTCGCTAATTTGAGTGATTTGGTAGCCATCAAACGCATCGGGAAGATCATCAAATTCTAATTCATAGCTCAAGACTTGGTAATTGTATTTTCCTTTATACATTCCGTATAGCAAAGAAGCAAACGGAATGGCAGCAATACCCAATGCGATTTTACTCACAAAACCGCGTCGAGACGGAATCATTTTTTCAGCATTACTTCCGCTCAATTTTCTCACTCCGCCAATTACTAATCGCACCAAATCTTCGCCAAACATAAATAAGACCAAGATGATTTTAGCTGAAAATAAGGCTAATAAAAATCCGGCGGCATAACTTTTAGCAATCGAAAGTACTCGCCCTTCCCCCGGTTGTAAAAATTGATAAAGAAAATTACCCAGCACCAATAACGAAATGGCTAAGTATAAATAATGAATCCAACTAGACCTGGTAACGGTTTTTAATGCCTGAAAAGCATAGACATCAAAAACTATATAAATAACAATAAAAATTGCCCAACGCATACTTTCAAATTTTACGAGCGCAAAGCTACTTCAACCTACAGAAAACGCCTATTATTTTAAATAATTTAACTTGATAGTGAATTTGTTATCACTTATAGATAAATTCACTTTTCAATCTTTCACAAATTCATCATTCTCTTTTTTTAAATTAAGTGTAATTTTGAAAACATCAGCAATTAAATAAAACAAACCATGGCGCAACAAAAACGACTTTTTCTTCTCGATGCTTATGCTCTTATTTTTAGAGGCTATTATGCACTTATAAAAAACCCGAGAATCAATTCTAAAGGTCAAGATACTTCTGCCGTTATGGGATTTATGAATTCTCTTTTCGACGTGATCAAGAGAGAAAAACCAGATCATCTCGCGGTTTGTTTTGATAAAGGCGGAAGCCACGCCAGAACAGAAATGTATGAAGATTACAAAGGTAATCGTGACGAAACGCCAGATGTAATACGACAATCGATCCCGATTATTCAAGATATTATCAATGCCATGCACATCCCTTGTGTTGAATTAGAAGGTTTAGAGGCCGATGATATTATTGGGACGTTAGCTAAGCAGGCTGAAAAACAAAACTATCAAGTCTTTATGGTTACGCCCGATAAAGATTTTGGGCAACTCGTTTCTGAAAATATTTTCATGTACCGACCTGCAAGAATGGGTAACGGTATTGAGATTTGGGGAATCCCGGAAGTCCAAAAACGCTTTGGCGTTGAGCGACCAGAACAGGTGATAGATTATTTAGGAATGATGGGCGATGCCTCAGACAACATTCCTGGTTTACCCGGAGTGGGTGATAAAACTGCCAAAAAATTTATCGCTCAATTCGACAGTATGGAAGGTTTATTAGAAAACACCGACCAGCTGAAAGGGAAAATGAAAGAGAAAGTGATTGAAAATGCCGAATTAGGAAGACTTTCTAAAAAACTAGCTACCATTTTTACCGATTGCGATGTGACTTTCGATGAAGAAAAATACGAACTCACCCAACCCGATGCAGAAAAGGTAGTTGAAATTTTTAAAGACCTAGAATTTAGAAGACTTACCGAGCAGTTTGTAAAAATGTACAACCAAGAAGGTGAAGTTTCAACCAAAGGCCTAACGACGCAACAAGATACTTCAGACAAGAAAAAGCAGGCAAAACCAACAGCCGGCGCAGGACAGTTTTCACTTTTTGGCGGCGATGGCGATGCAGAAAATATTTCCGCAGAAAACATTCAGGGTTATTTAACCATAGAAAACACTCCGCATCTGTATCAACATATCGAACCGGGAATGGCAACCGAATTGTTTCTAAAAAAACTCATGAAGCAAAAATCGGTTTGTTTTGATACCGAAACAACAAACCTCAACACGCACCAAGCTAAATTAGTCGGCATTGCGTTTAGTTGGGAAAAAGGAAAAGGTTACTACTTACCAATTGCTGAAGATGATGAAAAAGCACAAGAAGCAGTAGAATTACTTCGCCCGTTTTTTGAATCGGAAGACATTGAAAAAATTGGTCAGAACCTAAAATACGATATCAAAGTAATGGCCAATTACGATATTGAAGTAAAAGGCCCATTGTTCGACACCATGTTAGCGCATTACATTATTAACCCGGATATGCGCCATAATATGGATGTACTTTCTGAAACTTACCTCAACTACCAACCGGTTTCTATTGAAAAGCTAATTGGTAAAAAGGGTAAAAACCAGAAATCGATGCGTGAAGTTCCTGTGGAAGAGCAAACAGAATACGCTGCAGAAGATGCCGATATTACGCTTCAGCTCAAACAATTTTTTGCTGAAGAATTAAAAGATGCCAACAACGAAAAGCTGTTTAACGATATCGAAGTTCCGTTACTGCGTGTTTTGGCTGAAATGGAGATGGAAGGAATTCGACTCGATAAAGATTTTCTTAAAAAACTTTCTGATGCGCTCGAAAAAGATATTCTTCAACTGGAGAAAACAATTTATCAAGAGGCCGATGAAGAATTCAACATTGGTTCTCCTAAACAATTAGGAGAAATTCTCTTCGGAAAATTAAAATTAGTCGACAAACCTAAAAAGACGAGAACCGGGCAATATTCTACCGCAGAAGATGTGCTTTCTTACTTAGCTAACGATCATCAAATTGTGGCCGATGTTCTTACTTGGCGCGGACTTGTAAAATTAAAAAACACTTATGTCGATGCGCTACCGGAACAAATTGAAGAAAAAACCGGACGCATACATACCGATTATATGCAAACCGTTGCTGCCACGGGAAGATTAAGTTCTAACAACCCGAACTTGCAAAATATCCCAATTAGAACTGAACGTGGTCGAGAAGTGCGAAAAGCGTTTATTCCGCGTGATGAAAATTATGTACTGCTCGCTGCTGATTATTCGCAGATCGAACTCCGCATTATCGCCGCTTTAAGCAAAGAAGAAACGATGATAAAAGCCTTTCAGGATGGAGAAGATATTCACGCAACCACAGCAGCCAAAGTTTTTGATGTTCCGCTAGAAGAGGTAACTCGTGAGCAACGTAGCAACGCCAAAACCGTTAACTTCGGAATCATCTATGGGGTTTCTGCTTTCGGTCTTAGCAACCAAACCGATTTAAACCGAGCAGAATCGAAAGAATTGATCGAAACCTATTACAAAACCTATCCAAAACTTCGCGATTATATCGACGAGCAAGTAGAGTTTGCTCGCGAACACGGTTATGTTTCTACCGTGATGGGACGCCGTCGTTATTTAAAAGATATTAATGCAGGAAATGCAATGGTTAGAAGCGGTGCCGAACGAAACGCAGTAAACGCGCCTATACAAGGTAGCGCTGCCGATATTATTAAAGTGGCGATGATCAACATTCAGCAGAAATTAAAAGCCGGTAATTACAAATCTAAAATGCTGTTACAAGTTCATGATGAATTGGTGTTCGATGTGCATAAAGATGAATTAGAAACTTTAAAACCCATCATTCAATCTGAAATGGAAAACGCTTTTAAACTAGAAGTACCACTCGATGTTGAATTAGGCATCGGGCAAAATTGGCTGGAAGCACATTAAATTTAGAGAGTAGGTTTTAGGTATTGGGTTTTAGGCAGTAGGAATTAGATTTATATAAACTATGAAATTCAGCAAAGAGTTTAAAGAAGCGGTGCTACATTTATCTGAAAGCGAAAAAGATAAATTACTGATTCGTTTACTCAAGAAAGATGAAAATCTCGTGAACCGACTTTATTTTGAATTGATCGACGACCAAACCGTTGACGATCATCGTTTAAAAATGGAAAGCCGAGTTGAGGTTAGAGCTGAAGAAATTACACGTTTTGCCAAATCGCTTAACCATTTAAAAATGCTCACACGTTATTTGAGTGGTGAAATTAGCGAGCACGTAAGAATCACCAAAGATAAGTTCGGCGAGGTTTCACTAAATCTTTTGATGTTAAACACCCTAATTAAAAACAGCAAAAAATTATTCAAAAAATCGACGCAAATACAAGCTCGAAAATTCAGCTTATATGTGATTGTAAGAACCTACAGAACTTTATTGCTCATCGATAAAATGCACGAAGATTTACATATGGAGTTTGAAGATGATCTTCATGAATTAGGAAATTTTATCGCAAATGAACCAAAACTCAACTATTTTGCTTTGGAAAATGGACTAGATGCAAGCTGGCTTATTAGTAACGAAATTCCTGAAGATATTGCACAATATCATAAAGATTTAAAAGCACAAGGATTTTTAAAATAGACTTCCGTTTTAAAGTAACAACGCCCATTTCTAAAGAAATGGGCGTTGTTACTTTTGATAAAGAATAATCTTATTTCACTATTATTTTTTGTGTTGAAGTTTTTCCATCAATTTTCACCTGAATTAAATAAATCCCGGCTTCCAGACCTGTATTTTGTACTAGAATTTGAGCTTCAGCAGAGAATTGGTTCTGGTATACTTGCTTTCCAAGCATATTGAATATTTTCAACTTTACTTCATTTGAATTTAATTGCGTTAATTGCAAGGTGAATTCTCCAGCGGTTGAAGGATTAGGATAAATTGTAAATGTGTTTTCTGCAATAGTTGATATTCCTAGATTTTCTTCAGCAAAAGCAATCGAAAAACGTTCTGGATCTATACTTCCTGACTGAGCTTCATCTACATTAAAACTATAAACATTCTCTTGATTATTGATCATTTCGGTTTGCGTACCTAAATAGTCATCAACCAAATAAGTTGTGACTCCGCTAACTTCATTTAAATTTATTCTAAACACATAAGCTTGATGGCGATATTGGTTTAAATAAAACGGAACATCTTCTCCTGCTTGCGGTAAAGCTCTACTTTCAATACTCAGATAGTGATTAGTATTTACGATTGAAAGCGTTTCATCTAAATTTCCAAGTTTGGTTGCATCATCTGCTTCGATCATATTAGAAGCGTTTGATGAGAACTTCAATAGAACTCCGTCAGCCAGTTTTCCGTTATTCGCATAAGCTTCCTGAGTTTGCAAATCGATATTTATGGTTGAAGTGGTAGATTGATTAGCTCCTCTAAAAACTTCAGTAAAAGCTTCACTTGTTGCCTTATCACTTTCTTGGAATAAAACTGAAGAAGCACCATTAGCTAAGGTCGTCACGAAAGCCGCTTGACCAGGTTGTAAAAACTGGTTTGCTTCAGAAGCTGACGGCGTAGGATTTCCTGTAGACAAATCTACTGTGACATAAGCTCCTTGCGTATTCATATTAGGATCCCAAACGTAATATTGATTCGTGTTTAAATTTGTTGAATTTGCCAAAACTGAATTTATATCGACAATAGCTTGGTAAGGATTCCCTATAAAATTGAAATGGTCTTGAGTGCTTCCTAAAGTACTGCTTTGGTTTCCTGTCGCCATGTCTCCGGTCGCTCTAATTACTGCCGGATTTATAGGTGTAGAACTATTATCTGTAACATCGATGCCTCTATTACCACGAACATAAACACGGTAAGGTTCTCCTGCGGTTAAAGTATTTACATCGGTATTTGCAACATCGTACCAAGCTTGATTTGCATCGGTGTATTGATTATCGAAACCAAATAGAGAAGGATTACCGCTCGGCGTTGCATCGAAACCATTTGCTCCCGTCGTAGAACCTGTAATATGAATCCCAAAACCAGGATCAGGATTTTGATTATTACTAAAGTTTGTCGTAGTATTATTCACGCCTTCTTGCCAATTGGCATTAATAGAAGTTGAAGTGGTGACCGCACTGGTTAAAAATCTAAATGCTCTCACGCCATCTACCGCATCTCCCGGAATAAAGCGCTCTACTCTAATATCGTTCCCGCTAATTGTTCCATAAAATTCATCTAACTGTCCGGTCGTTGTGGCGTTACTTACAAATGTGATCGAACCGTTGTTGGTGATGTTTCCGTTAGCATGAAGAACAGCTTCAATAGCTACATTTGCATTATGATCAACGAACAAACTATTTAAAGAAATATTGGTATTAACGGTAAAATCATCATACAACAAAACATCTTTCGTAGCAGTTGAATTTGAAACCGCATCATTATTTGTCCACACTCCATCTTTATATAACAAATAATCTAATTCTCCCGGATTTGCGTTTGCATGGGTATCATCAACAAAGTCTAATAAAAAAATATTTTGATAAGTTCTACTATTACTTCCTGCAACAGTAGTTTGTGTATCATCGATAATTTCACTGGCACCATCTGTAAGTTGCCATCTTCTAGAAGTTCCTGTACCAAAATACATACCTTCGGTTCCTGTAACAAAAACAGTATTTGTAGTTAAAGTTCCGAATTCACTTTCAAAATTAGCTTGTGAGCCTACTCTTGTGATTATTAAAAATCCTTTTGCCGGAATAGTTGCGGTACCTATATCATCTCCTAATTCCCAAGAAGTAGACTCATCTGCTATTAAACTGAAGCCTGTCATATCTATAGGAATCGTACCATTATTGTAAATCTCAATATATTCATTTTTATAATCTGAAGCATCAGCAACTTCTGTAATGTATAAAAGTAACGGATCTTCAACCGTATAACTTATTTCTGAGCTTGTCACAATATCAAGATCGTTATTCATCGCTTCAATTTCATAATAAATAGTAGTTCCATCGACTTGTGCAGGAATATCGGTATTAGCGGTATAAGTATTACCGCTGTCTAAACTCATGGTAATTGTATTCGATAAACTTCCGCTAGTAGTTCCCCAAGCCAGGACCACATCGGCGATCCCGTTACTATCGGTAACATTTGCCGAAATAGAAACCGCATCAGCTGAAGTTACTTCTCCATTGATCGGATTTTGAGTGATACTGGTAATCTGCGTTGGAAGATTTTCACTTAAATATCCTGTTAATTCTACATTATCGATTCGCCACAATGAAGTATCTCCTCCTCCGGTTCCCGAAGAAGTATAACGAAAAGCAATTCTAACGCTAGTTCCTGAAATTCCTGTAAGATCTATATCTCCAGAAGCTGTCCAAGTAGTTGAATTTGCTGATGCAAAAGTCGCACTTAAAGAATTCCAACTAGTGGTACTCGGGTTTCCGGTATAATTATTCGTATAAAGCAATTCTACTTCTGGTCCAGAAATACCGTTATCGGTATACTGATTATAACTTTCAAAAGTTAGTGTCTCATTTGCATAAAGATCTAAATTCAATTCCTCAGAAATTAAATAATCTTCCGCCGCAACATCTGCTCCATAAGCATTGATTTGAAAATATCCGCTACTACATTCCCAATCTGCATTAGAAGAAACGCTTACCGATGTAAAAGAAATATTTCCACAATCTTGAAAGTCATCAGAAATAATTTCTACACTGTCATCTACCAAATAATTCTCTTCATCTGAAGCTTCTGTAGCGGGAGTAGCATCATCATCTGTCGCTTCAATTTCATAATAAACGGTAGTCCCATCGGCTTGCGCAGGAATATCGGTATTGCTTATATAAGTATCACCACTACTCAAACTCATTGCAATCGTGTTTGATAAATTTCCTGTTGATGTTCCCCAGTGTAATTCTACATTCGCAATATTACTATCGCTATCGGTCACATCTGCCGAAACAGACACAGCATCGCTTGAAGTTACATTTCCGCTAGTTGGTGTTTGTGTAATGTTAATGATTTGAGGTGGTTGATTTCCTGAAGGAGAATAGGCGGTTGTCGAAAAATCGTCAATTATCAAATGACCTGCATTATCGTCACTTAAAATTCTAATCGTTAATCCTGTAGAGACATCATTTACCGTATAAGTAAATTGAGCATATGTAGTTCCAGCAAAAGCTTGCGTAGCTATAGTTGTATAATTGACACCATCGGTAGATTTTTGAATTTCAATTGTTCCTCCTCCACTATTTAACTCTCTATACCAAAAAGAGATTTCTCCCACTCCACTATTAATAACGGGCGTCGTAAGACTGGCTCCAGAAGTATCATCATCTAATCTTGCAGAAGCTCCTGATCTCGAATTAGCTAGATCATTTATCACTTCATCTACAACCCACGTTCCACTATCATAATTTATTGTACCGGTGTTATAACCAGGTCCAAAATTTCCGTTATCAAAATTTTCTGTAAGTTGAGCAAACAGATTATAGGTAAGAATAAAGGCCAATAAAGGTAACCTTAGAAGTAGTTTTTTGATCATAATTCAAATTTTTAGCAATAATAGATATCTATCCACAAAAAGTATTTACAGTAAAATTATAGCATTGTTATTAAATTGTTAGCTGAATTCAGAAAAAATCCAAGCAAATTTCAATTTAATCATTTGGTTATTAGCGAACTTAGGTAAAAATATTACACCACACGCTTGTCAAATAAATTTATAATCGTACATTTGCACCCCGTTTCCCAAATTGGGAAAGGGAATGGAATGTTTAATAATTAAAAAATTTTAGTGTGGACACATTAAGTTACAAAACAGTATCTGCCAACAAGAAAACCGTAAATAAAGAATGGGTTGTGTTGGATGCTGAAGGACAATCGCTTGGTCGTCTTGCTTCTATCGCTGCAAAGTTTATTAGAGGTAAGTACAAGCCAGACTACACCCCACACGTTGATTGTGGAGATAACGTAATCGTTATTAATGCAGAAAAAATCAACTTAACAGGTAAAAAATGGGACGCGAAAGAATACATTCGCTATACCAACTACCCGGGTGGACAAAGAAGCTTAACAGCTAGTGAATTATTCGGTAAAGATCCTGCAAGACTTATCGAAAAATCTGTAAAAGGGATGCTACCTAAGAACAAATTAGGTTCTGCTCTTTTCAAAAACTTAAAGGTTTATGTAGGTTCTGAACATGATCACGAAGCTCAAAAGCCTAAATCTATTAACCTAAACGAACTTGTGTAAATGGAGACAATTCACAAAATTGGTCGTAGAAAGACTGCTGTAGCTCGTGTATATGTTTCTGAAGGAAGCGGAAGCATTACAATCAACAAAAAAGAGCTTAACAATTACTTCACTACCGGTACTTTACAGTACAAAGTTAACCAACCTTTAATGTTAACCGGTAACGAAGGTAATTTTGATCTTAACGTTAGCGTAAATGGTGGTGGTATCACAGGACAAGCAGAAGCTGTTCGTCTTGCTATCGCTAGAGCAATGTGCGAATTAAACGAAGAGAACAGAAGTGCACTTAAGCCAGAAGGATTACTTACAAGAGACCCAAGAATGGTTGAACGTAAGAAATTCGGTCAGAAGAAAGCACGTAAGAAATTCCAATTCTCGAAACGTTAATATTTATTGGAAGAGTATTCTTTCAAAAATTAAATTTTTAAAAAAGTATTGTTGTTATTCATTAGTAATTAATGAAGTTAGTTTAGCATCTAAATAAGCAAGGCCGAAACATCGCCACTTGTTTATTGCTATCTCAACAGAACGTAAACTATTACAAAAATGGCAAATAAAGTAGAAGTTAAAGAATTACTTGATGCAGGTGTACATTTTGGACACTTGACAAGAAGATGGAATCCAAACATGGCTCCTTACATCTATATGGAGCGTAACGGTATTCACATCATCAACTTATATAAAAGTGCTGCAAAAATGCAAGAAGCTGCCGAGGCGCTTAGCAAAATCGCAGCCAGCGGTAGAAAAATCTTATTTGTAGCTACCAAAAAACAAGCTAAAGAAATTGTTTCTGAAGAAGCTTCAAGAGCAAACATGCCTTACATTACTGAGCGTTGGCCTGGTGGAATGTTAACCAATTTCGTTACCATTCGTAAAGCAGTTAAGAAAATGGCTTCTGTAGACCGTATGAAAAAAGACGGTACTTTTAACTCTCTTTCTAAAAAAGAGCGTCTTCAAGTAGACCGTATGAGAGCTAAGTTAGAGAAAAACTTAGGATCTATTGCAGATATGACTCGCCTTCCGGGAGCATTATTCGTAGTAGATATCACTCGTGAACACATTGCTATTAAAGAAGCACAAAAATTAAACATTCCAATTTTTGCAATGGTAGATACGAATTCTGACCCAAGAGAGGTAGATTACGTAATCCCAGCAAACGACGATGCTTCTAAATCGATCAAAAAAGTAATGTCTTACGTAGCAGATTCTATCGTAGACGGTTTAGCTGAAAGAAAAGCAGATAAAGCTGCTAAGAAAGAACAAAAAGCTGCTGCTCCTAAAAAAGAAGCAAAAGCAGAAGTTCCTTCTAAAGATGCTGAAGATAAAAAAGCAATGAAAGAAGCTAAAAAAGACGTTAAATTAGAGTCTAAAAAAGAAACTTTAGAAAAAGCTGATTCTAAAGAAGACAATTAATATAACAATTTCATAATTTTTAATGATAAGTCGTTTAGCTCTTTTATTCTTAAAATCGTAAGCTAAACGACTTATTAGTTAACATAAAACAAAAAATCATGGCAAAAATATCTGCTGCTGAAGTAAATAAATTAAGAAAGGCTACCGGAGCCGGAATGATGGACTGTAAAAAAGCTTTAGTTGAAGCTGAAGGAGATTTTGACAGTGCAATCGAAATTTTACGTAAAAAAGGACAAAAAGTTGCTGCAAAGAGAGCCGACAGAGATTCTTCTGAAGGTGCTGCAATCGCAGTTGTAAATGCAGACGCTAATAAAGGAGTTGTAATCTCATTAAACTGTGAGACAGATTTCGTAGCTAAAAACGATGATTTCGTTGCGTTAGCAAACGACTTTGCTCAATTAGCATTAAACTGTAATTCTAAAGAAGAATTATTAGCTGCAGATTACAAAGGAATCACTGTAGAAGAAAAACTTACAGAACAAACTGGAGTTATCGGTGAGAAAATCGAGATCGGTGCTTTCAAAACTTTAGAAGCTCCTTTCGTAGGTTCTTACATTCACGCAGGTAACAAAATTGCTGTTTTAACTGGTTTATCTAAAGCTGGAGATAACGCAGAAGAAGTTGCTAAAGATGTGTCTATGCAAGCTGCAGCAATGAATCCTGTTGCTTTAAATGAAGATGGTGTAGATCAAGCAACAATCGATAAAGAGATAGAAATTGCAAAAGATCAATTACGTCAAGAAGGTAAGCCGGAAGATATGTTAGACAACATCGCTAAAGGTAAGATCAAACGTTTCTTTAAAGACAACACGTTAGTACACCAAGCATTTATTAAAGATAACAAGCAATCTGTTGCTCAATACGTAGCAGACGCTTTAGGAAAAGATGCTGAAGTTGTTGCTTTCGAAAGAGTCGCTTTAGGATAGTCACTTCCTAATCAAAATAATGAAAACCGCTTTCAAAAAAATGAAAGCGGTTTTTTTATACATTACTTTTACAAATTCAGAATATCATTATATTTGCACAACTCGATACAAAAGCTATGCAATACAAAAGAATTCTTTTAAAACTTTCAGGAGAAGCATTAATGGGTCAACGCCAGTATGGTATAGATCCTGAGCGTTTAGCAGAATATGCCAAAGAAATAAAAACTGTTGTAGATAAAGGAATTCAGGTAGCGATCGTGATTGGTGGCGGTAATATTTTTAGAGGTGTTGCCGGAGCCAGTAAAGGGATGGATCGTGTGCAAGGTGACCATATGGGAATGCTAGCAACCGTAATTAACGGTCTAGCGTTACAAAGCGCTTGTGAAGACGCTGGGATGGAAACTCGCTTACAGTCTGCCGTTAAAATAAATGAAGTTGCAGAACCTTTTATTAGAAGAAAGGCTTTAAGACATTTAGAAAAAGGAAGAGTCGTTATTTTTGGAGGCGGAACCGGTAATCCTTATTTCACCACAGATTCTGCTGCGGTCTTAAGAGCTATTGAAATTGAAGCCGATGTGATCTTAAAAGGGACTCGAGTAGATGGTATTTACACCTCAGATCCTGAGAAAGACAGAGAAGCCACTAAATTCGACTTTATAAGTTTTGATGATGTGTTGAGAAAAGGCTTAAAAGTGATGGATACGACGGCATTCACACTAAGCCAAGAAAACGAATTACCAATTATTGTTTTTGATATGAATAAAGACGGAAATTTACTAAAAGTAGTTTCCGGAGAAAATATCGGGACAAAAGTTAATCTATAAGAATAACCAACAGGTTTTTAAAAATTATTGCGATGGATGAAGAAATTAAATTTATTGTAGATTCTGCAGAAGAGTCTATGCAAAAAGCGATCACTCATTTAGAAAAAGAACTTACTAAAATTAGAGCCGGTAAAGCTAGCCCTAATATGGTAAGCGGAGTAATGGTAGAGTACTACGGAGCAAAAACTCCTTTAAATCAAGTAGGAAACGTAAATACTCCAGATGCTCGAACAATTTCTATTCAGCCATTCGAAAAGTCGTTGATTCAAGAGATCGAAAAAGCAATTCAGGTTGCTAATCTTGGTTTCAACCCGATGAATAATGGAGAAAGCGTAATTATTAACGTACCACCATTAACTGAAGAGCGCCGTAAAGAATTAGCAAAGCAAGCAAAAGCGCAAGCAGAAGATGCTAAAGTTGGTGTAAGAAACGATAGAAAATCTGCTAATAACGATATTAAGAAAACAGATGTTTCTGAAGATGAAAAGAAAAATGCAGAGGTAGATATTCAAAACCTTACCGATAAATTTATCGATAAGATCGACAGCATTTTAGCGACTAAAGAAAAAGAAATTATGACGGTTTAACCCGTTAATTACTAAATTTTAATTAAAGCGACAATTTCTGTCGCTTTTTTTTGTTTTATTAGCCAAATATTAAAAATTCCCCAATGGCAAAGCCACTTTATGGTTTATTATTAATTTTTCTATGTTGCTGTTGCACATTAGCCTCTTACTCCCAAAACACAATTAACGGTTTAGTTAAAAGTGAATTAGACGGAGAAGGTTTGGCTTATGCTACCATTCAATTGCAACCTTCGAAAGAAAGTTTTCTTACCCAAGCCAACGGATCTTTTTCTATTGAAGTTTCAGAAGAAACTACTAGTTTTTCGGTAAAATATATTGGTTATCGCCCAAAAGAAGTTCGTATTTCTGAAGCCGATTTTTATCAAATTAACCTTCAACCCAATCCAGAACAGCTCGACCAGGTTTTTATTAATTCAGCAAGCGACAAAGTCAGCGCTATTATTCAGCAAGCAATCGACAACAAAAAACACAATAATCCCAAAAAACGATTCAACACCTACCGCTACAAAACCTACAATAAATTTATTATTGATAACGAAAACGTAGCGGGTTTAGATTTAACCGTAGATTCTACGCAAAATAGCATTGAAACCGTTATTGAAGATGGTAGAAATTACCTGGCTGAAAAAAATAGTTTAATTGAATTTGAAAAAGGAAAAGGCGAAAAAGAAAGCATTTTAGCCACCAGAACTGCCGGATTTAAAGAACCGGTTTACGAATTACTCACCACTAACGTACAGTCGAATACTTGGTACGAAAAATATTATGTGATTTTTGGTTCAGAATACAGTTCTCCCCTTTCAGATAAAGCCTTAAAAAATTACAGTTACAAAATTTTAGACACGACTGCTACAGAACGACCTGCTTATGTAATTTTATTTCAGCCTAAAAAGAGAAGTAAATTAGCAAGTTTAGAAGGTTTACTGTATTTAGACACTCTGAATTTCGGAATTCAAAAAGCAGTAGGGCAATTAAAAGGAAAAGCAAATTTAGAAGCCATACAAGAATTTTCCTATGTTGAAGAAGAAGATATTTGGTTTCCTAAAACCAACACCATCACCATTAAACCCGGAAGCCTAGATAAAGAGATTTCAATTTTTGGCGGCAATGTAGATCTAGGACGTTTACCGACTAAAAACCGAGAAGGTGAAGAACTTTATTTAAAATCGGTCACTACTTATCAAGAGGTTCAATTTAACGCTCCGGTAAACATCAAGAAAAACTCCAGCGCAGTAAGGCTTATGCCAAACGCGATCACCACTTCAGATAGTGTTTGGCAGAATATTCGTACGATACCTTTTTCTAAACGCGACCAACAAACCTTCAATAAAGTAGATAGTATTATTCGTGTTAAAAATATAGATCGTAAGATTGAAGTAATTCAGCATTTTAATAATGGCTATTATCCGTTAGGGTTTTTCGATTTCGATTTACGAACACTGGTAAAATACAATCAATATGAAGGTTTACGTCTAGGAGCCGGCGGAATTACCAATGAAAAACTTTCGTCTAAATTCAGGCTGCAAGGTTATGGCGTTTACGGTTTTAAAGATCGCGCTGTAAAATACAGTCTTGGCGGCGGAATTTCTTTAAACAAACCCACCGGAACGTGGCTTAATTTTATTTACACCGACGACATTGCTGAAGTTGGTAGTTTTAAGTATTTAACCGATGCTCGCGTGTATTCGTTATTTGAACCTCGACTAGTAAATATTAATTATTACTACAAATACCAAAAAAGCTTAGTGAGTCTTCAGCATCAATTTACTCCGAAATTACTGAGTGAATTTCAGCTTTCTCACAATCGTATTTCGCAAACGCGAGGTTATTTATTTCAGCAAAATCAAAACTTATTCGCCGATTATACCATTTCAAAAGTTACTGCTTCTTTTCGCTGGTCGCCCTTTAGCGATTATTTAAAGTCACAAGACAGAAATATCGAGATTAAACAAGGTTTCCCGCAATTTAGCTTTCAAGCTACACAAGCCGTTAGTGATTTGTTAGGCAGCGATTTCACCTTTACTAAATTAGGCACTAAAATTAATTACACTTACGAGCGACTTAACCAAACCAGCACGCAAATGATTTTAGAAGGTAATTACGGTTTTGGCGATATTCCGCTCACCCATAGTTTTCACGCTTACCCAAACAATCCTGAAAAAGAGAGAATCATGCAGCGATTTTCGGTAGCCGGAAGAAGAACTTTTGAAACGATGTATTTTAGCGAATTTTTCAGTAACCGTTTAGCCAACTTACAAGTAAAACATTTCTTAAGACGGTGGAATTTAGGAAAGTACTCGAATCCGCAACTAGTGTTAATCACACGCCACGCCATTGGCGATATGAGCGAACAAAGTAACCATTACGGCATTAGGTTCAACACTTTAAATCACGGTTATTCAGAATCTGGTTTCGAGATCAATAATATTCTCACCGGTTTTGGGTTAAATTTCGCTTATCGTTATGGCGCTTATCACTTGCCAAATTTTGAAGATAACATTGCTTTTAAATTTACGTTTTATTTTAAGCTTTAATTCAATTTTTCAATAGTTTATTACTAAGCATTTTATACCTTTGCGCCCGTAATTTTTTGATATGTCTAAAATTTTCAGTTTCGGGTTTTGGAATACCATCGCAGGGGTCATTCTAAGAAACCGAACCGCTATATTGATTCTTATTGCAGGTATCACGGTTTTGTTAGGAACCCAGTGGAAAAATATGCGCTTCTCCTACACCGAAGCCAACTTACTACCTGATCACCACGAAGTTAACCAAGAATATCAAAAATTTCTTAATCAGTTTGGCGAAGAAGGCAATGTGCTTTTAGTTGCTTCTAACGATCCTACACTTTTTACTCCGGAAAAATTTAATGCGTGGAATGAGCTTGCTGAAAAGCTAGACTCTTTTCCTGAAGTTGAATATACAATTGGAATTGGCAAGCTGAAAAAACTTCAGAAATTCTCAAATCCGCCACGTTTTGAGCTGGTCGATTTAGTAAAAGAAGAACGCGTAAATCAAGAACAAGCTTCCAATTATAAGAAAGAATTATTCGATAGCCTGCCGTTTTACGAAGGCTTGGTTTATAGTAAACACACGAACACCGTACAAACAGCGGTGTACATCAAAAAAGATATCGTTAATTCGAAACAGCGAAAAATTTTCATTTTAGATGTTATTGAGCCTTTGCTGAAAGATTTCGAAAAAGAACACAATTTAGAGCTACACGTTTCGGGAATGCCGTATATACGAACGCTAAATTCTCAAAACATTGTTGATGAGATCGGGCTTTTTGTGGGCGGTGCTTTATTGGTGACTTCGCTTATTTTCTTCTTTTTCTTTAGATCTTTTAGAGCCACGCTTATTTCAATGTTTACCGTAATTATTGGGGTAATGTGGTCGTTTGGTTTCTTAGGGCTGTTGCATTATGAGATCACGGTGCTTACAGCAATTATTCCGCCGTTAATTATTGTGATCGGGATCCCGAACTGTATTTTCTTGATCAATAAATATCAACAAGAAATTAAAAATCACGGGAACCAAGCCAAATCTTTACAACGAGTAATTACCAAAGTCGGGAACGCCACTTTAATGACCAATGTGACTACCGCTTCTGGTTTTGCGACTTTTATTATTACTGAAAGTACACTTTTAAAAGAATTTGGTATCGTGGCATCGATCAACATCTTGGCAATTTTTGTGCTTAGTTTATTGATCATTCCTATTATTTACAGCTACATGCCAAGACCTAAAGAGAAGCATTTACGCCATTTAGGTAAAACGTGGATCGAAGGCTTTGTCGATTGGATTCAGCGTACGGTAAGACACCGAAGAATCACAATTTATATTTGTTCTGTAGCTTTTCTTGCCGCAAGTATTATTGGTATTTATCAAATTAAAGTTTCCGGTAGTTTACTGGAAGACATGCCGAAAGATGCTGAATTTTTTAAAGATATTGAATTTTTTGAAGATGAATTCGACGGAATTATGCCGTTGGAAATTCTCATTAACACCAACCGAAAGAAAGGTGTTTTAAAACTTTCAACCTTAAAGAAAATGCAAGAGTTGGAAGAACTTTTAATAGACACACCGGAGCTTTCTCAACCGGTTTCTGTGGTCGATCTAGTGAAATATTCAAAACAAGCTTATTATAACGGCAATCCTAAATATTACCAGCTACCAACTTCGCAGGAGCAAAACTTTATTTTCCCCTATTTAAAATCACTTTCAGACGGCACCAGCGACCAACTGAATGCTTATGTAGATTCTACCGGGCAATTTGCCAGAATGACGGTTTTTATGAAGGATGTGGGCACCGAAGAAATGGAACGTATTGAAGCAAATCTATGGCCGAAAATTCACGAAATTTTCCCCGAAGATCGCTATGAAGTAACCATGACCGGTAAAGCTTTAGTTTTCCAAAAAGGAACTAACTATTTGGTGAAAAACTTAGTGATCTCGTTAACCTTAGCGATTGTATTGATCGCCATTTTTATGGCTTGGATGTTCCGTTCTTTTAGAATGATCATTATTTCATTGGTTCCTAATTTACTTCCGTTACTAATTACCGCGGGAATGATGGGCTTTTTAGGCATCCCTATTAAACCTTCAACAATACTAGTATTTAGCATTGCTTTTGGTATTTCGGTAGATGATACGATTCACTTTTTGGCAAAATACCGTCAAGAACTTAAAGCGCATAACTGGAAGATCAAAAAATCGGTATATCCGGCATTACGTGAAACTACGGTAAGTATGTTTTATACTTCGATCGTGTTGTTTTTCGGGTTCTCGGTATTTATGATCAGTAGTTTTGGAGGTACGAAAGCTTTAGGTGGTTTAGTTTCTGCTACCTTGTTATTTGCGATGCTTTCTAACTTATTATTGTTACCTTCTCTATTGCTTTCTTTAGAAAAGAACATTGCCAACAAGAAAACACTTAAAGAGCCGCATTTACAGATTTTAACCGATAGTGAAGAGTTAGGGGAAGAGGAAAACAAATAATTTCTTATCTTTTGAAAAAAAGATCATGAAAACCTTCTTCAGCATAGTATTTTTAACTCTATTCTCATTTACAGTTGCTGCCCAAGATTCAAACTTTCAAAAAGGAGAAGTTTGGCTGGGTTCTACTTTTGGTTTTACATTTCAAGACCAAGAAATTGCAAGATTAAACGAAGAGATTTATTTAGGTCAACCCGAATTGGAAAGTCAACTTGCTTTTCAATTTATTCCGAAAATTGAATATGCTGTTTTTAATAAATTTCTCGTAGGTACGCATCTCGGCTTTAGTATGAATATTGCTGAAAGTGATTCTTCTTCCAACCTTAATCTCCAAAACTATAAAGCGGGTATTCACGCTAGGTATTACATCGTGCAATTGCTGCCCAAATTATTTGTACAGTCAGAAATTGGACTCAATTACAATTATCTCCAAGCAGATGAGAACCATAATTCTTACTTCAAAAGCTACTTAGATGCCGGAATATCTTTTAACATCAGTCAGTATTGGCTGGCAAGCTTAACTTTTAAAGATATTCTTACTTACCACAGCGAAGAACCTAATTTTGATAACAGATCAGATTTCAGCAATAATAATTTTAGTGATTTTATCAACTTTCCGCATTTCTCGATTATGTATCGATTTAATTAATTTCAAGTCGTAAATTTCTTATCACTTCTTTTTTAAGCTATCTCGAAAAATTTATCTTTGCCCTTCAAATAAAATAAAGATGAAACACACAAAAATTGCTGAATTATTAGAAAGCGACCACTTTTTACAAGATTTTACCGCTAAAGGTTGGGTTCGCGCCTTTAGAAGTAATCGTTTTATTGCTTTAAACGACGGTTCTACCATCAATAATTTGCAATGTGTGTTAGATTTCGAAAACACTCCGGAAGAAATTCTTAACGAAATCAATATCGGAGCAGCCATCTCGGTAACCGGAACTTTAAAGGAAAGTGAAGGAAAAGGGCAACGCGTAGAGATCGAAGTGAAAAACATCGAGATCTTAGGAACTGCCAATCCGGAAGAGGTAAAGAAAACCATTCTTTCTCCTAAACGTCATACCTTAGAAAAATTAAGAGAACAAGCACATTTACGTGTGCGCACCAATACATTTAGCGCCGTAATGCGAGTACGTTCTCAATTATCGTTTGCGGTGCATCAATATTTTAACCAAAACGGTTTTAATTACGTAAACACGCCAATTATTACCGGTAGCGATGCTGAAGGCGCCGGAGAAATGTTTAAAGTCACGAATTTCGATTTAAACAATGTTCCAAAAAATGAAGATGGCTCGATTAACTATAAAGAAGATTTCTTCGGAAAAGAAGCCAATCTTACAGTGAGCGGACAGTTAGAAGGAGAAACTTACGCGTTAGGTTTAGGGCAAATTTATACTTTTGGTCCAACCTTTAGAGCAGAAAACTCCAACACTTCTCGTCACTTAGCAGAGTTTTGGATGATCGAGCCAGAAGTTGCTTTTTGCGATTTAGATGGTAATATGGATCTTGCTGAAGATTTCATCAAACACGTTATTAACCACGTGTTAGACAATTGTGATGATGATCTTGCTTTCCTAGAAAATAGAGTAATTCAAGAAGATAAATCGAAGCCACAAGCCGAACGTGCGCCAATGGCTTTACGTGAAAAATTACGCTTTATTGTAGATAACAACTTTAAACGCGTAAGCTATACCGAGGCGATCGATATTTTAAAGAACTCGAAGCCTAACAAGAAGAAAAAATTCAATTATGTAATTGAAGAATGGGGAGCAGATCTACAAAGTGAACACGAGCGTTACTTGGTTGAAAAACACTTTAAATGTCCGGTGATTTTATTTGATTATCCGGCAAACATCAAAGCTTTCTACATGCGTTTAAATGAAGACGGCAAAACCGTTCGTGCGATGGATATTCTTTTCCCTGGTATTGGAGAAATTGTAGGAGGCTCACAACGAGAAGAGCGCTTAGATGTTTTACAAACGAAAATGAAAGAATTAGGTGTAGATGAAAAAGAATTATGGTGGTATTTAGACACCCGTAGATTCGGAACTTGCGTACACAGTGGTTTTGGTTTAGGTTTTGAGCGTTTAGTTTTATTTGCTACAGGAATGACGAATATTCGCGACGTGATCCCTTACCCAAGAACTCCAAAAAGTGCTGAATTTTAATCTTTTAAATATTAAAAAAGCTTAGTTACTTTTTGTCACACTGAATATTTCGAATTAGCTCAAGATAAACTAATGTCGAAGTGTTGATTCGGAATGACGAAAATATATTAATGAACCTCACAAGTTTTTAAAGCCTGTGAGGTTTTTTATTTTTACTTCAATGAAAGTCATCGAAAAACATATAGTTCCAAAAATCGAAGTACCGATTCGTTTGCAGGAATATGCTGTCGGAATTTTTAAAACGCTTCCAACCCGTAGCGGAATTAAAAAAGCTATCAAAAAACAACTCATTCTTTTAAATGGAAAACCGGCTAATACTGGTGATTGGATTGAAGAAGGACAAATCTTGGAGTTGTTAGCAGAAGAACTTCCGCAGAAAAAAATTTTTCAGTTGAAACTTCGTGTAATTTTTGAAGATGAATTTCTGGCGGTGATCGAAAAACCTTCCGGTTATCCTACCAACGGCAATTATTTTAAAACTATCGAAAATGCGCTTCCGTATAATCTGAAAACTTCCGAAGAAAAAGATGCGCTTCCCTACCCGATTCCCGTACATCGTTTAGATAACCCTACTAGCGGACTTTTAATTATTGCCAAAACCAAAAATGCTCAAGTAAAGTTAAATCAGGCTTTTGAAGCGAAAGAAATTCAGAAATCTTATTTAGCCATCGTTTCTGGAGCTATAGTTTCAGAAGGAGTTTTTAATTCAGCTATTGAAGGAAAAAATGCTGAAACTCCATTTCAATTAAAAGAAACCTTTAAGAAAAATGAAAAGACGTTCTCACTTGCAGAACTATTCCCGACAACCGGCAGAACGCATCAGATAAGAATTCATCTCAGCAAAAACGGTAATCCGATCGTTGGCGATGAGACTTATGGTTCTTCAGAAAAAATAAAAGGAATTCTATTAGCGGCGCATTCGTTGAAATTTCAACATCCTATTTCCAACACAACTCTATATTTCGAAAATAACTTTCCGAAGAAATTTCAAAAATTTATGGCTTAGTGATGAGTTTTATAGAAGCTTAACAAAATTTTGGTAACAATTGTCGTGCCAATTTCGTTAATTTTGTAGTAAGTAATAAATCAAACCATGCTAAAGCAACAGTTAAAATTTAAATTATCGCAAAAGCTATCGCCGCAACAAATACAGCTTATGAAGCTTATACAGTTGCCTACACAAGCTTTTGAACAACGTGTAAAGCAAGAGTTGGAAGACAATCCTGCTTTAGATAGTGGTAAAGAAAAAACGGACGAATACGAGTTTGAAGATGAATTTAAAAACGAGGAGCAAGACAACGATTCTGAAGTTATTGAGACCGAAATTGATGTAGATGAATATTTAAGCGATGACGAAATCCCGAATTATCGTTTACAAGCCAATAATTATAGTAGCGATGATGAAGAAAAAAGTGTGCCTTATGCATCGGGTACGAGTTTTTCTCAGCATCTAAAAACACAACTGCAAACTTTCCGCCTGAAAGAAGAAGAGATGAAAATTGCTGAATTTCTTGTAGGAAGCGTTGATGAAAGCGGTTACATACGTCGCGACGTTCCAGATATTGTAGATGATCTGGCGTTTACTCAAAATGTTTATACCGATGAAGAAACGGTAGAACGTATTTTTAAAATCGTACATCAATTAGATCCGGCAGGAGTTGGCGCAAGAAGTCTGCAAGAATGTTTATTGATTCAGCTGAAGCGTAAAAATCCGACAGCAAGCGTAGAATTAGCAATAGAAATGCTTGATAAAGCTTTTGATCAATTTACGAAGAAGCATTACAGTAAGTTACTTTCTAAGTTCGATATAAGCGAAGATCAGCTTCGTGATGCAATTGAAGAAATTGAACATTTAAATCCGAAACCGGGAGGCTCGTATGCAGGCAATTTAAGACCTGTAGAACACGTTACGCCAGATTTCACGATAAAGATCAAAGATGGCGAGTTAGAGCTTTCTCTCAATGGTAGAAACGCTCCGCAAATGCATGTTTCTAGAGATTATAGCAATATGCTGAAAGCTTATAAAGAATCTAAAAACAAAACCAAAGAACAGAAAGATGCGGTAATGTTTATTAAACAAAAATTAGATTCTGCTAAATGGTTTATTGAAGCGATAAAACAACGACAAGAAACACTTTTTGTAACGATGAGCGCAATTATGCATCATCAAAAAGAATATTTTTTAAGTGGTGATGAGCGCGATCTAAAACCAATGATCTTAAAAGATATTGCTGAAGAAATAGAAATGGATGTTTCAACCGTTTCTCGTGTAGCGAACAGTAAATATGTAGATACACCTTACGGAACGAAGTTGATTAAAGAGTTTTTTTCTGAATCGATGAAAAACGATCAAGGTGAAGATGTTTCTACTCGAGAGATCAAGAAAATTTTAGAAATTACGGTGGGTGAAGAAGACAAGAAAAAGCCTTTAACCGATGATAAACTTTCGAAAATATTGAAAGATAAAGGTTATCCTATTGCCCGAAGAACAGTTGCCAAATATCGTGAGCAATTAGATATTCCGGTAGCGAGATTGCGTAAAGAAATTTAAATGAAGTGGTTTATTAAACTGGCATCCTATCTGTTTCATCCGTTATGGATGCCTTTTTTTGGAACTGTAATATATTTTAGAATAAGTCCGCGTTTCTTACCAGAACCAATTATTAAAGCAAAGCTTTTAGCCATTGCTATTCTTACGATTTTTATTCCGATCGTTTTTTATTTTTTATTGAAGAATTTAGGACTCGTAAAAAGTCTTCAATTAGCTAACGTAAAAGAACGGCGCTTGCCGATGCTTTTTTTCTGCTTGATCTTATTAACCGTTCTTAACTTTATTTTGGTGGGTGAAGAATATGCGACGCTGTGGTATTTTTTCACCGGAATATTATACACTTCGATCATTGCATTTACACTGAATATCTTTAAATACAAAGTGAGTTTACATATGATGGGAGTTGCCGGTTTAACTGCCTTTATTATTTGTATCAGCTTTATTTACGGCACTAATCTTACTTATGTGATCGCTTTTTTATTGTTTAGTATAGGATGGACGGCTTCATCAAGAATTCAGGAAAAAGCGCATTCTTCTAGCGAATTAATTACCGGTTTATGTATTGGAGCATTACCACAATTAAGCTTATTACTTTTTCAACATATAATTTTATAGAATATAAAAAGTAAGTCCTATTTTAAGCGGATGCAAGCCGATTTCACGATTATACTCTGTCGTATTGGCATCGAATAAAGGATTTAAGCTGTAATAAAAATGAAAATTGAAGGTATTGTAACCAAAGGTAAACATCACGCCATAACGCCAACGGTTTAGCTCTTCAACCTTCGTTTGTGTAACATTATTTCCTTCTCCTTCGTATCTCGATTTAAAATGATAAATATAACTGGCTTTTACGCCGGCGTAAATTCTCCAGAATTTATAAGATTCAGGAGTGCTGCTTCGCCATCTTAACTCTAAAGGTAATTCAACTAAATAATTAGTAAATCTATTTCGACTGTAATCATTGTCGTTATCTAAAATATAAAATTCAGATTCGTCATTTCTATTTTCGGTCACCAATAGGTTTTGACCATAAGAATTGATCGACCAACCCAAACCCGGAGCAATGGCTAAAGTTCGCTTTTTATTAATCGGAAAATCTCTTAAATATCCCAATTGTAAACCTCCTGAAAACCCAGACTGTTGAATACCTTCAGGACGGTTAAGCAGAAGATTAAAAGTAAAACCAAAATAAAACTGATCTTCTCGATATAAACTATCTATTTTAGTTTCTCCTACCACAATAGAGTCATTTACAGGTTGATTTTCTTGCCCAAACGAGGGAAGATTAATCAAGATAAAAAGTAGCAAGACGGTATTTTTCATTCTGAAAAAGTAATAAAAAAGCTTTATAAATAAAAAACATCCAACAAATGTTGGATGTTTTTATATACGAACAACAAGTTACGTTCTATTGAAAGTTTTGAGAAGCATCACCATTTCTAGTGGTATAGTTTATACGAAACGCCTCTGCTCTTCTTAATTCATACTTAATATCGGAAACAAGCCCCATATTAGTTTCACCATCAACTTTTAAAGAAGTGGTTAATTTATTCTTTAATTCTTCACGCTTAGAACCGCGCTCTTCGATAATAAATTGCTTAATGTCACTCACATCTGCAAATTTATCGTTAAGCTGAACTCTAGCCTCTGTACCATATTGTTTTTGGTATCGAGCACTTGGTTTACCTGCGTAGATATACATTACTAAATCTTTCTTCTGAAGCTTTTCTACTTGATCTGCGAAAGGTAAGTCGTTTTGAATCATTAACGTATTCTCACGCATTACAGTAGCTACCATAAAGAAAAATAAAAGCATGAATACGATATCTGGCAATGATGCCGTTGAAATCGCTGGTAAATCTCCACTCTTTTTCTTTTTAAATTTAGACATAATTAAATCTTATTAGTCTTGTTATTTACTTTCTTTAGGTTCTGCTTCAGAAAGTTTCATCGGATACATATCACGTATGGTTTCGATTCTGCTTTCTAAAAGATCTTTATCTCCGTTATATTGAGCATCATTGAAATTTGCTTCCATCTCAGTAAAACTCATTTGAAATAAACGGTCTGCCTCTCTATTTCTAAGGAAGTTATAAGCAGCAACTAATTCATTTTGAATAGCGATATACGTAGAATAATCTGTTTCACGTGTATGCTGTAATGAAATTACCGCTTTGTTCGGGTTGTCTGATGATGCCGGATCTCTTTTTCCTTGACAGTAATCACAACCTTGCCCTCCGTTATCTAAGAAATCGATCGCAGCCTGACGAACATCGCCAAGTTCCATCTCATTCTCCTCAACTAAAATATCATTCTGTTGGTTAATTAAAACCTGAAAGATATTTTTTTTCTTAAGAGGTGGAGGAGGTGTATTTTCATCTTGTATTGGCGGCAATTTTCTATTTAAACCTGCATCGGTTTCAATAGTAGTTGTTACCAAAAAGAAGATTAACAGCAAGAAAGCAATATCTGCCATCGAACCTGCATTAACTTCCGGTGCACTTCTTTTTGCCATAATTAATTTATTTTGCTAATTTTTTAACTCCTGAGAAAACCATTGCTCCAATCGCTACAGCTGCTAGTATATAAAATACTATTAAACCTGCACCTACCCATTGTGAAGCATTTGCAGAAAGCATTTCGCCATTGTTCATTTCAGTCTCTACTCCATTAGCAAGCAAGTATCCTGCCAAAATTATTACAGCAAACACACCTATAGATAGAAGTGTTTTTTTGATGTCACCATTCATTAAATCTTTTACTACAGAAATACCAACTAATACTAATACAGCTAATATAACGAAGTAAGATAAATACATGATAGGAACCAACACACTACTCTGAAGGTCTGCTGAATTTTCTATAGCCTCGTCGCCGGTAATTATCACTCTTGCTAAAAGCACAAGACCGATAACTCCAATCACGATTGCTAAATATTTTAAAACTTTATGTAAAGTCATAATTATTTAATGATATTAAATTACTTTCTTCTTTTGTAGTCTACTAAGATGTCAATTAAAGTAATTGATGCATCTTCCATATCGTTAACGATACTATCGATTTTTGCGATAATATAGTTATAGAAAATCTGAAGGATAATAGCTACAATAAGACCAAATACTGTTGTTAAAAGTGCTACTTTAATACCTCCTGCTACAAGTGACGGTTGCATATCACCAGCTGCCTGAATTTTATCGAATGCTTCAATCATACCAATTACAGTACCCATGAAACCAAGCATCGGTGCAAGTGCGATAAATAAAGAAACCCAAGAAACGTTTTTCTCTAATTGTCCCATTTGAACACCACCGTAAGCTACTACTGCTTTTTCTGCAGCTTCTAAGCTCTCGTCTGCTCTATCTAAACCTTGGTAATAGATCGAAGCAACAGGTCCTTTTGTATTTCTACAAACGTCTTTTGCAGCTTCAACACCACCGCTATTTAAAGCATCTTCTACTCTTTGTGCTAATTTTTTAGAATTAGTGGTAGATAAATTTAAAAATATGATACGCTCAATTGCAATTGCTAAACCAAGAATTAAACATAAAAGTACGATCCCCATAAAAGCAGGACCTCCTTCTATAAAACGTCTTTTTAGTTCTTGGTGAAAACTTACGTTTTCTTCTGTAGCTTCTTCAGCAGCACCTTCATCGTCGTCTTGTACGATGTAGCTAGTTGCCTGAGCGAAATCGTTTACACTATTAGTCGCGTTAGCATTAAGGCCACTAAAGACCATAATTGTAGCGATTACCAGAATAGAAAATAATCTTTTCATTACTTGTTGTCTTAATTTAATTAGTTAAAGGGTTAAATATATAAAAATTATTACTCATTAAAAATCTTAATTTAGCAGAGAGGAAGGGATTCGAACCCTCGATACGCTTGTGACGTATACACACTTTCCAGGCGTGCGCCTTCGACCACTCGGCCACCTCTCTAATAAAACGCTAAACTTCAGCATTATTTTAATTAGGCGTGGCAAATAACAAAAAAAATTAATCCCATTCAAGCCTCGCACGTTAATTTTATGACATTTCTCCTCGTAAAGAGGTCTCAAAGATGGTTTTGAATACTTTTGGTGCCAGATTTTTAGGTATTAAATACATCAATTTTGCTACAGCAGCTTCTGTAGTAATATCTCTACCCGAAACTACGCCTAAAGATTTTAACTTCGTGCTGGTTTCATAATGCCCCATGATCACACTCCCGCCTACGCATTGCGTAACATTCACAATTTTAATGCCTTTCTTGATCGCTTCTTTAATAATATCAGTAAACCATTTCTCGTTACACGCATTACCACTGCCATAAGTTTCTAACACAATGCCTTTTAAACTTTCTAGGTTTATAAAATAAGAAAGTGTTTTTTCATTAATACCCGGGAAAATTTTAATGATAATAATATTATTATCTAATTCTTTATGCACAAAAAATTTCTTTCTACCATGAACACGCTTCAGCAGTGATTCGTTCACCTGTAATTCTACTCCAGATTCTGCTAACGGCGGATAATTTGGCGATGCGAAAGCTTCAAAATGCGATGCGTTGACTTTTGAGGTTCTGTTAGCGCGATAGAGTTTATATTCAAAATACAAACCTACTTCACGAATTACACTCTTTCCGTTTTTCTTTAATCCGGCTAACTGAATTGAAGTAATTAAGTTCTCTTTGGCATCGGTTCGTAAATCTCCAATAGGCAGCTGCGAACCGGTATAAATAATAGGTTTATTCAAATTTTCAAGCATAAAACTTAATGCCGAAGCAGAATACGCCATTGTATCGCTACCGTGCAAGACCACAAAACCATCATATTGCTCGTATTTTTCTTCAATGATCTCCGCAATTTTCAAGTAATATTCCGGATTCATATTAGAAGAATCAATAGGCACTTCAAAACTCAGCGTTTCAATTTCGTGCTCTAAATGCTTCAGCTCTGGAATGTTTTGCAATAATTCATCAAAATTAAAAGCTTTTAAAGCACCAGATTCGTAATCTTTGATCATACCAATGGTTCCACCGGTATAGATGAGAAGAATTTTAGAGATGTTTTCGTGCATAATTTTTAATGAATTTGAAAAATTTCTAAGGCATTTTCTGTAGTAATTTCAGCTATTTCTTCTACTGAAGTATCATAAACTTCAGCTAATTTTTCAGCAACTTTTACCACATAGGCACTTTCGTTTCTTTTGCCTCGAAAGGGCTTTGGCGCTAAGTAAGGCGCATCGGTTTCAATAACAATATGTTTCAGATCAATTTCATTTAAAAACTTGTCGATCTTACCGTTTTTAAAAGTGACTACACCACCAATACCTAACTTCATGTTATACTGAAGTGCTTGTTTTGCTTGCGCTAAAGTTCCTGTAAAACAATGAAAAATCCCGAAAAGATCATCACCTTTTTCTTCTTCTAAAATTTCAAAAACCTCATCGAAAGCATTTCTACAATGAATCACGATCGGTAACTTATACTTTTTCGCTAACTTTATTTGCCTTCTAAACGCATCTTGCTGAATTTCCAATGTTGATTGATCCCAATAGAGGTCGATCCCAATTTCGCCAATCGCATAAAATTTACGCTTTGCTAATTCTTCTTCAACGTGACTTAGTTCTTCCTCATAATTTTCTTTCACGGAAGTAGGATGAAGACCCATCATTAAATACATTCGATCGGGAAATGCTTGTTCTAGATCGTACATAGCCTGCGTAGTTTGAGAATCAATCGCCGGAATGTAAAATTTATCGACACCATCGGAAATGGCACGTTCGATCATTTCATTTCTATCTTCTGCAAAAGCATCGCTATATAAATGGGTATGCGTATCTATTAATTTCATGAGAATTCAAATTTTATCTATGCTGAAGTAGCTCCACTTCAATCTTTATACGATTGAACTAAAGCTTTTTCATTTCGCAAAACTAATTTAAATTCTTCGTCTATCTTTGCTGAAAAAAGAAGAATGTCGAGCTTGCGAAAATTTTTAACAGAAAAAGGCTACCACCGAATCAAATTAACCACTACTGCGACCAATCATTTAGAACTAAGTGCAGAAATTAATGGTGTTCAAGGAAATTTTATTTTAGATACCGGAGCATCAAGTTCTTGCGTAGGTAAAGATGTGGTAGACCATTTTAAACTTTTTGCTGAAGATAGTGATGTTCGCGCAGCCGGAGCAGGCGCCACGAATATGCTTACGCAGGTTTCTACCAAAAATACTTTACAGATAAAAGATTGGCGAAAGAAAAAAATAGACTTGGTCGTTTTTGACCTAAGTCACGTAAACCAAGCTTTAACCGACCACGATGCTGAAAAAGTTCACGGAATTATCGGTGCCGATGTGCTTAAAAAAGGAAAAGCAGTGATCGATTATAAATCGAAATGCTTGTTTTTAAAATAAGCTTTTTATGCTAATATTAAAGGTGAATATTCTTTAAGATCATTAAAAATTACAGATATTCAAAAACATAAAAAAGCCTTCATTTTTCAATGAAGGCTTTTTATTTATAGAAATACGTTTTGTTTTTATAATTCTAGGGCTTTTTTAATATCGCCGTCCATTAGTAAATCTTCAGGACTTTCTAGCGCTTCTTTAATCGCCACTAAGAAACCAACAGATTCTTTACCATCGATAATTCTGTGGTCGTAAGAAAGTGCTAAGTACATCATTGGTCTAATTTCAACCTTACCATCTACCGCTACCGGACGCTCAATAATATTGTGCATTCCTAAGATACCACTTTGTGGTGGGTTGATGATTGGTGTTGAAAGCATAGAACCAAAAACTCCTCCGTTAGAGATCGTGAATGTACCTCCGGTCATTTCATCTACCGTGATCTTACCGTCTCTTGCGCGAAGCGCTAAACGCTTCACTTCTGCCTCAACGCCTCTAAAGCTTAAATTCTCTGCATTTCTAATTACAGGAACCATTAAACCTTTTGGCCCTGAAACCGCAATACTAATATCTTTATAATCGTAAGTAATCATTTCTTTACCGTCGATCATACTATTTACTGCAGGATATTGCTCTAGAGCTCTAATTACCGCTTTAGTAAAGAAAGACATAAAACCTAAACTCACATCGTGTTTTGCCTTAAAGTCTTCTTTGTATTTTTTTCTTAATTCGAAAATAGCCGACATATCTGCTTCATTGAATGTCGTAAGCATTGCTGTTTCATTTTTAGCACTTACTAAACGCTCTGCAACTTTACGACGAAGCATCGACATTTTCTTACGAGATTCACTACGACTACCATTACCCGGAGTTCCCATCGATGGTTTTGCTTTTACTGCATCATCTTGAGTAATTCTTCCATTTTTACCGGTTCCTTTTACATCTTTTGCGTCGATGCCTTTTTCAGCTAAAGTCTTCTTAGCTGCCGGAGAAGGAGTTCCTGTAGCGTAATTTTTATCGTCTTGTTTTTGCTCTTCTGTAGAAGATTTTGAAGGTTCTTCAGTTTTAGCCTCTGCTTTTTTACTGTTATCCTCTTCAGCTTTTTCTTGTCGTTCTGCTTCTTCTTTTTCAGCAGACTCGCCACCACCAGGTTTTTCTGCTTCGGTGTCGATTAAACAAACCACCTCACCTACTTGCACAGCGTCACCTTCTTCTGCTTTTAAGGTAATAATTCCGCTTGCTTCAGCAGGTAATTCTAGTGTTGCTTTATCACTATCTACCTCTGCAATCGCTTGATCTTTCTCTACATAATCACCATCTTCTACAAGCCATTCTGCGATTTCAACTTCTGTAATTGATTCCCCTGGTGAAGGGACTTTCATTTCTAAAGCCATAATTTAAATAATTTCGGTATCGTATTTCTAAAGTTAGTCATTAATTGTTTTATCGAAAACACTATCGATCACTCTTTCGTGTCTTCTCTTAAATCTTACAGCACTACCTGCTGCCGGAGCTCCGTAGAATTTTCTACTGCAAACTCTAAAATCTCTCATTTCATTTAAATGAAGTAACAAGTGAGAATAAGCTCCCATGTTTCTTGGCTCCTCTTGCGCCCAGACTAAATCGTCTACATTTTCATATTTATTGATAATTTCTTTGATTCTGCTTGTGGGGATCGGGAATAACTGCTCCAATCTTACTAACGCCACATCATCTCTTTTATCTTTTTCTTTTCTATCTAACAGATCGTAATAGAACTTACCGGTACAGAACACTAAAGTTTTTATCTTTTTAGTATCTGCATTCGGATCGTCTAACACAGTTTGGAAACTTCCTTCTGCTAATTCTTCTTTAGTTGAAATCACTTTAGAGTGTCTCAATAAACTCTTCGGCGTAAATACAATAAGCGGCTTTCTAAAACCTACTTTTACCTGTCTTCTTAATAAATGGAAGAAGTTAGCCGGTGTTGTAACGTCGACCACATACATATTATCTTTTGCGCAAAGCTGAAGATATCTCTCCATTCTTGCTGAAGAGTGCTCTGCTCCCTGACCTTCGTAACCGTGAGGTAAGAACATTACTAAACCGTTTTGTAATTTCCACTTATCTTCTGCAGCAGAAATATATTGATCTAGCATAATTTGCGCACCGTTACTAAAGTCACCAAACTGCGCCTCCCAAATGGTTAAGGTTTTAGGGTTTGCCATTGCATAACCGTAATCAAAACCTACCACACCATATTCTGAAAGTAGCGAGTTATAAATATAGAAATGACCTTGCTCGTCTGCAATTTGATTATGCAACACCACTTCTTCTTCGCTTTCTTCAACTTTTAAAACTGCGTGACGGTGAGAGAATGTACCACGCTCCACATCTTGACCGGTCATTCTAACATTATGACCTTCTTTTAGCAAAGTACCATAAGCTAAAAGTTCTGCCATTCCCCAATCTAACTTGTTAGTTTCGAAATACATTTTATTTCGAGCTGCAATTAGCTTAGCAGCCTTTCTCAAGAACTTCTTATCTTCCGGTAAATTGGTAATTTTTTCTGCAACCGTAGTTAATTCATCTAAATCTACTGTAGTATCTACGGTTTCCATCATGTCGCTTTCAGTTGCATAAGAATAACCTTCCCACTCATCCTGCATGATCGGAGTGATCTTGGTGGTTTCTTCTTTTCGCGAACTTTCTAAGCTATCTTCAAGATTGTCTTTATAATCCTTTTCTAGTTTCTGAACGTAATCTTTCTCGATAATACCATCTTTCACTAATTTTTCAGCGTAGATATCTCTCGTATTATCGTGTTTTGCAATTGCCTTATATAATTTTGGCTGCGTAAAACGAGGCTCATCACCTTCGTTATGACCATATTTTCTATAACCTAAAAGATCGATAAATACATCTCGACCAAATTGCATTCTAAAATCTAATGCAAATAACATCGCATGCACCACAGCCTCTGCATCATCAGCATTTACATGAAGCACCGGAGATAAAGTTACTTTTGCAACATCTGTACAATACGTCGATGATCTTGCATCTAAATAATTGGTTGTAAAACCAATTTGGTTGTTCACAACGACATGAATAGTTCCTTCTGTTCTATAACCTTCTAATTGCGCCATTTGAACAGTTTCATAAACCACCCCTTGACCGGCAATCGCCGCATCACCGTGCACAATAATTGGCAATACATTTTCAGGAGATCCTAAATAATGCCCATCTTGTTTTGCTCTAGCAATACCTTCTACCACAGGACCAACAGTCTCTAAGTGAGAAGGGTTAGGAGCAATATTTAAGTTAATATCTTTACCACTATCGGTGGTTCTACAAGAGGTCCAACCTAAGTGATATTTAACATCACCATCAAACACTTCTTGCTCGTAATCTTTACCATCAAATTCACTAAAAATATCTTTAGCGCTTTTACCAAAAATATTGGTTAAGGTATTTAAACGACCGCGGTGAGCCATACCCATCACGAACTCTTTCACACCTTTTTCTGCAGCAGCTTCAATAAGCGCATCTAAAGCAGGAATCAAACTCTCACCTCCTTCAAGAGAGAAACGTTTTTGACCTACGTACTTGGTATGCAAAAACCCTTCAAAAGAAACAGCTTCGTTTAACTTTTTAAGGATATGTTTTTTTTGATCTTTTGAAAACTGCGGATGATTTTCATTAACATTCAACTTCTGCTGAATCCATTGAATTTCTTCCGGTTTTCTAATATACATATATTCAATCCCTATCGATTCACAATAAATGTTCTTGAGGTGTTGAATAATATTTTTCAAGGAAGTAGTTCCTAACCCTAAGATCTCTCCTGCAGAAAATTCTGTTTCTAGATCTGACTGTTCTAAACCAAAGTTTTCGATATCTAAAGTCGGCTCATACTTTCTTCGCTCACGCACCGGATTTGTTCTGGTAAACAAATGACCTCGAGTACGATAACCATCGATAAGCTGAACGACCTGAAATTCTTTTAAAACGTTATCGGGAACATTTACAACAGTACCATTTCCTGGCTCTGCAATAGTCTTATTTTCTGAAGAAGTTTCAGTTTCTTCAACCACGCTTAAGCCTTTACCAAAATCGAAACCTTGAAAAAAAGCTCTCCAACTCGGCTCTACACTATCAGGAAACTGTAGATATTGATCGTAAAGTTCTGCAAAATATGCGGTGTGTGCCGCATTTAGAAATGAAAATTGATCCATAGATAGGAATATACACTTATGTTTTTAAAACATTGTCAAAAATACAATTTTTACAAGATATAGGCAGAAATATATTATAAATTTCTGCTATAGTTCGACATATTTTTCTCCATACCACCTAAACTTTATGAAAAATTAACATTTATTATGCAATCGATTACTAAATCGTTCTCGTTAGCAAGCTTTCACCTAAATCTCGCAATAAGTTTTTTTGTGCAGATTTAATGTCTAATTTCTCTAATAACTGAAAAGCTTCTTCTGTATAATTCGCAATTTCTTCACGCGTTTTTTCAGCAGCGCCACTTTCTTCAAACAAATGCTTAACTGTTTCTACTTTTTGCGCATTATCGGTAGGTAAAATGGTGTACAAATGCCTTAATTGCTCTGCTTCTTCTACTGAAAGTTTTTCAAGCGCTTTTAAGTAAAGATAAGTTTTTTTGTTTTCAATAATATCACCGCCAACTTGCTTACCAAAAGTTTCTGGATCGCCAAATGCATCTAAATAATCGTCCTGCAACTGAAAAGCAATCCCTATTAAACGACCGTAATCATAAATTTCTTTTTGAAGTGATTTTGATGCGTTAGCAACGATCGCTCCCATTTCTAAAGATGCACCTACTAAAACTGCTGTTTTATACTCGATCATCGTAAGATATTCTTCGATAGAAACATCATCTCTAGTTTCAAAATCAATATCGTATTGTTGCCCCTCACAAACTTCGATCGCTGTTCTGCTAAATAATTTTGCTAGCTCTTTAAATTGATGCACTTCATAATTTTCAAACAACTGGTAGGCCTTGATCAGCATAGCGTCACCCGAAAGAATACCGGTATTTATATCCCATTTTTCATGAACGGTAGCTTTACCTCTTCGCAAAGGAGCATCATCCATAATATCGTCATGCACTAACGAAAAGTTATGAAAAACCTCTATCGCTAAGGCTGCATCTAATGCTTTTTTATAAGAAACCCCAAAAGCTTCCGTAGAAATTAATACTAAAACCGGTCGTAGTCTTTTTCCGCCCAACTGGAGAATGTAGGAAATAGGCTCATATAAATTAACAGGTTCTTTCTTCGATAAATTACTTTCTAAATAATTTAAAAACTCTTCTCTATAGAAAGAAATATCACTCATAGCTTTCGATAAATTTTTGGCTAAAATACCATAATTAAGTGATTTTGGAACGCCCTGAATTATTTAATCTTAAATTAATAAAAAACTACGGAAACTTTTTTTGTATTCAAAGTTTCCATGGTACTTTTGCCCCCCGATTATGAAAGAAGATATTTTAGATACCGCTACAGACATGTTTTTAACCTTAGGGTTTAAAAGTGTCACGATGGATGATATTGCTGAAAAATTAAGCATATCTAAAAAAACCATTTACAGCCATTTCCCAAACAAAGGAAAATTGGTGGAAGCTTGTGCTATTGAATTATTCAATTGCATTACCGCAGGGATAGACGAAATTATTGCTGAAAAGCATAACCCGATCGATGAGCTGTTAAAAATTCATGAATTTATTTTAAAGAGATTAAAAGAAGAGAAAGCTTCTCCTCAATTTCAACTTTGCAAGTACTACCCAAAAGTCGATGAAGCTTTAAAAGAATTAAAAGTAGAACGAATGAAGTTGAGTATTGGTAACAACCTAAAACGAGGAAAAGAAAACGGTTATTATCGACAAGATATTGATAATGAAATCGTGCTCAACTTTTACTTTATGACTTTAGAAGGCATTAAAGACAGTGAGTATTTTCCGATGGATAAATACACCATTCCTTATTTAGTAAGTCACTTTTTAGATTATCACTTTAGAGCCATTGCCTCACAAAAAGGCCTAGAATACATTAATAACTTAAACCATAAATGCGACTCATGAGAATACGCCTAAGTTGTTTTCTTTTACTATTAAGCATTGGCTTGCACGCGCAAGAAACAATTCAAGAAAAAGAAAATTACAGTTTTAGCTTAGAAGAAGCCATTAATTTTGCCCTAGACAGTAGCTACACGGCAATTAATGCAAAACGAGATATTGCAGCTGCTGCTAAACAAAAATGGGAAACCACTGCAGATGGATTACCACAAATTAGTGCCGCAGTAGATTATCAAAATAACATTAAGCGACCGGTACAATTATTACCGGGAGAACTTGCCGGTGGAGCGCCAGGAACATTTATACCTGTTCAATTTGGTACGAAGCAAAATTTAGCTGCCACTGCAACTGCAAGTCAATTATTATTTGACGGGTCTTATATTGTGGGAGTTCGTGCTGCAAAAACTTTTGAAAAATACACCACGACCAATGCAGAACGTACCGCATTAGAAATTCGACAAGATGTGATCGATGCCTACGGAAATGTTTTATTGGCTGAAGAAAGTGTTACTATTTTAAAAAGTAACAAAGACAATCTGGAAGACAATTTAGAAGAAACCAGAAAGATTTTTGAAAACGGCTTACAAGAAGAAGAAAGTGTAGAACAACTACAAATTACTTTTCTTCAAATAAGTAACGAACTGAACAATGCAGAACGTTTAGTTGCCATTGCGCGTGATGCTTTAAAATTAACTTTAGGTATTCCGTTAGAAAAAGAAGTTAATCTAATCGATACCCTTAAAGGCTTAGTTGAAAACAACATTAGCCTAACGCTTCTTAATTCTGAAATAAATATTGAAGAGAATTTAGACTATCAACTTGCGCAAGTGCAAATCGAACAACGTGAACATGAGCTTAACTTACAAAAAGCACAAGCGCTGCCTACGCTTTCAACATTTATCAATTACGGAACAACGGGAAACAGTGAAAAATTCACTTTTTTAAACGATAACCAACAATGGTTTCAATCCTCAATTTGGGGCGTGAGTTTAAACATTCCTATTTTCAGTTCGTTAAAAAGAAGCGCACAAACTGCCCAAGCCAGAATTGCCTTAGACCAAGCTCAAACACAATTTGAGCAGTCTAAAGAACAAATTCGATTAGGGATGACTCGCGCAAAAAACGATTACCAATATGCGATTGAAAAATACCAAACTTCACAGCAAAACTTAGCCCTTGCTGAACGTATTGAAAACAAAAATCAAATTAAATTTTCTGAAGGGATCGCGACCAGTTTTGAGCTAAGACAAGCGCAAACTCAGCTTTACGATGCACAACAAGAATTATTACAGTCGATGCTTGAAGTACTAAATGCAAAAGCAGCATTAGAGACATTATTAAATACACCTAACCTTAACTTTACCAATAAATAAATCATGAAAAAGTTTTTATTCCTTTCTTTTATAAGCCTAAGTCTTATTGCTTGCGGCGACGAAGAAAAATCTGTAGAAGATGTGATAGAAGGTGGAAACCTAACCGAAATAAGAGCTAAAAAATCTGAACTTACCACGCAGCAAAGCGAGTTAAAAGAACAGATCGAATTATTAAATGAAGAGATTGAAAAACTAGACACGAACAAAAGCCGTTCACTAGTTACTGTTGAAACATTGCAAGACACACTTTTCAAACATTATATCGAAGTGCAAGGTGATGTAGAAACCGATCAAAATATTATTATCCACCCGGAGTTTTCTGGTATTTTAACCAGTATTTATGTAAAAGAAGGTGAGCGAGTAACCAAAGGGCAACGTTTAGCAAAAATTGACGATGGTGGTTTATCGAGCCAATTAGCGCAGTCTGAATCTCAATTAGCCTTAGCGAAAACTACCTACGAAAGACAAGAGCGTCTTTGGAACCAAAACATTGGGTCAGAAATTCAATACCTAGAATCGAAAACCAATTTTGAAGCTATGCAAAATTCGGTAAACCAATTACGTACTCAGCTTTCAAAAACAGTAATTAAAGCTCCATTTACCGGTACGATCGACCAAGTAATTGCCGATGAAGGTCAGGTAGTAAGCACAGGACAAAGTCAGCTTTTCCGTTTGGTTAACTTAACAGAAATGTATGTAACTGCAGAAGTACCAGAAACCTATTTAGGTAAAATTAATAAAGGAACTGAAGTATTAATTGAACTTAGCTCAATTGGTAAAGAGTTTGAAGGAAGCATCGAGCAAGTTTCAGACTTTATTAATCCTAACAACAGAAGTTTTCAAGTACGCGTTTCTGTACCTAACGAGCAAGGTTTAATAAAACCCAACCTTATTGCAACCGTAAAACTTAACGATTACACTTCAGAAAATGCTATTGTAATTCCGTTGAACATTCTTCAAGAAAATGCTGAAGGAAACAGCGTTGCTTTCACCGTAAAAAAAGAAAGCGACACTACAGGAACGGCTGCCAGAAACATCGTAAAAACCGGACTTAGCTATGACAATAAAATTGAAGTTTTAGAAGGTTTAAAAGCCGGACAAACCATTATTCTTGAAGGAGCAAGATCGACAAGAGAAGGACAAGAAGTAAAAATAAGCGAAAATGTCAAGTAAAAACACCCAAAAAGAGTTTCCTATTTCATCTTGGTCGATTAGCAATAACATGACCGTTTATGTGATTATTGCTATCGTTTTGCTAGGCGGGCTGCTTTCCTATTACAGCATGCCTCGTGAAGCTTTCCCAGAGATTATAGAAACCAAAATATACGTAAGTTCGGTGAACCCGGGTAACTCTGCAGAAGATGTAGAAAAATTTATTACAGAACCTTTAGAAGAAGAGTTTAACGACGTTGCCGGCGTACGAGAAATCACTTCAACCACCTTACAAGATTATTCGATCGTAATTGTCGAGTTTGAAGAAGATATTGAAGTTTCTGTCGCTAAGCAAAAAATTAAAGACAAGGTAGATTTAGTAAAAGCCGAAACTACTTGGCCAACTTTAGATAACGGCGCGAAAGTAGAACCTAATGTTTTTGATCTTAATATTTCTGAAGAGCAACCGATCTTGAACGTAAATCTTACCGGAGATTACACCATTCAGCAATTAAAAGATTATGCTGAATATCTTCAAGATAAAATAGAATTGCTTCCGCAGATCAAAGAAGCTACGATTCGCGGTGCAGAAGAAAGAGAAGTAGAAATTGCGGTCGATGTTTATAAAATGACGGCTTCTCAAATAAGCTTCAACGACATTGTGAATGCAATTAGCGCAGAGAACAGAACAATTTCCGGAGGAAATGTAACAGAAAACGGTGTACAGAAAAACATTCGCGTTATCGGTGAAATCGAAGACCCGAAAGAGTTGGAAGAAGTTGTGGTAAAACGCGAAGGCGGAGTTACCTATTTACGTGATATCGCAAAAATCAATTTTCAAGAAAAAGACGCCACAACCTACGCCAGAGAATATGGCGAACCGGTAGTTATGCTTGATATTAAAAAGCGCGCCGGTAAAAATATGATCGAAGCGGTAGAGCAGATCAAAGAAATTATTGAGGTTGAAGAAGAAGAATATTTCCCGGATAACCTTCATATTTCAGTGACTAACGACCAATCGATCAAAACCGAAAACCAGGTAAACGACTTGGTAAACAATATTATTTTCGGAGTTATTTTGGTGGTTGGAGTTTTAATGTTCTTCTTAGGTTTTAGAAACGCACTTTTTGTGGGAGTTGCGATTCCGCTATCGATGTTACTTTCTTATATCGTATTAAGTGCTTTAGGTTTCACCTTAAACACAATGGTACTTTTCGCCTTAGTAATGGGGCTAGGGATGTTGGTAGACAACGGTATTGTGGTTGTTGAAAACGTTTATACCTTAATGAGTGAAGGAATGCCAAGAATTAAAGCCGCCAAACAAGGTTTAGGTGAAATTGCTTGGCCAATTATCGCTTCAACAGCAACTACACTGGCAGCATTTTTCCCGTTAGGTTTATGGCCGGGAACCATTGGTAAGTTTATGGTTATTTTCCCGATGACGCTTTCTATCGTTTTAGGTTCTTCCCTATTCGTTGCGCTAATCATTAACTCGATGCTTACGTCGCAGTTTATGCAGGTTGAAGAAAAAGATATGAAGCGAAAGCGCGCCATTATGGTAAGTATTATCTTAGGTGTTGTTGGCGTTATTATTTTAATCGCAGGTTTCGTTTTAGAAATGGGCTTCTTTAGAGGCTTAGGAAATTTAATGCTATTAGCGGTAATTTTACTTTGGGTTTACCGATTGTTTTTGAAGAAAGCGGTGAACTATTTCCAGTATAAATCCTTAAAAAAACTAGAGAACTTTTATGAGCGTTTCTTAAAATATTCGCTTCGTGGTAAAAGAGCCTATTTATTTTTCTTCGGAACTTTCGGTTTGCTTATTATAAGTTTTGTTTTGGTAGGCGTTTCTCAACCCAACGTGTTGTTTTTCCCAGAAAATCAGCCTAACCAAATTATTACTTATATCGAATATCCGGAAGCAACCGATATCGAGAAAACTAACGAACTAACTAAAAAGATCGAAAAGCGAGTTTTCGAGGCTATTAAAAAGTACGAAGACGACGGGTATAACTTTATGGTTGAATCTGCTATTTCTCAAGTTGGTGAAGGTGCAGGAAACCCACAAACCGATGGCGGGCAACAAAATGAAATGCCGCATAAAGGTAAAATTACGCTATCGATGCGTGAATTTAACGATCGTCGTGGCGTAAAAAGTTCTACCGTTTTAGAAGAAGTTCGTGAAGCGGTTCAAGGTTTTCCCGGTGCTTCTGTAATTGTTGAAAAAGATGCAGCAGGACCGCCGGCCGGTTACCCAATTAACATTGAGATTAAAGGTGAAAACTACGATCAAATGTTAGCGGAAGCGCAAAAAATGCGTTCGTTTATGCAAGATTTAAGTATCGACGGGATCGAAGAGCTTAAAATAGATGTTAACAAAGCTAAACCGGAACTTAACGTAAAAGTAGATCGTAAAAAAGCCGGTCGATTAGGTGTTTCTACCGCGGTAGTTGGGCAAACTTTACGTCGTGCAATTTATGGAGAAGAAGTTTCAACCTATAAAGATGGTGATGATGATTATGAAATTAACGTAAGGTTTAATGAAGATTTCAGGTATAATGAAAATGCGATCTTTAATCAACCCATTACGTTTAAAAATCAAAATACCGGAGAGATCATGCAGATCCCGATCTCTGCGGTTGTCGATAAAAAACAGACAGCAACGTTTAGCTCGATCAAACGTAAAGACTTAAAACGTGTGATCACCATTTATTCTAACGTTTTGGGAGATTATAATGGTAACGCTATTGTACAGCAGCTAAAATCTGAATTAAAGAACTACGAGCTCCCAAAAGATATGAGTTTTAGCTTTACGGGAGAACAAGAAGAGCAAGCAGAAAATATGTCTTTCTTATTGAAAGCGTTGCTTATTGCTTTAGGCGGAATTTTATTAATTCTTGTAGCACAATTTAATTCGCTATCAAAACCTATCATTATTTTAATGGCGGTACTTTTAAGTTTAGGTGGCGTGTTTTTCGGATTAGTTTTCTTCGGAATGGATTTCGTGATCATTATGACGATGATGGGGATTATCTCTCTCGCCGGTATTGTTGTGAACAACGCAATTGTTTTGATTGATTACACGCAAATACTCATCGATCGAAAGAAAGAAGAACTTGGTTTAGATGAAAAAGATCTACTTACCAAACAACAATATTTTGAAGTAATTGTGGCCGGTGGTAAATCGAGATTAAGACCGGTTTTATTAACGGCAATTACTACGGTTTTAGGATTAATACCTTTGGCAGTTGGGTTAAACATCGATTTCTTCTCGCTATTTATTAACTACGAACCAAAGATCTATATTGGTGGTGATAACGTGATTTTCTGGGGACCTTTAGCCTGGACGGTGATCTTCGGTCTTACCTTTGCTACTTTCTTAACCTTGGTGATCGTACCGGTAATGTTCTACCTAAGTAATCGCGGTAAGGTAAAGTACAGAAAAAAAAGAGGTAAAGAACTTCAACCAAATGCTGAAACCAATTAATTTATTCAGCAGACATTTATTGAATTCAACAAAAAAGGCTTTCTAGAAATAGAAAGCCTTTTTTTTTATATCGTAAATAATTCAGCAATAAAAATTATTCTTGCGGATTGATTTTATACGTAAAACCAACTCCTAATACTTCTCTTACCTGAAATGCTTTTACTGCATTATCGTCATAAATCGTTTGGAAAATAAAGTTTGCAGAAAGATAATCGTTCACCTTCATATTTAATTTTCCGGTGTAATCTAAATCTACATTTTGCGGGTCTTCTAAATAGTTTGCATATAAATTCAGCATATTTTCAAAAGTCACATTTTCAACTAGATCAAACTTTGCGTAAGCCGTTACCGAAGCACCAAATTCAAAACGCATCGATTCTCCTTGATCTACGCCAAAATAATCACCGTCTTCATAACCTTCAACCGTGGTAAAACGATCGTCTACAAAAATAAAACGTGCAGTAGCCGGCGCAATATTCACTTTAAAGTTTTCATTTTTCTTCCAAAGCATGCCAGGACCTACTTGCAAATACCCAGGAGACATAAAGTGCGTAGTTTCTGTTCTTACGGTTTCTTCGCCAATCACATTTCCTGTAGTTTCATCGATCACATCTACTTCGTCATACTCATAACCTTTAGCAAATTGGGTTCTGAAGTTAGCAAAAACTGAATAATACCAGTTAGACTCATTTATCTCCCAACCTGCAACCGAATTTACCTCTAAACGGTCGTTGGTTTTTCTTACAAATTCATCATCTTTTACCTTGGTTAAACCATAATCTCCTAAAAAGGTATTGTCCCAAGTAAAATTGTCTTTATTGTAGTTTAGATTATAGCTAATCGTAGCGTTACCGGCGTAGTTTGAAGTTCCGCCGCCTTGCCATTCGGCATTAAATGCAGCTTGATTAAAAAGTAACGAAAAAGTTCCTGTGCCTACCCAACCTTCTTTAGGTTCGTCAGATTCTTCTTCATCTTGAGCAAAAGTGAGTTGTGTAAAAAGTAAAAGAGGTACGATTAATAGTAATTTCTTCATAGTGCAAAATTTAATAGTAAAATTGCCTACAAAGTTAACTTATTTCAACAAGTGACTCTTAAAGAAATATTAAATATAAATGGAAAAGCTGAATTACTTTTTCTTCTTTTTGAATAACGGAACCGATGAGCAAGCCTCACCAAACATAATGGTTTTGGCTACCGGTTGTAGTTTTTGTACGATTTGCAGATAAGCATTTTCGGGTACCGGTTTGCGAGCGCAACCTTTAACAATTACCGGCAAATCTCTAAATTCTTCTATATCGATGGTATTGATAATATCTTGATAAATGCTGAATTCTAATTGCTGAAGATCTCCTAAAATTATACGTTTTGCATAAGGCTGAAGTTCTGTCGTAATTAACATATAAGCCCAAGCCGGTATAATCGCGTCTGAAGAGCAAGTTAGCGCCAAATATTTATCTTGGTATTGCGCCCAATCGTGTTGTTTTACAGCTTCCCGAAAATCTTTTTCACGCAGCACAAATCCTTCAAAAAGCCAATCTTTAATATCGAAAAGCACGCGTTCTCCTTCCGGATAGTATTCTTCTAAATTAAAAGTGACTAATTTACTATTGGCAACTCTATTGATGATTTCTTCAGCCATAAAATTTTCAAATTCTGAAAAAGCCGAAATATAATTTCGGCCTTTAACTTATAACATTCCTAATTCTAGTTTTGCTTCTTCGCTCATTAAATCTTGAGACCAAGGCGGGTCGAAGGTAAGCTCTAACTCTACATCATTCACCTTGTTTAACGACTTCACTTTTTCCTCTACCTCTTGCGGAAGCGTTTCTGCCACCGGGCAGTTAGGCGTGGTTAACGTCATTAAAATTTTCACATCGTAATCTTCATTTACAAAAACATCGTAAATAAGACCTAGTTCGTAAATATCTACAGGTATTTCTGGATCGTAAATGGTTTTTAGCACCTTTACAATCTTCTCTCCTAACTCTTGAGTATCTATTTCTTCTACGCTCATCGCTTATTGTACTTTAGTTTGATATGCTAACGCATACATTTTTAATTGTTTGATCATACTTACCAATCCGTTAGCACGTGTTGGCGACAAATGCTCTTTTAAACCAATTTCATCTATAAAATCGGTATTGGCATCTAAAATAGCTTTAGGTTCTTGGTTAGAGAACGCACGCACCAAAATGGCAATGATTCCTTTGGTAATAATTGCATCACTATCGGCAGTAAACACTACTTTCCCATCTTCCATATCGGCGTGAACCCAAACTTTACTTTGGCAGCCTTTAATGATATTTTCGTCGGTTTTGTATTGCTCGTCGATTAACGGAAGTGATTTTCCTAGCTCGATCATATATTCGTAACGCTGCATCCAATCGTCAAACATTGCGAATTCATCTACAATCTCTTCCTGTATTTCTTTTATATTACTCAAACTATTATTTCTTTTTTGCTTCAATTAAAACCTTACCATTCTCATTAGTAAACTGAAGTTTCTCTTCTGAAAATTGATAAGCTGTGGTCTGGCGAAGTGCTTCTAGAAAACCATTTTCTGCTTGCATCGCTTCTTGACACATTTTTCTGGTAGAAACCACTTTCATTACTTTTAGTTGTTGCGCTTCCGGATTGTTTAACCCGCCGCTATAACTATTGCACCCGGCAAAACCGTTAACTATTTTTTCTTCCAGATCGATATTCATCGTTAACTGAAAATCTTTCACCGACATTTCACCAACTTTTTCTACAGAATATTCAGCACTTTCTAAGGCTTTAGTTGAATTGTTTTCTACATCCTTACAACCTATCAAGCTGAAAGCGGCAAAGCATAAAATGAAAAACTTTAATTTCATATATAATAGAATTTAGAAGGTTGAAATTTTTAAAAGCTGAAAAATCAGCTCCCTAAGATAACATAATTTTTGCTCGCTTCACTGCTTGCACAAAAGCATCGATTTCTTCTTTCGTATTATAGAAACTGAAAGAAGCTCTCACCGTTCCCGGAATTTTATAATAATCCATAATAGGTTGCGCACAGTGATGACCGGTTCTTACGGCAATCCCTAATTTATCGATAATCGTCCCGATATCATACGGATGTATTCCTTCAATATTAAAAGAGATCACCGCAGTTTTTTCTGAAGACGTCCCATAGATCATTACGTCACCAACCGCTAACAATTGCTCGGTGGCATAAGTTAAGAGTTCGTGCTCGTAAGCTGCGATATTCTCGAAACCTAGTCCGTTTAAATATTCGATCGCCTTCCCGAAAGCAATACCGCCGCAAATATTTGGCGTTCCTGCTTCAAACTTATGCGGTAACCCGGCGTAAGTTGTTTTCTCGAAAGTTACCTGATCGATCATTTCGCCTCCACCTTGATATGGCGGAAGTTTAATGAGCCATTCTTCTTTTCCGTAGAGCACACCAACACCTGTTGGTCCACACATTTTATGACCCGATACAACATAAAAATCGACATCTAAAGCCTGAACATCGGCTTTAATATGCGGAGCTGCTTGCGCACCATCGATCAACACTGCCGCTCCTTTTTTATGAGCTTCAGAAATAATCGTTTCGATCGGGTTGATGGTTCCTAATGCGTTGGATACGTGATTTACAAAAACAAGTTTTGTTTTATCACTTAAAAGTTCGTGAAACGCATCCATGGCTAATTCACCCGAATTAGTCATCGGGATTACTTTTAATTGCGCGCCGGTTTTTTCACAAAGCATTTGCCAAGGCACAATATTAGAGTGATGCTCTAAAGCAGAAACGATCACCTCATCACCAGCTTTTAATTGAGAAGCAAAACCATTAGCGACTAAATTAATCCCGTGTGTGGTGCCCGAAGTGAAGATAATTTCTTCTTTCTTCGCTGCATTAAAATGTGCTCTTAGTGTTTCACGAGCTTGCTCGTAAGCATCGGTTGCTTCTTGAGATAAGCTATGCACGCCACGGTGAATATTGGCATTATATTGTTCGTAATATTCTACAATCGCATCGATCACCACTTTTGGTGTTTGCGAAGTAGCCGCATTATCGAAATACACGAGCGGATGCCCATTTACTTTACGGGAAAGTATAGGGAAATCTGCTCGTACTTTTTCTATATCTATTTGATGACTCATAAAATGAGTTTATGAATTGATTGAACCTATTAAAGTTCAATTTTATAAATCGAAACCTAAACTTACATTCAATTTATTCGCAATAAGCTTATTGACTCTTTTCTGTAATTCAGGAATTTTCACACTTGATAAAACGTTGTTCGCAAAGGCATACATTAATAAAGCTCGAGCTTCTTTTGCAGGAATACCTCTAGATTTTAAGTAGAACATCGCATCTTCGTCTAACTGCCCGATCGTACAACCGTGACTACAAGCTACGTCGTCTGCAAAAATCTCTAATTGCGGTTTTGAGTTGATCGTTGCTTTATCACTTACCAAAATATTATTATTACTTTGGAAAGCGTTGGTTTTTTGTGCTTCTTTTTCAACTAAAACTTTTCCGTTGAAAACACCTACCGATTTATCGTCGTAAATACCTTTATAATCTTGATGACTTTCACAATTTGGTTCTATGTGATGCACTAAGGTATTATGATCTACGTGTTGCTTATCTTCAATAATGGTAACTCCCTTCATCGTTGAATCGATATGTTCTCCTTTTTGGAAGAATTGAAGGTTGTTTCTGGTTAATTTTCCACCGAAAGAAAACGTGTGTACCGAACAATTACTTTCTCCTTGTTGCTCAACATATGTATTATCGATTAAGGAAGCGTTGGCGTGATCATTCTGAATTTTATAATAATCGACCATCGCTCTTTTATCGGCATAAATCTCGGTTACCGCATTAGTTAAAACCGCATTATCGGTTAAACTTTGGTGACGCTCGATAATTTGTACGTGAGCATTTTCACCCACAACCACTAAGTTTCTTGGCTGTAACATTAAAGCTGACTCATTTCCTGTTGAAAAATTAAGGATCTGAATAGGCTTATCGGCTACCGTATTTTTAGGAATATTAATAAAAGCGCCTTCTCTAGAAAAAGCAGTATTTAAACTGTTTAACGAATTTTTAGGTGCTATTTTATTAAAATACTTTTCGATGACCGGCTTGTATTTGTCTTTTGTTAATGCGGAAGACATTAAGCAAGCATCGATCTTATCGTGCGTGGTTTGTGATAAATGTGAAGAATAAATACCATCGATAAATACGATCGTGTACGCATCGATATCGTGAATAAAGTATTTCTTTACATCTTTATATTCAATCGCATCTTCTTTTTTAGGAAAAATGCTGTAATCTTCTTTTAAGATAGATTTTAAAGAAGTGTATTTCCAATCTTCATCTTTACGAGAAGGGAAACCGCTTACTTCAAAATTTTTCATCGCTTCACTTCTAATATTGTGAACCTCGCTATTTACATCTACCTGCTCTTCAAAAGCGAAAAATGAAGAAATTAATTTATCTTTTAATTCCATTTTGTTTGTTGTTTTGGGTTAAAGTGATTTTGAGAATAAGAAGGCTTATAAGGCTTTCATCTCTTCTTTAATCCAATCGTAACCTTGCTCTTCTAATTTATAAGCAAGCTCTTTACCTCCAGACTTCACGATCTTACCATCCAATAAAACGTGTACATAATCGGGTACGATATAATCTAATAAACGCTGGTAGTGCGTAATTACTAACACCGCGTTATCTTTTGTTCTTAGTTTGTTTACTCCGTTAGAAACGATCTTTAACGCATCGATATCTAACCCAGAATCGGTTTCGTCGAGAATAGAAAGTTTTGGTTCTAACATTGCCATTTGAAAGATCTCGTTACGTTTTTTCTCTCCACCAGAGAAACCTTCGTTTAACGATCTAGATAAGAATTTTCTATCCATATCTAACAACTCAGATTTTTCTCTAATTTTCTTCAGCATATCTTTTGCCGGCATATCTTCTAAACCTTGCGCTTTACGAGTTTCGTTAATCGCGGTTTTCATAAAGTTGGTTACAGAAACCCCCGGAATTTCTACCGGATATTGAAAAGATAAGAATAGACCTTTATGAGCTCTTTCGTCTGCTTCTAATTCTGAAATTTCTTCGTTCTCGAAAATAATTTCTCCTTCGGTTTGCTCATATTCTTCTTTCCCGGCAATTACACTTGCCAAGGTACTTTTACCAGAACCGTTTGGCCCCATAATGGCGTGAACCTCTCCGGCATTAATTTCTAAATTAATTCCTTTTAAAATTTCTTTATCTTCTACACTGGCGTGTAAATTCTTTATCTTTAGCATATCTATTCTCTTTTATTCTCCTTTAACTTTAATGGCCGGCTCCGAGGTTGGCTCAGACACCTTTACTATATTTTTAATTTCTATAATCTTGTCCCATCCTTCTTCCTTCGGGTTGTCTTTTACCTTCGCTTTTAGAATTACAGGAACCATATCAAAATCTTCTCTTTTATACGATTCTACTTGTTGGGCAAGTTCTTTAGCTTTTTCATCTAAAGTTACGCCGTAAACAAAGTCGTTACCGTAAAGCACTGCAGCTTCATCTGTATAAATGTATTCGCCTCGCAAAAGCACTTCGTCTCCAACCTTAAAACGATCTGCTCTTTCTTCCAAAATATCGCTTCTTCTTAATTCCTTTTCAGAAGCTTCATTTTCTGAAGATTGCTTTTCTTCATTTTTACAACTCACAGCAATCGCTGCTGCTACAAAAAGAGTGATGATGATTTTTTTCATTATAATTAGTTATTATCCTACAGAACCTTCTAATGAAATTTCTAAAAGCTTTTGCGCTTCTACAGCAAACTCCATTGGTAATTTATTTAAAACTTCTTTACTAAAACCGTTCACGATCAAAGCAATTGCTTTTTCGGTATCGATCCCACGTTGGTTACAATAGAAAATTTGGTCTTCACCAATCTTACTGGTTGTAGCTTCGTGTTCGATCTTTGCGGTTTTATTTTTTGCTTCGATATATGGGAAAGTATGCGCGCCACATTCGTTACCCATTAATAAAGAATCACACTGCGAGAAGTTTCTGGCATTTTCTGCTCTTCCGTTAACTTGAACCAAACCACGGTAAGAGTTTTGTGATTTCCCGGCAGAAATACCTTTTGAGATAATTGTACTCTTGGTGTTTTTACCTAAATGAATCATTTTGGTACCGGTATCTGCTTGCTGAAAATTATTAGTTACCGCGATCGAGTAAAATTCTCCTACCGAATGATCTCCTTTTAAAATACAAGAAGGATACTTCCAAGTTACGGCAGAACCTGTTTCTACTTGTGTCCAAGAAATTTTTGCATTTTTCTCACAAAGCCCTCTTTTGGTTACAAAGTTGAAAACACCACCTTTACCGTCTTTATTCCCAGGGAACCAGTTTTGTACGGTAGAATATTTAATTTCTGCATCATCTAAAGCAATTAATTCTACGACAGCAGCGTGCAATTGATTTTCGTCACGCATTGGTGCGGTACAACCTTCTAGGTAACTTACATAGCTATCTTCATCTGCCACAACCAAAGTTCTTTCGAACTGACCGGTTCCTGCTTGGTTAATTCTGAAATATGTTGAAAGTTCCATCGGGCAACGAACACCCTTTGGAATGTAACAGAACGATCCATCTGAAAAAACTGCCGAATTTAAAGCTGCATAGAAATTATCTTTCTGCGGAACAACCGTACCTAAATACTTTTTCACTAATTCAGGATGCTCTTTTATCGCTTCTGAAATAGAACAGAAAATGATTCCTTTTTCTGCAAGTGTTTTTTTGAACGTGGTGGTTACAGAAACAGAATCCATCACCACATCTACGGCAACACCGGCAAGCTTTTTTTGCTCATCTAAAGAGATTCCTAGTTTTTTAAACGTATCTAACAACTCAGGATCTACTTCATCTAAACTATCGTATTTCGGTTTTTTATTGGGTGCCGAATAGTAGGAAATATTTTGAAAATCGGGCTTTGGGTAATTTACGTTAGCCCAATCTGGTTCTTCCATTTCGCTCCAAATACGAAAAGCTTCCAGACGCCACTCGGTCATCCATTCTGGCTCCTCTTTTTTCTTAGAAATTGCTCTTACGATATCTTCGTTTAAACCAACGGGAAAGGTTTCAGACTCAATGTCTGTATAAAAACCATATTCGTATTCTTTGGTTTCGAGCTCTTTCTTTAAATCGTCTTCTGTAAATTTATTCATTACTTAATTTTCTTCTTTATTAAAGTGAAAAAGATTCTCCGCAACCACAAGTTCTTTGTGCGTTAGGGTTGTTAAATACGAAACCTTTACCGTTAAGGCCGCCAGAATATTCTAACGTGGTTCCTACCAAGTATAAAAAACTTCTTTTATCTACCACAATTTTTACTTGGTTATCTTCAAAAAGCTTATCGCCTTCCACTTGTTCTTTATCAAATTTTAAGTCGTAAGAAAGTCCGGAACATCCTCCACTCTTTACTCCTACTCTCACGTAATCTTGAGCAATATCAAAACCATCTTCACTCATTAACTGAGTAAGCTTTGTTTTTGCTTGTTCACTAACTTTAATCATAACGTAAATCGTTAATTAATTTAATTTTGCAAATATACCATTTACAACCGTGAATACCATATAGCTAAAGATTATTCTAATTTATTTTAGCATTAGAATTTATTATTTAACTACAGCTACAGTCGCTATAGGCTTTGTCGAAAAACAACTCCTGAAATAACGAGATTTAAAAAGAATATTTTATTTAAAAAAGCTAGATAGAATTTACTGGTGAGATACTGAATCAAGTTCAGCATGACGTTAGACAATAACCTAAAACTCAGCAAAGCGATCGTCTAACAAAAAATTATCGTCGGTTAAGGTTTCTAAAAAGGCGATGATTTTTTGTTTTTCATCTTCAGTAAGTGAAATGCCTAAATTTTCATTTTGCTGAAAAACGGGATCTAAATTTTCTGTAACGACCATCCCGCTATCGTAATGATCTAAGACTTGCGCTAAGGTTTGAAAACGACCATCGTGCATATACGGATAGGTGATCTGAATATTTCTTAAACTCGGTACTTTAAATTTATACTTATCAGCTTGCAAACCGGTAACCCGACTTCTCCCTTCATCATCATATTCAGGGTCAATAGGTAAACCATTATTGCGGCAACTTTGGTCGGTAAACAAAACTCCCGCGTGACAAGTGGCACATTTTTGATCGAATAAAACTTTTCCGGCTTCCTCTTCAGCAGTGAATTGCGAGCCCTCGTTTTTAAGAATTTTATCGTATTTAGAATCGGCAGAAACCATCATTACTAAAAACTGAGAAATCGCTTTCAACATATTATCGGTATTCACCTCGCCATTCTCAAAAGCTTCTGCAAATAGTTGCGGATATTCTTCATCTGCCTGAAGTTTATCGATAATGTTTGAAAAACTCTCGTTCATCTCCACCTCAGCCGTGATCGGAATTATAGGTTGTGCATCGAGACTTTCTGCTGCGCCGTCCCATGTAAATTCATTCATAAAAATCATATTTTGTAAAGGCTGCGCATTTCTGGTTCCTAAAGCTCCGTTTACGCCGTGACTTACAATATGTGTATGATGAGTGAATGAAAAATCTTGAATATGACAAAAACCACAAGAAACCACTCCGTCGGAAGATAATTTACCATCATAGAACAGCTTTTTACCCAACTCAAATCCCTTTTCGGTGGGTGGGTTGGCTTCAAAATTATAGGTAACTTCCGGGAAATAGTCGGGAATTTCAATACTTAGCGTGTCGTTTTCTACAATAGCTTCGTAACCGCTGTTTACATCTTCTTCAGAACAGCTCACTAGAAACAAACTTAAAAGTAGAAAAAAACTTAATCGCATTTAAAACTATTGTTGGGTTGAAAAACTTTGTGAAAAATTAGCCATTACTTGCGGTGAATATTCGGGATCTACCTGAATATCATCAATTTCCTCTAAAGACAATGAAAATTCAGCTTCAAATATTTTTGAAACATCTGATGTGATTGCTATTGAATTTGAACTATCTAGGGCCAATGTATTTTGAAAATCTAAAGTCACTTCTTTATAATTATCTAAAGCTTGCCCGTGACTACCGATATGATAGGCAAACAGGTGATCGTTTTCGGTTGCTGAAGTATAATTTCCTTCAAAATGCAAGAATATATAGCCGGCAGACCAGCTCCACAACATATTATTTTCTTCAGCAGTTGGCACAAAATTATTCACTCCGTTGAGCGGATAATTTGATTGATCGACACCCAAACCAAAGCGAATAGCTTCATAATTCTGGATAGGAATGTTTTCTAAGATGATGCTTTTGCTGGCTTCATTTTCTTCATTCACCACAAAATAACTTTCTGCTTGCGGATACGCGAACTCTTCTCCGTTTTCAGCGATCAAAACGATATTACTAATAATGTAACGAAGGGTTTCGATCTCATAAGTTTCTTCTGAATTCACGTAGGTTTCTGAATTCAACACCACATTTTCTCCTTCAATCTGATTTTGAAATTGAAGCGTAACTTCTGTAAATTCTTGCGAAGAAGCCTGATCATCTGAATCTTCTGAACAACCCACAAAACCTAACACCACAAATAACAACCACCACTTTTTCATTATCGAATCTTTACGATTAAAATATCTTTATTTCCTTTGTTATCTTCCACTAAACCATCGGCACTTTCTGTATTTCCAACAGAAATAATGCTCTTATCATCTAACTGAATACTTTCACTCAACACATCAAAATCACTACCGCCAATACTTTGTTGCCATTGTAAATTCCCGTTTTTATCGATCATCATTAACCAGCCATCGCTGTCGCCGTAATTTTCGGTAAGATCGATATCGTTGCTTCGGCTGCTTCCGGTAATTAGGAGATCTTCATTTTCTAGTTGCAAGACTTTATTTGAAGAATCAAAATTAGCACCACCTAGATTTTGCTTCCACAGTAAATTTCCTAAATCATCGATCTTGATCACCCAAACATCGGCATTGCCGTGAATTTGAGAAACATCTCCGTCGTTACTTCTAATGTCTCCGGTCACTACATAATTACCATCAAGGGTTTTAGTGATCCCGTAAGCAATATCGATCGATGAACCGCCAAAGTTTTTTTGCCATTGCAATTCGCCTTCAGCATTGGTTTTTACGACCCAAAAATCGTAACTTCCACGAGGATCGGTAATATCGTAATCATCACTTTCTGAATTTCCTACCATAATAAAACCGTCATCTTCCGCCTGAACTGCATCGTAACTGCGATCGTTATTAGTGCCACCAAAATAGCGTCGCCATTCTTTATTTCCTTCAGCATCGAGTTTAACTCCCCAAAATTCTCCCACGCCGTGAAGTACGCCGGCGCTTCTGTCGTTACCTTGACCTTCACTTGCAGTTACATCTAAATAACCACTTAAAAAATAGCCGCCATCGGTGGTTTGCACAATAGCATAACCGCGATCGCTACCGGGAAAACCGAAAGATTTTTGCCATTGCAGGTCGCCGGTATTATTTAACTTCAACATCCAATAATCGTAAAAACCTTGCGCATTAGTAACATCACCATCGTCGCTACGACTGTAACCAATTACCGCAAAACCGCCATCGTTAGTAGTGATAATTTTTTGACCGCGATCGTCGCCCGTACCACCATAAACTTTACTCCACTGCAAATTGGCTTGCCCATCAAACTTGAGCAACCAATAATCGCTATCGGTAGCCGTTTTACCAACTACATCGCCATCGGTACTTTGGGTAAAACCTAAAACAGCAAAACCGCCATCATTTGTTTTTGTGACTGAAATCGCTTCTTCGTCTTGACTTCCGCCAAAGGTTTTAGCAAATTCAAATTCTCCTTGAAACATTTGTTCTTCAGGCGGAAAATCTTCTGCTGAAGTTTCGTCATCAGCACAACTTACCGCGAAAATTAAAAGCAGTAAAATGCTATGTAGTTTTAACAACTTCAACCTATTCAATAATTACTTTTTTTGAGATTTTGTTGTTAATACGTGCAAGATATACACCAGAAGAAAGGTTGGATATATTGATTTGACCGCTAGACAATTCATCTAAAGAAGCTTGAAGTACTTTTTTACCCATCACATCGAAAAATTCAACCTGCGTTAATTCGCCTTGTTCAATTTCAACATTCAAAATAGAATGAGTCGGATTCGGATAGAGTTTTACGCTCGCTGAAAATTCGTGATCTTCTGTTGCTAAAGTTCCGCTTTCTCTTACTAAAAAGAAACCGCTATCAATATCACTAATCACAATATTTTCACTATCAAAATAAGGATAAACACTCCAAGCGCCGCTAAAACTCACTGCATCACTATTAGGATACGTGTCGAAATAAGAAGTTTCAAAAATGTTTGAATTCTCGATATCGCTTACATCGATCACACGCATTCCTGCGGTATATTCAGCTACAAAAAAATCATCATTTTTCACATAACCATTATGATCGATCGCTGTGGTTTGACCAAAAAAGTCGAAAGCTACCGAAGGATTATCTAAATCTGTAAAGTCGAAAACAACAGTTTTACTATTAAAGCCAAAATTGATTTCATCTAACTCATCGCCCAATAAAAAGTAAGCTTGATCTTCTGTAAACCAACCTTGATGCGTATAACCAATGTTGCTATAACTCACTGTTGAAATAAGTACAGGATTACTCTTATTCGTAACATTCACAACAACCACTTCGTCTTCATTACTTCCTATCAAAATCTGATCGCCTGTATAATCGGTATCGGGACCATTATAAGTAACTACTTGTGCATCGTGTGTATAAAAACTCGCGTCGTAAGCGCCGGCAAATACCGGATTTAAAGGATTCTGAATATCTACCATATGCGGACCTCCATTATTTAACGAAGTTCCTACCGCATAAGCAAAACCCTGATCGGGATTAATCACAATATTATGGCAATTACCAAAACCACCATAATGCGCGTCGGCTGAAAAAGTAGCCGGAGCGTTGGTAACGTTTCTTAGTTTTGTGAGATCGAACACTTGCATTCCGTGACCGGATGCTTCACTCACCACAAACGCATAATTTTGATAAACTTTTATGTCTCGCCAAGCACTAGGATTGGTATGTGTAGGTAACTTACCTAAATATACAGGATTTACCGGATCTGAAATATCGATAAAACAAGTTCCATTATCTACACCCATAATGGCGTATTCTTTTCCGTCGGCAGGATCGGTCCAACCCCAAGAATCATTTCCGGCAGAAGCTCCTAAGGTTGCAAGACTAATATGACTCATTAAATCATAATCGTTACAAGGGTAATCGCCGGCAAAACCATTCTCACAAGGAACTTGCGCGAAAAAAATTGCAGTATATAAAATTGAAAATAGAGAAAGTAGTAATTTTTTCATCAAAATCTTTATTTATCACTAATTTTGCAGTCTTACAAAGCTAACACTATTTTTATAATATATGTTTGATAACAAAGAAAGTAGAACCAATTTATCTGAATTAGGAGAGTTTGGACTCATCGATCACCTTACGCGATATTTCGAAATAAAACGTACCTCAACCAACATTGGTATTGGTGACGACGCTGCGGTTTTAAATTTTGAAGGCGATGAAACCGTAGTGACGACCGACCTGTTGGTAGAAGGCGTACATTTTGACCTTTCATTTATGCCACTAAAACATTTGGGTTACAAAGCAGTGATGGTGAATCTTTCTGATGTTTATGCGATGAATGCCGAAGCAACGCAAATCACTGTTTCGATTGCAGCTTCTAACCGTTTTCCGGTAGAAGCTTTAGAAGAATTATATTCCGGTATTTTATTAGCTTCTAAAAAATATAATATTGATGTGGTTGGTGGCGACACGACCTCTTCTACTGCCGGATTAATGATTAGTATCACCGCTTTAGGAAAAGCAAAAAAAGAAAAGATCACTACACGTAGCGGAGCTAAAGCTAACGATCTGTTAGTGGTTTCTGGAGATCTGGGCGCAGCTTATATGGGCTTGCAAGTACTAGAACGTGAAAAGCAAGTTTTTAAAGCCAACCCAAACTCCCAACCCGATTTAGAAGCGTACAGTTATATTATGGAACGCCAATTAAAACCGGAAGCTCGTAAAGATATCCCGGAACTTTTACAGGCGTTGGAAGTGCAACCTACTTCGATGATCGATATTAGTGACGGACTTTCTTCTGAAGTGATCCATCTTTGTAAAAACTCGAAAGTAGGCGCGAATATTTTTGAAGAAAAAATACCGCTCGATCCTACTGTAATTTCGGTTTGTGAAGAGTTTAATATCGACAGTACAATGGTGGCATTAAGCGGCGGCGAAGATTACGAACTTTTATTTACCATCGATCAAAAAGATTACGATAAAATAAAAGGCAATCCTAATTTAACGGTTATTGGCCATATGACGGAAGAAAATGAAGGAATGCACCTTATTACTCGTGCTAACCAAAAAATTCCTATCCAATCTCGCGGTTGGAATTCTTTTGAAGACGCGAATGATGAAGAATAAAACTTCTTTGATATATTAAAAAATCCCGCCATTGAGCGGGATTTTTTATTTATTGTTTGTTGAAATTTTTCGCATCCGAAAGATGATATAAATCGAGAACAGAAAAATAATAGAAAAACCGGCAACTGCGAATACAATTCTCCAAGTTTCCATCTCTTGGTAATTTTCTAAAATTCGAAACAGCTGAACTGCTTGAAAAATATTTAAAACACTTAAAGCTATTACTACAGGTATAAATCTTTTTTTCTTCATTCTTCAAAATTATAAAAAATCATTGGGCTTTCAACCCCTTAATCGCCGCAAAGGCTTGCTCTACCAAATCTTCTTCTACCAAAACAGTAAACTCGTTCGTCGTAGAAACTACCTCATACAAAGCAATATTCTGCCATGCCAAATGCTTAAAGATCTGATAATACAATCCCGCAACTTTAAAATTATCTTGAGGTAATTGCACGCTAATCGCTGCTAAAGCTTCTCGTTGCATCAGTAAATGTTCAGCTTCAAAAAAAGAATTTACTTTCTCGGTTTCTGAGCCGGAAATCATGATATTACTTTCTAAAATTCCACGGGTAAAAGCATAAAACAAATGAGTATTAGCCGAAACATAACTCAGTAATTTTCCGTGGCAATTCACCAATGTATTAGTATTCTTAAAGGTAAATGCAGAAATATTAGAACGTACGGTAATATCGCCTAAATTTTTAAAAGCTTGTTTTAGTTTTTGATTATTACTCACACCGACCGGAGAATGATAACGTCGCAAAGCCATCATGATCGCTCCGGTTTTTACGGGCTTTTTTAACATCGCCGCAATTTCCGGCTGCAACTCTTCTGCTAACGCACTAAAATTAATAATGCTTCGTTGTAAAACTTCTTCTAAAAAAGGTTGAGCTCTCAAAATCTGCTCGACACTTTGCGCAACAGTTTTCATTTTGTTAATTATTTAACTTCATGTGCAAAACTAGTAAAATTTATACATTTATAAGGTAAGCTCTTTGAACTCAATTACATTCGCCAAAAATTAAACGGAAGATGAAGGTTTTAAAATTTGGCGGCACCTCTGTAGGATCGATCGCTAATATCCAAAAAGTAAAAGAAATTATTCACGATGGTGAACCTAAGATCGTTGTTCTATCGGCAATGAGTGGTAGCACCAATAAATTAGTAGAACTTTCTCAACTCATCAAATCTAACCAAATTGAAGATAGTCAAGCGATTATTAACCAACTAGAACAAAAATATTTGGCTGCTGTTTCCGGTTTAATTGAAAGCGAAGAAAGAAAAGAAACCCTAAAAAAATACATTTTCGCACTTTCTGAGCAACTGCAATCTTTTGTAGATAACCAAACTAGCAATTACAATGAAATTGTAGCGCAAGGTGAATTATTTTCTACCTATTTGGTCAATCAATTTCTGCAAGAACAAGGCGTTGCTTCTGAGTTGATCCCGGCATTAGATTTTATGCGTGTCGACAAAGAAGGAGAACCCGATTATTTTTACATCCAGCAAAGCCTTAACCGAATTTTAAAGGATACCCCAAACCAAGAAATTTATGTCACTCAAGGGTTTATTTGTCTGAATAATGAAGGAAATATTAGCAACCTAAAACGTGGCGGAAGCGATTATACGGCAAGCATAATTGGCGCAGCAATTAGAGCTGAAGAAGTACAAATTTGGACCGATATTGACGGATTTCATAACAACGATCCTCGTGTAGTTGATAATACGCGCTCTATTGCGCAACTTTCTTTTGATGAAGCTGCAGAGTTGGCTTATTTCGGCGCTAAAATTCTTCACCCGCAAACGGTTTTACCGGTAAGAAACCTAGAAATTCCTGTTCGTTTAAAAAACACCAATTTACCGGAAGCAGAAGGTACTTTAATTTCTAATAGAATTACCGGCGAAGGTATTAAAGCCATTGCTGCAAAAGATGGAATTACCGCTATTAAAATAAAGTCTGAACGCATGCTGTTGGCTCACGGATTTTTAAAGAAAATCTTTGAAATTTTTGAGAAGTATGAAACAGCGATCGATATGATCACTACTTCAGAAATTGCAGTTTCCTTAACCATCGACGACAATACATACTTAACAGAAATTACTTCTGAATTACTCAAATTCGCTCAAGTTGAAGTGGAAGAAAACAGAAGTATTGTTTGCTTAGTAGGTAATAATATTATTTACCACAAAACTACTCCACAAATTTTCCAGATCTTACAAAATGTAAATGTAAGAATGGTCGCTTACGGCGGCAGCAACAATAATATCTCGTTATTGGTGAACGCCGAAGATAAAGAGCATACCCTACGATCGCTTAACCACTATGCTTTTAACCCCAACCCAACCCTAGTTTAAGAGAATGATCTTAAACTAAAAAGGCTGTCGAAATCGACAGCCTTTTTTATTCATCTTAAAACAATTCATTTAATACTTTTAAAAGTTCTACTTTATTTTCCAAGTAACTCATATGTCCGTCTTCGAAACTAATGAAGGTTGAATTGGTTTTTTCAGCAATCGCTTCAATCTCTTTAAACGGAACTACCGGATCGTTTTTACCGGCGATAATTATTTTTTCTCCTGAATATTGCTGAAGTATTTCTGTTCTATCTTTTCGGTTTTTTAAACCTTCTACCGAAGCAATTATATTTTCTTCCGGAAGTTGAACCGCTTCTTCAACCAACGCATCGATTTCAGTGCGTAAAGCATTTCGGTTTTCATAGGTAAACAAATTCTTGATCGCCATACTAATAAAAGCTTGCTTATTTTGCTTCACTAAACGCTTGGCGCGATCTCGGTTTTCTTTTCGTTCTTCAGAATCGGCTACTGTAGAAGAATTCAACAAGATGAGTTTTTCTAATTGCTGCGGAAATTTCTCTGCAAACGCCAACGCTACATAACCACCCATCGAATGCCCAATAATCGAAGCTTTTTCAATCTTTAATTCAGCTAAAACAGCATGAACTGTTTCTGCCATCGTTTCCATAGAATGGATGTAGCCTAACTTTTCAGTTTTACCGTGGCCTAACAGATCGATCGTAACGAGCTGATGAGTTTCTTTAAACGCTGAAACCACATTTTTCAAAATCGTTGAGCTTTCTAAAAAGCCGTGAAGTAAAACGATTGTTTTGCCTTTACCTTCAACCGTAAAAGCAATTTGTATATTTTTGTAGCTGATGTATTCTTGCATAGCGCAAAAATAGTGTCTTTTCAAGCATTTGAAAATTTTGAATTATAAATCTAATATGCTTTTCTAAAAACTAATAGCCTGATATGATGCTGAAAAAACTTCAGCCTGACTCAGTTTAAATCAGTTAAAAAATAATTTTCATGAAAAAAACGAACTTTCTTTTTCTTTTCGCACTCATTATTTCGGTAAGCCTTTCCGCACAAATTAAAGACCGAAAACTCGATAAAGTCATTCAAAACTCACTCGAAACTTTCGATGTTCCAGGGATTTCTGTTGGGATTATCAAAGATGGTGAAATTGTTTATGCCGAAGGTCACGGTGTTCGATCTTTAAAGAATAATCAACCGATGACGAAAAAAACATTGGTCGGGATCGCTTCGAACAGTAAAGGTTTTACTTGTTTTTCTTTAGCGATGCTGGTTGATGAAGGTAAAATTAATTGGGACGATAAGGTGCGAAAGCACATTCCTGAGTTTAAAATGCCCGATGCTTTTGTAACTGAAGAATTTACGATCCGAGATCTAGTTACGCACCGTAGCGGCTTAGGTCTAGGCGCGGGGGATTTGATGTTTTTTCCTGAAGGAAGCGATTTCACCATCGATGATGTGATTGCCAATATGAGCAAACAAGACAAAAAAAGTGCGTATCGCAGTTCGTTTAAATACAACAACAATATGTTTATTATTGCCGGTGAAGTGATTCATCGTGTAAGCGGTTTAACTTGGGAAGAATTTATCGAACAACGAATTTTACAACCTGTCGGGATGAAAGACAGTAAAGCTTCTTACAGCCGCGTGACCGACAAATCGAATATCATCGACGCACATACCAGAACAGAAGGTGAAGTGATTGCCATAACACACGATTGGAGCGATCTTGCTAATCCTGCCGGCGGAATTATGAGTAACGTTTCTGATATGTTAACCTGGGCAGAATTTTTAATGAATGATGCCGTAACCAAAAACGGTGAACGATTACTAAGCGAAGAACAAATGCATAATTTATGGCAACTGCAAACTCCGCTACCGGTTCGCAAAGACAACGATTACAACACTCATTTTTCAGGTTATTCGTTGGGTTGGTTTGTAAGCGATGTAAATGGTGGTTACAAACAAGTAACCCATACCGGCGGATTGCTAGGAACGGTAACGCAATTCACGATGATCCCGGAACTAGATTTAGGCATTGTAGTGCTTACCAACCAAATGGTTGGGAGCGCATTCAGCGCAATCACCAACACGATAAAAGACAGCTATTTAGGTTACAAAGATCGCAATTGGGTCGAAAAGTATGGCGAGAAAAATGAAGAGTGGATTACCTATAACGACAGTATTAAAAAAGCGGTTTACGATCAAGTAAGCAATAGAAAAGCAAAAAACACGATCGCCGCTTCACAAATTACAGGGACTTACCAAGACGATTGGTTTGGGAAGATCACTATTGAACAAAACGGAGAAGAACTTCTAATTACTTCAGAACGTTCTTCGCAGTTGAAAGGAAAATTGCTTCTGTATAATTTAACTACTTATGTTGCCAAATGGGACAACCGTAGTTTTGATGCTGATGTATTTGTTTTATTTACGTTGAATGAAGAAGGTGAAGCGATCGAAGCAACGATGAAACCTATTGCTCCCATCACCGACTTTAGTTTCGATTTTGAAGATTTACATTTTTATAAGGTGGAAGAGTAATTTAGCGTCTAGGAAATTAAATTTTCCAAATACAAAAAAACCTCATAGATTTTGAAAATCTGTGAGGTTTTTATAAAATTTTAAATTACACTGAAACAAGCTTAGCCTGAAATTCAGTAAATAAACTAACTATTCATTAACTCTTCAATTTCATCTGCTTCAATCGGGATATTTTTCATCAAGTTGATCGGCTCTCCTTTTGCTTGAATCACGACATCATCTTCTAAACGAATTCCGAAGCCTTCTTCCGGCAGGTAAACTCCAGGCTCAACCGTAAATACTTGATTTGCTACCATGGGTTCGTGCAACAATCCGTAATCGTGCGTATCTAAACCAATATTGTGTGACGTACCGTGCATAAAGTATTTTTTATAAGCCGGCCAATCCGGATTTTCGTTTTGCACATCGGCTTTATCTAAAATACCAAGATCTAAAAATGCTGAAGTCGCCATTTTACCAACTTCTTTGTGGTAAGAAGCCCAATCGGTTCCCGGCACTAACATTTTTGTCGCGTCTTTTTTAATCTGATTAATTTTATTATAAACTTCTTTTTGACGCTTGCTAAACTTTCCGCTCACCGGGATTGTTCTCGACATATCGCTGGCGTAATTCGCGTACTCGGCTCCTACATCTAATAAAATTAATTCGCCTTCTTTACACTGCATTTTATTCTCAATATAATGAAGTACGTTTGCATTTTGCCCTGAAGCTACAATTGGTGTATAAGCAAAGCCACGAGAGCGATTACGTAAAAACTCGTGCATAAATTCAGCTTCAATTTCATATTCCCAAACTCCGGGTTTTACGAAATTTAGAATTCTTCTGAAACCTTTTTCGGTAATATTACATGCTTGTTGCATCACATCAATCTCTAATTGATCTTTTACCGAACGAAGACGTTGCAAAATCGGATTACTTTTAGCTACCGAATGTGCCGGATATTTCTCTAACAGCCACTTATTAAAACGCGCTTCACGAGTTTCTGTCTCTACATTTGCGCGGTAATGCTCGTTGGTATTAATATAAACTGTTTCACTTTGCGCCATTAACTCGTGTAAAACTTTATGGAAGTCTTTTAACCAATACACAGTTTTTACGCCAGAAGTTTCAAAAGCTTTTTCTTTGGTTAACTTTTCTCCTTCCCAAACGGCGATATGCTCGTTTGTTTCAGTCAAAAATAAAATCTCACGATGCTTTTCGTGCGGAGCGTCTGGAAATAAAACTAAAACGCTTTCTTCTTGATCTACACCACTTAAATAATAAATATTTCGATCTTGTTGAAAAGGTATGGTACTATCGGCACCAATTGGGTAAATATCATTAGAATTAAAAACCGCTAAACTATTTGGCTTCATTTGCGCCATAAAGTTTTTACGATTCTTTATAAATAAGTCTGAATGTATAGGTTGATATCTCATAAATATTGAATTTTTTCAAATTTATGAAAGGCTATTTAAATTACTATGTAGAAGAAGAAAATTTTTCTTTGAATGCTAAAACCTAATTATCAAGAGTTAAATATTAAAAATAATCCAAACAGCACACTTATTATTAAAATTATATAGCCAAATATTTTATTATTTTCTGCTTCGGTTAATTCTTTATTCAATTCTCTTTGTAAGCTATGAAAATATTTATTCTTTATAGCCTGTGCTTCTTCTGAATCTTTTTCAACCTCTTTGAGTAATACAGCTTTAACTTTATATAGACCGGTTAAAACTGCTTTATCTGTCTTATAACGAAGAAAAAGTTCCTTTCTCTTACCTTCCTTATCAATTAACCAAGCATGAACAAAACAAGGTTTTTTATAGCCCTGCTTAAATCTATTAGAGGTATAAATTATGAGATGATGTCCTTCTTTTGTAGTAGCTTCTATGGTCTCGCTTCTTAAATCGGGATTTCGCTCACTAGTTGTCTTAATTTTATGGTGGGATAAATCATATTTTTTATAAATAACGTTATTTGCTTTTAAATAATCTACCAACTCATCTCCTTCCCCAAATAAAATTGCCCTGATTGCTTTAGCATCATTTATTAGCAACACATAAAATTGATATGTTTCTGCTCGTTGAAAATGGTATAAACTTAAATTTGAAATAGGGGTTTTACCCTCGAACTTATCCTCTTCGAAAAAGTAGTTTTTTGGACCTATTTTAAAGTTTTTCATGTCAACGTTTTTTATTCTGTGAAAAGTGTTTTGAGTATTTTATATTAGTGCAAAAAAATTGGTAAAACACATTAAAATAAACTTAAAATTAATTTAAAACACATCATGAGAATGGGAATACCTACCATACAAAGAATAGCAATCAAACAGCCTTTACCAATATCACTACTAGGGTTATTATATATTCTTTCATTAAAAATTGGTTTATAGTAATAGTGCTTTTTTCTAAAATCTATAATACTTCGGGAATGTGCTTCAAATCCACTCGTGTCAAAAGGATTAAACAAAACTATGTTAACATTCTTGTTTGTTTTCCAATCTCCGAGCTCTATTTCTTTTTCTCCAATAAATTTAAAGCTATAGCCAAATAAAAATCTTGTAAAAAACATGTATTTGATAAATTTTCGATCAGGATTTAAAAACTTCATATAACATGATCTAGAAATATACCATTCTAGTATATAACCGTCATCGAATTTAATTTCACCGCTATGTTTATTATAATATGACGGAGCCTTTATAGCTGTTTTTTTAATTAAGGCTAAACTTTTTTTTTGCAACAGCTCAATAATCATTTCATCAGCTAGTGGACTGATGTGATTGAAAAAATACCCTGGTTTATATTGCCCCAACAAACAATAATAGAACTTTTCTCCTATCTCAATTTCAATTGTTAATAGATGCTCATATTTAATTGCCTTATCATAATCGAACACAAAATAATCTTCTGTTAAAAATATCGTGTTCGCTCCACACCTAAAAACTTTTGCTTTTAACATATAAAAATCAGTTTAAATAAGCAGGGGATTATTGTTTATTCTACATCAAATATGATTGGCAAGGAGTATAGTACACCCACTTTTTTGCCTTTTTCCTCGCCAGCAATCATTGTAGGTAACTCTCTTGCTACCCTTAGTGCTTCTTCTTCCAGTTTTGGATGCGGGGCTCTTGCTTGTATGTATACAACATCTCCTGTTGTATTTATTTTAAATCGTAAATAAACTCTTTGTATGCCTGACAACCCTATATTTGAAGCGAGGCTTTTATTATAGTTCTCCTCAAAAAACTCATTTATCTTGATAGAGGTGCATTTTTTTTGATTTGCAGCATCTTCACAACCTGGCATTATTGGAACTTGATCTACAGCTGTAAAAGGAACATCCATACCTAATTCTGGGTTCACCGTTACTCTTTCATAAGTATCTTTAGAGGCAATTACCTCCTCTTCGATCTCTACATCATCTTCCACTAACTCTATGATCTCTGGTGCCGGAGGCGGTGGTGGTGCAGGAGCAACAACTTTATTAAAGTAATCTCTTGCTGTAACTAAACTGTAGGTGTCTATACCATACGAAGCTTCGTATTCTTCTGCTTTTTCTACTGGGTTGATGAGATTTATGCTAACAGGATTTCCTATTTTATCTACAAAAAAATAACTGTTGTTTAATTTTACTGCTAATAAGCCATCTTTAAACTTCTCCCCTACTCTTGCATATTGGGGTTTTACAAGCTTTTTATTATTTTCATTAAAGAACCCATATAAATTGTTTAAATTAAAAACCACCATATTTTCTGAAAAGCTCCATATCCCATCAAATTCGATATTATTAGCTTTTAAAATTTTTCTAGCAGCGGCATCTTTATGAGATAAAAAATTTCTTCTTAGATCATCAAATTCAGTGCTCGATATATTCTCGATCATTTTATCTTTTATCTTAAAAAATACAAGTGTATCATCCCAATCCATAGATTTATAAACATTGTTAAAAGTGTTGCTAATCCAGGAATAATTCTTCTTCGTTAACTCATTTTGGTTTTCATTAATAAGACTATATTCACGTTCAACACCATATTCCTTTTCTTTGTCTTGCGCGACAACTGCTAATCCATTTTTAAAATCTTCGGCATCTTCATACTCAAAAGATATTTTAGTTTCATTTTTCTTGTCTATAAAACCATACTTACCATCTTTAAAAACCCGCGCCAAGCCATTAGAAAAATGAGAAGCAAACCGGTATTGTGGAGTAATTACTACTTTTCCTTTTGTGTTCACATAACCCCATTTACCGTTCTCGACAACCACCGCCATGCCTTCTGAAAAAGGAAATACATAATCATAGGTTGGTTTTACGATTAACTTTTCGCTTTGCGAAATAAATCCCCATTTTTCATTTTGTTTTATAGGTGCAAATCCTTCCGTAAAGGAATCTATGAAATCATATTTTTGCTGATGCTGAGCTCTGACAGAAAAGATTAACAGTAAAAAGCTAATAGTAATTAATAGTTTGATCTTCATTATATTTATTTTAAATCCTATTTAATAGAATAGTTTGCTTTTGTTGCTTTAATAAAGTTATATTTAATTTAACTAAATATAAATACCCAGTAATTGGTATTTACATCTATTCAACTTTTCACGCAATCGATTTCACAAACACGAAATCGTAATAGCTTATACTAATTCTAAATAAGCAGAAACGATTCTGAAAGTTTGTCAATAAGTATTTTGAAGCGTATTTTTGTGTGAAATTTTTAAATAAATACTCAAAACCAATGGGTGGATTAATAAAATCTTCTGTAGCAAAGAAATTTGCTATGGCTTTATCGGGACTCTTCCTTGTTCTTTTTTTAGCACAACACTTTACCATTAACTTTACATCTGTAATTGCTCCAGACACTTTTAACGAGTTGTCGCATTTTATGGGAACCAACTTTTTAGTACAGGCCGTTTTACAGCCGGTATTAATTTTTGGAGTGTGTTTTCACTTTATTATGGGGTTCGTTTTAGAAATTCATAACAGAAAAGCGCGTGCAATTAGCTACGTTAAGTATAACGGAAGTGCCAATTCTAGCTGGATGTCTAGAAACATGATTTATTCGGGAGCTGTAATTTTAGCTTTCTTAGCTTTACACTTTTACGACTTTTGGGTTCCGGAATTAGTACATAAATATGTACAGTCTCACCCGGAAGACCCAACAAGATACTACGAAGAAACTATTGCAAAATTCGAAAGCCCTGTAAGAACAGGATTGTATGTGATCTCTTTCATCTTTTTGATGTTACACTTACTTCACGGTTTTGCTTCTTCATTTCAATCTGTAGGGTGGAATAACAAGTATTCTAAAGGAATTCAAGGCTTCACCAAAGCTTTTGCGATTATTATTCCGTTAGGATTTATTTTTATTGCAGTATTCCACTATATCAATAACTTATAATACGCAGAAAGATTATGTCAGTTTTAGAATCAAAAATACCAGAAGGACCACTTAAAGATAAGTGGACAAAACATAAAAATGATATTAACCTGGTTAACCCAGCCAACAAGCGTAATATAGATGTTATTGTGATTGGTACAGGTTTAGCCGGTGGTAGTGCCGCTGCAACTTTAGCAGAACTAGGCTACAATGTAAAAACTTTTTGTTACCAAGATTCTCCAAGACGTGCGCACTCGATTGCAGCACAAGGAGGGATTAACGCCTCTAAAAACTATCAAGGAGATGGTGACTCTGATTATAGATTATTTTATGATACCGTAAAAGGTGGTGATTACCGTTCTCGTGAGGCTAACGTTTATCGTTTAGCTGAAGTTTCTGGTAATATTATCGATCAATGTGTGGCACAAGGGGTTCCTTTTGCTCGTGAATACGGTGGCCTTTTAGATAACCGTTCTTTTGGCGGAGTTCTTGTATCGAGAACTTTTTACGCAAAAGGGCAAACAGGACAGCAATTATTATTAGGCGCATATTCTGCGATGAACCGTCAAATTAACCGTGGAAAGATTCAATCTTTCAACCGTCACGAAATGATGGATTTGGTTTTAGTAGATGGTAAAGCTCGTGGAATTATCGCTAGAAATATGGTTACCGGAGAAATTGAAAGACACTCAGCACACGCTGTAGTTTTAGCTTCCGGTGGTTATGGTAACGTTTTTTTCTTATCGACCAATGCGATGGGAAGTAACGTAATGGCAGCTTGGAGAGCTCACCGTAGAGGAGCTTACTTTGCTAACCCTTGTTACACGCAAATTCACCCAACTTGTATTCCGGTTTCAGGAGAGCATCAATCTAAATTAACATTGATGTCTGAATCTCTTCGTAACGATGGACGTATTTGGGTACCGAAGAAAAAAGAGGATGCGATCGCCATTAGAGAAGGTAAGAAAAAACCTACTGAACTTTCTGAAGAAGAAAGAGATTATTACTTAGAAAGAAGATATCCTGCTTTTGGTAACCTTGTACCTCGAGATGTAGCTTCTCGTGCAGCAAAAGAACGTTGTGATGCAGGTTTTGGAGTAAATAAAACAGGTGAAGCTGTATTTTTAGATTTTGCAAGCGCTATTAAGCGTTACGGAAAAGAAGCAGCTTTCTCTTCAGGAAACAAAAATGCTTCTGAAGCAGAGATCATTAAATTAGGAAAAGAAGTTGTTGAAGCTAAATACGGTAACCTTTTCCAGATGTATCAGAAGATCGTAGATCAAAATCCTTACGAAACTCCAATGATGATCTATCCTGCAGTTCATTATACAATGGGAGGTCTTTGGGTAGATTACAACCTACAAACCACCATCCCTGGTTGTTATGCTGCCGGAGAAGCAAATTTCTCTGATCACGGAGCTAACAGACTTGGAGCTTCTGCATTAATGCAAGGTTTAGCCGATGGTTATTTTGTATTACCTTATACGATTGGAGATTATCTTTCTAAAGACATTAGAACCGGCAAAATACCAACAGATTCACCAGAGTTTGATGCCGCTGAAAAAGATGTAAAAGATAAAATCTCAAAATTAATGAATGCTTCAGGAAAGCACTCGGTAGATTATTATCACAAGAAACTTGGTAAGATCATGTGGAACAAGTGTGGTATGGCGCGTAACGCGCAAGGTCTTCAAGAAGCTTTAGATGAAATTAAAGAACTTCGTGAAGATTTCTGGGCAAATGTAAAAGTACCAGGTGCTGCAGAAGGTAAAAATGCCGAATTAGAAAAAGCAGGTCGTGTAGCAGATTTCTTAGAACTAGGAGAGTTGTTTGCTAAAGACGCTTTACATAGAAATGAATCTTGTGGTGGTCACTTTAGAGAAGAATACCAAACCGAGGAAGGTGAAGCACTTAGAGATGATGAGAACTTTAAATATGTAGCTGCTTGGGAGTATAAAGGAAACCCAAGAGACGCGCAATTACATAAAGAAGAATTAGACTTCAAGAATATTGAATTAAAAACAAGAAGCTATAAATAGATGCCGGTATTGAACTATGAGGTGTTACAACTTAGCGACTCAGTACTCAATACTCAATACTAAAATCTAAAAGATATGAAACTTACACTTAAAATATGGCGTCAAGAAAACGCTAATGCTAAGGGAAAGATGGTAACCTACCCGATCGACGGAGTTGAAGGTGATATGTCTTTTCTTGAAATGTTAGACGTTTTAAATGAAGACTTGATCAATAAAGGAGAAGAGCCGGTAGAATTTGATCACGATTGTCGTGAAGGTATTTGCGGAGCTTGTTCTTTACAAATAAACGGTGAACCTCACGGTCCCGATAAATTGGTAACTACTTGCCAATTACACATGCGTTCTTTTAAAGATGGTGACACCATCGTTATTGAACCATTTAGAGCTAAAGCTTTTCCGGTAGTAAAAGATTTAATTGTAGATCGAGGTGCTTTTGATCGTATTCAGCAAGCTGGTGGTTACGTTTCTGTAAACACTTCTGGTAACACGATCGATGCCAACAGTATTCCTGTTAATAAACACGATGCAGACGACTCGTTTGCAGCAGCGACTTGCATTGGTTGTGGTGCTTGTGTGGCAGCTTGTAAAAACGCTAGTGCGATGTTATTTACTTCGGCTAAAGTTTCTCAATACGCTTTATTACCTCAAGGTCAAGTTGAAGCTACCGAGCGTGTACAGAATATGGTTCGCCAAATGGACTTAGAAGGTTTTGGTAATTGTAGTAACACCGGAGCTTGCGAGATCGAATGCCCTAAAGGAATTTCTTTAGAGAATATTGCAAGAATGAACCGTGAATATATGAGCGCGACTTCAAAAGGATAAATCATCTATCTTTATAAATTAAAATCCCAAATTCACTTTGTTGAGTTTGGGATTTTTTATTTCTATATTCGAGAAAATCATTGCTAATGAATTTCTCTATCGAATCTAAGCTCCCTAATTTGGGAACCACTATATTTACCAAAATGAGTAAATTGGCGCAAGAATACAACGCCATTAATCTTTCACAGGGTTTTCCAGACTTCCCTCCTAATCAAAAATTACTAGAGTTCGTAAAACAGGGGTTAGATGAAAATCACAATCAATATGCACCGCTCGCGGGTCTAATTTCTCTTCGGAAAACACTAGCTGAAAAACTATTCAAAAGTTATGGCAGCAGATATTCCGCAGAAGAAGAAATTACGATCACTACCGGAGCAACTCAAGCTATTTTTACAGCAATTTCAGCATTCATTAGAAAAGATGATGAAGTAATCGTATTTAAACCGGCTTACGATTGTTATGAACCGACGATCGAATTATACGGTGGCAAACCGATTTTAATAGAAATGAAAGCGCCAACGTATAAAATCGATTGGCAAGAAGTTTCTGCAAAGATCACTTCAAAAACTAAAATGATCGTGATCAATACGCCGCACAATCCCAGCGGAACGGTATTAGCAAAAGAAGATTTACTTCAGCTTCAACAATTGGTGGAGAACACCAATATTTTAATCTTGAGTGACGAAGTTTACGAACATTTAATTTACGATGGTAAAGAACACCAAAGTGTAGCTAGATTTCCCAAATTGGCAGAACGTTCTTTGATCACCTACTCCTTTGGAAAAACCTTTCACGTGACCGGCTGGAAAGTGGGCTACTGCGTTGCTCCTGAAGAATTAATGAAAGAGTTTCGAAAAGTACACCAATACAATGTGTTTTGCGTGAATCACCCCATGCAATGGGCATTAAATGAATATTTACAAAAACCCGAACACTACTTAGAACTTTCAGCATTTTACCAAGAGAGAAGAGATTATTTTCTTCAGCAGATAAAAAATTCAAGATTAGAATTGATTCCGGCACAAGGAACATATTTTCAAACAGCTTCTTACAAAAACATCACTACCGAAAAAGATACTGATTTTGCCCTTAAATTAATTAAAGAAAAAGGCTTGGCAACGATCCCGGTTTCAGTTTTCAATAAAAATCAAAAAGACGAATTCATGTTGCGCTTTTGTTTTGCCAAAAAGAAAGAAACTCTAGCAAAAGCCGCAGCGATTATTAATAGTTTATAATTATTTAAGAGACTTTAGACCATCAAGCATTGCTTTGGTCATTTTCTCCAGATCGTACTCGTGTTGCCAACCCCAATCTTTTTGGGCTTGCTCATCATTAATGCTCGAAGGCCAAGAGTCTGCAATAGGTTGTCTAAAATCTGGTTCATAGTCAATTTTAAATTCAGGAATTTCTGCTTCAATACTTTCTGCAAGTTGCTTAGGCGTAAAACTAATTCCGCCTAAATTGTAAGAAGATCTAATACTTAAAGTTTCTGCCGGAGCTTCCATTAACGAAATGGTTGCTCGAATAGCATCGTCCATAAACATCATCGGTAAAGCAGTTTCTTCACTTAAAAATGAAGTGTAGGCTTGTTTTGCTAAAGCTTCATGAAAAATTTCAACTGCATAATCGGTGGTTCCGCCGCCAGGTTGTGTTTTGTAACTAATTAAACCGGGATAGCGAATACTTCTTACATCGACATCATATTTATGATGGTAGTATTCACACCAACGCTCGCCGGTTTGTTTACTTATTCCGTAAACAGTGGTTGGCTCCATCACGGTGGTTTGTGGTGTATCGTTTTTTGGAGTTGAAGGTCCAAAAACCGCAATACTTGATGGCCAAAATACTTTATCGATTTTCTTGTCTTTAGCTAAATTAAGCACATTAAAAAGGGAATCCATATTCAAATTCCAGCCGCGCATTGGGAATTTTTCTGCCGTTGCGCTCAACATTGCTGCCATTAAATAAACTTCCTCCACCTCATAATGCATCACAATATCTTCGATGGCTTTATAATTGGTGGCATCTAACTTTTCAAAAGGACCCGATTGCATTAAATCGTCGTTACCTTCACGTATATCGCTGGCAATTACATTTTTTTCGCCATGCTTTTCACGTAAAGCCAAAGTAAGTTCTGTTCCTATTTGTCCGCAAGCACCAATGATAAGTATTTTCGCTGCCATGAATTTGATAATTTTTTAATTTAAAGCCTATTTATAGCAAATCTTTTGTCAAAAGAACAATTTTTGAGGCTTATTACAAAATCTTTTTCAGCAGGAAGAGAATTTAAATTTTCTTATCTTTCGCAGTATTTTCAAGCTTATGAAACGAAACAAATTTTATATTCTAAGCCTTAGCGCTTTACTCACGATCGGTTTAATTGCGTGTGAAGAAAAAAAGCAGCAAACCGATAATGAGGCCGACACTTTTCAAGAAAAAAATGCTAAAAATTTCTCTAAACAGGTAAATCTGCCTAACAAAAGACAAGTAAAACTTGTAGGTGATGCAACAAATGCAAGTGCCAATTGGATGGCTTTTACCACCGCTAAAAACGAGATTGAACGTATAAATAATTTTACGCTACAGGAAGTTGTAAACAACAGTAACAACTTGTTTCGATCGATACAAGAGTTACAAGATTCTATCCCGAAGCAATTTCAGGAAATTCCTATTAAAGCGCGCTTAAATGTATTACTTACCAAAGCTCATTTATTAGAAGCAGAAGCCAACAAACAACGACCAACAGCCGGAAAAATTGACACGTTAAGTTTTGAATTATACAATGAGTTTGAAAATTTAAAAATTCAGTTAAATGAAGTCTTCCTTAAATCTGTAGATGATCTCGATTTTGAATTAGACGAGCGTATTCGAAAACAAGACAGTTTGGCTCAGCTACAAAAAGAATCTACCGCTAACTAAAAGCTAAAGTCGTGAAAAATGTAATCTATATATTTTTATTTATTTCGGTAAGTGTTGCTGCGCAAAAATCAACCAAAGTAGTTGAAGAAACTTTAAACAACTGGCATTTGGCTGCTGCGGAAGCAAATTTTGAAAACTACTTTAATTTAATGACAGAAGATGCCGTTTTTATTGGCACCGATGCTTCAGAAAACTGGCAATTAGAAGAATTTAAAAGTTTTTCTAAACCTTATTTTGATAAAGGCAAAGCTTGGACGTTTCATCCTTTAGAGCGAAACATTTATTTCAGCAAAAACAATAAAACAGCTTGGTTTGACGAACTTTTAGAAACCGACTTAGGTATTTGCAGAGGGTCTGGAGTGTTAACGCTAACCAAAGATGGCTGGAAAATTCAGCATTACGTTCTTTCGATCGCTATCCCAAATGAGAATGTAAGTGAAATTAAAAAACTTAACCAAACACACGATACTGCCTTATTAGAAATATTAAAATAAATGGCTTAAATTGTAACAATTATCTAATTCATCTAACTTATAACACAACTTTTAATAGCTAAAAAATGAAAAAAAGTATGAAACCTATACTTCTTTTAGCTACCGCTGCACTTGCTGTAGTAGGTTGCCAAGAAGAAAAGAAAGAAGTAGCACAGGCAGAAACTGAAAAAACTCCCGGTATCGATCTACAGTATATGGATACGACGGTGAGTCCTAAAAACAACTTTTACGATTACGTAAATGGTACTTGGATGAAAGAAACCAAAATCCCGGAAGACAGAACATCTTGGGGTGGTTTTCAAGTATTAAGAAAAAGTACCGACGAAGATGTACTTAAAATCTTAGACGACGCAGCAGAAAGCGGTAAATACAAAGCAGGCAGCGATCAAGCAAAAGCCATTGCGCTTTTTAATGCTAAACTAGACACCGTTGGCAGAAATGAAGATGGTTTAAAACCTTTACAACCGGCTTTAGAAAAAATTTCTAAGATCGAAAACGTAGAAGATCTTCAAGAAACGATGGCTAATCATTACGCAACGGTTTCAGATCCGTTTTTTGGCATCGCAGCATTCTCTAACCCAAGTGACAGTAACATGAATTCTGCTTACATCACTCCGGGAAGTTTAGGTTTACCTAACAAAGAATATTACACCGATCAAGACGAGAAATCTAAAGAAATTAGACAGCAGTACGTAGAACATATTACACGTATGCTTCAATATTTAGGAGATAGCGAAGAAAGCGCAAAAGAACAAGCAGAAACTATTCTTGCTTTTGAGACGCGTTTAGCAGAGCCTCGTTTAGATAAAGTAGCGAGTCGTGATTTTAGAAATTTCAACAACCCAAGATCGATTGAGCAAATTCAAGAAATGGTGCCGGCAGTAGACTGGAAAAAATACATTTCAGATTTAGGGGTAGAAAAAGAGCTAGACACGATCATCGTGATGCAACCAAAATATATGGAAACGCTACAAGCGGTTTTAGCTGAAGGCGATACTCAAAAATGGCAAACCGTCATGCGTTGGGCAACCTTAAATAGTGCTGCAGGAATGTTAACCACCGAATTAGATAAAGCTAACTGGGATTTTTACAGCAAAACTTTAAACGGAGCTAAAAAACAACGTCCTGCAAGAGAACGTGCGTTAGCTACTGTAAACGGTTCTGTAGGAGAAGCTTTAGGTCAACTTTATGTAGATGAAAAATTTCCGCCAGAAGCAAAAGAAAAAGCGCAAGAAATGATCGCTAATGTGATCTCTGCTTTCCAAAACAGAATTGAGCGTTTAGAATGGATGACCGATAGCACCAAACAAAAAGCTATTGAAAAATTAGACAAGTTTACTGTTAAGATCGGTTACCCGGATGAGTGGAAAGATTATTCTGAATTAGCTGTTTCTGAAGACAACAACTATTACGAAAATATGGTTGCAGTTTCTGAGTGGAGCTACAAAGATAATTTATCAGACATCAACGAACCGGTAGATAAAAAAGAATGGGGTATGTCTCCTCAAACGGTAAATGCTTATTTCAACCCGTTTAATAATGAGATCGTTTTCCCGGCAGCGATTTTACAACCACCATTTTACAACTACAAAGCAGATGCGGCTGTAAACTATGGAGGTATTGGCGCTGTGATTGGTCACGAAATCTCTCACGCTTTCGACGATAGTGGAGCGCGTTTCGACGCCGACGGAAACCTTAAAAACTGGTGGACCGATGAAGATCTAGAGAAATTCACAGAAAGAGGAGATCAACTTGCTGAGCAATACAGCGGTATCGAAGTTTTAGATAGCGTTTACATTAACGGTAAATACACACTTGGTGAAAATATTGGAGATTTAGGTGGTGTTTTAGCTGCTTACGACGGTCTTCAAATGTATTTTAAAGATCACGGTCGTCCAGGAGAAATTGATGGATTTACGCCAGAACAACGTTTCTTCCTTTCTTGGGCAACCGTTTGGAGAACTAAAATGAGAGAAGAAGCTTTACGTTCTCGTATTAAAACCGATACGCACTCTCCTGGTATGTACAGAGCTTATGTACCATTGCAAAACATCGATGCTTTTTACGAAGCTTTCGATATTAAAGAAGGAGATTCTATGTACGTGGCACCAACAGACAGAGTTCTAATTTGGTAATCACTTCGGTGCTATAAAACAAAAAGGCTTGCAACATCTGCAAGCCTTTTTTTATAGTTTAAACTGAACTATTTAAATCGAATGCTGAAATGTAAATTGAAGTTCTTTTTGTGTCGCTTCGGAAGAGATCTTTTTCCCTTCGGAAGTTTTATCTGAAGTAAACTCCGGTAACGCTAAGTTGAACGATTTAGCTTTTTGCGTGTAATATTCTTCTTTATGAGGATGAAGCGGATAAACACCGTGAAAAACACTTCCGAAATTTTCTTGCTGAAGCGCTTTTACGATCAATTGCACAGCATCTTGTTGCTGAATTAAATTTACCGGCGCTAACGGATTGGAGATTCCTTTTCTACCCGATAAAAACTTCACGGGGTGTCGATCTTTGCCTAATAAACCGCCCATTCTTATCAAAGTGGTTTTAAAATGCGTATTTTCTCGAAATAATTTTTCTACTTCTTGCAATTGGCGAGAAGCATCACTTTTTCCGTTTGGGATTGACTTTTCAGCATATTCAGGAAAATTTTCTTCGTCTTCAAAAACCGAAGTAGAACTAACTAAAATTACTTTTTCAACCGCAGAAAGTTCAAGCTTCGGAATAAAATGCTCGATTTTATTTACAAAATTAGCATCCGGTTTTTTTCGTAAACCCGGCGGAATATCGACAACCAAAACCTCAGCGCCATCTAAAAATGAAAATACTTCACCTTTTATACTTTCTTCTGTTAATTCAACATAAAAAGGATCTATGCCTTTTTTCGCTAAATGTTCTAATTTCTCAGAAGTTGTTGTCGAGCCATTCACCGCATAACCTTGCTGCAACAATTCTTCTGCTAAAGGCAAACCCAACCAGCCGCAACCTAAAACACTAACCGTTAACTTTATTTGTTTTCCCATTCTTTGAGATGCTTTTCTCTAGATTTATAAGAAAAGTAACTTACTAAAAAGTAGAATAAACTAAAAATTATTAAAAAGAAAATAGCTCTCAAAGGTTCAACCTTTTCCAATTTCCAATCCGCATGAATCAGTTCTACAAAAATGGTGTTCCCTAAAGCCAAAAAAAGTGTTCCGCTAAAAACATACCTCCACTTGTTTTTCATTCTATGTTCTAAACCAAAAAATTTCATCTTAATCAGCTTTTATCGTTAATATTTGTTTGGTAATGATCGCATCATTCAACACAAAAGGTTTCGGCATCATATTTTCAGTTCGTGGTATAATCGTAAAGTTTTTATTTTCTAACAAATCGTTACTCGCTTCGTAAACTTTCAGCTCAAATTGTTCGCCTTTTTTCAACTCAAAATCTAAGCGTAAGGTATCACGATCTATCGCGTAGTAAGTTAGCAATTTTTCGGTTTTGCGATTTTGATAAAAGACATTTTTTTCTGCGGAAGGAGCCGTTTTGCCATTCACTTTAAAGTTGAAGAAATTCACCTGTTGATCGGCAAAAATTTCCATTCGGTTAATTTTTCGTTGCGGAGCGATTTTCAGGGTAAACTTATCTCTTTCATTTTTCTGAAAAGTAGTATCTTCTTCCATCAACATAACAGCTTCAGCAATGGGTTTTACTTCAGCTTTGCTTTGTTGAGTAAATGCAGAATTATATTTGCTATGGAAAATCACATCCTCTGCAACCTCAGTTTCATCTGTAAAATATTCCGAAGTAAATTCATCTAAATATTCATCATACGTTAGCCACCAAGCTTCTTCTTGATCTACATCTAACAGATAAAGTAAACTATTAGGTTTTTGATTTTCATTAGAAAATTCAGCATCATTATGCGCCATTAGCAAACTTACCGAAGCGATTATCAGACATAAAACACCTAACCAATGTATTTTCTTGTGATGAATGAATATAGGCATTAACAAGCCTAACAATAACACAGAAAACACACTGCTAATTACCAGCATTTTTAAACCTAAACCTACCGGAAAAAATTGAATAAGCGGCGCAAACAAGAACACCGCCGGAATGCTGAAAAATAAAAGCACCCAAAGGTTAGGTCTGTTTTTCCTGATAATTAAATAATAATTGAATAACCCAAAAAAGACCGGCCAAATAAAATAAGCTGCTCCTTTAAAAGCGATGGCTACCACGGTATTGATAAGCAACCACACAAAAAGTGGCGCAGGCACGCTACGTTCTAATTCTTTACCGCTGTAAATTGCGCGATAAAATAGAAAGACGATCGCTAAAGTTATGGCGACAAATGCTAGAATATAATAATGACCATTACTGGTAAAACCGTTAAGATTATCGGCATATTCCGGATATTGCCGGTAAATAAATTGGTAACCGAAATAGACCACAATTGCAGCAACAAACAAGATCACTATAAACCAAACGATATTTTTAACTAACGAAAATGCGGTAAAGGTTTTCTTTCTGATGGCATAAATACTGATGGCGATAAACAACAACCAAGCGATCACCAATAGCGGAATAATGAATGCGTATGAATAATACAGCATTCCTAAACCGGGAAAATTGAAATAAACCGATTCGTTTTCAGATTTGAGTTCGGTAAGATTTGCGTTGGCAAAATATGGCATTAAAGCCGTTAAATAACTGGCTTGATGAGCTAACGAATTTTGATCTAGATTTTTGAAGGTATCGTTAGCAGTATGGTAATCATAATGGTCGTCGATAAACGCAAAAAAGAAACTCGGGATGTCTTTTTGCTCCCGTAAAATTGTGGCATCAGTATCATTCGGCAATTTTTTATAAACCGAATACATGAGCGAAGTTGCCATCGGGTATTCTGAGTTGGCTTTAGAAAAAGCTTTGATAAGTTTACTATTCCCGGCATTGGTTTCTAAAATAGTGTTTGAAGGTCCGCCGCTGCCGCGTGCTTCAAAATTAAGTACCAACCCAATATTTTGTGCCCAAGGATGTTCTTCTACAAAAAGATTAGCGCCATTTAGCCCAATTTCTTCTGCATCGGTAAAACAAATAATGATGTTATTTCTATGCGGAATTTCTTCCTTTAGAAAAACCCGAATCGTTTCTAAAATGGTCGCCACACCAGAACCGGCATCGCTCGCTCCAAATGAAGAATGTACCGCACTATCGTAATGCGTCATCACCATAAGATCGTTCTTTACTGAAGGATCGCTGCCCGGTATTTTGGTAATTATATTTTCGGGCACCGTAAAAACTCCCTCACTATTTAGTGTATAGCCTTTTTGCGTTTGTACTTGCAAGCCCATTTGTTGCAATTGCTGTACAATGTAATTTCTTACTTCGCTATGCGCTTTGGTACCAATTGAGTGCGGCTTTTCACTTATTTTTTTCACGTGTTCGTTAGCACGTTCGATAGAAAAACCAAGCGGATTCTCTTCAGAAAATTCTTCAGCATCGGGCATTAAGGTGTAAAAACTCACCCAAACTAAAACTCCCAAAGTCACTAAAACTAATAGTTTAGAAATAAAGCTTTTCATAGTGCTAATCTAATTTTTTCACCAAAGCAAAATAATCATTCTCTAACGGAAGATAACCTTGATCGTAAACAAAATAGTAAACAGTCCCTTTTTTTGTGGTGTAAATACTTGTGATCAAATCAAAACTAAAGTCTTTACTTAACAATTGCGATTTGGTGGCTTTCGATTTTCCGTTAGGGTTGAGTTCTTCTAAAATTCGGTAGTTTTTACGTAATCTGTTATTGGTATTTCTAATTAGATTTTTGCTGTCTTTATTCAACTTATTATTATAAGCATTACGACAGTAATCGCTACAAAACTTTTTATCTGCCCGACCTTTAAGTTGCTCGCCACATTCTAAGCACGTTTTCTGCATTCGTTAAATATTTAGTTAAGAAGACCTTATAAATTTACATTTTTTTTAGTTGAAATATGGTTTACTTTAAGAATCGATACTAAACTTTTGCCAAACCCATTGAAATTTAGCTCTTTATAGCAACTGCTCTTGTAAATTAGTAAAGAAATAATGTTGATTTTTAACTAATACTATTGATTATGAAGAGCTTATTAGTACTTTTAAATGTATTCTTTTTTGCAGGAATAACTTATGGCCAAAACAATTGGAAATCTTACAACAACCAACCGGTTAAGCAAATGGTTAATGTGCAAACCGATAAAAAAGGAGAACCCAATAATAACTTTAAACAGGTTGTAGATTATTATCCTAACGGTTATATAAAAACTGTTGAAACCAGCTACGGAAATAAGCTTGATGTTACTAAACATTACATCTACGAGAACGACGAATTGATTTCTATTTTTGAAAAACAAATGAGTTTTACCCAAGAAAAACCCATTTATAATATCGAGTTAGTTGAAGAAACAAAAAACAAATACTTACCATTAAAAAGTGAAAAATTAGAGATTTATGATGTTACTTCTGAAGTTGCTGAAGGAGACAAATCGACCATCACTTATACTTACGATCAAAACGACCGACTTAAAAGTTCATTTCAATTATATCAATTAACCGATAATCTATCTAAAGGACTTATAAAAAAAGTGAAATATGACAATAAGAATTTTATTGCTAAAACATTTTTGAAAGATTACGATTACGTAAAAGACGAGAACGACACTACTTTTAATACCATCGAAAATGATAAGTATAAAACTTTAGACAGAAATAAAATTGGAGTTACTGAATATCAGGTAAAAACGAAAGAAGATAAAGATTACTACCACATTAGCTATTCTATGTATAAAGAAGGAAATGTAAACAGTGATTTCGAATACCTAAAAATCGAAGACATTTACGATTTCTATTTAGATGACATTATTAGAAAAGACAACATTAGCGATTATACTTACCAAGTGATTAAAAACCGAGTATTAGATACCACTTACACAAAATCTTTAATTACAGAAGATGCTTTACAATCTGAAGATTGGTATGTAAACAAGTTTTATAAAGATTACATTACCCAAGAACTTGAAAATAACCGACTAGATAATTACATTTCTTCAACTCAAGATGCTTTAGTTTGTGCCGATTTTTTTGAAAAAGATGAATTAGAAGAACTAAGAATGAGTGCATACCAGAATTGTGTTGAGCATAAAAATTACTTAGCTGCAGAAGAATTTATTAAGCCATTATATGATGAAGCAAAAATTGCATATCGATCAAATCCTTCAGAAAAAAACGGAAAGATTTTAGGGCTAACCGCAAAAGTGTTCTACTTACAAAATAAAAATGCCGATGGAGATCACATTATGCAAGAATGTGAAAGTTATAAAAGTTCTTTAAGAGGTCAAGCTTCAGAAAGTATGAAAGATAAAATTGAGTATTATAAATTCAATTACTTTTTAGCACAAGTTTATGCAGCCAAAAACGATATGAATACTACTAAAAAACTGCTTGAAGAGAATATTTCTTATTACGACTCGCTAGAAGATACCTATAAAGAAAGTGAAACATTTTCTACAGACTATGCGAAAAATAAGAAAATGTTGGTGACGCTAAACACTCCGTCGCTACAATAAAATGAAAAAACCCCGCTAAAATTTAGCGGGGTTTAGAAAAAAACTAAAAATAATAACTTATATATTATTCGTAGATTACTGTCACCTGAGTGGCAGTTAATCCTTTTCTTCCTTCTGCTTCAACGTACTCCACTTTGTCACCTTCGTTGATTGACTCACCGTTTAAACCGGTAACGTGTACGAAAATGTCTTTTCCTGTGTCGTCGTTAGTAATGAATCCGTATCCTTTAGATTCGTTGAAAAATTTAACTGTACCTTCCATTGTAAATAAATAATTAATAATAGATACAAACGTACAGATAAAAAAATGATTTAAAGCTGTTTTTCTTCAAGATATTTAAAAAATTAATAATAGCTTATCATTAATATAAACCCTTATCTTTCATCTTTTTAATGTTTTCAGGGCTTAAGGTATAATCTTGTAATTTTTTTCCTTTCCAGCGATGGTAAATAAAAAGCGGCATTAAAATAAAGCAACTTACCAAAACCGAAATACCGATAATGATATCTCCGGTTTTTATATCTTCTTCAAAAATTCTAAAATAAAAACCTGTACCAATTGCTAGAACAATTAAGATAAACAAGGTTAAAATCACGTATCGCATCACTAATTTTTTTAATATGAAATTAATTTTCTTCGGTAAGCGGTAAGCATTTTAGATTTTGAAACAAAGCCTACGTATTTCCCTTCTTTAATCACGGGTAAATTCCACGCACCGGTATTCTGAAATTTATTCATTACTTGCTGCATACTATCTTGCCCGTAATGAATGTAATCTGGAGCATCATGCATCAAAAACTCGACCAACATGGTTTCCTGCAATTCGGTATTAAACATAATTTCCCGAATATCATCTAACGTAAGAACGCCTACCAATTCATCTTCATCGTTAAGCACGGGAAAAAGATTTCGTTTCGATTTCACGACCGCTTGGTGCAACATTTCTTTCAGCGTCATTTTAGGTTTTACACTAATAAAATTCGTTTCAATAATTCGGTCTAACTTCAAAAGTGTAAGTACCGCTTGATCTTTATCGTGTGTTAACAGCGCGTTTTGGTCTTTTAATTCTTTCGTATAAATATTATAATCTGAATTAGCTTTCGATAGCAAAAATGAAATCGTCACCGTGATCATTAACGGAACAAACAACTGATAACCGCCTGTAATTTCTGCGATCAAGAAAATTGCCGTCATCGGCGCTTGTAAAACTCCCGCCATTAAACCGGCCATCCCAACCATCGTAAAGTTTTCTGAAGAAAGCGTGAAACCTAATTGTCTAGACAAATTCACAAAAAAACTACCGGTAACCGCTCCCAAAAATAGAACTGGAGCAAAAACCCCACCAACGCCACCACCACTTAATGTGACCGAAGTTGCAATGGGTTTTAATAAAATAAGTCCTAAGATTAAACCTATCACCACCCAGCTATTGCCCAACATATCTTTATAAAGAAAAGCATCGAAAGCACTTCCATAATCTTGAGCGATCAATCGATTCATAAACGTAAAACCTTCCCCATAAAGTGGCGGAACCAAAAACGTAAGTAAACCAATAATAAAACCGGCAATTACGATTTTGAAATAATCATTTTTTATTCTGCGGAAGTAATTCTCGGTCGTGAAATAAATTTTCGAAAAATAGATAGAAACCATCGCCGTAATTACCCCTAACGCTGAATAAAATAAAATATTCTGAATATCGAATTTCTGAATCGCATGAAAATCGACAATATATTGTTCCCCAATAAAAAACATTCTGGTCACTACAGCCGCTACCGAAGCCATTAATAACGGAAGTAAGGAAGCAAAGGTTAAATCTAAACTAAACACTTCTATCGCAAATAAGATCGCTGCAATTGGCGCTTTAAAAATTGCTGAAAGTGATCCCGCAGCAGCACAAACCAACAATAGCTTTCTAGTTTGCGCATTCATATGAAACATGCGCGCAATGTTAGAACCAAAAGATGCTCCCGTCGCTACAGAAGGACCTTCTAAACCTACAGAACCACCAAAACCAACCGTTAACGGAGCGGTAAGTAAAGAACTGATCAAATTACGCCGATCCATCTTTCCGTTTTTTTGAGAAATAGCAAAAAGTGCCATCGGGATCCCGTGATCAACATCTTTTCGTAAAATAAATTTCTTGACCAATAGAACGAGTAACAAGCCCAAAAACGGAAAAATAAAATACCAATACACGTGATAATCGTGTACCGCGCCTTGCTCAAAAAACATAGCGATATAATGCGTAATGTTTTTTAAAGCTACCGAAGACAACCCGGCAATTAAACCTACAAGAATACTTAATAGATAAACAAAGTTCTTGTTGGAAATATGTTTATATCTCCAAATCAAAAACCGAGTAAAAGGTGTTCTCTTCTTCATCATTCAACCTTTATAACCTTATTCTTTTGGCTAAAAAAATCCTGTTTTCACAGGATTTTTTAATTTTTATTCTAATTCAACTTTTAGATGAAGTTCTTTTAGTTGCTCATCATCAATTTTTGCCGGCGCGTCGATCATTACATCTCTACCTGCATTATTTTTAGGGAAAGCAATAAAATCTCTAATCGTTTCTTGTCCGCCTAAAATAGCTACCAATCGGTCTAAACCAAAAGCTAAACCTCCGTGCGGTGGCGCTCCGTATTGAAAAGCATCCATCAAGAAACCAAATTGTGCTTTTGCTTCTTCTTCAGAAAAACCTAAGTAATCGAACATGGTAGCTTGCGTAGCTTTATCGTGAATTCTAATAGAACCACCACCAATTTCATTCCCATTCAATACTAGATCGTAAGCATTTGCCTTTACTTTACCCGGTTCTGTTGCCAATAGCGGAATATCTTCTACTTTAGGTGAAGTAAACGGGTGGTGCATCGCGTGGTAACGTTCAGTTTCTTCATCCCACTCCAGTAATGGAAAATCTACTACCCAAAGCGGAGCAAAAGTTTTAGGATCTCTTAAACCTAAACGTTCTGCCATTTCCATACGGAAAGCGCTTAATTGCGCTCTAACTTTATTTGTTTCTCCGGAAAGTACACAAATTAGATCGCCAGGTTTTGCGTTGGTTTTTTCTGCCCAAGCTTTTAAATCTGCCTCATCGTAAAATTTATCTACCGAAGATTTAAAACTCCCGTCTTCATTGTATTTTGCGTAAACCATCCCTAAAGCGCCTACTTGTGGTCGCTTTACCCAATCGATAAGTTTATCGATCTCTTTTCTACTATAGCTTGCGCCAGCAGGAACGGCGATACCAACAACTAATTCTGCTTCATTAAAAATCTTGAAGTCTTTATGTTTGGTCACTTCATTTAACTCCCCAAATTCCATCCCAAAACGAATATCAGGTTTGTCGTTACCATACTTACGCATCGCGTCGTCGTAAGTCATTCGAGGGAATTTTTCTAGCTCAACTCCGTTAATTTCTTTCAATAAATGACGGGTTAAACCTTCAAAAGTATCTAAAATATCTTCTTGTTCTACAAACGCCATTTCACAGTCGATCTGTGTAAACTCCGGCTGACGATCTGCACGTAGATCTTCATCTCTAAAACATTTTACGATTTGGAAATATTTATCCATTCCGCCAACCATCAACAATTGCTTAAAGGTTTGTGGTGACTGCGGAAGTGCGTAAAACTGCCCTTCATTCATTCTACTTGGCACGACAAAATCTCGCGCACCTTCTGGAGTAGATTTAATTAAATATGGTGTTTCAACCTCAACAAAATCTTGCTTCGATAAGAAGTTCCTTACTTCCATCGTTACTTTGTGACGAAATACCAATTTATTTTTTACCGGGTTTCTACGAATATCTAAATAGCGATATTTCATACGAAGGTCTTCACCTCCATCCGTTTTATCTTCAATGGTAAATGGTGGCACTAATGCCTGGTTAAGCACTTCTAATTCTTCTACCAAAATCTCCACATCACCGGTAGGAATATTAGCGTTTTTAGATTCACGCTCAATAACTTTACCTTTAATTTGGATCACAAACTCACGGCCTAAGCTTTTTGCTTTTTCCATCACAGCTGCCGGAGTACGTTCTTCGTCAAAAATAAGTTGAGTGATCCCATAGCGATCGCGAAGGTCTACCCAAATCATAAATCCTTTATCTCTTGTTTTTTGTACCCAACCGGCCAAAGTCACCATTTCTTCTTTATGACTTAGTCGTAATTCTCCGTTTGTATGTGATCTATACATAGTTTGTCTGTTCAAATTTGAGCGCAAAAATAAGAAGTATTTCTGTTTTGCTCTACTAATATCACGATAAAATATAGATGAATATTAACTCTCTTTACACATTTAACTCGCTAATTTTCAACAAAAAACACTTCCTATGTTAATTTAATGTTACGTAATTATTGATTTAATGTAAATAATTATTATATTTGTTAAGTTAACTTTAAATAAAATACGATGAAGAAGATAGTTTTTATGGCGATGGTATTACTTGGAGTAGGAATGAATGCACAAGAAGTAAAGCCAAATTTTGAGAAAAAAGGTGACTTAGTAAAAGGAACATATTATTACGATAACGGTGAAGTACAACAAGTAGGAACTTACAAAGATGGTAAACTTCACGGTGAATGGGTTATGTATAATGCTGAAGGTGAAAAAACAGCCATTGGTAATTATGCAGACGGAGTAAAAACCGGAAAATGGTTTTTCTGGAAAAATGATGAATTAGTTGAAGTTGACTATTCTGAAAATCAAATTGCCGATGTAACGACTTGGCAAAACTCTAACTCTATCGCTGTTTCTGAATAATATATAAGATTAAACAAATAAAAAAAGCTTCTCGTTTGAGAAGCTTTTTTTATGCGCTAAAGTGAAAACTTCAGCTTATTTTTTCATCCAAGTTTTAAAATCTACTTCTTTCTGGATCAAAGATTTTAACTCAGCGATCGGAACTCGTTTTTGTTCCATCGTATCTCTATTTCTAACGGTAACTTGGTGATCATCTTTGGTGTCGTGATCTACTGTAATACAAAATGGCGTTCCCGCAGCATCTTGACGACGGTATCTTCTACCAACAGCATCTTTTTCATCATAAGTTATATTGAAATCCCATTTTAAATCGTCTACGATTTCTTGAGCGATTTCCGGTAAACCATCTTTCTTTACTAATGGTAAAATTGCCGCTTTGTAAGGCGCTAAAATTGCCGGAAGTTTTAAAACGGTTCTTGAAGTTCCGCCTTCTAACTCTTCCTCTTGTAAAGAACTTGAGAAAACTGCTAAGAACATACGATCTAAACCAATAGAAGTTTCGATCACGTAAGGCACGTAGTTTTTATTCATTTCAGGATCAAAAAACTGTAATTTTTTACCTGAATGCTCTTCATGTGCTTTTAAATCGAAATCGGTACGTGAATGAATACCTTCTAATTCTTTAAACCCAAACGGGAAATTAAATTCGATATCGGTTGCGGCATTTGCATAATGTGCCATTTTCTCGTGATCGTGAAAACGGTAATTTTCTTCACCTAAACCAAGAGAAGCGTGCCATTGTTGGCGAGTTTCTTTCCATTTTTCGAACCAAGTAAGTTCTTCACCCGGACGTACAAAAAATTGCATTTCCATTTGTTCAAACTCACGTTGACGGAAGATAAATTGTCTTGCTACGATCTCATTTCTAAAGGCTTTACCAATTTGTGCGATCCCGAAAGGTATTTTCATTCTTCCGGTTTTTTGCACATTCGCAAAATTTACAAAAATACCCTGCGCAGTTTCTGGTCTTAAGTATAGATCTGTTGCGCTGTCTGCAGAAGCTCCTAATTTGGTACCGAACATTAAGTTGAATTGCTTTACGTCTGTCCAGTTTTTAGAACCGGTCTCCGGGCAAGCAATTTCTAATTCTTCAATTAAAGCTTTTACATCGGCTAGATCTTCATTGGTTAACGATTTTGCCAAACGCTCTAAAATTTCTTTTTCTTCTGTTTTGTATCGAATTACACGCGGATTGGTGCTTACAAATTCTGCTTCGTCAAATTTATCACCAAAACGCTTCTTTGCTTTCGCAATTTCTTTTTGCGCTTTTTGGTTAATTTTTTCAGCATAATCTTCTACTAAAACATCGGCGCGATAACGCTTTTTAGAATCTTTATTATCGATTAACGGGTCGTTAAAAGCATCGACGTGACCAGAAGCTTTCCACGTGGTTGGATGCATTAAAATCGCAGCATCTAACCCAACAATGTTGTCGTGAAGCTGAACCATGCTTTTCCACCAATAATCTTTTATATTTTTCTTTAACTCTGCTCCGTTTTGACCATAGTCATAAACTGCACTAAGACCGTCATAAATTTCACTTGAAGAAAATATATAACCGTACTCTTTTGCGTGAGCGATTACCTGCTTAAATTTATCTTGTTGTTTTGCCATACAACAAAAATATAAAACCGACTTTAATTAACAGATATTAAGCGGTTTTTTATTCGATAATAAATGAGGCAGAGGAAAGTAAAACGTCGTTATCGAAAATATGCACAATATACTTGCCTTCAACAGCATTATTTTCGGCTATATCCATTAACGCACAAACGTTTAAGTTGATCTGATGATAATTAACCTCGGTTTTAGCGCTGTAGTACAATTCTTTCTCGTCAAAAAGTTCCTTTTTCTTTTCGCCGATTAAATTATTGTTAGGATTAATTACCTGAATAAAGATATTCTTGTTGCCGGCTGGCGCAATTTTACTTTCATTAAGCTGAAAACAAATTCGCATATTTTCAATTCGTTTTACATTGCGCGTAGGTTTTACCTCTCCGTTTTTGCGCAAGTAAACTCCTTCACCGTGAATTTCTGAGATCTGAATAACCGAAGCTTCATTTATTTTTTGCTGTAACTCTTCATTTTTAGTGTTAAGCGAATCTGTTTTTTGTTGCGTATTTTGAAGAATTTGATTGGTGCTATCGATAGCAGTTTTCAATTTTTGATTCTCTTCTGCCAACTCGGCAATATGATTAAGTAAACGTTGCTTTTCAATTTTTAATTGATCGGCTTGTTGCCTGTATTTTTTTAATTGGTTATAATTCGATTCTAAAGAATTGATCGAATCTAACAAGGCCAGAATACGTTGCTTTTCTTTCTGTAAACTTTTTTTTATTGAAGAATTTTCGACTTCTAAGCTATCGTAAGCGACTTGTATTTCTTTAAGCTCAGTTTGCAAATAAGCTTTCTCATCTTCTAAGTATTTTTCATTCTCATTTTTTTCTCGATGAAAATTAAAGGTGTAACCGCCCATAATTACCAACCCGGCAAGTAAAACACCAATAAGAATTTTTAAAATGTTTTCTTTTTTCTTTTCGCTCATAAATAAAAGAGTACAATTTTTATTAACTTGGTAAGAAATTAATAATGAATTGTTTAAAGATTTATTTCATTTATTCTTTCCTCAAAAGTGCCTAGCTTGTAGTGAGAATTTGGTTGAACAAGAAATTCTTTGTTCACATTGCTTACACGAACTACCGTTAGCCAATACACATTTAGATAACGAAAATACATTAAAAAAAGTATTTGAAAATCAAATTGCTGTTCACAACGTTACAAGTTTGCTCTATTTCTATAAAAAAGGCATTACTCAAGAGCTGTTTCATAATTTAAAATATAGAAATCACCCAGAGATCAGCACCTATTTAGGTGAATGGATTTCTCCTTACTTAGCTAAGGGCGATTTTATGGAGCATATTGATGCCGTGATCCCGGTGCCTATTCATAAAAGTAGAAAAAAGGAACGCGGTTATAATCAGGTAGAAGGTTTTGCCAAAGTGATCGCACAACACTTCAACAAAATTTACATCGATGATGTTTTGGTGAAAAAAGAAGCTTCTAAAACCCAAGTTTTTAAAGGAAGATTAGCTCGACAAGAAATAAAATCAAATTATTTTAGTTTACAAAATGAAGAAAAGATTATCGGTAAACACATTTTATTGGTAGACGATATTATAACCACCGGCGCCACGTTAGTTTCTTGCGGAAGCATATTGCTGAAAGCTGAAGAGGTAAAACTTAGCATTGCTGCAATGGCTTATACCGTTTAAATGATCATTCAATTTAAAAATAATCGTTTCTTTGCAGAAAAATTGGCCAGATGAATTTTAAACGCTTTATATATTTTTTTTTAGCTCTTTTCAGCTTTAGCTTTTTCTTTAACTGCGCTAAACGAGGTATGCCGCAAGGTGGCGATATTGATACCATCCCGCCCACATTTGTAAATGCATATCCAGAAAATTTTTCGACTAATTTTAAGGCAGAAGAGATTAGAATAAATTTTAATGAATATATAAAACTCGACAATCCGCAACGCCAAATTATCGTCTCGCCACCGATGGATCCTAAACCGGAAATCTACCCGATGGGAAGCGCCAGCAAAGATGTGCGAATTAAAATTATAGATACACTTTTAGAAAACACGACCTACACGATTAACTTTGGAAATAGTATTGTCGATAACACCGAAGGAAATCCCTTACCTTTTTTTAAATATATTTTTTCTACCGGAAGCTACGTCGATTCACTTTCGGTACAAGGAAGCATAAAAGATGCTTTCAATAGAAAAACAGACGAGTTTATCTCGGTAATGCTTTATGAAGTAGACTCGACCTACAACGACTCGGTGGTCTTTAATAAAATGCCAACTTATATTTCTTACACACAAGACACGCTGAATACTTTTTCTGTTGAAAATATGAAAGAAGGAACCTATAGAATAGTGGCGATGTTAGACAAGAATCAAAATTACAAGTTTGACCCTCGAAGCGATAAAATAGGCTTTGTAGATAGTTTAATTGAAGTGCCGAGCGACGAAAATTACAAGATTAATATCTTCAAAGAAATTTTAGATTTCGAAATTCAGCGACCTAAACAACTTGCTAAGCATCATTTAATTTTTGGCTATAAAGGGATTCCCGATAGCACTAAAATTAGTTTACTTTCTGAGCATCCTTCAGAATTTGATTACCGAATTATTAAAGACAGTAAAAAAGATACTTTACACTATTGGTACAAACCTTTTATGGAAGTTGACAGTCTGGTTTTTAAAGTCGACAACCAAAAATATACCGACACCGTTTATACCAAGATCAAAGACATGCTTACCGATTCTTTAGAAGTTAACGCTGTTACTAAAGGGACGATCAATGTGAATGAAAAATTTAAACTCACCGCTAATTTACCTTTAGAAAAATTAGATACCGCTTTTGTGAAAATCATGAATAAAGACTCGATTTTTATTCCGTTTAAACACGATTATCAATCATTCGAAAATACGTATCGCTTCGATTTTGAAAAAGAAGAAAAGCAAGCTTATCAAATTCAGCTTTTTCCGGGCGCGCTAACCGATTTTTACGAGCATACCAACGACACGTTAAGCTATAATTTAAGAACACCAAATTTTGCCGATTTAGGAGTGCTGAATATGAAGATCGAAAACATTAAATCTTATCCGGTAATTGTTCAGCTTACTAATAATAAAGATGAAGTTTATAAAGAAATTATTCATCAAGAAGAAGACGGCAACCTATTTACCTTTAATTACATTAATCCCGGGTCTTACTTTATGCGAATAATTTATGATGAAAACGAAAACGGCAAGTGGGATACCGGTAGTTATCTAAACCAAAAACAAGCAGAAGAAATTATCTATTTCCCTAAAGAAATTGAAGTAAGAGCCAATTGGGATGTCGTCGAAACTTTTAGGTTAAAGTAAACGCATCACGATCGTTTAAAAAAGCAAAGCGTTTTCGAGTTTTGGTAAGTTCTGTTTTGTTTAGATGAAGCGTTTCTGCAAAAACCACTTTTTCGTTTTTTGGTGTAGAAATTTGTTTGCCTAACATATCGTAAACGGCAGAATGTCCCGAATATTCGTGATCGTTACCATCTAAACCTACACGGTTTACACCGGCAACATAACACATATTTTCGATCGATCGTGCTTTTAAAAGAGCATCCCAAGCTTCTGTTCGTTTTTTGGGCCAATTGGCTACATAAAGTAACAAATCAAAATTTTCAGTATTTCTCGACCAAACAGGAAAACGTAGATCGTAGCAAATTAACGGACAAACTTTCCATCCTTTATACTCCACTATCAAACGATTTTTCCCTGCGGAATAAGTGTGTTGCTCGTTTGCCAAAGTAAATAAATGCTTCTTATCGTAAGTTTGATAATCACCATTCGGGAATACAAAAAATAGTCGATTATAATAATTCTCATTCTCCTGAATAATGACGCTTCCGGTTATTGCAACTTCGTATTTTTTCGCGGTAGTTTTTAGCCAAGTTAAGGTAGTTGAATTTTCTTCTTCAGCAAGACATTCAGCATTCATAGAAAAACCTGTCGTAAACATTTCAGGTAAAATAATGAGGTCTGTCGGTTCTTTTAAGGCTTTTATTTTTTCTGAAAATAATTGAAGATTAGCCTCGGTGTCTTCCCACTTTAAATCTTCCTGAACAATCGTTATTCTTAGGTTTTCCATAAAACTAAAGGTAAAAAAATTATTCTATTTCTGAAGATATTTTTCCGTTTACAAACGTTTAAAAACGACATTAAACGCAAGTAAGCACTTATTAACCAATTAAAATTTTGTTGCTACCTCATCTTTGCCTCACTGAATCGAACTAACGAAATTCAGCTTAAAAATTTATCATTATGAACGCATTAAGAAACAAAGTACAGTTAATCGGAAACCTAGGGAACAACCCAGAAATCATTCAATTAGAAAGCGGAAGAAAATTAGCAAAATTCTCGATGGCTACAAACGAAGTTTATAAAAACAGTCAAGGTGAAAAAGTGACCGATACCCAATGGCACAACATTGTTGCCTGGGGCAAAACTGCCGAAATTGTAGAAAACTACTTAACGCAAGGTAAAGAAGTAATTTTAGAAGGTAAACTTACCTCCAGAAGCTACGAAACCCAAACCGGTGAAAAAAGATATGTTACAGAGGTGGTAGCTCAGGAAGTGATGATCTTAACGAAGTCATAATTCAATTTTTATAAATTTTGGACTTATACATTTTATAATCTTCAACTATTTTAACTCTTTTTAACAAATTAAAGCAAACCTTTAACTTTATTAAGAAAACCGAGGTCTTTCTTCTCTCGTAACTTTTAGTAGATCAACAAAACTTATTTTTATTATGAAAAACAAAAAAGTAAAAGTAGAAAGTCTTACTACTAAAAAAGGGAATAAAAGAAGACAGTTTTTAAAAATGAGTGGACTCGCGCTTGCCGGTAGCGGCTTACTATTAAGTTGTAGTGATGATGACGATTTCACAGAACCAAATCCAGATCCGGATCCTGAATTATTTGATTTAGGTGGTGGTGATCTTGGAGTCCTTAACTATGCATACGCATTAGAACAATTAGAAGCAGATTTTTACACGAAAGTATTAAATGGTTCTTATTGGTCGGGCGCTGCAATGGAAGAGAAACAAATTTTAGAAGATTTATATAATCACGAGGTAAACCACCGAGAGTTTTTTAAAGCGGCTTTAAACACCAACTTTGATGCAGAAGTAGTTTTACCAGAAAGTTTAGAGTTTGATTTTTCTTCTGTAGATTTTTCAAATAGAGATTCTGTGTTATCAACAGCACAGTTATTAGAAGATACCGGAGTAAAAGCCTACAATGGTGCCGGTAAACTCATTGAAACCGCTGCTTATTTGGTAATTGCCGGTAAAATTGTTTCGGTTGAAGCAAGACACGCCGCAGCAATTAGAAGTATTCGTGGTAACGAGATGGACAATTTCAAACTTTTTGCAGGAGACGATATTGTAGATCCGATAACAGGTCTAGACGGCGCCGAAAACCCTTCTGTAATTATTGATGCTGCCGGCGGATTTATTGTTACACCATTTACAGCAAATCAATTACCATAATTGATCACGCAGTAACAATTCAATTTTTAATAACTAAAAAAATAATATTATGAATCTTATAAAATTTTTAGACGAGTTTACATCAGAAAATCTAGCCAAAAAAGGCGCATCAAGAAGAGATGCTTTTAGCACTTTTAGCTCTTTAGGTAAAAAAGCTGCGATCGCTGCAGTTCCTTTTGGGATGGCAGCAGCTTCAAATAAAGCAAAAGCAGCAACAATGTTTCAATCAGACGATGCTGTTAACGCGCTGCAATTAGCCTTAACTTTAGAATATTTAGAAGCAAGTTTTTATTTACAAGCTTTGGACTCTAATGTATTAGATCAAGACGGAACAGGAAAAGCAAATGCGATTTACGAACAAATCTCTATGCATGAATCTGCTCACGTGACCTTATTACAAGATACGTTAATGGATTTAGGAGAAACGCCTACCGCAGAACCTACTTTCGATTTTACCGCTGGCGGAACTTTCGATCCTTTTAATACAAATAATCCAGATGCTTACGCTCAATTATTAGCACTTGCACAAGCTTTTGAAGATACCGGTGTAAGAGCATATAAAGGACAAGCAGGAGCATTAATAGGCAATGACAATCTATTAACTGCTGCTTTACAAATTCATTCTGTTGAAGCAAGACACGCTTCAGAAATTAGAAGATTAAGAGGTCTTCAAGGTTGGATTACGTTAGATCAACGCGGTCCAAACATGCCATCGGTAACACAGGACGTTTACAATGGTGAAGAGAACTTAAACCAAGGTGGTGTAGATGTATCGACCTTAGGTGATGAAAGTCCTTTTACTGCTGAAGCTTCTTCTCAAGCTTACGATGAGATCTTAACAGGAGATGAAGCTGTTGCCATTGCTAGTCTATTTATTGAATAATTAGCTTGTTTTTCATTTTAAAAAAGCACCTTAATAAATTAAGGTGCTTTTTTATTTCCTATTACTCATAAATATTATCGATTTACCAATATTCAACTTAAAAAAATATGATTTTCATAATTCAATATTTTTAGTTAAATTTAAGAAACTGAAAAACAAAACGTTATGGGTATCAAAAGTTTTCAAGGTAAACAATTAGGAGAGGTTATCGTTTCAGAAAATATAACCGTGGGTGATTTTATGACCGAGAATATGTATAAATTCTACGAAGGTCAAAATGTAATTGAAGTGATGGAAACTTTACTTCGACATCAAATTTCCGGAGGTCCGGTCGTCAACGAACATAATGAACTTATCGGTATTATTTCTGAAGGTGATTGTATTAAACAAATTTCTGAATCTCGGTATTATAACCAACCGATGGAAAATATGACCGTAGAAAATTATATGATCAAAGAAGTTGAAACGGTTTCTCCCGATATGCATTTATTTGATGTTGCTAATAAATTTTTAAGTCTGAAGAAAAGAAGATTCCCTGTTTGTGAACACGGAAAATTAATTGGCTTAATTAGTCAGAAAGACGTTTTAAAGGCTGCGTTAGAATTACAAGGTTATAATTGGAGAAGTTAAAAGAAAATCTCTTGCGCTAAACGGTAAGTATTAGCATGCGCTTCTACAATATATTTAATTTCTTGAGAATAACCACCGCCCATACTGCATTCTACAGGGAGTTGCTGCTCTTTTAGCGTTTGCAACACAAAACGATCGCGCTCTTTACAAGCTTCGATACTTAAACTTAACTTGCCTAATTTATCGGTTGCCAATACATCGACACCAGAAAGATAAAACACAAAATCGGGTTTTACTTTTTCTATTAACTCCGGAAGCGTTTCTTTTAAAGTTTTGAGATAAACCTCATCACTTGTATCGTTAGGCAAACCAATATCTAGATCTGATTTCTCTTTTTTAAACGGATAGTTTTTTTCTCCGTGCATCGAAAATGTAAATACTGAATCGTCGCCTTCAAAAATCTCTGCCGTTCCGTTGCCTTGATGCACATCTAGATCGACAATCAATATTTTTTCTGCTAATTTTTGCTGCTGAAGATACCTCGCCGCAATCGCTTGATCGTTCAGCATACAAAAACCTTCGCCTCGATTGGTATACGCGTGGTGCGTACCACCGGCAATATTCATCGCAATTCCGTACTTCAACGCAAATTCTGCAGCCATAATCGTGCCGCCGGCAATGAGTCGTTCTCGCCAAACTAACTCGCGAGAAAGCGGAAATCCCGTTCTTCGAATCTCTTTCTGTGAAAGTTTTAAATTGAGAAAATCGTAATAATAATCGGGATCGTGAACCGCACAAATGTATTTATCGTTGGGCAATTCAGGCTCAAAAAAATTAGCTTCATCACAAGTACCTTCTAACAATAATTGCTGCGGAAGCAACTCATACTTTTCCATCGGAAACCGATGCTTTGGCGGCAACGGATATACATAACTGGGATGAAATGCGATTTTGAGCAAGCTATTTAAAATTTTATGAGTCGATAAGATTCTGTAATTGAAGAATAATAACCATAATAAACATCATTATTCCATTCAAAAACAGTTTCTGCAGTATCATTATTTTGAAGAACTTCAGCGTAATCTTTAATCTTATCAAAAATATTCTTTCTTGGCTTGCCATCTAAGTGTCGAAATTGTTCATCAAAAAGACATTCAATTCTAACCGATTTTCCATATGAATAAGAAAAATATGCTGAAGCTACTAAACCAAAACCACCTCCCATTGACATCGACATACCAGGCATACCCATCATCATTGGACCTCCCTGCTTAATTTCATTATAACTTCCCATTGTAATTTGATAGCCAAAACCAACTTTATAAACTGAAATAGCTATATTTTCATTATCAATTTTCCTAAGAAATTTAGAAGTCTTTTCTAGTTCTCGATGAGGAGCGTAAATATCGCCCTCTTTATCTTGAATAATAGGAGAATTCTTAAAGTCGATACTTTCATCTTTTTTTAAAGTAAGCTTTTTCAAACTCTCTCCAGACTCTCTATTAATAACCTGAAAGTATAATTCGTCTGAATTTGCGACAAGCTGAAAAATATTGTTATCTAATAGAAAAGAATTACCGTAAAATGTTTCTGTTGAAGAGTATTTAGGTTTCTCAAATTGGTGTATTTGATATTCATATGAGCTTACATCTACAGAAATAATGTAGGTCTCATAAATACTTTTATCTAGTGATAGATCAAAACCATTAGTAGTTTCATAAAACTTATTCATTGAGCTTGCCATCTGCACACTAACAGGTAAATAGTTTTCTATTTTTTCAATCTCTAAATTAGAGCCTAAACCTTCTGAAACACTAAGCATCTGATGCAAAGTTTGTGGCTGATTTCTTTCTATTCTAAAATTATAGTCAAGATGAATTGTATGCTTATTGTAAGAAATTCCACCAAACTCATAAAAGTTTATTTTAGAAGATTTTTCTTCAACAGAAATAATGTAAAACTTATTGTTTTTGCTTAAAACTTCTACAAACTCTTCATTTTTAAATTTAATATCAAATTGAATTTCTTTTGTTTCATTAGATTTAAAATCATAAACAATAGCTCCAAACTCTTTATTATTTCGATGTTTTAGAAAAAGAATTGTTCTATTTTCCTTTTGAATATAACCTAAAATTTCATCATAACGATTTGGCAAACCCACTGAAGATAACTCATCTAAACGATTCATCGCTTTATCGTAAACATACGCATTAAAAGTTTTATTATCGTCTATAAATAAAGTTAGGTTTTTGGTCTCCTGATTAGTTATAGTAAATGCATCTTTAATCGATCGGTTACTATCTTTTAAGTTATTTGGGATATTGTAAACCTGCTGGGCATTAATTAAACTGGAGATTAGTCCCAGTAATAAAAAAAAGTAAGTTTTACTCATCTTAAGAAATTACGGTTCCGCTAGTTACTCCGTTCTCATCTGGATTTACAAACACTAATTTACCATCGGCGTTTTCCGTCATTAAGATCATTCCTTCACTTAAGGTTCCGCGGAGTTTAATAGGTTTTAAATTAGCGACAACACTCACTTTTTTTCCAATAATATCTTCGGGTTTAAAATGTTCTGCAATCCCGGAAACAATGGTTCTTTTATCGATACCGGTATCTACTTTTAGGACTAAAAGCTTTTTGGCTTTCGGCATTTTTTCAGCTTCAACAATCGTTCCTACACGAAGGTCGAGTTTGGTAAAATCGTCAAATTCGATCAACTCTTTCTGCGGAATTACTTCAGCAGTTTCTGTCGCGTTTGCTTTTTTAGTTGCTTCTAATTTATCTAATTGTTTCTGAATTTCTTCATCTTCCACTTTGGCAAATAACAATTCAGCTTTACCGATTTGATGATTTTTCTCCAGCAATACTTTTTCAGTTGAAATATCTTCCCAAGAATAATTTGCTTCACCTAGATTCAGCATTTTTTTCAACTTTTCTGAAGTAAATGGTAAAAACGGTTCACTTAAAGTTGCTAATGCTGAAGCGATCTGAAGCGCGATATACATGACGGTTTCTGTACGCTCTTTGTCGGTTTTTAAGGTTTTCCAAGGCTCTTCGTCTGCTAAATATTTGTTTCCTAATCGGGCAACATTCATTAACTCGGCTTGTGCTTCTCTAAAACGGTATTTTTCAATAGAACTGGCAATTACTGCAGGATAAGCTTTTAACTCGGCTAAGGTTTGCTCATCAATATCTGTCAACGCACTTGGGCTTGGTACTTTTCCGTCGTAATATTTATTGGTTAAGACCACCACACGGTTAATAAAGTTACCAAAAATGGCTACCAATTCGCTGTTATTTCGTTGCTGAAAGTCTTTCCAAGTGAAATCGTTGTCTTTCGTTTCCGGAGCGTTTGCGGTTAACACATAACGCAACACATCTTCTTTCCCCGGGAAATCTTCTAAATATTCGTGTAACCAAACTGCCCAGTTTTTAGACGTAGAAAGTTTATTGCCTTCTAAATTTAAAAATTCGTTAGCGGGCACGTTATCAGGCAACACATAATCGCCGTGCGCTTTTAACATTACCGGGAAAATGATACAGTGAAAAACGATGTTGTCTTTCCCAATAAAATGAACCAATTTGGTGTCTTCATCTTTCCAATACGGTTCCCAATCTTTGCCTTCACGTTCTGCCCATTGTTTGGTCGCAGAGATATAACCGATGGGCGCATCAAACCAAACGTAAAGCACTTTACCGTCGCCACCTTCCACAGGAACCGGAATACCCCAATCTAAATCTCGGGTTACGGCACGTGCGCGAAGACCATCATCGATCCACGATTTACATTGACCGTAAACATTCGATTTCCAATCTTTTTTATGTTCTTTTAAAATCCATTCTTTTAAGAAAGGCTCATATTGATCTAAAGGTAAAAACCAGTGACGTGTTTCTTTTAAGATCGGAGTGGCTCCTGTAATTGCTGATTTCGGATTAATTAAATCGGTAGCGTTGTGTGAAGTTCCGCATTTTTCGCATTGATCACCATAACTTTCTTCAAAACCACATTTTGGGCAAGTTCCGACCACAAAACGATCGGCTAAAAATTGCTGCGCTTCTTCATCGTATAATTGCTGAGTTACTTCTTCAATAAACTTATCTTCATCATACAATTTCTGAAAAAAATCGGATGCAGTTTGATGATGAATTTCTGAAGAGGTACGCGAATAATTATCGAATGCGATCCCAAAATCTTGAAATGATTTTCTAATGATTCCATCATACTTATCTACTACATCTTGCGGAGTTATGCCTTCTTTTTTTGCTTTAATGGTAATGGGTACACCGTGTTCGTCGCTTCCGCAGACAAAAACTACATCTTTCCCACGTTTTCTTAAATATCTAGCATAAATATCTGCCGGCACATAAACTCCCGCTAAATGACCAATATGAATAGGTCCGTTAGTGTAAGGTAAAGCCGCTGTAATTGTATATCGTTTTGGTGTACTCATTTCTTGATTTTTAAAGGCGTAAAGGTAAGAAACCAAGATTATTTAAAATACTAGTTATTAGGTATTTTTTGATATTGAAAAAGCGCCTACATTTGACAGAAATCTAACAAATCTATTATGAAAAAACATTACTTATTAATTTTATCAATTTTTACAGTTTTCGCTATCACTTCTTGTAGTAGCGATGATGATTCTGGATCAAACTCTAACGGATCAAACGCCTCTAGCGATAGCTATTTAGAAATAGAAGGTGACAGCTATCAATTAAGATCTGGTGTTATTGAGGACTACGGAGAAGGTAGTAATGAGACTTTTAACTTTGATATTACATTGATTAGCGCTAGTGTAACTTCGATTAATGGTGAATTTATTCCTGAAGGTGATTCTTATACCGGTATTTATTTTGAATTGTGGTCTGACAACTCATCTGATCTAGCTGAAGGAACTTATTCTTATAGCAACAGCGAAGATGGTTTTACTTATACTTATAGCGAGATTCATAAAGACATAAGTACAGATACATTTACTGGAGAATACATCGATATTACCTCAGGAGAATTAGAAGTAAATAAAAATGGCAATAATTATGAGTTTACTTTTACAGGAACTACATTTGATGGTGACGATATCTCTATGTATTACAGCGGAAGCTTAGTAGAGTATTAATGCTAAAGAAAAATTCATTTTTAAAAGGAAGACAATCGTCTTCCTTTTTTTATTTACTTTTATGAAGTAAATATTAGGCTTTTATGAATCTTCCTGATTATCTATCTAAAAACGATAAAGTTGCCATTATTGCAACGGCGAGAAAAGCGAATAAAGAAGATCTCAAACCAGCTATTGAGTTATTAGAAAAATGGGAGCTTCAACCTGTGATTGGCTCAAGTATTGGTCTGGAAAAACATCAATTTGCGGGAAGTGACAAGCAGCGAGCAAAAGATCTTCAACAACAATTAAACGATCCTGAAATAAAAGCGATTTGGTGTGCAAAAGGTGGTTACGGAACAGTAAGAATTTTAGATCGCATCGATTTTTCAGTATTTAAAAAAAATCCGAAATGGATTATTGGTTATAGCGATGTAACGGCGTTGCATTCGCATATAAATAACTTCGAAATTGCTAGCCTTCACGCACAGATGTGTTTAGGTGTAGCAACTAAATCTGAAGCTAGTCGGGAAACCTTAAGAAAAATTCTTTTTGGAGAAGAACTGAATTATCAATTTCCTTCCTCTAAAATGAATAAAACAGGAACTGCTGAAGGCGAATTGGTAGGCGGAAATTTATCGGTACTCTATTCACTCTGCGGAAGTAATTCTGCGATCAATACACAAGGTAAAATTTTATTTATCGAAGATTTAGATGAATATCTTTACCATATCGATCGAATGATGCAAAATCTCAAACGAAACGGAATGTTAGAACATCTTGCCGGATTAGTGATTGGCGGAATGAGCGATATGAACGACAATACAATTCCATTTGGGAAAACTGCGGAAGAGATTATTGCTGAAACCGTTGCTGAATATGATTATCCGATCGCGTTTAATTTTCCGGCAGGTCACATCGAAGACAACCAAGCTTTAATTTTTGGAAGAAATATTAAACTTAAAGTTACAGATCGAGGTTCTAAATTGAATTACCTAAAAGATTAATCAACTTTATTTGATTATATTTATATATCATCACGTATTGCTGAACTTGTTTCAGCATCACATATAATTAAAAAAACATAATTTCAATCCTGCTTGGTGATAACAATTCAATATTAACACCAAAAGATTTCTGCCTGCGCAGGAAATAGCTATGGCACAACATAATGATTTAGGCAAAAAAGGGGAACAACTAGCCGTAGATTTTCTACAGCAAAAGGGCTTTACTATTTTAGAGCGTAATTATCGTTTTCAAAAAGCTGAAGTCGATATTATTATCCAAAAAGAAAATTTAATCTGCGCGGTGGAAGTAAAAACTAGAAGTACTCCGGAATTTGGCAATCCGCAAGAATTTGTAAAACCGAAGCAGATTCAACAGTTGGTGAAAGCAATGGATTTTTACATTACCGAAAATGATCTTGATGTTGAATTACGTTTTGACATTGTAGCGATTATCAAAAATAAGCTCGGCACTCAAATAGAACATTTAGAAGACGCTTTTCTTTATTTTTAAATACAATCCCAAATTATAATTTCAAAAACCTCACAGGTTTTGGAAACCTGTGAGGTTTAATTTTTATTTTCCAAGAAAAATCTAAGCTTCCACCTCAGCAGTTTTCTTTCTAAAATCTAAAGGCTGTAAAGCTTTTAAAGCTTTTTCGATAGAATTAATCCTTTCAAAAGTCAGTAATAATCGTAAACCGTTTCTGGTTTTCTTTTCTTTCATCTTGCAGGCGTTAGGATGCGTTTGCACGTATTGCAAGACTTTGGTAAACGTATTGGTTTGGTAGAAACTCGATTGCTGATCGGCAATAAAATAACCGATCAATTTATTTTGCTTCATAATAATACGCTCTAAACCGATTTTTGAAGCGATCCATTTTATACGAACGCTATTCAGCAAATCAACGGCTGGAACCGGTAATTCTCCAAAACGATCGACCAGTTCAGCTTCATATTTCTCTAACTCTTCTTCCGTTTTCAGCTCGTTCAGCTTGGTATATAAATTCAGTCGTTCTGCGATATTATTGATATAATCATCTGGGAACAGAATTTCAAAATCGGTATCGATCTGCGTTTCTTTTACGTAATCTTTTTCTTCAGCATTTTCCTGATCGGCATACAAGTCTTTAAACTCGTTTTCTTTCAGCTCTTCGATGGCTTCATTCAGAATTTTCTGATAGGTATCAAAACCAATTTCATTGATGAATCCGCTTTGTTCACCGCCTAAAAGATCTCCCGCACCACGAATTTCCAAATCTTTCATTGCGATATTAAAACCACTTCCCAGGTCCGAAAACTGCTCTAGCGCCGTCATTCGCTTACGCGCTTCTTCGGTCATCGCAGAATATGGCGGCGTGATAAAATAACAAAATGCCTTTTTGTTGCTTCGCCCTACCCGACCACGCATTTGGTGCAGATCTGATAGTCCGAAATTATTCGCATTATTTATAAAGATCGTGTTCGCATTGGTGACATCTAATCCACTTTCTATAATTGTGGTTGAAACCAAAACATCAAATTCCCCATTAATAAAACTCAGCATCAATTTCTCCAATTTCTTCCCATCCATCTGGCCGTGACCAATGCCCACTTTCGCATCGGGAACCAAACGCTGAATCATTCCGGCAACTTCCTTAATATTTTCAATTCGGTTATGAATAAAGAATACCTGCCCACCACGCTGAATTTCATACAACACGGCATCACGAATGGTTTCTTCGGAAAAACGGATCACGTTCGACTCGATCGGGTAACGATTTGGTGGCGGAGTAGTTATTGTAGATAAATCTCTTGCTGCCATTAAACTAAACTGAAGCGTACGCGGAATTGGCGTTGCCGTGAGTGTTAGCGTATCAACGTTTTCTTTGATGGTTTTCAACTTATCTTTTACCGCAACACCAAACTTTTGCTCTTCATCAACAATCAGCAGCCCCAAATCCTTAAATTTAACCGACTTATTCACCAACTGATGCGTCCCAATAATAATATCTACGGTTCCTTTTTCAAGATCAGCAAGGGTTTCACGACGTTCTTTTGCGGTTCTAAACCTGTTTAAATAATCAACCGTTACCGGTAAATCTTTTAAACGTTCAGAAAAAGTTTGATGATGCTGAAACGCTAAAATCGTGGTTGGCACTAAAACCGCCACCTGTTTGCCGTTATCTACCGCTTTAAAAGCTGCACGAATCGCAACTTCAGTCTTCCCAAAACCAACGTCCCCACAAACCAAACGATCCATTGGACGTTCGTTTTCCATATCTTTTTTAACTGCTTCGGTCGCGGTGCTTTGATCTGGTGTGTCTTCATAAATAAATGAAGCTTCCAGTTCGTGCTGCAAATACGAATCTGGCCCGTAAGCAAAACCTTTCTGCAAATGTCGTTTTGCGTATAATTCAATTAAATTATAAGCAATATGTTTAACACGGGCTTTGGTCTTTTTCTTCAGGTTTTTCCAGGCATTACTACCCAGTTTAAAGATCTTTGGTTCCTTCCCGTCTTTTCCGTTATATTTTGAAATTTTATGTAGCGAGTGAATGCTCAAATACAAGATATCACGTTCGCCATAGATCAATTTGATCGCTTCCTGCTTTTTGCCTTCCACATCTATTTTTTGCAGTCCGCCAAACTTTCCAATCCCGTGATCGATATGGGTTACATAATCGCCAACCGTAAGATTGGTCAATTCTTTCAGTGTTAGTGCCTGCTTTTTCGCATAACCATTTTTTAAGCTGAATTTATGGTAACGTTCAAAGATCTGATGATCTGTGTAACAAACATTTTTTGCCTGCTCATCAATAAATCCCTGGAAAAGGGAAAGTACCACCGTCTTGTATTTTACCTCTTTCTCCTGATCTTTAAAAATATCGTGGAAACGCTTCGCCTGCTGTTCGCTTCCGCAGAAAATATAATTAGAATATCCTCTCTCCTGATTTTCAATTAAATTATTGATCAATAAATCGAACTGTTTATTGAACGAAGGTTGCGGAGTCACAAAAAATATGATCTCCTTTTTCGGTTTTAGATAGGCCTGATTGCTTAATTCAGCCACCGAAAAGTTAAGGAGTTGTTTTTTTATTAATTCTGAAGTACAAAAAAGTTCTTTAGGCTCACTTTGTTTAATTTCTCCTGAAATTTTTTCGAAAGCTTCTTCTGCTTTACTGAAGAGCTTATCGATCTGCGCGGTAAAAAGATCGAGATTTTTAACGAATATCAGCGTATTATCGGCGACATATTTTAAGAAACTCTCCCGAACCTCATCGAGCTTTTTATTCTCGACATTCGGCATTATCGAAATCTTGTTCACCTTATCGGTAGACAATTGCGACTCGACATCGAAACTCCGGATACTATCTACTTCATCTCCAAAAAATTCGATTCGGTAAGGTTCGTCATTACTGAATGAAAACACATCGATAATCCCACCACGCACTGAAAATTCACCAGGTTCAGTAACAAAATCTACTCGCTTGAATTTGTATTCAAACAAAACTTCGTTTACAAAATCGATCGAAAGTTCGTCATTCACCTTGATCTTTAGGGTACTTCTGTCGAGTTCCTTCCGCGTAACAACTTTTTCAAAAAGCGCATCAGGATAAGTTACGATCACCGCCGGTTTCTTACGCGAATTGATTCGGTTTAAAACTTCGGCACGTAAAAGCACATTCGCATTATCTGTTTCTTCGATCTGGTAAGGCCTGCGGTAACTGCCGGGATAGAACAACACATTGTCCTCGCCAACTAACTGCTCGAGGTCGTTTAAGTGATAAGCAGCTTCTTCCTTATCGTTTAAAACCATCAAAAATGGGCGCTTGGCATCTTTAAAAGCATTCGCCACCACAAAAGAAAGTGACGAACCAACAAGGCCTTTTAGATGAATTTTATCGGTATTTTTTTCAGAAACGGCAATAGCGTCCCGCAATTCCTGCTGTTGCGGGGATTGTGCAAAACTTTGGGCGATTGTAGATGTACTCATTGCTGCAAAGATAATTGCTGTGTCGAGTAACTACAATAGTCTTAGGATTTTTTAACGATATAAAAATATAGAGGAAGCTTATTTAAAAGCTTCGTCTTTAGGTTCCCAAAGTTCAATTTTATTGCCTTCAGGATCTAGAATCCAACCAAATTTTCCGTAGCTGTATTCTTCCGGTTCGCCAACAATAGTTATGCCTTCTTCCTTTAGAGCAGCTAGCAAATCCTCTAAATTTTCAACACGAAAATTCATCATAAATTGTTTTTGTGAAGGCTGAAAATATTCAGTTTTCTCATCCATTGGGCTCCACTGCGTCGAGCAATCGTTACCTTCTTTATCTTTCCACCAAAAAGTGCAACCGTATTGATCGGTGTCTAAATCTAAATGCTCTTTGTACCAATTTTTTGCGGCATCGGGATTTTCAGATTTAAAGAAAAATCCGCCTAAACCGGTGACTCTTTTTTTCATTTTTTCTGGAGATTAGTTTCGTAAATATTGATAAAATCTTCCGGAGTCATTTTTTCGCAGAGTTCTGCAATTAACTCATACGGAATATGTTTTACATTTTTAAAGCGAACGCAGCTTTTGCCCATATCTAACTTGGTTTTTACGTGCTTAGGATATTCTTGCTGCCACCATTTTAATAAATCAGGATCGGCATAAATACCGCTATGGTAAAGTGCCACAAAATTTTTCTGACTAGCAATACTCATAAACGGTAACGGTAAACTAGGATCGCAATGATAACCGTCGGGATAAATACTTTTAGGAATCACATAACCGACCATCCCATAACTTAAACATTCTTGAAAACCGGAAGGTAGATTTTCAACGATCGTTTTTCGCAACTTGGCAAATGCTTCTTTACGTTCTTCGGGAACATTGGCTAAATACTCTTCTACGGAATCTGCTTTGATCTGCATATTTTCAAGAATTAAGTTGAAGGATTCTTACAAACTTAATAAATGCTTGCTAAAATTTACAACTGCTGAAGTTTAAGATTTTGAAACGAATTCTGCTTTGATTTTATCGACAATTACCTGCGCCAATTTTCGTTTACTTTCAATCGTCCAACCCGCTACGTGCGGAGAAAGCAAAACGTTTTCAGCATTTATCAAATATTGAAAAGCCTCTGGCATTTGCGCTGCGGAAGTAAATAAATTTTCAAAGGAGGTTTTTTCGTATTCTAACACATCGAGCCCGGCGCCTAAGACTTTGCCCGACTTTAGAGCTTCTACCAAATCTGAAGTTACCACACTTTGCCCGCGACCGGTATTGATAAACCAAAAATTATTTTTAAATGAATTGATGAATTTGGCATCAACCATACTATTGGTCGTTTCTGTTAATGGCGTATGTAAACTAAGTACTTCTACGTTTTGCTGAAATTCTTCTAAACTCACTTGTTTGGCAAATTGATCGCCTACATTTTTTTGAATATCGTAACACAACACCTTAACATCGAAACCTTGCAACTTTTTAGCAAAAGATTTTCCCATATTCCCGTAGCCAATAATTCCAACGGTTTTGCCTTCGAGTTCTACTCCGCGATTTTCTTCTCGCAGCCATTTACCGTTTCTTACTTCTTGATCGGCTTTATTCAGTTTATTGAATAGTGAAAGCAACATTCCCAAGGCGTGTTCTCCAACGGCATTTCGGTTACCTTCCGGAGCTGAAAATAGTTGGATGCCTTGCGCTGAAGCAAATTCGGTATCGATATTTTCTAGTCCTGCGCCTAACCGACCAATGAATTTTAAGTTTTTCGCTGCGGAAATAAAGGCTTGATCGAGTTTAAAACGACTACGAATGATGATCCCATCGTAAGCATCGATTTTCTGTAGAATTTCTTCTTTGGAAGAAGAATAATCTTCTTCGTTACTAAAACCTAATCCTTGTAGCTGTTCTAAGATTAAAGGATGGTTTTTATCGAGGTGAAGGACTTTCATTATTTTTAATGTTATTTTATTAATTTATGTAAAACATGAAGTTATGCGTCATGCTGAACTTGATTCAGCATCTCATCGTGTGTTAAATATAATTACAAGCCAGATGAGACCTTTCGACTCCGCTCAAGGTGACATTACAATTTACCTAACTAATCTTCAAAAAAAGGTTCGGTGATTTCTGGAGTGATGCGCGCGGGACGATGACTTTGTTTTTCGATTAAACACCACAAGGTTTTGGCTTGCGCGATAATTTTATTATCCTTTTTTCGAATCACCTCAACCCGACGTTCACTTTTTACGCCTTCGTGACTTTGGATCCAGGTTTTTAAAATGAGTTTTTCGTTTAAAAATGCCGGACTTTTATATTCAATAAAATGGTTAAGTACTACCCAACCGTATTTTTCTCTTAACTCTTCTGAAGTTTTTAAGTTCCAATGTTTTTCTCCTACATCTTGCACCCATTGCAAATAGGTAACATTATTTACGTGTTTTAAATCGTCGATATGTTCGGGTTGTACTTCAATTTCGTATTGAAAGGGGATGGGTGTCATTCTTCTTTTGCTTTTCTTCAAATGTAGGAATATTTTGAATAATAAACCCTTCCGCCTTCGGCACCTTCCTTTAGAATGAGAGGAAACTTTATCTTAAAATGAGCTGCTGAAATAAACTCAGCATAACGATGGTAATTCTATTTATAAATCACAATATAATCGATTTCTTTTGCGTGAGGGATAGTAGTGGCATCCTTTTTTGTTGTGCTTCGACAAGCTCAGCATGACAACAAAAAAGATATAACGGATAGCCCGACCCGATAGGGTCACGCCCAAATGAATTTTCTAAAAACCAAGAATAAGTTTGGCAATACTGAAGTAAATAAGAATTCCGCAAATATCGTTACTCGTCGTAATAAACGGTCCGGTAGCCATCGCAGGATCTATGCCTTGTTTGTCTAAAATAATTGGCACAAACGTACCGATAAGCGAAGCGGTAATAATTACTGAAATCAGGGAAATGGCAACGGTCAAGCCGAAATCGAAATCTAAGTTAAGCAAGAAAACTCCGCCTAAAACCAGCAACAACGCCAGCACAAAACCATTGAGTAAACTGAGTAAAACCTCTTTTATCAGACGATTAAGTAAAGAACCTCGCAACGAATTATTGGCCAAACCTTGCAACACGATCGCAGACGATTGCACGCCTACATTCCCTGCCATTGCAGCAATTAAGGGAACGAAGAAGAATAAAGCTCCGTGTTTTTCCATCGCGCCATCGAAGGTTTCTAAAACATTTACACTTATAAAACCTCCTAAAAGTGCGAGAATTAACCAAGGTAAACGCGCTCGGGTGAGTTGCCAGATGCTACTGTCTGCTTCGACATCTTCAGAAATACCGGCCGCCATTTGGTAATCTTTTTCAGCTTCTTCACGGATAAAATCGACAATATCATCGATGGTTATTCGACCGACTAATTTCCCCATTTCGTTTACGACAGGAATGGCTTCTAGATCGTATTTTTGCATTATACGCGCCACTTCTTCGCCTTTGGTATCGACGGAAACATAATCTACTTTATTGATATACACATCGCTGATCTGCGCGGTGCTTGGTGCGGTAATTAAATCTTTAAGCGAAAGTCTGCCTTTTAATCGGTTTTTATTATCGACCACGTAAATAGAATGTACGCGCGTCACATTTTCTGCCTGATCACGCATCTCGCTCATACAACCGGTAACACTCCAATTCTCGTTAACTTTTACGAGCTCTTTTGCCATTAAACCTCCGGCAGAATTCTCGTCGTAACGCAGAAGATCTACAATATCGTCGGCGTGTTGCTCGTCTTCGATATTGGCGATGACCATTTCTTTAATTTCTGGAGAAAGTTCACCAACGATATCGGCAGCATCATCGGTATCCATCTCTTCGATCTCTTCTGCAATTTCTTTAGCAGAAAGATTATTGAGGACTTTTTCTCGGTCTTCTTCATCGAGCTCCATCAAGACTTCTGCCGTCTTATCGCTTTCTAGCAATTTAATGACGTAAGTAGCATCGTCGAGGGAGAGTTCTTCTAAAGTTTCAGCAATATCGGCGTGGTGCATATTTTCAAATTGCACCAATAGCTCCTTGTTGTTTTTATCTTCAACAAGGTTTTCTATTTTTTCTATAAACTCCCGACTAATCTGAAACTGCATCGTGTTGTATCTTTTGGGTGAGTTCTAAAAATTGGTCGACCGATAATTGTTCGGGTCGCTGGCCAAAGATACTATCTTCTTTTAATTGCGGACTAAGGTCGAAGCTTTTTAAACTGTTTCTTAACGTTTTTCTTCGTTGTTGAAATGCGGTTTTCACCACTCTAAAGAATAATTTTTCTTCTACAGGAAGGCTGAAATCTGCTTTTCTAATTAAGCGTAAGACACCACTATCTACTTTTGGCGGCGGATTAAAAACACTCGGCGGGACGGTAAATAAATATTCGGCATCGAAATAGGCTTGCGTGAGTACCGAGAGAATTCCGTAGGTTTTGCTACCTTCTTTTTCGCAAATGCGTTGCGCCACTTCTTTTTGGAACATCCCGGTAAACTCCGGCACTAATTCTTTATTCTCTATCGCTTTAAAAACAATTTGAGAAGAAATATTGTAAGGGAAATTACCGGTAACGGCAAATGGTTCTCCATTAAAAAGTTTTTCTAAATTCATCTTTAAAAAATCGGCTTCGATCACCTGAAAATTCTTGGTAGAAATTGAAGGATGATCTAACGCGAACGACTGATTAAGGTACTCGATCGATTCGGTATCTAGATCTGCGGCGATTACATTTTTCCCTTTTTGTAAGATGTATTTAGTGAGTACTCCCGTTCCCGGACCAATTTCTAACACGTTCTCATAACCGTTTAGGGTTAGCGTATCGCCAATTCGCTCGGCAACTTCTTCATCTTTTAAAAAGTGTTGCCCTAAATGTTTTTTAGCCTTTACAGGATCTGGAGCGTAATGCTTTTTAGACGGTTTTTGTTTTTTATGGGAGTATTTTTTCTTCATTTTTTAGAAGGTGTTTTAACTTCAGAATCCTGATTTCGAATAAAAATCTAAAACTTCTTTGAATTGAGATTGAAGTTGAAATTTGGTTCTCGATATAATTTTGCTTCGCTTTGCTTCACAAAATCACTCGAACTGACAAATTTTAGCTTTCAATCAACTAATCATTGAAAAAATTACTGTTCAGAAACTACTTCTAACTCGGTTCTAAAAAACACGGTTTTATCTTTAAAACGTTGCGATTGCGCTCTAAGATTTTCTGCATCTTCTTGATAGTAGCGTTCTAACATCGCTTTGCTTTCTGCCTTATATTGTACCGAATAAGTAACGCCGCCCATTGGTTCTTGCACCAAAACTTTGGTCATCATAGCGTTTAAAAATTTTCCGGTATCGAGCATTTGCGGGATGTGTTCTTGCTTCATCCAAGTAAGCCACTCATCGTGAACCTCTTCACTTACATTTATGGTAACGTTGTAAATAATCATCGCTTTAAAGTTTTAAAGCTGCAAAATTGCATTATTCTAGTTGATCGCCACGTAATATGCGGTATTTTTTTCGGGATTCGACAAAGAAAATACTATCGGCAAAATTAAAAATGATCTGTTCATAGTTCTCTTTGGCTTTTTCGGGTTGGTCGAGCTGATTTCTATAGAGTTCTGCTAAATAATAATAAGCATCGTCTGCTAAAATATCTTGCGCGTAATACTGAATAATTTGCTGGTAGTTCTCTTCGGCTTTTTCATATTCACCCAATTCTTCAAAAAGTTGTGCTTTTCTCAGCAGCGCTTCATCTTCAATTTTTTCTCCTTTATGCTGAAGTAAAATCGTATCTAACACCGCTAAGGCTTTTTCATTTTTATGCTGAAAAGTATATAAATCGGCACGTGCAAAATATTTTAGTGCCGTTTGGGTGGAATCTTCTAAAGAATTATCTGAAATTAATAAATTAAGCTGAAGCGCATCGTTGGCAATTAGTTGACTCGTGGCACTTTTTAAAACTTTTAGTTGCGTTTGCGCCCATTTAAAATCGCCTTTATAATAACTGGTTTTAGCAACTTTAAAAGTGGCTTCTTGCGCCAATTCGTTATTTTGAACCAAGTTTTGCACCTGACTGTAGTAAATTAATGCCTGATTAAATTGCTCTTCTAACACCAAAATATCGGCTAATACCATTTTGGTTCTCGCTTCTTCAAATCGGTTAATGCGTTCTTCGAGTGCGTTTCTTAAAATCGTTTTTGCGGCTTCATTTTCATTTTTTTCAAAAGCTAAAAATTTAGCGTATTGTAATTGTAAACCGAGCGTATTTCGTTGTTTCCCGTATTGCTGAAATACTTCTTGAAAACGTGCATCGATCGCTACTTTTTCTTCTGAAGTTACGCTATGCTCGATCTGAATTTCGAATAATAACTCGTATGCTTTTAAGCGCTGACTTTCAACCGCAGCGGTTTCGATGGTGTAGTTTAAAATTTCTTTGGCAGTTTTCGGCTCGCCATTATCGTTGGCGATTTCTGCCAACTCGGTAATTTTACGCAGGTTTTTATCGGGTGAACGTTGATAAATGGCTTTCTCCTGAATAAATGCTTTTTTATATTCTTGCTGTTGTGTAAACAACCAACTAAGCATCTGGTTGTAAAATAAGTCGGGTTCTTGCTGAATGCGTTTCAGCAGTAATTTTCTTAACACCTGATTGGCTTCATTTGCTGAATCTTCGGTAATATATTCTGAAAAGTTTCTGTTTACCGCGTAGAAATATTCAGGTTTTTGTTTGATAAGGTCGAGGTACGTGCCAAACATTTCTTCCAACTTTCCTTGTTCGCCATAAATTCTTGCCAGCTGGATGATAAAGTTAGGATTAGGTTGTTTTTCTAAGCCTTTCTCGTAAGTAATCGCTGCTTCATCTAATAAATTGTAATTCTGAAATGCGCGCCCAACGGTGTAAGCGTAATTGGGAATTTTATCGATTTTATCGATAGCCTGCTGGTAATATTCTTCGGCTTTCTCTTGTTGATCTTGCAACTGATAATTATAACCGATCTCGACCAACAAATTAGGGTAGATCGTATTTCTTTTGCTGAAATCGATCAGGTATTTTTCTGCCTCTTCGTATTGTTCTAGTTCTTGCAAACTTTTTACCAATCCTTGCAAAAAGCTCAAACTACCATTGCTTTTTTGGTACAACTTTTCGTAAACCGATTTGGCTTTCTCAAACTCTCCTTGATCAAAATAGTTTTGAGCGATTTTCTCTGATTGTGAAAACGCTGAAAAGCTTAAGCCGAATATAAAAAGTAGGGTAATTAAAAAACGCATCTTGCTAAGATAAGCAAAATGCGTTTTTGATCTATTGTTTTTAAAGGGAATTATCTTTTTGAAGTTGAAACCCTTCTACTTGAAGTTAGAACCCTTCCGCCTTCGGCACCTTCCCTTAGAAAGGGAAGGAACGTTTTGAAAGTCTATTTTCCGTAGTGATATCGACAGGCAGCAATAAATAATTGATCTTCTTCAAGTTTGTACACCAAGCGATGTTCTGAAGTTATTCTTCGTGACCAATAGCCTTGTAAATCTCCTTTTAAAGCTTCCGGTTTACCTATTCCTTCAAATGGAGTTCTCATTGCACTTTTGATAAGCTGGTTGATTCTTTTAACCATCTTTTTATCAACTTTCTGCCAATAGAGGTAATCTTCCCAAGATATGCTAGACCAGATTAATTTCATTTATTCAATTAAATCTTTTTCTATACCGTTTTCTGCTTCTAACTCTTGAATCGATTTTAGTAAAACATCTCTATTTTTTCCAGTCAATAAATAAGTGGTTTCTTTAAGCGAATTGTATTCATCTAAAGAAATCAACACCAGGTCTTTTCCGTTTTTTCTTTTAATAATGATATCGCTAACATCATTAATTACCTTATCAAACCAATGCTTAAGGTTTGAACGAAAGTCTGTATAATTTACTGTTTCCATAAAACAAATATAGCTAAAAGTACTTAAAAAAGTACTTTTAGCTATATTTTATATTTTCAACTGTTTTTCTTTTAAAACCCTTCCGCCTTCGGCACCTTACCCTTAGTAAGGGAAGGAACTTTTTGGAAAGTTCTAATTAATCATATCGAAACCGGTGTAAGGCACTAAAATTTCAGGAACTTTTATCCCTTTTTCAGTTTGGTAATTCTCTAAAATACCGGCCATTACACGAGGTAAAGCTAATGAGCTTCCGTTTAAGGTGTGCACCAATTCTTTTTTTCCTTCTTTGTTTTTGTAACGTACTTTTAGTCGGTTAGACTGAAAGGTTTCAAAATTTGAAACTGAAGAAATTTCTAACCAACGATCTTGCGCGGTAGAAAATACTTCAAAATCGAAAGTTAAGGCTGAAGTAAATCCTAGATCGCCACCACAAAGTCTTAACACACGATAAGGAAGTTTTAATTCTTTTAAAATATCTTTTACGTGCTCAACCATTTTATCTAAAGTGGCGTAAGAATCTTCCGGTTTTACCAAGTTTACCAATTCAACTTTATCAAATTGGTGTAAACGGTTTAAACCACGAACGTGCGCGCCGTAAGAACCTGCTTCTCTACGAAAGCAAGGCGTAAAAGCCGTACAACTAATTGGTAATTGTTTTTCTTCTAATAAATCGCCTCTAAACATATTGGTAAGCGGCACTTCTGAAGTCGGGATTAAATACAGATCATCGTTTTGCACGTGATACATTTGCCCTTCTTTATCGGGTAATTGCCCAGTACCATAACCAGATTCTTCATTTACCACTAAAGGCACTTGATATTCGGTATAACCGGCTTCTATATTTTTATCTAAAAAGTAAGTGATTAAAGCGCGTTGTAATCTGGCTCCTTTTCCTTTGTAAACAGGAAAACCAGCTCCGGTAATTTTGTTTCCTAATTCAAAATCGATCAGGTCATATTTTTTTGCCAATTCCCAATGCGGAAGACTTCCTTCTGCTAAAACAGGAACGTCCCCTTCTTTATAAACCTCTTCATTATCTTCTTCATCTTTACCAGCAGGAACAGATTCGTGCGGAATATTGGGAATGGTGTATAAAAGCTGATTTAATTGTTCTGAAACCGCATTCAACTTTTCGCTTAATTCTTTCGACTTTTCTTTTAAATCGCCGGTTTGCTCTTTTACCTTATTGGCTTTTTCGTGCTCTCCCGATTTAAACAACAACCCAATTTCTTTGGAAAGTTTATTAGATTCTGCTAACGTATTGTCTAACTCGGTTTGAGTTGAACGACGTTCTTCGTCTAACGAAATTACTTGCTCTAAAATACTTTCTGCTTCAAAATTTCTCTTTTTTAAAGCTTGTACATAAACCTCTTTGTTTTCTCTAATGTGAGCTACTTGTAACATTGGGTTGAATTTTTCTGTTTAATTAAAGGCTCAAAGTTAATTATTTCGGCGTAACTAATCTTCATCTTCGTGAAGTAAAATCCAATCGTTATGAAAGAAATAATCCCACTCGGCTTCTGCCATATTTACTTTTGGGTCGATAAGCTGTTTTCGCTCTTTGTAGTTTACACTTACACGAGCATTGACGTAAATTTCAATTTCTTCTCCTTTTTCAGCATAAATTTCTTTTAAACGCTGTGAGAATTGCCAAATTACATCGGGTTTTGTACTGGCTTGTCTAATTTGTTTTCGGGTAAGGTAATCTCCCTTTTTCACGTAGTTCACTTCACCTGTAGTTTTATTAACGATTTTGTAAGAAGCGAGTCCGCTTTTGCTGCGCAACATCATTCGCCAACTCATGCGGTGGCCTTCTTCTGTCCACAACACATCGCCTTTAATTGCCCAATGACGAAGTGGGATTAAAATTTGAAGCGGAAACCAAACACAAAATATTCCGATCAATAAATTACGATGTTCCGGGACGATGACTTCTGCTTGATCGTAGAATGGTTTTTTATATAGAAAACGTCGATGCACCAATTCCGCAGAAAAGAAAAATAAACAAAATGCCAACGACAGATACGGGAAAATGCCTATTCTGAAAACATAACTATTGAATAAATGAAAGAATATTGCCAGACAAAACATCGGGAGTCTGGTTTTTCGATACAACAATAACGGAACGATAAGTAAGTCGAATAAAATTCCGAAATATAAAATCACATAATGCGTCCATTTTTGCTGAAGAATTTCACCAACCAACCAATAATCTTTTTTGCCTTTCATGAGCATTGCCGGCACTTCACCGCTTAACCAATCGGGATAAAGTTTAGCGACGGAAGCGTAGGTATAAACAATCCATAACTGAAAAACGATAAACAACACCACCCAACGCGGCATCGAGATTTGTTTGAGCTTGGGGTTGAGTTTTACATCGACCGACGCGTAAGTATTTGCCGGAACAATCAACATAAATATTAAGATAAGAATGAGCAGGTAATAATGGTTATTGTAACTAGACTTTTGCATTAAATAAACGCACGTCCACATTAAGGTATAACCCGAAATGCTCCATTTATATTTATAGCCGATCATGACAAAAACACCCAACAGTCCCATAAGACCGTAATAAAAATACATTCCGTTTCCCGGAAGTGGTTGCAGGAAATCGAACCCAATAAAGTTGAATGTAAATTGAGGCTCGATGAGTGTTCTGCGAATCCAGCCGGTGAAAATTGCTCCCCAAGCTTCAAGCGTAATTAGAAAACCAAAGCATATTCTAAATACTATTAAAGAACTATTATCTACCCGCTGAAATAACCACTTATTAAGCACTTTACTGAGTTTTAAATTGATGGATGTACTTTTCTGAAAAAGCCTGATCTTCTTTCATGGCTTCAATAAGCTCTTCGACACCGCTAAACTTCTTTTCTTCACGAATGCGTTTAAGCATTTCTATTTGAAGTTTTTTACCATAAAGGTTTTTGTCTAGGTTGAAAAAGTAAGTTTCAATAGTTTTTTCTGAACCTCCAACGGTAGGATTGTAACCAATATTCATCATTCCAAAAAACTCTTCATTATTAATTAAAGCTTTCACTACGTAAACTCCCGTTTTAGGAATAAGTTTATAAGCTTCTTCAATTTTTAAATTAGCCGTGGGAAAACCTAGATCTTTCCCTAAACCTTTACCTTTTACGATGATTCCCGTAAGTAAAAAGTTACTTCCTAAATATGTATTTGCTTTTTCGACATCGCCTTCTTGAAGTGCTTTTCTGATTTTGGTTGAACTTACCGCAACCTCATCAACATCTTGTTTAGAGATTTCCTCAACTTCGAACCCATATTTTTCTCCGTATTTTTTTAGGTCTTCGATATCGGCATTTCTATTTCGACCAAATCGATGATCGTAACCAATGATTACTTTTTTTGCCTGAAGTTTTTTCACTAAAACTTCTTCTATATATTCTTGCGCAGTTAATCTAGAGAAAGCGCGTGTGAATGGATGTATAATTAAATGATCAATGCCTGTATTTTCAAGAATTTGTTTGCGCTCTTCGATGGTATTGATAAGCTCAATACCTACTTCTTTTTGCAACACCATTCTCGGATGTGGAAAAAAAGTTAGCACCGCAGATTCTAAGGCTGAATTTTCTGCAGATTCAACTATACGTTTTATAATTTTTCGATGACCTATATGCACTCCATCAAATGTCCCGATGGTGATTACGGTTTTACTTAAAGGTTTAGAAAACTCTATTTCTCTCTTCATAAAAACTACTAGTTGTTAGTTTAATTATTCATAAATAGCTAACTTTGAAACATTAAACCCTATAACTTATTTTACATGAACACAAATTTACATTATGTTTTAGGTTTGTTCTTGTTTTTCTTGACTTTTTCAATATCAGGACAAAACAATTATTGGACTGAAACATCGAAAAGTAACTTAACCGATTTAGAAAAAGCTAGAAGAAGCTCAACTCCTAAAAATTACTCTTTATATCATTTAGACATTGAAGCTTTTAAAACAGCGTTAGAAGATGCTCCCGAAAGAGGCTCATTAAACGGCCAAGCTCCGGTAATGATTAGCTTCCCTATTAGTGACGGACATTTTGAAAAATTCAATGTAGTGTCTTCTTCAATTTTAGAAGGAGAACTTCAAGAGAAGTATCCTAACATCAGGACTTATAAAGCAACAGGAATTGATGATCCTACAGCAACTATGAGATTTAGTGTTACTCAATTTGGAGTACATACTATGAGCTTATCAGGAAAGAGAAATGCTGAATACATCGACCCCTTCACTATAGATGGTAAAAACTATATTGTTTACAACAGAAAGGACTTAAACAATAACTCGCAAAACTTTGAGTGCCTTACAGATGATGTTAAACTACCATCATTAGAAGGAAATGCAACTAATAGAATGTTAGATGCAGATGATAGTACTCACAGAACCTACCGCTTAGCACAATCTTGTAACGCTGAATATGGAAATCTATTCGCGACTCCAGGTAATGAAGTTGAAGCTATTCAAGCTCAAATGACCTTAACGATTAACCGCGTTAATGAAATTTATGAACGAGACTTAGGCATCACCTTGATTTTTGTCGAAAATAATGATGAGCTTATCTATTTTGGTAATATTTCTCAAGATCCTTGGAGTGGAGAATTTATCAATACCACACAACAAGTTAATGATAATACAATTGGTGATAATAATTATGACCTAGGTCATAACTTTAACACTTCTGGCGGTGGTCAAGCCGGATGCATAGGTTGTGTTTGCCAATCTGGTGTTAAAGGTGGAGCCTTTACAGGTAGCCCTAACCCAACTGGAGATGCTTTTGATATTGACTATGTCGCACACGAAATGGGACACCAATTCGGAGGTTATCATACCATGAATACTTGTAGTCGAAGTGGCGACGGTACAACAGAGGTTGAACCTGCAAGTGGTAGTTCTATTATGGGGTATGCAGGAATTTGCCCTGTAAACGTTCAATCTAACAGTGATGCTCATTTTAATTTTGTAACTGTTAGAGATATAACAAATAATATTAAAAATGGTCCAAGCAGTTCTTGTCCTGAAGAATATACAATTACAAATCAAGCTCCTATTGCAGATGCAGGTGAAGATTATACAATCCCAGCATCTACCGCTTTCGTTCTAGAAGGTTCTGCAACAGACCCAGACGGTACAGAATCTTTAACCTATAATTGGTCTCAAAATGACACTGAACAAGCGCCCGGAACTGGATCACCACAGCCTACTTGGGAAGTTGGACCATTATACAGATCTATATTACCATTAGATAGCCCACAAAGATATCTTCCTAACTTACAAGATGTATTAGATGGTGACTTAACACCTACTTGGGAAGTAACCCCTTCTGTTAGTAGAGAAATGAATTTCTCTTTTATCGTAAGAGATAACGGTAGTGGCTTCTCAGACGGAATCGGACAAACAGATTCAGACCTGATGACTGTTACTGTAAATGATCAAGCAGGACCATTTACGGTTACTTCTCAAAATGAATCTAATGTTACCTGGTATGAAGGAGAAAATCAAATTGTTACTTGGGATGTTGCCAACACAAATACAGCTCCGATTAATGCTACTAATGTTGATATTTACCTAAGCACGAATGCAGGACAAACATTTGAAACAACACTAGCTTCTAATGTTCCTAATAATGGTTCTGCAACTATTACAGTACCACTTGGGACCTCTACCAATAATGCGAGATTGATGGTTAAAGCATCAGAAAATATCTTTTATGCTGTGAACCAAGAAGAGTTTAATATTGAAACTTCATCTTTCTTTTTTACTGTAGATAACCTTACTAATGATGTTTGCGCCCCAAATACTGCAGAATATAGTTTCACTTATAATACTAATAACTCATTCTCAGGATCAACAAATTTTTCAGCAGAAAACCTACCTGCAGGTTTAAATGCTACATTCAATCCGAGTTCAGGTTCATCTAATGATACTGAAGTTACGTTAACTATAACTGGAACAGAAAATGTTGATTTCGGTACTTATGAATTTGACATTACAGGTAACTCAGGCACAGAAAGCTTCTCTACTTCATTAAGTTTAGGAGTATTTGACTCATCCTTAGAAACACCTGATTTATTAACACCAAATAACGGACAAACAGGAGTAAACCAAAACCCTGTACTTACTTGGGAAGAATTACCTAATGCAAACACCTATCAACTACAAATAGCTAGTGACGAACAATTCACAGCTATAATTGTAGATACAGAAACAGAGAATAATACCTATGCATTTACAGAATCTCAATTAAACACTAACTATTTTTGGAGAGTTAAAGCTTTTAACCCCTGCTCTGAAACTGAATTTGCAAATTTTTTCGAATTTCAAATTTCAGATTGTTCGGTTTGCCCAGCAGAAGGTAATTTAGATTTTAATACTGGAACAACACTTGTTAACTTCAATACAATCAACAACCCTACACCTTCTAATAAAGAAAACGCATATAATGACTTTACAGATATTTCAACTCAAGTTGTTATCGGAGAAACGTATGATATGACCATTAATATCAATACTGACGGGAATTATATTTGCGGCACATTAGTTTGGATAGACTGGAATCAAAACTGTAGCTTTGACGACCCTGGTGAAGAATATGACCTAGGAGCTGCTTTAAATGTAGCTGATGGTATAACAAATAATTCCCCTTTAGGCATTACTGTTCCTGATGACGCAGCACTTGGTGAAACCATTATGAGAGTAAGCACGAGATATGAAGTTTATCCTGAAGCTTGCGGAATAGGTTTTGATGGTGAAGTAGAAGATTACACAGTTATCGTTACCGATGAATTATCTACAAGCTCTAACGAACTAGCAGATAGTTTTGCAATTTACCCTAACCCTAACCAAGGTGAATTTACGGTAAGCTTAAGGTCTGAAAACCCTTCTCCTATCAACATTAATGTATTTGATATTACAGGAAGAAAAATCTTTACCCAATCTTACGAGTATCAGCATGATTTTTCACAAAACTTGCGATTAAATCAGGCTCAAGCTGGAGTTTACTTTGTAAAAGTAAGTAACAGAAATAACAATGTTACTAAGAAAGTGATTGTTGAGTAATTCATTCAATTTTTAAATCATATAAAAAAAGGGAAGCTAAAATTAGCTTCCCTTTTTTTATTTCTCTAAATCAAATGATTAAAGTATAAATTGATTTACTTCCCGTTAAATTCGTTCATGGTATTATTAATTCCTGCGGTACCAAAAGAACGTATAGCTTTTGCTGAAGTTTTTAAACGTTCTGGCAATTCGTTACGCTCTTCCTCATTCCACTCTCCTAAAACATAGTCGATTTGATTTCCTTTGGAAAACTTATCGCTTATTCCGAATCTAAATCGAGTATATTTCGAGGTGTTTAATTGAGCTTGCACATCTTTAAGTCCGTTATGACCTCCATCACTTCCTTTGGTTTTAATACGTAACGTCCCAAAAGGCAGATTAAGATCGTCGGTCACGATCATTAAATTTTCTAAAGAAACTTTCTCTTTCTGCATCCAATAGTTTACCGCTTTTCCGCTTAAATTCATAAACGTAGAGGGTTTTAACAGTACGAAAGTTCTTCCTTTAAACTTAAACTCTGCACGGTCTCCCAGCTTTACAGTTTCAAAAGTAATCTCTTCTTCCGCAGCTAATTGATCTAGAATTTTAAAACCTATGTTGTGTCTTGTCTCTTCGTATTTTGCGCCAACGTTTCCTAAGCCCACAATTAAAAACTTTTTCATCGGGTCTGTTTTTTCTTTTTTCTTCGTTGTTAAAATTCTACCGAAAAAGGCTAACATATGTTGTCTTTTCAGTAAAAATAAAAAAGCATCTTGACATAATTATCAAGATGCTTTTATTAATTATTTGTTTTATCTACTATGCGTCGTTAGAAGCTGCAGCTGCACCTTCATCGTGAGTTTCTGTAGATGGTACATCTCCTGCATCAACATCATCGTCATCATCGTCTGTAGCAACCACGTTACGAGACGTTTTCACTTGACAAATTACAGTGTTATCTGGGTGAAGAATTGTGTAATCTTCACTTTCTACTGCAGTAACATATAATTTATTACCAATTTTAAGCGGAGTTACATCTGCAACGATATAATCTGGTAATTTAGCCGCAAGACCTCTTACCTTCATTCTACGTAAGTTAAAACGTAAAACACCACCATTTTTAACACCTCTTGGCACTCCTTCTGCGTGTACAGGAATTTCCATAGAGATTTCTTGATCTTCACCAAACTCATAGAAATCCATGTGTAAGATCTCATCGGTTACCGGGTGAAATTGAATGTCTTGAAGAACAGCATTATGCTTAACGCCATCAAATTCTAACACTACGGTGTGAACATCTGGTGTGTAAACAAGACTGTTAAAAGACACATCTGGTGCTGAAAAGTGAATGGCTTGCTCTCCTCCGTATAATACGCAAGGAACCTCTCCAGCATTACGTAAGGCTTTTGTTGCTTTCTTGCCTACGCTTTCTCTTTTAGATCCATTGATCGTAATTGACTTCATTTCTAAAAAATATATAGATTAATAAAAAATTTACATTAAAAATTTTGAGCTGATTGAAGTGTTTTCGTGTACGCTCTTCATCACATCTGCAAATAACTCTGCACACGATACTACTTTAATTTTATCACATTTTTGCGTTAGCGGAATAGAATCTGTAACGATTAATTCTTCTAATTTAGAGTTTTCGATACGCTCGTAAGCGCTACCTGACAGTACAGGGTGTGTACAAATCGCTCTTACACTTAATGCTCCACGCTCCATCATCACATCGGCAGCTTTAGTAAGTGTTCCTGCTGTATCGACCATATCGTCTACCAAAACCACATTTTTACCGGTCACATCACCAATTAATTCCATATGAGAAATTACATTAGCTTTTGCTCTTTGCTTATAACAAATTACTACGTCACTTTCTAAGGCTTTAGAATATGCATAAGCTCTTTTAGAACCTCCCATATCTGGAGATGCGATCGTTAAATTATCTAGATTTAGAGCTTTTAAATGTGGTAAAAATACAGTTGAGGCAAATAAATGATCTACCGGACGCTCGAAGAAACCTTGAATTTGATCGGCGTGTAAATCCATCGTAATAATACGAGTTGCTCCTGCAGTTTCTAACATTTTGGCAATTAATTTTGCCGCGATAGGAACCCTAGGTTTATCTTTTCTATCTTGACGCGCCCATCCAAAATAAGGCATTACTGCAGTAATGTGTCTTGCAGAAGCTCTTTTAGCAGCATCAAGCATTAAAAGCATTTCCATTAAATGATCGCTACTTGGGTGAGTAGAACCAATAATAAAAACTCTTGCCCCACGAATAGATTCTTCAAACGAAGGCTGAAATTCACCATCACTATAAGTTGAAGTAATTACATTCCCTAACGGAATACCGTAATAAGAAGCAATGCTATTAGCGAGTTCTGTACTTTGTGAACAAGTAAAAAGTTTTGCATCTGTCATTGCTGGGGCCATATCAAAATAAAGTTGTGTAAACGAAAGGTTTACGATTTTTTAAAATGAGCTGCAAATTTATAAATTTATTTTCAGCAACGAAGTAATATTCTCACTTATTTTCACGGAAGTTTGAATTTATTTTTTAATTTTGCATCTCCAAATTGCTCAAGTGGCGGAACTGGTAGACGCGCTGGATTCAAAATCCAGTTTCCTCGGAAGTGCGGGTTCGATTCCCGCCTTGAGTACAAAATAAAAACCTCCTACTAATTTTTAGCAGGAGGTTTTTTTATTTAGTTTGAAATCTAATTTACGAACAAACTTTCGCCAGCGCATCGGCGATCGTGTCTTCACCTTTGCTCATTTCGATCACTTTTCCGTAGGTTTTTGGATCTTTTAGTACGGTTAGAACAGTTTCTGCCACTGCCTGACGTGGAATTTCAGAACCCACTTCATCAGGATTTTCAGTCATTAAGACTTTTCCGGCTTCATCCTCATCGGTTAAAAGAACGGGACGCAAAATCGTATAATCTAACGAACTTCTTTTCAGTTCAAGATCAGCATAATGTTTTCCGGTGTAATACGGTTTCATTCCGTCTACTTTTCCCCAATACGAGCGATCATCACTATGCGAAGCGCCTACCATTATAAAACGTTTTACGCCGTGTTTTTCAGCCTGGTTGATCGATTTGATCGCGCCGTCTAAATCAATTTCCATTGTTTTATCGTGACCGGTTTTTCCGCCAGATCCTGCCGTAAACACTACAGCATCGTAGTTTTTGATCACTTCGCCAATAGCTTCAGGCGTATTTTCTAAACTTTCTACCACCGTACCAACGCCCATTTCTTCAAAAAGTGGTTTTTGCTCCTCTTTTCTAATGAACGCCGTAGGTTCAACATCTTCTGCAGCACTCATCGCTTTGGAAATTCGTTGTCCAACTTTTCCGTGTGCTCCAATAATTAAAACTTTCATATCAATCTTTCTTTTTCGTTTATTTTCAAGTTAATTTTTCTTTTATAGAATCTGTTTTAAAATTCTATTAAACTTTACTGCCTTTTAGGTTACTTCTTGCGAAAATTACTGCTGCGGAAGCGGTCGCGAAAAAAGCCATTATATAAGCTATCGTTATTGGTGAACCATTATCCTCGCCAAACAAAACCAGCAAAACTGAAGAGAATACGCCACTTCCATACTGAAAAGCTCTTAAAAGCGCAGCGGCGGCGCCTAACATTTCCGGGGCTTTATCGAGCGCAGCGGCATTGGTACAGGCAGCGATAATTCCGTTCATCGAAATGAAAAAGAATACTGTGCCTATCATCGCATAAATTCCGCCAATCTCAAATTTCACCAATAGCGCTAAAGCGATTCCCGCCAGCATTGCTACCGAAGTTGCTATTTTCAGCAAATTATCAAGCGAATATTTTCTCACCCAAATTCTGTTAGCAATACTAAAGCCCATAAGACCTAAAATATTGATCGCAAACAACCAACCATAATATTCCGGCTCGATATTAAAATACGTGATGTATACCGCAGGCGACCCTGTAACAAAGGCGTAAACGCCTATATAGAAGAAGGTGACGCATAGCGTATACAACATAAAATCTGTATTCTTAAGAAAACTAATAAGGCTTCGAAAACTAATAATCGAAATTTTTGAAGTTGTATTAGAACTCCGCTTTTATAATTATTTCACCTGAACCGTCGCCGCTTTTGCCCTATCGCTAATCATTGAACCTAAATAGGAACTACTACCGTACTTTTCTTGGTACGCTTCATCGATTTTCGCATTTATTAATTCGCCTTTAATTGGTTCAAATTCTACATCTTTTTCGATGCCTGCAGCTTTTATTTTTCCGGCTTTTTGACTTAATGCTGATTGATACCAGCGTGAGCTTGTACCGTTATACGCTCGTACAAATAATTCGCCTTCAACCTCAACAGACCAGATCCAGGTTAGGGTTCCGTAGGTTTTCCCATCGGCACGAAAAGGTGCGATATGAAAATCGTTCTCTGCTGCGATCGTTTTTATTTCTTCTGTTGTTAAACTCATCGTTCTAAATTTTATAATTCTTTAATCTTTTTGGCAGGAATTCTCGCGTATACACTATTAGGTTCAACATCTTTATTGACCAAAGCTCCGGCTGCAACTACTGAATTTTCACCAATGGTCACTCCAGGTAACACCGTTACATTTGCGCCTAGCCAGGCTCCTTTTTTAATGGTCACCTTCAGTGGAACCATCGTGTTTCGTTTTCCTATTTCTGTAGGGTGATTTTCCGAAGAAATATTCACACGCGGACCAATCATTACATTGTCTTCAATTTCAATTCCGCCAAGATCCAGAAAACTACACGCGTGATTGATAAATACGTTTTTACCCAATTTGATGTGCCTGCCGACATTGGTGTAAAACGGAGTGAACAAAGTGGTGGTTTTGTCGACTTCAGTGCCAATAATCTCTCCCAGATATTTTCTTACTTCATCTAAACCTTCAGCATTATTCAATTTTAGGTTGAGTCCCATTGTTTCTTCAACAGCTACACGAACGTCGCCATAATCGGGGTCGTCCATCGGGATCACTTCATTGGCCAGTAATCGCTCGAAAATATTTTTCTTAGTTGCACTCATAAATTATCTAATCTTAGTTTTTTTATTGAGAAAGATGAAATGCCGGAATTCATAGAATTACCGGCATTTTTAAATCATACAATTTGTAGATTATTTTTGGTATTGTTCGTCTGAAACTTTTTCTAACCAGTCTACCACTTTACCGTCTTTCTCTTCCTGAATCGCAATATGACTCATTGCTTTGTTAGGAGAAGCGCCGTGCCAGTGTTTTTCTTCTGGTGGAAACCAAACTACATCACCAGGACCAACTTCTTCGATTGGGCCGCCTTCACGTTGTACCCAACCAGCACCAGAAGTGATGATTAAGGTTTGACCGGCAGGATGCGTATGCCACGCAGTTCTTGCTCCGGCTTCAAAAGTCACCAATGCTCCGGCTCCTTTTGTAATGTTTTCTTTTTGCCCGTATAAAGGATCTAATCTTACGCTTCCAGTAAAATAATCTTCTGGTCCTTTTACAGAATCGATGTTTTTATTCTTCGTAATATCCATAACATTTTATTTTTCTTTTTCTTTTCTTTTAAGCTTTTAGAAAGTAGCCGCGTCGATCACGTAACGATATCTTGCTTTTTTGTTCACCACTTTATCCCAAGCCTCGTTGATCTCTTCTGCATTAATGATCTCTATGGAAGGTTTAATGCCGTTATCTGCACAGTAATTTACAACTTCCTGAGTTTCTGGAATTCCACCAATTAGTGAAGAATTAAAATTCACACATGCAAAAGCCAACATAAGGTTATTCAATGTGATTTCAGATTTTTCTGGCATCCCTACAAAAGTGAATGTTCCGCCAGGTTTTAAACACATTACATAAGCAGCTACATTAAATTGATACGGAATGGTAGAAATCATATAATCTAGCGTCTTGTTGTAAGCCTGCATATTTTTAAATTCGTCATCTACAACAATCACTTCTTCTACACCCCAAGATTTTATATCTTCAACTTTATCTTCGCTGGTAGTAAAAGCATAAACTTTTGCTCCTTTAGAAACTGCTATTCTTACTGCTAAATGTCCTAAACCACCAATCCCGGCAACACCTACTTTATCTCCTACTTTAAATTGCGCACGCATTAATGGAGAGTAGGTAGTTATCCCGGCACAAAGTAAGGGTGCAGCTTCTTCGAAACTTATATTATCTGGAATATGTACCGCAAAGTGATCTCTTACTACCAATTTATCTGAATAACCACCTTGAGTAATTCCGGTTGGTTCTGCTTTAGATGGCGCTCCGTAAGTAAACTTTGTTTGTCCACGTTCACAAAACTGTTCTTCACCGGCCTTACAAGTACTACATTCCATACAGCTATCTACCATACAACCTACACCTACACGGTCTCCAACTTTAAATTTGGTTACATTCTTACCTACAGCAGCCACCACACCTACGATCTCATGACCTGGAACCTGTGGATATTCTTGTTCTCCCCAGTGTCCTTTTTCTTGGTGAATATCTGAATGACAAATGCTGGCAAAATTAATATCTATAAGAATATCATCATCCCCAACAGGTCTTCTCTCAAATTCCCAAGGACTTAACTCGCCTGATTCATCGGTAGCAGCATAGCCTTTTGTTTTAATATTTTTTGTCACATCTAAGATCCCCTCTTCTACCTCTCCTATGATTTCGCTATTAGTGGCTGAAAATGTATTTAATGGACTGGCAACTACTGCTGCTCCTGCCATGGCTGATTGCTGAAGGAATTTCCTTCTTGAATTATTATTGTTCATCTTAATTGAATTAAAAAGTTTGCTTTTTTATTGATTGTAAACTTCGTCTGAAACGGCTTCCATCCAGTTAACAACTCCTTTTTCGGTATTTGGAACGATGTACATTTGCTGCACGCCGGTATCTTGGCTAGCTCCGTGCCAGTGTCTTGTATTTGGGGGACATTTAATCACGTCACCTTTTTCCATAATTTCTTTTGGCTGCCCTTCTATTTGGTGATAACCTTTCCCGTCTGTAATAATTAAAATTTGACCACCTGGATGCGTATGCCAGTTACTTCTTCCGCCTGGTTCAAAATATACATTTCCAACTGCAGTGGTATATGTAGAATCTGGAGCAACTAAGCCAATATTGTAAGCATTACCGGTAAAAGTTTTATCTGGACCTTTATTTTCCTTCGGAAAAATAAAATCAAGTTCACTTTCTTCTGATTCTTCTGAAATTGAAGTTTCTGTTTGTGCCGTTTCTTCTGAAGTTGTTTCGCTAGTTTCTGTTGAAGTATTCTCTTTACAGCTTCCTAAAAGCAACACACTAAATAGTGAACTTGCTAATAAGGAGTTTCTAAGGTTGATCTTTTTCATAAATCTGATTTTCAGTTGGTTTCAAATTCTTACACAAAAGTAATTCTAAACCCCTTATTTGCGATAACGAAAATCAAATCAAAACTTAAGAAATTCAACACTAGATATTAAATTAGCTATAAATTGAACAGGAATATTGCTAAAGAAAACTAAAATTAAATAATAAAAAGTCAATAAGTTATCTAATCTAAAAGTGTCTTCCCTACTTCATACTTGAAAAACATAAAGGTAATTACACGATATAAGATATATCAATGTAGATGCAATATTATTTCAGCTACAAATCAATTTAAAGTTTGAAAATCTTAATTATTTAAGAAGCTTTATTTGTCGAGATATGAGAAGTTCTATACGTACCGGGATTGGTTCCCGTGGCTTTTTTAAAGAAGTTATTGAAATACGTAGGATAATCGAAACCTAATGAATAAGCAACATCGCTAATATTCCAATCGGTATGTAACAGTAAAGCTTTCGCTTCATGTATAATTCTGTTGTTAATGTGGCTCGTGGTAGAATGCCCCGTAACTTCTTTAACCGCGCGATTCAGGTAATTAACATGTACCGAAAGGTTTTTCGCATAATCTTTAGCGGTTCTCAACGCCAAAGGTTTATCGATACCTTCTATTGGGAATTGTCGCTCCAGTAATTCTAGAAACACATTTGCCAAACGTGATAACGCATTTTGATGTTGGTAATAATTTTGAGAAGGTTCTAACTTTAATGCCTCGTGAATTATGAGGTTAATGTAATTTCTAATAAGATCGTCTTTATAGGTATAATCGGTCTTTTGCTCCTGCATCATTTTCTCAAAAATGGTATTGAGAAATAAACGCTGATCTTCAGAAATTTTTAAAACCGGCGTACCATCTACTTTAAAAAGTGGTGACTGCTGTAAACTTTCTGAACGTTTAGATAAGGATAAAAATTCTTCAGAAAATAAACACGTATAACCTACATATTCTGTTGAAAGTGTTTCCCAAGAGTAAGGAATGTGAGGATTACCAAAAAACAAGACCGTGCCTTCGTGATTGTAACTTTTATCTGAATAATGAATTCTACTTTTTCCGGTCGTTAAGCAAATCTTGTAAAAATCTTTACGGCTATAAGCTTTAGTCGCGTAGCTATCTTTTTCAATCTGAAAAATATTAAAACCTTTCAGTTTTAATTCATTATTAAATTCTGATATCGAACGTTCTTGTTTTTTACTCATGCTTCAAAATTAAGAAATTCAAATCACTTGCCTTTTCATCTAGTTCTAAAATAAATCATAAATGTTTCAACTTCATTTTACTTCAACTTTCTATTTACAAGAAAAATCAGAATTCAACCCAATTTATTTTCAGTTACTGATCATTGTCATTTTTTAAGAAATTTTATCGTGTAAGCTTTGCAACTAGAGTTACATAACTTCCTGAAAAACAGAATTATTTTTACTTCAGAATTTAAAATTTAGTATTATGAAAGTAGAACAAATATATACCGGATGTTTAGCACACGCTGCTTATTATATTGAAAGTAAAGGAGAAGCTGCAATTTTTGATCCGTTGCGAGAAGTACAACCCTACCTTAACCGAGCGCAAAAAGATGAAGCTCAAATAAAGTATGTTTTTGAAACCCATTTTCACGCCGATTTTGTGAGTGGCCATCTCGATTTACAGAAAAAAACCGGAGCGAAAATTGTTTTTGGTCCTGGAGCAAAACCAAACTATGATGCCATTACTGCCGAAGACGGGCAAATTTTTAAGCTTGGCGATTACCAAATAAAAGTAATTCACACTCCCGGCCACACGATGGAAAGCACCACGTATTTACTTATCGACGAAACCGGAAAAGAACACGGACTCATTACCGGAGACACTTTATTTATTGGCGATGTAGGAAGACCCGATCTGGCGCAACACGTAGTTTCAGATTTAACTGAAGAAAAACTTGCCGGACATCTTTACGATTCTTTACGCAATAAAATTATGCCGCTAAACGACGACCTTATCGTTTATCCTAATCACGGAGCGGGTTCTGCCTGCGGAAAAAAGATGAGCAAAGAAACCACCGATACGCTTGGCAACCAAAAAAAGACCAATTATGCTTTACGCGCCGATATGTCGAAAGAAGAATTTATTAAAGAATTACTCGACGGTTTAACCACACCTCCCGGCTATTTTCCTAAAAATGTGTTGATGAATATTCAGGGTTACGAAAGTTTTGATAAGGTGAAACATAATGCCGAAAACCCATTAACTCCAGACGAATTTGAAGCAGTTGCCAACGCCTCGCAAGCGCTTATTTTAGATACCAGAAATGCGAACGATTTTGCAAAAGCCTTTATCCCGAACAGTATTAATATTGGCCTCGACGGTAATTATGCACCTTGGGTAGGAGAATTAATTAAAGACATCGATCAAGAAATTTTATTAGTGACCGATGAAGGTAAACACGAAGAAGCCATTACTCGTTTAGCTCGCGTAGGTTACGATCACGCGATCGGTTACTTAAAAGGCGGAATGGAAAGTTGGATCTATGCTGAAAAAGAAGTGGATACCGCTACTCGTATTTCTGCGGAAGAATTAGAAACCATCTTTAAAGAAAAATCTGCCGTTTTAATCGATGTTCGCAAGAAAAGTGAATACGACGCCGAACACGTTGAAGGCAGTTTAAATATTCCATTAAACACCCTGAATGAACATTTAGCTGAAATCCCTAAAGAAAAACCTTTCGTCGTTTTTTGTGCCGGCGGCTACAGAAGTATGATCGCCAGTTCAATTTTAAAACAACGTGGTTACGATAACTTTAAAGATGTTGTAGGTGGTTTTAATGCTATTAAACAAACCGATGTAAAAACCACCGATTACGTTTGCCCAAGTACGTTGTTATAACTTTTAAAACATTTCATTTTAAACGGAATCCAAAATAGTAAACACATAGGATTCCGTTTAAAGTGATCTTTCTTAATAACAATCCATTAATAACTGACCTCGATTTTGGTAGTCGCTTAGATTTTTCAATTGATAATCATTGCAAATTTCAGTAAGCAAAGCCAAAACTGCTTGTTGCATAAAAACAGAACCACAGATCATAATAACTCCGCCAGTTTTTAGGGTTTCAGCAATTTCCGAAGCATTTTCAGCTAATTGATCTTGCACATATCGCTGCTGATCTTCTCGAGAATACACCGGAATAAAATCTTGAAGTCGGTTTTCTTTTAATGCTGAAGTAATTATCTGTTCATAAGATGCAAAAGCTTGACGATCTCGTGCTCCCCAATAAAGTTGTACAGGTGTTTTTTTGGTATTATGCGCCAACATTCCTAAAAACGGAGCAATACCGGTTCCTGTGGCAATCATCATTACTTTTTTTGCTCGCTTCGGAAAGTAAAAAGCTTTGTTTTTTAATCGAGAGGCTTGCAAAATTTCCCCTTCATTTAAATCGTGAAGATAATTAGAACAAATTCCGTTTTCGTGCAATTTCACACTTAGTAAAATGGTGTTTTCTGACGTGATTCCCAAAGAATACAACCGATCGTGATGCTCTTTTCCAGGACTTACGGCTAGTAAATCTCCCGACTTCAGTTTTTGTTTCTTTACCGGTTTTAATTCAACTAAAAAACTCTGATGGTTAGAGATTAATGCTGTTTTTCTTACGACTTGATAAGCGACTTTTTTTCTTTTTTCAGTTTCAATTTCACCTTCAAACTTAGGAAGATTTATCTCGCTCAATCGACCCCATTGCGCTAACCATCGGTTAAACGATTCTGTCGATTTGTTATTGATCGTGTGTAGCGACAAAAAGCAATTGGCATTTTGTTTTTCATCTAACAACTGTTCTGTAGTGTATGCAAATTTGCAAAAATCGGGATAAGCAAACGAGCCAAAACCAACCACACTATATTGAATCGGGTTTTTGAAATGAGTTTCTTTCAACTTTGCTTCAAATTTTGTAGCGTTTGTTGGTGGTTCTCCAACGCCATAAGTTGCGGTAAAAACGATGAGTTGCTGAAGGTTTTGATGAACTTCAAATTCATTCATTTGTGCCACAAAAGCTTTTATTCCTTTTTGCTGAAGTTCTTGCTGAAACCAAACCGCAAACTGCAACGTGCTTCCTGTTTCTGATCCTACTAAAATAAGATGCGAACAATCTTTAAGCTTGAACTTATTTTTAATTTTAGCCGCTTTTCTTTTGAAAGTGATCTTAAATCCTGAATAGATAAAAAACAATAAACTCACACAAGACAATAACAACACGAACGACCAAATGAGATTGCCTTCACCGGTGTGCAAATTATAGCTGTAATTAAAAAGTTTTTCACTTGCAGGAAGCAGACTTTCATCTAAAATTTCTCCAGTAAATTGGTTCACCGCAAAGCTTCCTTCTTGAAGTTGTAACACATAATAATCGTTCACTTCTGTTGAAAAAGGAAACTCAATACTTTTTACTTCAGCAACCGGAGTGTTTTTAAAAATGGGAATTTCAGCAATTTCGAGTTGTGGAGTTGCGCTAATTTTTTCAGTATCAAATTCAGCATTAAAAACGGGATGTTTTAAAACGTTGAATTGAAAAAGCGACAAATAAACTCCGGAAATACTGATAATGATGATCGGAACAAGAAATAATCTTCCTAAATAAACGTGCCCGTATTGAAAGAAGTTTTCTTTTATAATTTTTGAAAATAGCTTTCGAAAACCTTGCTGGCGTTTGAATAGAAGTATAAGCCCGCTGGCACTGATCAAAAAGAGTAAAAAGGAAGTAAGGCCAACAAAAAACCTTCCGGTAGTTTTTAAAAATAAGGAGCGGTGCAAACTACGAGCAAACTGAAAAACAGAAGATTCTTGCGCTAATTCTCCTACTTTTTCTCCCGTTTGCGGATTCACATAAAACTCTGCCATCTCGCCATCTTCGGTAAGCACCGACACCGAAACGCGCTGATAAGCATCTACTTTTACTCCAAAAACTTCTAGGTAATTTTCTTTTAAGTTTGAAATTAGAGTTGCCGTAGAGGTTTCTTCCACAGGGAAAGTTTGCGTTTCTATTTCTTGCTGAATAGGCTCAAACGCTAAGACGATTCCAGTTAAGGAAGCAGTTAGCACAAACAAAAATGAAGATACGGCCAACGCTAAATGACTGTATCTCCAAACTGAAATAATCATTTAAAAATGATTTTAATTCGCAATTAATCTCACGTAACGAATGTACCCCGAACCGTCGAATTTTCCTTTTAAATTTTCTTTGGTAAGCGCTACTTCTAAGTCTTTTTTATGGTAATCTTGATCTTCTACCGCGCTTTCAAAACGCAGTTTGTAATTCTTGCCGATTTTATCTTCAGGAATTTCAAAAGCGATGATCGATCTTGCTCCCGGATTAATTGTCGCACCACTTATGGCATCGATATTTTCTTTACCGTCTTTGCCTAATTGCGCCCACCATTCTTTTAAAGTGTTATACCATTCGTCATCTTGTCCCTGCATATACAAGGTTTGCTGGTATTTTTCATTTTCATCTACAATAGAAACCACCACGTAAGGCTTTTTACCAGAATAGTTTTTGAGCTGCAACAAACATTTTACGGTTGTTGCTTTGGCTTTATTTTCGTTTTGAGGAGCGGTAAATGCCAACAACATAAAAGCCGTTAAGCAAAGACTTACACTCGTTAAAATATACTTTTTCATTTTTTTTGAATTTTTATTTCATCTTACAAATTTCACTCCACTTATAAGATTTTCTTCTATTATTTTAAAAACTCTAGTGATTCGCCATTATTGGTTAACACTTCGTTTTCATTTGCTAAATCGTAAGCACTTTCTTCAAAATCTGTGGTAATCGATTTGTCGGCTCCATTCTTTAATAAATACTTTAAAATCTCGGTATTCTTTGAGTTTAAAGCTGCTAATAATAAAGCGGTGTTACCTTCATTATTTTTAGCGTTAACAGCAACATTCCATTCGATTGCTTTTTTTACCAAAGCTAAATCGTTGTTTTGAACCGCAACGTGTAACAAAGTATTTCCGTTAGGTTGTGGCTTGGTGAAAGGGAAGCCTTGAGCTTCTAGAACTGATAATTTCTCTTCGCTTGGCGCAGTAACTTTACCATCGCGACCTCTCTTAGCTGAATTTGCCCAGTAATAAACAAGGTTATTTCCGTCTTTATCGGCTACATTTACTTTTGCTGCGTTCTCGATCAAATACGAAACCACATCCTCTGAATTTCCTTTAACGGCCAACATTAATGCGGTTTGCCCTTCGTTATTCTTATGGTTGATGTTTTTAGTTTCTTCTTCTAAAATCTTTACAATTTCTAACGAATTTCCTGCGGCTGCATTGATTAATGCATTATTCCCTTCAGTATTCGTTTGGTTAGCATCGACACCTTTTTCTAAGAAATATTGAATTAAAGTTGCATCTTGATTTCTTCCGCTTAAAAGAATTAATGGTGTTTCTCCGTTTTTATTTACCACGTTAGGATCGATCCCTTTTTCAACTAAAAACTTAAAGGTTTCAAGTTTAGGAGTTGCCCCACGAATACCTTGACTAGCCACTAGAATGGCGTTTCCGCCCAGATTATTTTTAGATTTGTAATCAACTCCTTTTTCGATAAGCGCGTTCATTACTTCAATGTTTCCGCCTTTGGCTGCATAACTAAATGCATTATTGCCTTCGTGATCTTTGCTATTTAAATCGAGTCCTTTTTGCTGAAAGTAATCGATCATTTCTAAATTTTTCAGCTTTTGCATAATGAGCAACATCGCATTTGCTCCACCTTTATTTTCCTGCTGAATTGAAAGTCCGTTAGCGGTTAGATAATCGTAAATGCGCTGATCTTCTACTCCGGCAAATGCAGCGAAAGTAATGGCGCCAAAACCGTGAGAACCTTTTAAATTTACATCTGCTTTTTGATCTACTAAGTATTTCACCACCGGAAAGTTCCCTTTGTAGGCTGCCCAAATTAAATAAGTTCTAGCATCGTGAGTGCGAGTATCTAGATCTACTCCCTCTAAAGCAAGTAAATATTCTATCGCTTTTTGAGGAGCATCGGCTAAAATTGCGATCGTAATACCATCAAAATGTGACCGATTGAATTCTTTAGGATCGTGACCGGCTTTTATTTTTGCTTTTACGTCTTCAACAGAAGGCTGTTGAGACCAAAAATCTCGTTGAAGAAACACATTATCTTGTGCAAAAATGCCTGAAGACATTAATGCTAAAACGGTGATGATTAATATTTTTTTCATTTCTTTTTCTTTTACAAATTTCACAAAAAAACTTCTTAAAGCTTAATTCACTTTAAAAAATTTTAGCAATTGCTATTTAAACAGCAAAAGGCACAACTATATTGTACCTTATTGCTAGACTAATTCAACATCTTCTATTAGAAGGAATAACTAAGTACTCCTGCATAACTTCTAGGATCTGTTTGATTAATAAATCTTGTTCTGTAAGCATTATAACCAATTTCATCGAACACATTATTCATTAAAAATCTAACCGACCAATGCTCATTGAACTTATAACCTGCTTGAAAGTTGACTAACGTGTAAGCTTCTACATCGAAAGGTTTTTGGTTAGGTACGATCCCTTCGTGAGTTACCGGGCCTTTAGACCAGTCATTGATTGGTCGCTCTCCTGTATAATAAGCTCCCGCACCAACAGACAAACCATCTAAGTCGCCTCTAAACATATAATTTGCATAGAAATTAAATGTATGTTCTGGTGTATTTAAAGGCGCCGAATTATAAACAAACGAAGTGTGATCTTTATAATCTGCATCGATATATGCATAACCGGCAATAAGTTCTAAGTTTTCTAAAGGTCTTCCGGTAAGTTCTACCTCAACACCTTGACGTTGGTCGTTACCTCCTTGTTGGTAATAAATAATATTTGTCCAAGTTTCGTCGTAAACCGGTAGGTTAATATTTCTGTTATTGATCTTATATAAAGTTAGGTTGAAACGTAAACGGTTATCTAACCAGTTGGTTTTAATACCGGCTTCTAATTGGTCGTAACGCTCATTTCCTAATTCTTCTCCGTTTTCTCCTAAACGAGCAGCAGTTCTTGGGTAAGCACTATTAGTGTAAGAAGCAAATACATTAATGTTTTTTGTTGGCGAAACGATAATCCCTCCTAACGGATTAAAAGCGTCACTTCTGTTATTTTCTTCCCCGGAAATAGTTTCGGTGGTACTGTAACGAACACCTAAAAAGGTTTTAAACCAATCTGTAAACGAGATCACATCTTGCGCAACAAAACCAATCGATTTAGATTTACCTGAACTTACTCTTGCATTCCCAAAAGAAATAGAAGGTAAATTATGACTGTTTGCTGAAAACACATCGATGGTATCGACAACACTCATTGATTCACTTCGGGTAGAAAAATCTGTAGTTCTATAATCAAAACCTACTTGAAAAGTGTGTTTGATGCTTCCGGTAGCCACTTCATCTCCAATTAAATCAAATTGCACAACACTATTGTTGTCGCTTCTTGTAGAGTTTGAATAACCTCTTTGTCTTAAGTTATACATAGTTTCTCCTTCAACATCTATTGCGCCTCCTAAGCTTGAACCTTTATCGTTTAGGTCTAATTCAGATTTATAAAAAGCTCCCTTCAACGTAAGTTTATCGTTTAAAGCACGATCAAAACGGAGAGAATATGTAGTGTTTTCGGTGATCGAGCGATCGTTTTCAAATCCTAAATATTGGTTATAAGGTAAATCGTAAATTGCGTTTACATTATTTTCACCTAAATTAACTGTACCAACATCTGGAGTTCTGGCATCGTTAAAATGATCCATCTCTAAGGTGACTTTTGTTTTATCGTCGATACGCCATTGCAATGATGGATTAATGTAAAATCTTTCTGAAGAGATCATCGATCTATAGCTATCGGCTCTTTCTAAAGCTCCGTTTAATCTAAAAGCAACATTTTTCTTTTTATCTAACGGACCGTAAACATCGAATGTAGGTCTTACTTGCCCAAAACTACCTACACGCAAAGAAGCATTTCCTCCAAATTGATATTTTGGCGTTTTAGTCACAATATTTACTACACCTCCGGGACTTCCTAAATCGGTTGCCACTCCTTGGGTGATCGATGCTGAACCTTTTAATACCTGAATATTATCGACTCCTTGCATATCGGTTAAAATACCTACTCCTCTAAAATCTGAATGCACACGCACTCCGTTTTTTAAGATAGGAATACCTCTAAAACCTCTAGAAGACATACTTTCTCGTTTATTACCATAAGTAGCAAAAGTATAAACACCCGGTACGTTTTTCGTCGCTTGAGAAATTGTTAACGCGCCCTGGTCTTCAATTACTTTTTCACCAATAATAGAGATACTTTGTATTTGTTCGTAAGGTTCTAATGGTAGTCTGGTTAAGGCTTCAATTTTATCGGGATGGCTGTAGCGATTTCCAAAAACTTCAACAGCATCTAATTCGCTATCTACTTCTAATTGAAAGGTAACTCCGTTAATTTGAGCTGAATTGATATTAACCTCAACAGAAACGGTTTTAAAACCAACCGCACTTGCAAAAATATTCCAGTTACCGTAAGGAACGTTGGTTATGGTAAATTCTCCGTTTTCGTTGGCTGCATTTCCTTTTTGTAACTCACCAACATATACGCTTGCAAACGGAATTGGATTATCTTGATCGTCTAGCACTTTTCCATTTATAGTTGCCAGCTCTTGCGCAATTATAAGGTTTGAGAACAATAATAAACAAACCCATAAAGCCTTTTTCATAATAATTATAATTTAGACTGATTTAAAATTGCTTGCAAAAATATAGATCATGTTTAGATATTTAAAATTTATTTAGATTTATTTCAAATAAATTTTACTGCTTAGCCGAAATCATTTTTTAACAAATTTTTAGAAAATCTATTAAGAATAATGTAAGTTTGAATAACCCCTTAATCTTATCAACCTTATGAACGAATTTTGGATTTACTTTAAGCTTGGCCTTACCCATGTTTTAGATTTGAATGCTTACGATCACGTGCTATTTTTAATTGTATTAGTAGCATCATATACTTTTTTAGAATGGAAACGCGTGTTTTGGCTAGTCACCACCTTTACTTTAGGTCACACTTTAGCCTTAATTTTAGCGACTTTTAATATTGTAAAAGTAAATTCTGCTTATGTTGAATTTTTAATACCGGTAACTATATTTATTACTGCGCTTTATAATTTAATTCGCGCCGGCAAAACGCCAAAAGATGGCGGGATGGGTGTTCTTATTGCTACAACACTTTTCTTTGGTGTGATTCACGGCTTAGGTTTTTCTTCATTCTTTATGGGTTCTGTAGGTTCCGGTACCGATAAATTTGTTTGGCTTTTAGAATTTGCATTGGGTATTGAAGCTGCACAAGCCATTGTAGTTATTGTGGTATTAATTCTAGCTTTGATCTTTCAGTCAATTTTCAACTATTCAAAAAGAGACTGGGTTTTGGTCGTTTCTTCTATTGTGATCGGACTGGTTATTCCTATGTTATTAGAAAGTAATATTTGGTAAAATCTTGTTATTGTTTTTTAAAGGCTGAAAAAGAAAAATTATTCTTTTAAATTTACAGTTCTAAATGCTGAAAAATGTCTGCAGAAAAACAGCTAAAGTTTGATAAAGCTTATTTAAGAATGGCCGTAGAATGGGGTAAACTATCTCATTGTAAGCGCAAGCAAGTAGGTGCTATTATTGTAAAAGACCGCATGATCATTTCAGACGGGTATAACGGTACGCCCAGCGGTTTCGAGAATTGCTGTGAAGATCAAGAAGGTTTAACTAAGTGGTATGTTTTACACGCTGAAGCAAACGCAATATTAAAAGTTGCCGGCTCTACACAATCCTGTAAAAATGCGACGTTATACATTACGATGTCGCCTTGTAAAGAATGTAGCAAGCTTATTCATCAAGCTGGCATAAAACGTGTAGTGTATCAAAACGGATATAAAGATAATTCCGGTTTAGGCTTTCTAGAAAAAGCCGGCGTTACCATCGAACAAATTACAGACTTAAACGACTAAAAATACTTGAGCGGTTACTCTAAAAAATATCTTCCTTTAATTATTGGCGCAGCTTGCGCTTTTGGTGTTTTTATTGGTGCCAGTTTAGATTTTTCAGATTCTTCTGAAGGTCTTTTTACCGCTAATGCCAAAAAAGAAAAGCTCAACCGACTTATCGACTACATCGACTACGAATATGTCGACAATGTAAATACCGATAGTATTGTTGATGTTACGGTGAATAGTATTTTAGAAGATCTAGATCCGCATTCAACTTATATTCCGAAGCAAAAATACGATGCGCTTGCCGAAAATATGAAAGGAGATTTTGTAGGCATCGGTATAAGTTTTTATACGCTGAATGACACGATCGCTGTGATCAAACCTTTAGCGAACGGCCCAAGTGAAAAAGTAGGTATTAAAGCCGGAGACCGCATTCTTTATGCAGACGGAATAGAGTTAGCACAAAAAACAATTAACACAGATTCTCTTTCATCTTTATTAAAAGGAAAAATAAACACCACCGTTAACTTAAAGATTAAACGTAACGGAAGCGAAAAACTGCTAGATTTTAAAGTGAAACGAGGCACGATTCCTATTAAAAGTGTCGATGCCGCTTATATGCTGAATAAAAAGTTAGGTTACATTAAAGTGAATCGCTTCGCAGAAAGTACATACAAAGAGTTTGAAACTGCAATCGAAAGTTTAATCGCTCAAGGGGCTAAAGAATTAGCACTAGATTTAAGAGATAATGGCGGCGGATATTTAGACCAGGCCGTAAAAATTGCAGATGAATTTTTAAGCGATAAAAAACTAATTGTTTTCACGAAGAATAAATCAGGCGAGATCAAGAAAACTTTTGCCACCAAAAAAGGCCGATTCGAAAATTCAAAAGTTTTTGTGTTGATCAATGAAAATTCAGCATCGGCGAGTGAGATTGTTGCCGGAGCGCTACAAGATAACGACGTAGGCACGATTGTAGGAAGAAGATCTTATGGTAAAGGTTTGGTGCAACGTGAGATGAATTTAGGAGATGGTAGTGCCGTTAGACTAACTGTTGCACGTTATTACACGCCAACCGGTCGTTCTATCCAGAAACCCTATGATCACGGAAACAACAAAGAATACTTTGAAGAATACTTAAGCCGTTACAGTAATGGCGAACTTCAAAGTAGAGATAGCATTAGTGTTAACGATTCGTTGCGTTACGAAACTCCCGGGGGAAAAGTAGTCTACGGCGGCGGCGGAATTATTCCCGACGTTTTTGTTGCAAAAGATACCGATTACGAAAAAGAAAGTCTCAATTATATGTTGAAAGGCGGTGTAATGGATCGCTTTATCTTCAATATTCTTGAAAAAGACAGAAATTACTTCAACAATATAACTCAAGAAGAATTTAACGAAAGCGAATTAGTTACCGATAAAACACTTCAGAATTATATTGACTACTTAAAAGAATTCAATTTCGATTTTAGAACCAAGAATTACCGTTATTTACTCAAAAAGTATTTAAGAGCCACGATGGCTGAACAACTTTTTGGCACCAATGCAGCTCAAAGAATTATTGGTGAAGACGATAAAATGATTCAGAAATTACTTGCGCTCGATTAAGCTTCAGCTTTTTTCTTAATTTCTCTGGAAATTAGCAAGATTAGCATCAACACAATTACGCATAAAGAAGACAGAACACAAGCTACAGCTACTTTACTGTCTTTTGCCATCAGGTCGCTAAAATCGATTATCGTGACGTTGTAAATTAATAATCCTAATGCGCAAAGCATTAAAAAGTAAATAAAATACTTCATTTTAATTGAATAAATTTTGAATGTTGGCCGCAAATAATTTTACCGCTATGGCTAACAAAACTACACCAAAAATTTTACGTATCACATTAATTCCTTGTTTTCCTAACACGCGTTCAATTTTTCCGGAAGATTTCAATACTAAATAAACAATGATAATATTTATTAAAATTGCAATAATAATATTGATCGTATGGTATTCTGCCCGAAGTGAAAGTATAGAAGTCATCGTTCCCGCCCCGGCAACTAATGGAAATGCCAGCGGAACTATCGCAGCAGTTTCTGGTGCATCATCTTTATAAAGTTGAACACCTAAAATCATTTCGATCGCTAAAAAGAACAAAATAAAAGAACCGGCTACGGCAAACGAGTTGACATCGATCCCGATAAGATTAAGAATTTCTTCCCCAACAAAAAGAAAAACGATCATTAAAATAGCCGCCACTACAGAAGCTTTTTCACTCTGTATATGCCCTACTTTTTTTCGTAGATCTACAATAATTGGGATGCTACCAATAATATCGATCACCGCAAATAGAATCATTCCGGCAGTAAAAATTTCTTTAAAGTCAAAACCCATAACTAACGTTTTTCAAAATGCGCGCAAAAGTATTTTATTTTCAAACACTTGCCAGCAATAATTTGTAAAATATTTTATAAAATTTTCAGCTAAGATTGTCGGCTAAAATTTTATTGCTTACAAAAAAATCATATTACCTTTGCCAAATGTTTCAGATAGGAAAAACCATAGTTTCAGAAGATATTATAGAGAAAGATTTTGTGTGTAATCTTTCTGCTTGTAAAGGTGCGTGTTGTGTAGAAGGTGAAGCCGGCGCTCCCGTAGAAGAAGAGGAAATTGAAAAACTAAAAGAAGTGTATGCTGCAGTGAAACCTTTTTTAAGAAAAGAAGGCATTGAAGCGATTGAAGCACAAGGCACACATATTAAAAATGATTTTGGTGAATATGAAACTCCGCTCGTAAATGGCGCCGAATGTGCTTATGTTACTTTCGATGATAAAGGAACCGCCCTTTGCGGAATTGAAGGTGCTTACCGCGCCGGAAAAATAGATTGGAAAAAACCTATTTCTTGCGAGCTTTATCCGGTTCGCGTACAATCGTATTCTCAATTTGCAGCTGTAAATTATCATCGTTGGCCAATTTGCGACGATGCCTGTTCTTTAGGAAAAGAACTACAAACGCCTATTTACAAGTTTGTAAAAGAAGCGCTCATTAAAAAATTTGGCGAAGATTGGTATTTAGAAGTAGAAAAAGTTGCTGAAAATTATAAGAAGTAAGCTCGCAATTCTTCATAGTTCTAGTTAGTTTACTATTTTTAGCCTTCTAAAAATAATGTAGATGAACTGGGAACAATTACTTTCTTTAAAACGTTATGGCGATACCACCAAACGATTACGTATAGCTCAAGATGACACCCGATTAGGCTTTGAGGTAGATTATGATCGTGTGATTTTCTCTTCAGCTTTTAGAAGTTTACAAGACAAAACGCAGGTAATCCCACTTTCAAAGACAGACTTTGTTCACACCAGGCTCACGCATAGTTTAGAAGTTTCTGTTGTCGGAAGATCTTTAGGAAGGATTGTTGGTAAAAAAGTAATTGAAAAACATCCTCATCTATCAGCCACGCACGGTTATCATTTTAATGATTTTGGTGCTATTGTTGCCGCAGCAGCATTGGCACACGATATTGGCAATCCGCCTTTCGGTCACTCCGGTGAAAAAGCTATTGGCGAATATTTTAAAAACGGAAATGGCAAGCGTTTTAAAGCACAATTAAGTGAAAAAGAATATCACGATCTTACCCATTTTGAAGGTAATGCAAATGGCTTTAAATTATTAACTGAAACAAAAAACGGAAATAAAGACGGACTCCGATTATCTTACGCTACCTTAGGAGCTTTTACCAAATACCCTAAAGAATCTTTACCACACAAACCTACCACAGAAATTGCCGATAAGAAATTCGGTTACTTTCAAAGTGAAAAAATTATTTTTAAAGACGTTGCTGAAGAATTAGGTTTAATTGAATCCGGCAAAAGTGGCGACATTCACTTTAAACGTCATCCGCTCACTTTTTTAGTTGAAGCTGCCGATGATATTTGTTACACGATTATCGATTTTGAAGACGGCATTAATCTTGGACTTATCGACGAAAGTTTTGCCTTAGAATACCTTATTAAACTCGTAAAAAACAATATTAATACTGAAAAATTTCACGCGTTAACCAACACGCAAAGCAGATTAAGTTATTTACGTTCTCTCGCCATCAATACGCTTATAAAAGATGCTGCACGTGTTTTTATTGAAAATGAAGAAGCCATTCTTGAAGGGAATTTTCACGAATCTCTATTAGACAGATCGAATTATACCGCTCAAATAAAAGATATTATTAGCTTAAGTGTTGAAAAAATTTATCAAAGCCAAGAAGTAATCGAAAAAGAAATTGCCGGTTATAAAATTATCGCTACGCTTTTAGACACTTACACCAAAGCCATTGAAAATAGTGTGAAACATGAAGAAACGAATTATGATCAACTCATTTTAAACAGCTTTCTCAAAGATTTTGAAGTAGAAGAAAAATCGACTTACCAATGGCTTATTCAATTAAGTTCTGAAGTAGCGTCACTCACCGACGGGAATGCGCTAAGAACTTTTCAGAAATTATCGGGAAGTAAATTAGGATAATACCTCTTCTATTTTTTGTTGAATCCTTTCCGCAGAAATGCCAGCTAGATCTCTTAGTTCGGCTGTGGTTCCTTGCTCGATGAATTCATCTGGGATTCCTAGGTTGATAATTTTTGAAGTGAATTGATGTTGATTAGCGAAAGCTAAAACCGCTTCTCCCGCTCCACCGGAAATCACACCATCTTCGACCGTGATCACTGTTTTGTATTGCTGAAAAATTTCAACGAGCATTTCTTCATCTAAAGGTTTTACAAATCCTAGATCATAATGCGCAACTTTTTCCGGTTGTTGAAGTTGTTGGAGCGCTTCTTCAACTTCTGTTCTAATCGTTCCGACAGAAATAATCGCGAGTTCACTTCCGCTTTGAAGTTTTTTTCCTTTACCAATTTCAACTTTCTGAAAATCTTTTTGCCAATCGGTTATTAATCCTCGACCTCTTGGGTAGCGAATTGCGATCGGATTTTCCAAACCTAAAGATGCGGTGTAAAGAATATTGCGAAGTTCAATTTCATTTGAAGGGGTTGCAATAATTAAATTGGGAATGCAACGTAAATACGCAAGATCAAAAACTCCGTGATGCGTAGCGCCATCGGCACCCACTAAGCCGGCTCGGTCTATACAAAATATTACCGGTAAATTTTGCAAAGCCACATCGTGAATTAATTGATCGTAAGCGCGTTGTAAAAATGTTGAATAGATCGTGCAAAAAACGATTTTTCCCTGCGTAGCCATTCCTGCAGCGAGTGTTACCGCGTGTTGTTCTGCAATACCAACATCAAAAGCACGATCGGGAAACTCATTCATCATATATTTTAAAGAACTTCCCGTAGGCATTGCCGGAGTAATCCCGATAATTTGCTCGTTGGTTTTTGCTAATTCAACGAGCGTGAGACCAAAAACGTCTTGAAATTTAGGGGATAAATTTTCATTATTCTTCGGAAGTAATTCACCTGTGGTCTTATCAAATTTCCCCGGAGCGTGATAAGTCACTTGGTTTTCTTCCGCTTGCTGTAAACCTTTTCCTTTTTTGGTGATGAGATGAAGAAATTTAGGTCCTTTCACCTTTTCTAACTCTTCAAAAGCTTTAAAAATAGCTTCAAAATCGTGCCCGTCGATAGGTCCGGAATAATGAAAATTTAAAGCTTCGATCATATTATCTTGCTTGGGTTTTACGCCAATCTTTGATTTTGATAAATATGCTTTCAACGCACCAACACTTGGGTCGATTCCAATCGCATTATCATTTAAAATCACCCATAAATTCACTTTCGTGACCCCGGCGTGATTAAGACCTTCAAAAGCCATTCCGCTAGCGATCGAAGCATCACCGATCACTGCAATATGATTTTTTTCTGATTTTCCATTTAACTTCGAGGCAATCGCCATCCCCAATGCGGCAGATATTGAAGTTGAACTATGGCCAACTCCAAATGTATCAAAAATACTTTCATTGCGTTTTGGAAAACCGCTTAAACCATTCAGTTTTCTGTTCGTTTCAAAAATATCTCGGCGACCGGTTAAAATTTTATGTCCGTAAGCTTGATGACCAACATCCCAAACCAACAGATCTTCCGGGGTTTTAAAATAATAATGCAAAGCAATGGTTAATTCAACCACGCCCAAACTCGCTCCCAAATGCCCTTCTTTGGTAGCCACAATATCTATAATAAATTCTCGTAATTCTTTAGCGACTTGCAACAAGTCTTGCTTGTCGAGCTTTCTTAAATCTTCCGGAGAATTGATGTTTTGCAATAATCTTGATGCCATACGACAAAGGTAAAGTTTGAAATTGTATTTTTGGCTTATGTTAACTCCTTTTGACGATACTTATTTTATGAAAAAAGCGCTTATCGAAGCGCAAGAGGCTTACGACCGTAATGAAATTCCGGTAGGAGCAATTATTGTGAGTAACAATACAGTGATCGCTCGTGGGCATAATCTTACAGAAATGCTTAACGATGTGACTGCTCACGCAGAAATGCAAGCCATTACTGCTGCTGCTAATTTTTTAGGCGGAAAGTATTTAACCAATTGCACCCTTTACGTGACTTTAGAGCCTTGCCAAATGTGTGCCGGTGCGTTGTATTGGAGCCAGATCTCTCACGTAGTTTTTGCGGCAAAGGATGAACATCGCGGCTATCGCGTAATGGGTGGAAAATTACACCCGAAAACAAAAATCACCGAAGGTTTACTAGAAGAAGAAGCTTCTACATTGCTGAAAAAGTTTTTTATTAAAAAACGAAATTTGAATTAAACACGTAATGGGAAATTCAATTTATAAAAAGATAGGACTGGTTGCCGGTCCGCTATTATTTTTACTTACCCAATTATTTTTTCAACCGGAAGGACTTTCAGAAAAAGCAATTTCTGTATTAGCGATCACACTTTGGGTGGCCGTTTGGTGGACGCTAGAAGTGGTGCCGATCGCAGTTACATCCTTACTGCCCATTATACTTTTTCCGTTAACCGGTGCGATCGATATTAGCACGACTACCCAAGCTTATGGTCATAAATATGTGTTTTTGTATTTAGGCGGATTTATTCTTGCGATCTCTATAGAACGATGGAATTTACATAAAAGGATCGCACTTTATATTATAAGTGTGATCGGTACGGGACTGAAAAAAATTATTCTCGGTTTTATGGTTGCTACAGGTTTTCTCTCGATGTGGATCTCTAATACTGCAACCGCCGTAATGATGTTACCGATCGGTATGGCAATTATTTCTCAGCTTAAAGAAACAAAAACCGATCAAAAAGAAAGTGAGCGTTTTGCCAAAGCTTTGATGTTAGGTATTGGCTATTCAGCATCGATCGGCGGAATGGCAACACTCATCGGAACGCCGCCAAATATTGTTTTGGCGAGTATTTTAGAAAAAACTTATCAGGTTGAAATTTCATTTTTTCAATGGATGTTGTTAGGGGTTCCGTTAGCGGTTTTATTAATGTTTATCGCTTGGAAGTATTTAACCTCGTTCGCGTTTAGCTTTCAGCAGAATCAATTCCCTGGAGGGAAAGAAGAAATTAAACGTTTACAGAAAGAATTAGGTCCGCTAGGTTTTGAAGAAAAAACTGTTTTAGTGGTATTTTGCTTGACCGCAATTTGTTGGATGACGAGAAGCTATTTATTAGCGCCTATTTTACCGGGAATCGATGATACCATTATTGCTATTGCCGCGGCATTACTTATTTTCTTATTACCTACAAAAAATAAAACGCAGAAAAGTTTATTAACCTGGGAACAAGCGGTAGAATTACCGTGGGGAGTTTTGCTATTATTTGGTGGCGGTTTGGCTTTAGCAGAAGGATTTGCAACTACTGGTTTAGCAGAATGGATCGGTCAACAAATGACGTCTTTCGAGCATATTTCGTTATTCTTGATGCTGATTTTGATTGTAGCATCCGTAAACTTTTTAACTGAAATTACTTCGAACACCGCCACAACTTCGATGATGTTACCGGTTATTGTGCCAACCGCTTTGGTTTTAAATGTTCATCCTTATCCGTTAATGATCGGCGTTGCTTTGGCCGCTTCTTGTGCGTTTATGCTTCCGGTGGCAACACCGCCGAATGCGATTGTGTTCGGTTCAGGATATTTGACCATACCCAATATGCTGAAAACCGGCGTTTGGATGAATATTCTTTCGATTATTCTAATTGTGCTGTTAATTTATTTGGGGTTGCCTATTATTTGGGGTTTAGAGCTGAATGAATTTCCGAAGTATTTAAAGTAAATCGGCTAATTCTTCTATGTTTTTAATGTTGTAAGTTGGTTTTTCTGCTAACGGAAACCAACTTTTACCTTCTCGTTTTACAAAAGCAGTTTGCCAACCACACGATTTTGCTCCCATAATGTCCCAAGCGTGTGCGGCGACCAGCAAACACTCTTTAGCTTCAATAGATTTTGGTTGAATTTTCTTATACACTTTTTGATTTGGTTTGTAGGTCTGAAATTTTTCAACGCTAATAATTTCATCGAAAAGAGAAGTTAATTTAGCTAAATTGGATTCATTATTCAAATAATTTTCAACAGAAACTTTGAGCGGGTTTAAATCTAGCAAGGTTTCATTTACATCAAAAAAACAGTGTTTTGGGCTTCATTATGAATTTATTTAAATTGAATTGTTAAGGTACAAGATGTATTTCGATTTTTTTTGAAGTAAATTATATGTTTAAGAATATTTTATCTTTGAATAATGTAGTTGCCCCAATTTCATTTTATGAATAAGCTAATTCTGTTATTTCTATTGGTAAGTTTTGTTGGTTTTTCGCAACAGACGACTCCTTTTTTTAAAAGTTATACAAAAAATGACTATCAGGGAGAAAATTCGAATTGGGATATTTCTCAAGATAGTTGCGGTACCATTTACACGGCCAATAATTATAAGTTGTTAGAATTTAATGGTGATGAATGGAAGAAATACAGCTTGCCAAAAGATGTGGTTATTCGTTCTACAGAAGTGATTAACGACACTTTATATACAGGAGCTTATCAGGAATTTGGATATTGGACGCATAATGAAAAGAATGAATTAATTTACACCAGCTTATCCCCAAAACTGAAAAGTGGTTTTTTTAAAAACGATGAGATTTGGAAGATTTTTCCGTATAAAGAAAATATCGTATTTCAATCGTTTAAAGGGATTTATATGTTGAATAACCGTACGAAACAAGTGAGTAAAATCGCTTTTCCGGAGGTCTCAGCAATTTTCACGTATGAGTTTAATGATCAGATTTATTTAACTACAAAAAACGCCGGTGTTTTTAAACTGAAAGATGGGGTTTTTGAGTTTGAAACCTGGAGTTTACCGCTTCAAAATTATACTTTACAATCACTTGTTGCGTACAAAGGAGGAGTTTTATTGGGAACTCAGCTCAACGGAATTTACTACGTAAAAAACGGAGAGATTACTGAATGGATCCCTAAAGATTCTGAGATTATTAACGGGATAGAAATTAATAATTTAAGCTGGATCGATAACAAATTATGTATTGGTACCATTAATAATGGTTTATTAATCGTTAATGCTGAAAAGGAATTGTTATACACCATTAACACGACCAACGGATTGTTGAACAATACTATTTTGAGTCAGTTTGAAGATAAAAACGGTAATCTATGGCTTGGTTTAGATAATGGTTTGGCGTGTGTTTTTCTTAGCTCGCCCTTGTATATGTTTACCGATAAAAGCGGTCAATTAGGAACGCTTTATGCTGTGGAACGTGGTAACGACAAATACACGGAGTATCTAGGAAGTAACCACGGAGTATTTATAAAAAATCAAAACGGACTTCATTTTCTTGAAAACTCTAACGGACAAGTTTGGAATTTAAACCGAATTGATGATGAAATAATTTGCGGGCACAACAATGGTACTTTTCTGATTAAGAATAAGGTTTTTAAGCCTATTAGTGATTTAAGTGGTGGTGTACGTTTTATTACTACGGAAGAAGAAAACACCTATTTACAGGCGAATTACACAGGCCTAAGTGAATTTAAAAAAACTAACGATTCTTGGGAAATCGATAGCTATGATAAGGTTAAATTTAGAATTAATGAAGTAGCCATCGATGAAAACGGAAACTATTGGGTAAACTCTCCTCACAATGGTGTTAGTCATTACAAATTCAAAAATAACTCTTTGCAATTAGAGCGTTTTTACGATGAGAATGAGGTAAAACATATATTTCAATTAAAAAATGTGGTTTACCTAACTTCTAAAAACAAAATTCTAAAATACGACATTATTAACGACACGATTATTAAAGATCAATTGTTAACCGATAAGCTATTCCCTTTTGAAGATGTGATGGCATTTCAGGATAAATTTATTGTCACCAAAAACGGGAGTAACGTTAATATTTTAGATATCACTTCTAGCAAAACCTTAAAACTTTCTGCTAAAATTACCGAAAATAAACTGGTGCAAGATTTTGACTACGCCAAGGCTATCAACGATTCTATCTATCTTTTTTTAGATGACGGTTATTTGTTAGCAGATATGAGCAGTCACGAAATAGAAGTGCAAGAAAATACTTCGCCATCGATTTCAAGTTTAAGCATTAACGGTGAATTAAAGAAGATAGATAGCTTATATGAAATTCCGTATAAAAAGAACTCTATCAATATTTCGCTTACCAATTATAAACCTGCCAATTACATTCAGCATCAATATAAATATAAGTTGGTGGGTTACGACAAATCTTGGAACACGTTAGACGATAATAAATTAAATTTTGAAAATCTTCCGCGTGGTGATTATGAACTTTTGGTGAAAAATATCTCCGGAAACAGAGAGAGCAAAACACTCCATTACCAATTTATAATTTTGCCTCCTTGGTACTTTAGCAATCAAGCGATTATAGGTTATATCATTTTAGCGATCCTTTCTTTTTACCTCGTTAACCTTTACAACAAGAAAAGGTATAACAGAAAGCAAAAGCGTTTTGAGCGAGAACTGGCTTATAAAAACGAACTCGAATTAAAAGAAGAAAAACTAGAAAACAATAAACGCTTAGCTGAATTAGAAAAGAAACAGCTAAAAGACCAGTTAGATTCTAAACGTAGAGAGCTGGCTACTTATGCAGCAAGTATGGCGAAAAAAGAAGAAATTCTGAATCAGCTTGAAAGTGAAATTAACAAGGAAGAAATTAAAAATGAGCATAGTAAACTTTATGATCGTTTAAACAATTTCAAAGAAAATCAATCTCACTCGGATGATGATTGGAAACTTTTTGAACGAAACTTCAATGAGGTTCACGATGATTTCTTCAAAAAATTACAGGAGCAATTCCCCGAGCTTACTCCAAAAGATCTAAAATTATGTGCCTACTTAAAAATGAATTTAAGTTCTAAAGAAATTGCACCACTAATAGGCATTACTTACAGAAGTGTAGAACTACATCGTTATCGCTTAAGAAAAAAGCTTGACCTCGATAAAAAAGAAAATCTAGTTAAGTTTTTATTGTCGATAGACTAGAAGAGTTAAAGCGAAAACGTTGTAATTAACAGTTTTAAAACTCATCAATAACACATCATTTGAGATATTTCGGCAAAATATTATTCATCAAAAGAATATATAAATTACTGATATTAAATAATTTATATATTTTTTACTTCTTGATGAGTTTAGATATATTTTAAAATAATCTTCGAAAACATCCTCTTTATAAATTTGACAATCAATAAGGCTTTAAATTAACATATCGTTAATATTTAGGCTTCTTATTGAAAGGTTAATAATCTTATTAATTAAAGCTATTTAAACACACATGAAAACACATTTACTTGCATTGCTATTCCTTTTCACAGGATTTACGCTATTTGCACAAGAAAAGACAGTTACAGGTACGGTAACTTCAGCAGACGATGGTATGCCATTGCCTGGAGCGAATGTATCTGTTCAAGGTTCTACAACCGGAACCACTACAGATTTTGATGGTATTTACGAAATCGTATTAGAAGAAGGCGATGTTCTTACCTTTAGCTATATTGGTTTTGTAACACAAGAAGTTTCTGTTGATGGTCAAGAAATAATAGATGTTTCACTAAAGCCAGATCTAGAATCTTTAAGTGAAGTAGTGGTTGTTGGTTATGGTGAACAAAAAAGAGAAGATTTAACCGGATCGATTGCAACGATCGATTCTGAAGAAATTCAAAAAACACCTAACTCAAACGTGATGCAATCCGTTCAAGGAAAAGTACCTGGAGTTCAGATTGTATCAGCAGGTTCTCCTGGAGCTTCACCTACAGTGCGTATTCGTGGTTTGGGCTCTTTTAACTCAGGAAGTTCTAGCGTATTATACGTAGTAGACGGAGCATTTTACAATAATATTGACTTTTTAGATTCAAAAGATATTAAATCTATTAACGTGCTTAAAGATGCTTCTTCTGCAGCTATTTACGGTGTTCGTGCAGCTAATGGAGTTGTAATTATCGAAACTAAAAAAGGAACAAGAAACAAAAAACCTGTGATTGAATATGATACGTACACTGGTATCCAAGTTGCTCAAAATGTTTTAAAAATGGCAAACGCAGAGCAATTTGCTACAATGGCTTACGAGTCAGGTTCAGAAGCAGATGCTCAATTCATTTTAAACGCAATGCAGCGTTATGGTCGTAGTGAATTAAACCCTAATGTGCCAGATGTAAATACAGATTGGTATAATGAAATTCTTAGAGAAGGTATTATTACTAGTCACGGAATAAGCGTTACCGGTGGTGGTGAAAACTCTACTTATTCGGTAGGAGCAAATTACTTTGATCAAGAAGGTATTCTTGATATGAAAAATGAATACGAAAGATTAAACCTTCGTTCTAAGTTAGATATTAATGTAACTGACAGAATTAAGGTAGGAAGCAGCTTTATTTTTAGTAATGCTACACAATACAGTCCTGAAGGTTCTGCTTGGTTTAAAGCTTATCACGCAGTGCCAATTATGCCGGTGATCGATCCGCAAAATACAGATGCATTTCCTACAAGATATTCTAACGCTCAATTATTAGGATACAGAGGTACTCAAAACCCTTTTCCAGATATGCGTTACAATAAGAACCAGTTAAAAGTAAGAAAGATTTTAGCGAACACTTATTTAGAAACAGAGATTATCGAAGATAAATTAACTTTTAGAACTTCGTATAGTCACGATTATTCAACAATAGAAGGCCATTATGTGAATTTACCTTATACATTAGGTAATAATGTGGAAGGTTTTTCAAGTATAAGAAGAGAACAAAACAATTACTCTAATCAATACTGGGATAATACTCTTACTTACGAAGATAGTTATGGTAAGCATAACCTAACATTAATGGCGGGTCACTCGTATAGAGATGAGGCTGCTAATACGTTTAGCGCAACAGGTAGAGACATCCGAGGAATACGTTTAGAAACTAGTCAATTTTTAAATTTTGCAGACCCTTCTTCATTTAGCGGTAATGTTAACGAAAATGGTGCAAGAATTTATGGATTGTCATTCTTTGGTAGAGCTGCCTATAATTTTGATAGCAAATATTTATTATATGGTACTTTACGTTATGACGGTTCTTCTAAGTTTACACAAGATCCTTGGGGGTTATTCCCTTCTGTAGGTACAGGATGGGTACTTTCTAAAGAAGACTTTTTGAAAGATAGTAGTGCATTAAACTTTCTTAAGTTAAGAGCAAGTTGGGGGCAATTAGGTAATGATAATGTTGGTGCAAGTTCAGGGTCTAACACTATAAATAATGTTTATGGAATTTTTGGCGGACAGCCTTATACAGGCTACACTTCTTCTAGTGTATTCACTGATAATGAATGGGAATTAGTAGAAGAATTTAACTTCGGTTTAGACGCAGAGACTCTAAACAATAGATTATCATTAAGTGCAGATTATTTTATAAGAGATACAGAAAATGCTATTTTACCAATTACAATCCCTGTAATTAATCAAGTTTTAAACCAAAATGCTGGTACTATACGTAACCAAGGTATAGAACTTTCTGCAACTTGGAGTGATAATATTAATGAAGATTTTAGCTATTCTGTGGGAGGTAACTTTACATCGATCAAAAATGAAGTAACTGCTATTCAAAATGAACAAGGTTACATTAACAGTGGTTCTGCAGAATTTAGACAAAGAACTGTCGTAGGAGAGCCTCTTCAATCTTTTTATGGTTTAGAAGTTGTAGGTGTTTTCCAAAATGAGACTCAGGTAAGTAATAGTCCATTTTTAGGAAATAACCCGGAAGCACAATTACAACCGGGAGATTTAATCTTTAGAGATCAAAATGGTGATGGGGTGATTAACGATGAAGATAGAGTTTTCTTAGGTAACTTTTTACCGACCTACACTTATGGAGGAAATATTAGCTTAAATTATAAAAACTGGGATTTTTCTCTAAGTGTTTATGGTCAAGGTGGTAATAAAATTTTAAACAGAAAAAGAGGTGAGATTATTTATACCAACGATACCAATATGGATGCAGATTTAGCAATTAACAGATGGCATGGTGAAGGTACAAGTAACAGCTACCCTTCTTCTGCAGGTTTACGTAAATCTTGGAACCAACAGTTAAGTGATTTCTGGATCGAAGATGGAGATTTCTTCAGAATTCAGAATCTTCAAGTAGGTTACACCATTCGTAACGAAAAATTGCCTGAAATTCGTTTAAACTTTACCGCAGAAAGACCTTTAACTTTTTTCAAGTATAATGGTTTCACCCCAGAAATTACAGATGGTGTAGATCGCCAGACATATCCTATTCCGGCAGTTTATACTGTGGGCTTAAATGTTAAAATCTAAAAAAAACAACTATGAAAAATATATATAAAGTTTTATTAGTATTCGGTTTGTCTGCAAGCATATTCTCTTGTAGTGATGAATTTGATACAAGAACCGGACAATTAAATACCGGAGACCTAGATTATACAGATCCTTCAGAAATGAGCGGAGCTTTAGTAGGAGCTTACAATGCATTTTCTACAAGAGGCTGGGAAGAAGCTCTTCTTTTAGCCGTTCGTGGTGACGATGTTAATGCAGGTGGTCTGGGTGATCAACAGCCATTTGCAGATACAGATAACTTCATTTACAATAACGGGTATTGGATGTACAATTCTTTATGGAATTTACATTATTCAGACATTATCGACCTAAACACTGCTATCGTTCAGTTAGAACGTTATAGAGAGTTTATGGAGGGTGAAGATGATCTTCGTGCTCAGCAATATATCGCAGAAGTTAGAGTTCTTCGTGCTTGGTTACATCTTAACGTAGCTAGAACCTGGGAAGATGTGTTCATTTACAGAACTAACAACCCATTCGAAGAGATCGAGGCAAATGGAGTTTCGTCTAAAGAAGAAGTAATGCAATTTATCATCGATGAAATGGATGAAGCAATACCTAACCTACCTAACGTACGACCAAACGAGCGTACAGATTTTCCTGGTGGTGTAACTGCTTATACGGCTTATGCTTTAAAGGCCATGGCGAATCTAGAATTAGAAAATTATCAAGGTGTTGCCGATGCTGCCGGAGAAATTATTAATAGCGGAAGATTTTCTTTATATCCTGATTTCTACCAATTATTTAAAATTCCTGGAGAGCTTAGTAATGAGTCTTTATTAGAAATGCAGTTTGATGAATTAGGTTCTGATGTTGGAGGTACTTTTTATCACAATTTCGCTCCTTTTGGACCACAAGGTTGGACTCCTGCCAGAGAAAATGCATCATCTGGTTGGGGCTTCTTCGAGCCAAGTATGAAGTACATTAAATTTATGCTAGATCGTAATGAAACTGTACGTTTAGAAACAAGTGTTTTATTTACCGATAGAGGAATAAATGAATTAAATGAAGATGGTTATACAGATTTACCAGCATTTGTATCTAATACAACGCCAAGTGGAGATGTGATCAACGATTATGAAAGAGCATATTTTGCTAGTGGAAAACATTATTTACCATCAGATCAGTTACCAGAAGAGCAAAATAGCTACGGTTCTGCTAAAAACTTTATTGTTACTCGATATGCAGAAGTATTATTAATGTATGCTGAAGCTGTGACAAGAGGAGCAACTCCAACAGCAGGTAGTGCTGCAGAAGCGGTTAACCAGGTTAGAAATAGAGCAGGATTAGCAGATTTACCAAGTGTAACATCAGAAGATGTAATGGATGAAAAGTTTGCAGAATTAGCTATGGAATGGGGTATCCGATATTATGATATGATACGATTAAACAACTATTCAGAGCTTAGTTATGACGGAAGATCTTTTTCAGAAAGTTCAGAATACTTGCCTTATCCTCAAGAACAAGTTGATGCGTTACCATTAACTAATTAATAACTAAAAAAAGGAAGATCATGTTTAAACAGTATATAGTTAAAAAATTAAGCTTGCTATCGTTAGTTTTAGTGATTGCGGCAGCATGTCAACAAGAAGAGATCGACGATATTACAAAAGTAGATCCGGGAGAAGATCAAGCAGCTCCGGAAGTAGAAATTACATCACCAGGTGATGATACAGATTTCCAGACCACTACTGAAACTGTGATGATTAATATTGCCTTTGAAGCCACCGACGATATAGAAATCACTGAAATTTCTGTAGACTTAAACGGCGAAGAACTCGAATTTTACGATGAATTTACGGATTACAGAATTGTAGATAAAGAAGTCCCTTACGAACTTAGTGATGGAGAATACACCCTTACTGTAACAGTAACCGATATTGCGGGGAATACTACTTCAGAAACCATTAATTTCAGTAAAGAAACAGTGCCGTATGTTCCGCAATTTGACGGAGAAGCTTTTTATATGAATTTAAACGGCGGTTACGCTGACTTAATTTCCAATCGAGAAATTACAGCAGTTGGTGAACCAGGCTTTGCAGGCGAAGCACAAATTGGCTCTAATGCGTATGCAGGAAATACAGATTCATATCTTACCGCTCCTGTCGAGGGTTTAACATCATTAACTTTTAGTGCTACTTTTTGGTATAAATTAGATGCTGATCAAGAAAAAGCAGGCATTATAACTGCAAGTGCATTACAGAACCCAGAAAATCCTGAAGGACCACAAAACCTTAGAACAAGTGGCTTTAGATTTTTCAGAGAAGGTACAGACGTTTTTAAACTTAATATTGGTAATGGTTCAGCTGAAGCTTGGAACGATCCGGGCTCTTCAAACATATCTTCAGGTGAATGGACACATATTGCTTTTACTATCTCTGAAACAGAAACTGTTATATATTTTAACGGAGAGGCTATAAATACTTCAACTTTAGACGCTCCTATGAGTTGGGAAGGTGTAGATCTTATTTCTATAATGTCTGGTGCGCCAGGATTTACCGAATGGGGACACCTTTCTGATTTAAGCTATATGGATGATCTTAGGTTTTTCAATAAAGCTTTAACTGCGGAAGAAGTAAACGAGGTGATGGGGTATACAGAAGAATAAAATGTGTGTTTAATTAAAACACTTGAATTAGCTATGATCCCGGAACAATCGAACTATAACTTTTAGTTCCGGGATCTCATTTTAAAAATTCATCAATATTAACTTGTTGAAAGTAACTTTTCTTTCTTCAAGATTATCTGTAATTTCTATGAAAAACCTACGCATTTCAATACTATTTTTATTCAGCCTAATTTTTTTTATTAGTTGTTCTGAAGAAGATAACTATACTTATGAAGATCCATATACTGGTGAAGAAGGTCCCGAAGTAGATCCTGTTAGCGACGAAGAGTTATTAGATATCGTACAAACAGAAACTTTCAAATATTTCTGGGATTTTGCAGAACCTAATTCGCAAATGGCCAGGGAACGTTATCACCCAAATGAAGGTACAGACCCAACTGTTACTACCGGTGGTTCCGGCTTTGGTTTAATGGCAATGATTGTAGGTGTAGAAAGAGGTATTGTGTCTAGAGCAGAAGCTTTAGAGCGTTTAGATAATATTGCAGATTTTTTAGCAAACACCGATCGTTTTCACGGCGCTTGGTCACATTGGATCAATGGCGAAACAGGAAACACACAACCCTTTAGCCCAATGGATGATGGCGGAGATTTAGTTGAAACTTCTTTTTTAGCACAAGGGATGATTGTGGTAAGAGAATACCTGAAAAACGGTACGCCAGAAGAACAGGCGATTGCACAAAAATACGACGAGCTTTGGAAAGGGATCGACTGGGAATGGTATACTAATGGTGAAGATGTTCTATACTGGCATTGGTCACCAAACTACCAATTTCAAATGAATATGCCACTCGAAGGTTATAACGAATGTTTAATCACTTACGTCATGGCAGCTTCCTCTCCAGATCACGCGATTGATGCACAAGCCTATCATCAAGGTTGGGCTAGAAATGGTAATATTACAGCTAGTAATTCAACCTATGGTTTACCACTTGTTTTAAGACATAATGGTCATTTACAATATGGCGGACCTTTATTCTGGGCACACTATTCGTATTTAGGTTTAGATCCTAGAAACTTATCAGATCAGTACGCAAACTACTGGCAACTCAACCAAAATCACACATTAATTAACTACAATTATTGTGTTGATAATCCTTCAAATTTTGCAGGTTACGGCGAAGACTTTTGGGGCTTAACCGCAAGTTATACCAGAAATGATGATGGTACAATTGGTTATACCGCACATTCGCCAACCAACGATCGTGGTATCATTTCTCCAACCGCAGCAGTGAGTTCCATCCCATATACTCCGGAAGAATCACTTGCGTTTATGCATAATTTATATGAAAACCACCATAGCCTTAGCTGGGGTCCGGCTGGTTTTTATGATGCAGTAAGTTTAATCGGAAACGATTGGGCAGCAGAGCGCTACTTAGCGATCGATCAAGGACCAATGATCGTAATGATTGAAAATTATAGAACCGGTTTAATCTGGGATCTATTTATGCAAGCACCCGAAATACAAAACGGACTTGATAATCTAGGATTTACCTATTAAAAAAATCAAATGAAAAAATTAACGCTTTTACTCTTATTTATAGCCTTCGGAATTAATTCTGCCTCTGCTCAAATAGAGAAGAAAAAATTTAAAGAGAAAGTAGAAATCGAAACCGAATTAGGCTATCTGCTTTACACTCCGGAAGATTATAAATCTTCAAAAAAAGATTATCCGTTAATCGTTTTTCTGCATGGAGCCGGCGAGAGAGGTAGAGATCTAGATAAAGTAAAAGTTCACGGTCCTTTTGATTATATGCAAAAAGGAAATGAGATCGATGCGGTTATTCTTGCTCCACAATGTCCTGCTGAAACTTATTGGCAACCTCATCAAGTAGCAGGATTAATTAAATCGATCATCAAAAAATACAACATCGATGCGTCTAGAGTTTATCTCACCGGTTTAAGTATGGGTGGTTATGGTACTTGGGCTGTCGGAGGTGAATATCCAGAACTTTTTGCAGCAATGGCACCGGTTTGCGGAGCTATTTACAGACCTATTTATAGAAATGCGCAACATCTAAAAAATATGCCGATCTGGATTTTCCACGGAGCTTTAGACGATGTTGTCCTGCCAGAAAACAGTAATAAGATGGTAATGGCCTTACACAAAGCCGGAAATCAACATGTAAAATACACAGTTTATCCTTTTGCCAATCATAACAGTTGGACAGAGACCTACAACAATCCCGAATTTTACGAGTGGTTACTCAGCCAAAAACAATAAACTTACAATGAAAAAATTAAGCTTAAACATATTCACTGTTTTTACTTTAATATTCTTTTTCGCTTGTAAAGAGAACACGAAGACAAGTGAAACTACTTCTGAAGAGATTAATAAAACTGAAAAAGATGCTACGCAATTAAGCGATGACGAGCTTTTAGATATCGTACAAAAGCAAGCCTTAAAATATTTTTGGGATTATGCTGAACCTAACTCAGGCTTAGGAAGAGAGCGTTTTCATCCTGATGGTAATTATCCAAACAAAGATCCTCAAACGGTTACCACCGGAGGTTCTGGCTTTGGTTTAATGGGCATCGTTGTCGGCATGGAGAGAAACTTTATCGATCGTGAAGAAGCCGTAAATCGTTTAGACAAAATTGCCAATTTCTTAGAAAATACACCTCGTTATCACGGAGCTTGGCCACATTGGATCGATGGGGAAACTGCCAATACCGAAAGTTTCGGTTCAGATAGTAAAGATAATGGTGGCGATATTGTTGAAACCTCTTTTTTAGCACAAGGTTTTATCGTGGTAAGAGAATACCTTAAAAACGGAAACGAGAAAGAAAAAGCCGTAGCTGAAAAATTCAATAAGCTGTGGAACGGTATCGAATGGAATTGGTACACGAATAACAAAAACGGCATCTTTTGGCACTGGTCACCAGATTATGAGTTCGAAAAGAATTTTATGATTGAAGGTTATAATGAATGTTTAATTACTTACGTAATGGCAGCATCCTCTCCAAAACATAGCATCAAACCGGAAGTTTACCACGAAGGTTGGGCACGTGGCGGAAACATCACCACCGATAAAGAAGCCTACGGAATTCCACTAATTTTAAAACACAATACCGTTGGCGACAAAGGTGGGCCTTTATTTTGGGCACATTACTCGTATTTAGGTTTAAATCCAAAAGGATTAGAAGACAAATACGCCAATTATTGGGATTTAAATGTAAATCACTCAAAGATCAATTACGAATACTGCCAAGAAAACCCGAAAAATTCAAAAACTTACGGTAAAGATTCCTGGGGATTAACCGCTAGTTATACGAAGAATAAAGATGGTGGTATTGGCTATGCAGCACATTCTCCAGATGATGATCGTGGAGTAGTCTCTCCAACCGCAGCTGTGAGTTCTTTGCCATATACGCCGGAAGAATCGATGCGTGCTATTCGTCATTTTTATACCGATTTAAATGAACTTACTTGGGGTCCTGCCGGATTTTACGATGCTTTTAGCTTAGATAACGGTGAATGGGCAGCCAAAAGATATTTAGCGATCGATCAAGGGCCGATGATCGTGATGATCGAGAATTACAGAACCGGATTAATTTGGGACTTGTTTATGCAAGCTCCAGAAGTTCAGCAAGGTTTAGATAAACTTGGTTTTACCTATTCAAAATAATAAGAAATGAAATTTAGCCTCAACATATTCGCATTTCTTTGCTTAACAGTTTTAATCGGTTGTAAAGACAATTCTTCCGAAGAAAAAAAAGCTGAAAAGACAGAAGCAAATCAAAAGCCGAATATCGTGTTTATTATGGCCGATGATCACGCGGTGAAAGCGATAAGTGCTTACGGAAGCGAAATAGGTAAACTTGCTCCTACTCCCAACATCGATCGTTTGGCTAAGAACGGAGCTATTTTCAACCAAAATTACAATACCAATTCACTTTGTGGGCCAAGTCGTGCAGTAATTTTAACCGGGAAACACAGTCACCAAAACGGTTTTAGAATGAATGGTGAACGCTTCGATAACACGCAGCAAACTTTGCCGAAAATTCTTCAGCAAAATGGTTATCAAACCGCGGTTATTGGTAAATGGCATTTGTCTGACGAACCTACAGGTTTCGATTATTGGAAAATTTTAGACGATCAGGGAAAATATTATAATCCAGATTTTATTACTGCGGAAGATACCACACGAGTTACCGGTTATGCGCAAGATCTCATCACCGATTATTCTATCGATTGGATGAAGCAGCGAAATGAAGAACAACCCTTCTTTTTAATGGTTCATCACAAAGCGCCGCACCGTAATTGGATGCCTGCTTTACGCCATACTACTTTGTACGATTCAGTTGAATTTCCTTTGCCGGATACATATTTCCCAGATTTTGAAAATCAGCAAGCGGCAGAAGAGCAATTGCAAACCATTTATGAAGATATGTATGAAGGTCACGACCTAAAACTAAGCAAACATAAAGGGACCGACTCGTTAGCAGCCAATCCTTGGAAAGATGATTTTAAGCGAATGACCGCTGAGCAAAAAGAAAAATGGAATGCTGCTTACCGACCTAAAAACGATGCGTTTTGGGAAAAAGATCTACACGGTAAAGATTTAGCCAAGTGGAAAGGTCAGCGCTACTTAAGAGAATATATGGCAACGATCGCTTCAGTAGATGAAAGCGTTGGGCGCATTTTAGATTACTTAGAAGCCCAAGGTTTAGATGAAAATACCTTAGTGGTTTACACTTCAGATCAAGGATTCTATTTAGGCGAAAACGGTTGGTTCGACAAGCGTTATATGTACGAAACTTCGTTTAGAATGCCGCTGTTAATGCAATATCCTAAAGAGATTGAAGCCGGTTCAGTGATTTCTGAAATGACACAAAATTTAGATTTCGCTCCTACCTTTTTAGATATGGCAGGAATAGAAATTCCGGAAGACATGCAAGGAATTTCATTTAAAAAAGTGCTTTACGGTGAAGAAGCTGAAATTGGTAGAGATGTTATTTATTATCATTACTACGATTTCCCGGCATTTCATATGGTAAAACGGCAATACGGAATTAAAACCGATCGCTACAAGCTTATTCATTTTTACGATGATATTGATACTTGGGAATTTTACGATTTAGAAAAAGACCCAAAAGAACAAAACAACCTGATTAATGCCGAAGAATATCAAGATGAAGTTGAAATGATGCATCAAAAATTAGATTCAGTTCAGCAACATTATCAAGTTACCGAAAAAGAGTTTGAAACTACTCCAAAAGAAAAAGTAGATCAAGCCTATAAAAATTTTGAAAGATTAAGAGGAACCCCTATAAAATAAACCTACAGTTATGATCAAGAAAACAATCGCAGCGGTTTCGTTAAGTTTCCTAAGTTTTACACTTAGCGCGCAGCAAAAAGAAAATACCTATACCGGTCCAAAAATCAACAAAACCGAGATGGACCAAAAAGTCAATTCGCTATTAGAAAAAATGACGATTGATGAAAAAATAGGTCAGTTAAACTTATTAACTCCCGGTGGCGGCGTTGCTACTGGAGCTGTAGTAAGTGATAACGTTCAGCAAAAAATTAAAGACGGAAAAGTAGGCGGTTTATTCGGTGTTTCAGGTCCAGAGAAAATTAAGATCGCTCAAGAATATGCGGTAAACGATACCCGTTTAGGTATTCCGTTATTGATCGGTTCCGATGTAATTCACGGGTACAAAACCACCTTTCCAATTCCGTTAGGTTCAGCTTCAAGTTGGGATATGGAGTTATTAAAGCAAACCGCGCAAGTGGCCGCTAAAGAAGCAACTGCCGATGGTATTAACTGGAACTTTTCTCCAATGGTCGATGTTTCTCGCGATCCGCGTTGGGGTCGTGTAGCTGAAGGCGCCGGAGAAGATGCGTATTTAGGTTCGCAGATCGCTCGTGCGATGGTAGAAGGTTACCAAGGTATGGATCTAACCGAAACCAATACGATGCTGGCAACCGTAAAACACTTTGCTTTATACGGAGCTCCAGAAGCAGGAAGAGATTACAACACGGTAGATATGAGCCGTGTAAAAATGTTTAACCAATATTTACCTCCTTACAAAGCAGCAGTCGATGCCGGTGTGGCGAGTGTAATGAGCTCATTTAACGATGTAGATGGTGTTCCTGCCACAGGAAACAGATGGTTGTTAACCGAATTATTACGTGAGCAATGGGGTTTTGATGGTTTTGTAGTTTCAGATTATACTTCTTTAAATGAAATGATCGCCCACGGAATGGGAGATTTACAAGACGTTTCTGCTTTAGCTTTAAAAGCAGGTTTAGATATGGATATGGTAGGTGAAGGATTTGTAACCACTTTGAAAAAATCTTTAGAAGAAGGAAGAGTAACCGAAGAAGAAATTACCACTGCTGCCAGAAGAATTTTAGAAGCAAAATATAAGCTAGGTTTATTTGAAGATCCTTACAAATACTTAGATAAAAAGCGTGTTAAAAAAGACATTCTAACCAAAGAACACAGAGCTCTAGCGAGAAAAGCAGCAGCGCGTTCTTTTGTGTTGTTGAAGAATGATCAAAACGTACTTCCGATCGATAAGAAAGCTAAAATTGCCTTAATCGGTCCGTTAGGAAATAACCAATCTAATATGCCGGGAACTTGGTCTCCAACAGGCGACTTCAAGAACGCAATTCCGGTGTTAGAAGGTTTAAAAAATGTAGCTCCAAAAGCGAAAATCACTTACGCTAAAGGAGCAAATATTACAAATGATGAGCAAATGGCTAAAAACGTAAATGTTTTTGGACCTAAAGTTGAAATTAGCGAAGAATCACCAGAAGAACTTTTAGCAAAAGCCTTAAAAGTGGCTAAAGATGCCGATGTAATTGTGGCAGCGGTTGGTGAAGCTTCAGAAATGAGTGGTGAAGCCTCTAGTAAAACCGATCTGTTAATCCCGGAAAGTCAAAAAGTATTGATTCGTGAATTGGCTAAAACAGGAAAACCGATGGTATTGGTATTAATGAGTGGTCGTCCTTTAAATATTTCAGAAGAAGCACAACTTCCGGTAGATATTCTTCAGGTTTGGCATTCGGGTGTTGAAGCCGGGAATGCAATTGGAGATGTGATTTTTGGAGATTACAATCCTTCAGGAAAATTAACGGCATCTTGGCCAAGAAATGTAGGGCAAGTACCGGTATATTATTCAATGAAAACTACCGGGAGACCGGGGACTCAAGAAGGTTTCGAAAAATTTAAATCGAAATATTTAGATGTAGATAACTCTCCGCTTTATCCTTTTGGTTATGGTTTAAGTTATACTGAATTTGAATATGGAGCAACAAAACTTTCTTCTGAAGAAATGAATATGAGCGGCAACATCACCGTAAGTACTACGGTTACCAATACCGGAGATTATGATGGTGAAGAAGTAGTTCAGCTTTACATTCACGATAAAGTGAGAAGTATTACGCCACCACAAAAGCAACTTATTGGTTTCCAAAAGATCAGTTTAAAGAAAGGAGAATCGAAAACGGTAGAATTTACCATTTCAGCAGAAGATTTAAAATTCTACAACAGCAGCTTAGAATATGTAGCAGAACCAGGTGAATTTGAAGTAGGAATTGCGCCAAGTTCAGATTTTGAATTTACAAGTACTTTCAATTTAAAAAAGTAAAATAAGTTAGTGTTAAGTTGATGAAGTGAGTAGTTGTTTTCTCTAAAACGCTACTCATTTCATTACTTAAAAAGAAGTGAAGCAAAAGCAATAATTCAAGAAAGAAACAATTATTCTTTTTGAAGCAATGAGAATTTTTTAAACCTTATCTTTACAGGTTAATATTCTTATCACACAAACACAATTATACTATGAGCAGAAAATTAATTTTACCGATTATCATATCTACTTTAGGAGGTTTTCTATTTGGTTATGATACCGGGGTAATTAACGGAGCACAGCTTTACTTTAAAGACTATTTTGGTTTTTCTACTGCAGAACAAGGTTGGGCAGTTGGTTCAGCTTTAATTGGCTGTATTTTTGGTGGTTTAGGAGCGGGTGTTCTTGCAGAAGCTATCGGTAGAAAAAAATCACTTCTTTTAGCCGCATTTTTATTTTCAATCTCCGCAATAGGAAGCGCCTTAGCAGATTCTCTTCTAGGTCTTTCAATTTATAGAATTTTAGGCGGTATTGGTATTGGTTTGGCTTCACTCCTTTCTCCAATGTATATTTCTGAAGTTTCTCCAAAAGAAAAACGTGGCGCAATGGTTTCCCTAAACCAAATGGCCATCGTTACCGGATTTTTAGTCGTGTTCTTCGCTAATTATTGGGTGGGTAATCACCTTTCTGAATCCATGATTACCGGAGATATCACAACAGAATCTTTAAGCCAATGGAACATTGATGAAGGTTGGCGCTATATGTTTGGACTAGAAATTATCCCGGCAGTTTTATTTTTTGTATTACTCTTTTTTGTACCGGGTTCTCCACGTTGGTATGTAATTAAAGAAAAATATAACCACGCTATTGTAGCACTAGAAAAACTTGGGTATAGCAATGAAGTTGCTCAACAAAAAGTAAAAGAAATTGAAAACTCACTTGAAGAAAAAGAAAGCAGCAACTGGGCAGCGTTTAAAGGCTTAGGTTTTGCTGTTTTTGTAGGAGTCATGCTTTCAATTTTTCAACAATTAACAGGTATTAATGCCATTTTATATTATGGCTCTACCATTTTTCAGGCGCTAGGTAATTCCGCAGAAAGTGCCATTTTTCAAAATATTTTAATTGCCGTGGTTAACTTCTCGTTTACCATTATTGCAATTTTTACCGTAGATAAATGGGGAAGAAAACCTTTACTAATTTTAGGAGGTTTTGTGATGGCTATCGCTTTAGCATTGCTTACCTACGATATCTACACACAACAATTTAGCTTAGTCGCTGTATTTGGTATTTTACTATTTATTGCCGGCTTTGCGATGACTTGGGGTCCGGTAACTTGGGTATTGTTATCAGAAATTTTCCCAGACAGAGTAAGAGGGCTTGCGATGGGTATTGCAGTAGCTGCACAATGGCTATTCAATTACTTAGTGTCTCAAACCTTCCCGATGATGATGGATAAAGAAAGTGCTGTTTTCGAAATGAGTAATGGTACTTTCCCATATTGGATTTACGGCGTAAGTTGTATTGCCATGTCGTTATTCGTCTGGAAATTTATACCGGAAACCAAAGGTCGTGACTTAAAAGATGTACGTCAACTTTGGATTAAAAAACATAAATCGTGAGAAAATTATTGAGTTTCTTCAGCATAATTCTGCTTCTATCAGGTTGTGCTGAAGGATCTAAAAAACAAGAACAAACTAGCGCTTCTATCACTTCTCCTAACGGAAATTTAGAAGTCCAATTTCAATTAGATAACAATGGGAAACCATTCTATCTAGTAAAGAAGAATAACACCACCGTTATCGATACTTCTTATTTAGGGTTAAAGTTTAAGAACCAATCAGATCTTAATCAAAACTTTAAAATTGCTGAAGTAACTACTACTGAAGCAGACGAAACTTGGGAACAACCTTGGGGCGAGCAACGAGTAATTCGAGATCATCACAAGCAACTTCATCTTCATTTAGAAGAAACCACCGATAAGTCAAGAAAGTTGAATATCATTTTTAAGGTTTTTAACGACGGAGTAGGTTTTCGATACGATATTCCGCAGCAAGAATATTTAAAAGGAGATTTAGTAATTTCAGATGAAGTTACACAGTTTAAACTCACGAACGATCACAAATCCTGGTGGATTCCTGCCGATTACGATAGTTACGAATATACTTATTCTGAAACTAAACTTTCTGAGATCGATGCGCAAAAGGCAGGTTATGCTCAACGTCACGATAGAAATATTACCAATTTTCACGCAGTAAATACGCCAATCACCATGGAAACGGAAGATGGTTTTTACGTGAGTATTCACGAAGCTAATCTTACCGATTATGCGGGAATGACGCTTGGGGTTACAAAAAACAATACGTTGAGTACAGAATTGGTTCCGTGGGAAAATGGCGATAAAGTAAGAACACAAGCACCATTTGTTTCGCCCTGGAGAAGTATTATGATTAACGATGAGGCTAAAGATTTGGTGACCAATTACCTTATTCTGAACTTGAATGAACCTAATAAATTAGAAAATACTTCTTACGCCAAACCGATGAAATACACCGGTATTTGGTGGGAAATGCACTTAGGTAAAAGTACTTGGGGTAGAAAAGACGCCGAAGGAAATTACACGACTCACGGCGCAACTACAGAAAATGCTTTATCTTATATCGATTTCAATAAAAAACACGATATCGAAGGTTTGTTGATCGAAGGTTGGAATACCGGTTGGGAATATTGGGGAGCGCAAGACACCATCGGTTTTTTCGATTTTATTACTCCGTATGACGATTTTGATATTAAGAAAGTAGTCAAGACCGCTAAAGAAAATGGTATTGAAATTATTGGTCATCACGAAACTTCTGGAGATGCAAACAATTATGAAAACCGATTAGAAAAAGCTTATCAATACTACGAAGATTTAGGAATTCACGCTATTAAAACCGGTTATGCCGGGGGTTTAGTACCCAAAGGAGAATTTCATCACGGTCAATATATGGTTCGTCACCACCAAAAAGTTATAGAAACGGCTGCAAAACATCAGCTGGCTATCGATGCGCACGAACCCATTAAAGCAACAGGATTACGCAGAACATACCCTAATTTTATGACGCGTGAAGGTGTTCGTGGGATGGAATTTAACGGATGGGCAGATGAAAATCCGCCTTCCCACACCACCATTTTACCTTTCACCAGAATTCTTGGAGGTCCGGTAGATTATACGCCGGGAATTTTTCAGATCGATCTAGCTGAATATCGTGACGGGCAAGCTATTCAATCTACTCTAGCCAACCAATTGGCGTTGTATGTGATTTTATACAGCCCCATGCAAATGGCAGCAGATTTGCCTGAAAACTATAATAAATATGAAGATGCATTTCAGTTTATTGAAGAAGTTGCGGTCGATTGGGAAACTACCAAAGTGATCGATGCTAAAATTGGCGACCATATTACTATTGCCAGAAAACAACGTGATAGCGATAATTGGTTTGTAGGAAGTGTAACCGATGAAGAAGCTAGAAATATTGAAATTTCTTTTGACTTTTTAGATGAAAATTCAATGTATAAAGCTAGAATTTATCAAGATGCAGCAGATGCCGATTTCGAGAAAAACCCTTCCGCTTACACTATTGAAGAGATGGAAGTAAATTCAACTACCGTTTATAAAGCTAACTTAGCTAGAGGTGGCGGCGTTGCCATTTCAATATTGAAACAATAAAATTTTTAAACCCTGAGTTGTTAAGCTCAGGGTTTTCTTTTTAAATTATTTCAAGCTTCCAATCAATTTAAATTAGATTTCTAAAAGTTAATTCCTTGAAAAAATTTAGTAGGAACTCTAAGTAAATAATAGCTGAAATTTTCAATATATTCTTATAATTAAATATTAATAACCATTTCTTCTTTATAATAAATGGCGACTATAGAACTCTAAAAATCAATATTTTGTTGCTAAATTTCATTTTCAACTTTACAATTTAACCTATCATAAATTTAAGTTATTAAAATATTGATAGGTAGTTTTTTATAGATTAATAAAAATTTAATGCTTCCCGTTAAAAATTATCGAAAACGTTTTCGGAAAGAATAATTATTTCTACTTTTATCTATGCAAATCAAAAAAACACAACAGCAATGACGGCGTATTTAACAGAGTATGAAATTAAAACAAGTTTAAAAACTTTAGTAAAACAGTATTTAGAAAACTGTAAAAACTGCCACCAACTTTCAGATGAATTTGTAGAATTAATTCGATATACTTTAAAAGCGAAGTATGCTAATTATAATGAAGAAACAAGAACTATTGAGGTTGGTGTGAAACAAGAGAACGAAAATTCTTTTTATGACGATATTAAAACCTATTCTTATTCGTTAGAACAAGCAGAACAAGAATTAGGTAAAAGCTTTAATAATTATAGTGGTAAAGAGCTTACCTATTTTGGTAAATTTCTAAACGGGCAACAAAACGATATTAATACCGAAATAAGAGTTATTCGATAGTTATGACAGACTTCGAAAAGCATAAGAAAGCCTTCATTTTTAAATTGAGAATGAAGGCTTTTTTAATTCATTTTTAGCAAAGCAAAAGGGAAATCTTAAACTACATTCATTAATTTTGTAGAAAGCCCTTTCCTTATGTTTAATTACTCCCTTACCTATACCGATCTTTACCAATTAAGTATGGCGCAAGTTTACTTTTTAAAAGGTAAAGCAGATGAAAAAGCAGTATTTGATTATTACTTTAGAAAAATTCCGTACCAAGGTGGTTACGCTATTTTTGCCGGTCTTCAAGATTTTCTAAAACAATTAGAGCAACTTTCTTTTTCTGATGAAGATCTTGATTATTTAAAAACTCAAGATTTTGAAGATTCATTTTTAGAATATTTACGAGATTTTCAGTTTAAAGGAAATATACGTGCTTGCCGAGAAGGAGAAGTAGTATTTTCAACAGCGCCAATTCTTCAAGTAGAAGCATCTTTAATAGAAGCTCAGCTCATTGAGACAATTTTACTCAACTTACTTAACTTTCAGACTTTGGTTGCTACCAAAGCCAGCAGAATTAGACTAATTGCAAAAGACAAAACTTTACTAGATTTTGGATTGAGAAGAGCGCAAGGTCCCGGCGGTTATTATGCAAGTAAAGCAGCAGTTATCGGTGGTTTTAATGGTACAAGTAACGTGGTTGTAGGAAGAGATTTTAAGATTCCGATTTCCGGTACTATGGCGCATTCGTTTATACAAAGTTACGATAGTGAGTTAGAGGCCTTTCGAGATTTTGCTTTGAAGCGTCCTAAGAACTGTGTGCTATTGGTCGATACTTATGATACGCTGAATAGCGGAGTGCCAAACGCAATTAAAGTTGCTAAAGAAATGGAAGAACGCGGAAACAAGCTTTTAGCCATTCGGTTAGATAGTGGTGATTTGGCATATTTTGCAAAAGAAAGCAGAAAGCAATTAGATGCTGCCGGCTTATCTTATGTGAAAATCGCAGCTTCTAATCAGTTAGATGAATATGTGATCAAAAGTTTACAAGAACAAAATGCGTCTATAGATATTTATGGCGTTGGCACCAATTTAGTAATTGGCAAACCCGACGGAGCTTTAGATGGAGTTTATAAATTAGCCTATGCTGCCGGAAAACCCAGAATTAAACTATCTGAAAGTTTAGCAAAAACCACCATCCCGCACGTGAAACAAGTTTTTAGAACTTACGATACTAACGGTCAATTTAATGGAGCTGATGCAATTGCGCTAAAAAATGAAGATCAACCAAAACAGATACATCATCCGTCAGAACCTTTTAAAAAGATGAATGTTGAAAATTTTGAGCAAGAGCCTTTACTTCATTTAGTCATGGAAAACGGTCAAAATTTAACTACGAATTCAAGTTTAGAAGAAATTGCTAATTTTAGTAAAAGCAGACTGGCATTACTTCCTTTAGAATATAAGCGCTTCGACAATCCACATATTTATAAAGTAGGAATCAGTGATGCGCTTAAACAAGAACGTGATCGATTAATTAATGCCCATAAAAGCTAGTATATGAAAGTTCTTATCATTGTAGATGCACAAAACGATTTTATGCCCGGCGGCGCTTTAGAAGTTCCTAAAGGCGATGAAATTATTCCGGTAATCAATCGGTTACAGCCTAAATTTGATCTTGTGATCGCTACGCAAGACTGGCATCCCGAAAACCATATAAGTTTTGCTAAAAATCATTTAGGTAAAAAGGAATTTGAAACTATTCAAGTAGAAGGAATTCAACAAACACTTTGGCCGGCGCATTGTATTCAAAACACCAAAGGTGCCGATTTTCATCCTGAATTAAATACCATCGCTATTGAAGCTATTTTTAGAAAAGGAACCAGTCCTAAAATTGACAGCTATAGTGGCTTTTATGATAATGCCCATTTAAAATCGACAGGACTTGCCGGCTATCTAAAAGAAAAAGAAGCTAAAGAACTTTACTTCTGTGGACTTGCGGGAGATATTTGCGTAAGCTTTACCGTAATCGATGCACTGAATGAAGGCTTTCAACCTGTTCTAATTGAAGATGCTTGCAAGGCTTTAAATGAAGAAAATTTCAGAAAAACTAAGCAACAAATTAAAGATTTGGGAGGAAATGTGATTTTAGCGGAAGAGGTGTTAGAATAAATTTTTCAATTAATTATTCTATCTTGTTGAACAATTAAATTCAAAAAGTTAAATCTTCTTGTTCAATCAAAATTAGTTCTTTATAAATTTTTCAGAAGCTATTATTAACTATCTTGTTATCAGTTGAATGCATTTCATAGCGTATAAACTAGAGTACTTTGTAATTTTATGTACTCGACAATTAACGAAAAACCGCTTGGGTAGCGGTTTTTCTATTATACAGAATAATCAATTCATAAAATAAGTCACAAAAAAAGCCTTACATTTCTGTAAGGCTTTACTTTTTGCTCCTCTTCTTGGGCTCGAACCAAGGACCCTCTGATTAACAGTCAGATGCTCTAACCAACTGAGCTAAAGAGGAGTTTATGTTTTGCTTTGCGTTTAATTGCTTAGCGGATGCAAATATAAATACTTTTTACAATTCACAAAATATTTTTTTAATTTTTTTTAATCAAATAACCAACGGTAAACATCATTACCGTTTGCAAATAACACTAAGCCTATGAGAATGAAGAATCCAACCATTTGAGCGTACTCCATAAATTTATCGTTCGGTTTTCTTCCGGTAATAATTTCATAAAGTAAAAACATTACGTGACCACCATCTAAAGCCGGTATTGGTAGAATATTCATAAAGGCTAAAATAATCGATAATAATGCGGTTTGCATCCAGAAGCTATGCCAATCCCAAATTGGTGCGAACATATTACCAATCGCTCCAAAACCACCTACTTGTGTTGCTCCTTCTTTGGTAAACACAAATTTAAATTGCGCTACATAATCGTGCAACGTCCAATACGCATAATCAAAACCTTTCGTTAAACTTTCACCTAAAGAATATTCTCGTTCTCGTGGACTAATTCTATTATAAGGATTTACACTCATTCCCACCATTCCTGTTGAATCGGCTGTGACTACCACTTCTTTACGCTCATTATTTTCGGTTTCTACGGTTAAAATAAGCTCCTTATTTAGATTCTCTTTTTTATACCTATCAAAGTCTTGCCAAGATGCTAACGCATCTCCATTCACCGCTAAAATTCGGTCTCCCGGTTTTAAGCCTGCTTTTTCAGCATTACTTCCTTCAGTAATACCATTTAAAAGTGGATCGGCTTCAAAAGCAAACGGATTCATATCGCCGGCCTTAAATAATTTAGTATCGATATCTTCAGGAATTTCGATAGTTTCTTTGCTTCCGTCGCTATGTAAAACTTCAACAGTTTTTATATCACGCATCATTAAGTAACGGTTGATCTTTAAACCACCATTCATCGAAAGAATATTATCTAACTCTTCGTCATCGATTTTGGTAATTAGATCGCCGTCTCTAAAACCGTATTCTTTTACATTTTCAGAAACTGAAAGTCCGCCCTGTACATCATCGTTGCTTAATTCTTGACTTCCCCAAACAAATAGCACCATCATATAGATTAAGAAACCTAAAATAATATTTACGGTAACTCCACCGATCATAATGATCAATCTTTGCCAAGCGGGTTTGCTTCTAAATTCCCATTCTTGTGGAGGTTTTGCCATTTGTTCTTTATCCATACTTTCATCGATCATCCCAGAAATTTTCACATAACCTCCTAAGGGTAACCAACCTAAACCATAAACGGTCTCTCCTATTTTCTTTTTGAAAAGCGCAAATTTGACATCAAAAAACAAAAAGAATTTTTCTACACGAGTTTTAAATAATTTAGCAGGGATAAAATGTCCCATTTCGTGTAAAACAATTAAAATAGATAAACTTAATATTAGCTGAAGTGCTTTTATAAAAAATGGACTCATAGTCTTAATTTCAATATTCTAGTGTAAAAAATCGCACAAAAGTAACCTTTTAAATCTGCTTAGAAAAAAAATGTGACTTCAATAGTGCTTTGTATAGCAAATAATTGACCAAAATCAATTTTCATCTGCCCAATAGGTTGTAATTTTGCCAAAAAGTTACAGAAGCTATGCTGAAGTTTTTTACCAAGTATAAATATTTTGCCATTGTACTCTTCGTACTTTCAGCAATCATCATTACCATTATTTATCAACTTCTTAAGCCTGCACCCACGCTGCCTATCTATCAACCCGATATGGTGAATAAAGAATTGGTAGATACCACCGTACAATATGTAAGAAAATATCATAAAGTGCCCGATTTTAAATTGGTTAATCAAAACGGCGATACCATTACTCAAAAAGATTACGAAGACAAGATTTATATTGCCGATTTCTTTTTTACTACCTGTCAAGGTATTTGCCCGATCATGACCGATCATATGGTGAAAATTCAAGAAGAATTTAAAGACGATCCAGAAGTTTTACTGCTCTCTCATTCGGTTACGCCAGAGATCGACAGCGTTGCACAACTAAAAAAATATGCTGAAGAAAAAGGGGTTATCGATGAAAAGTGGAATTTAGTTACCGGAGACAAAAAACAGATCTACGATCTTGCCAGAAAATCATACCTCGTTGCCAAATCTCAAGGAAACGGCGGTAAATACGATATGGTGCATACAGAAAATTTTGCGTTGATCGATAAAAGCAAGCGTGTTCGAGGTTTTTACGACGGCACTAATCCAGAAGCTATTAAGCAATTGGTAGAAGATGTAAAACTGCTGAAAAAACTAGAGAAAGAACACTAATATTCTTCTGTTAAATAAGTTTTTCTAAGAATATTTTTTCTTTTACTTTTGCATTGTTTAAATTCAATCTAAATAAAACTTGAAACTTACCATCGCATCATTAAAAAAGGGGCAAAAAGGGATCATTAAACAATTTTCCCACGACGATATTCCTCTTAAGCTGCTAGAAATGGGATGCTTACCTGGTAATAAAGTAGAGTTGGTACAAACCGCTCCGTTTAGAGATCCTATGTATCTAAACATAAACGGAAGCCACTTAGCCATAAGAAAAGAAACGGCACTGTTGATAGAAATTGAAGTTGTAGAGTAATGCCAAAACAAATAAATGTTGCCCTTATCGGAAACCCCAATACCGGAAAAACTTCGGTATTTAATCACCTTACCGGTCTTAACCAACAAGTAGGGAATTATCCTGGGATCACCGTCGAGAAAAAAGAAGGTATTTGTAAACTCCCACGTGGACTTAAAGCACATATTTTAGACTTGCCGGGAACTTACAGCCTAAACGCATCTTCGCTCGATGAAAATATCGTGATTGAGTTATTGCTTAATAAAAACGATAAAGATTATCCAGATGTTGCTGTTGTAGTAAGTGATGTTGAAAATCTAAAACGAAATTTACTTCTATTTACCCAAATAAAAGACCTAGGCATTCCTACGATTTTGGTGATCAATATGGCAGATCGAATGGAGCGTAAAGGGATTTCGCTAGATGTCGAATTAATGGAAAAGCGATTACAAACGAAAATCGCTTTAGTTAGTGCTCGTAAAAAAACAGGGATCGAAGAGTTAAAAGAACTCATCATTAATCACCGACAAATTTCGACAGAACCTTGCGTAAATGCTTCTTCGATCGCACCCGATTATTTCGATAGACTTCGCAAAGCTTTCCCTAACCAATCGCTTTACAAACTTTGGTTAGTGATCACACAAGACGTAAATTTTGGAAATTTAAATAGAAACAGTTTAGAGAATACTCCAGATTTTCAAACTAAAAAGAAAAGCGACCTTAAACGGCTTCAGCAAAAAGAAACCATTGTTCGCTATCAATTTATCAATGGCGTTTTAAAAGAAACCTTTAAAAAAGATGTTGCTGCCGCTAAAGATTTACGCTCACGTTTAGACCGTATTCTTACGCACCAAGTTTGGGGTTATGTTATTTTCTTCGGAATTTTATTACTCATCTTTCAAGCCATTTACGACTGGTCGAGTTACCCGATGGATTTGATCGACTCTACCTTTGCCTTTTTAGGTGAATGGACAAAAGATGCATTACCTTCTGGTGTTTTTACCAATCTCATTTCTGAAGGAATTATTCCCGGTTTAGGTGGTATTGTTATTTTTATTCCGCAGATCGCATTTTTATTTCTCTTTATATCTTTATTAGAAGAAAGTGGATATATGAGCCGAGTTGTTTTCTTAATGGATCGTGTAATGCGACGTTTCGGCTTAAGTGGTAAAAGTGTCGTTCCATTAGTTTCAGGAACTGCTTGTGCGATTCCTGCTGTAATGGCCACCAGAAATATTGAAGATTGGAAAGAGCGTTTAATTACCATTCTCGTGGTTCCGTTTACAACTTGTTCAGCGCGACTTCCGGTTTACTTAATTATTATTGCGCTCGTCATCCCCAATGAACGTGTTTTAGGTATTTTCAATTTACAAGGACTTACACTGATGTTGCTGTATTTACTCGGTTTTGGGATGTCGGTATTTTCAGCCTGGGTACTCAACAAAATTTTAAAAATAAAAAGCAAGACGTATTTCGTGATCGAAATGCCCGATTATAAACTCCCGCTATTTAAAAACGTAGGAATTAATGTCGTTGAAAAAACCAAATCGTTCGTTTTTGGTGCCGGTAAAATAATTTTAGCGATTTCTATCATCCTTTGGGTGTTAGCTAGCTATGGTCCTACCGACGAATTTGATAGAGCTGAAGAAATTGTGAGCGAACAATATGGCGAAACTTTATCTTCGGAAGAGTTTGAAAATCACGTCGCTTCCGTAAAGCTGGAAAACAGCTACATCGGGATGATGGGCAAAGGTATCGAACCTATCGTTCGACCTTTAGGTTACGATTGGAAAATTGGGATCGCCATTGTGAGTTCTTTTGCGGCAAGAGAGGTTTTTGTAGGTACGTTGGCCACGATTTATAGCGTGGGTAGCGACGAAGAAAAAACGATTAAAGATCGAATGGCGGCAGAAACCAATCCAATTTTGGGCGGACCTTTATTCAACTTCGCCAGCGGAATTAGCTTATTGCTCTTTTATGCCTTTGCTATGCAATGTATGAGCACGCTTGCCATTGTTAAAAGAGAAACCAACTCTTGGAAATGGCCGGCTTTGCAATTGGTTGCGATGTCTGGCATAGCTTATGTAGCAGCATTAGCAGCTTTTCAACTTTTAAAATAAAGAGATGATGATACAGGAAATTTTAGTTTTAGTAACGTTTTTAATCGCTGTAGGATTTCTATTGAAAAAATTCTTTTGGAAATCTCCACAAAAAGCAACCGATACCGGAAGCGCCTGCGGAAAATCTGATTGTGGTTGCCACTAATTATTTTTCTGAAGCAGAAGAAGCTTCCGAAGGAATTTCAACGCGAAGGTAATAATCAATATTTCCTTCTTCTTTCATTTTTGTGGTTGGGTAAGGCATTAAACCATACACCCGAAAAGATTTTTCAGCTAAGTTAAATGAAGTTCCGTTTTGCTCAGGATTAGTAAGTACGATTTCTTTTGAATCGATCAAACTTCCATCTTTTTCTAAGCTCATTTTTACTTTTGCTTGTCCTTGCCAAATGCAAGTAGCATCTTTTGGGCATCGAGAATCTGCCAACATTTTAGTGAACGTTAAGCAATAGTTTTTCCATTTGTACGATTCTCCTTCCGGCAATTTAACTACGATTATAGGAGGTTCAACTTTTTGAATAGCTGTTGAATCGTTTTGCTGTTGCGCATTCATCAAATTTCCGAAAGCCACTACCGTTATTATAAATATCAGAATCTTTTTCATCTTTTAAAGATAAAAATTTTAACCTAATCCAACATCTAGAATCATCATTACCATAAAGCCACCTATAAAACCTAGTGTAGAAATATCGGTGTATTTATCTTGTTGCGACTCCGGCACTACTTCTTCTACCACGACAAAAATCATTGCACCCGCTGCAAAACATAAAGCATAGGGTAAAATTGGTTCAAATGTCATTACGGCATAAGCCCCGATCACCGCGGCTACAGGCTCTACAATAGCAGAAAGTTGTCCAAAATTAAAACTCTTCCAACGGCTTAAACCTTGTCCGCGTAAAGGCATCGCTACCGCAAAACCTTCCGGGAAATTCTGAATACCGATTCCGATTGCTAAAGCAACCGCTCCGCCAATACTTGCTCCTTCAAAACCGGCAGCAACGCCACCAAACAAAACACCGATCGCCAAACCTTCAGGAATATTATGCAAAGTAATTGCTAACGTTAACAATACCGATTTATGCCAAGGAGTTTTTACACCTTCTTTCTCACTCATCTTAAAGTTTACGTGTAAATGCGGTAAAATTTTATCAAGCGAAAAAATAAACAAAGCTCCTAAACCAAAACCAACTACCGCAGGAATGGTTTTCTCGAAACCTTCTCCGGGACTCATTTCGATACCCGGCGCAAGCAAGCTCCAAAAACTCGCTGCAACCATCACACCGCCCGTAAAACCGAGCATACCGTCAAATAATTTTCGGTTCATTTTCTTAAAAAAGAATACCAAAGAAGCACCTAAAGCGGTTAATCCCCAAGTAAACAATGTAGCATAAAGCGCGGCCAAAACCGGATCTATACTTTCAAAATAATTTACAATACTTTCCATATCAAGAAGTCTTTCTTACGTATATATTTTTTGAAGCTAAACTTGAAATGCTAATGGTATTTTCTTCTACTTGAATCACCATCGAATTATCAAAAGCTTCTTTTTCGATCACTTTTATTTTATTACCTAAAGAAATATCGAGTTTATCTAAATATTTCAAAAATGCTGAAGAAGAATCGTCTACCCCAACACAAACTCCTTCATCTTCCTGCTGAAGCTCTGCCAACACTTTCTTTTCGATCTTTGCTATATTTCCTTCTTCGTCTGGTATCGGATCTCCGTGTGGATCTGTTTTAGGGTAGCCTAAAAATTTATCAAGCTGATGAATTAATTTATCTGACTGAATATGTTCTAGTTGCTCTGCCACTTCGTGCACCTCATCCCAAGTAAAGTCTAAGTTCTCAACTAAAAAAGTTTCCCAAAGTCGGTGTTTACGAATAACTTTAACCGCATGACTTTTTCCTTTTGGAGTGAGCCGCGTTCCTTGATAAGGCTTGTACTTCAACAGATCTTTTTCAGAGAGACGTTTGACCATATCGGTAGCCGAAGAGGCTTTGGTTTCCATCATTTCTGCTATTGCATTCGTTGGCACGCCTTTATGCGTTTGTTCTTCTAAATTGAAGATCGCTTTTAAGTAATTTTCTTCAGAAAGTGTCATTCTAAATTTTTGCTTACACAAAAATACATTTTTTTATATAAAAACAAATTTTTAGTTTTGTCTAAAAATTAAGTTTTATAAAACTAATTAAAATGAAACTTATTCATATTCTAATATTTACAATTTCAATGCTGAGTTATTCGCAGCAAAAAACTACAATTAAAGGAAGTATAACCTCCGTAGGAAAACCTATTCCGTTTGCGAATATTAGTATTGAAAATAGCACGTTAGGAACTTCAGCAGATTTAGAGGGCAATTTTGTTTTAGAAATAGAACCGGGAACATATACTTTAAAAATACAAGCGGTTGGTTTTAAGACAGAACAAAAAACGATTTTAACAGAAAACTATAAAAATCAACCTCTCAATATCGAATTGCAGGAAGATATGCTTGGCCTCGATGATGTTGTGATCAGCGCAACTCGAAACCGTGTGAATGTTAAGAAAACTCCGGTCGTGGTGAATGTCTTAAGTCCAAAACTTTTTTACGCCACTCAATCGATTGCCGTGGCAGAAAGTTTAAATTATCAACCCGGCGTTCGTGTTGAAACCAATTGCCAAAATTGCGGTTTTACGCAAGTTCGTCTAAATGGTTTAGACGGGAGTTACACCCAAGTTCTTATTAACAGTCGAGCGGTTTTTAGCGCTTTAAATAGTGTGTATGGTTTAGAGCAAATACCGACTTCCATTTTAGATCGAATTGAAGTTGTTCGCAGTGGCGGTTCTGCTCTTTACGGCTCTAATGCCATTGCAGGAACGGTAAATATTATTACTAAAGATCCTATTTTAAATTCTTGGGAAATTGCTACAAATTTCGGAATTATTGATGGCCAATCGACAGATCGTGTTTTTAATGCCAATGCCACGGTAGTGAGTGAAGATTTAAATTCGGGCATTACCGTTTACGGAATGAAACGCGATCGAGACAGCTATGACGCCAACAACGATGGATTTTCTGAACTCACTGAACTCACCAACACTAGCCTGGGCACCAAATCATTTTTTAAACCCAATGAAAATAGCAAAATCACCTTAGATCTTACTGCGATTGAAGAATACCGACGTGGCGGCGACCGATTAGATCTTGCTCCACATTTAACCGATATTACCGAAGAATTAGATCACAATACGTTGATGGGCGGACTTACCTATGAATTTTCTAATGCTGAAAAAACAAATAATTATTCAATTTACATCTCCGGGCAACACACCCATCGGAAAAGTTTTTACGGCGGTTTAGGTGGCGGAAGAACAGCTCAAGACTCCATCACCGCTGCTAACGCTTACGGAAATACCGACGATCTTGCGATTTTAGTTGGCGGTCAATTTACCCGATATTTCAACAACAATGACGTTCTTACGGTCGGCGCAGAATATAATTTGAATCGCACCGAAGATAATATCGCCGGCTACAATAGATTTATCGATCAAAAAGTAAACTCGATCGGGACTTTTGCGCAATATGAATGGAACCCTTCTGAAGTTTTTTCTGCATTAGTTGGCACAAGATTAGATCACGTAAATGTTGAAGGAAATTATAACATACAACAAGTCAACAGGACTTCAAATATCGATCAGACCGTGTTGAGTCCGCGGTTTACTTTGCTTTATAATTTTGCTGAAAATTGGCGATTACGCGGTGGTTATGCCAGAGGATTTCGAGCACCGCAAGCCTTTAATGAAGATTTACATATTTCATCGGTTGGTGGCGAACCTCAATTCGTGATTCTTTCTGAAGATTTAGAAACCGAATATTCAAATGCGTTTACCGCTTCTTTAAACTACTCGAAAAACTTCAAAAAATTACAAACCAATTTTTTGCTAGAAGGTTTTTACACCGATCTTGAAAATCCGTTTATCACCGTAAGTACAGGAGCAACTTTACCCAATGGTTCAATTTTAGAAGAAGTTAGAAACGGTAGTGGAGCTTATGTTGCCGGGACTAATTTTGAAATGGGTATTTCGCCATCTTCTAAATTTACTTTTCAAATGGGCGGAACGATTCAGCAATCTAAATACCGAGAAGGTCAGGTGCTTTTTCAAGCTGATGGCAACAATCCTGCTGAAACCAATATTGTGATCGAAGACTTTGTTCGAAATCCAACTATTTATGGTTACCTCAACACTAACCTACGCGTTTTTAAAGAATCGAGTATCGATGTTACCGGAACATACACTGGGAAAATGACCGTTCCGTTGGTGGTGAGTGATAGCGGTTTTCTTCAGCTAAATGAAAGTGATCCTTTTTTTGATCTTAATATAAAGCTTAATCATCATCTCGATTTAAGTGAAAACCTACAAATGAACATTTTTACGGGTTTTAAAAATATATTGAATAGTTACCAAGACGATTTTGATACCGGCGCAACCCGAGATTCAGATTATGTTTATGGTCCATCGCTACCGAGAACATTTTTCTTCGGAATTAAATTTGGCAACCTGCATAATTTATAAATGATGAAACTCCTAATTTATATTTTCTTATTACTTAGCTGCGGAAATGCTTTTGCGCAAACTAAAATTGACTGGCTCAATTTTGAACAGTTAGAATTGAAATTAAAAGAAGAGCCCAAACCGGTTTTAATATATTTCTATGCAGATTGGTGTGCGTATTGCAAAAAAATGGATCGTCACGCGTTTAAAGATCAAAAAGTTATTGAATTATTAGCAAAAGATTTTTATGCGGTAAAAATGAATGCTGAAACAAAAGACACGATCATTTTTGACGGAACAACATTTATTAATGATGAAATTGAAACGCATCGCAACCCGACACATCAGCTCGCTAAAGTATTAGCAAGTAGAAAAAATGAAGCTTTTAGTTTGCCGGCACTAATTTTATTGAATAAAGATTTTAAAGTGATCGACAGGAAATTTAGCTACCTTACTTCTAATAAAATGTTGGAATTTCTAAAATATTCGCGTTAGGGATTGTAGTGAAAATCCTTTAGCGACGCTAGGAGCTAAAGATTGTAACGAAAAGCCCGCCCGAAGGGAACGCCCTAAGAAAAAGCACGTTCTTTTTGTATTTGCTCGTAAGCTTCTTGCACTTTATTAAACTTTTCTCGCGCTCCTTGTTGGTGCACTTTATCCATATGTTGCAACTTATCGGGATGGTATTTTTTCACCATCGTTCGATAGGCTTTTTTTACTTCAGCATTTGATACGTTTTTATCGATCTCTAAAATCGTATAGGCGTAAGAAGTATCGCCCGATGGTCGTCCTGCCATCGTAAACATGGCTTTTATACTTTCAAAATCACGCTGACTTAAGCGTAAATGTCCGGCAATTTTAGCAAGTTGTTGCAACTCACCGCTAGAGACATTTCCGTCTGCCTGCGCAATACCGAATAAAAAGTGTAAAATTTGAAGGCGAACTTCGTAAGTGGTTCGCATATGTAGGTAAGCGCAAATTCTTCCGGCGTCGATCTGCCTTTTCTTTACCACATCGTTATAGGTTCTAAACGTGGCGTTAGCACGATCTTTACCGTAAGCTTTTACAAAATAACTACGCACATAATCTAACTCGGTCTGGCTTACTTTACCGTCGGCTTTTACGACAATGGTAGAAAGTGAAAGCAAATTGAGCTCAAAATCTCCCATCGTGACTTCTTGCTCTTGCCCAAACATTTTAGACACATTTCGATGTGCACTCCCGCCTTTTTTTATAAACAGTTCTAATAAAGTACCTAACAAAAAACCTATAACCGCACCGGGAAAACGCATATAAACTAATCCCAATACCGCTAGTACCCATTTAATCATAAACTTAAATTGAACTACAAATATAAAAAGCTTAGCCTAGCTATGTAAACTTTCGGGAGATTTATGATTTAATTGTAATGCTGAAGTTAGTTTTTCGACTTTATAAAAGGTATTTATAAGCCTATAGCTAAACTTACTGATGCTGAGTTCTTAAAGCCATAACTTATTTAATATCTTTGTTCACTTAAAATTAATACAGAAAAAATTTAAAAATATGTATCCAGCAGATTTAGTAAAACCAATGCGTGAAGAATTGACGGCAGTAGGTTTTGAAGAATTACAAAATGTTGAAGCCGTAGATCAAGCGATCGCTAAAGAAGGTACAACCTTAGTGGTTGTTAATTCTGTTTGTGGTTGTGCAGCGGCAAACGCTCGTCCGGGAGCTAGAATGTCTTTAGACAACGCTAAAAAACCAGACCATTTAGTCACTGTTTTTGCAGGTGTAGATAAAGAAGCTACCGATAAAGCGAGAGCGCATATGGTACCATTCCCACCAAGTTCTCCATCGATGGCATTATTTAAAGATGGTGAGTTAGTACATATGTTAGAGCGTCACCACATTGAAGGTAGACCGGCTGATATGATTGCTGAAAATCTTCGTGATGCTTATAACGAATTCTGCTAAAATTTAGCTGAAAAGTATTTCTTAAAGCCGCTTTCTTAATGAAGCGGCTTTTTTTATAATTCAGTTTTTCAAGTAAGTAAAGCTTTCGTTCTAGTTGAATTTATTATGCACGCATATTTGTTTTGAAGCAAATATTAAGAATAGTGCCATTTATAAGCTACTTTTGTCGTCTCAATTGGTTTTGAATGAAGAAGATTATTTCGTACCCCATTTCTGTAATTTATTACTTTTTCTTCGGATTAACGCTTGTTGTATTTCATCCTATTCAATGGGTTTGCTACAACGTATTCGGTTATCAAGCACATAAAAAAAGTGTTGATTACCTTAACTTATGCTTACTGCGTTGTTTAAATATTTTAGGCACCAGAATTACGTTTGAAAATAAGCACGATTTACCGGAAGGTGTTCCGCATATTATTGTGGCCAATCACCAAAGTCCGTACGATATCCCGCCAATTATTTGGTATCTAAGAAAGTTACATCCTAAATTTATAAGTAAACAAGAATTAGGAAGGGGCATCCCGAGTATTTCTTACAATTTAAGAAAAGGAGGTTCCATTTTAATCGATCGTAAAAACCCGCGACAATCTTTACCGGCGATTAAAAATTTTGCAGAATATTTAAATGAAACTAATCGATCGGCGGTGATATTTCCGGAAGGCACACGAAGTAAAACAGGAATGCCGAGAAAATTTTCACCTAACGGATTAAAAATGTTATTCCGTTATTGCCCAAAAGCAGTAATTGTACCGATTACCATAAATAACTCTTGGAAAATCGTTAAGTTTGGCTCTTTTCCGTTAAATTTAGGAGTACACGTAAAACTAACCGTACAAGATCCTATTTTGGTACATCAATTTGATACCGATACCTTAATAGAAAAAGTAGAACAAGAAATTATAAAAGATATTATCAATCAATAAACTATAAATTATGCCTGAAAAAAATGTGAGATTGGAAGTAATGCAGCAACTAGAACCAAAGGTTGATGGCTTTATTGATGAATTTTTAATTCCTGTTGAAAAAATTTGGCAACCAACCGATTTTTTGCCAAACTCTCAACAAGAAACTTTTTACGATGAAGTCACTGAAATTAGAGAATTAGCCAAAGAATTACCTTATGATTTTTGGGTAGTTTTAGTAGGAGATACCATTACCGAAGAAGCATTACCAACCTACGAATCTTGGTTGATGGATGTAGAAGGTATTAACCAACACGATGGCGGAACGGCCTGGTCACGTTGGGTACGTTACTGGACTGGTGAAGAAAACCGACATGGTGATGTGCTTAATAAATACCTTTACCTTTCTGGTCGTGTAAATATGATCGAGGTAGAACGTACGACTCAGCATTTAATTAACGATGGTTTTGATATTGGTACTGATCGTGATCCTTATAAAAACTTTGTGTATACCAGTTTTCAAGAATTAGCGACTTACATTTCTCATAACCGCGTCGCTAAATTGGCAAGACAACACGGTAATAAATCTTTAGCGAAAATGTGTAAGATCATTTCTGGTGATGAGATGAGACATTACAACGCTTATAGCACTTTCGTAAAAGAAATCTTTACGATTGACCCAAGCCAAATGATGATCGCTTTTAAAGATATGATGAAGCATAAAATCGTAATGCCAGCGATGTTCTTAAGAGAATCTGGAGATAGTATTGGCGATGCTTTTGATGAGTTTTCGAATGCCGCACAACGTATTGGCGTTTACACCGGTCAAGATTACATCGATATTATGAAAAAACTTATCGTTCGTTGGGATATTGAAAAAATTACCGGACTTACCGATGAGGCTGAAAAAGCTCGTGATTTTGTCATGAGCTTACCGGCAAGAATGGAACGTATTAACCAGCGAATTAAAATTTCTGAAAAGATCACGCACTTTAAATGGGTAAACCCGGCGATGGTGAAGTAATGTTTTTTTTCTTAATAAAATCTTAAAAAACCTGTTTTAAAACTTTTAAAACAGGTTTTTTTTATTCATTTTTACCTAACTACTAATTATATAACTTTTTATGAAAAAACTACTACTCATCCTTACGTTTACCATATTTATCTATTACCAATCTTATGCTCAATTCTACGGTTATTTTTGCTATGACTGCTATACTTCTATTGAGGTTGGTGGCATTTCATCTAACATTTCAGGATTAGAAAATAATTCAGCAAAAACAGGTTTTTATATTGGCTTTTTTGTTTACAACGAAATTAGTGACAGTTTCTCTTTGCGTTACGGGACCACTTACAATAATATTGGGGCAAAAATCGATGGTTATAAGGAACCGCTCGTGATACATTCGATCAACTTTCCTTTAGGTTTACATTATATTAAAGATTATAAATATCAAGCTTTTGTGGGTGGCGAGTTAGGAACAAATTATTTCGGAAAATATCCTTTATCAAATAATAGTGATCCTTTTTACGATACTTTTGAATTTAGCGAAAACTTTACTTCTTTTGATGCCAGCATTTACTTTGGTGTTGGTTATATTATTGCTGAAGTGATCGATATCAATTTAAAATATAATTTAGGCGTCACGAATATTAGTAAAAACTTAGAAGAAGATTTAAAGAAAAACTGGCTAACGCTAAGTGTTGGTTACTCGTTTAGATAAAATATTATTGAACTTTGATAAAAGAATCTCCACTTATTCTCGTAACAAAAAATTTTGTTCAACAAGAATTAGCAAATGCTGAAGGCGGCCACGATTGGTTTCATATTGAGCGAGTTTATAAAAATGCTTTAGTTATTGCTGAAGGTGAAGACGTAAATCTTGAGATTGTAGCCCTTGGAGCTCTTCTTCACGATATTGCCGATGCTAAATTTCATCAAGGAGACGAAACTGTTGGTCCAAAGAAAGCTCAGCAATTTCTTCAACAGCAAAATGTTGAACCTACAACTATCGAGCACGTGATCAATATCATTGAAAATATCTCTTTTAAAGGTGGTAATTTTCAACAACAATTTCATTCAAAAGAATTAGCTATCGTGCAAGATGCCGACCGTTTAGATGCTTTAGGCGCTATTGGTATTGCCAGAACTTTCAATTACGGAGGCTTTAAAAATCGTAAACTTTACGACCCTGCTATTTCTCCAAAATTAAATATGACCAAAGAAGAATATAAAAAAGGAGAGAACCCGACGATTAATCATTTTTACGAAAAGCTTCTACTCTTAAAAGACCGAATGAACACTCAAAAAGGAAAGCAAATTGCCCAAGAACGCCATCTATTTATGGAAAAATTTCTTGAACAGTTTTATGCTGAATGGGATGCTAATTTATAAATTTACATTATGAAAAAACTATCTATACTTTTTATCGCAGTTGCGCTTCTTTCTTCTTGCAAGAATGAGGATAAAGAAGAACCGGTTTCAGCTAAAGAAAATAAAACCATTGAGGTTGAAGAAAAGAAAAAAACTGTTCTAGAACAATTTTGCTATCTAGCTGTAGTCGGAGAAAAAGAGCATATAAGAGACACATCTGAATTAAGCCTACAATTTACAAGAGACGGAATTAAAGGTGAATATAACTGGATTCCTGCAGAAAAAGATGCCCGTAAAGGAACTTTTAAAGGAGAAAAAGTAGCAAAAAATACCATTAAAGCTAAATATATCTACATGCAAGAAGGGCAAGAACAATCTAAAGTTATGATTATTAGAATGACTGAAAATGCTGCCAAAGTAAGCTTAGACCCGGGTTCTGATTTTGAAACCACTACCAAACTAAAAAAAGTAACTTGCAATTAGAATAACTCATACTGCGGATTTTTAAGCTGCAAATAATGAGAAGTATCCATTTCGGATACTTTTTTATTTTTTAGATACTTTGCTTTTGCTATTTTAAATTGTTGTGCAATTTGTTTAGAGAATTCACCTTCGCCTTTCATTCGCGTTCCAAAGCGGCTGTCGTTTAAATTTCCGCCGTGACAAGCTTCTATTTGATGCAAAACTCTTTCAGCCTTATCGGGTAATGTTTTTTTAATCCAATCGCTAAAAATTTCAGCAATCGCACCGTTTAAACGAACCACTGTATAACCAACAGAAGACGCTCCTGCTTCAGTAACCGCTTTTACGATCGGTAAAATTTCGTGACTGTTGATAAACGGAATGATCGGCGCAACCATCACATTAACAGGAATATCGTTTTCTGCTAGTGTTTCTACCGTTTTTAAACGTTGCTTGATACTTGCAGTACGTGGTTCTAGAATGCGTCGGGTTTCTTCAGCTAAAGAAGTAATCGAAATACTAACTCGAATGCAATTGAGTTTTGCTAATTCTTTTAATAGATCTAAATCCCGAAGTATTAAGCTATTTTTGGTAATTATGCCGGTTGGGTGTTTAAAATTAAGCATGACTTCTAAACATTTTCTAGTGAGTTCAAACTTCTTTTCCGCTGGTTGGTAACAATCGGTATTACCTGAAAAAACAATAGTATTAGGTTCCCAATTTTTCTGTTGAAGTTTTTGAGTAAGTAATTGTGGAGCGTTTTTCTTTACCAAAATTTGTTTTTCAAAATCTAATCCGGCGCTGTAACCCCAATATTCGTGTGAATTTCTGGCATAACAATAAATGCAACCATGTTCACAACCTTGATAAGGGTTGACCGAATACTCCATCCCCACATCGGGACTTTTAACTTTATTCACGATCGTTTTCGGATATACTTCTTGAAAACGAGTTTTTAAATTGTCGGGCTCTTCGCCCTCTTGGTGACAATGCTCTAAAAATTCGGGATCGGTTGTATGCTTTAAGGATTCAAACTTATTATGCACATTTTGTTGTGCTCCACGACCTTTAATGTAATCTTTTAACGACATAAAAAAACTTTGGCTCTTTACAGAACCAAAGTTAATATAATTATTTGGAATTATTCCTAAAAAAAGGATTTAATCCTTACAGAGTAAGTTTTACTACTCGCTTTTTCTTTCCTTTATTTCCTTCTAAAATTACGGCATCATAATTATCGCTAATTACCCCTTCAGCAACTTTATAGGTTACTTTAGATTCATCATTATTAATAACTTGGTCGTAGTTAAATTCTCCACCCGGTAAAATTTCAACAACGTAAAGACTTAATTTTTTCACACGTTTATCGTTAAAACGAATACGGTCGTCACGCATTTTTTTCACCTTATCTGAACCGTTGAGTAAAATTAGCATTCTACCATCTTTCACGGTAGAAAGATAAGAGAAATAATCGATCGCATTACCTCCTGTAGTTTGTCTTTTATTAATATTTCTAGCCCATTCCATCTTGCCTAATGTATTAATTTTACAAGCAAAAATATCGTTGTAATGGTAAACGGTGTTTTGAGTACCGTTATAACCATAGGTGGTGGTTATATAATATTCTTCAGCAGTAAAATAAACTCCGCCATCTGTACCAATATGTAAGCCTCTATATCTTAAATTAGAAAGTTCTTTTCCTTTTTTCTCTTTACGAGAACCTCTTTTTTCTCCGTACTTATCAACCATAAATTGTTTGGTAAATGGGTTGAAAGAAGATGCACCAACACTAAAATCTTCTTTATTGACATTATAATAAACGGTTCCTTTATAGCGGAAATCATTTTTTTCTGAATAAAAACCAACACAAACTAAATTTTCATCATCATTAATTAGCTCCATTGAGCCTACAAAGTTTTCTGCAGTATCGAAAGAAAGTTCTTTGGTTCCGTTGGCGTTGAGTTGGTATAATTTATAAACGTAATTAGACTTTCCTTTCTTCTTCATTTTTCTGCTTTCATATAATTTTCCTAAGAAATAAGCATCGCCGTTGCTATCGTCTATCGTAATGGAATTGTAATGAAATAAATTATCTTTTACTCCTTCTTGTTTAAACTCATTTTCAAAAACTAAGTTCAAGTCATTATCAAAAACTTTTACCAAGTGCGTTTCTTCTTTATCGTCTTTAATATCGAAGTTAAATGCAATATGATTTCTATTTTGTGAAAGATAAACTTCTCCTGTAGGATCGTGATCTACCTGACCTAAATTACCAATCGGAATAAAACCTACTGCAAAGAAAAATGGTTTTTTAACGTCTTTTCTGGATACAGAAAAAATGTTTTGCCCTTCCCCACTAAAATCAAGTTTGTCTAGAGAAGAAGTAAGTAAATTGTAATCGTTGTTATTGGTATCACGGTTACGCTTATATTCTATTAAATTTAACTTCCCATCTTTAACAAATAAGCTTTTGATACTGCTATCGTCAATTTCGTATTCGTATTCGCTTACTAAGTTTAACGCTGCATCATAATGTTCGATATAATAGCCTTTAGGCATTTTCATAAGTCCGGCGCGATAGAGCCTAGCTGAAATAAAGCCCCCTTTACCATCGTCTGCAGTAAACATTAACTCGGTATCTTTTCGTTTATCTTTTTCAATTTTACTTTTTGTAACTTGAATTGGGCTCACTTGTGCCTGAACAGCCACGCAAAAGCATAGCATTACTGCTAAGAGTAGTTTTAATTTCATAAAAAGAGTTTTTTGTTTGCAGCAATATACATTTTTTGTTAAAAATTTAATAACTTTTCATAAAAAAAGTCGAAACTTAATAAGTTTCGACTTTTAGAAATGAATTTATTCTGAATTATTCTCCTGGAAAATCTGCTTTGCGTTTTTCTAAAAAGGCTGAAGTTCCTTCTTTAAAATCTTCGGTCCCAAAACTTTTTCCGAAGCCTTCTATTTCTTGTTCAAAACCGTTTACGCCATCTTCATAATTGGCGTTGATCGCTTCAATCGCCTGAGCGATCGCTACCATCGAGTTTCTCATGATCTTTCCGGCAAGCTTTTCAGCTAAATCGATAAGATCTTCTAATGACGTTACGTGATTTACTAAATTATATTGTAGAGCTTGATTAGCATCGATCATTCCTGCCGTCATAATCATTTCCATCGCGCGACCTTTACCTACTAATTGAGGCAAACGTTGCGTACCGCCGTAACCGGGAATTACTCCTAAAGAGGTTTCTGGCAAGCCTAATTTTGCATTCTCACTGGCAATTCTAAAATGGGCTGCCATCGCTAATTCTAAACCGCCACCTAATGCAAAACCATTAACGGCTGCAATTACCGGCTTTTTAAAATTGGCAATAAAATCGAACACTTCTTGATGACCGCGAGCCGCTAGGTCTTTACCTTCTGCTACAGAATAATTTGCAAATTCTGAAATATCTGCACCGGCAACAAAAGCTTTTTCTCCGCTTCCTGTAATAATGATCACTTTAGTCTCTTCATCGCTTTCTAACCCTACAAAAGCATTGTGAATTTCAGCTAAAGTTTCACGATTTAAAGCGTTTAACTTTTTAGGGCGATTAATGGTTAGCGTTGTAATGTAATTTTCGGTTTCAACTAAAATATTTTGATAACTCATGGTTTGATTATTTTTGGAAATTTAACAATAAAAGTCGTGCCTTCTCCTTCTTCTGAAGTAAAATTTATACTTCCTTGGTAGGCTTCAATAATAGTTTTTATGATTCCGAGTCCAAGTCCCATTCCGCTAGATTTGGTGGTAAACTTGGGTTCGAAAATTTTAGGTTTATTTTCTTCTGAAATTCCGTGGCCATTATCTTTCACCAAGATAATCACATCTTTTTCGTCGGTTTTTACTTTAACTTCAATCTTCGGATTTTCTTTTTCTTCGGAAGCCTGAATGGCATTTTTTACCAAATTAGTGACTACCCGAATTAGCTGAGTACGGTCAAATTTGGCTAAGATCTCTTCGGCTTCAGTTTCAAAATAAATATAAGGTTCATTGAAAATATCTAATCCCAGTTTTACGATTTTAGGAACGTTGAGTTCTTCGTTTTGCTGCGCAGGCATTTTAGCAAAGTTTGAAAAAGCGGATGCGATCGAACTCATCGTATCGATTTGCTGAATTAACGTCGAACTATATTCACGAAGTTTTTCTTTACTATCGGGATCTTCAGGATCAAATCGACGCTCAAAACTTTGCACGCTGAGTCGCATTGGCGTTAACGGATTCTTGATTTCGTGCGCAACTTGTTTAGCCATTTCTCGCCAGGCTTGTTCTCGTTCACTTCGCGCTAATTTTACGGCACTTTCTTCTAACTCATCGATCATCGAGTTATAAGCTTTTACCAGCGATCGAATTTCTTCTGAAGCGTCTTTGAGTTTAATTTTTTTATTCTTGCGGTCTAAGCGAGTCGCATGAATTTTTTCACTGACCGCCTTTAAAGATGAAGTGATATATTTAGATAAGAAATACGACAATAATATTGCCGCAACGATCATCACAATATAAACTTGTGCTAGTATCGACAAAAAACTTTTTAACTGCGTATCGACAAAACCATCGTCTTCAATTTTTGGTAAATTTAAAATTGCTAATGGTTTAAAATATTGGTCGGTAATATAGCTGTAAGACGATTGATAATCTTCGCCTTCGCCTCCAAAATGATATTGTACAAATCGGTTACTCTGAGAACTTTTTAGACCTTTTAAAGCTTCCGCAGGCATTTTTGTACTTAAACTGTCTCTAAAAAATGTAGCTTTTGAAGATTTTAAAAGCTTCCCGTCTAGATCGTAAATATTAATTTCGGTTCCGTGAATATTTTGTAACTCGTAGATCTTTTCTTTAAAGATTAACGGAATATATTTCGTATTTACCGGATAAGTCGTGTATTTAATTTCGTAGTTAATGCTAGCTCGTATTGAAGCTTCTTTACGCTTGAGTTTATCTTTTTGATAAGCTTTAGCTTCGTCCTTATACTGAATTATGGTAACGCCGGCAATGAGAATTGATGCTCCCAAAACCAGAAAAATCATACTGAAAAAAATACGGGTTCGTAAAGAGCGTTTAAAAAACTTCATAGCCAATTTTTAATCTAATTCTACCTCATCAATTTTCTAAAGCTCTTCAAAATCAACGCCAAATTATTCTTCTTTCTTGCGCGTACGATAACGTTTATAAATTTTGAAACCTAACATTAGCATAATCGCCAAAACAAAAATGCCAACAACCCCAAAAATCCAATTGATAGAATTTTTTAAAATTACTAAAAATACTACGGAAAAGAGAATAAGCGTAGAACCTTCATTCCATAATCGCATTTGGCTAGACGTCCATTTTACCATGTCGTTTTGCAACTGCTTAAAAATATGATGCGTTTTAAAATGGTAGGCAAACAGCAACACTACAAACGTAAGTTTTACGTGCATCCAACCTTGTTGCAACCAAACCGGCTGTGCAATTAATAGTAAAACGGCAAAAATAGTCGCTAAAACTGCGGAAGGCCACGTAATAATAAACCATAATCGCTTTGCCATGAGTTTTAATTGTTCACCTAAAATTTCTTTATCGGGCGATGGTTTTTGCGAAGCTTCGATCTGGTAAACAAATAAACGCGGAATGTAAAACAAACCGGCGAACCAGGTTATTACAAAAATTAAGTGAAGCGATTTAAGGTAGTTATAATATTCCATTTAGGATTTCTTTGAAGGATTTTGATGGGTGTTAAAAATAGAAAAAATCAATATAAAGTTTTCATCTATAACTTTATAAATAACTATGAAGGGAAATTTTGTAAACTTTGCCTGTCTAAATTTTCGATTGTTTAATTGAAACTGAAAAGGGTTTTGTGCAATTCGGTTTAAGATTTCCTGTAAATCATTTAAAAATTTAACTTAAAGTTTTTCTTCTTTAAATTTATACCATAAAGCTGCATTAGAAATTTCAAATTCGGCCCTCGACAGTAAGTTCAAACTAAAAGTCATATTTTTCTTTTAATCCTTGTTTGACCTCATCCCAAGATTTTGCTTCTAATTTTCCTTTTTGATAAAGTTCAAAATCTTTTTCCAGCTCATCATAAAAATTTTGAGGAACTACTTCTTCGTTCTTTTTTGCTGCATATTGACTTGTTTCTTCACGAACTGAAAAATGTTTTTTATTCAATATAGCTTTTATCCTATTTAGCTTTTCTACATCATTACAATCAATTAGTGCTAGTAAAAGTTCAATTTTGAAAGCATTTAATTTTTCTTCATTCATAACCACCCGTTTTTACAAATATAAAGATTAAGCTTTAAAGTTTTTGTGAGCTTGCTACTTCTTCCATTTCCTTCGGCTTTAAATGAATTCTAATTTCTCGATTTAGAAAGAAACCTGTAACGATCGTAGAGATCACATCGGCCAACGGAAAAGAGATCCAAACTCCTAATTCTCCAAAATACTTCGGAAGAATTAATATTAACGGAATAAAGAAAAAACCTTGTCTGGTTAACGTAAGTAAAAGTGCCGGTACCGCTTTACCAATTGCCTGAAAATACGCTGAACCGATTAACTGTAAAGCAATGATCGGAATGGCCGCAAAAACCCAACGCATGGCATTTGGTGTTTCTTCTAAAATGTGTTGATCTTTTGTGAATACCGAAACAATTTCCTTCGGAAAAATCATAATTAACGAAAACACCACTAAAGCTAAAATACTTGCATACAAAATTGCCTTATTAATGCTTTCTCGAACACGATGTGGTTGTTCTGCGCCATAATTATAACCTGCGATCGGCAAAAAGCCTTGCGTCACCCCCAATACCGGGAACAATGCAAATATGAGCATTCTGCCAATAATCGCGTAAACGGCTACCGAAGATTCGCCACCTAGTTTAAAAAGAATATTATTCATTAATAAATAGGTAACGCTAACGACCGCCTGTCTGGCTAAGGTTACAAAGCCTAACGCGCCAATTTCTTTTAAAATCGTTAGATTTAAACCGAAGTGATGCGGAACTATTTTTAACTCAGAATTTTTCGATAAGAAAAACCAAAATATATAGAGAAAACAAACCAAATAAGATCCTGTAGTTGCCCAAGCGGCGCCCGCCATTCCTAAGTCAAAAATATTGATCAAGACATAATCGGCAATTAAATTTCCTACGGAAGGGATAATCATCGCGATCATCGCAAAATTGGGTTTGCCTTCTGCTCGCACGACATTATTCCCTAGCATATTTAATGCGAGAACAGGAACTCCATACAAGACAATACGATAATAGATTTTGGCGGGTTCAAAAATTTCACCTTTACCTCCAAACGCAGGAATTAAATCGTTCGCAAAAAACAATCCTCCGGCCACAAAAACAGTGGTTAATAAAATGGTAAGCGTAATTTGGTTCCCAAAGGTTTTGAGTGCCTTTTCTTTGTCATTGGCACCCAAAGCTCTAGAGATCATCGAAGAACCTCCGATCCCAATAGCCATCCCTAAAGCGGCGATAAAAAATGAGATCGGTAAAACCACATTAATCGCTGCGATAGCAGTAGAGCCGATCCAGTTTCCTACAAAAATAGTATCGACAACAATGTTCAACGACATTACCAGAATACCAATTGAAGCCGGTGCCGATTGTTTTACTAATAACTTACTTATCGATTCTTTGCCTAAAGCGGCCGAGTCTACTTTTGGCATTAAGCGTTTTGCGTTTCTGGTTGCATTGCCCACTCGTCAATCCAACGACTTAGGGTTTTCACCCAATCTTCACGATCGTTTAAACACGGAATAAGTGTAAATTCTTCTCCGCCATTTTCTTCAAAAATCTCTTTTCCTTCCATTCCTAATTCTTCTAGAGTTTCTAAACAATCTGAAACAAAAGCAGGAGAAACAATGGCCATTTTTTTCATTCCGTTTAAACCGAAATTCTCAATCGTTCTGTCGGTGTATGGTTTTAACCACGGGTCGAAACCTAATCGAGACTGAAACGAAGTGCTAAACGTTCCTTCTTTAAGCTGAAGGGTTTTTGCTACTTGCTTGGTCGTTTCTAAACATTGATGACGGTAACAAAATTGATGCGCCGGTGATGGCGTGTTGCAACAAGAACCATCGATCTTACAGTGCGAATTGGTGACATCGCTCTTTTTAATATGTCGCTCAGGAACGCCGTGATAACTAAATAATAAATGTTCGTAATCTACGCCTTCCAACTTTTCTGCAATACTTCTGGAAAGTACATTAATATAATCGGGATGATTGTAAAACGGCGGAACGGTGGTAAATTTTATCTGCGGAAAAAACTCTTTTTGCAATTCTTCTGCTAACACCAAAATGGTTTCTGTGGTAGCCATCGCAAATTGCGGATACAACGGCATTAACAAAACTTCATCTACACCTTTATCGACCAATTCTTGCAAACCTTGTTTAATAGAAGGCTCGCCATAACGCATGGCCAAAGCAATGGGCACGCCGGTATAACTATCTACTTTCTCTTGCAAACGTTCTGAAAGTACAATTAACGGTGAACCTTCGTCCCACCAAATACGCTGGTAAGCTTCAGCAGATTTTTTAGGTCTTGTGTTCAAGACAATTCCTTTTACAATAAAAGCTCTTAATAAATAAGGCACGTCGATTACGCGCTCATCCATTAAAAACTGATCGAGGTATTTTTTTACGTCTTTAGGATCGGTACTTTTAGGTGAACCTAAATTAACCAGTAAAACTCCTTTACTCATATTTTTTCTTTTTCCTGATTACAAAAATACAACTATAAATTTCTCTTGAATTAAAGCTTCATCAATTTTATTTATTTCTCGAAAGTCCCCATAAAACGCATTGTAAAAGATGGGTTTTAAAATGAGATTCTTGGTAAGCTTCTTGGGTATGACCGCCACCGGTATAAATGGCAACATTATTATTTTCTAATTCTTGATACCAAGCAACGGGATGATATTTTCCGTTCTCGCCACCTTCGTAAGTGGTTTCATCTAAATTTAGTAAAACTTCGATATCGGGATTTACAAACTTATAATTATACCACTCGTCGGTTCGTCTCCAAACTTCCGGAAGGTGTTCAACAGTTTTGTGAGAAGATTTTTTAAGTTGAATTTCTGCTTCGCAAACTTGCGGATGACTTACAAAATAAGCGCCAACTAATTGTCCATACCATTCCCAATCATATTCTGTGTCTGCTGCAGAATGAACTCCTAGAAAACTTCCGCCTTTAGCTATAAATTTTTCAAAAGCTTTTTCTTGTTTTCGGTTAAGAATATTTCCTGTGGTATTCAAAAAAACAACCAATTTAAAAGCCTTTAGTTCTTTCTTATTGAAAATTGAAGCATCTTCACTTGTGACCACTTCAAAATTATTGTCTTTTCCTAATTGCTGAAAAAACGCACGACCGGCCTCGATCGATTCGTGATGAAAGCCTTCGGTTTTATGAAAAACCAATATTGCATCTTGAGCTTGGCAAATCCCGAAAACAAAACAACTCACTATGAATAAGAAAAACCGCATCATCATGAATTAATTTGAAATGGGTAACGACAGAATATACTTTTTCGGTGTGGTGCCAAAGTTCTTTTTAAAAGCTGCGATAAAATGACTCGCCGTGCTATAACCTACTCGCAACCCGACTTCATTCACATTATGTTGTCCGGTTTCTAAGAGTTTTCTGGCATAGTCCATTTTATAATCGAAGAGAAAACCAAAAACCGTTTCACCATAAATTTCTTTAAAACCTTCTTTTAGCTTTTTTAAACTCAACCCAATTTCATCGGAAAGTTCTTGTAACGATGGCGGTTCTGCCATTCTATTGATCACAATTTCTTTGGCTTTTCTAATTTTTCGAACGTTTTCTTCATCTACCAAAAACGGGCATTGTTCGATATCGGCTTCTTCCGGTCGGTTAAAATATAAACCAATCAATTCGTAGGCTTTTCCCTTCAAATAAATTTTCTTGACCGAAGGATGCAAGTTAAAGTTTAAGATCTGACTTAAAACCACGGCCATCGACGGACTTATATTTTGTTCCTGATAATATTTTTTACCCATATTCTCTTCAGTTAAGAAATGAATATAATCTGCTTCTTCAGAAAATAAAGAGTGTAATTTTTGAATAGAAACTAATACGCAAACCAACCAAGATTTTGGAGAAACTTCAACGTGTAAAGGCAAGTCTTTAATAGGATTATAAAGCAACAAAGCTTTTTCGTCTCCCAAATTTAACGAGTAACTCCCTTCATTAAAGTTGAATTTTGCACTCCCTTTTAAACAAAAATGAAATTGAATAAAATCTCGATGGGTTTCTTCGGTTAAAATTTCAACCTCATCGGTATTATTCTGGTGCGTTAATATCTTAAAACTATCTTCTATCGATACTTTTTGAAAAGTACTTTCAGCGTTATTTTTTTGTATTGAACTCATTTCTTTTCTCTCTTTTTTTATTTAGAATCGTTCTAAAATAAAGCTTTTAGAACTTCTGCCACATCTACAAAAATAGGCTAAAACCAACAAAAATAGACATTTAAGCTAAAAAATAACTTTTATCGACAATAAAAGTACTTTTGCCGTTATTTTTAGAATTCCTTAACGATTAAATTTGCACCCGAATCACGGCTATTTTATTAATGCTAAACGGACATACACCTAAACATACTACTTTTTACGCAATTGGTTTAAGCTACCAAAAAGCAGATGCCGAAGTTAGAGGTCATTTTAGTTTAGATGAAGAGCAAAAACACGCGCTCATCCAAGACGCTAAAAAAGAAGGAATTTCTGGAATTTTAGTGACTTCAACCTGTAACCGAACCGAAATTTACGGTTTTGCACAGCATCCTTTTCAACTAATTAAACTGCTTTGCCAACATACACGCGGCACGGTAGAAGAATTTGAAAAAGTAGCTTACGTTTATAAATCGCAAGACGCTATTGCTCATATTTTTAAAGTGGGAACCGGTTTAGACAGTCAGATTTTAGGAGACTTCGAGATTATAAGTCAGTTAAAATACGCCTTTACGCTTTCTAAAAATTTGGGGATGACGACGCCACTTTTAGAACGTTTATTAAATTCTGTGATTCAGGCGAGCAAACGTATTAAAAACGAGACTGATATCTCTTCCGGAGCAACTTCTGTTTCATTTGCATCGGTTCAATATATTTTAAATGAAGTTGAAAAAGTTTCAGAAAAAAACATTTTACTCTTCGGAACCGGAAAAATAGGAAGAAACACTTGCGAAAACCTGATCAAGCATACGCAAAATGAGCACATCACGCTTATTAACCGTACGAAAGACAAAGCAGAAAAGGTTGCGGGAAAATTCAATTTAATTGTAAAAGATCACGCAGAGCTTCAAGCCGAAATTAGAAATACCGATATTCTAATCGTTGCAACAGGAGCGCAAAACCCAACCATCTCTAAAGAGCTTATTTATTGCAAAAAAGAGCTGTTGATCTTAGACCTTTCGATCCCAAAAAATGTGGCCGATGATGTTGCTGAATTAGAAAATGTGACGCTGGTACATTTAGACGATCTTTCTAGAATGACCGATGAAACTTTGGCAAACCGCAAGAAACACATTCCGCAGGCCGAAGAAATTATTGAAGAAGTAAAAGCAGATTTTAACGCTTGGTTAGAAACCCGAAAATTTGCACCTACCATAAAAGCGCTTAAACGTAAACTTGGTGAAATGAAAGATGCCGAGTTAGACTTTCAGCGTAAAAAAATAAATGATTTTAATAATGAACATGCAGAGATTGTAAGCAATCGCATTATTCAAAAAATCATGAATCAATTTGCGAGCCACTTAAAAAACGGTTCAAATTCTACCGATGAAAGCCTAGAACTTATTCAAAAGGTTTTTCAATTAGACGAAGTTTCCAAATAAGATGAGCAAAACCATACGCATAGGAACCCGCGATAGTGAATTGGCATTATGGCAAGCCAATACCGTGAAAAATAAATTAGAAGCTTTAGGTTACCAAACCAAGTTGCTTCCGGTAAAATCGACCGGCGATCTAAATTTAGATCAACCGCTTTACGAAATGGGCATTACCGGTATTTTCACGAAGACTTTAGATGTCGCAATGGTAAAAGACCAAATCGATATTGCCGTACATTCGATGAAAGATGTTCCCACCAAATTACCTAACGGAATTGTTCAAGGAGCCGTTTTACCAAGAGCGAATGTGAGCGATATTCTTATTCATAAAGGTTTAGATTTTCTTGCTGCGGAAGGAACCATTGCTACGGGAAGTTTACGTAGAAAAGCGCAATGGCTCAATCGTTACCCAACGCATCAAGTAGAGAATTTACGCGGAAATGTAAACACGCGTCTTCAAAAACTAGAAGATAACGATTGGAACGGAGCTATTTTTGCCGCTGCCGGTTTAGAAAGAATTAATCTAAAACCGGAAAATTTTATCGATCTCGATTGGATGATTCCTGCTCCGGCACAAGGCGCGATGCTTATTGTCGCCAAAGAAAATGATGATTTTTGTAAAGAAGCCGTTGCCCAATTAAACGATAAAAACACTGCTATTTGCGTTGAAATTGAACGCGAATTTCTTCGAGTATTAGAAGGTGGTTGTACTGCACCAATCGGAGCTTTAGCAACTATTACTAATGAAACGGTAGAATTTACCGGAGCATTATTCAGCTTAGACGGAAAAACAAAACTAGAAGAAAAAGCCTCGTTTTCCTTAAATAATTACAAAAATCAAGGCGAAAAAGCTGCAAAAGCTATACTTTCAAACGGCGGAAAAGAATTGATGGCCAACATCAAAGCTAAATTGAATGCTTAATGCAACAAAAGTTTACCCGATCTAATATTATTGTCTGGTTTCTAGACCTGTTTTTAATTGCTTTTTTGGTTTTTGATTTCGGGTTTCAGAATTTTAAAGATTTTAGAACGTATAAACTTATCGCACTTCCGGTACTATTGTTATCACTTATTGCATTTAATATTCATAAGTATAGAAGTTTTAACAGCACACTTAAAATAAAAAAAACAGCTCGGGTAAATTTAGTTTTACTTTCGCTGTTAATTGTTTTAGAGATCATTTCGATCATTACCAATTACCAAGGTTCATTTCTCGACACTTTTTTTAAAGAACGGTATATTATAGAATATGGTTTGCTGTTCTATTTTTTTACGCGCTTAACCTTCTTAATGCGTCGTATTTATAGCATTTATTTTAATCCGGCGATTTTATTTGTAGGTAGTTTTGCGCTTATTGCTTTAGCCGGTACTTTCTTGTTAATGCTTCCCGCAGCTACCACTCACGGAATCACTTTTATCGATGCTTTATTTACAGCCACGAGTGCAACTGCCGTAACCGGACTTATTGTTTTAGATACCGCTAAAGATTTTACTCCTTTTGGGCAAACCATCATTATGGTGCTTTTTCAAATTGGCGGTTTAGGGATGTTAACCTTTACTTCTTTCTTTGCTTATTTCTTTAAAAGCGGCGCTTCTTTTAAAGAGAGCTTATATATGAAAGATATTTTGGGGCAAGAAAACCTCAACAGTATTATGCGTGTAGCGATGAGTATTGTGGTGTTCTCGTTAGTTTTAGAAGCTGTTGGAGCTTTGTTTATTTACTCGTCACTTCAGGGGATTGATAGTTATAAAGATCGTGGCTTTTTTGCAGTATTTCACGCCATTTCTGCTTACTGTAATGCCGGGTTTTCAATTTCATCTACCGGACTTTATGATGAATCGCTTCGCTTTAATTATTATATGCAATGGGTGGTTATGATCCTGATTGTCATGGGTGGTTTAGGATATAATATTGCTTCCAATTTCATTCAATATGTAAAGCACTTTTTTTACAATTTATTCAATAAAAACAATAAGAAATTTATTTCTAGGGTAATTACACTCAATACCAAAATAGTGATTTACACGACCATTTTATTGATCGTAGTAGGAACGGGTTTCTTCCTTATTTCTGAACAAGAAACCTTTTTAAGTGAACATAAAACAGTATTTGGAAAGTTCACCACGGCAATGTTTTCATCGGTTACTTCAAGAACTGCTGGTTTCAACACCATCGATATGAGTAATTTTACGGTTCCCGGTATTTTATTTATGATTTTCTTGATGTGGATCGGGGCTTCACCGGCTTCAACCGGAGGTGGGATTAAAACTACCACTTTTGCAATTGCCACATTAAATATTTTCTCAATAGCAAGAGACAAATCAAATATTGAAATTGGTACAAGAAGGGTTGCCAAAGAATCGGTTTTAAGAGCCTTTGCAATTATTTCGATCTCATTGGCTTCAATAGGTTTAGGTATTTTATTATTGCTTATTTTTAATCCGCAGTTTACACTTTTAGAAATTGCTTTTGAAGTGTTTTCTGCCTTTAGCACGGTAGGTTTATCCTTAGGAATTACGCCCGAACTTAGCGAACCGGGAAAATATGTGGTTATTTTCTTGATGTTTTTCGGAAGAATTGGTTTAATCAACCTTATGATCGGTATTTTGAAGAATGTAAACACCACAGAATATACCTATCCTAAAGAAAATATTTTAATTAACTAAAAGTTAGCAGCTATGAAAATTGTAGTTATTGGTCTGGGAAATTTTGGGATGGCGCTCGCCATTCACTTGGCAGACTCTGGAAATGAAGTGATTGCTGCAGATCGAGATATCGAGAAAATAGAACTCATTAAAGATAAAGTTTCTCACGCCGTAGCTTTAGACGCCACTAACGAAAACGCTTACCATTCGTTACCATTAAAAAGTACCGATTTAGCGATTGTAGCTATTGGCGAAAAAGATGGCGCAGCGATGATGAGTACCGCGATTATTAAAAAAATCACCAATGCGCGAGTTGTAGCAAGGTCTTCTTCTCCCATTCAAGATACAATTTTAGAAGCGATGGGCGTAGATAATATCATTCATCCTGAACAGGAATTTGCCGAGCGACTTACTAAAAAAATCAACCTAAAAGGAAGTATTGATAATTTTGAAATTGATGATGATTATTTAGTTTCAGAAGTGACGGTTTGTGATGATGTGGTGGGCAAAGACCTCATCGAATCTAATTTTAGAAGCAAGTACAACCTTAACATCATCACTATTTTAAGGCAAAAAGAATACACCAATATTATTGGTCGAAAATCAAGTAAAAAAGAAGTGATAGGAATGCCACAACCAGAAACTGTTTTTCAAAAAAATGATGTGCTGGTTGTCTTCGGAAAGAATAGCGATATCGAAAAATATTTAGAAAAAGATGCCAAGCGTTCTAACCACTAAAAAACTGACGAAAAGTCAAGAATCATTACTGTTTAATGCGGGTATTGCTTGGGTAAATTATAGCGCAATTCAAATTGAATTCCATAAAAAAATTCAACTACCTGAGCTTATTGAAAATGCTATTATTACTAGTAAAAATGCTTGGTTTGCCATAAATAAAAATACTAAAATTGAAAATGCTTTTGTCGTAGGAAGCAAAACCGAACAACTATTAAAAGAAGTAAATATAGCGATTATTGAAAAAGCCGATAACGCCAAAGATTTAGCAAATCGAATTATAGAAAATCACTCAGAAAAATCGTTTACCTTTCTCTGCGGAAATAAAAGAAGAGATGAGTTGCCAAAATTACTTCAGCAAAATCAAATAGAATTGAAGGAGGTTGAAGTTTATAAAACAAAATTGAACCCAAAAAAATTCGATCAAGAATTCGATGGCATTTTGTTTTTTAGTCCGAGCGCGGTACAAAGTTTTTTTCAACTTAACAAAAGTAAAAATGAAATTGCTTTTTGCATTGGCAATACCACTGCAAACGAAGCAAAAAAATATACCTCAGCAATAAAAATAGCCAACCAACCCACGGTTGAAAATGTAATTGTTCAGGTAGTAAAAGAGTTAAGAAAATGAGTTTCCTGCAAGGTTTTTAAAATCTTGTAGGTATGAGGAATAAGTGAAATTAAAAAAATTCAAGAAAGAGCATAATAACTATTTTTTAAAAAAATATCTAAAAATCAATACAAGTTCGCAATGACCTTGTAGGATCAAAAACTGTAGGTACAATAAGTAAGCAAAGATGAAATTAGAAGCCTTAGAACAAGAAAAATACTATCACATTTATAACCGTGGAATAAATGGGAATACTATTTTCTTTTCTAACGACAATAAATCCTATTTTCTATCAAAACTTAAAATATACCTCGAAAATAAAGTTGAAATACTAGCTTACTGTTTATTGAGCAATCATTTTCATCTTATTGTAAAAATAATTACAAAACCTTCAATTGCCACACAGTCTTTTTCCAACTTATTTAATGCATATGCTAAGGCCATCAATAAACAACAAAAAAGAACAGGAAGCTTATTTGAAAAACATTTTAAAAGAATAGAACTGAAAAACGAAAAATATCTTCAGAACCTTATTTTATATATTCACTTAAACCCAATGAAGCATTTTAATATTGATTTTGAAAGTTATAAATATTCCTCATATCCTTCAATTTTATCTGATAAGCCAACCACATTAAAAAGAAATGATGTGCTACAATTATTTGATGGAAAAGAAAATTTTAAATATGTTCATCAACAGAAAAATTTAGAAATAGAGGAAAAGTTTAAATTAGAATAATCTAAGAAAAACCTATACCTACAAGGTCTTCGAGACCTTGCAGGATAAACAATCTTCCCCTCTTTCTAGAGGGGATAAAACGAGAAAAGATGATTAAAAACGATTTATTTTTAAAAGCTTTAAAAGGAGAAACGGTCGAGCGTCCTCCGGTTTGGATGATGCGCCAGGCAGGTCGTTATTTACCAGATTTTATGAAGCTGAAAGAAAAATACGATTTCTTCACGCGTTGTAGAACTCCGGAACTTGCTACCGAAATTACCGTGATGCCTATTCATCAAGTAGGTACCGATGCCGCAATTTTATTCAGTGATATTTTGGTGGTTCCGCAAGCGATGGGCATCGAAATAGAAATGAAGCCCGGCGTTGGTCCTTGGCTTCCTAATCCGGTAAGAACTCCGGTTCAGGTAAACGACATCGTAATTCCTGATGTGTATGAAGAATTGGGTTACGTTTACGAAGCGATTAAAATGACAAAGCAAGAATTGAACGACGAAGTTCCGCTAATTGGTTTTGCCGGCTCACCGTGGACGATCCTTTGTTATTTGGTACAAGGGCAAGGTTCTAAAAACTTCGATAAAGCCAAAGAATTTTGCTTTAAGCGACCCATGGCAGCGCACATTTTATTGCAAAAAATTACCGATACCACCATTGCCTATCTAAAAGGAAAAGTGGAAGCCGGTGTCGATGCACTACAAATTTTTGATTCTTGGGGCGGGATGCTTTCTCCAACCGATTATCAAGAGTTTTCTTGGAAATACATTCAACAGATCATCGACGCGCTAAAAGATGAAGTTCCTGTGATCGCTTTTGGTAAAGGTTGCTGGTTCGCTCTAAAAGAAATGAGTCAATCTGGAGCTTCGGCACTTGGAGTAGATTGGACGTGTTCTGCTAGAAACGCTCGTTATTTAAGCGGTGGGCAAATTACTTTACAAGGTAACTTCGATCCTTCTCGTTTATTTTCACCACCAAGAGAAATTAAATCAATGGTACACCAAATGATCGATGAGTTTGGTAAAGACCGCTACATTGTAAATCTTGGTCACGGTATTTTACCAAATATTCCGGTTGAAAATGCGAAAGCTTTTGTAGAAGCCGTAAAAGAATATCAACCACGATAAATGGCAATCTGGGCCAAAATAAAACAGCTTAATTTAAAGCAAACTTTCATTTTAGGCAAAACCTTTTTATTTAGGCCCGGGTTACTTTTTCCTACATATCGAGCGACTCGACAAACGGTACAGATTTGCAATCGCTTATTTGGCAAAGCGCATCACAAAAACAATAAAACCAATGCTTTTCGGCACGCGTTATGGAATTTTCTTATTGCTGAAAAATCATTTCCGCAGTTAAATGAAAAAACAAAAGCCATCGCTTGGGCTAAAGAAATTACCGATTTACACGAGAAACTTTCTCCCAATCCTGAATTGCCACGAACGATGGATTTGCATAATAATGAAGTAGGAAGAAGCCTATTTCAGCAAGAAATCACTTCCAAAAAAATTATTGAAAAGCTTCAAGAAATGATGAAAGAAGCTCAATTTGTCAATCAAGTTGCAGAAATACCCAATTATCCCGAAAGATTAGTTTATATCGAATCTTTAAAGAATTAAAATGAAAGAACAATTTTATCAATATATAGAAACGCTTCAAGACACGATTACTCAGAAACTCGAAGAAATTGACGGTAAAGCCAAGTTTCACGAAGACCTTTGGAAGCGTGAAGAAGGCGGCGGCGGAAGAACACGCGTGATCGAAAACGGAAATGTGTTTGAAAAAGGTGGCGTTAATATTTCTGCAGTTCACGGCCCGTTGGCGCCGGCAATGCAGAAGTATTTTAACGTGGGCGATGTCAACTTTTTTGCGTGCGGTTTGAGTTTAGTGATTCATCCTAAAAGCCCGATGGTTCCTACGGTTCACGCTAATTGGCGTTATTTTGAAATGTACGACCAAGAAGGCAACACTATCGACCAATGGTTTGGCGGCGGGCAAGATCTTACGCCTTATTATTTGTTTGAAGAAGACGCTAAACATTTTCATCAGGTTTCTAAAAATGCTTGCGACAAACACGATAAAAGTTTCTATGCAGAATATAAAAAGAAATGTGACGAATATTTTTGGAATGCTCATCGTCACGAAGCACGAGGAATTGGTGGTTTGTTCTTTGATCACTTAAAAGATTCAGCAGAAAAAAGCATCGAAGACTGGTATAATTTTGTCACCGAAGTTGGGAATAGTTTTTTAGAAGCTTACATCCCAATTGTTGAAAAACGAAAAGATCTAAGTTATGATCAAACACATCGCGATTGGCAAGAAGTGCGCAGAGGTCGCTATGTTGAATTCAATTTAGTTCACGATAAAGGAACTTTATTCGGACTAAAAACCAACGGAAGAATAGAAAGTATCCTGATGAGTTTACCGCCGCACGTACAATGGGTGTACAATCAAACACCGGAAGAAGGAAGCGAAGAAGCAAAATTGCTAGCGGTATTGAAGGAGCCGAAAAGTTGGGTTTAATAGTTTTAAGTTATCAGTAAACAGTTCACAGTATGATAGATTACAAAAAATATAAAGTTTGGCAGAAATCTCATGCTCTTGTTTTAAATATATACAACTTAACAAATTCCTTTCCGGATTTAGAAAAATTCAATCTAGTTACCCAAATAAATAGAGCCGCAACTTCGATTCCTACTAATATTGCAGAAGGCTGCGGGAGAGAAACTCAAAAAGAGTTATCACGTTTTTTGTATATATCATCTGGCTCTGCACACGAATTAGAATATTTAATTATACTTTCAAGAGACTTAAATTACTTACAGAGTAATTCAGCTGAAGCTATATTATCTGACATTATAGAAATAAAGAAAATGTTAGCTTCATTAATTCGAAAAATAAAATCAACGCTTTAAATAATTTGGCAAAAACTGTCAACTTAAAACTGTCAACAGTTAACTAAAAAATAAAAAAATATGTTCCCATTACAACGAAATAGAAGATTACGCACCAACGAAGCATTACGAAGTTTAGTAAGAGAAACTATCGTAACGCCAAACGATTTTCAGGCGCCATTGTTTATCGTAGAAGGTGAAAACAAAAAAGAAGAAATTGCCTCGATGCCAGGCTATTTTCGATATAGCTTAGATTTACTAAAAGCTGAAGTTAAAGAATTGTGGAGCTTGGGTATAAAATCGGTTTTGCTTTTTGTAAAGGTGGAAGAAAACCTAAAAGATAATAAAGGTTCTGAAGCGGTAAATGCTGAAGGATTAATGCAACGCGCCATTAAAACTGTAAAAGATACCGTACCGGAAATGATCGTGATGACCGATGTGGCGTTAGATCCCTATTCAATTTATGGTCACGACGGCATCATCGAAAACGGAAAAGTCTTGAACGATGAATCTGTAGAAGCTTTGGCTAAAATGGCACTTTCTCACGCTCAAGCCGGAGCCGATTTTGTAGCACCAAGCGATATGATGGATGGCAGAATTTTAGCTATGCGCCAACTTTTAGAAAGTGAAGGTTTTATAAACACCGGGATTATGAGTTATAGCGCCAAATATGCTTCTGCATTTTACGGTCCGTTTCGAGATGCCTTAGATTCTGCTCCGGTCGATGCGCAAGACATCCCGAAAGATAAAAAAACTTACCAGATGGATCCTGCCAACCGTGAAGAAGCCATTAAAGAAACCTTGATGGATATTGAAGAAGGCGCCGATATTGTGATGGTAAAACCGGGATTATGCTATTTAGATATTGTTAGAGATATTAAAAACGCAGTCGATGTTCCTGTGGCAGTTTATCAGGTAAGCGGTGAATATGCGATGATTAAAGCAGCAGCAGAAAAAGGTTGGCTAGATCACGATGCGGTTGTGCTAGAGCAACTTACTGCCATTAAACGTGCCGGAGCTGACTTTGTGTCGACTTATTTTGCTAAATATGCTGCCAAATTACTTTCATAATCAAAATGGCATAAGATTAGATTTAGCATTCTAAAAATTATTAGTTGAAAAATTCAATTAAATATTGGCTTTTATATTCGATGAGTTTCTTGTGGTGGTTCAGCAGTTTTGCGACCACTCCAGAATACTCATCGGTTAGTTTTACCGATACCAATAAAGATAATTACGAATTTTCTGCACAACACTTTCAGCAAACTTTATTCTTAGAAGATGTTAGCGTAAGTTTTTCTACTGGGGAAGAAATTCCGCAGCTAGATTTCGATTCCTTTTTATCAAATAATTATAATTTTCAATGCTTAAAAAATTACCGTTGTTTACCAACAAAATATCTCTCTTCTAAAGCTGTCGATCGTAAACAAAAGATCCTTCAGCAGCTTTTCCCCTTCCATTTTTTCTTTTAAAGAAAGTTTATTTCATTTTAAAACACCTTTAGCCTGTTAGCGCTAACACCTTTTATTATTTAATAATCAAGCTCAATGTTTTTAAAAAAACTGAGCAAAACTTATATTATGGATACAGCATCTGTATTAATTGGGGTTTTCTTTCTGTTACTTTTTATCTTTCCCCTAGCTTGGATTACGTATAAACAATTCAGCTTTCAAAAAAAATACAGTCATAAGATCAAGAATTTTGGTCGTGAACATCAAATAAATTTTGATGAGTTAGAAGTTAATCATTGGTCTTTTTTAGGAATAGATCAAAATCAAAAAATATTAGCTTTTGGAGCAACAAACACTCCTGAAAACATACAGAGTTTATCGATCCCTGACATTCAACATTCAAAAATAATACTGGACGATGAACATATTTCTAAAACAAAAGATATTACCATTAAACTTTCTGGAAATTTCGGAGTCAAAGAGATATCATTTTATAAAGATGAAGCCGATATAACAGCAGACGCTGCAGTGCATCTATATACTGCAAAAAAATGGTTGAGCTATATACAAAAAGCTTAACTTGAATAGTCTCCCCGATTACCCCACGCGGGGAGTGCTATTTGCTTTCCTCTAAATTTTAGTTTCTTTTTAAGAGAAGGGTTTTCAATTAATCTTTAACTTGTTCAACTAATCTAAACAAGCCAAATGACCCTTTTAATTGTTTACGCCTTACTTTCAATTGGTATTTCATTTATGTGTTCGGTACTCGAAGCAGCATTATTAAGTGTTACTCCTACCTACATAAAAATTAAAACCAAAGAAGGAAAATCGTATGCAAAAACACTTACCAAGTTCAAACAAGATATTGATAAACCTTTAATTGCTATTTTAAGTTTAAATACCATTGCTCATACGGTTGGTGCCATTTTAGTAGGGGTTCAAGCAGAAAAAACATTTGGTAACGGTAATAATGCCGTAGGTATTGTCTCTACAATTATGACGATATTGATCTTGGTTTTATCTGAAATTATTCCGAAAACGATCGGCGCCAAGTACTGGAAGAATTTAGGGAATTTCACCGCCAAAATCTTAACCTTTATTCTTATTCCTCTGCGTTATACCGGTATTTTATGGGTGTTAATGTTATTTACTAAACTTATTGGCGGTTCTGCGCACGCTAACCAGATGAGTAAAGAAGAATTTGTAGCGCTAACTGAGGCTGCAGAAAAAGAGGGTGTTTTCGAAGAAAATGAATCTAAATTCATTAAAAACCTAATGTTTTATAAATCGATCTTAGCAAAGGATGTGATGACGCCATTTTCGGTTGCAGTAACTGCTGAAGAAAACATTTCAATTCAGCAATTTTACGATCAACATAAAAATTTAAAATTCTCCCGAATTCCTATCTACAAAGACCGACCTAATAATATTACCGGTTTTATTTTAAAAGACGATTTTCTAGAAGAAATTATAAACGATAATGGAGGCCAACCGCTTTCAAGCTTAAAAAGAGAATTACTTATTACAGAAGCTCAAACCTCTATTCAGCATTTATTTAATATTCTTATCGAGAAAAGAGCTCATATCGCTGTGGTAACCGATGAGTTTGGGAACACCGTTGGCGTGATTACGATGGAAGATTTAATTGAAACTTTACTCGGACTTGAAATTATGGACGAAAGCGATAGCATTGCCGACATGCAACATTTAGCCCGAAAAAACTGGGAACGAAGAGCCAAGCGCCTCGGAATAATTTCTCATCCGGAAGAAAGTGAAGAAAAGCCATCTACAAATTCAGATGAAAAAAGCACGAGTTAAAACGCCATTAGGAGTTGCGTTAATTGAAGGCGACACGAACGGGATCTCAAAAATTTCTGTGGAAGAAGATGCTGAAGTTTTTTCTACCGAAATCCCTTCAGCATTAAAAGAAGCTACCCTTCAATTACAGGAATATTTCGAAGGAAAACGAAAAGAATTCAGCTTTAAATTAAACCCAAAAGGAACAGATTTTCAACAAAAAGTTTGGCAAGCCTTATTAAAAATACCTTTTGGTAAAACCACTTCTTACCTAGAACTTTCTAAACAATTAGGAGATGTAAAAGCCATTCGGGCAGTTGCCGCAGCTAATGGTAAAAATCCGTTATGGGTCGTGGTTCCCTGTCACCGAGTAATTGGCAGCGATGGTTCGCTCACAGGTTACGCCGGCGGACTATGGCGTAAAAAGTGGTTACTTGAACACGAAAACCCATCACCACAACAATCACTTTTTTAGAAACCTCTTTCGTGTGAAATGTTTAATTTTAAAACACCTAAAACTTTTTCATGAAGCTTCTTAAAAAAATTCTCCTCACCTTTCTTGGCTTGATCATTCTTAGTGTCGGATTGTTATACCTTTTCAATAAAGATTATTTACTCAAAGGCATTCGCATTACCTATTTAAAAGGCCACAAAACCGCTTATATCGACGACTATCCAAACTTTGATAATAGAACCATTGAAGCAGGAAAACCGCAAGCTTGGCCAGAACATTCAGCCTATAATTCTGTTCAAGCTACACAAAAACTACAACAAACCAACGAAGACTTGGGCACGGTGGCTTTTTTAATCATTAAAAACGATAGTATTTGGCATGAAAATTATGCTGAAGGTTATTCGGCAACATCCAAAACCAATTCCTTTTCGATGGCGAAAAGTGTCACTTCGGCCTTACTTGGCAAAGCCATTCGAGACGGATATATCAAAAATTTAGAGCAACCGGTGGCAGATTTTTTTCCACAGTTTGATAAAAGATTAACCGTTGGCGATCTTTCTTCAATGGCTAGCGGACTCAATTGGCAGGAAGATTATTACAATCCGTTCGGGATGACCGCACAAAGTTATCTTGATGAAAATATTCGTAAAATCATTCGTGATTTAAAAGTCGTCGAGCAACCCGGAGAAAAATTTAAATACCTCAGCGGAAACACCGAATTACTTGGGATGGTGATCGAAAAAGCAACTCAAAAATCACTTTCTAATTATTTATCAGAAAGTTTTTGGCAACCGCTCGGTATGCACGAAGATGCCCTTTGGCAACTCGATAGCGAAGAAAACGGAATGGAAAAAGCCTTTTGCTGTCTCGCTAGCAACGCAAGAGATTTCGCTAAATTTGGGCAGCTTTACGCTCATCAAGGTAATTTTAGAGGCAAGCAATTGTTAGATTCCAGCTTTGTAAAAAAGTCTATCGAGCCTCGTTTTGCCGAAACCCCATTTTACGGTTACGGTTTTTGGCTCAGCAACTTCATGAATAAAAAAATTGTGGTGATGCGAGGTATTTTGGGGCAATACGTGATCAGTATTCCCAGAGACAAGGTAATTATTGTTCGTTTAGGTCACCAACGCGGCGAAAGATTGGCAGATAAAAAGTTTACTAAAGATTTTTATACTTATATTCGAGAGAGTTGTAAAATGATGAATTTAAATTAGGGCGTTCCCCTATCGGGTCGGGCTGTTCGTTATATCTTTTTTGTTGTCATGCTGAGCTTGTCGAAGCACAACAAAAAAGGATGCCACTGCCATCCCTAACGCAAAAAAACTGTGTGATGCTAAAAAAACTAAAATTAGAAAACATTCTTTTTCTAGATATCGAGACCGTACCGGAGTTTGAATCGTTTCAAGAATTAAGCGAAGAGAAAAAATTACTTTGGGAAGATAAATCTAAATACCAACGAAAAGAAGATTTTACGGCTGCAGAGTTTTACGATCGTGCTGGTATTTGGGCAGAATTTGGTAAGATCGTGTGCATTTCGGTAGGCTATTTCACCTTTAAAAATGATGAGAGAACCTTTAGAACAACATCTTTTCAAGGCAATGAATCAACCTTATTAACCGAATTTAAAAAACTCCTAAACGAATATTTTAATAAACCTAAACATTTACTTTGCGCACATAACGGTAAAGAATTTGACTTTCCTTTTATTGCTCGCCGAATGCTCATTCACGGTATAGAATTACCTAGCAAACTAAATCTTTTCGGCAAAAAACCTTGGGAAGTTCCACATCTAGACACCTTAGAATTATGGAAGTTTGGTGATTATAAAAACTTTACTTCTTTAAAACTTCTCACTCATATTTTAGGCATTCCTTCACCAAAAGAAGATATCGACGGCTCGCAGGTTCGTGATGTTTTTTATCACGACAATAATCTTAACCGAATCATCTCTTATTGCGAAAGAGATGTAGTTGCCATTGCTCAAATAATTTTAAAATTTAGACAAGAAAAATTATTAACCGAAAATGAGATTGTTTCGGTTTAAAAAAAGAAGCCCGAGATCTCTCCCGGACTTCAACCCCAATGAAAAAAAATAATGCTTACTGCTTAATAAACTTCTTCACGATCTCTTTTTGACCGTCATTTAGTTTTAGCAAGTAAACACCGCTTGATAAGCCATTCACTTGAATTGTACTACTCGATAAATTTCCTTGTAGTACTTTTTTACCCATCATATCAAATATTTGATAGGCCGTTTCTCTTGCATCGTTCATACGCACATTTAAAATATTCCCAGAAACCGGATTTGGGTATAATTTTGCTTCAAAAGAAGCGATTGTTTCATTACCTAATTCTTGTCCTTCTTGAGTTGTTGTTGCTATTGCATTAACAGACTGACCAATATTTACAGTATAATCTTCCACTTCACCATAAGAAAAACTTTCGCAGGCTGTTTGTGCAGCATTATATTTCATCGAAACTCGCATTCTTGTAGTTCCTGCAAGTGCTGAAGTTGGTACCGTAAAAGTTCCACTTAAAGTGGCGCTACTGCTGCTCGAGCCACTCACCATTAATTCTGATGATTCAAACATTCCATTTTTGTTATAGTCTATCCAGATTTTCCAATATTCAGTATAACTAGAACCCGAAAAACCTGCACTAATATTTACGGTGTTCGACCCATAAGGTAAACTTGTAACTTGGTTCGTATAATCTGCATAACCACCATCGTCTCCGGTAGCATTGCTCATTCCGTTTAAGGCTACAAGATCTATCCACTCATAAGAAGAGTTATTTCCTTGGCTCGCGCAATAATTTACTGCCGGAGCTCCAGAAGTAGTCACGCTTACCGTATTTGATGCTGCTGAAATATTTCCTTCAGCATCTTTAGCTTCTACATAAAAACTGTAAGATGTGTTAGCGGTTAAACCGGTGATTTGAGTGGTAGTTCCGGTAACAGAACCTAATAAACTAGAACCTTGATAAACATCGTAACCGGTTACTCCTACATTATCTGTAGAAGCACTCCAAGAAAGATCTACCGTTGTTTCGGTTACATTATTTGCTGAAAGATTTGTCGGAGCACTTGGCGCTTCAGTATCTGCAGTACCGCCCGAGATCGTCACCGTATAATCTTCTACTTCACCATAAGAAAAGCTTTCGCAAGCTGTCGGTATACCGTTATATTTCATCGAAACTCGCATTCTCGTCGCCCCTTCTAAAGCAGAACTCGGTACGGTAAAACTACCGCTTACCGGAGAATTTTGAGTTGCTGAACGTGTAAATACCTGCTCTCCCGTATCATTAAAATCGCCATCTTGGTTGTAATCGATCCAAACAGAATAAGCTTCATTATACTGTGTTCCCGTCCAAGTTGGCGTAATACTTATCGTTGAAGAAACATTCTTGCTCAAACTAGTACTTAAATTGGTAAAGTCTGAATATCCATTTCCGGCGCCAGAACTATTGTCAATACTTCCTAACTGAACTCGGCTAATATATTCGTCATTTACACTATTACCTTGTGATCCACAATAATTAAGTTGAATTTCGCTTGTGGTAAATGTTTCTGTTGAAGAATAATTTGAAGTACTTCCATCATTACACACGCTTCTAACTTGAACTTCATAACTTGTTTCTGAAGTTAAACCGGTAAGCGTCGCCGAAGTTCCTGAAGCACTTTGCACAGTCCACGAAGAAGTTCCGCTTTCTCGGTAACGTAACTCGTAGGTAGCTCCGGTTACAGCATCATAACTCACAATTGCTGAAGTCGACCCTACGCCAGAAACACTAACATTCGCAGGTGTAGTAGCTTCACAAACCACCGCTTCTTCAGTGATCCCTGTTAAAATTAAACTGTAATTTTGACTTCCAGAACTTAAAGAACCTTTATGAGAAATTGTAATCGTATAACTTCCTGATGCATTAGCAACATTCACTCTTTCATAAGGATCTACTGAATTATCACCGGTTCCGTTAGAAGTAATTGAAGTTAATCGGTAAGGGTAAAATGTGCTTCCGCTTTGTGTAACTCGAATATCCAAATCGTTTACTAATCTTGCTGTTGAAGAATTAGTTTGTGTGGTTGCCGTACCAGGAAGGTCTGTCCAAGAAATGGAAGCGATCAAATCGTTTACTCCATCGGCATTTACCGTTATTTCGTAAGTCTGACCGCTGTTAAGGGTTAACTCTTCAATTTTTGCTGAAGTCCCTTCCGCAGAAATCGTTTCTGCCGCGCGTTTTGCATTTAAAAGTCCCCAACCATAAACAGCATCTGGTCCAGTAGGCCCTGCATCGTCTGCCGTATGTAAGGCTAAACCTTTTAAAGTTGCCGCGCGCATAAAACTTCCGTTTAAATTATTGTAATGCTGTTGAAGCAGTAATAAAGTTCCTGTCACGTTAGGAGAAGCCATTGATGTTCCTGTAATCGTACCGTAAGCAGAATCACTAGAATCGTAGGTAGAAGTGACCGATGTCCCGTTACCGGTAATGTCTGGTTTTATTCTCAGATCGTCGGTTGGCCCTTCACTACTTGAACTGTTTATACTTACGCTTACTAAGTTTCCGTTCGAATCGATATTTGCATCTTGTGCATTGGCAACCACCAAATTATTTTTAGAAGTCGAATGCCCGGTAAGTTTATCGTAGGAAGAATTTCCGTTTAAAGGAGAACCGTTATAACTATTATTATTTCCGTCATTTCCTGCAGCAACAACCATTAAATAAAATGGAGCATCGTACATTAATTCGTCCCAATCTCTAGATTCTTGAATGTAAGCTCCAAAATAATAATCGGGAACCATATCAGAACGATAACCGTAACTATGATTAGAAAGTAACATTCCATTTGCTGCTGCCGATGTAGCTTCAGCAATATCGTTATTCCACATATAACCGCGAACTCTAGATTGCGGTGCCATTCCTTTTGCATTGGCTTGCACACCAGATGCGGCAATAGTTCCCGTAACGTGCGCTGCGTGGTAATTAAGTTGAGTACCACCTTCTGAGGCTGCATCTTCTACAGAAACTCGATTGCTACCTCCTGCTCCATCATATTCTTGATGAGAAACACGAGCGTGACCACCGTCCCAAACATAAGCCGTCATATTTTGACCGTCTATATTTAAACCTAGACCTCCGCCAGAATTTAAATAATCGGCACGTGTAGATTTTGCTGCGTTTACATTAAAGGTTCGGTAATAAATGGGACTGCCATCATCTGCGATGTACTGCAGTTCTGCAACACCACCATCGGCTAACACCACTCTTTTCTGCAAACCACGTTGAGTCGCTAAATTGTTGATTTCTTGTTTTTGATGTTGATTTTTGGTAACCAATCGTTTTTGAAGTGCATCTAACTCCTGTTGATTGTACCGACTTGTAATTTCTTGTTTCTGCGCTTCGGTTTGCGAAAAAGCAACACCAGCCGTTAGCAAAAAAGAACATAGCAATATTCTCTTTTTGCTGAAATAGTTGTGAACCATTGCAAAAAATTTAAAGATTAAAATTGTTTGTTTTGAAGACTCTAAATAAGTCAATAAGAAAGATTACGATCTATGTTTAGCTAAGCTTGCCAATAAAATCGATGTCTAAATGTAGTAAAGTTGAAAAACGAGAGCGTGGATAAGAAATAATTACAAGAATGGGTTAAGCTCGTTTTACAGGAATAAAAATAGTAATTGAAGGTATTCTGAAAAAAGTTGGCTAATTTTAGCCTTACTAGCTTTGGCGGTTGTTTTACATTACGCTCTTCATTTTTAATGAAGTCGTAAACACTTTTAAAAGTTGATAACATATATTGTAATTTTTTATCGATTTAATCTGTTTTTATCAATTTTCATCTAAATAATTAAATTTAATCGATAAACGCAAACTTTTTATCGATTAAAAGCTATATTTTCGATGAACGCCCTAAAATTTTAACATTTAATGAGTCATCCTCTTCTTCATATTCATCAATTATCGATCGGCTTTCAAACCGATAACGGCTTTAGAGAAACACTTCAACAAATTGATTTTCAACTTTATAAAAATGAGATTCTAGGCATTGTTGGGGAATCCGGTTCCGGAAAGTCACTTACCTCGCTGGCGGTTTTAAGATTATTACCTTCTTCAGCAAAAATTACGGAAGGAGAGATTTTATATAAAGGAGAAGATCTTTCTAAACTTTCTACCAAACAACTTCGAAAAATTAGAGGTAAAGAAATCTCGATGATCTTTCAAGAACCGATGAGCTCGCTCAACCCTTCGATGAAATGCGGACCACAAGTGACCGAAATTTTACTAGAACACACCACGCTTTCTAAAAAAGAAGCCATAGCAGAAACGCTTCGATTGTTTGAGAAAGTAAAGCTCCCAAGACCAGAAAGCATTTATGATGTTTATCCGCACCAAATTAGCGGCGGACAAAAACAGCGGGTAATGATCGCAATGGCGATTGCTTGTAAACCTAAAATTTTAATTGCCGATGAACCTACCACCGCGCTCGATGTAACAGTGCAAAAAGAGATCTTATTATTGCTGAAATCGCTTCAGCAGGAAACAGAAATGAGTATCATTTTTATTTCACACGATTTGGCATTGGTTTCAGAAATATCTGATCGGGTGGTCGTGATGTATCAAGGAAAGATAGTGGAACAAAATTCAGCAAAAGAATTATTTCTTCAACCTAAAGAAACCTATACCAAAGCACTTCTGGCTTCCAAACCTTCGACTACCGAGCGATTAAAAAAACTACCTACCGTCAAAAATTTCTTAGAAAATACCATTTCAAATGTAGTTGAAACCAAAAGCGAGCGAGAAAAGCGTCACCAAGAAATTTATGCGCAATCTCCTTTACTGGAAGTGGTAAATGTTGAAAAAGAATTTGTGAGCAATCCAGGATTGTTTCAACCGAAAACATCAGTAAAAGCGGTGAACGATGTGAGTTTTAAAATTTATGAAGGAGAAACTTTAGGCTTGGTAGGCGAATCGGGCTGCGGAAAATCGACTTTAGGAAATGTAATTCTTCAACTCGATAAAGCTACTGCCGGAAAAGTTTTATATCGAGGAAATGACATTACGAAAATATCAAAAACAGCATTGCGAAAACTTCGGAAAGAAATACAATTAATTTTTCAAGATCCATTTTCGTCATTAAATCCGCGTATTCCCGTGGGAAAAGCGATTATGGAACCGATGGAAGTGCATCATCTTTATAAAAACAACAAGGAGCGAAAACAAAAAACCTTAGAATTATTACATCGCGTTGGTTTAAATGAGAGTCATTTTAATCGATATCCGCACGAGTTTAGCGGCGGACAACGTCAACGTATCGGGATTGCGAGAACTATTGCCGTTGAGCCTAAATTAATTGTTTGTGACGAGTCGGTTTCTGCGCTAGATATTTCTGTACAAGCGCAAGTGCTGAATTTATTGAACGAGTTAAAAGACAAGTTTGGCTTTACCTATATTTTTATTTCGCACGATTTGGCGGTCGTAAAATATATGGCCGATCAATTATTGGTGATGAATCAAGGTAAAATTGTTGAACAAGGCGATGCAGATCAAATTTATGCCAATCCGGAAAAAGAATACACACAAAAATTAATTGATGCCATCCCGAAAGGGATTTAAATATCTTATTAAGTGGAAATATACTTTTTATAATTTTCAGATTCAGCGGTCGTTTTAATCACTTGGTTTCGCTCTAGAAGAAAACGCTTCATATAAGATTTTAAAAATAACTTATCGGCAAGTTTTCCTAGAATTCCCATTGGAGATTCATATTCAAATACATCGATGAGTTGGGTTTTTTCTTCGGAAATTTTTTCAAATAAATGCTGATGAGAAAAACTTTTAAAAGCGCCCTTTTGCATCTCATCGGTAAAAGAATGTGGAAAATTAAATTGAGTGATTTTTGAAGTAAGGTTTTGATAAACGCCTAAATGCTTTGCTCGCCAAGTAACTTCTTCATTTAATTCTAATAAACCCGTTTGCTTTACTGAAATAACTTTCTCTTTCGTTTTTGCTGCTGAAGCGATATGAAGATCTAAACTTCTCGATAAATTAAACACCCGTTCTTGCGGAGCATTGATCGTGGTTTTGAGTCGAATAGTGGGCAAATCTTGATCTTTATAGATTTTACCAATTTAATAATTAAAATTTAATACCTCATAAATTTTCTATGTGATTTAATTTTGTTATAATGATTACTTATGAAACAAAAGATAAGCCTAGACGACGTATTATCTAACGCTCCAGATTTAATTCTATATGCTGCTCCTATTATGATAGGTTTAGCCTTGCTCGAATTTTATTTTAGTTGGAAACAGAAAAAAGAACTTTACGAGAAAAAAGATTTCCTGGCTTCGTTAAGCATTGGTTTGGTTTCTGTTTTCCAAAATTTATTGATTAAATCGATCTTATTTGGATCGGTAATTTGGTTCTACAATATTGTCCCGTGGAGCATTCCTGTCACTTGGTGGACTACCATTTTATGTTTTGTAGCACTCGATTTTTTCAGGTATTGGGCGCATAGATTTGGACATGAAACTAGTTTGTTTTGGGCTACTCACGTTACCCATCATAACTCTGAAAAATATAATTTATCGACTTCGTTTCGTCTGTCTTGGACGCAGCAAATTAAAGTGGTGTTTTTCTTACCGATTAGTTTAATGGGCTTTCATCCGGTGGTGTTCTTTATCTGTCACCAGATCGCGGTATTATATCAATTCTGGATTCATACCGAATATATTAGAAAATTGCCAAAATGGATCAGCTATATTTTTGTAACGCCTTCTCATCACCGTGTTCACCACGGAAAAAATGCGCATTACCTCGATAAAAATTATGGCTCTACCTTTATTATTTGGGATCGTATGTTTGGTACGTTTCAGCCGGAAGATGAACAAGCGATTTATGGAATTTTAGACCAACCGAAACATTACAATCCGGTGAAATTGGTTTTTCACGTTTGGGGAGATATTTTTAGAAAAATGGGAAAAACTAAAAATCCAATTAAAGCGGTGAAGTTATTGTTTCAGCCGCCTGATGCTTTGTATAAAGATAAAAAAGTAGAGTAAGTTTTGTTGTTACTGAAGAAATTAGCATTAGAAAAAGTTGTTTCCACCAAAAAAACTCGATAAATTAAATTCTCAATCTACGCTTCTATTTTAATGCTGAAAAGTGGGTGATGTGATGCTGAAATAAATTCAGCATGACGAAGGATTGAACTGCACATTCCTGAAGTTTTAGTAAACCACACATGTTTTACTGTTTAAATCATACTTACGATGTTAGAAAAAAATTCCCAGGAGTCTTAAAATTTTGAAGAGTTTGATCTGATGCTGAAATAACACTTTGACTCGGTTCAAAATGAGGTTTTTTACTCGAGAATGATTTCTGAAATATTTATCGGTTTGGGACTGCGTTAGCGATAGCAGTGGTATCCTTTTTTTGCTTTGATAAGTGGCAAAAAAAGATTTAACGGATAGCGCGGTCCCGATTTTTTCAATCGGGAAACGCCATCACTATTTTATAAAACCATTTCTGGGATTTCTCCTTCGATGATCAATTTACCTTCGGTTGCTTTTTCGATCTCTTCGACACTTACGCCCGGAGCGCGTTCTAAAAGTTTAAAACCGTCTTGCGTTACCTCGATCACGGCAAGATTGGTAACGATCTTGGTTACACAGCCTACACCGGTTAAGGGCAAGGTGCATTTTTTTAATAATTTGGAATCTCCGGCTTTGTTGGTATGCATCATCGCGACAATGATATTTTCTGCGGAAGCCACCAAATCCATCGCGCCGCCCATACCTTTTACCATTTTCCCGGGGATCTTCCAATTGGCGATATCTCCGTTTTCGGCAACTTCCATGGCACCCAAAATGGTAAGATCTACGTGTTGACCGCGAATCATCCCGAAACTGGTGGCAGAATCGAAGAAACTTGCGCCTGGTAATGCGGTAATGGTTTGTTTACCGGCGTTAATGAGATCTGCATCTTCTTCGCCTTCGAAAGGGAAAGGTCCCATTCCTAAAATTCCGTTTTCACTCTGAAATTCTACTTCTATATCGTCGCGCACAAAGTTGGCCACCAAAGTGGGAATCCCGATACCGAGATTTACGTAAAAGCCGTCTTTTACTTCTTTGGCGATGCGTTGTGCAATTCCGTTTTTATCTAACATAATTAATGTGTTGATTTGATGATGTGTTATTTGTTACACAGAAAAATTACTGCTTACTTTTAACTGATAACTGCTAACTTTTTGGTCTAACGGTTCGTTGTTCAATTCGTTTTTCGTAATCTTTTCCTTGAAAAATGCGTTGTACAAAAATCCCCGGAATATGAATTTGATTAGGATCTAACTCACCGGCAGGTACTAATTCTTCAACCTCAACAACAGTCACTTTTGCAGCGCCACACATACACGGATTAAAGTTTCTAGCGGTTCCTTTAAAAATTAAGTTTCCGGCTTCGTCGCCTTTCCAAGCTTTTACAAAAGCAAAATCGGCTTTATAAGCTTCTTCTAACACGTACATTTTACCGTCAAATTCTCGAGTTTCTTTACCCATCGAAACTTCGGTCCCGTAACCAGCAGGTGTATAAATGGCTGGAAAACCTTGTTGCGCGGCTTGGCACTTGGCTGCTAATGTACCTTGTGGAGTTAATTCTACCTCCAATTCTTCGCTAAGCATCTGGCGTTCGAATTCTGCATTTTCACCTACGTAAGAGGAGATCATTTTTTTGATCTGTTTTTTCTGAAGTAATAAACCCAAACCAAAATCGTCGACGCCTGCATTGTTAGAAATACAGGTAATGTCTCGTATATTTTTTTGAACAAGTGCTGTGATGGCGTTTTCCGGAATTCCGCAGAGGCCAAAACCTCCTAACATAAACGTCATCCCATCTTGAACACCTTCAATAGCTTCTTGAACGTTATTCACCGTTTTTTTAATCATTTGCTAAATATTTTCTCTAAAAATAGGAAATTTACAAGATTACCACAATAAAAGAACCCATTATCAATAATTTAATAATGGGTTCTTATAGGTTGAAAAATGAAGCTTTTTTAAAGTCCGCCTAGACTTTCCATCATTTCTTCTTCTTCACGTTCTTTTGCTAGCTCTTCTTCGGTTTTATCTTCATCTCCTTCTTCGTAACCGCTACAGTCTACTTCGATGCTTAAGTTTTCTGGTCGTTCAAAGTCTTCTTTAGAAACTTCTAACTCTTCATCATCATAAACGTCTTTCATATATAAGCCCCAAATTGGTAATGCCATTGTTGCTCCTTGCCCGTAACGAATGCCCGGGAAGTGAACCGATCTATCTTCACCACCAACCCAAACGCCGGTCACTAAATTTGGCACAATACCCATAAACCAACCATCACTTTGGTTTTGCGTGGTTCCTGTTTTACCGGCAATCGCATTTTTAAATTCATACGGATGCCCGGTAACTACATTTTTATAGTACGCCGGAGACCAAGTAGTTCTTAATCTCGTTCCTGAACCTCCTTGCGTTACACCTTCCATTAAATTAAGGGTTACATAAGCGGCTTCTTCACTCATTACATCGCGGCTTTCTGGTACGTGTTGGTATAGAATGGTTCCGTTTTTATCTTCAATACGAGTTACGATAACCGGTTTTACATAAACCCCTTTATTGGCAAACGTACTATAAGCAGAAACCATTTCGAAAACACTTAGATCTACCGAACCTAATGCAATTGCAGCAACGGGATCTATATTTTCTGTATCTACCCCAAGTTTATCGATAAGATCGATAACGGGTTCTGGCCCTACTTTATCCATTAACCTAGCGCTGATGGTATTTAAAGAGTTGGCCAAGGCATTTTTTAAGGTAACCATCCCGCCATATTTACCATTCGAGTTTTTGGGCGTCCAATCTTGCGTCACCCCATGTTTCCCTGCAGGAATAGTATGTAAAGTATTAGGTTGCTCATAGCAAGGAGATAAATGCAACTGATCGATAGCCGTTGCATACAAGAAAGGTTTAAATGTTGAACCTACTTGCCTTCTCGCTTGCTTAACGTGCTCATATTTAAAATGTTTAAAATTAATACCTCCAACCCAAGCTCTTACTTCTCCGGTTTGCGGCGTCATCGACATCATACCGGCATTTAAAAACGATTTGTAATAAAGAATAGAATCTCTAGGTGTCATTGTGGTATCGATATCGGTTTCACTTTTCCAAGAGAAAACGCGCATATCTGTTTTTTTATCGAAAGAGGCTATGATCTTTTCTTCATCGATGTCTTTTGCTTTCATTTGGCGCCAGCGATCACTGTTTTTCATCGCACGATCGATGATTCTTTTGATATCTCCTTCTGAAACCCCTCTAAATGGCGCAGTGTTATTTTTCTTGTTTTGCTCGTCGAATTTGGCTTGTAAGTTTTTCATATGACGCTCTACCGCAGATTCTGCATATTTCTGCATTCTAGAGTCGATACTGGTATAAACTTTTAGACCATCACGATAGATATTGTAAGTTCCGCCTTCCGGTTTTGGATTCTCTTTAGCCCAATCTTTTAGAAAGTCTCTTAAGTACATTCTAAAATAAGTTGCTAAACCTGATTGGTGACTCTCAGGATGGTAATCTATTTTTAACGGAATGGCTTGTAAGGAGTCTTTTTCTTTTTCTGAAATATAATTGGCTTTTTTCATCTGAAGTAAAACCACATTTCTTCTATTGGTAACGCCTTCCGGATTTCTTCTAGGATTGTAAAGCGATGAGTTTTTGAACATTCCTGCTAAAACAGCTGCTTCCTCAATTTTTAATTCATCGGGTTCCTTTCCGAAGTAAATTCTAGAGGCTGAACGCACACCTACCGCATTATTGTTGAAATCGTAAACGTTGAAATACATCGCTAAGATCTCTTCTTTGGTATAGCTTCTTTCAAGTCTTACGGCAATGATCCATTCTTTCATTTTTTGGCTAATTCTCGCAATAATATTTTGAGAGCCTTCGCCGTGAAATAATTGTTTAGCTAACTGCTGCGATAACGTACTGGCTCCACCTTTGGTTCCTAAATACGTAACAGCTCTTAGCGTACCAAAAGCATCGATCCCAGAGTGATCGTAGTACCGAATATCTTCTGTAGCCACAAGCGCATTAATAAGATTATCTGGTAAATCTTCGTACTTGATCGGTGTTCTGTTTTCGTTGTAGTATTTCCCTAAAGTTTGCCCGTCGGAAGAAAATACTTCGGTCGCTAAATTGGTTTCCGGATTTTCTAATTGGTCTACTTCTGGCATTTTACCAAAAACTCCCCAACCAGCTAATAAGAATAATAAAACTAAGAGTAAAACACCTGCTGTAAACAATCCCCAAAACCAAAGGATGTATTTTTTGAATGAAGTTTTCTTTGCTTCGCTTTTTGCTTTTTTTGTTGCCACGCTAATTCTTATAGATTAAAAATTTATGGTTTTTCGATTCTAAAACCAACATCGGTTATTCCTTCTAAGGTTTGAACACCGTCTACATTTCCGCTTTTACGCATTGCTTGCCTAATTTTGAATTGGTAAACGCCTTCTTCAGGAAAATGCACTCCAGATTTATACCAAAGTTTGCTTTCTTTTATTTCGCCGAAGCCAACGCCCATCCAATCGCCATTTGGGTAAGCCATTTCATATTCTAGGGTATCTGAAATTACTTTTCCGTTAGGGAAATTCATTTCAGTAATCAAATAAATATTGTTGTAATTGTAATTACTGTTATTTCTTAAATTAATAAACAAGTTGTAAGCGTTTACCGTATCTATCTCGTTTACTTTAAAAGTGATCGTACTGTCTTTACTCCAACCGTTTTCTGGTAGCGACTTATACTCATCGTACTCTCGTTTAGCATCACAAGAAACTAGACAAATAATTAGCAGCAAAGAATATACCAGTGCTTTATGCATTTTTATTAGGCTTTTTACCTCTTGGTTTATGGTTTCTTTTTTTACGTCTTCTTTTCTTGTTGTTATGGTTTCCTTTTTTAGGCTTATCAAACCTTGTTAGGCTATCTTGACCAACAACATTACCAAAATCTGTACTTTCTGTTTTTTGCAGTTCTGCAGAGAATTCTTCTAAACTTGCCACTGGCTTTTTAGCTTTGGCAGCTTTTATAATTTCATGAACTTGCTTTGTAGTTAACTCGTGCCAGTTCATCCATTCGCCTTCGTAAGCATACCAAAGACTGCCTTTAAAAATATCTATTTTCTGGCAGACGGCAGTTCCTTTTTGCGTTTGCAACTTCACATCTTGCCGCGGGAATTCTTTCAACGCATCTAAATAAGCATCGAGCTCATAATTTAAACAGCATTTTAGTTTACCACATTGCCCGGCTAATTTTTGCGGATTTAATGATAATTGCTGATATCTTGCTGCGGAAGTAGTTACCGATCTAAAATCTGTTAACCAAGTTGAACAACATAGCTCTCGACCACAAGAACCAATACCTCCTAATCGTGCTGCTTCTTGACGGAAGCCGATCTGGCGCATTTCAATCCTGGTTTTAAACTCACGAGCAAACTCTTTAATAAGCTGTCTAAAATCTACACGATCTTCTGCGGTATAATAAAAAGTAGCCTTAGAACCATCACCTTGAAATTCGATATCGCTAATTTTCATTTTTAAATTCAGCTTGATCGCAATTTCGCGAGCGGTCACCTTCATAGGTTCTTCACGCTCGCGACACGATTGCCAAACATCGATATCTTTTTGACTGGCCTTTCGGTAAATTTTCTTTACCTCATCGCTGTCTTTTTTTACTTTTTTTCGCTTCATCTGCACCTTTACCAATTCACCGGTTAAAGTAACCACACCCACATCGTGGCCGGGAGAAGCTTCTGTAGCAACAACGTCGCCTATCGCTAAAGTTAGATTTTCTGTATTTTTAAAAAAGTGTTTTCTTCCGTTTTTAAACCGAATTTCTACATAATTAAAAGGTTCTACGCCACCGGGTAGCGACATATTTGATAACCAATCGAAAACACTTAATTTATTGCAGCTATCGGTGCCACAAGTACCATTATTCTTACATCCTTTTGGCTGACCGTCTTTACCGGTCGAGCAACTTCCACACGCCATAAAATTATATATATTGAAATACTAAAAGCAGTTAAACTTTTGTATTGATAAATTACTATTCTTATTTAAAGGGTAAATATACCAATTTATTGTGAGGAGAAATGAAAATGATTTATCGAGAAAAATTCTTAATAAACCTAATTACAATAAATTTGAAGTATAGAATTTGATTTTGAGCGACTTATTAAAGCATAAGATAAATGCTGGCGCCAATAAAAATAAAATTCCCCATAATTCCTAAAATACTTAAAAAGCGAAGCTCATCTTGTTTTGCTGAAAGTCTAAAAAAGAAAACTGCAAATACAAAAGCAGTTAATGCAATTGCATTTATAATACTAGGATTACGAAGAAAATAAGGAAAATGGTGTAAGTAACTTCGCTTAGTTTCTATAAGTGAGCCCAAATGGTCAAACTTATAGAACCAAACCGCCATATTAAAAAAAGACACTAGTAAAATAAAACAACCCACCATAAAAGCGAGCAGTCTTATTTTACTTTTTTGTCTTTCTGTTATTTGTTCTGAAGTTATCAAGTGCTAATTAAACTTTAAATTTTAAAACTTCTGATCTTCCTTTTTTGAAAATCTTATTGCTATTTTTCTTTCCTCTTCGCAAAGCTTTCTGCTCTTCGTAAGGCAAAGCGTTTACTTCTTTACAATGATCTGAACAACAGTTATCCATTTTTGCTGCGCATTCTTCACATTGAATAAACAATAAATGGCAAGCTTCGTTAGCACAATTTACGTGCGTATCGCAAGGTTTACCACATTGGTGACATTGCGCGATCACATCTTCTGAAATTTTTTCGGCACGACGATGATCGAATACGAAATTCTTACCAATAAATTTATTTTCTAATTCGTTATCACGTACTTGTCGGGTATATTCAATAATCCCGCCTTCTAACTGAAAAACGTTTTTAAATCCTTTATGTTTGTAATAAGCACTGGCTTTTTCACATCGAATTCCGCCGGTACAATACATCACTAAGTTTTTATCTTCTTTGTGTTCTTTTAGATCTTCTTCAATAATATCTAACGAATCTCTAAAAGTATCTACATCTGGAGTAATTGCTCCTTGAAAATGACCTATTTCGCTCTCATAATGATTACGCATATCGACCAAAATGGTGTTAGGATCACTAATTAACTGATTAAATTTTTCAGCATTTACGTGTTCTCCTTTTTTGGTTACATCGAAGGTGGCATCATTTAAACCATCTGCCAAAATTTTAGATCTCACTTTTACTTTTAGCTTTAAAAACGATTTTAGATCTTGCTCTATCGCTATATTTAAGCGAATATCTTTCAAGAAATAAATTCCGTCTAAAAATCCTTTAAAAGCGTTGAATTTTTTTGCAGGCACAGAAAGCTGAGCATTGATGCCTTCGTGAGCAACATAAATTCTTCCTAAAATTTCTAGCTCGTCCCAAGCTATAAATAAATGGTTTCTAAAAAGTTCAGGATTTCCAATTTTGGCGTATTGATAGAAAGAGATGGTTAACCTGTCTTCTCCCGCTTCTTCTAAAAGAGCTTCTCTTTCTTTTGCACTTAGTTTGTTGTACAGTTGCATGCTATACTAATTTATAAGTTAAACAAAAGTTAAGGTGCAAAGGTAAAACTTTATATATAAAAAAATGCCCGAAAATTATTCTTTTCGGGCATTTTTTCGAATGGCTAATTCGTTATTAATTTTCTTTAACTTTTACATCAAATTTATTAATAACGCTAGCCGCCATCAACCTTGCAATCACAGGCATAACTCACTGTAATTGCGCAGCTCATGAAATTCAAAATAATTTTTCTTTTGAGAAATCTCATGCTATGTTCTCTTGCTTTTTTTAATAGATGCTAAAAAATAAAAAAGGTTGCGTGGATCATGGTAATCACAAAAAGTTATAGTATTTTAGCAGCTCTTCAGAAAAGAAATTTAGAAAGCCTTTTTAATTAAGATTATGAGTAAAGATAACGAGAAAGATGCAAAATTAAAGGCGTTAAAACTAACGCTAGATAAATTAGATAAAACTTACGGTAAAGGTACGGTCATGAAAATGAGTGACCAGGCGGTGCAAGATGTAGATGCGATCCCGTCTGGATCTTTAGGTTTAGACTTAGCGTTAGGCGTTGGCGGTTACCCAAGAGGAAGAGTAATTGAGATTTATGGCCCAGAATCTTCCGGTAAAACTACGCTTACTTTACACGCAATTGCTGAAGCTCAAAAAGCCGGAGGTATTGCTGCATTTATTGATGCAGAACATGCTTTTGACCGTTTTTATGCTGAAAAGCTAGGTGTAGATATTGAAAATTTAATTATCTCGCAACCCGATCACGGAGAGCAAGCCCTAGAAATTGCCGATAACTTAATTAGATCTGGAGCGATCGATATTATTGTAGTCGATTCTGTAGCGGCATTAACTCCAAAAAGTGAGATTGAAGGAGAAATGGGAGACTCTAAAATGGGACTTCATGCTCGTTTAATGTCTCAAGCCTTAAGAAAGTTAACCTCGTCGATAAGTAAAACTAATTGTACGGTAATTTTCATTAACCAGTTACGTGAGAAAATTGGAGTAATGTTTGGTAACCCAGAAACGACAACCGGTGGTAACGCGCTTAAGTTTTATGCTTCTGTTCGATTAGATATTAGAAGATCTACTCAAATTAAGAACAGCAATAGTGATGTTATGGGTAACAAGACTCGTGTAAAAGTGGTGAAAAATAAAGTGGCACCACCATTTAAGATGGCTGAATTCGACATTATGTACGGTGAAGGAGTTTCTAAAGTAGGAGAAATTATCGATATTGGTGTTGACTACGAAATTGTAAAGAAAAGTGGTTCTTGGTTTAGCTACGAAGACACCAAATTAGGTCAAGGTCGTGATGCGGTAAAAACCTTACTTCGTGATAACCCTGAATTAATGGAAGAACTTGAAACCAAAATTACAGAAGCCATTAAAATTGCAAAATCGTAAACAATTTTAATCTTAAAATAGTATCTAAAATCCTGCGTTGCAGGATTTTTTTTGCTTCTTACGCAACCAATTTACAATTACTGCATCTAAACAATAAAATACAAATACCCCTTAATTATCATGAAGAATTTATTTTTACTATTGTTGATTTCTTTAACTATTTATAGTTGTGCATTAGATGATGATGTTTCCCCGTCCTATACTTTCGAACTAACTCCTATAGATAGTATTAATGTACCAGACACTTTAGATTTCGAAGAATCTTATATTTTTAATGTTTATTATACCAGAACTTCAAGTTGTCAATCTTTTGAAGGATACGATTATACAATTGATACCAACGCTAGGACTATTGGTGTTGTTGATAGAATTTATTTTAATGATTGTGAACCTGTAAATGAAGTTATAACTCAAGAACTACCATTTGATGTTGTTCGTGATGATTATTATATATTTAAGTTTTGGACTGGACAAAATCAACAGGGAGAAGATACATTTATCACAAAAGAAGTTCCTGTAAGAACAGAATAATTTGAGCATTGAGCAACTCATACAAAAATGCAAAAAGCAAGATTTAAAATCGCAAGAGCAATTATACAAGCTATATGCTAATAAACTCTTTGCGGTAAGTCTTAAATATTCTCGAAACTACGAAGAAGCAGAAGACAATCTACAAGATGCTTTTTTAACCATTTTAAAAAAAATTGCTCAGTACAAAAACAAAGGTTCTTTTGAAGGTTGGATGAAACGTATTGTGATCAATACCGCTTTACAACGCTATCGAAAACAAGATGTTTTTCAGATTATCGATGAAGAATCTATTAAAGAACCTGAAGTTGAAGTAAACGAAGAAGAGTTGTCGCTCCCTTTTTTGCTTCAAATTATTCAAGAATTACCAGATCGTTATCGAATGGTTTTTAACCTCTATGCTTTAGATGGTTTTTCGCATAAAGAAATAGCAGAGATGATGAATATTTCTACGGGAACCTCAAAATCTAACTTAGCACGTGCAAGAAAGATATTAAAAAGTAAAGTTGAAGAACACTCCGATAACAATAATGCAAGTTCGGCACAATGAAAGAGAAAAAAAATATAGATCGATTATTTCAGGAAAAGTTCAAAGACTTTGAAGCTTCTCCTAAAGATCACGTTTGGTCTACTATTGCCAGCGAATTACAAGAAAATAAAAAACCTAAAGTAATTCCGATCTGGTGGTACAGAATCGCCGGCGTTGCTGCATTGTTAATTGCTGCGTTTTTAATTGGTAATTTCTTTATGAATCAGCCACAGCAAAAAGTAGTGAATACCAACAAGAAGGAAACGCTACAGCCAGAAATTAGAACGAATAACGAACCGTTTACTAATCAGAACAACAATAGCTCTTCTAACACGAATGAAGCAGTTGTAAACAGTTCAACTAAAGATAATCCGATTACCCCAAACCCTGAGAAGAATAATTTACAAGACGAAACAAACACTACAAACACTGGTGTAAAGGCTAATTCAAACCGTATTGTAAATGGTTCTTCTGTTGAAAAAAGTTCCTCCGTGAAAAATGGAGGACTTGCTTCAACTTCCAACAAAGAAGAAAGTCATTTAAACACATCTTCCGCAGAAAAAGAAAATTCAGAAAATGCTGCTTTAGCTTATCAAGAACAAGCCATTAATTCTAAAGTTGGCAATGAAACTAGCGCAGAAGAAAATTCTTCAGCAATCGATAAAACAACGAATTCTTCAACCTCAACAACAGATCAATTAGCTGAAAACACTTCAACTTCAGAAGAAAAATTTAGCGATCCTAAAGAAACAATCGAAGATGAAAATACGATTGCCGATGTTGAGGAAGAAGAAAGTGACGAAAAAACAAAATCTTTAGTTGAAGTTGCGAAAGAAATGGAAGAAGAAGAAAATAATGAAAATGAAGATAAAAATGAGCCTCAATTATCCAAATGGCTTATTAAACCGAATGTTTCTCCTATTTACTACGGTAGTTTAAATGGCAGTAATAATATTGACCAATCGCTAGCGAGCAACAGCAGCGAAAGCGATGTTACGATGGCATACGGGGTTAATTTTGCGTATGCTATTTCAGATAAACTAAAAGTAAGATCTGGTATTAGTAAAGTAAATATGAGCTATAATGTAAATAACATTGCCTATTCTACCGATGTTAATGCCGTAAACCTGCAAGGGGTAACTAATAATTCTCAAACCCAAACGGTAGAGATTATGAGTGTAAATAATAGTCAACCAGCAACTTTTAGAGAAGTCAACCGAGCGACTATCGCCCCTACTACCGAAGGTGTTCTAAATCAACAATTGGGTTATTTAGAAGTTCCTTTAGAAGTTGAATATGCCTTACTCGACAAGCGTTTTGGGATTAATGTGATCGGTGGTGCGAGTACTTTATTTTTAGATGATAACGATATTTCTATCAATTCAGAAAACGGTCATTTATCTATTGGTGAAGCTAATAATTTAAATAGCGTAAGTTTTACTACAAACGTGGGACTTGGTTTTGATTATCAATTAAGCAAAAAGTTTGATGTTAATTTAGAACCAACATTTAAGTATCAGCTTAACACCTACAATAATAATATCAACGATTTTAGACCTTACTATTTTGGGGTTTATACCGGTTTTAGTTTTAAGTTTTAGTTAAGTTAGTTTTTTATAAAGCGATGATGAGCAAAGGGAGTCAAATGGTTTTGGCTCCTTTTCTTTTTATGCTGAAGTTTCTTTTTGCTCAAGCTCGGTATAAATTGCAGCTCTCACTTTTTCTTTTAATACTCGTTTATGAGATTGATCTAAATTTTCTGTTGAAAAAAACGGAAGTATTTTCGCTCTCATTTTCCCAACAGAACCACTAAAAAAAGTATAAGAAAAACGCTTTTTATTATCGAAAAACACCAGTGGAACAATAGGTATTTGATGATCAATAGCTAATCGAAAAGCACCATCTTTAAACGTATCTAACAAGACAGATTCGTCATCTGGCACGCCACCTTCCGGAAAAATACAAATACTAACGCCTTGGTTTAATCTTCGTTGCGCTTGCTGAAAAACTTCTTGCCTGCTTTTTACATTTCCGCGATCTACCAAAATACAAGTTCGTTTGTAAAAGAAGCCAAACATCGGAAATTTTGCCAGTTCCTTTTTCCCTACAAACACAAACGGATTTTTCACAATGCTCAACATTAACATAATATCGGTCATCGATGTATGATTTGCCACAAACATATAGCTTTTCCCTTTTTGCGGAGTTTCAAGTTTTTTGACGATCGGGTAAAAACCCATTCCGTATAAAATGATCTTCGCCCAAACTCGAGCTAAAAAGAAAAACTGCGGGTAATACTTTTCTTTTGAAGTGAATAACAACAAAAAAGGAAACATGATAATAATTGGCACCGCAATTAGTATGTAAAACCAAACCCGCCAAAGGGTGATTAGAATTTTTCTAAAAAAGCTCATATACTTTCAAAAGTAATAAAATGTATGCATTGAAAATGATAAAACATTTACCTTTACAAAAAAATTATTTAAAATGTCAAGAATACTAACCGGAGTACAAAGTACAGGAACTCCACATTTAGGAAACTTACTAGGAGCAATTATTCCTGCCATCAACATGGCAAACGATTCTAATAACGAATCTTTTTTATTTATTGCAAATTTGCACACGCTAACGCAAATAAAAGACGCTCCCACTTTAAGAGAAAACACCTACTCTGTGGCGGCAACTTGGCTGGCTTTTGGTTTAGACATCGAGAAAACAGTTTTTTACAGACAAAGTGATGTACCACAAGTAACCGAACTTTCTTGGTATTTAAGTTGCTTTTTCCCTTACCAGCGATTAACGCTTGCACACTCATTTAAAGATAAAGCAGATCGTTTAGCCGATGTAAACTCGGGGCTTTTTACGTACCCAATGTTAATGGCTGCAGATATTTTGGCTTACGATGCAGAATTTGTTCCGGTAGGTAAAGATCAATTACAACATATCGAAATGACGCGTGATGTAGCTGCTCGTTTTCATGCACAAATGGGTGAAGATGTTTTTGTTTTGCCGGAAGCTAAAATTGAAGAAAATTCAAAATACATCCCGGGAACCGACGGAGAGAAAATGAGTAAATCTCGTGATAACTATATCAATTTATTTTTACCCGATAAAAAATTAAGAAAACAAGTGATGGGCATTCAAACCGATAGCACTCCGCTTGAAGAACCTAAAGATCCAGATACTTGTAATGTTTTCAACCTTTATAAAATTATCGCTACCGAAGCACAAACCGCAGAGATGCGTAAAAACTACTTAGGCGGAAATTACGGTTACGGTCACGCGAAACAAGCTTTATATGAACTTTTAGTTGAAAAATATGCAAAAGAAAGAGAAGCTTATCATTATTATATGAATAATCTTCACGAGGTCGATGCTGCTTTAGAAAAAGGGGCTGAAAAAGCCAGAAAAGTATCGAATGAAGTTTTAGACCGAGTTCGAACAAAATTAGGTTACTAGAAAACAAAAAAGTCAGCTTTTAAAAGCTGACTTTTTTGTTTAGAAAGTATATCCCAATCTAAAATATATTTTTAACCCGACTAGATGTTCTTTATCAGGATTTAAATAATAATCATCACTTTGAAAACTTCGAACATATCCTAAACCGGCACCGGTTTCTAATGTAAAATGCTCCCAATAAGTTCTTCGCATTCCCCAAGTCGGTATCACACTTAATTGATTTATTGTTTCTACATCGTAATCACTATTATCAAAAATAGTGAATGAGTTTGGAGTAAAAGCAACATTAAGACTTAGAAAGTTACCGGAGTTTTTACTAATATTTCTATCTTCTCTTAAGCGTTTTTTTAAGTTGAAATACCAACGAGGTTCTACTCTAACAATTGGCATAAAACCGAAATGAGTTTTTTCATTAATTATAAATCCCGGCTCAGTAATATATGGATTGAAACCAAGTTCTCCTCTCAATGCGATGGTATTCGATAAACCTAGTTCGTAATGAGCCCAAAAGCCAAGACCAACTTGCACTCCATAAACTTCTTTTTCTACACTTGCTTGTTGTGATTCTTGCGCCTGAATACCAAACCCAATTACACAAAAGAATACAATTAAAAACCACTTCATTTCTATAAAATTTTAGCAACACAAATATAGATTTTCTTCCGAAGTAAACAACGTTTATACATATATCTAAATCGCTTCAAACATTTTGCCCGGTAACGGTCTTACCAAACCATTTAATTCTAAATTAAGTAGGTACGTTGTAATTTCGAAAGTGGGCATTTGGCAAGCTAAGGCTAAAACATCTAATTCTGTTTTTCCTAAGTTTTTAAGTTGAAGTAAAACTTTTTCTTCTTCCGCAGAAAGTTCAATAAACAATTGTGTTTGTTGTGGCTTTTTATCTTCGATCTCCCAACCTAAATAATAAATAAGATCTGCTGCCGAAGTGATCAATTGTGCTTTTTGCATTTTTATAAGTTCGTTACAACCTTTACTCAAACTATCGGTTGCCCGCCCGGGAACGGCAAATACTTCTCGGTTATAAGAATTGGCAATATCTGCAGTAACCAAAGAACCGCCTTTTTCTGCACTTTCAATCACAATGGTAGCTTCGCTAATACCGGCAATCACTCGGTTACGTTTTAAAAAATTCTTGCGGTCAAAGGTTTTATCGCTCCAAAAATCTGAGAGAAAACCTCCGTTCTTCAAGACCTCAGCTTCATATTTTTTATGAACTTTCGGATAGATTTGATTTAACCCGTGTGCTAAACAACCAATAGTTTGCAGGTTATTTGCTAAAGCAGCTTTGTGCGCACAAATATCTATACCGTAAGCAAAACCAGAAACAATAACCGGATTTAACGGAGCTAGATCTTCAATAAGTTGCTCGCAAAATGCAATCCCGTGAGTGGTGGCTTTCCGCGTACCAACAATACTAATGATTTTCTTTTGCTGAAGGTCTATATTTCCTCGTTCAAAAAGTAAAATGGGCGCATCGATACAATGTTTTAAATGTGAGGGATAATCTTGATCTTGAAAATACCGAACCTTGATATCGGTTTCCTTTATAAAATCAAGTTCCTGCAACACTTCACGTTCGTAGGTAGAAAAATCGAGCAAAGCTGCTGTTCGTTCTCCAATACCATCAATAGCGGTGATCTTTTGTTTTTTGGCTTCAAAAATTGCCGTCGCAGAACCAAAACAATGCAATAATTTCTTGGCCGTAACATCTCCAATATTCGGGATTCGTTGCAGCGCTAATAGGTAGATTAACTCTGATTCGCTCATTTTTAAGAAAATATAAGCTTAAATGTAGCCAAAAAGATTTGTTAATAAAATTCAGCAGCCATATTTCATAAAAACTGAAAATAAACTAACTTTGAAATTATGAGAGTAGAGAATTATTTACAAGAATTACTATATCGTTACGAATGTGTTGTGATGCCTGAGTTTGGGGCATTTTTGGCGAAGCGTAAACCGGCAGAAGTTCATGAGTCTACCCACGCTTTTTATCCGCCAAAAAAGGTGATTTCATTTAACAAACAACTTACCGAAAACGACGGAATTTTAGCTAATTACATCGCTAAAGCAGAAGGGCTTTCTTATGGTGAAGCCAACCAAAAAGTAACCGAATTTGTAGAAAATCTATCTCATACCTTAACGCATTATAAAGAAGTTGTGTTAGAAGAAATTGGTACTTTTACTTTAGTTGAAGATAAAGTTTTATTTCAGCCGTTCTATCACAACAACTACTTGGCAGAATCTTTCGGGCTTTCAACATTTACTTCAAATGCAATTGAAAGAAAAGAAGAGCTTGTTGAAGAAGAAACTGTTCTCCTTTCTAAAGTTGAAGAGCCTTCAGCAGAAAAAGAAGAAATCACTTCAACTGAAGCGGAAGAATTTTCAAATTCAGAAGAAACAAATAAATCAAAAACTCCGGTTTGGCGCTATGCTGCCGTTGGGGTTATTGCTATCGGATTATCTGGCCTTTTAGGTGCTAATTATTATAGCAATGATGTAAAAGCGCATAATATCGCTGAGCAACAAAAAGCAGAGCAACAAATTGAATCGCAAATACAAGAAGCAACTTTTGTGATTAGCAATCCGTTACCAGAAGTTACTTTTAAAGTAGCTCGAGAAAACGGAAATTATCATATTGTTGCCGGTGCATTTAGAGAACAAGCAAACGCCGCAAAAAAGGTAAAACAATTACAAGCAAAAGGCTTTAATGCCAGAGAAATTGGTGCGAATAAATACGGTTTACATCAGGTAATTTACAGTAGTTACGAAGATCGCTTAGAGGCTTTAAAGGCGTTAAGAATAATTAAGTCGAACGAAAATCGTGAAGCCTGGTTACTAGTAGAAGAGCTTTAAAACTCTCGATAGTTATAAAATTTATTTAAAATTGATGCTTTTACCGAGCATCAATTTTTGTTTTAACACAAAAGTTTACCTTTGCAGAAAAAAATGCAGCCAAAACATCCTCAAGAATCTCGCACTATTTTAACCGACCTCGTTTTACCGAGTGAGACCAACCCGTTAAATAATCTTTTTGGTGGCGAATTATTAGCGCGTATGGATCGTGCTGCCAGTATTGCTGCGCGTCGCCATAGCCGAAGAATCGTAGTAACCGCTTCTGTAAATCACGTAGCGTTTAAAAAAATGATTCCGTTAGGAAGTGTGGTCACTGTTGAAGCTAATCTTTCTCGCGCCTTTAAAAGCTCGATGGAAGTAGTGATCGATGTTTGGGTAGAAGATCGCGAAAGCGGTTTACGCTCTAAAGCCAATGATGCTATTTATACATTTGTTGCCGTAGACGATTCTGGAGCTCCGGTTCCGGTGCCTGCGATTGAGCCGGAAACCGAAATTGAAAAAGAACGTTACGACGCAGCTCTACGAAGAAAACAACTAAGTTTAGTGCTTGCCGGTAAATTAAAACCTAGCGAAGCAACTGAACTTAAAGCCTTATTTGAGGACTAAAAACGCCATTTTCTATGGCCCAAACTCCAAAAGTTTCTTTTAAAGAAATTAATAAAATTGCGATCCCGGCGATTATCGCGGGCATTGCCGAACCACTTATTTCCCTAACCGATATTGCCGTGATTGGTAATGTGGAAGAAAACTCGGTAGAAGCCTTAGCAGCAGCCGGAATAGTTGGTTCATTTTTATCGGCTATAATTTGGATCGTTGCGCAAACCAAAACTGCAATATCAGCAATTGTTTCTCAGCATTTGGGAGCCAATCGAGTGCACGCAGTAAAAACTTTGATTCCGCAAGCGATTGTTTTTAATCTCATTTTAAGCTTAGTGATTTATGCAACCACTGCTTTTTTTGCTGAAAGTATTTTTAGTGCGTACAATGCTGATGGTTTAATTTTAAAATATACCAAGGATTATTATACGATTCGTGCCATAGGTTATCCATTAACGCTGGTTACTTTCGCTATCTTCGGAATTTTTCGTGGGTTACAAAATACGCTTTGGGCAATGAAGTGTAGCTTAGCGGGAGCCGCCGTAAATATTGGATTGGATTACGCGCTTGTTTATGGTGTTGAAGGTTTTATTGAACCACTTCATCTAAAAGGTGCGGCTTATGCTAGTTTAGCCGCGCAAGCAACTATGCTGGTGATGGCTTTTTATTTTTTCTTCAAAAAAACGCCTTTTCATTTAAAATTGAGTTTCAATATTAATCCGCAAATGAAGCCTTTGCTATTAATGGCTGCTAATTTATTTGTACGAACGGCAGCACTAAATTTCGCCATTTATTTAGCAAATGCTTACGCCACCGATTACGGAAAAAACTACATTGCCGCTCAAAGTATTTTGATGAATATTTGGTTGTTTTTCTCTTTCTTTATCGATGGTTATGCCAACGCCGGCAATGCGATTGGCGGTCGCTTACTCGGTGCAAAAGATTATGTTCGCTTATGGAATTTAAGTAAAGATATTTGCAAATATGCGGTGTTTATTGCCTTTATTTTAATGGGAATTTGCGCACTTTTTTATAATGAAATCGGACTCGTATTTAACAAAGAAGCTACCGTTCTTGCGCTATTTTCTTCTGTCTTTTGGCTCGTGCTTTTGATGCAACCCATTAATGCGATCGCTTTTATGTTCGACGGTATTTTTAAAGGTTTAGGTGAAGCTAAATACCTGCGGAATGTTTTACTGGTTGCTACCTTTTTGGGTTTTACTCCAACTTTGCTAATTGCCGATTATTTTGGTCTAAAGCTTTATGCCATTTGGTTAGGTTTCTTAGTATGGATGCTTATAAGAAGTTCAACCTTAGTGATCAAATTCCGAAGAAAATATTTAAAAAATTAAACATTTTACCGAAGAGAATTTCTTTTCCTCTGTTATGTTTTTAAAGCAGTAATTGTTACTTTACAATTTTCACATTTGTTACTTTTTAAAAATCATTAACCTTTATACACTAATAGTAAACAGTTATTTAAGGCTTTTTTTGTTACATTTACCAAACATTACTCGTTATATTTTTCAACAACTTATGTTAATAAACATGGCTGATTTTAAACATTTAGAATTGAAAGTTATCGAGCCAACATTTGACTCGCCTTTAATAGATTTGGTAGTTGAATTAGAGCATTTAAGAAGAAAGACTCTATCTGGCTCAACACATCCAGAAATATTCTTTCAATTAAAAAATATATTTCACACCCTAGAAAGTATAGGTTCTGCAAGAATTGAAGGAAATAATACCACAATTTCTGAATTTATTGAAACTAAAATTGAAAATAGACCTATTGCTAATGAAAATATCCAGGAGATTAGAAATATAGAATTAGCAATGCAATATGTAGATGAGTATGTAAAAGAAAGAGGTGTTACATTAGATTTAATTAAAGATATTCATTCAAAAATTGTGAACAAGCTTTCACCTCCACCAAAAGGAGAAGGGGACTCAACACCCGGCTCTTTCAGAAACTATAAAGTTTATATAAATGGGGCTAAACATATTCCACCAGAAACAAATTTTCAAGTAAAAGAATATATGGAGAATCTAATAGACTTTGTAAATAATGATGATCCTCCTAAGTATGATTTATTAAAAGTAGCTTTAGCGCATCATAGATTTATGTGGATTCATCCATTTAGCAATGGCAATGGTAGAACAGGAAGATTGTTTACGTATGCAATGTTATTAAAACAAGGATTTAATGTAAATATAGGTAGAATTCTTAATCCAACTGCTGTATTTTGTTTTGATAGGAATTTATACAACACCAATCTTTCTTTAGCAGATTCAGGCAATTATAAAGATGTCGAAAAATGGTGTACCTATGTTTTAGAAGGCTTAAAAAATGAAATTGATAAAATTGATAATCTAAGTGACTATTCTTACCTGAAAGATAAAATTTTAATTCCAGCAATTAAATATTCATTAGAAATGAAATATATTAATAAGCAAGAATTCAAAATTTTACACAAAGCAATTGAATTGCAGTCATTTCAGAATTCTGATATCCAAGAAATTTTTCCTAAAAAACTATCTCCAGCTATTTCTAGGATGATTAGAGAACTAAAAGAAAAGAATATGGTACAATCAGAAAAAAATAACTCTAGAAAATATTACATAAACTTTGCAAATAATTTTCTAATTAGGGGAATAATACAAATGTTAGCTAAAGAGTCTTTTATACCTTTAAAAGAATAATTATTAATTTCAGTTTAACATCTGTCTATTTAAAATTGCTTCAAAATTGTCGTAATTTTAAGCTATGAAAAGAGATGAAGTTAGCAGAGGTTTTATTTTTAAAAGCTATGAGGCACCCCATCAAACTCCTTTCGAAAAGTTGTTTGAAATTTTTAAAGAGCTGATCACCTACACCTCGGGAGATTTTGATGAAGCGATCGACTGGTTGCGCCAGTTAGATAAAGAATACGAACTCACCACACCCGATTACACCATCGACGATTTTATTGAAGACCTGAAAGCAAAAGGTTACATTCAAGAACGCGTAAAACCTGACGGTAAAGGCGGAATGGAAATTACTTCAAAAACCGAAAAAGCCATTAGACAACGCGCGTTAAACCAGATTTTTGGTAAAATGCGAAAGGGAAATTCGGGTAATCACAAAACTAAACACAGTGGCAATAGCGACGAAAGTACCGGTGAATTTAGAAATTACCAATACGGTGACGGTCTCGACAGAATTTCGATGACCGAGAGTTTAAAAAACGCTCAGATTAATCATGGTATCGGGAATTTTAATCTCTCAGAAAATGATCTGGTCGTAGAAGACAGTCAGTTTAAATCGCAAATGAGTACGGTGCTAATGATCGATATTAGTCACAGTATGATTCTCTATGGCGAAGATCGAATTACTCCTGCCAAAAAAGTGGCAATGGCGCTTTCAGAATTAATTTTAACGCGTTACCCAAAAGATACGCTCGATATTATTGTCTTCGGAAATGACGCTTGGCCTATCCAGATTAAAGATCTGCCGTATTTGCAGGTCGGTCCGTTTCATACCAACACCGTTGCCGGAATGCAATTAGCGATGGATATTTTACGTAGAAAACGAAACGCCAATAAGCAAATTTTTATGATTACCGACGGGAAGCCGAGTTGTCTTAGAATGCCCGACGGAACCTATTATAAAAACTCGATGGGACTCGATCCTTACATCACCAATAAATGTTACAATATGGCAGCACAAGCCCGAAAGCTAAATATTCCCATTACAACATTTATGATCACCTCAGACCCTTATTTACAGCAATTTGTAGATGAATTTACCGAGTCTAACCAAGGAAAAGCGTATTACACCGGACTCGGCGGTTTGGGTGAAATGATTTTTGAAGATTACGAATCGAACAGAAAAAAAAGGATACGATAGTAGCATCTTTTAAATTTAATCAGTTGACCTATCTAAAGAATCAAGGATGTCACCTCGAGCGGAGTCGAGAGGTTTTTTTAAAGTCACTTACATAGATGAAAAGCTATTATGTTTATATACTTAAATGTTCAGACGAATTGTATTACGTCGGTGTTACAAACAATATTTCAAGAAGATTAGAAGAACACAATGAAGGTCTAAACCCAACATGTTTTACTTTCAAAAGACGCCCATTACAATTAGTGTTTCAACAAGATTTTAATGATATAAAGCAAGCTATTTTATTTGAAAAGAAAATAAAAAAATGGAGTGCAAAGAAAAAAAGAGCATTAATTGATGGTGATTTTGACACCTTGAAAATTTTATCTGAATGCAACAATGAAAGTCATTCAAAATATAAAGAATAATAAATAGGTCTCGACTCCGCTCGACCTGACATAAAATCAAATGTTAACTTAAATGAAATCGAAAAAATTATAAACGTAAAATAATTAAGAAAAGTGTATAACATCCCCCTCGTTCCCCCTTCAAAAAAGGGAAGTAAAAAGTTCCCTCCCTTCGAAGGGAGGGCTGGGGAGGGATGTAAAATAAAAAAAGCTATGAACTTAACAGAAATAAAAACTTTTGGCGAACTTAAAAAGGCAGGTTACGAAAGTAAAAGCATCAAAGAAGAATTACGCCAAAATTTAATTGAAAAAATAAAAAATAACGAAACGGTTTTTGAAGGCGTTCACGGTTATGAAGACACCGTAATTCCGGAACTAGAACGTGCAATTCTTTCAAAACATAACATTAATTTACTCGGTTTACGCGGACAAGCAAAAACACGTCTTGCCCGGTTAATGGTGAAGCTTTTAGATGAATATATTCCCGTGGTGGAAGGTTCAGAAATTAATGATGATCCTTTTCATCCTATTTCAAGATATGCTCAAGAAACTTTAAAAGAAAAGGGAGATGAAACCCCTATTTCTTGGTTACATCGAGACGAGCGTTTTTCAGAAAAGCTGGCGACACCCGATGTGACCGTAGCCGATTTAATTGGTGATGTAGACCCGATAAAAGCGGCAAACTTAAAACTGAGTTATGCCGATGATCGCGTGATTCATTTTGGGATGATTCCGCGAGCAAACCGTTGTATTTTTGTGATTAATGAGTTGCCCGATTTACAAGCGAGAATTCAGGTAGCATTATTCAATATTTTGCAAGAAGGCGATATTCAAATTCGAGGTTTTAAATTAAGAATACCACTAGATCTTCAATTTATTTTTACGGCAAATCCTGAAGATTATACCAACCGTGGTAGCATTGTGACTCCGTTGAAAGATAGAATTGGTTCGCAAATTTTAACGCATTATCCAAAAACTGTAGAAATTGCAAAAACCATTACCGAGCAGGAAGCTAATTTAGAGAGCAACCAAAAAGAACACGTAAAAGTACCCGATCTAGCGCGAGAAATTTTAGAGCAAATTAGTTTTGAAGCACGAGAAAGCGAATATGTAGATGAAAAAAGCGGGATTAGCGCTCGAATGAGTATTACTGCTTTTCAGAATTTATTGAGTACCGCAGAGCGTCGCGCTTTAAAAAATGGAGATCAAGAAACTACGCTTCGATTGGGTGATTTTATGGGCGTAATTCCTGCTATTACGGGTAAGGTTGAATTAGTTTATGAAGGTGAACAAGAAGGTGCTGCGTTTGTGGCTCAACACCTCATAGAGAATTCAATTAAAACGATTTTCCCAGAATTATTTCCGAAGATAGAAAAGCTTGAAAAGCAAAATGAAGCCAATCCTTATGATGAAGTTACGCAGTGGTTTTTTGAATCGAGCGGAGTAGAATTACCCGATGATCTTAGCGAAAAAGAATATCAAGAAACGCTAAAAAACATAAAACCGCTTCAAGATCTGATCTCAAAATACCAACCGGAAGTTAGCGAAGAAGACCGCTATTTTTTAGCTGAATTTTTGCTCTGGGGATTAACGGCTTACAACAAACTTAGCAAACACCGATTCTCAAAAGGAATTCAGTTTCAAGATCTCTACGGAAATTACATCAATAATCTGTAAAAAGAACATCAACAAAAAGAGGTTGTCTAAAAAGTCTACATTTGTCAACCTGAACTTGATTCAGGTTCTCATACTGATTTGTCTTTCAGTAATATGAGATTCTGAAATAAATTCAGAATGACGCTTTTTTAATTTTTTTAGACAGCCTCTTTTTAATTATCTAGTTTTCAACCAACCGGTTATACTAAATCGTTTAGAATGCTTCACACGTTGTACTTCGTGTTCTAGTTCTTGACTTTCAAAAATCACCACACGCCCGGGAAACGGATAAAGGTCGACCGCCTTTTCTTCTCCGTTTTCATCCACATAAATCGTTAATTCGCCGCCGTTTTCTTCTAACCAAGTTTCATCATTTAAATAACAAACCACAGAAAGTTTTCTCCTGCCATCGTTCTGAAATGTATCTAAATGTCGTTTATAAAAAGTACCTTCCGGGTAAACTGCGTAATGAAATTCTTTATGCAAAATGCCCATAAAGCAAGTTTTATTCAAGTAATCAACTAGGTTATTTACACGGTTAAAAAATACGTTTTCCGCAGTTCCTGCTTCCGCTTCATTCAGCCATAAAATAAAATCGCCCCGAATTTCTTTTTCAACCAATTCGTTGGTTTTATTACCAATGGCAGATTTTTTAAATTGATCTTCTTCGTATTTTGCCAGCAGTCCGTTTCTTAAAACTTCAACTTCTTCCGCAGAATAAAAGTTATCGATAACGCTGTATTTACGTTGTAACAAATCCTCGATAATACTTTCATATAGAGGATTTTCAACAAATTCTACTTGATCAAAAAGTTCTTTCATAATTCATAAAAATGCGCGACAAATATAAATTGTAAATCCATTCGAAATACAAAAAATTTCATTCTCGCGTTAGAAACTTAATTGCTTAACTTTGTAGCCTATTTAAAAATAAATCGAAGTGGATATTTTACAGTTTTTTAGCGGTAACGGACTTTTTCTTTTACTGGCCGTCGTGTTAATCGTAGTCGTGTTAGTTAACAAATTTAGAAACCGATGAGCAACATTCGCATCACTAAGCAATTTAATTTTGAAACCGGTCACGCCCTTTACGGTTACGACGGAAAATGCAAAAACGTTCACGGCCACAGTTACAAGCTTAACGTAACGGTAATCGGGCAACCTATCGACGATGCCGATCACGTTAAATTTGGGATGGTGATCGATTTTGGCGACCTAAAAAAAATCGTAAAAGAAGAAATTGTCGATAAATTTGATCACGCCACCGTTTTTAATAAAAATACGCCGCACGTTGAGTTGGCAAAAGAACTTCAGAAACGTGACCATAACGTGATCTTGGTCGATTATCAACCAACTTCAGAAATGATGGTGATCGATTTTGCAGAAAAAATAAAAAGCCGTTTGCCGGAAAATATTCAACTGTTTTCATTAAGACTTCAAGAGACCGAAACCAGTTTTGCCGAATGGTTTGCTAGCGATAATTAGGGCGTTTCCCTATCGGGTCGGGCTTTCATTACTCGCTTTTTAATTTTCAAAAAAAATTAAAAGAGCTCAAACATGCCATTCAATCCCTAACGCAAAAACAACTTTTACAGAAATAAGTATATTTAGCAATCACAAAATAACCTATGCAACTCCCTACAGGAAAAAAAGTTTACTTCTCGAGCGATAACCACTTAGGTGCGCCCAACCAACAATTTAGCAAGCCACGAGAAGCTAAATTTGTAGCTTGGTTAGACGAGGTAAAACACGATGCTGCAGCGATCTTTTTATTGGGAGATCTATTCGATTTTTGGTTTGAGTACAAACACGTAGTTCCTAAAGGTTTTGTACGTGTTTTAGGAAAACTTGCTGAAATTAAAGACAGCGGCATTCCTATTTATTTCTTTGTGGGTAATCACGATTTATGGATGGATGATTATTTTGAGCAAGAACTAGGCATTCCTGTGTATCATCGCCCAAAAGAATTCAGCTTTAACCATAAAACTTTTTTGGTAGGTCACGGTGACGGTTTAGGTCCAGGCGATAAGGGTTATAAACGCATGAAAAAAGTGTTTACCAATCCGTTTTCTAAATGGTTATACCGATGGTTGCATCCCGATCTTGGCGTGCCGTTAGCGCAACATCTTTCGGTAAAAAACAAACTCATTTCCGGTGATGAGGATGCCAAGTTTTTAGGCGAAGAAAATGAATGGTTAGCGCAATACGCCAAACGAAAACTAGAAAGTAAACATTACGATTACTTTATTTTTGGACATCGCCATTTACCGATGGAAATTAAAGTCGGTAAAAATTCAACCTATTTTAATCTCGGCGATTGGATTAATTTTTACACCTACGGAGTTTTCGACGGAGAAAAATTTGAATTAAAAGAGTATAAAAAATAATTTTTTCACTCTAGACATGATTCAGAACCTCATACTACACTAAAAATCTTATTTAAAAGATAAATTTTTATTAATTAAAGCTGTGGGCTACATAAGCTTTTGTTTCTAACTTAAAAATCGTAGCGCCCAGTAATTCATTAATTTGATCGAGTTCATCTAAGCTCACGGCTAGATCTATTTTTTGCGAAGGCGTTTTTAATAATAAACTTCTACAAGATCGAGAATATTCACAGTTTTGGCAGCATTGCTCTGCTTCTACTTGAAGTACATTTTTCTGAAAGATTTTAATCTCTTCTAAACTCAGTAAAAACCCGGTGTCTTTAAAAACCACCTGAACTTTTTCTCGCTTGCTTTTCCATTGAAATGAAATTCCGAATTCGTTTTTATAAATGATCTCAATATCTTTCATAAGCCTAAATATCTTATCAAAGATAATTAATTATTTAGAATTGTTCTAAACAAATGTTTTCTTTATTTGATTTTATTGTTTAGTATACGGCGAGTAGAGCATTTAAAAGAAATAACCTTTTAAGTTTGCACTGAGCCAAAGCGTTGTATTTTGTTTTAACTCATTCATTCTTAAAAGCCACATCAACGATTTGGTGATGTTTGTAAATAGCACTGAATTTTCATAAACCACTGAACGTCCTACTTGCTATATAAAGTGTTAGCATCATTTTATTCTATTTTTTTCATCGTTCCTTTAAATTCTCTCTCTAAACCATTCTTCATTATTTTAGATGTATAATTATAAGACGTTTTGTCAATTGGAACCATAGTAATCGTAAATGTGTCACCAATTTTTACTAATCCTTCTTTTTTCAAATTAGATTTAGTGTATATCAATTCATATTCACAGTTTGAAATCCAGTTTAAATCGTAAATCAGAGTGTCTCCTTTTTCCGAATCAATATAGATTTGTTTGTTAGTTGTCCTTATTGCAATATGAGTCTGGTCAAATTGATTTTCTTCCTTGTTCAAATAAATATATCTCCCTTCTTTAAATTCAGAACAATTGATATTTGAATTAACTAATCCCAAAATAGATGCGATGTATATAAAAAGTAATACTGATTTCATATTTTCTAATTGATGCTAACTTAGTGATAAAAATTGCAAAAGGGATAGCAACGAAAATCCTTTTTTATTTTTTGCTTTTTAAAAATAAAAAGATTGCAGTGAATAGCCCGACCTGAGCTTGTTAAAGCGAAAGGATTGCCCAAATTATTTACCGAATATCTCTCAATTTTAATTGTAGCGATACATTCCCGTTCCATTCGTTTTCATCGATAGAATAGACGGCATCAAATGGTTTTTTATGCTGAATTAACGGCAATTTATCTCCCAAATTAAAACCAATAGCGCCAATAAAATTCTTATCTGGTAATTGCTGAACGCTGCATTTTAAATGATTTTGTGTTTGGCCCACCGCTTTGCCGTAACCGGTATCGGTTAAATGTTGAGTTAAGAAAACGGGCGTCATATTTCCCGGACCAAAGGGCGCAAATTGCTTGAGAATACGATAAAATTTAGGTGTGATCTCCTTTAAATTTAATTCTAGATCGGCGTTAATTTCCGGAGTTAGTAATTTTTGGTCGATACTTTGGCTTACGACTTCTTCAAACTTATTTTTGAAGGCTTCGTAACAACTTTCATCTAGGGTTAAACCGGCCGCGTATTTATGTCCGCCAAATTGCTCGATATGTTCTGTGCAAGCTTCCAGCGCATTGTAGACATCAAAACCTTTCACCGATCGTGCTGATGCTGCCAATTTATTTCCGCTTTTGGTAAAAACGAGGGTTGGTCGATAATAGGTTTCGGTAAGGCGAGAAGCAACGATCCCAATCACGCCTTTATGCCAATGTTCGCCATAAACCACGGTAGTGAAGCGTTCTTGCTCTTTTAATTCTTCTATTAATTGTAAGGCTTCTTCGGTTATTGTGCGATCGGCATCTTTACGCTCGGCGTTATAAGCTTCAATTTCTGCTGCATATTTTTCAGCTAATTTTTCATCTTCTTCGACCAATAATTGTACGGCGTGTAAACCGTGCTTCATTCTTCCGGCGGCGTTAATTCTCGGAGCGATGATAAACACCACATCGGTGATCGTTAAGGTTTCTTTTTTTACCTGATTGAGAATCGCTTTAAAACCACTTCGCGGTAAAGTATTGATCACGTGTAAACCGTGATAGGCCAACACTCTATTTTCACCGGTGATCGGGACAATATCTGCACCAATTGCGGTTGCCACCAAATCGAAAAACGGCATTAAAGTTTCTACAGGATTTCCTAATTTTTCTTCTAATGCCTGAATTAATTTAAACCCAACACCACAACCGCAAAGTTCTTTATAAGGGTATTCGCAATCTTCTCTTTTCGGGTCTAAAACGGCTACGGCATTAGGAATTTTTTTGCCCGGCCGGTGGTGATCGCAAATCACAAAATCGACTCCTTTTTCTTTGGCATAAGCTACTTTTTCAATGGCTTTGATTCCGCAGTCTAAAGCTATAATTAGGGTGATGTCGTTATCGGCGGCATAATCGATCCCTTGGTAAGAAACGCCGTAACCTTCGGCATAACGATCGGGAATGTAGGTAGCAATTTGCGGAGTTCTGGTTTTTAAGTACGAACTCATCAAGGCAACACTCGTCGTACCGTCGACATCGTAATCGCCATAAACCAAAATGTTTTCTTCCTCGGCTAAAGCTTGCTCGATTCTTGCCACCGCCTTATCCATATCTTTCATAAGAAACGGATCGTGCAAGTCTTTTAAACTTGGACGGAAAAATTTTTTGGCTTCTTCAAACGTTTCAATCCCACGCTGAACCAACAACGTCGCAATGGCTTTTTCTACGCCTAAAGCTTGTTGCAGGTTTTGTACTTTTTCAGGATTTGGTATGGGTTTAACGGTCCAGCGCATACGTTTTATTTTTGTGCAAATATAATTGGGTTTGACTAGCTAAATCAAACTTCATCTAAAATCTCTTTTACCTTTTTCTGTAATTGCGGAACAACTTCTTCTTCAAACCATAAATTCTTCATTCGCCAAAATCGATTCACCGGAGAAGGATGTGGCAATGGGAAATATTTTGGTAGAGCGTCTTGGTAGTTTTTTACCAAATCGGTTAGCTTTTCATTTTTAGAAAGGTAATATTTATTGGCATAAGCTCCAATCAAAATAATTAACTGAACATTTTTAAAATGTTCTAAAACCGTTTGATGCCACATAGGAGCACATTCTTTTCTGGGTGGCAAATCTCCCGTTTTGGCTTTACCGGGATAACAAAAACCCATGGGTAAAACAGCAAAATGATCTTCATTATAAAAGGTTGTCGTATCAACGCCTAACCATTCTCGTAATTTTTTACCGCTTTGGTCTTGCCATGCGATTCCCGACTCGTGTACAACTCGACCAGGTGCCTGACTGATTAAAATTATTTTTGAATTTTCGTTTCCGCTTACAATTGGGTTTGCTCCCAAAGGTAAATGAGGTTCACAAAACGTACATTGTCTAACTTCTTGCAATAAATCTTTCAATAAAAAGCTCTTTTAAAAGAATAAAAAATACGCAATTATTGAAAATATCACGACTAATGAAGTTATGAATATCAACATGAATTTACGTTGATGTTGTTTATTTTCAGCGATAAGCCGATCTCGCACGGCTTTGCGTTTTTCTTCAGAAATTTTAACGACAGGAATTCCCGTACTTTCCCCTGAAGATTTATCGTTCCCTTTTTTAAAATAATTAGTTCGATCACCACGTCTTGAGTTATTTTTCAAGCTGGTGATTGCAGCCAATGCCGCTCCTCCAAATCCCATTTTCGTAAGTATTAGTTGAAACTATTAATTTACGTAATTTCTGGGAATTTTCCTATTAAAACAATTCTCTAGTGATTGGTTTTCTTTAATTTCGTGATGAAATTAGAATAGAATGAAACAAGAACTTACGATAAAATATAGAAACACTTTACAAAACCTAATTATTCTACTCGTGGGTATTGTGTTATTGGTCATTGGTTTTATCGCTTATTATTGGACAGAAATATTCTCTTATTTTTACCTCATCGTTCTTGCCAATGTTTTAGTACTTTACGTTCTAATAACCAGTCAGGTAAAGAAAAACCAAGTGATCTACGATGCGGTTTTTATTAAATATAAATTGAATAACGAACCTACTAAGCGTTTAAAAGTAGATGAAGTAGCAGGCGTTAAACAACAAGAACAGGCTTTGATTGTCCAACTTAATCAAAATCAAGAAGCTACCATTGAACTCGACAACTATAGCGAGAATGCTATTGAAGAGTTTAGGGATTTAATAAATAACATAATTCAAATTAATAAAAATAAATGAGAAGACTGCATTACTACTTATTAAGTATTATCTCAATATCAATTATTAGCTGCTCAGGTGATGATTCTAATGAAAAACAAGAAGAGCTAGTTTTAGATGATAATGTTTTAACTTATAATGAAGAATTAATTAGTGATGATTTAATTCTAAATACTCCGTTAAGCGAAAACTATGCATCTATAATCAACAAAAAAGGAGAAAAAGTTAAAGAATGGGAATTTGAAAACTCTTTAGGAATGGAGTTAAAGATTCTTCCAAATTCAAATTTACTAGGAGCTTTTCAAGTTGAGGATCAAGCTTTTAATTTTGGTGGCGGCGGCGGAATGTTTAAAATGTTAAATTTTGATGGCGATGAGTTATGGAACTATACTTATGCTGATAATAATCACTTATCACATCATGATGTAGAATATTTAGATAATGGAAATATTCTTTTTGCGGCTTGGAATAGAATTACTAAAGAAGACGCTATAGCTTTAGGCGTAAATACCGATCAAGATATATTTCCCGAAACGATTATTGAAGTTAATCCCGAAACAAACGAAATTGTTTGGAAGTGGAATAGTTTTGACCATATAATTCAAAATTTAGATAGCTCAAAAACCGAAACTTTCGGAGTTATCGCTGATAATCCTCAAAAAATTGACTTTAATTATAATTTACAAACTTCAGATCCTAAGGTTACCAATGGTAACATCATGCACTGTAACGGACTGTTTTATGATGAAAAAAGAGATGTCATATTTTTAAGTATTTTGCAATATGATGAAGTTTGGGTTATCGATCATAGCACAACTCAAACCGAAGCAGCAACTTCTTCAGGAGGTAACTATAATAAAGGAGGTGATTTAATTTACAGATTCGGGAATCCATCAGCCTCAAATCAATCTGGAGAAAAATATTTTTACAGAACACACTCACCAAATATTATCCCAGATAATTATCCGGGTGAAGGAAATTTTTTAATTTATATGAATGGTAATAATGAACATCCTTTTTCTATAATATATGAATTTAAACTACCAGAAATATTATCTTTTGATGAACAACCTGAAATAGTTTGGAGCTACTCCAATCCAGATCTATACTACGATAGAATTTCGAGTGCATATAGGCTTTCTAATGGCAACACACTTATTTGTGAGGGGGATTTCGGCATTTGGGAAGTCACTCCTGGTGGAGAAATCGGTTGGAAATATCAAAATGACGGGAGTACTTGGCGCGCACACGGCTTTGAAGTAAACAGCCAAGAACTTATAAACTTAGATTAAATAGAAATTTTAATAATATTCTCTTGATGATTTTTTAAAATTTTAAATGATTTTGTGTAACATTTTCAAATTAAATTAGTCTTATATAATAGAGCAACTTGCTCAAAACTAATTCATTAATCAAAATCATTCATCATGAAAAAAACAATCATTACCGTAGCATTAGCATTAATCAGCTTTGTTACATTCGCGCACAACAGTTATGAAGTAAACCCAGAAAATGTTTCTACAGAAGTTAATTGGGAGAAAAATGCAGACCTTAGTTCTTTTTGCAAAGCCATTATGAAAGGCAACCTAGAAATGGTAAAGCAACTTATCGAAATTGGTGAAGATGTAAACGCAAAGTCTTTAGGAAAAACACCGGCAATGTATGCTGCACGTTACAATAAGGTTGAGGTTTTAAAACTTCTGGTTGCTAAAGGAGCCGATTTATCGATCAAATCTGACGGCGATAGATATACCGCCAAAAAGTTTGCTGAACTTTCGAACGCTAAAGAAGCTTTAGCTTACTTAAACTCTTTAGAGCAATAATTTTCTGAATTTATACCGAATTAAAAACGGCTTATTCTAATTGAATAAGCCGTTTTTTTTTAGTTTTTGCCTTCAACAATCACAACAATTTCACCTTTCGGAGCTTTTTGTTCAAAATGCTGCAGCACTTCTGTTACAGAACCACGAATGGTTTCTTCGTGAAGTTTGCTAATTTCTCTGGAAACGGAAACTTTACGCGCTTCACCAAAAAATTTAGCAAAATGCGCAAGTGTTTTTAAAAGCTTATGGGGCGATTCGTAAAAAATCATCGTTCGTGTTTCTTCAGCTAAAATCTTTAATCGCGTTTGTCTTCCTTTTTTTACAGGCAGAAAACCTTCAAAAATAAATTTATCGTTAGGCAAACCACTATTGACTAATGCCGGTACAAAAGCAGTCGCGCCCGGCAAGCAATCGACTTCAATGTTATTTTCCACACAAGCTCTGGTCAATAAAAAACCGGGATCAGAAATGGCCGGTGTTCCTGCATCGCTAATTAACGCGGCATTTTCACCATTTTGTAGTCGCTTCAAAATTAAATCGACCGTTTTATGTTCATTATGCATATGGTGACTATGCATGGGCGTATTGATCTCAAAATGCTTTAATAATTTACCGCTGGTTCTTGTGTCTTCCGCTAAAATAAAGTCTACTTCATTTAAAACTTTTACCGCTCTAAACGTCATATCTTCTAAATTACCAATGGGTGTTGGCACCAAAAATAGCTTCGCCATTAGTCATATTTATTTTCGATGGCTTGTAAAAAGCGCGCTTCGTAAACTTCTTTGTTTTCCCAGTTGTTATAATCTGGTTTTATTTGCTGCTGAATAAATTGATGCGCTTCAGCAAAAGTTTCAATGGTATTTAATTGCGAAAGTACACGGTTATAATCGGCAGCATTTCCATCAAAAAGGTGTTTAATGTATGCTAAGCGATCGTTTAGCCCAATATTAATTCCCTTTTTTAAACGATCGTTTAACGATCTACGCTCTCCGCCTAAATCATTTTTTGTGGAATTCTCTTTAGGTTCAAACTCCGGAGTTTTATAATTCTGAAATAAATCGTGAGCAGCTGGTTCTTCTTTTTCCTGCGGAAGTTCTTCCGATTTTACTTCCGGTTCTTTTGAAGTTTCTTCTTTCGTTGGTTCTTGAGTCGTGTTATTCAGTTTTTCTTCAATTTCTCGACGCGCCTTTTCTCGCTCAGCATCTGGTATTGGTGCTGGCTTTTCTTCTTGTTTCGGAGTTTCTTCTGTTGCAGGCGAATTGTTTTCTTTAGGTTTTACCGGTTCAAATTGGGGTAGATCGTCAAAATGAACTCCAAAGTTCTGTTCAGAATTAGAACTTTCTGGCGGAGTTTCTGTAGGTTGCATATTCATATTTTCAATCACCTCGTCGATCTGTTCTCCTTCCGGAAACATTTGCGCCACCATATCTTTTATAATTTCGGTATGCGGTTCGGTAATCGCCTCTTTGTTGTATTGCAACCCGTCTGGGCGCGCTTTTTCTTTGAGCGCTTGTATTTTTTCCATCGGCATTTCAGCTAAAATACTCTTCAGAATATCGGTATTTAGCTCAATAATACCTTCGGTGTTATGTTCTAATCCGCTTGGCGTTTTAGAATCTTCAGCAGTCGTACTTTCAACAACTTCTTCTTTTTCTTCTTTACTTTCTGCTATTTTATCTTTTACATCTTGCAATCCTATGGTTGGTCGCACCCCGTCAAAATGCTTTTCAGCAAAAGATAACACCGTTAATTTTTCATACAATACCGCAGTAATGGCTTTAAGCTCGTGAATATCTTCTTTATTTTTTAGCTGTAATATTCTGTGCGCTATGCTTATTAGTTCGGCTTCTAGGGACTTCTTCATAACTTTATCATTAACTTTTTTGGTACGGGTGTATTTTTACTAAATTTACCTTGCTTAAAACGTAAACAGGATATTTCTGTTTTTAATGCTGAAAATTACAAAATGTTTCTCGAAAATACCGTAAATCACGAAGAGCAATTTGGATGGATCGAAGTAATTTGTGGAAGTATGTTCTCCGGCAAAACCGAAGAGCTCATCCGCCGGTTAAAACGTGCCCAATTTGCAAAACAGAAAGTAGAAATTTTTAAACCCGCATTAGATAAACGCTATGATGAAGAAATGGTGGTTTCTCACGATGCAAACGAGATTAGATCTACACCTGTTCCTGCGGCGGCTAATATTAGATTACTAGCAGACGATTGTGATGTGGTTGGTATTGACGAGGCGCAATTTTTTGATGAAGAAATTGTGAGCGTTTGTAACGATTTGGCCAATAAAGGCATTCGGGTAATTGTTGCCGGCCTCGATATGGATTTTAAAGGAAACCCATTTGGACCGATGCCTAATTTAATGGCAACCGCAGAATATGTTACCAAAGTGCACGCAGTTTGTACTCGAACAGGAAATTTAGCACAATACAGTTTTAGAAAATCGGCTAACCGAGATTTAGTTTTACTGGGAGAAACGGAAGAATACGAACCGTTGAGCAGAGGCGCCTATTACAAGGCAATGTTGAATGAAAAAGTAAGAAAAATAGATGTTGATGGTATGGAAGAAATTACCAACAACAAAAAATAGCTATGTCACAAACATCAGAAACCGTTCTTGAGATCGATTTATCGGCCTTAGAACACAACTATAATTATTTACGATCTAAACTTTCACCTAACACTAAAATGTTGGGAGTTGTTAAAGCTTTTGCCTACGGAAGCGATTCTGTGGCTATTGCTAAACGATTATCCAAAATTGGGATCGATTATTTCGCGGTCGCTTACACACGAGAAGGGATTGCCCTTAGAAAAGGCGGAATTCAAAAACCTATTTTGGTGCTCCACCCGCAATCGACTAATTTTGAAGAGGTGATCGAAAATGATTTACTGCCTAATATTTACAGTAAATTTACGCTAGAGGCTTTTATTGAAACTGCGGAAAAACTTCAGCTAAAAAAATACCCGATTCATTTAAAAATTAATACCGGATTAAACCGACTAGGTTTTGATCTCGATGAAATGAATTGGATCGCAGAAACGCTTGCTTCCACAGAAAGTGTAAAAGTAGAAGGCATTTTTTCTCACTTAGCAGCTAGTGAAGATGAAGCTGAACGAGATTTTACCAAGTACCAAATCGAAAATTACCAAAAAGCCCTCGATACGCTTTTGCCTCAGCTAGACTTCCCTCCTATTCGACATTTATGCAATACATCAGGAATTATTAATTATCCTGAAGCACATTACGATATGGTTCGCACAGGAATTGGTTTATACGGTTTTGGAAATTGTGCTGAAGAAGATAAAAAACTAAAACCGGTAGGAACGTTAAAAACCATTATTTCTCAAATTCATCATATTAAAAAAGGAGAAAGCGTGGGATACAATCGTGGCTTTAAAGCAGCTTCTGCAACTAAAACAGCTACTTTGCCTTTAGGTCACGCCGATGGCATCAACCGTATTTACGGAAAAGAAAAAACCGGTGTTCTCGTAAATGGTTATCACGCGCCGATTATCGGAAATGTTTGTATGGATATGTTGATGATCGATATTAGCGGCATCGATTGTAAAGAAGGAGATGAAGTTATTCTCTTCGGAAAAGAAAAAAGCGCAGAAGAATTTGCTCATAATGCCGGTACTATTTCTTATGAATTAATTACTTCAATTTCACAACGCGTTAAGCGAAAATTAATCAACTAATAATCGAGACAAAAAATATAAATACTGTCAAACTCGTTGTGAGTGTTTGCTTTTTTATCTTTTTCACTAAAACGATTAAGGCGCAATTGGGGTTTTGTAGCGGTAGTAAAGGGGATCCTATTTTTCAGGAAGATTTTGGTAGCGGCAACGGAACCGGAAATCCGCTGGCAGCCGGTGTTACCAATTACACCTACGTGGTTGGCGACCCGCAAGACGGGCAATACACGATTTCTGATCAGATCTCACAGCAAATTAATACTTGGCACAATGCTTTGCCAAACACTACAGAATCTAACGGACGTGCTTTGGTGGTAAATGCAGATTATACCGCAGGTTTGTTTTACCAAACACCCATTTCTGGTTTATGTGAAAATGCTTCGTATGAATTTTCTGCGTATTTAATGAATATTTTCGATTCGTCCAGCGGTGCTTGTCCGGGAACGGGAATCCCGATAAATGTTCGTTTTGAGATTTGGAATGCCACCGACACGCAACTTCTTAAGCAAGGAAGCACCGGCGACATTGCGGGAAGTTCTAATGCTTTTTGGGAACAATATGCCATGACTTTTCAGTCGCAACCCGGACAAAATTCTATTATTCTTAAAATGTTTAATAATTCTGATGGTGGCTGCGGAAACGATCTTGCCATCGATGATATTATTTTTAGATCGTGTGGAGATTTAACGACCATTTCTCCTATAAATTCTTCAGAAAATGAAATTAGCATTTGTGAAGAAAGCTTACCACAAACCATAAATTTAGAAGCGAACCCCGATTTTTCGATTTATTCAGATCATTATTATCAATGGCAACGAAGCAACGATGGAGAAACGTGGAACGATATTCCCGGAGCAAATCAAGCACAATTTTCAACAAGTAGTATTTCCACAGACACCTATTTTAGAGTTCAGGTAGCAGAAGATCCGGTAAACTTAGACGATAATTTGTGCAGTACCTTTTCTGAAGCTTTTTATGTGGAAGTGATCCCTGCTCCACCAACACCAACCAGTAACGGAGATGTATTTAGTTGTGAAGATGGTACTCCGCCACAACTTTCGGTAAGTGTTCCTTCACCTTACGAAGTAAATTGGTATGATGCTTCTACCTCAACCACATCAATTGCCAGTGATACCGAAACTTTTACTCCGTCTGAAAATGGTGCTTATTTTGCTGAAGCTTATTTACCAGATTCTCCTTGTGCGGCGGGACCAAGAATTCAACTGAATTATAATTTATATGATAGTCCGCAACTTTCTTCAGATGAAATCATAGAGATCTGCCAGGGAGAAACAGTTACGCTTTCAGCCAATATTAGCGGCGTGATTTACGATTGGTCGACCGGTGAAGAAACTTCAACAATTAGTGTTAATGAAGAAGGCAACTATACGTTAACCGTAACCAATAGCGACGGTTGTACTGCAACTAAGATATTCACGGTACAATTTACAGAAGAACCCGAAATTAGTGAAGTTCTGGTTGAAAACGGATTTATTCAAATTATAACCACACAAGTCGGCGATTTTCTTTATTCGTTAGACGGAATTAATTTTCAATATTCAAACGAGTTTCAAGTAAATGAAGGTGGCGTTTATAAGGCTTATGTGAAAGATACTGAAGCTTGTAGAGTAGCGACAAGAGAATTTCCTGTCTTGCTTTACCCTAAATTTATCACGCCAAATGAAGATGGAAAAAATGATGTTTTTCAGCTAAAAGGCATCGAGTATTTTAACGCTTCAGAATTGCTGATTTTTGATCGTTTTGGTAAATTACTATTTCAACAAACTGGAAAACGTTTCTTTTGGGATGGTTCTTATAATGGTAAAGGTTTACCTTCAAATGAATATTGGTTTATCGTAAACATCGAAGGAATGTCAACCGTTAAAGGCCATTTTTCTCTTATTAAATAAAATTTAATCCTCAATAAAAACTTTTATTATCTTTAGAGCATACTAACTAATCTCACTGATATATGAGTTTCTTTTCAGATTTTAAAAAATTTTTAATGAAGGGTGATATTGTTGCCCTCGCTACTGCAGTGGTTATTGGTGCTGCTTTTAAAACTATTGTCGATTCTGTAGTAAAAGATGTTATTACTCCCATAATTGGTTTATTGACCGGCGGAGTAGATTTTACCAAGAAGTTTATTTCTCTAGATGGTGAAACTTATGCTAGTTTAGAAGCTGCTAGAGAAGCAAAAGCCGCAGTGATTACTTACGGTAATTTAATACAGGCAATGATCAATTTTGTGATCGTTGGTTTATTTATTTTCTTATTCTTAAGAGCCTATGAAAAAACCAAGAAAAAAGAAGATCCAAAACCGGTTGCAGCTCCAAAAGGACCAACGCAAGAAGAATTATTGGCAGAAATTAGAGATGAGCTAAAAAAACAAAACAAATAAAGATTCGTAGTAACCGCTACACTATTCATTTTTTTAAACTTAAACCCTGCTCTAAAGGCAGGGTCTTTTTTTGCTTATCACTAGCATTTTTTAGCGAGTAAATGCTTTATTTTCTGTAAGTAATCGATATTCAAATTCAAAAATCTCTACTATCTTTGCAGCCGGTCAAAAAGGCCGTTCATATTAATTTAATTTTAGATCTCAGTACAAAATGAAAGTAGCTGTTGTTGGTGCCACCGGTATGGTTGGCCAAGTGATGCTAAACGTTTTAGCAGAAAGAAATTTTCCTGTAACCGAATTAATTCCTGTTGCCTCAGAAAGATCTGTTGGTAAAGAAATTGAATTTAACGGAAAAAAGTTCGAAGTAGTTAACTTAGAAACAGCAGTAAAACGAAAACCTGAGATCGCTTTGTTTTCTGCCGGAGGAGACACTTCTTTAGAATGGGCTCCTAAATTTGCAGAAGCAGGGACTACCGTGATCGATAACTCTTCTGCTTGGCGAATGGATCCTACCAAAAAATTGGTAGTTCCAGAAATTAATGCCGATAGTTTAACCGAAGAAGATAAAATTATTGCAAACCCAAACTGCTCGACCATTCAATTAGTGTTAGCCCTAAAGCCACTTCACGATAAATTTGGTATAAAAAGAGTAATTGTTTCTACCTACCAATCGATCACCGGTACGGGTGTAAAAGCGGTACAACAATTAGAAAATGAATACAAGGGTGAAAAAGGTGAAATGGCTTACCCTTACCCAATTCATAAAAATGCAATCCCACATTGCGATGCGTTTTTAGAGAACGATTACACCAAAGAAGAAATGAAACTAACGCACGAAACCAAGAAGATCTTAAACGATGATGCCGTGTTGGTTTCTGCCACTGCGGTCAGAATTCCGGTAGTTGGCGGTCATAGTGAATCGGTAAACATCGAGTTTGAAAAAGATTTTGAAGTTGATGAAGTAAAAGCGGTTTTAAAAGATTTTCCGGGTATTACTTTACAAGACAATCCAGATGTAAACACCTACCCGATGCCAATTTATGCTGAAGGAAAAAACGATGTTTTTATAGGAAGAATTCGTAAAGATCACTCGCATCCACGTGCTTTAAATATGTGGATCGTTGCCGATAACTTAAGAAAAGGTGCTGCAACAAATGCTGTACAAATTGCAGAATATTTGGTAAAGCAAGAAGCTTAAAGCTAAGCTTTTCAAACCAAGAAACTCTTGGTTTTACATAGAAATTAGAAGTTACCTCAACCAAGTTTTAAGAATTTTAACACTAGGTTGAGGTTTTCTTTTATAGCTTTGCGCTTATGATGTTAGCTAATCGTGTAAAAAATAACCTCTCTTGGGTATTTCTTACTGCCTTTATACTTATTAAAGTTGCAGGCTTACACGGTATAGTTCATTCAGATGATGTTGACGATACGCAAGATTGTATTTGGTGTCATTTAGCAGGAACTGATGAAAAAACTCCGCTAATACCCTCGTCATATATTTTTGAAATTGAAGAACCCTTTCTTCAAGAGCATCATTTTATAATTAGTAATTATTCTTCTGTAGCGACAGAAAAAACTCCTTTCTGTCTTATTTACAACAAACCTCCGCCGGCTGTTTAAGCTTTCCTATTTTTTTAACTGAATTGAACAAACTCAATTGAGTTATTATTTATTTGATGATTCTGTTGAAATAAATTCTTTTTGATTATCCGTTATTTGTAATAATTAATTTCTGCGTCATTCTGAATTTATTTCAGAATCTCATATAATGCTAAAAATCAAAGCTTATCAGATGAGACCCTGAATCAAGTTCAGGGTGACGG
>NZ_AUHX01000005.1 GCF_000423405.1 Mesonia mobilis DSM 19841 | reverse complement strand
CAGGATGCTACCGCTTATACGGTAAGCTATTACGAAAGTCAGGCCGATGCCGATACCGGAATGGCAGCAGCGATTACAAATCCTAACGCTTATGTGAACCAATCAGCTAACCCACAAACGATCTTTGTACGTGTAGAAAACAATAACGACCCTTCTTGTTATGAGACGAGCAGCTTTTTAATTCAAAGCTTCCTAAGTGGAATCGCTAATACGCCAAACCCCCTTTACATCTGTGATAATGGTCAAAGCACCAATGTGATCGATCTAACCCAAAACACCCCGATCGTATTGGGAGCACAGTCCTTAGCTGATTTTAATATCACCTATTACGAAACCCAAGCAGCAGCCGATGCTAATGAAGTAGGTATTACAGACCCTTCCAACTATACCTATTTAGAAGAAGACCAGGAGATCTTCGTACGTATCGAAAATATAGAACGAGAAGAATGCTACAACCTAACAAGCTTTGAGTTGAATGTAACTACGGTGGTGATCGGAGCTGTTGATCTTCAACAAGAATGTGATAACGGAACCCCGGGTACGGCCTTTTTCGATCTAACGGAGAACAACATAGCCGCTTTAGCGGGTCAGAGTCCTTCTAATTATACGGTAGATTACTATGCGAGTCAGGATGATCTGGATAATGATGTGGTTATTGCTGATTATACGAACTATGAAAATACCAGTAATCCACAAACGGTTTATGTTAAGGTAAGCTCATACAATCCACAAGATTGCTTTTTAACCACGAGTTTTGATATCGAAGCGACCCCATCGGCAGCGATCTTCGATCCAAGTCCTTTAATGGCTTGTGATAGTGATAACGATGGCTTTTATACCTTGTTCGATCTAAGTTCAAAAGATCAAGAGATTACGGGAGGTAATGATGATGTAAGTGTGAGCTATCACTTAACCTTAAGTGATGCCGAAAATAATGTAGATGCACTCAATAGTCCTTATTCAAACATTTCTGCCTTTAACCAAACGGTTTATGTGCGCGCTTTAGATGAGCTTAACGGCTGTGTGCAGACCACTACTTTAGAACTTCAGGTATACGATCGTCCGATGATCGAGACCCCTGCCGATCTAGAGGCTTGTGATGATGCAACCGCTGATGGTCAGACGTATTTTGATCTTACTTCTGTTGAAGAAGAAGTTTTAGACGGCTTGAACCCTGCTGATTATGAGATCACTTACCATAACAATGAAGCCGATGCTATTGCAGGAGGAAATGCTATTAGCGGTCCGGGAGGTTACTTCAGCCAAGCGCCAACTCAACAAGTATGGATCCGAGTAGAAGACATCGTAACTCCGGCAGGATGTTATAGTGTAGAGCCGTTAACCTTGATCGTTCACCCATTACCGGAGCCGGTACAACCTACAGCGCTTGAGTCTTGCGATGATCTAACAAGTGGTAGTGATACCGACGAACTAGTGGTTTTTGATCTGACCGAGAAAGAAGGAGAGATCACCGGTGGAGATACTTCTCTTAGTGTTATTTGGTATGCTACTCCGGCAGATTTTAGTAATGGTGTATCTATAGCCGATCCTCAAAACTATACCAATGACCTAGATAATGCACAAACCATTATCGCCGAGGTTACCGATGAGCAAGGTTGTAGTGCAACGACGACCTTAACCTTGATCGTGAACCCATTACCATCACCAACTCCAACCGACGAGTTGGAGGCTTATGTGATCTGTGATGATGATAACGATGGTTTTGCAGAATTCGATCTAAGCACCTACGAGGAGGAGATCGCCAATGGCGAGGCCGATGTAGAGATCACGTTCTATGCCACGCAGGCTAATGCAGAAGGAGGAGATCCTGATGATGAGCTTCCTAACCTTTACACCAATATCCAGGTGAACACGCAAGTGATCTATGCGCGTTCGACCAATATCAATACCGGTTGTTACCGTTATGTAGAGCTCACCTTAAGTGTTACTGCTTTACCGGATTTTGTCGAGACCGAAGACGGAGCATTAGATCTGTTTATCTGTGATGGGGAAGATGGGAATAACACAGGGATATTTGACCTGACCCAAAACACTCCGTTGATCTATGGAACTCAATCAGCAGAAGACTTTAGCGTGAGCTATTACGAGAGTGAAGCCGATGCAGCCAATGCAGAAGATCCTATCGGCAACCCAAGTGCTTATTCCAATGCAGGAGTAAGTCCGCTTAGCGTATGGTTCCGTATCGAAGATGAAGATACCGGTTGTTACCGTATCGGTTCGTTTGGCTTGAACGTAGGTAGTGATCCTTCTATTAGTAATCCGAGTAAATTGAGCGTTTGTGATGATAGTGCATTGGCCGCTGATGATGAGATCGGGCTTTTCGATCTTACAGCAGCGATCCCGGAGATCACCAACAACGATACATCATTAAGCGTTTACTTCTATGAAAATGCAGCAGCTTTAGCCGCTGATAACCCGATCGCAGATCCGGAGAATTATCAGAATATTGCTAATGCACAGACTTTAGAAGTTCGTGTGATCGGCGAGAATACGTGTCCGGCTCATACCACCTTAACTTTAGAGGTCACTCCTAATCCGAGTTTAGCTTTAGAATTAGAAGCTATCGAAGAATGTGATGGTGATAATGATGGGTTTACCGAATTTGACTTAGAGGCAGAGATCGATAATATTTTAAATGGAGAGCCTAATGTGACCATTACGTTCCATATTAGTGAGAATGCCGCAAATTTAGGTACTAATCCGATCACCAATACAGATGTCTATAGTACCACCAATATCTATCAAACCATTTATGTACGTGCTGAGAATACCGGTCCTAATGGCAATGATGGTACCGGGTGTTATACGGTGCGTCCTTTAGAGTTGATTCAGATAGCTTCACCGGAGATCCAATTAGAGCTAGAAGATCTCTATGTATGTGATGATGAAAGCCCGAATGGATTTACCTCTTTCGACCTTACTCAGAATGAAGACAATATTTTAGGCGATGTAGACGCGAGTGATCTAGAGATCACTTACCACACTAATGAGCAGGAAGCCATTGATGGAGTCAACGCTATTGCGGTACCAACCAACTATACCAATACGAGCAATGGTCAAACTATTTATGTTCGTTTAGAGAACACCACTACCGGTTGTATCGATACCTTTGGTTTTGATGGGGACAATAGCTTTACCTTAAATGTAAATGAATTACCACCGTTAAGCTACCCAACCGATCTCAATGTCTGTGATGATGATTATGACAATGATCCTTATAGCAGCACCCTTTTTGATCTTACTGTAAAAGAAACCGAGATCTTTGGAGGAGTGCCGGCAGTACCATCTCAATACGAGTTTACCTATTATGCCAATGCAGAAGACCTTAATAACGGAATTGCGATCGATACTCCGGAAGGATATGAAAATATAGCCAACCCACAAACCATTTATGTGGTGGTTGAAGATACTTCGGGAACCACAGTACAATGTAGTGCAGAGGTTAGTTTCGATCTTCAGGTTTTACCATTACCAAGTCCATCGACAACCGATCCTGATGTATTACGTCAAACCGCTTGTGATGATGATAACGACGGAGTCGCTTTAGACCCTTTCGATCTTAGCTTAAGTGGTCAATTGATCAGTCAGGGAGAAAATGTAACGATCAGTTATTACAAAACACTTGAAGCGGCAGAAGATGAAGATGCAGCCGAACTTATTGGTACGCCAACCGCTTATCTCAATGAGCCGAGTTACAATGAAGTCGATCAAACCGGCGCACCTACCAATGTACAGGTGATCTATGCCCGTGTCGATAGCAATGCCACCGGGAACTTCTGTTATGTGGTGGTTCCTTTTGAATTGGTAGTGCAACCGGTACCGGTCTTGAATGAAGCTATCGACGACCTAGCCTTTGGATATACCGTATGTTCAGACGATGCCGGCGGACTTACCGGAGCTTTCTATCCGGAAGATGTAGCCGGGCAAGTGTACGATTATAACGGTGGGGACTTTGATACTTCACTTATCGTTCCATTATTAGATCAAAACACCCCTACTAACGGAGTGATCGAGGATTATACCTTAAGCTTCCACTTTAGCGTAGCAGATGCATTAGCCGGAGAGAATGCTGTACCTTTTGGCTATCAGGCCTCTAATGGCGAGCAGTTCTATATCCAGTTAACCCATACCTTAACCGGTTGTATGCTTACTGAAGAAAGTGACTTGGGTATTTTACATATCAATGTAGCGCCAAGACCAACTATCGCCGATGTAGACCTATCGAGAATGCTATGTTCTAATAATGAAGGAGAAGATACCGCTACGATCAACTTGCAAGATTTCGATACTAATATCGATAATAATGCCACTCCGCCTACCACCGAGGTGTATTATTACGCTAGTGAAGTAGATTATGACAACGGGGACCGAATCCCGGAAACAGCAGAATCAACTTACCTAGCGAGTGATGGCGATGTGATCTATGCTGAAGTGATCAATACCGATACCTTCTGTACCAGCACCAATGTAGTGATGATCCCGATCACGGTAGATGCACGTCCAAGTGTAGATATCAGTGATTATGATCAGTTGTATATCTGTGTAGACAGCGATCCAAGCACACCGGTAACCGATGGTGATTATAGTGCTATTATTATTGACACCGGACTTGATGCCACTGCTTATAGCTTTGAATGGACCTATGGCGGTACTGTACTTGCCGGAGAGACCGGCCCTAGCATCACCGTAGGAGGCGGAAGCAGCAATCCACTACAAGCAGGAGACTATAGTGTGCAGGTATTCGATCTAAATACCTTAGATGAGAACAACAATAACTGTGGAAGTGATATTGATACGGTCACGATCTTAGAGAGCAACCCACCGGAGTTTGAAGTAGCACCAACTTCTTTAGGCTTTGAAGGAGAGCATAGCTTACAGGTATTTAATGTAAGCGGAATCGGAGAGTATGAATTCAGTATCGATAATGGACCTTGGGTAGATCTTTCAGGTGTAACGATCGACTTTGACGGGCTATCAGCAGGAACGCATATTGTTTACGGAAGAGATAAAAACGGATGTGGGGTGACCGCCTCAGAGGTGATCTCGTTTATCGACTTCCCACCATTCTTTACCCCGAATGATGACGGGTATAATGATTACTGGAACATCATTGGTCTCGATACTCCGCTCAACCGAGGGGCTAAGATCTTTATCTTCGATCGCTACGGGAAACTCTTAAAACAGTTAAGCCCAAGCTCAAGAGGATGGGATGGCACCTATAACGGTAACCCATTACCTTCAGGAGATTACTGGTTCAGTGTAGAATACCAAGACCCGGGAATCCCTCAAGAAGACGGTAGCCTGGCAGAGCCTACCCCGAACACTTTTAAAAACCATTTTACTCTGAAAAGATAAAAGACGTTCAAGTTTGAATAAATAAAAAAGGAGGCAATTTGCCTCCTTTTTTGATTCTATATATTAATAAGTTTCAATAAAAACTTTAAATTCGTGCTATGGATTTTTCTTCTAAATTGTTGGAAAATGCCGTATTCGAAATGGCACAACTTCCCGGCGTAGGAAAACGTACGGCCTTACGATTGGTTTTACATTTATTAAAACAGCCCGAAGAGCAAACAACGCATTTGGCGAAAGCTTTGGTCGATTTAAAAACCGAAGTGAAGTTTTGTAAAAACTGTCATAATATTAGCGATCAAGAATTGTGTGAAATTTGCGCAAATCCTAATCGTGAAAAAAGTATTGTTTGTGTAGTTGAAGATATTCGCGACGTGATGGCTATCGAAAATACAAGTCAGTATAAAGGTTTGTATCATGTGTTGGGTGGTAAAATAAGTCCGATGGATGGTGTAGGACCAAACCAATTGAATATTTCAACTTTGATTGATAAAGTGAAAAGCGGAGAAGTTACCGAGATTATCTTTGCCTTAAGTAGCACGATGGAAGGTGATACCACCAATTTTTATATCTATAAACAACTAGAGAATTTCGAAGTAACAACATCGACTATAGCACGAGGTATTGGCGTTGGTGATGAACTTGAATATGCAGATGAAGTTACCTTAGGTAGAAGTATTCTGCATCGCGTACCTTTTGAAAATTCACTTAAAGGCTAACTTGTGATTCAACTTTCTGTCATTATTCTCAATTACAAAGTTCCTTTTTATTTGATGCAATGCCTTTCGAGTGTCGAGAAAGCATTGCAAAGTATTTCTTCAGAGATTATTGTGGTCGATAATCATTCACAAGATCAAAGTTGTGATTGGGTAAAACAATATTTTCCTAAAGTAAGACTACTTCAACAACAAGAAAATGGAGGTTTTAGCAAAGGAAACAATGCCGGAGTTAAAATCGCTAACGGAAAATACATTTGCTTACTCAATCCCGATACGGTAGTGAGTGAAACGGTATTTGAAAAGCTATTGAATTTTGCTGAAAGTAAAAGTGATCTGGGAGCTGTTGGACCTCAATTAATCGATGGTATCGGGAATTTTTTACCGGAATCTAAACGAAATTTACCGACACCAAAAGTAGCTTTACAGAAACTCATGAAACTTGAAAAAAACTATTATTCGAGTTTAAAACAAGAACAGACAGGTAAAGTAGCTGTTTTAGTTGGCGCTTTTATGCTGATGCAAAAAGACAGGTATGAAGCTATCGGCGGTTTAGATGAAGATTATTTTATGTATGGGGAAGATATCGACCTTTCGTATAAATTTTTAAAAGCCGGTTATCAAAATTACTATGTTGGTTCAGAAAAAGTATTGCATTATAAGGGTGAAAGTACTTTAAAAGATGAGAAATATAGGAAGCGTTTTTATGGGGCGATGAAGATTTTCTACAAAAAGCATTTCCAAAAAACTAATTTGTTAAACCCTGCGATCACGATGGCTCTTAATTTGGCTAAGTTTTTTCATCGCGTTAAGTCAGAACCAAGATCACTTCCAAAATATCAAAAAGTATACTGGGTAAGTGAGCTAGAAATTCCTAAAACGCTTCAGCAAAAAATTAATTCAGAAATCATTAAAATTTCGTCCGCAGAAATGAAGAATAAAATAGTAGAAAATTCAAAACTAATTTTAGATGCAGAAACTGTGGATTATCAAGATATTTTTAGTATCATGGAAAATCTTAAAATCAAGCAAAATTACTTTCGCATCAAAGCATTAAATTTTAATTTTATCGTCGGAAGTGATCAAAGTACAAGTCAAGGATCGATTCTTGAATTTTGATTATTGAAAAATAATTACTTTTTGATTGATTTTTTATTAAATTCGCAATCTTAACTAAAATTTACACCTTCGGGTTTAAGATATGGCAAAATTTGAACTGAAATTACCCAAAATGGGAGAAAGTGTTGCAGAAGCAACGATTACTAATTGGTTAAAAGAAGTTGGTGATACCATCGAAGAAGATGAAGCGGTATTAGAAATCGCAACCGATAAGGTTGATAGCGAAGTGCCGAGTGAAGTTGATGGTGTTTTGGTTGAAAAACTTTTTGGTCCCGATGATGTGGTTCAAGTAGGGCAAACCATTGCTATTATAGAAACAGAAGGCGAAATAGAAAATACTTCAGGAGCAACTTCAGCTTCAGAACAAACTACAGAAACTTCCGCAAACGTAGCTGCAGTTGAAGAAACCGTGAGTCAAGCAAAAGCAACAGCAAGTAACGAAGATTATAACGATAGTGATCGTTTTTATTCTCCGTTAGTTAAAAATATTGCTAAAGAAGAAAATATAAGTTTTGAAGAACTAGAAAGCGTTAAAGGAACCGGTAAAGATGGCCGTGTCACTAAAGACGATATTTTAGCTTACGTTAAAAATAGAGGAGAGCAGCAAGCAAAACCTGCAACTCAGTCACCAGCAAGCGCTTCACAAAAAGCTGCTCCAAAGCCGGCAGCAACTCCAATTAGTGTGAATGGTGAAGATGAAATTATTGAGATGTCTCGTATGGGCAAAATGATTTCTCATCATATGGTGAATAGTGTTCAAACTTCTGCACACGTACAATCTTTTATTGAGGTTGATGTTACCAAGATCTGGAATTGGAGGAATAAAGTGAAAAATGAATTTGCAAAGCGCGAAGGAGAAAAACTTACGTTTACACCAATTTTTATGGAAGCGGTTGCAAAAGCGATCAAAGACTTTCCGCTAATTAATATCTCTGTAGATGGCGATAAAATTATCAAACGTAAGAACATTAATTTAGGAATGGCAGCCGCGCTTCCTGATGGAAATTTAATCGTGCCGGTCATTAAAAATGCAGATCAATTAAATCTGGTTGGCTTAGCTAAAAAAGTAAACGATCTGGCAACTCGTGCAAGAGCGGGTAAATTAAAGCCAGACGATACGCAAGGCGGCACCTATACAGTAACCAATGTAGGGACATTTGGTAGCATTATGGGAACGCCAATTATCAACCAACCACAAGTAGGTATTTTAGCGTTAGGAGCCATTCGTAAAGTTCCTGCGGTAATAGAAACTCCAGACGGAGACTTTATTGGTATTCGTTATAAAATGTTCTTATCACATAGCTACGATCATCGTGTGGTAAACGGAGCTTTAGGAGGTCAATTTGTACAGCGCGTGGCTCAATATTTAGAAAGTTTTGATGTTGATCAGACGGTCTAAAATTTTATACAAAACAAAAAAAAGCCACGAATTAATTTCGTGGCTTTTTTTGTTTTCTTCAAATAGAAGCAACTTCCTAAGGTTTTATTTTTTTAAGAAAGCGCTCACTGTTATCTTTGCAACAAAAAATTTCATGAAACTCAATCTTACCAAGCCAATTTGTTTTTTTGATCTAGAAACAACAGGAACCAATATTGCCAAAGATAGAATTGTAGAAATTGCGATTTTAAAAGTATTTCCTAACGGAAATAAAGAAAGCGTGACTTGGCGAGTAAATCCTGAAATGAAAATTCCGGCAGAGACTACCAAGATTCATGGAATTTCAGATGAAGATGTAGCTAATGAGCCTACATTTAAGGAGTTGAGTAAGAAGATTTATGCGATGATCAAAGGTTGCGATCTAGGGGGTTATAATAGTAATCGCTTTGATATTCCGCTGTTGGCTGAAGAATTTTTAAGAGCAGAAGTAGATTTCGATATAAAAAATTCGGTAGCGGTCGATGTGCAAACCATTTTTCATAAAAAAGAAAAAAGAACCTTAGAGGCCGCTTATAAATTTTATTGTGATAAAGATTTAGAAAATGCACATAGTGCAGAAGCAGATACCTTGGCTACTTTCGAAGTGTTAGAGTCTCAATTAGATCGTTATCCAGATCTTGAGAATGATACCAAGTGGTTGGCAGAATTTAGTGCACATAAAAAACACGCCGATTTTGCCGGTTTTATCGCTTACAATAAAGATGGTAAAGAAGTATTTTCTTTCGGAAAAAATCGTGGCAAATTAGTAGAGAAAGTCTTAGAAGATGAGCCGGGATATTTCAATTGGATCCAGAATGCAGACTTTCCTTTATATACTAAAAAAGTATTAACTTCAATTAAAATGAGAATGTTAACCCAAAAACTCAATTAAATGAAGATTATTTGTATTGGGCGAAACTATACCAAACATATTGAAGAATTAGCGAGTGAAAAACCCGAAGAACCGGTTATTTTTCTAAAACCTGATACTTCAGTTTTACTAAAAAAGCAACCCTTTTTTATTCCGGATTTTTCTGATGATGTTCATTATGAAGTAGAAGTTCTGGTAAAAATTAAAAAAGTAGGAAAGTATATTCAGCAAAAATTTGCGCATAAATATTACGATGAAATTGGGTTGGGCATCGATTTTACCGCAAGAGACCTTCAGAATAAATTAAAAGATAAAGGTTTGCCTTGGGAAAAATCGAAGTGTTTTGACGGATCTGCTGTGATCGGTGAAAAATGGATTCCGAAGAAAGAATTAAATGATGTAAATACTATCGATTTCAGTTTATCACAAAACGGAAACATAGTTCAGCAAAGCAATACGCAATACATGCTTTGGAAAATAGATGAATTAATTGCTTATATTTCTCAGTTCTTCACCTTAAAAATTGGAGATGTGATTTTTACGGGAACACCAGAAGGAGTAGGCAAAGTAGCGATCAACGATAACTTAGTGGGTAAAATAGGAGATACTCAAATTTTTGATATAAATGTAAAGTGATGAAGTCTTATAATTTAGATGAACTTAAGATAATGGCCGATGGTGATGAGGAGTTTTTACAAGAAATGCTAAAAACTTTTATTCAAGAACTTCCTGAAGATATAAAAGCGATGAACGATGCTATCGAAAATGGTAACGCAACGCTTACGTATCAAATTGCGCATAAAATGAAGCCGAACTTACAGATCTTTGGTTTAAATCTAAGTGATCAGGTAAAAATGTTAGAACAATGGTCTAAATCTAATTTAAGCCAAGCAGAAATTTTACCTTATGCTAATCAAATTACCGAAACGGTAAATGTAGTCTGCCAAGAAATAAAGCAAGATTATAATTTATAATGAAAGCAGAAATTATAACCATTGGCGATGAAATTTTAATTGGCCAAATCGTAGATAGTAACTCTGCATTTATAGGTAAAGAACTTAATAAAATAGGAGTCGATGTTCTTCAGATCACCTCAATTCAAGATGATGAAGAGCATATTCTTACCAGTTTAAAAGAAGCTTCACAGCGTGCGCAAATTATAATCGTAACCGGAGGTTTAGGACCTACCAAAGACGATATTACCAAGAAAACATTTTGTAAATATTTTAATGATGAATTGGTGCTGAACGAGCAAGTGCTTCAAAATGTAGAAGAACTTTTTCGAAAATATGTGAAAGACCCAATTTCAGATTTAAATAGAGGTCAGGCATATATTCCTTCAAAAGCGCAGGCATTATTCAATCAATTTGGTACAGCTCCCGGAATGTGGATCGAGCAAGACGATGTCGTTTATATTTCTTTGCCCGGCGTTCCTTTCGAGATGAAAGCATTAATGCAAAATCAGGTACTCGGTAAGCTGCAAGAGCGTTTTAAAAGACCTTACATTATTCACAAAACCGTATTAACTTACGGCATGGGCGAAAGTACGATTGCAGAAAAAATTGAAGATTGGGAAGATCAACTCCCATCGTTTATCAAGTTGGCGTATTTACCTAGTTTAGGTCGTGTACGCTTACGATTATCAGCGCGAGGTGAAAATGAGCAGTTATTGTTAGATGAGCTCGAAAATCAGCTTGAAAAATTACACCAACTCATAGGTGATATTATAAAAGGTTACGAAGGCGAAGGAAGTTTAGAAGAGCAAATTGCCCAAAAATTTATCGAGAAAGGCTTAAGTTTAACCACGGCAGAAAGTTGTACGGGCGGCAGAATTGCTAGTCAATTAACAGCAGTTTCCGGAGCTTCAAAATTTTTTAAAGGCGGTTTAGTAACTTACGAAACGGCCACAAAAAATTATGTATTAGGTATTTCTCAAGAAATTATCGACACCTATTCTGTGGTGAGTGCAGAGATCACTAAAGAAATGGCGGTTAAGGCAAAAGCTTTATTTAGAACCGATTATGCAATTGCAACTACCGGTAACGCGGGACCAACAAAAGGCGATAGTGATGCCGAGATCGGAACGGTGTTTATTGCCATTGCCACACCTAGCGGAGTAGAAGTTTTTGAAAATCACTTAGGCAAGCAACGAGAAAAAGTTACCGAGAAAGCAGTTTATAAGGCTTTAGGCTTAATTTTAGATGAAGTAAATAAATAAATATTTTTTCTTTATTCACTTGTTTATAAGATAAAATTATTGTTAATTTGCAGCCTGTTTTGAAATAACGCGAAAAGATTAGAAAAAATGTCAAGAGTTTGTGAACTTACGGGAAAAAAAGCAATGGTAGGGAACAATGTTTCTCACGCAATGAATAAGACTAAGCGTAAATTTAACGCTAACTTAGTGAAAAAGCGTTTCTACATTCCTGAAGAAGATAAATGGATCACTTTAAAAGTATCTACTTCTGCTTTAAAAAATATTAACAAACGAGGAATCTCTGCTGTGATCAAAGAAGCTAGAGAAAAAGGTTTCTTAAACAAGTAATCTTTAACCTTTAATACGAAGAACAATGGCAAAGAAAGGAAATAGAGTACAAGTAATTTTAGAATGTACAGAGCACAAAACTTCTGGTAAACCAGGAACCTCAAGATACATTACTACAAAAAATAAAAAGAATACACCGGATAGAATGGAGTTAAAGAAATTTAACCCGATTCTTAATAAAATGACGGTTCACAAAGAAATAAAGTAATAAGTTATGGCAAAGAAATCAGTAGCATCGTTACAAACAGGATCTAAAAGGCTTACAAAAGCAATCAAGATGGTTAAATCTCCAAAATCTGGAGCTTACACTTTTGTAGAGCAGATTATGGCGCCAGATGAAGTAAACGATTATTTTAAAGAAAAATAAATCGAACTTAAAAATATATAAGCCGCTTTGATTTTTTTCAAGGCGGCTTTTTGTTTTTTGTATATTTGCATCAAAATTAATCTGGGCGTTCCCACCAAAAAAGGTGGTCGGGCTTTCGGCAGTCGCTTTTTAAAATTTTCAGCAAAAGCTTCAATTTTAAAAGAGCTTCAACAAATGCCTCAATCCCTAACGCAAACCAAAGTGAAACTATGAGTTTTTTTAAAAAGATTTTTTCAAAAGAAAAAAAAGAAACTTTAGATAAAGGATTAGAAAAGTCTAAAGAAAATTTCTTTGGTAAATTAAGTAAAGCCGTTGCCGGTAAATCTAAAGTAGACGACGAAGTTTTAGATAACTTAGAAGAAGTATTGGTAGCGAGTGATGTTGGGGTAAAAACTACGATTAAGATCATCGATCGTATAGAAGAACGCGTAGCTAAAGATAAATACTTAGGCACTTCAGAATTAGATCAAATCTTACGAGAAGAAATTGCCGGTCTTCTTAGTGAAACCGGTTCTGGTGAAGCAACCGAATTTGTCGTTCCAGAGAAGAAACCTTATGTAATTATGGTGGTAGGTGTTAACGGTGTTGGTAAAACCACCACTATTGGTAAACTTGCACATCAATTTAAACAACAAGGGAAGAAAGTAGTTTTAGGAGCTGCCGATACATTTAGAGCTGCAGCGATCGATCAATTACAAATTTGGGCAGATCGAGTAGATGTGCCGATCGTTAAGCAAAGTATGGGAAGTGATCCTGCTTCTGTAGCTTTCGACACCATACAAAGCGCTGTAAAGCAAGATGCCGATGTGGTTATTATCGATACTGCGGGACGTTTGCACAACAAAGTAAACTTAATGAACGAGCTTACCAAAGTGAAGCGCGTGATGAAAAAGGTAGTTGATAACGTACCAGATGAAGTTTTACTAGTATTAGATGGTTCTACCGGTCAAAATGCTTTTGAGCAAGCTAAACAATTCACTGCTGCCACAGAAGTAACTTCTCTAGCAGTTACTAAATTAGATGGTACAGCAAAAGGCGGAGTTGTAATTGGCATTAGCGATCAATTTCAAATACCTGTAAAATATATTGGAGTAGGAGAAGGGATTAATGATCTTCAAATCTTCAACAAAATGGAATTTGTAGATTCTTTCTTCAAAAAAACAATTTAATGTCAGATTTAGAAAATAGACCAAAACCTTTTTCTAAAGACCGTTTTAAAAACACCGTAAATAAGTTGATCTTTTTTTACAGTGTTTTTTTTGTGGTTATGAAAATTATGGCCGTCTTTAATGGTTATCCTGCAAAAGCCTCGTTAATTTTGAGTTTCCCTTTTGTATTGCTTTCCCTTTGGGGTTTACGCAATGTCAGAAAAGACAGCTATTCTTGGATTTACGCCGTTGTAGGCGTTTTGGTGGTTTCTTTAGTTCGTTATTACGAATTAAGATTGTTTGAATATATTCAGCTTAATTTTTAGGAATATAATATTTTAGTTTAGCATCACCTTCAACTAATCCTTCAGCAGCATTGGTATTTTGCTGTTCTTGATAGATTTGTTCGTAGTCTTTAATGTATAGCGGATCTGAAACTACATTTGTAGCAAACTTAACCTCGTTGCTAAAAGTATCTTCAATGTTAGCGACAATAAGTACATAATGTTCTACATAACCTATATTCTTGGTGCTATCATATTCAAATTCTAGGTAACCAAAATTGCCCGGTGCTATACTCCGCTTAAAATTATTAGTCGTTATACAGCCACAAGAAGCTTGCACATCTTCGATGAGTAAAGTATGTTCTCCGGCATTTTTAAACTTATAAGTTACTTTGAGTTTGTCACCACGTACCACCGGATAATAATGCCGAATAGGATCTTCAATTTCCATCGTGGTATTGGGTACTCGATCTTTTATATTATCGAAAAAGCCTTCACAAGATGTACATAGAAAGGCATAAACGAGTATGATAGATAACCTGATGATTTGCATTGAAGTGTTTTAATTTCTTTTACGAATGTATCTAATTTATTGAAATTTCGTCTGTTGCTATCTGACTTTTTACTGAAGAATTTTTTCGGCGTAAAATTTTAATAATTAGTTTTTTACCCGGTTTAAAATCTACAGGAAAGTCAACAGTCTTCTTTTCTTTGAGCGTTGATGATTTCAGCTTTAGTTTTTTGCGATGTTCATCACTAGAAATTATAATTTCTTCCGGTAAATATATGTGATGAGCGGGATCGTTTAAAAAGCCGAATTTAATGGTATTTATCTCTTCTAAATCTTCAGTATTAATTTCTATTTCTAGATCGTCTATAGAGTTAATTAACCAATTGGTATTGTAATCTAAAAAACCGATGCTTCCGTCGTTTAATACTTTAATAGCGGAATAACCTTCATCTAAATTTGAAAGTACGTTAATTTTTTTATTTAAGAAATAATTAGTCGATTGCGTTAGAATATCGCTTCTCCAAAACTTTATGTAATCACTTATTTTTGCGTTTTGCTCGTTATAAGTTGTAATCTTAGTAGATTTTGATGTTTGTTCAATAACTTTTAAAAGTTCGTGAACTTCTGGTTTTATAGTAATTTTATTAGCGTTTAAATTACCATAACCAAACTCATTTACTCCAAAATATCGCATTAATTCTAGTCGTAAAAAAGCCACAGAAAGCAACAAAGATTGTGTATTGAAATCTTGAGGTTCGCTCGCTAAAGGTTTTAATTTCTGATAAAAACTTTCTAAAGCTTCCGGATGTAAATACTTGCGATAAGCATCATTAATCCCAGAATAAATTCCCATTTTTTTAGTTGAGTTGCTAAATTCTTCAGTAATATTTCTGTAAAATTCTGAAGTAATTTTGGCAACTTCTTTTGGATAATGAGCGTTAAATTCTTCCGTTAGAACTTCATTCAGCTTTAGATCTGACTCCTTGAGTAAACGAGCAGTAGTAGCGCATTTAATATCTTGTAGTGCCGAATAACTTTCACTTCCGTTAATAAAAACGCCATCAACTCCGTAATCTTTAAGGAATTTTAAATTTTGCTGAAAGTCTTTTAGGTTGGGGTAAAAATCGAAGTAATTATCGTAATTGAGCGCATATTCCCAAACGAAAATATGTTCCAATTTATCTTTCCAAGCAGTTAATTCATCACTTAATTCTTGTTTGTTTTTTAATTCTTGATAAGCCTTACCTTCTTGAAATTGTATCGTGCTATAAAATACGCCTATGTTTTCCAGCTGTTTTTCTTTTGGTGGGTTTTTTACCGATAGGTAAGCGGTGGTAAAAAATTGCAAGTCTTGATGTTCTTCCGCTAAATATCGAAGTAAATTAAAAACTGCCGGAGCAGCATTAGTTACCGTATTTCCTGCTTCGATACATTTTTCGCACTGGCAAACCAACGTATTATCTTGCGGACTTACCATATAATAAGTGTAAGCGCTTTTGGTCTTTCTTATATTTTTCTGAATGATTTTTTTTAAAGCTGAACTTGAGAAACAAAATTGATCGCATTCTCTTTCATTATCAATAAAAGCATAAATTTCTTCATTTTCTGAATCTTCATCTTCTTCAACCCATTTGTAAAGATTATGTCCCCATAAACCCCAATAACGATCGAGTGGCATCGTATCGTATTTTAATTGAAATGCTTTTGAAGCGCTCACCAAAGGAAAATAACTTTCTCGGTAAGAAAAACTTTCTTTTTGAGCAAAAGAATTAAAAAACAAGCTCAAGAATACCATTAGCGTGAAAATTTGTTTTCGATGAAGTAAATGATCTTTCATATCTTTTAAAATCTAATTTCACAGAGTAAAGTAAGCTCGTACTGGTTTTGAAATTGCCCATCATCAAGTTTGTAATTATACCAATTACCATAAATGCCGAAACCTAAATGTTTACTAATTGGGTATTGATAACCTGCGCCAACCATTGTATGCACATAATCGAAAAAAGTATCGTTTTGGAACGATAACCGCTCATCGTAAGGAGCTGTACCAATTGATGCTATAAACTGAATAAATTTGCGATGATCTAAAATGTATTTTGACCTGACGGATAAGTTGCTGTAGTTGACGTCAAAATCGGTGAGGTAATTAAATTTAGCATTAAACCAAAACTGATTGTACACTTTAGAAACGCCAACAATACCGGTAATTAATTCTTGATCTGTATGTAAAATATCGTATCTCGCGCCCAATTCTAACTCCCAATCATTGCGATAAGATTTAAAGATATTTGCAGCTAATCGATGATTAGGAAAGTAATTATTACTAATGTAATAATTTGCGGTTCCATAAAGGGTTGGACTAAAAATATGTTGCCATTCTAAGTTTAATTGAACTCCGGCACCATTACCTCTTCCGGCATAATTAAAGCCAATTCCGTAGGCATTATTAGTTCTAAATTTAGTGTATTTAATACGAGCTAAACGATTTACAAATAAACTAGAGTCAGAATCAAATCTGCTATAACTTGCGTCCAACTGATTTTTATAAGAACGATTGGTTAGGTAGTCGATATGTCGATTCCATTCATCTGCTTCTTCAGGACCGGGTTTGTAAAATTTTTGATAATATAAAGCAGAGTCGAAGCCTTTCATATTTTCATAAACTTCACCTTTAGCTACTTTTAGATTATCTAACCAAGGATATTCTCTTATTTTCTTATTTAAATAATTAAGCGCTCGTAAATTTTCGTCTGCCTTATCGTAAGCTTCCACCAACTCATTAACGGCTCGGTTATCTTTTGGCATTAAATCTACAGAACTCACAAATTCACCGTAAGCATCACGGTATCTTTCCATGCTTTTACGGTACAAACCTTTTTTATAATACGCAATAGCTATACGCTGCTTGAGTTCTTGGTTATGCGGATATTTTTCAAGCATTGGTGTTAATGCTTCTATTGTCCAATCTGTTTTGTAGTCTAGCAAATAAGCATCGGCAAGCTTTAATGCAATATCAATATCGTTAGGATACGCTTGATATGCTTCTTCAGCAATTTGAATAGCTTTCTTTTTGTGCTGAATCGCTAAAGCAGCGTTAATACTATATAAATATAACTGCTTGGTAGGATTTTGCGCTAAAAGTTGATCTAAAGTTTCTGAAGCTTCTCGATATTCTTCATTTTTCATAAGTACACTTATGTACAATGAAAGCTGATTTTGGTAAATGTCTTTATATTTTTCAGATTCAGGATAAGTTTCATTTAAATTTCTAGAAATAGAAATCGCATCTTTATATTGCTGTGTTTTAAAAAATAGATCACTTTTTTGAAGCTTATACTCAGCATTATCCGGATAGTTGTCAATAAGATAATTAGTGTAGGTGAGTGCTTCATCATATTTTTGTTGTTGCATAGCAATATTGTAAAGCTGCTCGTTGGCTAAAACCTCCCATTCTGGCTTAGTTCGTAAAAGTAGGAATACAGATTTTGCTTCGTACAATTGACCTTGTTGAAGGTAATCTTTTCCTTTTTCAAATTGCTGAAGTTGATACGTATATTCAATATCTTCATCTTCAGGATAAAAAGCATATAAATGTTCTAAAGTTTTGTTGTATTTATTTTTGTCATCAATTTTTTTATAAACCGAAAGCTTTTTAAGCAACAACTCTTTGTTGTTTGGATCTCTTTCTAGGGCTTTGTTTAGAAAATATTCAGCATCGGTATAAAAACCTTTAGCAAGCGCGTTTCTTAAAATGTAATTAAGCGCTTGCTGGTTTGAAGGATCTTGTGCGTATATTTTTTTATTGATCACATACGGATCGGTATTTTCGTAATAATTTGCCGCTTGATTTTTTAAGTAAAGACTTAGCTGGTTGTATTCTTTTTTGTCTAAGAATTCTTTTTTGTCTTCCAATAAAATGCTTGCTTCTTGATATCTGTCAGACTCTTCTAAAAGTCCGATTTTCTTCCGGATGAGTTGTTTGTCTTCCGGAAGGGTTTTTAATGCTCTTGATGAATAATTTATCGCAGCTTCAATGTTTCCGCTGTTTTCTAATTCATTTTTAATCAGCATCAAATAAGCTTCTTTATTTTTAGGATCTTCTTGAATGATAGCCGTGTAGGTAGACTCAATTTCAGAATAATTTTCAAGTTCTCTACCTTTTTCTGTAAGCATATAAATGTAATTCTCCTGAATGTGCTCATCGTCGGGGAAGATCTGATGAATACGCTTCAACTCACGCATAGCTTCTACATCGTTGCCCATTTCTCGGTAAAGATTCATTTTCTTGATCCATAAACCCTTCTCGTAAGGAGTTTGTTCAAGCATTTCATTTACATAGCAAATAGCAGAAGAATACCTTTTGGTTTGGTGCTCTACATTTAATAGATAAATAAGCGCCGTATAGTTTTGTAGCCTGGCGTCTTTAGCTTTACGAAGCACGTATCTTGCTTTATCGTATTGTTTTAATTCTAATAAACATTTACCGTAATACTCTTGAATATCTACATTTTCCGGAGAAATTTCTAAAGCATGTTCGGTATACTCTAGTGCTTTTCTGTAATTACCTTTTTGTTGGCCCCATTCTTTGGCAATGGCATATAAGCTGTCTGAAGATTTACGTTGTGCCTTTACTTGTTGAGAACAACATAATATCGTAAAAACTACTCCAATAAGAGTGTAAATTAATTTCTTCATCTGTAATCGCTAATAAGATTATTAACTTGTTTCAACCCCTTTTCTTGTCATAGTTCCCCAAGCTAATTCTTTTGATGATAAGAATTTAAAATAACCTCGAATACCAAAGAACACGATTAAAGGGTGATAGATAAATGGTTCTAAAAAAGCGACCATTATTAGTTTTAATACTTCACTAAATTTTTGGTAATATTTAAAGGTGATATTATCCCAAATAACTACCAAAATAGAGATCATAACAGCAAAACAATAGGAGTATAAAAAGACTAGTATTGCTAAGTCCCAGTTAATTTTTCCGAAGAAAATAAGATAGAGAATAGAGAGTAAACCTATAAGTTCTATCATTGGAGCTAAAAATTCGAACAAAAAAGCATATGGGAAAACGATGAGTCCCATTTTCTTATACTTTGGGTTGAATAAAACCTTACGGTGAACTACAAATAACTGTAATAAACCTGCTGCCCAACGGGTGCGTTGTCTCGATAAAATATTAACATCGGGAGGTCCTTCTGTCCAACAACAAGAAAGCGGTATGTATTCAATTTTATATTTTCGTCTGTGATTGATCATGTAAGAAACCATCCGGGTAATCAAATCCATATCTTCGGCGTGAGATTTACCATCGTAACCGCCGGCTCTTACAGCAATATCTTTATCGAAAAGACCAAGCCCTCCAGAAACATTAGGTACACAATTAATAAGCGACCAGCCCATCTTACTCAATAAATAAGCTCGAATATATTCTAATTCTTGAAATCTAGGAATAAAATCTTTTGGTGGTTTTACTTTTACAATTTCACCATCTTTTACTTCGCAACTATTTACCATACGTAATGTAGCACCAACCGCAATAACCTTTTTCTTATTAATAAGAATAGGCTTGATCATTTTTAATAAGGTATTTCTTGCTAAAATACAATCTACGTCTGTGCATAAAAAATACGGGAAAACCGATGCGTTAATCCCCGCGTTGGAGGCATCTGCTTTAGTACCACCATTCTCTTTGTCTACAACGGTAAGCTTATCGTATAACGGATTGGTAGATTTTAAAATCTTTTTTACCGGTTGTGTTTTAATACGTTCAATATAGGCGTAAGGCACTTCAACCAGATCAAACTCATTGATGAGTTTTTCTAAAGTACTGTCTTTACTACCATCATTTACAATAACTACTTCGAATAAAGGATATTCGAGAGTAAGTAATGAGTGAACATTGGTAATAATGGTTTTCTCTTCATTATAGGCGGGAGCAACAACAGATATCCCCGGAGCGATATCTGAATTATATAAAGTCTCGTCGTCTAAATTTGAGTTGTAGTTTTTATATCTAATGATAGTAATCATAGAAAAGATTGCTAGCATAAGATAGCTGGCAATCAATGATGTACTGTAAAAAAAAATAAAGTATTCGAAAAAATCTTCTCCAAACATTATTTAAATTTGATCAACTGAGTCTCGATATGGTTAAAAATTGTTCTATCGAAACCGTTTTGCGTAGCCTTTAAATCTTCAAACAAATTGTAATTAGATTTATAGGTGAAAGATACTAAAGCAATTTCTTTCTTTAAAGAGATTGATTTAGCTTCTAAGTAAGCTTTCTTTAGAAAAGAAACAGCATTACCGGTATTCATTAAACCTATACTATTAACAATAGCAAGTTGGCATTCTTCTTTTTCTGAAAAAAATCTTTCGATTAACTTCGGTTCAAATTCAGAGGCTTTTAATTTTCCTAAGGTTTTATAAGCTTCAGTTCTAACGGCTATATTTTTACTTTTTGTCTTTTTGTTGATGATTTCTTTTGTGTCTATTTGCTCGAAAAGTCCTGCAGCTTTGATTAAAAAAACAGTTAATGAGTCGTTTTCAGAATAGTTAATCCACTTTCCTAAGTTACTTAATTCATTTTTTTCGTTATGAATTTTAAGGAACTTTAAAAGGTTAATTTCATCCCAATAGGTTAACTCCCCTTTAATTTCATCTAAAAAACGGTAAGGATCGTTTTCGCTCAGTTGCAAGTGAGAATAACGAGCTTCTCTTCTTAATTCTTTATTCTTGCTGTAAGCATAATTTAAAACTTTAGAGTCTAAACTTTTTAAGTCTAATTGCTGAAGTTTTTGAAGCGTTTTCATTTTTGTAGATCCTCTAGAGAAATCTAATTTCTTTTCTAAATAAGTTTCAAATCTTAAAGCATCTACGATCGATTGATATCTTCTAGACTTTTCTGGGGAATTAAACTTAAGTTCTAAAAGTACATCGATCGCTAATTTAATTTTACGAGCAGATAACTTACCTACAATTTTAGTGTATTCGGTATAAATCTCATCTTCGTGATAAATTGTGTCGCCGAATAAAATATCTTTAAAAAGCTTCTCGATTTGAGGTCTGATCTGGTTTTTCTTATTGATATTTTTTTGATGTTTATATCTGATAACAGACAAATAAATAAACATCGATATGGTAATAATCACACTGAAAATAATAGAAGCTACCGCAACTTGGATAATTGGTGCATAAGTTCCTATTTCGTAATAAATTTCAATCAAAAAATCTAAAATCCCCATTTTTAATATTTTAATGTTAAAATTCTGTCAGTTAATGTTTTAAGTTGGCTTTATCTGATTGTTTTATCAGTATTTCGTCAACTGCGCTGCAAATATGTGTAAAGAAAGAGTTAACCTAAAATAAATTCGATGATAGAATTTAATATTCGATAAAGTGCAAAAATTAATAAATGAAAGGTGTTTGTAATTCTTAATTAAGGTATATTTCATCAAAATGTCAAATTTAAGTAATTGTCTTTAAGATTTTTGAGGTGTTATTTAGTATGATTGTAAATTTGAAATTCTAGAAGAATTAATCGTGATGAATTTTCGCGAAATATGATTATTATTAATTTTTATGTTAATTAATGCTTAAATTTTAAAATTAAAGCATTTTGGTTGTAACTGTTTTGTATAAAAATTAATTTTAAGGTGATAAATCTAATTAAAAGATAAAGTTTCTATTTCTTTACAACTTCTTATCTTTGCGCACATTTTTAAATGGAAATATGAGAACAAAGTCGTTAAAGAAGAACAAGATCAATGTAGTTACTTTAGGTTGTAGTAAGAATATTTATGATTCTGAAGTCTTGATGGGTCAACTTAAAGCAAACAACAAAGAAGTTGTTCATGAGCAAGAAGGTAATGTCGTGGTGATTAACACTTGTGGTTTTATCGATAACGCTAAAGAGCAATCGGTAAATACCATTTTAGATTTTGTTCAGAGAAAGCAAGAAGGTTTGGTAGATAAGGTTTTTGTGACCGGTTGTTTATCTGAGCGTTACAAACCCGATTTGCAGACAGAAATTCCAGATGTAGATCAATATTTTGGTACAACAGAGCTTCCGTCTTTATTAAAAGCTTTGGGTGCCGATTATAAACACGAGTTAATAGGAGAGCGTTTAACGACAACTCCAAAAAACTATGTTTTTTTAAAAATTGCTGAAGGTTGCGATCGTCCGTGTTCTTTTTGTGCGATCCCGTTAATGCGTGGTGGTCATAAATCTACACCGATCGAAAACCTGAAAACTGAAGCTGAAAATTTAGCGAAAGAAGGCGTTAAAGAACTTATTCTGATCGCGCAAGATCTAACCTATTACGGTCTCGATCTTTATAAAAAACGTGCTTTAGCAGATTTGCTGAAAGAATTAGTGAAAGTAGAAGGTATCGAATGGATTCGTCTTCATTATGCATTTCCAACAGGATTTCCGTTAGATGTTCTAGAAGTGATTAAAAACGAACCAAAGGTTTGTAATTATTTAGACATTCCTTTGCAACATATTTCAGACGATTTATTAAAATCGATGCGTCGCGGTACGACTCATAAAAAGACGACCGATCTTATTTATAAGTTTAGAGAAATCGTGCCGGAAATGGCAATTAGAACAACCTTAATTGTAGGTTATCCCGGAGAAACTGAAGCTCATTTCCAAGAATTAAAAGAATGGGTTAAAGAAATGCGTTTCGAACGTTTGGGTTGTTTTACCTATTCTCACGAAGAAAATACGCACGCCTATAATCTTGAAGACGACGTTCCGGAAGAAGTGAAACAAGAACGTGCCAACGAGATTATGGAAATTCAATCGCAAATTTCTTGGGAATTGAATCAGCAAAAAATAGGGAAGACTTTTAAATGTGTGATCGATCGTAAAGAAGGAAATTATTTTGTAGGAAGAACAGAATTTGATTCTCCAGATGTCGATAATGAAGTTTTGATCGATGCTGAAAAATTCTATCTTAAAACCGGAGAGTTCGCTAATATTAAAATTAACGAAGCGGCAGATTTCGATCTGTATGGCGAACCGGTAAACTAAAATAGTATAGGTGAAAACGTTATTATTTAGAAATTATTCATAGTTTTAAAAGACTAATTCTTAGCACTATGAAATCTAAATTACTTTTCGTTTTTTCTCTTTTTGTGATAGGAAGTCTTTCTGCTCAAAACTCAACAGATTGGGGCGTATTGCCATATGATTTTAGCTTAGGTTCTTACGGAGCAGTTTTTGCACTTTCTGAAAATGCTGTTTTCGTTGCCAAAAACGGACATGTTTATTCTTCCGTAGATGGTGGGCAAAATTGGGCAGATTATACCACGAATGTTCAAGAGAATTTTTATGATATAGATTTTGAAGATCTCAATACCGGTTATATTGTTGGAGATAACGGTACACTAATTAAAACGAATAACGGAGGTGTTACTTGGTTTTCAATAACATTAAATACCTCGTTAGATTTATATTCGGTAACAGTCACGCCTAATGGTAATGTTTGGATCGTTGGTGAGAATGGGATAACATTTTCTTCCTCAGATAATGGTGTTACTTGGCAAGAAAACACAACATTGACTACAGAAGTATTGAATGCGGTTGCTTTTAGAAATAATACAGAAGGTTTTATTGCAGGTAACAATGGTTTGCTCTTACATACTCAAGATGCAGGGCAAACTTGGCAAACCATAAGTATAAATAGTACAGAAGATCTTTATAGCCTAGAAGTTGATAATAATAGCATTTATTTTATTTCTGGTGAGAGTGGTTACTTTGGTCAAAATTTTGAATTCCATGTAAGTAGAAGTGGTTATTTGATATATCATTCAAACGATTTGTTAAATTGGGATACTACAGATTTTACAAATAATTTTGGTTTACCGGTTTCAGAAATTGAAGTATATAATAGTCAGGTCTATGCTTTTGCAAGTAGTTTTGGATTGTGTGATTGTTGTAGTTTTCTGGTTGGAACTTACGATTTTTCTACAAACAACATGACAAGTTCTTATTCAGATGAGCTAACAGGTTCAGATTGTGATCATATTAATATGAATTATTCAGATTTTCATATGTTCAATGAAAATGCAGCTTATGTTTTAGTGGGTGATCGTGTGTTGAAAATGGGAGAAACCGGCGATTTTAATTATTTTTCAACTGAAAATTTTCAAAATCCTGTGATTAATTTCTACCCAAACCCAGTTTCTCAAGATAAGCTATATGTAAGTTCTGAGCATGTAAATACGAGAGATCTAGCCTTTGATTTGTACAATATCAACGGAAAATTGATTAAAAGTTTTTCTAACATTACAGAAAACGAGCCTATCTCTATAGAAAATGTTCCAAAAGGAGTGTATTTTTTAAAAGTGAAAAATCACGGTTCTGGAAGCTCGACTAAAAAGATATTAGTCGATTAAAACCTAAAAGTCTTTAACTAAAATTTAGTAGAAAAACCAAGCACTTAACGTATCTTTGCAGTTTTTTAAGAGACTTAATTTATGGCCGACTGTATCGCTTACCGAAACACAAATTATTTTTCAGACTTAATGCTAGATTATCTTGAAGAGAAAGAAAATCTACGCAAATTTTACGGTCAGTTTCCTAAGCTAGAGAATTTTAAAACACAGATCGAACAGAAAAAAAGTTCCTTTTCTACAGAACAACGAAAGGTTTTGGTTCAGGCACTTCAGCAACAATATCAAAGCGTTGAAGCTTCAGCATTAACACAAGAGAATATTACTGCTTTAGCTGAACAGAATACGTTTACTGTAACTACCGGGCATCAATTAAATTTATTTACCGGACCTTTATATTTCCTTTATAAAATTATTTCAGCCATAAATTTAGCTGAAGAATTAAAAGCCAATAATCCCGATCATCATTTTGTTCCCGTGTATTGGATGGCTTCAGAAGATCACGATTTTGAAGAGATCAATTACTTCAACTTTAAAGATCAAAAAGTGCAATGGTCAAGTGATCAAACCGGAGCGGTTGGTATGTTTAATACCGATGGTTTAGCTGAAGTTTTAAAAGAATTTAAGCCACATTTAAACGATTCTGATGCTGCGGAAGAGTTAGTACATCTTTTTGAAAAAGCTTACGTTAAACACGACACTTTAACTGAAGCTACTAGATATATTGCTAATCAACTTTTTGCTGAATATGGTTTAGTAATTGTCGATGGTGACGATCAAGACTTAAAAACCTTATTTAAACCTTTTGTAAAAGAAGAATTGTTGCAACAAACTTCTTCAGAAAAAGTAGCGTCTTCAGCAGAACAATTAGCAGCAGAAGGTTATAAAGTTCAGGTAAACCCAAGAGAAATTAATCTGTTTTATTTAGCTGAAGGGATTCGTGAACGTATCATTAAAGAAGAAGATTTTTATATTGTTCACGAGACAGATTTACGCTTTACAGAAGCCGAAATTCTCGAAGAATTAGAAAATCACCCGGAGCGTTTTTCTCCCAATGTAATTATGCGTCCGTTGTATCAAGAAGTTATTCTTCCTAATTTATGCTACATCGGTGGTGGCGGAGAAATGGCGTATTGGTTTGAGTTGAAAGATTATTTTAAAAGTCAGCAAATACCATTTCCTATATTATTACTGCGTAATTCAGCCTTATTAGTTTCAGCAAAACAAAAAAAGAAAGTCGAAAATCTTGAGGTTAATGTAGAAGATTTATTCTTAAAACAATCAGATTTAAGAACTAAACGAACGCAAGAAATTTCAGAGATCGATATCGATTTTAGTCCGCAAAAACAATATTTAGAGCAACAGTTTAAAGATTTATATCAATTAGCAGAAAAAACCGATAAATCTTTTGTGGGAGCAGTTGCAGCGCAAGAGCAAAAGCAAATTAACGGACTTCAGCATTTAGAAAAACGCCTGTTAAAAGCACAAAAACGTAAGTTGAAAGATGAGTTAGAACGTATAACAAATCTGCAAGATCAATTATTTCCAAAGCAAAGTTTACAAGAACGTAACCGAAATTTCAGTGAGTTTTACGAAATTTACGGGAAAGAACTTATTCAGCAATTAAAACAAGAGCTGAAACCACTTCAACAAGAATTTTCAATCATCTATTTATAAAATTAAAATGTCACCTCGAGCGGAGTCGAGAGGTCTCATCTTTATTAAACGAAATAAAATGAAAAGCATGCACTCCATAGATATCGATACGGTCGAAATGACCTTAGATATCATGAAATACGCCATTAACAGAATTTCAAATACTTCTCCAGAAATGGGTTCACCAAAACAAGAGCAAGATCTAATGGATTTGGTGGGAGAAACGGTAACCAAAGAAGGAATTGGTGGCGAAAAAGCATTTAATCTTTTTAAAGATGTATTGGTAAAAGCAACCGTTCCGGTAGATCATCCCAGACATTTAGCATTTGTACCGGCAGCGCCAACAAGAGCAGCAATTTTATTCGATTTGGTAACCTCTGCAGCAAGTATTCACGGAGCTTATTGGATGACCGGTGGCGGCGGAATTTTCTGTGAAAATCAAGCCATGAAATGGTTGGTAGAATTAACGGGACTTCCTCAGGGAGCTTTTGGGGTTTTTACTAGTGGCGGGACTTCGGCTAACCTTTCTGCCATGATTGCAGCGAGAGAAGCTTGGCGTGATAAAAATGAAGAAAATAAAGCTTACAAAGCCTTGTTAATTACCTCTAACGGAGCGCATTCTTCTGTAAAATCGATGGCAAAAGTGATCGATGCCGATATTATTTTGGTAGATGATGATGAAGACGATCGTTTAACAGGAAAGTGGTTACAGCAAAAAATAGAGGGTTTAAGTGAAATAGATCGTAAACGTCTTTTTGCCGTAGTAGCTACCGGCGGAACCACAAATGCAGGAATTATCGACGATTTAGAAAGCGTTGCCAACGTTTGTGAAAAAGAAGATCTTTGGTTTCACGTCGACGCGGCTTATGGTGGTGGAGCGCTAGCTGCGCCATCGGTTCGTCATTTATTTAATGGTATCGAAAGAGCAGATAGTATCACTATCGATCCGCATAAATGGATGTTTTCTCCTTACGATTGTGGAGCCGTGATTTATAAAAATATGGAGTTGGCTAGAAATGCACATTCGCAAAAAGGTGCCTACCTCGATATTTTTAAAGACAAAGGAGCGCAAGGTTTTAATCCGGCAGATTATCAAATTCAGCTTACTAGAAGATTAAGAGGTTTGCCACTTTGGTTTTCATTGGCAATGCACGGAACAGAAAAATATACCGAAGCCATCGAACGCGGACTTTCTTTAGCCTTAAATGCTGCGGAACAAATACAAAAAGCACCACATTTAGAGTTGGTGAGAGAACCAAGTTTATCGTGTGTGTTATTTAAAAGAATTGGTTGGGATGCTGAAGATTACCGCGATTGGACCTATAAAAATCATCAAGCTGGTTTTGCGCTGGTTACCCCAACAAAATGGTCTAAAAACGGAGAGATAGAAACCATTTCTCGTTTCTGCTTTATAAATCCCGATACCACAGAAGAAGATATCGAAGATATTTTAGCTTCGATGGAATAATTCTAAATGTTAAAATTTCTTCAAAAATTAATCTTAGAATCAATTTGAATTTTACCTCAAATTCTTACTTTTGCCTATGCAAAATAACGTACTTATATTAGATTTCGGTTCACAGTACACGCAGCTTATCGCGCGTAGAGTTAGAGAATTAAATATCTACTGTGAAATCCATCCGTTTAACAAATTACCGGAAAATTTAGAAGAGTTTAAAGCCGTAATACTTTCGGGAAGTCCTTTTTCTGTGCGAGCAGAAGATGCACCGCATCCAGACTTATCGAATATTAGAGGTAAAGTGCCTATGCTGGCAGTTTGCTATGGCGCACAATATTTAGCGCATTTTCACGGCGGTAAAGTAGAACCTTCAGAAACGCGTGAATATGGTCGTGCTAATCTTTCTGTAATTAAAGATCAAGAATTACTTTTTGATGAAATTACTGAAAATTCTCAGGTTTGGATGTCGCATAGCGATACCATTAAAGAATTACCGGAGAATGGAGTACGATTAGCAAGTACGCACGATGTACTTAACGCCGCTTATCGTATTGATGGGGAAGAAACTTTTGCGATTCAATTTCATCCGGAAGTTTATCATTCTACCGACGGTAAACAATTACTAGAAAACTTTTTAGTGAAGATTTGTGGAGTTGAGCAAGAATGGACGCCGGAAGCTTTTGTAGATATGACGGTTGAAGATCTTAAAAAGCAAATTGGCGACGATAAAGTAGTCCTTGGTTTAAGTGGTGGTGTAGATAGTACGGTTGCAGCAGTTTTGTTAAATAAAGCGATTGGCGATAATCTTTATTGTATATTCGTCAACAATGGTCTTTTACGTAAAAATGAATTTGAAAGCGTTTTAGATCAATATAAAAATATGGGGCTAAATGTGAAAGGTGTTGACTCTTCGGCACGTTTCTTGGATGCCCTTGCAGGAATAAGCGACCCGGAAGAAAAAAGAAAAACCATAGGTCGCGTGTTCATTGAAGTATTTGATGATGAAGCTCATTTGCTAACCGATGTGAAGTTTTTAGCACAAGGAACCATTTATCCTGATGTGATTGAATCTATTTCGGTAAACGGTCCTTCAGCAACGATTAAATCTCACCATAACGTAGGTGGTTTGCCAGATTTTATGAAATTGAAAGTGGTTGAGCCTTTACGTATGTTATTTAAAGATGAAGTACGTCGCGTAGGAGCAGAAATGGGAATCGATCCTGAGTTATTAGGAAGACATCCTTTCCCGGGACCAGGTCTTGCGATTAGAATTTTAGGTGATATCACTGCAGAAAAAGTAAGAATCTTACAAGAAGTAGATCACGTATTTATTCAAGGTTTAAAAGACTGGAAACTTTACGATAAAGTTTGGCAAGCCGGCGCAATATTATTACCGGTAAGCTCTGTAGGAGTAATGGGTGATGAGCGTACTTACGAAAAAGTAGTGGCACTTCGCGCAGTAGAATCTACCGATGGGATGACCGCAGATTGGGTAAATTTACCTTACGATTTCTTACAAAAAACATCAAATACGATAATAAATCGAGTAAAAGGCGTTAATAGAGTAGTATACGATATTAGCTCAAAACCACCCGCTACAATTGAGTGGGAATAATTAAATTTTGAATGAAAAAGAATTGCTTATTTTTTTTGCTGATTTTATTAGTTAGTCTTCAAACTTTTGCACAAAGTTTTGAAACCCATAAAGTAAAATCGGGAGAAAACATTTCTTCCATCGCAAAGAAATATAACGTTTCAGAACAGAGCATTTACAAATACAATCCAGATGCTAAAAAAGGAAATTTAACAGGAGTCGTTTTAGTGATTCCTGTTTCTTCTTCTTCCGATAATAGAAATTACGAAAAGCAAAGCGTTTTAAATTTCAAGGAATATAAAGTTAAACGGAAAGAAACTTTATACAGCATAGCAAAAGCGAACGATATTTCTGTTGGTGATCTAAAAAAATACAACACCTATCTTTATGATGAAGAATTAGGGAAAGGTGATGTAATTAGAATCCCGGTGTTTAGTAAAAACGACACGATAAATATCAATAATTCTGTTCAAAATTCTTCATTCGAAAATTTAAAACATATCGTGATGCCTCAAGAAGGTAAAATGGCAATTGCTAGAAAATACGGTATGACGATGGCGCAATTAAATGCCTTGAATCCCGGGGTGACAGATTTAAAACCGGGTCAGGTTTTAAACGTGATCAATCCGCAAAATAAAGATTCTAAAGCAGCGCAAAATGCCGGTGAAAATTTTATTAGTTATACGGTAAAACCAAAAGAAAATTATTACCGCTTAACCAAGCAATTCAATACTACTAAAGATACTTTAATAAAGTACAATCCTATTTTAGCTGAAGAAGGTTTAGAAGCAGGGATGACCATAAAAATCCCTAAACCTCAAACTATGTTGAATGATACTTTATCGGTTTCAGCATCTAAAAAAATCAAGCTAGAAGAGTTAATTACCAATAGAAGAAGAAAGAAAATAGCGGTGATGCTTCCGTTTTCATTAAGACAATTTGAAGGCGATAGTATCGATAAGGAAGCTTTACTTAAAGACGATCGCGTACTTCGTGTTTCGTTAGATTTTTATAGCGGAGTGGTAACTGCCATCGATTCTGTAGAGAAATTAAGGATTCCTATAAGCGCTAAAGTTTTTGATACTGAAAAAAGTGGTGCTAAAGTAGATGAAATTTTACGACAGTTAGAGTACGATAATTTTGATGCGGTGATCGGGCCTGTGTTGAGTAAAAATGTTGAAAAAGCTTCAAGATTATTCAACAGAAATAATATTCCGGTACTTTCACCATTAATTGATGCAGAATTAAATGGAGAAGCAAATCTATTGCAAACCAGACCTTCTAAATTAATGATGGAAAAAGCATTAATTACCTACATCGATAGTCTAAAAGAAGGTAAAAACTTACTGATCTTAGCCGATGAGAAGCACGACTATTTAAAAAGTAAGTTAGTTTATACTTTTCCTGAAGCTACCGTGGTTCAGCAAGCAAAAGAAGAATATATGCAGACTTCAGATCTAGTAAAAGTGCTTTCTAAAGAAAAAGAGAACTGGCTAATTCTTGAGTCTGAAGATTTAGAGTTAATTAGTAACGCTACTTCTTATTTAAATGCAATGGTTCCTGAGTATAAAATTAGAATTTTTACTTCCGATAAAAGTAAACCTTACGAAGATGAAATTTCTAACGAGTATTTAAGCAACCTTCAGTTCACTTACGCTTCCGTAGCAAAAGAATGTGAAGATTTTGAAAATAACGCGTTTGTAAAAAATTACAAAAGTGATTACGGTATTTTACCAAATAAATTTGCAACTCGTGGTTTTGATCTTACTTATGATTTATTGTTGAGGTTAGCCGCTGCTGAAAATCTTTACAAAGCCTTAGAATTAGAAGGAATGACTGAGCAAGTGGAGAATAAATTCAGTTATCACAAAAAGATGATCGGTGGGTATTATAACGATGCTGTTTATCTTATTAAATACGATGAAGGTTTAACTTTAAAAGTTATAAATTAAGATGACCTCTAGAGTAGTTTATCAAGGAAATTTAAGAACGGAATCTGAGCATCTAAAAAGTGGCAATACTTTTATAACCGACGCTCCCACAGATAATAACGGGAAAGGTGAAGCATTTTCGCCAACAGATACCGTTGCAACTGCATTGGCAAGTTGTATGTTAACCATTATTGGGATTAAAGCAGAAAATTCAGATTTTTCTATTGAAAATACGGTTGCTGAAGTCACTAAAACAATGGCAAGTGAACCTCGAAGAATTTCTAAGATTGAAATTAATTTTACTTTTCCAGAAGTTTATAGCGATAAGCAAAAGAAAATCATCGAACACGCAGCAAAAACTTGCCCGGTTTGGTATAGTCTTCATCCCGATATCGAAAAGATAATCACTTTTAATTATAAAGATGCGTAATCAAATTTTTCTTTTTTCATTCTTGTTATTAAGCTTATTTCAATTACAAGCTCAAGAGAAATTAGAATGGACAGAAGAAAAACTTACGTGGAAAGATTTTGAGGCGAAACCCAATCGTCAAAGTCATTTTTTAGCTAATACCAATTCCGGGTTTTCTTATACTTGGGGTTTTGGTATGCAAGCAAGCAAACCTATATTTACTTATGAAGTTCACGCTTATTTTTATCCTGAGCAGTCTTGGGTAAAGAAAGGCAAAGAAACTCCGACACTTTTAGCTCACGAGCAATTACATTTTGATATTTCTGAATTGTATGCGCGTAAGATGCGAAAATGGTTAAGTAATTTTAGTCCTAAATCTTTAAATGAAGCTAAAGCTAAGCTTAAAAAAATGCATAAGCAGGTTGAAAGTGAACGTATAAAAATGCAAAAAGCCTACGATAAAGAAACCAATCATGGGATGCTACTAGAAGAGCAAAAACGTTGGCAGAAAGAGGTAAATCAAGCTTTAGAATTACTAGCCGAGTTTAGTTCTTAAAATTTAAAGTTGAAATTATCTTCCTTTATTTGTTAATTTTAGTTAAATTTATTTTACTAATCTAACTAACAATTTACAATATGGAAACTCAACCAGTGCAACCAGCACCTTCTCACATTACTCCGGGTAAATGGGCTTTATACATTTTTGTAGCCGGTTTACCATTAATTGGTTTAATAATGTTACTCGTTTGGGCGTTTAGTAGCGATACGAACACCACACGTCAAAATTGGGCAAAAGGAATGCTTTTGTTATACGTTATAGTTATTGCTTTAGCGATATTGATGAGTATATTTTTTGGCGGCTTGGCGGCAATGTTCGGATCAATGGCCGGATCGGGTTATTAGAATAATAAAAAAGCTCCGATAATTAGTCGGAGCTTTTTTATTCAATAAATTATTAATATCTAAAATGTCGGCAATTCTTCTTTTGCTTTTTGAAAATCACTGATGATCTCTTCTACAATTTCAGCAGCAGGTTTTATTTCATTTATAAGTCCGCTAATTTGACCAATCTCTAATTCACCTTCTTCTAGATCACCTTCAAACATTCCTTTTTTAGCACGTGCTCTTCCCAGTAATTCAATGAGTTCATCTTTACTAGGATTCTTCGTGTAAAGCTCAGTAACATCATTAAAAAACTTATTTTTTAGCAAACGAACAGGAGCTAATTCTTTAAGCGTAAGTTGTGTATGACCTTCTTCTGCATCGACTACCATTTGCTTAAAGTTTTGGTGAGAAGACGCTTCAGGGCTTGCAACAAAACGACTCCCGATCTGTACAGCATCTGCACCCAAAATCATTGCAGCGAGCATCCCTTTTCCGGTGGCAATTCCTCCGGCGGCGATCAATGGTATTTGTAGTTTTTCTTTAACCATTGGGATTAAGGTAAACGTTGTAGTTTCTTCTCGGCCATTGTGACCACCGGCTTCAAAACCTTCAGCAACTACAGCGTCAACTCCGGCGGCTTCAGATTTCAAAGCAAATTTTACACTACTTACGACGTGAACAACCCTAATTCCTTTTTCTTTTAAAGTAGGAGTCCAAGTTTTTGGGTTTCCGGCAGAAGTAAATACAATCTCAACGCTTTCTTCGATAATGATCTCCATAATTTCTTCCAAATTCGGGTAGAGCATCGGCACGTTGACTGCAAAAGGTTTATCGGTAGCTTTTTTACATTTTTGTATATGTTCTCGAAGTACATTAGGATACATCGATCCTGCACCAATAATCCCTAAACCGCCGGCGTTACTTACGGCGCTGGCAAGTTTCCAGCCGCTAGCCCAGATCATACCGGCTTGAATAAGCGGATATTTGATGTTGAATAAAGAGGTTATTCTGTTTGTAGCCATTATTGTTTGATGATTTTTAATGATTTCTGAAAATTTTCGGTTTCAAATTTAGCGATATAAACTCCGCTTGAAAGTGAAGCTAAATTAATTTCTTCGGAAACTTTTTCGGCTTTAAAAACTAGTTTTCCTAAGAGGTTATAAATTTTAAGATCTAAATGATCTAGGTTATTCTTCTGGATATGCAATAATTCACTCACCGGATTAGGATAAACTTTTACAGTTTGCTCTTCATAAGAAACCGTATTTAATAAATCATCTAAAGCCGTTTGAAAGTTAGGAATCCCGTAGCCCATTTGGTTAGTCGGGTTGTTGTAAAGGTGTGAAGATTCTCTCACCATTTGCATAATTTCGAGGTTAGTTCGCTGCGGATTTGCCTGCCAAAAACTCGTGATTGCACCCGCCATAATAGGAGAGGAGAACGAAGTTCCGTTAGAGAGAGCTGTATTTCCGTTAGTGTTGATAATAACAGCTAAAGCACCTTGCGCCATTCCGTCGGGTTTAATTCTTCCGTCGGCAGAAGGTCCGATAGAACTAAAAGAAGCATAGATTTCATCTTGATTTACCGCGCCTACTGCATAAACGTTGCCATCAGCCGGAGCTCCAATTACCGGAAAATTTGAATTATTTCCTGAATTTCCTGCAGAAGTAACCACGAGAATACCTTTTTCAACAGCAATATTTCCTCCGCGACTTATAAAAGCGGTATTTCCGTCCATATCAGAAGGTGTATAACTGTAATTTGGATTGTCGTAGGTTTGGTAACCCAGAGAAGTGTTGATCACATCGACACCGAGACTATCGGCGCGTTCTGCAGCTTCTACCCAATAACTTTCTTCAACAGGAGTTTCAGAATTTACATCTTCCGTTCTAAATAAATAGTAACTGGCATCGGGAGCGGTACCTACAAATTCATCTTGTAAAAAACCTGCCATATCAGAAAATACAGAAGTTCCGTGAGAACTTCCTGTAAAAGCATCATAATCGTCGGTACGATCTACAAAATTGTAACCACCAACCAAATCGTTATTGTTGCGAACACGATCGAAAGCTGTAAGCGTATTTACTTGCGGAAAACCAGAATCCATAATCGCAACCAGCATTCCTTCTCCGGTAAAATCGTTTTCATGAAGGTAATCGACGTGAAGCATTTCTACTTGATTGGCGCTATCACCGTAAGTGAAATCTACTTGAGTATCTAAATTTTTGTCTACAAACTGTTGCTGATCTGTAGTGGCTATTCTAGTATTTAAATTGGTATCGGCAAAATCGATATGATCGACAAATGTAAAGCCTGAAAGCGCATTAATATCTTGTATGCTCCCAATAACGTGTACGCAATTAAACCATTTAGATTTTGCTTTAACCTCTATGCCAGATTGGTTTTTAACCGTAGTAATGTAGGTTTCGTTTACAGGAACATCGCGCGTATCGATAGGTATGTTATGCGCATTTTTTCTATCGATGGCGCGTTGCGTTAAAATAGTTGTGGGATTAGCAATCGAAATTGCAACATCTGCCTTATCGGTAAAATAGACCCATGCGTGTTCTTGACTTTGGGCAACCAGCGGAACGCTAAAAACCGTAAATAGAAAGAGTAAAATATTTTTCATAGCTGAATTTTTCAGCTACAAGTTACGAAATTACTCCCGATCCTAATAATTCTTCTTCGTGATACCAAGCTACAAATTGACCTTCTGTGATGGCGGTTTGCGCATTTTCAAAAATTACATATAAACCATTTTCGGTTTGATACAATTTCGCTTTTTCTAAAGGTTGTCGGTAACGAATTCTGGCTAAAACTTCTAATTCTTCTCCTGCTTTTAAGGCAAGATCTTCACGAACCCAATGTGTTTCGTCCGGATTTACAAATAAACCTTTTCGCAATAAACCGGGATGGTTTTTACCTTGACCGGTGTAAATAATATTTTCTTCTACATCTGTTTCAATTACAAAAAGCGGTTCCGGAGTACCGCCAACAGCAAGACCTTTTCGTTGACCTTTCGTAAAATAATGAGCGCCATTATGTTTACCAACTTCTTTGCCTAATTCTTTTTGGTAACTAAATTTTTTACTGAAATAATCTAACTCTTCTTCTTTTGAAGTAAAAGCAGGAGTTTCATTTTGGTAAATATTTTCTTCCGCAGGAATTTCTACAATTACACCGTCTTTAGGTTGTAATTTTTGCTGAAGAAAATCTGGCAGTCTTACTTTACCAATGAAGCATAAACCTTGAGAATCTTTTTTGCCGGCGGTTACTAATTCTTGTTGCGCGGCAATTTCTCGAACTTCACTTTTTTGCAATTCGCCAATTGGAAAAAGTGTTTTTGCTAGTTGTTCTTGCGAAAGCTGACAAAGAAAATACGATTGATCTTTGTTTTTATCTTTCCCGGCTAGTAATTGATATACAGTTTCACCGTTAACCTGCGTTTCACCTTTTCTACAATAATGACCGGTGGCTACATAATCTGCTCCGAGTGAAAGTGCAATTTTCATGAATACGTCGAACTTTATTTCTCGATTACAAAGTACATCGGGATTTGGAGTTCTTCCACGTTCATATTCGTTAAACATATAGTCTACAATACGTTCTTTGTATTGCTCGCTTAAATCGATAGTTTGAAAAGGAATTCCTAATTTTTCTGCAACCAACATGGCATCATTACTGTCGTCTAACCAAGGACATTCGTCGCTAATGGTTACCGAGTCGTCGTGCCAGTTTTTCATAAATAGGCCAATTACCTCATAACCTTGTTCTTTTAACAAATATGCGGTTACACTAGAATCTACACCACCACTAAGGCCTACAACTACTTTTTCTTTTTTCACGATTTAAAAACTATATTTTCTACAAAATTAGTGATTTTGTCGTGTTATTTCTTTTTTCTTACAGAAGGTTTTTCTTTCGGGAATTTCTCGGTGTGATCTAATTTTCCGTTTTCATAAAACTTCCAAATGCCGTCTCGAAGTCCGTTTTTGTAGTTTCCTTCGGTATAAAGTTCACCATTGGGATTATAGATTTTAGTAGGACCGTGCATCGTACCATTTACGTAAGTGTAGTGTTGAAGCAAATTACCGTTTGCGCCATAAACTAAATTTTTTCCGTGCATTACTCCATTTACATAGTTTTGCTTTTCGGCGATCTTTCCGTTTTCAAAAAAGATAGATTTTAGTCCGTTTAGTTTATCGTTCACATAGTTTTCTCTCATCATTATGATGTCTTTACCTTTGTGATAGTAAATCCATTCGCCGGTTCTTTTTTTGTTTTTAAATTGGCCTTCGGTAAGTAGTTTGCCTTTTTTAGTGAAAAATTTCACTTCTACTAAATCGCTATTCCGCGTATAAGTTTTGGTGGCTTGTGGGTGATCTTCGTTTCCTTGTTTATAGAATTTAAATGTACCGATCTCTTGCCCGTGATCAAATTCACCCGTATATCTTATTTGCTCGGTTCCTTCAAAATATTTAGTCCATTTTCCGTGTCTTTTTCCGTTAGCATCAACTTGATTCAGTTTTTCTTGCTGAGCAAAAAGCAACGTTGAGCTTAAAATAAAAAAGAATAAAAAAGCGTTTTTAATATTGATGAACATAAGCTATGGTTTTTTGTATATTGTGGCTTTTACTTGAGTATTTTTTAAAACGCAATGATGAATAAATTTATTTTAAAAGTAACAAAATTACTGTTTTTATTAAGTATAACTCTTACGGTTTTTAGTTGTGTAGATGATGATGATAATGGCAATGTAATTGAAGGAAATAATTCAATTATAAATTATATGGAAAAGACTCCGAGGTTTAGTCTTTTTTACGATCTGGTCGTACAAGCAGAGTTAGATGCGGCATTAGATGGGAATTCTGGTACATATACTTTATTAGCTCCAAATAATACGGCTGTTGAAGTCTATTTAAGTGAAAATTCTTTAAGCGGAATTAACGACATATCACAGGAGCTTGCTTTCGATCTCGTGTATTACCATTTGCTAGAAACCATTAATACAGAACAAAGTTTTACGACAGGCTATTTAAAAACTTTAGCAGAAACTCCTTTAACGGACAGTACTGCTACTAATTTAAGTTTATTGGTAAATACGGCGAGTGAAGTAGAATTTAATGGAGATGTACATTTTGTTAATGCAGATATTGAAGTTGATAATGGGATAATGCACGAAATCGATAAAATGATGGCGTTGCCAAGCGTTGAAACTTTTATGATCGCAGATAGCAATTTAACTCCGTTTTATACAGAAGCGATCTCTACAAGTTCACTTTTTCAATCACAAATTACTTCCGCAGAAAAGTTCACGTATTTAATTCCTTCAGCAGATACGTTTACTACGTTTTGGGAAAATACAGATTATACTTCCGAAGAAAAAGAACAACTAATTAATTATCACGTACAAGATAGTTTAAAACTAAATTCAGATCTAGAGGCTGGCTACCAAACTACGAATGCGACTACAAACATTAATGGTGAGGATAAATTTTTAAGCATTTATTTAAATAAAGATGTTGGTTTGCTTTATAACGGCATCAGTTCAATTACTGTTCAAGATATCGTAGGGACAAATGGAGTGATACATACTTTAGACGAAGTAATTACTTTACCAACCTTAGCAGATTTTATTACAGCAGATCTAAAACTAACTACTTTGGTGGAAGCAATTTCGCGTGACGATATTTCTGCTGAAAATTACCTTGAAAAATTAAATAATACCAATACGGCTAATGCACCATATACAATTTTTGCACCGACCGATACAGCTTTTGAAGACGTTTTATTAGAATTATACCCTAATGACCTGTCTACTTTAGAAGATATCGAAACACAAGATTTGATAGATATTTTAAATCTTCATTTTGCAGAAAACCTAAATTTAGAATTAGACAATTATAATGCTTCTAGCGTAAATACTTTGGGCGGTACCATCGAAATAGATGTTACTGTACCAAGTTTAGCAGATATAAATAATCGTGAAGCTTTAATACTTTCTTCTGAAGAAATACAAGCTGTAAACGGAGTTTTCTATAAGATCGATACAGTGTTACTTCCGCAGCAATAAAATTTAATTTTCAGTAAAAATTTTTATAGCAGGTAAAACCTTATTTTGAAAATCGAATAAAGCTTGATTTTCCCAACTAGAAGCATCAACAGCATCTTGGCCTTTCCAAGCAACGAGCTCTGCACCCCAATAACATAGACCTACGCCATTTGGAGTTTGTTGAATAATAGATTTTATTTCTGCTAAAAAATTATATTGTCCTAAGGGTGTTGCCGGAAAATCAGGTAAAATTAATTGTTGATTTTCACCTACGATATTGTTGGTATGATCATTCCAATCTAAAGTAAAGGGATAGGCAGTTTCTGCGATCAATATTTTTTTATTGAAATTATTTTCTAATTGATTGAGATGTTCTTTTAAATTGAGTAAGTTTTTATCGTGCCAAATAGGGTAATATGATAACCCGATTATATCATAGTCAAGGTTTTCTATTTGCTGAAAAAACCATAAACTATTATTTACTCCTGCAAAATGAATTATAATTTGAGTTGAAGTAGAATTTTCTCTTACGGTATCTATTGCAAGCGCTAATAGATCTTTAAATTGTTGTGGTTGGTTATGGATATTTCCTAAAGGATGAAGAAAACCATTATTTATTTCGTTACCTATCTGTATATAATCGGGATTAATCTCTAAAATTACATTTTTGGTATATTCTTTAACTTTAATAGAAAGCTCAGTAAAGTTTAAATTCTGCCACGATATTGGAGTAATTTGTTGAGCAGGATCTGCCCAAGTATCAGAATAATGTAAACTTATCCAAATTTTAAATCCCATACTTTTAAGTTGATCCGAAAAAGTTTTAACTTCTTCGAATCCAGAATGAAGATCGCTAGGGTTTACCCAAAGTCTTAATCTAATAGTGTTAACTCCATTATTCTTTAGTTGCTGAATAAAATTTTCTTCAACACCACTCTCATTGTAAAATTTCGGATTTGATAGAGAAATCTCCGGATATGAAGAGATATCTACTGCATTAACAAATTCATTTTCTAATTGAGAATTTTCTTGCTTTTCAATATTATCTTCAGAACAAGCAAGCAATAAAAAAAGTAAAGTAAATAGTAGCGCTTTCATACTTTATATAAAAAAATCCCCGAGATCGGGGATTGTAAATATATCAATTTTTAAATGATTTATTTTCTGTTATTTCTTTGCTGCTGTTCTGCTTGCTCCATCATATCTTGAAACTTCTGAGCAAACTTTCCTTTTTTCTTAGGTTTCTTTTTATTCTCCTGAATTTTAGCGTGAATCTTTTCATCATCGATAATAAAATTCTTGATCACTAACATAATACCAATGGTAATTAAGTTGGATGTGAAATAGTATAACGATAACCCACTGGCGTAGTTGTTGAAGAAAACTAACATAAATAGCGGCGACAGATACATAATAAACTTCATATTCGGCATTCCCGGTTGTTGTGCTTGTTGCATACTTTGCCCGGTCGTCATCGTCATATAAATAAAGATAGCGATAGAAGCCAAGATCGGGAATAAACTAATATGGTCACCATAAAACGGAATGGTAAACGGTAATTCTGCAATCACATCGTAGCTCGAAAGATCTTCTGCCCATAAGAACGATTTTTGTCTTAGATCGAAAGCACTTGGGAAAAAGTTAAACAAAGCGTAGAAAACAGGAATCTGCATTAATGCTGGTAAACAACCACTCATCGGGCTGGCGCCCGCTTTGCTGTACAGCTTCATGGTTTCTTGCTGTTTCTTCATAGCATTGTCTTTGTACTTCTCGTTAATCTCATTAATTTCCGGTCTTAAAACCTTCATTTTTGCTTGAGAGACATACTGTTTGTATTGAACAGGAGAAAGTAAAAGTTTAACGGTAATCGTTAAGAAAATAATCGCAATACCTGCCGGTAAGAATCCGCTTAAAAGATTGAAAAACGGAATTACTAAATACTTATTGATAAAACCGAAAATACCCCAACCTAACGGAACTACTTCATCTAAATTACGATCATAATCATTTAAGATTTTGTAGTCTGTTGGTCCGTAATACCAATTCATCGATTCGTTAAGTTCGCCGCCATTCATTTTCAATGGAATGGTCGCCGCAAAACTCTTCGTGTAAAGCGTATCTACTTCATCGTCTTGTACTAAGTTTTTAGAAACAAATTTAGCACTGTCAAAAGATGAATTTGATAATAGAATAGAAGAGAAGAAGTGTTGTCTAAAAGCGATCCAAGTAATGTCTTCATCTTCATCTTCATCTAGATCACCTTGCCCGGTATAGTCGTCGCTATCACCATCGTATTCCCATTTAATTTCGGTATATCTATTTTCGTAAGTAATACTTTTAGAAGTTCTAAAGGCTTTTAGTTGCCAATCTAAAAGCACATCATTGCTGCTATTAATTACGTTACTTAAACCTTGAGATCGAATAGAGAAATCCATCATATGATCGTTGGGTTTTAGCGTGTAAACGTACTCTAAATATTCATTCGCAGAAACTTTAAGCTTCATCGAGAGCATATTGTTTTCACCACTTTTACTAAGTTTTGGTTCAAAAAATAGATCTTTCGTATTTAAAGTTCTATTATCGGTAGTAGTGAATTGTAAGTTGAAGGAAGCGTTGTTATCTTTTACAATGTAAACCGGTTCACCATCGTAATTAGTTTCATTTTTAAGTTTAGCCTCAATAATTTGCCCACCTTTATTACTAACTTTTAGTTGAAGAACATCATTTTCTACCGTCGTTACCTTATTTGTTGCTGAAGGTAAGGTTGCAGAATAAGCAAAAGCTCCTAAACTACTTTTGGCTTGTTCTAAAGCTAAAGAATCTGTTGCCGGTGTATTATTTTCTGTAGAAGCTGAAGTTTCATTTACTTCGTTAGTGGTCACTACTTCTTGGTTTTCTGGTGTACCAACTTCAGCAGTTTTGGTCTCATTATCTTGATTGGTGTATAACATCCAAACTAAAATGGCACCAATAAGGACAAAACCGATTAATGAATTAACATCAAATTTTTTATTTTCCATAAATAGAGGAACAAGAAATTTCTAATTTATTTTAAAGGACGGCAAAAGTCTATAATTAGACTTAAAAAGCCATACCAAATCATTTTAAATTTTTTTAGTCAAAAAAGTATCCAAGAGTTAAAATAATGTCAAGATGACACTATTTTTTTTTCTTTTTCGCATAATCTTTGGCAGCTTTTACGAATCCGATAAATAATGGATGCGGTGTTTTTACCGTACTTTTATATTCCGGGTGATATTGAACTCCTATAAACCAAGGATGTTCAGGTAGCTCTACAACTTCAACTAAACCGGTTTGTTGGTTAATACCAGAACTAAGCATACCGGCTTCTTCTAATTGTTCTTTGTATTTATTGTTGTATTCGTAACGATGACGGTGTCTCTCACTAATACTTGTTTTACCGTAAGTTTTATGAATTAAACTTCCTTCTGCTAGCTCACAACCCCAAGCGCCTAAACGCATTGTACCGCCCATTTGAGTGATATTTTTCTGGCTCTCCATAATATCGATCACCGGATTTTTGGTCTGGTCGTCCATCTCGGTAGAGTTGGCATCGCTAATATTCAATACATTTCTGGCGTATTCGATCACCGCCATTTGCATGCCTAAGCAAATTCCGAAGAAAGGTAAATTGTTTTCTCTGGCATATTTAACCGCTTCAATTTTACCTTCAATGCCACGTTCTCCAAAACCTGGCGCAACTAAAATCCCATCAAGATCGGTAATTTTATTGCTTTCGTCGGTATTAATAAATTCAGAATGAATACTTTTAATATTCACTTTTACCTCATTTTCGGCTCCGGCGTGAATAAAAGCTTCTAGAATCGATTTGTAAGAATCTTGCAATTCAACATATTTACCAATTAAACCAATGGTAACTTCAGCTTTTGGATTTTTATGTCGGCTTAAAAATTTATTCCAACTCACTAAATCGGGTTCAGATCTTTCTTCTAAAGCCAATTTTTGAAGCGTAATTTTATCTAAACCTTCTTCTAACATTAAATTAGGAACATCGTAAATCGTAGAAGCATCGATCGATTGGATCACGGCTTCTTTCTTCACATTACAGAATTGAGCTAACTTTTGGCGTAGATCGTCGCTTAATTCGTGCTCGGTTCTACACACTAAAATGTCGGCGCTAATTCCGCTTTCCATCAAGGTTTTTACGCTGTGTTGGGTAGGTTTTGTTTTTAATTCTTTGGCAGCAGATAAATAAGGAACCAAGGTTAAATGAATCACTAATGAATTGTGATCTCCTAATTCCCATTTTAATTGTCTTACCGATTCAATATAAGGTAGCGATTCGATATCACCCACAGTTCCGCCAATTTCGGTAATTACAATATCGTAATCGCCATTTTGACCAAGCAACTGTATTCTACGTTTAATTTCGTTAGTAATATGAGGTACTACTTGTACGGTTTTCCCCAGAAATTCACCACGACGCTCTTTTTCGATGACACTTTGGTAAATTCTACCGGTAGTAACGTTGTTGGCTTGAGAAGTATTTACATTTAAAAAACGCTCGTAATGGCCAAGATCTAAATCTGTTTCTGCACCATCTTCAGTTACAAAACATTCACCGTGTTCGTAAGGGTTTAACGTACCCGGATCTACATTAATATAAGGGTCTAATTTCTGAATGGTGGTCTTGTAACCACGCGCTTGAAGAAGTTTTGCTAAAGAAGCTGCGATAATTCCTTTCCCGAGAGACGAAGAAACACCACCGGTAACAAAAATATACTTGGTATCGGCCATTTTGGGTTATTTAAATGTTGTCTATACGGAGCGCAAAATTACAAATAACAATTTATTTTATAACTATAAACCGCGTTTTTGTAAACTAAATTTTCTTCGGGTTAGGGTACTTTTGCCTAATTTCTTTCAGCAAGTATTCTAATCCGTTAATTTTGAGTTCAAAAACGGCGCGCATTTGTTCTCCGGTTTTTCCGGGAGGGAAGCCTTTTTTATTAAACCAAACAAAATAAGGTTCTGGGACATCAGATAAATACCAATCTTTGTACTTTCCAAAATACATTTTGGCGTAAGCAAGTTCTATTAATTGCTCGTTATTTTGCATGTTTCAATGTAAATTCTGAATTAAATCTTCAAAAAAAGACAAATAAATCAAATAAAGCTTCTTTTAAAGTGAAAAAGTATTGCTACAAAATATTACATTTGTTACTTTTGTGAACCAAAATAGAACTAGAAAAACCTGATTATGAATTTACACGAATATCAAGGAAAAGAAATACTAAATAGCTTTGGTGTAAGAATACAACGTGGTATTGTTGCAGACACTCCAGAAGCTGCAGTAGATGCTGCAAAAAAACTAACTGAAGAAACCGGAACCGGTTGGCACGTAATTAAAGCACAGGTTCACGCGGGAGGTCGCGGAAAAGGTGGCGGAGTTAAATTGGCGAAGAATCTTCAGGAAGTTGAAAAAATTTCAGGAGAAATTATCGGAATGCAATTGGTAACTCCACAAACTTCTGCCGAAGGTAAAAAAGTAAATCAGGTTTTAGTTGCTGAAGATGTTTATTATCCTGGAGATAATGAGCCGGAAGAATACTATATGTCTGTTTTATTAAACCGTGGTACCGGTAAGAACATGATCATGTATTCTACTGAAGGAGGTATGGATATTGAAACGGTTGCTGAAGAAACTCCGCACTTAATTTTTACGGAAGAAATTGATCCTGCTACAGGAATTTTACCTTTCCAAGCTAGAAAAGTTGCTTTTAACTTAGGTTTATCTGGAGCAGCTTTTAAAGAAATGACAAAATTTGTTACTGCACTTTACACTGCTTACGACAAGTCTGATTCTTCATTATTTGAAATTAACCCGGTGTTAAAAACAAGTGATGATAAAATTATGGCAGTAGATGCTAAAGTAACTTTAGACGATAACGCACTTTACCGCCACAAAGATTACGCAGAGATGCGTGATGAGCGTGAAGAAAACCCAACTGAAGTTGAAGCTAAAAAAGCAGGTCTTAACTATGTAGATCTAGATGGTAACGTAGGTTGTATGGTAAACGGTGCCGGTCTAGCGATGGCAACGATGGATTTAATTAAGCAAGCAGGTGGTGAGCCGGCTAACTTCTTAGATGTTGGTGGTACAGCAGATGCTAAACGTGTAGAAGAAGCTTTCCGCTTAATTTTAAAAGACGATAAAGTAGAAGCTATTTTAGTAAATATTTTTGGAGGTATTGTACGTTGTGACCGTGTAGCTCAAGGTATTGTAGATGCTTATAAAAATATGGGAGACGCGATCAATGTACCGATTATTGTACGTTTACAAGGTACCAACGCAGATGTAGCTAAAGAATTAATTGATAGTAGTGGTCTTAATGTAGAGAGCGCTGTACAATTTCAAGAAGCTGCAGATAAAGTACAGAAAGTATTGGCTTAAGCAATTAAGCTTTTTAGATATTAAAAATCCCGTTCAATTTGAACGGGATTTTTTTTATGCTGAATTTTTTTAAAGTTTTTCTACAAATGTAAACCACATTCGGTTTTAGGGTTGTTGTTCCAGCGGCCGGAGCGATCTTCACCGGGAACGGTACAATGCGTACAGCCAATAGAATTATAACCTTTTGCAACTAAAGGATGAAATGGTAATTGGTGTTTTTCTATAAACTCATCTCTTTCTTCTTTAGTAACATCTAAAAGTGGGTAGAATTTTAAAATCTCGCCACGTTCTTCAAAAATGTTCAAGCTAGAACGGTGGTCGCTTTGCCATTCCATTAAACCGCTTACCCAAACTGAATAATGTTTTTTAATGGTCTCTAAAGGTCTTACTTTATTAATCGAACAACAAAAATCTGGGTTTTTACGCCAAGTTTCATCTTTTGTAGTAAACTCGTGTTCTTCTTTAATGGCACTAATCGATTTAACGTTTAAGCCATATTTTTCAGTAAGCTTTCTTTTATATTGTAAAGTTTCATCAAAATGGTAACCGGTATCGATAAAAAATACTTTTTGCTCTTTATTTACATCAGAAAAAAGCTTCAATAGAAAAGCAGAAGTAGCTGCAAAAGAACTCGTTAACATAACTTCAGCTACATCAAAATCTTTATATAATTCTTCAATTCTTTCTTGAATAGAAAGTGGTTTATATTTCTTATTTAAGGCTTGTATTTCTTCTTCGGTAAAAACTCGTTTCTTAACAGTTGTATCGCTCATAAACCAAATTTGGGTTCTCTAGTAAGACGTAAAAATGACGTTAGATTTACAAAATAAACAATATACGTAAATATTATTTATTTTTTTTCTTTCTTAGGCATCGGACCTCGTAAATGAATAATAAGCGCATTTAAAAAATTTCTTAGAAATTGATCACCGCATTCTTGGTATTTAGGATGTCCTTCTTTTCTAAAGATAGCTCCCAATTCACTTTTAGAAACTTTGAAGTCTACCAATTTAAAGATTTCAATAATATCGTCGTCCCTTAATTTGTGGGCTACACGTAATTTTTTAAATATATCGTTATTGCTTAATGCCATAAGTTATTTGTGATTGGCTGCAAATTTAAAAAATATAAGCACATTTATGCTATTTGTTGGTACATTGCTTCTAATCTTTCTAAATCTCTTTCATTTTTAAGGCTGTGTTTTACGTCTTCATAGAGATTATTTGCTTCTTTTTTGATGCTTTCGTGATATTTTTGACTAACTGTTTTTTGCTGAAGTAAAAACGAAAACATCAATAATAATTTTTGAACACAACTAAAATCGTTCTTGCAATACGTACGGTAAGGAAGAATAATTTGATAAAGTAATTCTTCAAAATAAATAGTTGAAAGCCAAATACAAGGTTGATGATCTTCTAAACTTACAATTTCATCTTCTTTCTTTAATAAACGCAAAGCCAATAGATCTGTTAGGTAGTCGATGGTGTTAATAGTGGTTGATGGATCGTTAACCGCAGGCGAAATAGCGCGTATTCCAATTTCTGTGATATGTTTAAAACCAAGTAGGTAATTATCTTCTACAAATTCGCCTTCAGCAAAATTAAAATTGCTCAGAATTTTTAAAACCAACTCATCTTCTATCGATTTACTTACTTTAATGATGGTAGAATTTTCTGCTATAAAACTCCCTTTTATCGGTAAAATGGAAATCTGAATATCATTTTCTTTACAAATCTCTTTTAGATTATCGATCGATATATTTTGAAAATAGCCTGTTTTTTTACTTTGATAACTTGACCAGTTTTCGGTATCAGGAAAATCGAGTTCTTTTTCGTTTTTCTGAATTTCAATAATGTTTTTTAATCGAGTTTTAGCTTTTTTGTATTCATTAGTAAGAATATTATTTACCTGAATTGATTGTGAAATAGAATGAATGAAATAGATAAATGCTCCTAAACATAAAACTGTTAGTAAGACGGTAATAAAAATCGAAAAACTAGGAATTCTCATTTCATTATTTTCTGAAGCCTTAATAGCAATCGTAATAAATACATTGTAAATAATTGTCCCGAGGTAAATCCCAAGAACATATTGATGATTTTTATTCGAGATAAGTCCCGGCAAAACTCGAGGAGAATAATTAGAAGAAGCTTGGTTGAGTAAAACCATCACCATCGAGAAGCTAAAGACCATTAAAGAAATGAGTCCGCCGGTTAAATAACTTAAAATAGTTCTAGCTGTATCGCTGCTGTCGATTATAAAACCGTCGTAAATCGAGGTGAACCATTCTGATATTCCGGTATTTTCTAAGGAGAGTGAAATGAGCGAAAGTATAAGTCCGCCAATCGCTAAAAGAGTAGGGTAGAAAGCAATTTTCCCTTCAATCGTATTAATAAAACTGTAGAGCTTATTAAATAAATATTTCATTTAAGTTGAATTAATTCAGCTAAAATAGAACTCTTATTTAGCTTCAACTGTCGTTTTAACCATACTTTAACCGTTATAATTGTCATTTTGACATAGTTTTAAGCTCTGTTTGTGTCAAAAAGTCATTAAATATGCGTTGGTATTCAAATTGCTATTTGTTGAGTGTAAAATTGATATAAACAACAAAAAATAAAAGTTATGAGTTTAGTAAAAAGAACAACAGCAGACAATTGGTTACCATCTATGTTAGATGATATGTTTAAAACAGATTGGTTAGGAGGTACTTCAAACGTGAATAATATTGGCGTAAGTATTCCGGCAGTAAATATTCAAGAGACTGAAGATAATTTCTTGGTTGAAGTTGCCGCACCGGGTAAAACCAAAGAAGATTTTAATATCGAATTAGATAACGATGTGCTTACAATTTCTTCTGAAAGTAAAAAAGAAAACACTGAAGAAGAAAAAGGAAAATTTACCAGAAGAGAATTTAGTTACAGCACTTTTAAAAGAGCATTTAGCCTACCGGAAACAGTAGATAGTGCTAAAATAAATGCTTCTTACGAAAATGGAGTTTTGTTGATCAACCTTCCAAAGAAAGAAGAAGCAAAAGTGCAGGCTAAACGAATGATTGAAATTTCATAATAAGTAGTTTGATTAGTTAGTTTTGAGAAGGCTCGGGTTTTTTGAACTCGAGCCTTTTCTTATGAAATCAATATTAATCTTCCTCCGGAAAAATAATACTCTCATAAGCACCACTATCGGGTGAAGAGCCTCTAGGAGTACCTAAAATGTCTTGATTCGTTGCTGTTGAAGGGTTTGCTAAATTGTTAGCTCCGGATTCTTCATCGATCATAAATTCATTTTCTTGCGGATTGTAAAAATTAGGAATTACATTAATAATGGTTCCCGGAAAAAGAGTTTCATCATCAAAATCGTAGCCTTGACTTCCGAAACCAAAATCGTTATATCGAATTAAACAATTTTCAAAACGAGCATTAAAATCGGCTTCACTTCTTTCATTTAAGACTAATTCGCGATTTTCATTTCCGTAGATAATGCAATTATTAAAATTGGCTTCAATTAAATCTGAAACAAAAATTTGTTCCGGTGTTTCTAGGTAATTTTGAACAAGTACGGTCGGTAGCGATCGGTAACTGCCTGTCCAGTAATTGGCGAAAGTGCAGTTCGTAAAATTGTATTGGCCGCCAAGCGATAAACTTAAAGAAGATTGCCCGGCACTTCCTATTACTAGATTATTCCCTTTAACGTGGCCGGTTCTAGCGAGTAAGCCGGCGTTTGAAGAATTGTAGATTTTAGAATTATTAATGGTTAAAGTAGGGTTGCTCGTGCCATCATTCGATTCGGTTAAAATACCGACTGTCGCATTTTTGATGGTCGCATAATTAATGAGGTTGTTGGTGCTACCGGCTGTTAACCAAATGGCTCCCCATTGACCGGGAATTTCACTAAAATCGGGTTCGAGACGATCGCTTTCAAAAATCACTTCATTCTCTAAAGTTTCTTGATCGTTACTAAGCATTCCGTTTACGTGAAGTGAACCGTCTTGCGCTACAATAATTCCGCTAGCCTCGTGAAAGTGAACTCTGGCTCCAGCTTCGATATTTAAGGTTCGATTGCCGGGAACTGCGGCATAACCATAAATGACGTAAGGTTTTTCGTTGGTAAAGGTTAATTCAGTTTCATCTAAAAAGAAACCTTCGATTAAAATTTCATTTCCTTCTTCATCAAAACCAAATGACAGGCTTTCTGTAGTACCATCGTCAAATTTTTCAGGATATAGAAAAACCGCATCTTGAATTAGGGTAACCAATTCTACCTTTTGTTGATTAGCTCCGGTATCAAACTCGATCGCATCGGTGAGTAAAAATTGATTTTCGTTAGAAAAATTTTCAATATTAGCAGTGGTTTCAATAAAAACAAAAATACTATCCTTAGCAAGAATATCTATATTTTCAAACGATTTGCCCGGTAAACCGTCTACATTTAAGCGATAATTAGAACTTTCTCCACCGGCTAACTGAATTGTCGGAATGGTGATATCGTCGTCACTTCTATTGTAGACTTTTAAATTGTAAGTACTCGAACCAATATTCGAAAATACGGTGTCTAAATAAACCGTATCTCTAGAAAACTGTAAATTTCCTGTGCTGGGTTCGGTTTCGAAATCGTTACGACAAGAACTCCATAAAACAATAGAGCAGAGAAGAAGTAAGGAATATAAATATCTCATTTAAATTATCTTTCTATGATTTTTACTTCAAAAAGTTTATCCCAGTTTTTACCGGTTACGTAGAGCTTTTTATTGTTTGGGTTGTAGGCAATACCGTTTAGAACGTGATTACTTTTTACTAATTCGTCGTTATTGGTCAGCTTTTCTCGTAAACCACGAAAATCGATTAAACCTTCTACGGCTCCGGTTTTAGGATCGATAATTACCACGCCATCTTTTTGCCAAGTATTAGCGTAGATTTTACCGTCTACCCATTCTAACTCGTTAAGTTTGGTAAGCGTTGTTTTGTGAGTTGCCGGTTGAATAAAACTTTCTTCTGCTAAAGTTTCCGGGTTTAAGATCCAGATTTTTTCGGTACCGTCACTTTTATAGAATTTTTCGCCGTCGTTGCAAAGTCCCCAACCTTCTTTACTTTCGTTATAATTAAAGATCTCTTTTTTCTCGAAGGTGTTCAGGTCATAAATAATTCCGTCGCCGGATCTCCAAGTAAGTTGATAGATTTTATTATTGTAAATCGTTAAACCTTCAGCAAAATAAGTATCGATCAAATCTATTTTTTTAATCACTTTTCCGCTTTCCAAATCTACTTTTCTTAAAGTCGATTGTCCTCTTAAACCGGTACTTTCGTAAAGAGTATCGTTGTAAAACTCTAAACCTTGCGTAAAAGCATTAGGGTCGTGTGGATAAGTATTTATGACCTCATAATTATAAATTTTTGGTTTTACATTACTATGTACGCTAACTTCTTCGGTAAGCGTAGTTTTATCGCCTTCGCTATAAATGTTAGCTTCTAACTTATTTTTACCTAACGGAAGGTTAAACGTAATGCTATTATTTTCAACATTGATCTTTTCACCGTTATAGAAATAGGTAACCGAATCAATTTCTTGTGCTTCTTTTTGATGAAGTTGAATTTTTACTGCTTTTCCTTGCTGAATATTTTCATCTTTCTCACCAATTTGAAGTGAAAAATTAGCTGAATTTTTCTGATTTGGATTTCCGCAAGAAATTACAAAAAAGCCTAAAATAAAAAGGCTCAATAAGTTATAAACTTTCATTTAAATAATTTTAAATTCTTTGGCTAATTTAGGTATTTCATGCTAAAAAATGCTTGCAGAAATAGATAAACCTTGTATATTTGCACCCGGCAAGTCCCACACAACCAGCTCCTGTCGAATTCCCCCAGGGCGGGAACGCAGCAAGGGTAGATGGTCGTAGCGGTGTGATGTGGGTAGCTTGCCTTTTTTTATGCACTTTTCCCACGTATTACTTCCTGTAAATCTTAACGTTTAATTTTATTCTTTCTTATAAATAATCGACATTTGCCTTTCAATTTTTTTAGATATGGCAAATCAAGTAGTCTTAATTACCGGAGCTTCTTCGGGAATAGGCAAATCTATAGGCGAGTTTTTAGCTCAAAAAGGATATAAAGTTTACGGTACCAGTAGAAACCCGAAAACCACTGAATCTAACGGAATTCATTTTGTAGCTTTAGACGTTACTCAAGTAGAAACGATTACAGCTGCTGTTGAACAAGTAATTACTGCTGAAGGAAAAATTGACTTCTTGATTAACAACGCTGGAATGGGAATTACAGGTCCTATTGAAGAAATTCCGGATGCTGAAATTAGAAAGGTTTTTGATACCAATTATTTTGGGGTAATTAATGTGATCAAAGCCGTTTTACCATTTATGCGTAAACAAGGCGATGGTTTTATTATCAATATCACTTCAATTGCCGGTTATATGGGATTACCATATCGCGGAATTTATTCAGCAACTAAAGGAGCGTTAGAACTTACCACGGAAGCTTTTAGAATGGAGCTGAAAGAATTCAATATAAAAATGACCAATATCGCTCCGGGAGATTTTGCGACCAATATTGCTGCCGGAAGATATCACGCTCCGGTAAAAGAAAATTCACCTTATAAGAAAAATTACGGCAACACCTTGAAGCTGATGGATGAGCACGTAGACAAAGGTCAAGATCCTATAAAAATGGCTGAAAAAGTGTTTGCGGTCATGCAAGAAAAAAATCCGACGATACATTATAAAGTAGGAGAGGCGTTACAAAAATTTAGCATTGCCTTAAAGCATATTTTACCTGATAAAGTTTACGAAAAAATGCTTATGAAACATTATAAACTGTAACTTTACTGTATAACTAAAAATTAAATTCTATGAAATTTTTTATCGATACAGCAAACTTAGATCAGATTAAAGAAGCGCAGGATTTAGGCGTCTTAGATGGGGTGACTACCAATCCTTCTTTAATGGCTAAGGAAGGGATTACAGGAAAAGAAAATATTATTGATCATTACAAGAAAATTTGTGAGATCGTTGAAGGCGATGTAAGTGCAGAAGTGATCGCTACAAATTATGATGATATTATAAAAGAAGGAGAAGAATTAGCAAAATTGCACAGCCAGATTGTGGTGAAAGTACCGATGATCAAAGATGGGGTCAAGGCAATTAAATATTTTAGTGATAAAGGAATTAAAACGAATTGTACCTTAGTTTTTTCTGCCGGACAAGCAATTTTAGCGGCTAAAGCAGGAGCTACTTATGTTTCACCATTTATTGGTCGATTAGACGATATTTCTACCGACGGATTAAATCTTATTGCTGAAATAAGACATATTTACGATAACTATCATTTTTCAACAGAAATTTTAGCAGCTTCGGTTAGACACACGATGCATGTGATCGATTGTGCAAAAATTGGAGCCGACGTAATGACGGGACCTTTAAGTTCTATTGAAGGTTTATTAAAACACCCATTAACCGATATAGGTTTAGAAAAATTCTTAGCAGATTACCGAAAAGGAAACAGTTAATAAAACTTTTTCAGTAGAAAATAAAGAAGGCTTTTCAAGATATTGAAAAGCCTTTTTTTGAGGTTGAGTAATTATTTACTGATTTAAATATTCCAGTAATTCATTTTCAAAATTAGGATCGAATAGATTGAGGTTAGCTTTCTCGATCGTTCCTTTTTTGTTGATGAGTAAAACCTTATTTAAAAAGTTTTTGTAAAGTGAAATATCGTTGCCTCGAGCTCTAATTTTAACTTCAAAATTTTTATTGTAGTCAAAATTCTCGAGTGCCTTCATCCATAAATCGTGGTTGCTTTCTTCATCGATATTTACGCCAAGAAAATTAATTTCAGGATAGCGGTTTCTTAATTCATTTACACGTTCGTGCAATTTGGTGTGATTAGAAACATAAACAGACCAAGTGATTGTAATGGTAGGCTGGTCTAAAATATCGATAAGAAAGATTTTCTCTTTTTCAGTCGTTAATAATTTTGATTGAGAAACATCTTTACCAACAAAATAATTTTTCTGTAATCGCCCTAATTTTTTTAGTTCGTTATATTTTTCATTCGGAAAATTGAAACTTTTTAATAATTGTAAAGTAGAGTCGATTTGTTGCGTGTTGGTAGCAGTATTAATTTGTTTTCTCGCAAATCTAGTGAGGTAAAGGTTTCTTAAGTTTTTAATCTTAAAAATACTATCAGAGATGATTAATCGGTTTTTTAAATTAGTTACCGAATTAGCATCAAAGCAATCCTTGGTGTTTTCTATATTTATACAGCGCTCAATAGCTCTGTTTTTTAAGTAATTGTCTAAAAAACGTTGGTAAACGTAATACGATTGTAAGCTTTTATCGTTAAAATCGATGTCTTTACGGTAATGGAAAAAATCTTCAGGAATTTTATTTCTAAACTGATTAAAATAGGTGTTTATTAAAAAAGCGTAGCGTTCGCGTAAATCGTAATATTCGTAATCGATGGTTTTATCAGCAAGTTCAATAAACGCATCAGAAAAATTATTCTCACTTTTAAGTTCAGCTAACTTTTCTTTACGTTTAGCTTTAATAGAATCTGTTTTTGAAATAAATTTTTCTGGACTCACCTTATAATAAGAAAGGATCACATCGTTATCCTTTTCATTCAGCAAATACATTTCCATTAAAAAATTATTCTCTACAGATTTATCGCCGGTAAACATTAACGATTCATCAAATTCTTTCGTGTTTACTCTAAATAATAAACTATCGCCTTCTTCAATAAAAAAAACTTGCCCTTCAGGATTGTGTCGAAAGGTGTAAAGTCCCGGTTCAAAATTATCTTCTTCAAAATTGTAAGTAAAAGTTCCGTCTTCTTCAATAGAAATAGAATCGACAAGCTTACCATTTCTTTCGAGTGTTAAATAAGGAGTATTACTATTTACAATTTCGCCACCCACAGAAGTAGAGGCATTAGCATTAGGATCTTTTTGGCAAGAACACAAAATCAAACTAATAATAGACAAGATGTAGAGTTGCCTCATTGGTGGTTTTATTCATTTAGCTCTCAAAATTAAACCAAAGCTTAGGTTACGCTTGTTAACCTCACGTTAAATAGAAAACTTAAAAAGTTAATGTTTCATGTTATCATTTTAATTAACTATTTTCGCAAAAATTTTTTATAGCCTATGTTATCAGTTTCAAATTTATCGGTACAATTTGGTAAAAGAGTTCTTTTTGATGAGGTAAACACGACCTTTACTCAAGGAAATTGCTACGGAATTATCGGTGCAAACGGAGCAGGAAAATCTACTTTTCTAAGAATTTTATCAGGAAAAATAGACCCAACTTCAGGTCACGTTCATTTAGAGCCGGGCAAACGTATGTCGGTTTTAGAACAAAACCACAACTTGTACGACGAGAGTACAGTTTTAGAAACCGTATTAAAAGGTAACAAGCCGCTTTTTGATGTAAAAGCAGAAATGGATGCGCTTTATGCCGACTATTCAGATGAAAATGCCGATAGAATTGGAGAGCTGCAAGTAATTTTTGAAGAAATGAACGGGTGGAATGCCGATAGCGATGCCGCATCGTTACTTTCTAACTTAGGTATAAAAGAAGAGCACCACTATTCGTTAATGAAAGATCTAGATGGTAAGCAAAAAGTACGTGTGTTATTAGCACAAGCACTTTTCGGCAATCCTGATGTGTTAATTATGGATGAGCCTACCAACGACTTAGATTACGAAACGATCTCTTGGTTAGAGCATTTCTTAGCAAATTATGACAATACCGTAATTGTGGTATCTCACGACCGTCACTTTTTAGACGCGGTTTGTACACATATCTCAGATATCGATTTTGGAAAGATCAATCACTTTAGTGGTAACTACTCTTTCTGGTACGAGTCTTCGCAATTAGCAGCAAGACAACGTGCGCAACAAAATAAGAAGGCTGAAGAAAAGAAGAAAGAACTACAAGAATTTATTCAACGTTTTAGTGCGAACGTAGCAAAATCTAAACAAGCTACTTCTCGTAAAAAAATGATTGAAAAATTGAATATCGACGAGATTAAACCTTCTAGCCGTCGTTACCCGGCTATTATTTTCGAAAGAGAGCGTGAGGCAGGAGATCAAATTTTAAATATTGAAGGTTTGGAAGCTTCGATCGATGGTGAAACACTTTTCAAAAATATTCATTTAAATTTAGCTAAAGGCGATAAAGTAGTAGTGTTCTCAAGAGATTCTCGTGCTACGACTGCTTTTTACGAAATTATTAATGGTAAGCAAGAAGCTGCTGCCGGTAAGTACGAATGGGGTATTACTACCAATCAATCTTATCTTCCGTTAGATAATTCAGAATATTTCGATAAAGACCTAACCTTAGTCGATTGGTTACGTCAATATGCAAAAACCGAAGAAGAGCGCGAAGAAGTTTACATTCGTGGTTTCTTAGGTAAAATGTTATTTAGTGGTGAAGATGCTTTAAAAACTGCAGAAGTACTTTCTGGAGGAGAAAAAGTGCGTTGTATGCTAAGTAGAATGATGATGATGCGTGCTAATGTAGTAATGTTAGACGAGCCAACCAACCACTTAGATTTAGAGTCGATCACGGCATTTAATAACAGTTTGAAAAACTTTAAAGGAACGGTTATGTTAACCACGCACGATCACGAATTTTCTCAAACCGTAGGTAATCGTATTGTAGAGCTTACACCAAACGGAGTGATTGATCGTTACTTATCTTTTGACGAATATATGAGCGATCCAAAAGTAAAAGAACAGCGCGAAAAAATGTACACGGTTAATGCTTAGGGCGTTTCCCTGCGGGTCGGGCTGTACGCTATAACTTTTTTAATTATCGCTATCGCAAAAATTAAAAAAGGGAGAGTTTATCCTGAGCTTAGTCGAAGGGCTGTCATCCCTAACGCAAAAGAATAAACAATTCATAAAAAACCTTTCTAATTATTTAGAAAGGTTTTTCTATTTTTAGACCATCTAATCAAAAGCTTAACCATGCAAGCATTACCAAAAGGAAGTAAAAAGTTACTCAACGCTTGGGCATTTTACGACTGGGCAAATTCGGTTTACAGTTTAGTTATTTCTTCAGCGATCTTTCCTATTTTTTATGGCGCATTAACTATTGTAAAAGAAGATGGAGTAGTAGTAAGCGATACAATCGATTTTTTAGGCTTTGAAGGTATTAATAACGACACGCTTATTAGTTATGTAACCGGAGCAGCTTTTTTAATGGTTTCGATCTTAAGTCCGTTTTTAAGTGGAATCGCCGATTATGTGGGGAACAAGAAAAACTTTATGAAGTTTTTCTGTTATTTGGGAGCAATTTCTTGTATTGGTTTATTTTGGTTCGACCTTGATTATTTATGGTTTGGGTTGCTTTGTTATTTTTTAGCACTCATCGGGTTCTGGGGTAGTTTGGTATTCTACAATTCTTATTTACCGGATATTGCCTTCCCAGAGCAGCAAGATAAAATTAGTGCCAAAGGCTTCTCGTTAGGCTATATTGGTAGTGTGATCTTATTGCTCATTTGTTTATCAATGATTCTATTTTATGAAACTTTCGGGTTTAAAGATGAAGCTTTCCCAACAAGATTATCTTTTATTTTAACCGGAGTTTGGTGGATTGGCTTTAGTCAGTACACTTACTATTACTTGCCTAAAGGAAACAAAACAAATGCTAAAGTTACTAAAGATGTTATGTTTAATGGCTTTCGAGAACTTCGAAAAATTTGGGCTCGCATTCAAGAAAATATTCAACTGAAGCGCTACCTGTATTCTTTCTTTTTATATAGTATGGCGGTACAAACGATTATGCTTATAGCAACTTATTTTGGAATTAAAGAATTAGATTGGGGCGAGCAAGATTCAACCACCGGATTAATTGTAAGTATTTTACTTATACAATTAGTGGCGGTTTTAGGAGCTTTTTTAACTTCTAAAGCTTCTGCTAAATTTGGGAATATTCAAACATTAATCGTCATTAATCTATTGTGGGTTGGTATTTGTATTTATGCCTATTTTATTACGACTCCGTTTCAGTTTTATGGTGCTGCAGCTTTAGTAGGTTTGGTGATGGGAGGTATTCAGTCTTTATCGCGTTCAACCTATTCAAAATTATTACCTAAAGATGCGATCGATACGGCTTCCTATTTCAGTTTTTACGACGTTTCAGAGAAAATCGGAATTGTCATTGGGATGTTCTCCTACGGTTATATTGCTCAGAAATATGATAGTAGAACCGCAATTTTATGTTTTATGACATTTTTTATTTTAGGAGTAATTTTATTATTGCGAGTACCAAAAACAAAATTTTAGTTTAACATAAATTTAATTAAGTTTGTGTGACCCAAATAAATATATCTTTATGAAAAAAATCTTATACCCTATTTTTTTAGCGCTATTCACGTTAATGGCGGTTTCTTGTGATAACGAACCTTTAGAAGGAGAGTTTGGTGATCCTAATGGTGGCGGTTCTGGAGGAGGAAACCAAACACCGGGTGGTAACTTTACTGCTACTATCGATGGTAACTCGTTTGTTGCAGATGGAGCTTTATCGATTACTATTTATAATGGAGATATCGTGCAAACTTCGATTTCTGGAGCAAATGTTTCAGGAAATTCAATTTCTTTACAAATTGAAGCCGAAGGTACAGGATCTTACGTATTATCTAATCCCGTTGATTTTGATAATCCCGGAGATGGCACGGCGATGTACGCGCAATTAGGAACTGAAGGATTTCCTTATACAACTACCGTGAATTCTACAGGAACGTTAGAAATTACAGAATGGGATACTCAAAATATGATAGTTTCAGGAACTTTTTCATTTGAAGCAGAAAGAGAAGTAGATAATGAAGATGGTAGTGTTACTGTTGAAACTGTTAATATTACTGAAGGAGAATTCTCTAATGTTCCATTACAAATAGAAGGAGGAGAAGAACCTACAGACCCTGAACCAGAAGATCCTGAATCTCTATTTGAGGTAGAATTAGATGGAGAACTTTATACAGGTACTACGCAAGCAAATATTAATGAAGATGGTTTAGCAATTGCTGCAAGTTCTGGGGAGCAGGTCTTCGTATTACAGGTATTTGATCCGGCTGTGGGAAGTTTTGATTTAGGTTCTGAATATGAAGCACTAATTTTATACGATTTAGATAATTCAAATGAAGAAAGCGAAGTGTATATTCCTATAGAGGGAACCATTAATATTTCATCTATAGATTATACAAATAACTTGGTTTCAGGTACATTTTCTGGAACTTTAGTAGAAATTATCAGTCAAGAAGAGTTAGTGATGACAAATGGTGTATTTACCAATATTCCTTTTGAAAATCAAGCTCCTGTAGATAATGCTAGTGCTTTAGTAGATGGTGAAGAATTTGTAGCAAATACTTTTGCAGAAGGATCTTTAGTAGGTAGTGATGAAGTGAGTTTAAATTTTATTTCAGATTTAGATAATAGTATTGTATTAAATATACCTCAGAATCCTGAAGTGGGTACGTATTCAATCAGTGAGAATCCACCGTATTCAGCAAGTTATATTGCAGATGTAGATACAGCGAATGAGGTGGTTTATGATGCTCAAGCAGATTCTGGTGAGATCACAATTACTTCTTTTGAGAACAATACAGTAGTCGGTACATTTAGCTTTGTTGGTGAAGCCGATAACGGAGATACAATTAACATTACTCAAGGAGAATTTAGTTATCAGTTTTAATATAAAACTAAACGATAAAAAAAGCCACGATTTTAATCGTGGCTTTTTTTTATTGAAAAATTTTTAATCTTATTCCTGCGGAAATGTAGCTTTAATAATTTTCACCGCTTCATCGTAATGAGAGGTTTGTACTTGCAATTGTACCTGTCCCGGTAAACCGCCACCAAAACCTGCTCTCAAACCGGATTCAAAATTATTTTTTACAATAGAATCAATTCCTGCTTTGTGAAACAGTTCTTGCAAATATTGAACATTTACATCAGAACCGGTATATACGTTTTTATAAGTTGAATTTTCTGTACTCATCATTTTAGTTTTTATCTAAGATAATCGAATCACAAATTATTTCAACTTAATTTAAGCTGAAATTAACTAAAGTTCAACTTCTACTTGATTAGCAATTAAATCCTCAAAAGTTTCTCTTTTTCGAATCAATTTAGCTTCTCCGTTATGCCATAAAATTTCAGCAGGACGATAGCGAGAATTGTAATTACTAGCCATCGAAAAACAATAAGCTCCGGCATTTTTAAAAGCTAGAATATCACCTTCACTAATCTCTGCAATTTGTTTATTGGTGGCAAATGTATCAGTTTCACAAATATAACCTACAACAGAATAAAAACGCTTATTTTTGGTAGGATGACTAATGTTTACCACTTCGTGTTTAGAACCGTAAAGCATTGGTCTTATCAAATGATTAAAACCAGAATCCACTTGAGCGAAAACTGTTGAGGTGGTTTGTTTTATAGAGTTTACTTTTACTAAAAAGAAACCAGATTCACTTACTAAAAATTTACCCGGTTCAAAGGCTAGCGTAAGTTCTTTGCCGTAATCTTTACAAAACTCGTTAAAGCGTTTGCTTAGTTTTTTTCCGAATTCTTCAATATTGGTTTCAATATCATTATCATGATAAGGAACTTTAAAACCACTTCCGAAGTCTAAAAACTCTAGCTCTTTAAAATTTTTAGCGGCATCAAAAAGAATTTCTGAAGCGTATAAGAAAACCTCAATATCCAAAATATCACTTCCGGTATGCATATGTATACCGTTAATATTCATTTTAGTATTTTCAACAATTCTTAATAAATGTGGCATTTGGTGAATAGAAATACCAAATTTAGAATCGATATGTCCTACCGAAATGTTCGTATTTCCTCCTGCCATCACATGCGGATTAATACGAATACAAACAGGAACTTCTGGATGCGTTGTTCCGAATTGTTCTAAGACCGATAAATTATCTATATTAATTTGAACCCCTAACTTTACAGCTTCTTCAATTTCTTCGATAGAAACTCCGTTAGGCGTGAAAATAATTTTCTCTGGTGCAATTCCGGTTCTTAAGCCCAGTTTTACTTCCTGTATAGAAACCGTATCTAAACCGCTTCCGCAGTTAGTAAGTAATTTAAGCACGTTAATGTTAGAAAGCGCTTTTACTGCATAATTGATCTTTAGCTTTTTAACCTGTTTAAATGCGTTGGTTAAGCGTTTAAATTGTGCTACAATTTTTTCACTATCATACACATAAACTGGACTGCCAAAGTCTTCTGCAATTTGTAAAAGGTCTTTGTTTTTCATTATTCAACTTGCTTTAAATTATAAAGCCGCAAAATACTGACTTTTTCTGTAATTGTATACTTAATTTATTTTTCAGTTTGAGTTGCTGCTGAATAATTTTGTGCTATTATTATTAATGGAGTGAGATTTAGTATAAAGTTGAAGAGTAATAATTTTTAAATATTATTTTAAAGTTGAAAATGATTTTAATATAATGATTATCGGTAAGTTATTTAGATTTATAAAAGAAACTTCATAATAATTTATTAAATTCGTTACTTAATAACCCAAAATCCAATTATGAGAACATTAAATTACCTTTCTAAATTATCGTTAGTTGCTTTTTTATTTTTAGGATTAAATGCCTTTGCTCAAGATAGCTCTAAAACTTTAACAGCTAACATTTCTTCAGCTAGTGACCTATCAGAATTTTATGGTTTGCTAGAAACTACTAAAACAGTTAATCTGCTTAATGACGGTAATTCTTACACAATTTTTGCTCCTGTGAATGATGCTTTTGAAAGCTTAATACAAGAAAAGTACGTAAATATGCCTTCTGGTGAAAATAAACTAAGAGCAATAACAACTTATCATATTTTGGAAGGAAGTTGGACATTAGAAAAAATCCAGAATAAAATTAAAGAAAAAGGAGGTAGAACAATGGTGAAAACTGTAGAGGGAACTCCTTTAACGTTTTCTGACAATGAAGAAGGAAATTTAATTGTTGTTGATCATTTAGGTAGAGCAAATGTTGTAATTTCCTCAGAAAATCAATCTTCAAACGGACTAATTTACAAAACGAAATCTATACTTTTACCGGCTAGATAGTCAATTTTTATATATAGTATTAAAAAAAAATCCGGATTCTTATAGATCCGGATTTTTTTTAATTGAATATCTATTAAATCATAATGAGTCGCCGTCACTCAGAAATTGATTCAGGATATTATTTTTAAATATTTTGGTTTTAGTACTGTGAAAAATTATCGTAAACTAGCGCCCAATTGTTTTTCAAATTGCTGCTGAAGTTTATTCATCATTTTATCTACTTGCTTATCGGTTAAAGTTTTGTATTCATCTAAAAAGCTGAAGCTTACCGCATAACTTTTTTTGCCTTCCGGAAGGTTTTCTCCTTGATAAACGTCGAACAATTCTACATTCTTCAACATCTTACGTTCACTTTTAGTAGCGATATCGTAAATGTCACTAAAGCTTACTTTTTCATCTAAAAGTAATGCAAAATCTCTTCTTACGGAAGGATATTTAGGGATCGCTCTAAACGTAGTTTTATGATGCTGAACCAATTCAATAATGGTATCCCAATTAAAATCTGCAAAGATCACTTCTTGATCTATACCAAATTTCTTTAAGATCGATTTTTTAACTACCCCAAAATCGACTACTTTCTTTTTACGAGTAGAAATACTTAATCCTTCAGAAAAAATATCGCTTGTTGTTGGTGTATATTTAAGCTGATTTAAACCTAGTTTTTCTAAAACAGCAACAATGCTTCCTTTGCTAAAGAAAAAGTCGCTTTTCGCAGGAAGCGCATTCCAACGTTCTGCACTTCTATTACCACTAATTAATAGTGATAGATGTTTATGTTCTTCTCTTCCCGATGGGAAATCGTGATACGTCTTTCCGAATTCGAAAAACTTCAGATTATTATTTCTACGATTTAAGTTGTAAGCAATCGCTTCTAAACCGCTAAATAATAAAGACTGACGCATTACCGCTAAATCTTGACTTAACGGATTAAGCATTTCAACGTTATGCGTTTCTTGCAAACCATCACTCAACTCCACATATTCTTTTGTGGTTAACGAGTTCGCCATCGTTTCGTAAAAACCTTGACCAACTAATTGATCGGCAATGATGTTTTGTAAACGATAATCTTCAAACCTGCTTGAGTTTGAAATTGAGGCGTTTAATTTTTCATTGAATTCAACATTATTATAGCCATAAACACGAAGAATTTCTTCAATTACATCTACTTCGCGTTGAACGTCTACACGATAAGCCGGAATGGTAAGTCCCATACCGCTTTCGGTTACGTTGTTTACACGAATGTCTAAAGAAGCCAAAATAGACTTAATAATTTCTGGCTGAATTTCTTGCCCAATAAGACTGTTAATTCGATCGAAAGTTAGAAATACCTGAAAATCTTCAATTTTCTTCGGGTAGATATCGTCGATATCGCTCGTTACAATTCCGCCTGCCGTTTTCTGAATTAACAAAGCCGCTCTGCGTAATGCATATTTTGTAATATTTGGATCGATACCTCTTTCAAATCTAAAAGAAGCATCGGTATTTAAACCGTGACGTTTTGCAGTTTTACGAACACTCACGGGATTAAAGTAAGCACTCTCTAAGAAAACCGTGTTAGTTTTTTCAGTCACTCCAGAATTGAGTCCGCCAAAAACACCGGCTATACAAAGCGGTTTTTCAGCATCACAAATCATGAGATCTTCTTCGTGTAACTCACGTTCCACTTCATCTAAGGTGGTAAACTTAGTTCCTGCAGGAAGTGTTTTCACCTTTATTTTATTGTCGCTAATATAATCAGCATCGAAAGCGTGTAAGGGTTGTCCTAACTCGTGTAAAACATAATTTGTGACATCTACAACATTATTTTTCGGCGTAATCCCGATTGCTTTTAATCGGTTTTGAAGCCAAGCCGGAGAAGTAGTTACTTTTACGCCAGAAATGGTAACGCCACAATAACGCGGAGCCAGATCGTAATTATCAACTTCGATAGCAATTCTTCGACTTCTGTTTTCTACGTGAAAATTACTTACCGATGGCGTATCTAATGGAGTGTTTATTTCTTGCTGAAGTAATCCTGCTTTTAGATCACGTGCAACACCATAATGACTCATCGCGTCGGCACGGTTTGGCGTTAAACCAATTTCGAAAACTTGATCGGTTTCTACTTCAAAAACTTCTTTAAGCGGAGTTCCCGGTTTTAGATCTTCTGCTAAAACCATAATCCCGTCGTGACTTTTACCTAGACCTAATTCATCTTCAGCGCAAATCATCCCATTACTAACTTCACCACGAATTTTACCTTTCTTAATTTTCCAAGGTTCTTGTTTATCATCGTAAAGCGTTGTTCCTACGGTTGCCACAGGTACTTTTTGACCCGCAGCAACATTAGGTGCACCACAAACAATTTGTACAGGTTCTGCTTCACCAATATCAACAGTGGTCACTCTTAATCGATCTGCATTATGGTGTGGTTCACACGTGAGAACGTGCCCAACAACAATTCCTTCTAAACCACCTTTTACCGACTCAAAAGTATCGATACCTTCAACTTCTAAACCTAGATCAGTTAAAAGTTCTCCGGTTTTTTCTGCGTCCCAATCGGTTTTAATAAACTGTTTTACCCAGTTGTAAGAAATCTTCATTTACATGTAATTTTTCAGTAGAAAAATAATTATTTTCTTAATTCTAACGTACTCCAAAGAAGCACTAAATTTTTTTATAAAGTGGCAAAGATACTATTAATTTTGGCAAAATCTAAGATTCTATAACGAGTTACTTATCAAGTTTTTCTTGTAAATTTCAATTATAAAATCTACTTCATGAAAAAAAGTTTTTTAGCAGTATTCTTAAGTTGTATTTTGTTGAATGCTTGTCAGCGATCATCAGTTAATTTCGATTGGTTAGTCGGCAATTGGATAAGAACCAACGGAGATGATTTAGAGCAAACTTACGAGCAATGGCAACAAGTTTCTTCTGAAGAATATTGAGGTTTAGGATTTACTTTGGTTGAAAATGATACCATTTTTAAAGAAAAATTACGTTTGCTGAAAATAAATGAAAATTGGGTTTACCGCGTAGTAGGAGTTCATGAAGATGAAGTCGATTTTCTTATTACTGAAATAAATTCAACTAGCTTTTCAGCAGAGAATAAACAAAACGATTTTCCGAAAGTGATTACTTATAAATTGAAAGCTGAATTTCTGAAAGCTACCATCGCAGACGATAAAAATGCTATCGATTTTATCTTTGAAAGAGAAGGTCGAATTACAAAAACTGAATAATTTCAGACCAAATAAAGGTTGAAAAGAAGCCAATAATAATCCCAACACTTAAAATTAAATTCGCCAATTTCGGGTTTAAGCCGTACTGAGTGGCAATAATTGCGGGAGTAACCATAGGCGACATCGAAGCTTCAAAAACAGCTACTTTTCCGGTGAGGGAGTTGATATTCAATACATATAAAATGCTGAAAATAACCAACGGTGCTAATACTAATTTGTAAATCAACGATAAACTTAACAGCTTTACATCGCTTTTCCATTTTTTAAGCTGAAGTTGCAAACCGACAGAAAACAATGCCATCGGAACTAATGTCGCACCCAACGCTTCTAATAAAGGATCTAGCGGACTCAAATCTAAAAAATGCGGAAGTACAAAAGCAGCGATAAATGCTAAAAAAGGAGGGAAGCTAAATACTTTTTTTAGAATTGAAGAAATCTGAAATTTACCTTGAGCACTTGCTTTTACAGCCGTGATCACACCAAGTGTTGAAACGATAAGAAAGCAACTTTGGTCGCAAAGAATCGCAATTTCTAATCCGTCTTTACCATAATAAGCTTCGGTTAACGGAAAACCCAAAAATGAAGTATTCCCTAAACCGCTTAATAAAATCAATACCGCTTTGGTAGCTTGATTTAGTTGAATAAATCGCGAAATAATTTCAATAAAAATAAAACTGAGCGCAAAAACTACGAGCGGCATTACAAAAGGAATCACCAATTCTGTACTCCATTCTATTTGCGGAATGTATTTTAAAGCAATTGCCGGCAGCGCAATATAAATCACCCAGAAATTGACCGCTACGTAACTATTTTCGGGTAGCTTCTTAAATTTTCGGGCAGCAACTCCGGCAAGAATAGCAATCGCAATAAGAATAAAGTTATTCATTAGCTAATGTAATTCCAGATGGTTTTATTTTTCGCAATTTGTTGGTAGGTGTAATTTACGATTCTGTTTTCTTCTTTTTGCAGTTGCGGATCGTCTTTTAAAAGTTGCATCGCATAATAGCGTGCCGATTTTAAAATTTGATTGTCTTTTACAATATCGGCAATTTGTAAATTAAGCACACCACTTTGTTGCGTACCCATTAAATCTCCAGGTCCACGAAGTTTCAGATCTACTTCGGCAATTTCAAAACCGTCGTTGGTTTGCGTCATCGTTTCCAACCTCGTTTTACTATCGTTAGAAAGTTTATGGCCGGTCATTAAAATACAAAAACTTTGCTCGGCGCCACGACCTACGCGACCTCGTAATTGGTGTAATTGCGAAAGCCCAAAACGTTCGGCACTTTCAATAATCATCACACTGGCGTTGGGTACGTTTACACCCACTTCAATCACTGTGGTAGCTACCATAATTTGTGTTTCGCCATTGGCAAAACGGTTCATTTCATAATCTTTATCGGCAGGTTTCATTTGTCCGTGAACGATCGAGATCTGATATTCTGGCTGCGGAAATTCTCTAGCAATACTTTCGTAACCGTCCATCAAATCTTTATAATCCATCTTTTCTGATTCCTGAATTAACGGGTAAACCACATAAATTTGTCGGCCTTTTTTTATTTCATCTCGAATAAAAGCAAAAACCTTTAATCGGTTATTGTCATAACGATGTACAGTTTTTATAGCTTTTCTGCCCGGTGGTAATTCATCAATTACAGAAATATCTAGATCGCCATATAAACTCATTGCCAAAGTTCTGGGTATCGGCGTCGCCGTCATGACTAGAATGTGAGGCGGATTAATGTTTTTCTTCCACAATTTAGCACGTTGGGCAACACCAAAACGATGTTGCTCATCGATAATTGCCAAACCTAGATTTTTAAATTTCACTTTATCTTCCAGCAAAGCGTGCGTTCCGATAAGAATATCGAGTTTGCCATTTTCTAATTTTTCGTGAATTATTCGACGTTCAGCGGTTTTACTCGAACCGGTGAGCAAAGCAATTTCAATATTCATTTCAGCACAAAGTTCAGACAACCCCTGAAAATGCTGTGTAGCCAGAATTTCGGTTGGTGCCATTAAGCTGGCTTGAAAACCATTATCTAAAGCGAGCAAGCAACTCATGAGCGCCACGATGGTTTTACCAGAGCCTACATCACCTTGTAGTAAACGATTCATTTGCGCACCGGTACCTAAATCGTTTCTAATTTCTTTGATCACTCGTTTTTGAGCGTTGGTAAGTTCAAAAGGAAGGTGTTTTGTGTAAAATTCATTAAAATATTTACCAACTTCCTCAAACGGAAAACCTTTAATTTTTCGTTTATGGAGCAAGTTCTTCATTAATAATTGAAGCTGAACATAAAACAATTCTTCGAACTTCAATCGAAATTGTGCGCGTGCTAATTTTTCTTGCGACTGCGGAAAATGAATGTTGAATAAAGCTTCACTTTTAGAAATAAGCTTTAATTCTTTCCGCAGGTAATCGGGCAAAGTTTCTGCAAAACCCTTTTTGTTTTCTATAAAAACCTGCTGAATCATTTTAATAATTACCCGATTGGTCACGCCACGTTTTGCCAGCGTTTCGGTGGAAGGATAGAGCGGTTGCATCGCAATTTTCATTTGCTTTTGATGCTCTTTGAGCAATTCCATCTCGGGATGCGGCATCGAGAAAATACCGTTGTAGTAATTTACTTTACCGAAAATCACATAAGGTTCGTTGATCTTCAGATTTTCCCGTATCCATTTATGGCCGCGAAACCAAACCAATTCTATTTTTCCGGTTTCATCGATAAAATCGGCAACGAGGCGTTTTCCTCTTTTTTGAGCGACACTTTTTATATGAACAATTTTCCCTACAATTTGAATTTCTGCTGAATTCCGTTGAATTTCATTGATCTTATAATACCGAGTTTTATCGATATATCGGTTCGGGAAAAAATTGAGTAAATCTTGAAAAGTATGAATTCCCACTTCTTTACGAAGCAAATCGGCCCGATTGGGACCAACGCCTTTTAGATAATCGATGGGAGTTTGCAGCGTATTCGCATTCATAAAAACGAAGATAGGATTTTTTGTAAATTCTGTCTTCTAATTTTTATAAATGTAACTCTATCCTGTACTATTTGACTTTAATTCCGTAATGTATTTTTTTTATAAATCCATTTTTGTTAAAACTTATAATAATTGGTAATTTATTATCCTTTAGAATGCTATCTGTTGGAGTAATTTCTACATGAAAAGTATTCCTGTATGACTCGATCCCGAGCGGATTTATACTTGGGCCATAAACAGAATAGTTTAAGCTGTCTGATGTTAAAAAGAAAACATGATTTGTTTTATCTTTAAGAATAAAATCTTTTCCATCTAAAGTGTGGAATGAAATTCTTATGTCTTGATCTTTATAAATTATATTAGAATGATATTTTTTTTCTTCTTTGCAACTAATTAGTGTAAATATTGAGAAGGAAAAAAATAATAGGATTAAATTTTTTTGTACCATTTTACTTGATCCAACTTTTTCGATAAGCAAATTTTGAAAACCAAACTTCAAAAATAGCAATGATGATGACTAAAACAGGCATTACGTAAGTTGCATTGCCGTAAACTTCAGCAGCACTCGTTAAAAATAAATTTTGAAACATTTGTATAAGAATCGCAATCAATGAAATTAGAAATAATGTGATCGCCGATTTTTTCTTTGCTAGTAAAAGAATATTTGCCAATAAAGCTCCGATCGTAGCGACACCAAACGCAATATGCGTCCATAACGGATATTCACCATAAAGTGCGCGTTCATTCTCCGGTAAACCTGCCAAAGCTTCACCTTTCATCACAAGTGAATGAAATACAAAAGAGCCGATGCCCATTAAATTCCAAAGTAAAAGAACAATAGAAATTATCCAAAACCAAGTCGGGATTTTTTGTGAAGAAGTAGTCATTTTGGTACGTATTGGTTAGTTTTTAAAAGTATAAAAATATATAGAATGTAAAAACAAGTAAGTTTCGTATTTTCGAAACAAGAATAAAACACTTATGCAAAAAATAGTTTGGCTGCTTTTATTGGCGAGTCCTTTTTTTATAAACGCGCAACAAACCGAAGTTTTAGATGTTGAAAAAATTTCGGGAACGATTCATTTACTACCGGAAACTGAAAGTGTTGAAGGTAAACTTCAAGTGAAATTTAAAGTTTTACAAGCGACCGATTCTATTTATTTAGACGCGGTAAAGATGAATGCTGAAATCACTAAAAAGTCGAGTTCTAAACCGAAGCTTTTTTTCGCAGAAAAGAAAATTTATTTTATCGATCAATTTGAAGCGGGCAAAACTTATGAAGTTGAATTTTCTTACCAAGCAACTCCTCAACAAACCTTATATTTTGTAGGTTGGGATAATGACGGTAGTAACCAGATCTGGTCGCAAGGACAAGGAAAATACACTTCGCATTGGCTGCCAAGTTTAGATGATATGAATGATAAAATTGAGTTTGATCTTTCGTATCAAGTTCCGCAGGATTATGAAGTTGCCGCCAATGGGAAATTGGTAAATAAAGAAAAAAAGGGAAAAGAGCAGCTTTGGCATTTTGATATGCAACACCCGATGAGTAGTTATCTCGTGGCAGTGGCCGTCGGAAAATTCGAAGCAAAAGAAATTACATCAACAAGCGGAATTCCTATAAAATTATATTACGAAGCTCAAGATGAAGAAAAAGTAGAGTGGACATACAAGCATTCAAAAAAGATTTTCGATTTTTTTGAAGAAGAAATTGGCGTGGCGTATCCGTGGCAAAATTATAAGCAAATTCCTGTTCGAGATTTTCTTTATGCCGGGATGGAAAATACGACGGCGACCATTTTTTCAGATATGTTTATGGTCGATCAAATTGGTTTTATCGATAGAAATTATGTGAATGTAAATGCACACGAATTGGCACACCAGTGGTTTGGCGATTTGGTGACGGAAAAGTCGGGAACGCATCATTGGCTGCAAGAAGGTTTTGCTACATATTATGCGTTATTGACCGAACGTGAAATTTTTGGAGACAACTATTTTTACTTCAAACTTTATCAAAATGCAGAAAAATTAAAAGAATTAAGCGATTCAGGTAAAGGCGAAGCGCTTAAAAATGCCAAAGCCAGCTCGCTTACATTTTACCAAAAAGGAGCTTGGGCGTTGCATATACTTCGTGAAAAAGTAGGAGATGAAGCTTTTAAAAGTGGAGTAAAAAACTATTTAAATAAATATGCTTTTCAAAATGTAAAAACTGAAGATTTTATTGCTGAAATCGAAAAAACCAGCGGAATGGACTTAACTCAGTTTGAAGAAGATTGGTTAGCGCAATCGGCATTTAAATCTTCACAAGCTTTAGCATCACTTCGTAAATCTGAATTTATGGAAGAATACCTTTCATTAATCGCATTGCGGACCATCTCGATGGAAGAAAAATATGAAAGCTTAAATAAAGCTTTAGATTTCCCTGTAAACGATTATTTAGGGCAAGAAGTCGTTGCGCAATTGGCGCAGGAAAATGCCGGAGATGTTATTCAACTTTATCGAAAAGCGTTTGACACGAACGATGTGTTGGTTCGGCAAGCAATTTCAACATATTTACAGAAAATTCCGCAGTCATTGCAGAAAAAATATGAGGGTTTACTCAACGATCGTTCTTACTTAACTTTAGAGCAAGCGTTATTCAACTTGTGGCAAAACTTTCCCGAAAATAGAAGTCAGTATCTAACAGAACTGCAAAACGTAGAAGGCTTCAGCAATAAAAATGTTCGTTTACTTTGGCTAACTTTAAGTTTAGTGACTCCTGAATTTCAACCGGAAAATAACAGCAAGTTTTACCAAGAGCTTTCAGGTTATACGAGTGCAAAATACGCTTATGAAATTCGGCAAAATGCATTTGGATTTCTTTACCAGATTGAATCGTTTACCGGGCAAAATTATTTAGATCTAATGCAAGGTTCGGTACATCCTGTTTGGCGTTTCAGAAACTTTTGTAGAGAACTGTTAACGCAATTGTCAACGAAAGAAAAACACCGCGCGATGTTATTCAGTTTAAAAGAAAAAGCTTCAGCAAAACAAGAAAAAGTATTGACTAAAATTATAGAAGAATGAGAGCTTTAGTGATTTCTGGCGGCGGTAGTAAAGGAGCGTTTGCCGGTGGAGTAGCGGCTCATTTAATGAAGGTGCAACATCGTAATTACGATATTTTTGTAGGTTCTTCAACAGGGAGTTTGTTGCTTACGCATTTGGCCATTGGCGAGATCGATAAATTGCATGAAGTTTATACGAACGTTAACCAGAAAAGTATTTTCAGCTTAAATCCGTTTAAGATCAAGAAGAAAGATAATCGGGAATATGTGAGTATAAATTACCTGAATACGATTCTTCAGTTTATGAAAAAACGAAGAACTTTTGGTGAGAGTAAAAACTTAAGAAAACTAATTAGCCGAAAAATTACAAAAGAAGATTTTTTAAAGGCGAAAAGCACCCATAAAGATGTTGTGGTAACGGTTTCTAATCTTACCAAGAATAACATCGAATATAAATCGATAAAAGATTTTAGTTATGAGGAATTCTGCGATTGGATCTGGATTTCTTGCAATTACATCCCGTTTATGAGTTTGGTGAAGAAAAACGATTTTGAATATGCCGATGGCGGTTTCGGAAGTATGGTTCCTATTCGTGAGGCAATTCGACGAGGCGCTACCGAAGTTGATGCTATCATTCTAGAATCTGAAAATATGGAGCACAACAAAGTTTTAGGTAAAAATCCGTTCTCATTAATGGTGAATTTATTTGGTTTTGTACTCGATCAAGTAGAACGTAGTAATATAATTGAAGGAAAACTTGCGGCAAGTAATAAAAATGTATTGCTGAATCTTTATTACACGCCAAGCCAACTCACCGAAAACTCATTGATTTTTGATAAAAAACTCATGAAAACTTGGTGGGATCAAGGTTTTAAATACGCTAACGATAAAGCCATTAATGTAAAAGAAAATGAACTAAAAGACCGATAGTTTTTAGTTTTGAAGAAAACTTACCAAAGCTCTTTCACTTCATTCTTTAAAAATGCTAATCCGGTTTCACTCGGAGCTTTTTTATCGACAAGATCAGACAAAATAACTTCTCTCAATTTATCGGGAGAATCTACTTTATCGCTCATATTGGTTTGTCTAATTAAAGAAATCGTTGCGTTTTTGGTCGCTTTAATTGCTCCCCAACATTTATCGCTTACATAAATTTGTTGCGCAAGATTATGCTCAAATTCACTTTCGATCTGCTGAATAAGTAAATTCTCGTAATCGTGTTTACTATCGTTATAAGGCTTTACTCGAATTAATAAACTGCCCGGATTTATACGTTCTAAAAAAAGCGTCATACGCTCCAAAGCTTGTAAACGTTGAGGCATCGCACTTTTAGCACTTTCTCTTTTAAGTTCGTAAATACGACGATTATTTTCATTAGTAAGATAGCTACTATAGAAGTAGAAAGAAATTAAACCAATAATTAACGCCGGTAAAAGGTTAAAAAAGATCTGTAAAAAATTTATATCCTGCATAATTCGTTAATAGCGAACGTCATCTTGCTCGAAAGAGTCTTTAGACGCTTGTTTGTTATAATTTCCGCCAAGATACTCACAATTTTGCAAAGAAGAAACTCCTTTAAAAGGAACTTCAACTTTATTGTACGCATAAGAAGCTGCTAAGGTTTTGGTGAAATCTTGATCACTTAAATTAATATCGACATCATCCATCGTGAATTGACAAGGATGCTCGTAACCTGCAGAATGGGTTACTTCAATAAATTCTTTTCTAAAATTTTTGAAGTAATAATTCACTCGTTCAGCTTTATCTTTTACATTAATTCCGGCTTGTAACCATTTACTTTGTGTAGCAATTCCTGTTGGGCAAGTGTTCGTATGGCAAGATTTAGCCTGAATACATCCTACGCTCAACATCGCTTCTCGAGCCACATTAATACAATCAACTCCCATGGCAAATGCCATTGCCGCTTTAGAGGGAAAACCTAACTTTCCGCTACCAATAAATACAATTTGATCGGTTAATTCTTCTTGCTTGAATATTTTATAAATATTTCTGAAAGCATACACCCAAGGTACAGAAACGTGATCGGCAAAACTTGGTGGCGCTGCTCCGGTTCCGCCTTCGCCGCCATCAACGGTAATAAAATCGGGTCCTTTATTTTGTTTTTTCATTAAGCGCGCAAGATCTTTCCAACCGTCTAATTTACCGATCGCAGCTTTAACACCAACCGGTAAACCTGTTTTTGCAGCGATTTCTTCAATAAAATCGATGAGACCTTGATTGCCTTCAAAAGCCGTATGATAAGGAGGAGAAACCACATCTTTCCCTAACGGAACTTTTCTAATTTCAGCAATTTCTTTCGTGATTTTAGATCCCGGTAAAACGCCGCCTTTTCCCGGTTTTGCTCCTTGCGAAAGTTTTATTTCAATCGCCCGAATACAAGGGTTTTCTTCTACTAATTTTACGAGATGATCCATCGAGAAATTCCCTTCTTCATCTCGAATACCAAAATAACCGGTACCTATTTGAAAAATAATATCTCCGCCGTGTTTGTGATAAGGTGATAAACCACCTTCACCGGTATTGTGATAGGCATAAGCTTTTTTTACGCCTTCATTTAACGATGAAATTGCTCTTGCCGATAGACTCCCAAAACTCATCGCAGAAACATTAATTACCGAAGCCGGACGATAAGGTTTTTTGCGTTTATGATGCAGACCCATCACTTTAGCGCAAGGTAAAAAATAAGGATCGTCGGTATTGGGATGCTTTTTGGGCAATTTAAAAGGCATCATTGCATTATTTACAAAAATATAATTGGTTTGATATAGATCTTGATCAGTACCAAAACCTTCATAATTGTTTTCATTTTTTGCTGAAGCGTAAATCCACCCGCGTTCAATTCGGTTAAAAGGAAGTTCTTCGCGGTTATTGGCAACGATGTACTGCCGTAATTCCGGACCGATACTCTCTAGCATATATCTAAAATTACCAACCACCGGAAAGTTATGTTTAATAGTATGTTTTTTGTTGAAAAAAATGTCTTTGATCGCCACTAAAACAATCACGAGAAGAAGCCATTGCCACCAAGAAACTGCTGACAAGAATTGAAGAAAAGCATCCATAAAATTCTAAAATCGATTTTTGAAACACTAATTTATTCAATTAAAAAATTACACTCTACATTTTTATAGACTTTTGTTTATAATTAACCTTTACCAAGCACCTCAGTTTTTGTGTATTTTTGGTAAATTCACGCCCTTAAAATTGTAGAAGATTTGGAAAATTATTTAGCTGAATTGAATGACGCCCAACGAGCTCCTGTTTTGCAAAAAGACGGGCCAATGATTGTAATTGCCGGTGCGGGCTCCGGTAAAACCAGAGTACTTACTTATCGTATTGCTTATTTAATGAGCAAAGGCGTAGATCCTTTTAATATCTTATCGCTAACTTTTACCAACAAAGCGGCGAGAGAGATGAAGCATCGTATCTCTAGTATTGTAGGAAGCAGCGAAGCTAAAAATTTATGGATGGGAACTTTCCATTCTATATTTGCCAAAATTCTTCGAATGGAAGCCGATAAATTAGGTTATCCTTCTAACTTCACCATTTACGACACACAAGATTCACAGAGCGTTTTGCGGGCGATCATTAAAGAAATGGGCTTAGATAAAGATGTTTATAAATATAAACAGGTTTATTCTCGAATCTCTTCTTTTAAAAATAGTTTGATCACCGTAAAAGCCTATTTTCAAAATGGTGAATTGCAAGAAGCCGATGCGATGTCTAAAAAGCCTCGTATGGGCGAGATCTATAAAGAATATGTAGAGCGTTGTTTTAAAGCCGGCGCGATGGATTTTGATGATTTATTGCTGAAAACCAATGAGCTTCTTAACCGTTTTCCGGATGTGCTTCAAAAATATCAGAATCGTTTTCGATATATTTTGGTAGATGAGTACCAAGATACCAACCATTCACAGTATTTAATTGTACGAGCTTTGAGTGATAAATTTCAGAATATTTGTGTGGTAGGCGACGATGCGCAAAGTATTTATGCCTTCCGTGGAGCGAATATTAATAATATTCTGAACTTTCAAAGAGATTACGATAATGTAGAAATGTACCGATTAGAGCAAAATTACCGTTCGACAAAAAATATTGTTCAAGCGGCAAACTCGGTGATCGATAAAAATAAAACCAAACTTGAAAAAGTAGTTTGGACGGCAAATGATGACGGACCAAAAATTGTCGTGAATCGTTTAATAAACGACGGGGAAGAAGGTCGTTTTGTAGCCAGTTCTATTTTTGAAAACAAAATGGAACACCAAATGAAGAATGGTGATTTCGCAATTTTGTACCGTACCAATGCGCAAAGTCGTGCAATGGAAGACGCGCTGCGTAAAAAAGACATTCCGTATCGAATTTATGGAGGGCTTTCATTTTACCAACGTAAAGAGATTAAAGACGTTCTTTCTTATTTGCGTTTAATCGTGAATCCTAAAGATGAAGAAGCCTTAAAACGTGTCATTAATTTCCCGGCGAGAGGTATTGGAGCTACCACGATGGATAAATTAACACTAGCGGCAAACCACTATAAGCGTTCAATTTTTGAAGTGATCGAAAATATAGAAAAGATCGATCTAAAGATCAACAAGGGCACGCAAACCAAGCTGAAAAACTTTACCAATATGATTAAAAGTTTTCAGATTATGGCGAGCAATAAAAATGCTTTTGAAGTGGCTGAAGCGGTTGCTAAAAAAACCGGTTTAGTACAAGAACTTAAAAAAGACGGAACACCAGAAGGGATCGCACGTATTGAGAATGTTGAAGAATTATTAAACGGTATTCAAGATTTTGTCGATGGGCAACAAGAATTAGCCGATGCTGATGGTTCGTTAGGTGAGTTTTTAGAAGATGTGGCGTTAATGACAGATCTTGATCAAGAAACACCAGATGAAGATCGCGTGGCGTTAATGACGATTCACTTAGCAAAAGGACTTGAGTTTCCATACGTTTATATTGTAGGTTTAGAAGAAGATCTTTTTCCTTCGGGGATGAGTATGAATACCCGTTCTGAATTGGAAGAGGAACGCCGTTTATTTTACGTGGCATTAACGCGAGCAGAAAAGCAAGCTTATCTTACCTACGTACAATCGCGTTTTCGTTGGGGTAAATTAATCGATGCAGAACCGAGTCGATTTATAGAAGAGATCGATGATGAATATCTCGATTATATGGTTCCGCAAGACGATTATAAATACAAACCGCTTATCGATCGTGATATTTTTGGAGAAGTCGATAAAAGTAAACTTAGACAAAATAAACCCAAAAAAGGCACGCCGCCACCAGCACACAAACCAACTGAAGATGAGTTGCGTAAGTTGCGAAGATTGAGACCGGCAGATGCATCAACACCGACCAAAGCAGACATCCCTGTTCAACTTGAAGCCGGCCAATTGGTAGAACATATGCGTTTTGGTAAAGGTAAAGTGCTGAGTATCGAAGGCGTTGGGCAAGATAAAAAAGCAGAGATCGATTTTGAAACCGGCGGAATGAAAAAATTACTGCTGCGTTTTGCAAAGCTTAAAATACTTTCTTGATGCGTTAAAATACTGTTAGCGAGTTTCTCTATTCATTTCATTCCATCTATCTTTTGCTCAAAAAGCTATGATACAAGAAGGAAGCGAAGTAAAATGGAAATGGGGTAACGGCACCGCAACCGGTAAAGTTGAAAAAACCTATACAAAAGAGGTTACCAAAACCATTGATGGGAGTGAAATTACTCGAAAAGGTGAACAAGGCAATAAAGCTCTTTTCATCAAACAAGATGACGGAAGCTCAGTCTTAAAGCTCGAAGATGAGGTAGAGAAGCAGTAAAAACTTCAATTTTGAATAAAATAATTAGCTTTTATGTTAAAATAAGTAAAAGCTATTTTTTTAGTCTTTCATTCTAAATGAAAGTATTACTTTTAACCTTGTGAGTAAATATTTTATAAATGGGTACACTACTTTCAAATTTAACCTTAATTATTCCGGAGAATATCTATATTAAAGATCCGCAGTCTTCCAAATTAGGGAGAAGGATTTTAGAGTATTCTATTCAAATTATTCGGAAAGAAGGTTTAGAGAAATTTACATTCAAGAAGTTAGCTGAAGAAATTAGTTCTAATGAAAGTTCTGTTTATCGCTATTTCGAGAATAAACACATGTTAATGCTTTACCTAATTTCTTGGTATTGGGCGTGGCTTGAGTATAAATTGGTATTTAGAATAAATAATATTGAATGTAAAGAGAAAGTCTTAAAGCGTGCCATCTGTGCGATTACCGAAACTCCTCGAAAAGATAAAACGTTTGGTTTTATTAATGAAGAAGAATTACATCATATTATAGTACAAGAATCTGCCAAAGCTTTTCATACCATCGATGTTGATGAAGAAAATAAAAACGGCTATTTTGTAATTTACAGAAGATTGGTAAAGCGTTTAGGTGGAATTATTGCCGATTATAATTCTGAATACAATTATCCCTTAACTCTAGCGAATACTGTGCTTCAGGGAGCTTTAAATCAAAACTTTTTGCATCAACATTTTAAGCAATTATCAGATTTTAAAGAAACCGATGAAGAGCCGTTCACGCAATTTTTTCAGCACTTAACTTTTAAATCACTCAGTTAATTTATATGAGTTCAAACAATAACATTTCCCCATGGACAAAACTCTTCAACCTTTTAAAATTAGAGCGAAGAGATATTTTGCAAGTACTATATTATGCGGTTTTCGCAGGGATTATTAGTTTAACCCTTCCGTTAGGTATTCAAGCAATTATTAATTTAATTCAGGGAGCGCAAGTTTCAACCTCTTGGATTTTACTTACGGTTTTAGTAACGCTAGCCGTTGGTTTTTTTGGAGTTTTACAATTACTTCAATTAGATATAGTAGAAAATATTCAGGAGAAAATATTTGCCAGAGCTTCTTTTGAGTTTATCTATAAATTTCCAAAAATTAGAGTTAGTGAGTTAGAAAATAGATTTCCGCCAGAACTTTCTAACCGCTTTTTTGATGTATTAACGCTTCAAAAAGGAATGGAAAAACTCTTGTTAGATTTTCCGGCAGCGGTAATTCAAATTGTATTCGGTTTGATCTTGCTATCTGTTTATCATCCGTTTTTTATTGGTTTAGGGATTGTCTTAGTGATTTTACTCTATATTTTCTTCAGAATAAGTTTAGAAAAAGCAGTAAATACAAGTATTATGGAGTCGAAAGCCAAATACCAAACGGCTTTTTGGATTCAACAAGTGGCGGCAAATTTTAAAACATTTAAAAATACGCCTAACGAATACGAACAAGAGCGAAACAATGAATATGTAGAAAAGTATTTAGGTTATCGCCAGAAACACTTTAAGATCGTAAAAAATCAATTTAAGCAATTGGTGGCTTTCAAAGTGATCTTAACCTTGGGCTTACTGTTAATTGGTGGTTTGTTAGTATTGAATGAGCAAATGAATATTGGGCAATTTGTAGCTTCAGAAATTATTATTGTACTTATTATTAACTCGATCGATAAAATAGGTTTTAGCTTAGAAACTATTTACGATGTGGTCACTGCAGTTGAAAAAATTGATGAAGTAAGCTCTAAGAAAATCGATCGTAAAGCTCCGGTAAATACTAAAGACCTTATGATTTTCCCTATTGAAACGGAAGATCTTGAGATCAATTACAAAAAGATCAACAACATTAGGGTAGAACAAGGCGAGCTTTTAAATATTGTGGGTAACCATTTACAAATTTATGATCTCTTTCATTTTTTAGGAGGAATGAAAAGAATTACCCGCGGAAAAATTTATTTAGACCGCAAAGAAATTTCTAGCATTAACCTCGATAGTTACCGAAGCAAGATAGGTTTAGTTTTAAACTCTAATTACTTATTTGAAGGTAGCATTTGGCAAAACTTAACCCTAAACAGTCCTTCGATTTCAGAGAAAGAAGTTTACGATTTATTGGAGAATTTTGGCGTTTTAGATGAAATAAAACATTTACCGGAAACGATTAATACATACGTTTTTTCGGGAACTAAAATGCTAAGTCACGTATTAACCCAGAAAATTTGTTTGATACGTGTTTTATTAAAATCTCCGGAATTATTACTTATTGAAGAAGAGTTTATTTTCTCTGATGAAGATATTGAAACTCTTATGAAATTTGCTAAAGATCACAATATGACGATGCTATTGGCAAGTAAAGAGAAAATGAGCAGTAGGTTGAAGGAAGTAGAATTAAACTAAGAAATTAAAATGTTAAACTTATCAAATAGTCAAACCGATGGTAATGTAAACTTTTCGAAGTTTAAAGCCTATTCTTCTATTGTTAACAGAAGTGTACATCGGTTGTTATCTCGAATATTGTTAGGAACAACGATCTTTTTATTGATCTTATTGTTCTTCCCGTGGACGCAAACCATCCAAAGCAAAGGTTATGTAACTACACTAAAACCCGGTCAACGACCACAAACCATACAATCACCAATTCCCGGTAAGATTGAAGAATGGTATGTAAAAGAAGGAGATTATGTAAATAAAGGCGATACGATTCTGCGAATTTCTGAGGTTAAAAATGAGTATTTCGATCCGATGCTTTTAGAGAGAACCGGCGATCAGATCAACTCTAAAGCTAATTCGGTAAAAGCTTACGAGCAAAAAACAGAAGCACTTAGAAATCAATTAGCTTCCGCAAGAAAAGAGCGTGTTTTAAAATTAGAACAAACAAAAAATAAACTCAAACAAGCCAAATTAAAAATTGTTAGCGATAGTATTTCTTTAGAAGCGGCAGAAGTGAATTTGAGCATCGCCATTCGTCAGTACGATCGTATAAAAGAGTTATATGAAGAAGGTTTAAAATCGAGATTAGATTACGAAACCAAGCAATCTAAACTTCAAGAAACCCAAGCAAAAGTAATCGATCTAGAAAGCAAATTGTTAACCAGTAAAAACGAATTGCTTAATGCTCGAATGGAGATTAATCGTATTGAAGCAGAATATGCCAATAAGATTAGTAAAATAGAAAGTGATATTTCAACCACAATTTCTACCCGTTTAGATACCGAAGTGCAAGTGAGTAAACTTGAAAATTCGTTAAGTAATTATACCATTCGTCGAGGTTTGTATTTTGTTCGTGCGCCACAAGACGGTTATATTAACAAAGCGATTATTTCGGGTATTGGTGAAACTTTTAAAGAAGGAGAAAAGCTCGTGAATATCATGCCAAAAGGCTATGAGATTGCTGTTGAAACTTATGTAGATCCTATCGATTTACCATTAATTGGTGTGGGAGATCACGTACGTGTGCAATTTGATGGTTGGCCGGCAATTGTATTTAGTGGTTGGCCAAATGCATCTTATGGTACTTACGGAGCAAATGTAGTAGCTATTGAAAATTTTATTAGCGATAATGGTAAATACAGAATTCTATTAGCTCCAGATCCAGATAGCGAACACGAATGGCCAGATGCATTGCGCGTTGGTTCTGGTGCGAGAACTTTAGCATTATTAGAAGATGTGCCAATTTGGTATGAGATCTGGCGTAAGCTAAATGGTTTCCCGCCAAATTATTATCCTAAAAAGCAACAAAAAGACGAAAACGGAAAAGCTAAATAATCATGAAAAAGTTTATTTATCTATGTATTGCCTTCGTCTTGCCGTTATCAATTTTTGCGCAGGAAGATGAAGCGCTTATCGCAGATGAAACGATCACGCAAGAAGAAAATATTTTCTCGTTAGAAGAGTTTTTAGCGATGGTGAAAAAACATCATCCTGTGGTTGCACAGGCAAATTTAAAGATTTCTGAAGCTGAAGCTAAATTGTTGAAAGCCAGAGGCGCTTTCGACCCTAAATTAGAAGGCGGAATGAAAGAAAAAAATTACCACGGCACCGAATATTATTCGTTATGGAATGGTAGTTTTAAAGTCCCAATGTGGTATGGTATCGATCTTAAAGCCGATTACGAGCAAAACGATGGTTATTATTTAAACGGTCAAAACACCACTCCGGAAGACGGTATTTTTAGCGTGGGAGTAAGCGTTCGCGTACTTCGTGGTTTGCTGTATAATGAACGAATGAATGCCGTTAAACAAGGAAAAATTCTTCAGAATCAAAATGAATTAGAACGAGATATTTTAGTAAACTCTATTCTTGCTGAAGCTACGAAAGCTTATGCAGACTGGAAATTGTATTATGAAAATCGAGAAGTTTATGCCGATTTTGTAGAAAATGCGGAGATTCGATTTAATGGTATTTCAAGATCGAGTGAGTTGGGAGAAACGCGTGCCATCGATACGGTAGAGACAAAGATATTTTTAAGAAATAGAAAGTTAGACCTAGAACAAGCTAGTTTAAAGTTACAAAAGGCCAAATTAAACTTATCAAATTATTTGTGGATCGATGAAATTCCTGTTGAATTAGAAGATCAACTCATTCCGCAAATCACCGAAGAAAGTATTCTGAATAATTTAGGGATCGATAATTTTTTAGGGAATGCTGAAGATTTATCAGATCATCCTGAGTTACGCTCGTTAGAATACGATTTGCAATCTTACGATCTCGATATTCGATTACGCAAAAATAATTTATTACCAACGGTCGATGTAGAATATAATTTTTTAACGGAAGAACCCGACGAGCCAACTTATCTAAATACCCACGATTACAAAGCCGGTGTAAAAGTGAAATTTCCTATATTTCTTCGGAAAGAACGAGGAGATTTACGTTTAGCACGTGTGAAAAGAGAAAATACCGAATATAAATTCGACCAAAAAGAGTGGAATTTAAAGAACAAAATTCGGGCTACCGAGCGTGAAATAATTAGTCTGCAAGATCAGTTAGAAATTATAGAAAATATTGTGATCGAAAGTGGTATTATGGTCGCTTCAGAAAAACGATTATTTGAAGTAGGAGAGAGCTCTATTTTCCTTATTAATTCACGAGAAAATAAGCTCATAGATTCGCAATTGAAACAAAATAAAATTCAGAACGATTATTTTAAAGCTGCCGCTAAACTCTTTGAAAATCTTAGGCTGAATTTATAAGTTGAAGTACCTGATAACTTCAATTTTTTTCGTAAATTTTCAATAAAAACTAAAGCCCATGGCAGAACTTATTAAGATTTACGAAGAAAACCCTAATCCTAAAGAAATAGCAAAAGTAGTAGACGTTTTAAAAAAAGGCGGACTCATTATTTACCCAACCGATACGGTTTATGGTTTAGGTTGCGATATCACGAATAATTCAGCATTAGAGAAAATCGCAAAGATCAAAGGAGTGAAATTAGAAAAAGCAAACTTCTCATTTATCTGCGAAGATTTAAGCAATCTCTCTGAGTATGCAAAACAAATCGATAACAGTACTTTTAAACTTTTAAAGCGAAATTTACCGGGACCATACACGTTTATTCTTCCGGGAAGTAATAATCTGCCAACGGTTTTTAAGAAGAAAAAAACAGTAGGTATTCGTGTTCCCGATAATAAAATTTGTCAGGCAATCGTCAATAAATTAGGCAATCCAATTGTTTCAACTTCAATAAAAGATGACGATGAGGTGATCGAGTATACCACAGATCCAGAATTAATTGCAGAAAAGTGGGATAAGTTGGTTGATATTGTTGTCGACGGTGGTTATGGTGATAATGTAGCTTCTACCGTAATCGATCTTACCGAAGGCGAACCTGAAGTAATAAGAGAAGGAAAAGGAGATTTAGCTTTATAAGCTAATCTCTTTTTTATTGGTTTTGCTTTCGCTCAAGAATTTTGATAATTCGGTTGTAATTAATTTCAGAAAGACTCCATTCATAACCATTAAAATCTGTGGTATTGGTAAATTGAATCACGACAGCGTCGAGCTCTTTGTGATAGTTAGCAATGGTTTGGTAACCCGGGATAAGTCCTGTATGACCATATCTATATAAATCAGCATAAATTTCAGCTTCATTTTCAGTAAAAATACTTCTGTCATTTAAAGCTCGAATAAATTTAGCCACATCTTCTGCAGTGGCGATCATTGAACCGTTATCATCGGTTTTCATATCTTCTTCAATTCCCACATAATAACCGCTCATTAATCGATTCATATCTATTTCTTGAAGAGAACCGTAGGTGTTTTTAAGTTGAAGCGGTTTCAAGATTTCCTCTTTTATATATTGAAACTTAGAGAAACCCACCGTTTTTTCAATTAATTCTGTAAGTAATAAATAATTTGTGTTGGAGTATTCATAATCTTCCCCAGGAGAAAAATTTGCAGGTTGGTCTAAAATAAGCTCAAGTGTTTCCTGATTAGTTTGCGGTGGATTCATCCAAAAATTCGGGACATTGGTATAATTGGGAATTCCGCTACGATGTTGCACCAACATTTTTAAAGTGATCTCATTGGCGTTTTCAATTCGATTAGCTAATTCAGGAAAATAATTGGCAAGCGTTCCACTTAAATCTAATTGATCGTCATTTACCAGTTTAGTAATTGCAACGGCGTCGTAAAGCTTTCCAACACTCGCAATTTTAAATAAAGCATCTGGTCGAGCCGGTATTTTTTGCGCTCGGTTGTGGTAACCGGCAGTATAAAACTGAGGCTCATTTTGAGCTTGATCTACACAAACAATAATCCCTTCAAAACCATAATCGGTAGCAGCATCAACTTGTTGTTGTATAGAATCTGGTAAAGGTTTTAGCCAGACAAAAACAATGGGCCAAGGCACAAAAAATAAAGAAACGACGGTAGAGACCAAGAGTACGACCTGTATAAATCGCTTCGATTTTTTAGTTGCCATGCTTATATTAAATTTACTTTTAGAATGCTGAAAATTTTTTTCAGCAAAACAAAGTTAATCTAAAATGGCCTTATCGATAATTTTTTTGACTATATCGTCATTTTCTAAGGTTGAAATGTCGCCTAGGTCTTCTGTTTGGTTAGCCGCAATTTTTCGTAAAATACGACGCATAATTTTACCACTTCTGGTTTTAGGAAGTTCCGGTACAAACTGAATTTTCTCTGGTTTAGCAATCGCACCAATAACTTTGGCAACTTGCTTTCTAATTTCTTCCTTCAATTTTTCTGAAGCATCTTCATCATTATTCAAAATTACAAAAGCATAAAGCGATTTACCTTTAACTTCGTGCGGATAGCCCACAATTGCACTTTCTGCTATTTTTTCGTGTTCGTTAATCGCATTCTCAATAGGCGCGGTTCCTAAATTATGACCAGAAACGATCACTACATCATCTACACGACCCGTGATTCTGTAATTACCGGAGGCATCGCGATATGCCGCATCGCCGGTAAAATATTTATTTTCGTACGCAGAAAAATAAGTATTCTTATAACGTTCGTGATCTCCCCAAACGGTTCTGGCAATTGCCGGCCAAGGCGCTTTTATAGCTAAACGACCTTCTGCTTGCTGATTATTAAATTCAATTTCTTTTCCGTTTTCGTCCATTAGCGCAGGTTGTACACCGGGTAACGGTAATGTAGCAAAAGTTGGTCGGGTAGCGGTAACGCCAGCCAGTGGAGAGATCATAATCGATCCGGTTTCAGTTTGCCACCACGTATCGACGATAGGGCAATTTCCCTTCCCAATATTATCGTTAAACCAATGCCAAGCTTCTTCATTAATCGGTTCTCCTACTGAACCCAGAACCTTAAGCGAACTTAAATCGTGCTTTTCTACATGAGCAATAGGCTGTTTTGCTAACGCTCGAATGGCGGTCGGAGCAGTGTAGAATTGAGTGATTTTATATTTTTCAATAATTTCCCAAAAACGATTATAATCGGGATAGCTGGGAACACCTTCAAACATCACTGTAGTTGCTCCGGAAGCTAAAGGTCCGTAAACAATATAAGAATGTCCTGTGATCCAACCAATATCGGCAGAACACCAATAAATATCATCTTTTTTAGGCTGAAATACATTTTGAAACGTAAATGCTGTTCCTATTAAATATCCGCCCGAAGTATGCACCATTCCTTTAGGTTTTCCTGTAGAACCGGAAGTGTATAAAATAAATAAAGGATCTTCAGCATCCATCACTTCTGCCTCATTATCATTATAAGCTTTTTGAAGCTCATCGAACCAGAATTTATCACGACCTTCTTTCATTGGTGTTGGGTTTACCGTTCTTCTGTAAACAATTACCGTTTCTATTGAGGGTGTATTTTTTAAAGCTTCATCACAAATATCTTTAAGCTCGATCGATTTTCTTCCGCGGTAATAATTGTTAGCCGTAATAAGCATTTTACATTCAGCATCATTAATTCTGCTGGCAATAGCTTCACTTGAAAAGCCTGCAAAAACAATCGAGTGAATCGCTCCAATTCTCGCACAAGCTAACATCGCAACGGTTAATTCTGGGATCATCGGCATATAAATACAAACCCGATCTCCTTTCTCGATTCCGTTATTTTTTAAAACATTAGCGAACTGACAAACTTTTAAGTAGAGTTGTTTGTAGGTAATATGCCTCGATTCTTCATTAGGGTCGTTGGGTTCCCAAATAATGGCGTCTTTATTGGGTTGTGTTTCGAGATGCCGATCTAAACAATTTTCGGTAATGTTTAATTTTCCGCCTTCAAACCATTTTACTTCCGGCTTTTTAAAATCCCAACTTAAGGTGTTTTTCCATTTTTCTTTCCAAAGGAAGTGATTAGCGACATCATCCCAGAATTTCTCAGGATTTTCGACGCTTTCTCTGTAGGCTTTTTTATAATTGGCGAAAGATTTTATTTGTAGGTTTTCATCAAAGTTCATCAATAGCTGGTTTAGCGTTTGTTTTTCTTTCAATTTAAACAATTGAAACACGCTTTGCTGTTAAATAAATATGAAAGTTGACGAGATTTTTCTTTGCTGAAAAACTACTGAACTGATCTCTAGAAGTGTAAGTCTACTAAGAATTATTCGCTATCTTTTCCCCAATCAATAATGTCTTGCTGCGTCCATAAAAACGGAAAGAATTTTCGCTGCTGAAATTTAGGGTGAAGGTATTTTTTCCATTGCGAACCTCCGGTAGCAGCTTTATTTTCTCCTTTTTTATCTAAGTAATGTTGTGCGGTTTTAAGATGAACCAATGGCCATTCGACATTGTAATAATGATCGAAATCTCGCATAGCAGTTTTTAGATCTTCTGAAGGGTTTTTAAAAGATCTAAATTTATCGGCTAAGGTTTTGCCTTCTAGTTTTTTAGCTAATTGAACAAAGCTCTCTAAATATTTTTCTTCAAATAATCGAAGGGTAAGTGAAGTTTTACCGGTTTCACGATTGTAACCTGCATCACGCCAATAAATATTTTCAAAATATTCTTCGATACTAGGGTTTTCGCTTAAACGCTTTTTACCGTCTTCATTAATCAAATTAATTAGCGGTGTCGTGAAAATCTCTAAATACCTGAACTGCGCACTTTGAAAACCGCTGGCTGGCGCCAAAGTAGATCTAAAAATATTGTATTCATCATAATCCATCCCGAAGCGCATCACATCGAAAGACGTCATTAACATATTGGTATAACGTCGAAGTCGATAAACTTTTTCAATAATAATTTCTTCAGAAGGCTGATTGTCGCCAGTGAGTTGCTTTAACTCGTGGATCATTAATTTTAGAACCAGCTCAGTGATTTGATGATACATAATGAAGATCTCTTCATCTGGATAATCGGTTCTCGGTTTTTGTAACGACAGTAACGAATCAACTTCAATATAATCCCAATAATTTAAAGGTTTTGCTTGAAGTAAACCTTTTAGATAAGTTTCTGGATTTTCACCTAGGTTAGTATATTTTTCTTCAAGCTTAGAAATTAATTCGTTTTTGTTCATTTATTAATGTATTTGTAGCAAATTTACCAAAATATTAAAATGCACAAACAGGAGTTGAGTTTTTATGTAAAATTCGTAGTATTTATTATTTCAATTTATACTGAAATAACAACTCTTCATAACTTTTCTTGTAGGTTTTTTAAGAAACTTACTACTTTTACAATTCTTAAAACTGAATATTATGGCAGACGATAAATTAGAAAGAATAAAATGTTTAATCATAGGTTCTGGTCCTGCAGGTTATACGGCAGCAATCTATGCTTCTCGAGCAGATTTAAAACCGGTAATGTATACAGGAATGGAGCCTGGCGGACAGCTAACTACAACTACTGAAGTTGATAACTTTCCCGGTTATCCTGAAGGCATTGATGGGCCAACCATGATGGTGCAATTACAACAACAAGCAGAACGTTTTGGTACCCAAGTAAGAATTGGGATGGTTACTGAAGTAGATTTTGCAAAAGAGGTAGGAGGTATTCATAAAGCTTGTATCGATAATAAAACTTGGGTTGAAGCAGAAACCGTAATTATTTCTACGGGAGCTACCGCAAAATATTTAGGATTGCCTAGTGAGCAACGTTTACGTGGCGGTGGAGTTTCAGCTTGTGCGGTTTGCGATGGTTTTTTCTATAAAGGTCAGGAAGTAGCGATCGTTGGTGGTGGAGATACTGCTGCAGAAGAAGCTACTTATTTAGCAAATATTTGTTCTAAAGTAACGATGTTGGTGAGGAAAGATGAAATGCGAGCTTCAAAAGCAATGCAACATCGAGTAACCAGTACAAAAAATATTGATTTACGCTACAATTCTGAAGTAGATGAAGTTTTAGGAGAACAAGTAGTAGAAGGTCTTCGTATTGTAAATAACCAAACCGGAGAAAAAGAAGATATCAAAATTACGGGATTATTTATTGCTATTGGTCACAAACCGAATACCGAAATTTTTAAAGGACAATTAGATATGCACGATGATGGTTACCTAATCACCAAAGGAAAATCTACTAAGACAAATATTCCTGGAGTATTTGCCAGTGGAGATGTGCAAGATAAAGAATATAGACAAGCCGTTACTGCAGCCGGAACCGGTTGTATGGCTGCTTTAGATGCAGAACGTTACTTAGCAACTGTAGAAAGTGAAGAAGAAGTTTCTGCATAAGGTTGAAATAGATTTTAATTATAACGAGAAAGCTACTCTTTATGGAGTAGCTTTTTTTTATAGAAAATATCCTTAAAAAGAGTTGTTTTACCCCTCAATAAAATCTTTATATTCTAAAAAGAATATTTCAAACTTGGGCATATAGGTATTGAAAAACTCAAAAACCTGTGTCCAAGTTTTTTTGTTATGAATGCTAACCTTATATAGTTGCAGAAAGATATAAGCTACCATTTTACCAACTTCGGTTTCGTAATATTCTTCAAACACAATATCTTCATCAATGTCAGATTGGATGAGCGTTTTTAGACTGGTGAATTTTTCGAAATAATAAGGTTTTAGAACTTCATCTTCCGTATCGATTAAAAAACCTAAGGAAGCCTTTTTGTTATCAAAATGAAACTTCAAATTCACTTCTTTTATACCCGTGTTGTAGAGGATCCATTTTTTCGGACTTTGCTTGCCGAATTCTGTCCAGAACTCTTCTCGTATTTTTTTAGATTCTTCTCTGCTAAACATAATTACAAGAGATAAGCAATGATCACCCCAACGATAATCACCAAAATTTTAGAAAGGTTGAATTGATGATTTTTTGAAGATTCAAACAAAATAATGGTAGAAACGTGTAAAAATATACCAATCACTAAGGCATTAATGTACCTTTCAATATTTTTTAAAAATTCAAAATTTTCTTGCAAATAGCTTCCTAAAGGTGTCATTAAAGCAAACAATAATAAAAATGCTGCGACTTTAGTTTTACTAAGTTTAGAATTCAGTAAAAAAGAAGAAATAATAATTGCGATCGGTATTTTATGAATCACCACGCCAATAAGTAAATGCTCGTTGTTATGAATAGGCGAACCTTCTAGTAAAGAATGCAAACACAAACTCGCAAACAAAGCCACTGGAAAACTGCTTCGCTCTTTATTTTCGTGTAAATGTCCGTGCTCGGCACCTTTCGATAAAAACTCTAAGAAAATTTGCAGTAAAATACCTGCCATGATCAATAAACCAATCGCTTGATCATAATTTTGATAAACTTCAGGTAGAAATTCAAAAACGGTGATCGAAAGTAAAAACGCTCCGCTAAACGAGAGTAAAAGTTTAATTGTTGTACTACTCGCTTTAATAAAATAAGCAATAATAAAGCCGATAACGACCGCAATAATGGGTAAAAGTATATTCATTTACTTACTGAAAAATTAAAATAAGTCTATCTGAGGTTTCTTCATCAAAATCTTGAAGATGATAGTCTCCAAAAACATTTAAAAGTTGAATGCCTGCTTGGTCGAAATAATTCTTAAAATCTTTCAGACTTAGTGCTTTTACACGTTCTGTAAACGAAAAATATTCGCCATCATCTTTAAAATCAATTTGTTTGAAGATAAAATTATTTTCAACCCAGCGTTTTTGATGAAACTTAATTCCATTTACAGTTTTAGTGTCTTCAGCAACCAATTCACGAATCACTTTTTTGGCATTCATAAAATCGATCACCCCATAACCACCGGGTTTTAATTCAGCTTTAATTGCTTTTAAGGTGTTGAGGTTATTGGTTTCATCTTTAAAATAGCCAAAGCTTGTAAATAAATTAAAAACCGCATCAAACTCTTCAGATAAAGGTTTGCACATATCCTGAATTTTAAATTCAAGTCCCGGTTTTTCGTGTTTTTTGGCAAAAGCAATGCTATTTTTAGATAGATCTGTTCCTGTAACTTGAAAACCTAATTGATGTAAATAAATGGAATGTCGACCTTTACCACAGGCGAGATCTAAAACTTTAGCTAAAGGATCAAGCTGTAAGAAATCGACTAGATTTTGCATAAATAGTTGCGCTTCTTCGTAATCTCGATCTTTATATAAAATATGGTAATACTTGGTGTTGAACCATTCTGCATACCATTTTGAATTAACCTTTGTCATAGCCGCCAAAATTAATGTATTTTTGCGGCTAAGAGAACTTCTGTTATGGGAAATAATTATAAAATGGTTGCTAAAACCTTGTTTGGTTTTGAGCCGTTATTAGAGAAAGAATTAAAAGATTTAGGCGCGATGGATGTGAAGCCCGGCGTGAGAAACGTGAGTTTTTCTGGCGATAAAGGTTTTATGTACAAAGCTAATTTGTGTTTGAGAACAGCCATAAAAATTTTAAAACCCATCAAAAGCTTTAAAGTTTTTTCTGAAGAAGATCTTTACAAGAAAATTTACAGCATCGATTGGAGTCGATATTTAAACGCTACCGATTCTTTAGCGATCGATGCGACGGTGCATTCTCGTAGATTTACGCACAGTAAATTTATAGCTTTAAAAAGTAAAGATGCGATTGTCGATTATTTTAGAAATACCACCGGAAGAAGACCGAGTGTCGATCTTCAATTTCCGCATTTGAGGATTAATATTCATATTGAAGATGTACAATGTACCGTTTCTTTAGATAGTTCAGGACAATCGTTACATAAAAGAGGTTATAAATCTGCCACCAATATTGCACCGATCAACGAAGTCTTGGCTGCCGGAATGCTTTTAATGTCGGGTTGGGACGGAAGATCAGATTTTTTAGACCCGATGTGTGGTAGCGGAACTATTTTAGCTGAAGCAGCAATGATCGCTTGTAACATTCCGCCGAATTTGAATAAAAAAGAATTTGGATTTGAAAAATGGAAAGATTGGGATGTAGATCTATTTGAAAAAATTGAAGCATCTGCGCTCAATAAAATAAGAGGATTTGAGCATAAAATTATCGGTTACGATAAATCACCTTCAGCAGTAGCAAAAGCAAAAGATAATATTAGAAATGCGAATTTAGAAGAATTTGTTTCTGTAGAAAGAAACGATTTTTTTCATACTGAAAAGTATACCGATAAGCATTTGCATATGGTTTTTAATCCGCCTTATGGGGAACGATTAGAACTGTTGAATTTAGAGGAATTCTATAAGAATATTGGTGACACGCTAAAGCAAAGTTACCCGGGAACGCAAGCTTGGTTTATTGTTTCTAATCTAGAAGCAATTAAAAACGTAGGATTACGTCCCTCAAGAAAAATAAAACTTTACAACGGAAAACTAGATTCTAGGTTATTGAAATATGAAATTTACGAAGGCACTAAAAAGGTTCATAAATTAAAATAGAACCTAATTAGCTACTTCTTGTTTTCTATCTTTTTTGGTAATTGGGATCATATAAGAAAGTCCATAACCCCAACCAACGCCAATATTGCTATCTTGGTAAGTACGATGGAAACCAGGAATGTAAAGACTTTCAAAATCGTCTAGTTCGGTGTCGCCAATGGCAACTTTAAGCTGAACGTGTGCGCTTAAAAATAAGTTGTTGAGCACTTCCACCTTCATCCCTAACTGAAATTCTGCCCAACTAGTCGTAAGTCCGTCATAATCGCGGTAAACTTCACGTACATCGTCTTGAAAATAGTTGTCTGAAGTGTACACGCGGTAGCGCTCTAGCGTATGGTTATAATTAGCAAAACCGTAGCGTAAACCGGCATATAATTCGTTTTGCATCCCTAACCAGTTATCGTAAAAATTATAATTACCACCAATTTTAATGTAGCTTCCTTGCGTGTTAGCTTCGATAAAAGGTTCGGTATAGGTGTAATTTTCATTTCCGATTTCTGCGGCTAAATAGTAGGTTTTATAAATACGATAATCACCCATAATTTCGAAACCCTGATAATCGTCGTCAACAAACGATCGAGCAAGCTTTACAAAATCTACTCCGGCTCTAATTCCATATTTATCTTTGTACGCAATTATCGTATCGATAGGATTTTCTTTTTCTTCTTCCTGAGAAAAACCTAAAGCTGAAAATAACGAAAAACTAATGGAAAATATATAGATGTGTATCTTGTTCATTTAAAATATCGTTAGGTTGAATAACTTGAATACCTTGAATCCAGTTTACAGATTCTTCTTCATTTACTAAAACCGCATTAAAATTGATAAATTCTGCTTTGTAACCACAAGACCTGCTTACGTATTCTAGGTTTACCGTATAACTAAACTGAATTTCGTCTGCATTAGAGGTCAAGTTACTATCTTCCGGTAAATCGTGATTTCTTACAAAGCTAAAATTCGTAAAATTCTCGGTAGTTCTTAGCGGAATACTGATAGTCGATCTATTTTCTGTCGTTTCAAAATAAAATTCAGATTCACCTTCTGCGATCACATTAAGTCGAGGCACCGATTTTGATTGCTCAGGAAAATCGATATCAAAAAACTCGATCACCAATTTAGGTGTGGTTTGGGTCGATTCTGGGCAAATATCATCTCTTTGGCAGCTACTTGTACAAATTAGCGCCACAAAAAGACTTAAAAGAAGGTATTTTTTCATGAGCTTATCTTAATTCTAATCGAACTACATTTTCTACGTGATGCGTCTGCGGAAACATATCGACCGGTTGTACTTTTGTTACTTTATAATGTTCGTCTAACAAAGCTAAATCTCTGGCTTGTGTGGCAGAATTACAGCTTACATAAACGATTTTCTTTGGTAAAATACTAATAATTTGCGCAACAACATCTTTATGCATCCCGTCACGTGGCGGATCGGTAATAATTACATCGGGTTGCCCGTGGGTATCGATAAAGTCTTGCGTGAAAACTTTTTTCATATCGCCCACATAAAACTCAACGTTATCGATCTCGTTTAATTGTGCATTTTTCTTAGCATCTTCAATTGCTTCAGGTACCGCTTCAACACCAATTACTTTTTTAGCCTTTTTGGCCACAAACTGCGCGATGGTTCCGGTACCGGTGTAAAGGTCGTAAACCAGATCGTTTTCATCTAAATCGGCAAATTCTCGAGTGATCTTATAAAGTTCGTAAGCTTGCTCAGAATTAGTTTGGTAAAAAGATTTTGCGTTTATTTTGAATTTTAAACCTTCCATTTCTTCAAAAATATGATCTCTTCCCTTAAAGCAAATCACTTCTTGATCGTAAATAGTATCATTTCCTTTTTCATTCACTACATATTGAAGCGAGGTGATCTCCGGGAAACGTTCTGCTATGAAGTTCAGTAATAATTCGCTATTTTCTTTGTCTTCATAGAAAAACTGAACCAACACCATAATTTCTCCGGTAGAAGAAGTTCTAATCATTAGCGTTCTTAACAGACCTTCTTGGTTTCTTGCATTAAAAAACGGAATATTGTTTTTGCTTGCAAAATCTCGAACTTCATTTCTAATGGCGTTGCTAGGATCTGCTTGTAGGTGACATTTTTCGATATTCAGAATCTTGTCCCACATTCCGGGAATATGAAAACCAAGTGCATTCTTGTCTTCAATTTCAACACCACTTTTAATTTCATCTAGCGTTAGCCATTTACTATCGCTAAATGAGAATTCCATTTTATTGCGGTAAAAATAAATCTCTTTACTACCGGCAATAGGCGTGGTTTCTGGTAAATCGATCTTCCCTAAACGTTTTAGGTTATTTTCAACTTCTTGTTGCTTGTAAAAAAGTTGATATTTATAGTCCATATTTTGCCATTTGCAACCACCGCAGGTTCCAAAATGTTGGCAAACAGGTTCTGTTCTTTTATCGGAATACGAAACGTAATTAGCAACTTTACCGTAATAATACGCTTTTCGTTTCTTATAGGTCTGTACATCGGCCACATCACCAGGAACGGCGTTATCGATAAATACCACTTTCCCGTCTGGAGCCTTAGCAATTGCTTTACCCTTTGCACCCGCGTCGATCACTTCTAAAGCGGGAAATACTTTTTTTTTATTTTTTCTTGCCATAGCTGCAAAAGTAACAAGATTTTATAAGTTGAAGAGTTTAGATTTCAACAAAGATTTCTTATTTTGCCAACAAGTGATTTTGGGATGATTTCTCTCCCTTTTTAAGAAGGAATCGATAAAGTAAAATTGAAAAGAATTTAACAAATGTCAGTTGTAGAAATTTCTTCATCAGAAGAAGCAATTAAATTAGAAGATAAATATGGAGCGCATAACTACCATCCGCTTCCTGCTGTATTGAGTAGAGGAGAAGGTGTTTTTATGTGGGATGTAGAAGGGAAAAAATACTATGATTTTTTAGCTGCATATTCTGCAGTTAACCAAGGGCATTGTCACCCTAAAATCGTAGATGCGATGAAAAAGCAGGCAGAAACTTTATCATTAACCTCTCGTGCGTTTTATAACGATATGCTAGGGAAGTTTGAAAAATTTGCTTGTGAGTATTTTGGTTTCGACAAATTGTTACCGATGAATACCGGAGCTGAAGCCGTAGAAACAGCAATTAAAATCTGTAGAAAATGGGCTTACGAGAAAAAAGGAATAAGAGAAACTGAAGCACAGATTATTGTTTGTGAAAATAACTTCCACGGAAGAACTACGACTATTATCTCTTTTAGTAACGATGAAGATGCCCGTAAAAACTTTGGTCCGTACACTCCGGGATTCTTAAAAATACCGTATGATAATACTGAAGCTTTAGAAAAAGCTTTAGAAGAAAATGATAATATCGCAGGTTTCTTGGTAGAGCCAATTCAAGGAGAAGCGGGAGTTTATGTGCCTTCTGAAGGATATTTAAAAAGAGCAAAAGAGTTATGTGAAAAACATAATGTACTTTTTATCGCTGATGAAATCCAAAGTGGTATTGCAAGAACAGGTAAATTACTAGCTGTTGATCACGAAGATGTAAAACCAGATATGGTTACTTTAGGGAAAGCAATTTCTGGTGGAGTTTATCCGGTTTCTGCGGTATTAGCGAAAAATGAAGTGATGGATGTAATTAAACCTGGTCAACACGGTTCTACTTTCGGAGGAAATCCTGTTGCAGCGGCTGTTGCTATTGCATCATTAGAAGTAGTTCGAGATGAAAAGCTAGCTGAAAATTCAGATAAATTAGGGAATCTTTTTAGAAAAGAGTTGAATAACTACATTAGAAATTCTAAAGTAGTAGATCGTGTAAGAGGTAAAGGTTTAATGAATGCAATTATCATTAATGATACGGAAGATAGCTCAACCGCTTGGGATATTTGTGTGGCATTAAAAGAAAACGGACTTCTTGCAAAACCAACGCATGGTAATATTATTCGATTTACGCCACCATTAGTAATTACCGAGGAGCAAATATTAGATTGCGTTTCTATTATTACAAAGACTTTAGAAACATTTGAAGATAAAATCTAAGGTTGAATTTTAATCTAGAGATAAAAAAAATCCCGATGAAATATCATCGGGATTTTTTTATGCTTGATGTAAGTGAAATTATTCACTTTGCATACTTTGTTGTCTTTCCATTTCAACTTGAAATTGCTCAATAGCTGTTTCGTAAGCTTCTACACCTCCTAGGAAAAAGAAATTTACTGCTGTGTAAATTAGCCATACAGAAGAAATTACTAAAGCAATAATTGCGACAGTTCTTGCAGTATTTGCCTGTTTATAATTGCTATAAAGTTCTGGGTTTTCTTCATACTTCTTTTTGTCTTTATTAGCTAAATAAAGCGCAACTCCTGCAGGAATTACACCACCAATACCAAAGCAGCAACATCCAACAAATGCTACGATAGCTAAGACAAGCGATACGGTAGTGTTAGGTAATTTTTGTTGTTCCATAATTAATAGATTAAGTTAGTTTTTGTCAAATATAAAAAACTTATAGAATGAATTGCTTAAAAATATAACTGATTACTATAGTAGCAATACTTATTATTGTTAAAGATGAAACCATTTTTCCGTAATACTTGAAAGGAGAGATAAGATTTACCAAAATGCTTAAGCCTAATAAAACTAAAGGGTAAATAGCCGGATACATGAAAAAAGCTTCGGTAAGATCTCCATGAAGAAGCATTACCAAAGCTCTTTGTCCTCCGCATCCCGGGCAATCAAAACCAAAAAGTTTTTTATGCAAACAAGGAAGCATATATTTTTCCATATTAACCTCTATTTAAGACGCTAATTTTTTTAGTTGAAACAACATTGTCTTGAGTTAGAATTTTAACCACATAGACTGATGCTGCTAAATTAGCGGTAGAAAATGTGTATCTATCATTTGTCCCAAGATTTACTTTTTGAATTACTTGTTTACCGGTCATATCGTAAACTGTAACCGATTTTAAATCTACTCCCATTGGGTTAGCAACTTCTAATAATTGGCTGCTGTTATTTTGAAAGATATCAAAACTTTCAGCGATATCGTTACTGACAGAAAGGTTTTCATCGTTTTTGAATGTGATTTCATATTTATTCAAATGATAGCCTATAGGTAAAGTTACATAATAGGTGTCGTTTTTAATTGAGTGGTAGGTGTCGTTTTCTAGGTCATGTAAATAAACCTCTTCGGTATCGAAATTTTCAAAACTATGAACTTTAATGGCAAGATCTTTTTGTTCAAGTAATTTGATGTAAAGTGGAATATGATCATTTTCATCAAAAGGTCTAATGTCGATCGTGTAATTTTTATTGTCTAATTTAAAACCAGCATCAGAAGCAACAGAGTTTATATTGAAAGCATCACGAGCAACATCGATTCCTGTTGTAGCTTCATTATTAAAGGCTAAGGCAATCTGTCTTGTATAGTCATCATCAAAAGCAATATTGAATCTGATTTTTGGAACAACGTTTTCTGAATTCAAGTCATTATTAGTACTAGCAGCAGTATTCTGACTTGAGTTTCTTCCAAATACAGAGTTATTAGCCGTACCTTCTTCCATATACAAACGATGCGTGTTCTTAAATTGAATATCTACACCCGCATAATTATCAGAACCATCTAAGGTGTTATTAGCTCTAACAACAAATCCTTGTCCTATTGCTAAAAATCTTCTAAATTCTGTTACCCCAGTTTGTTCAGCACCAGAACCATCAACAGGAACACCACTTCCTGTGTAATTATAATAGGTTGGTGGAGTAAAAACCCCGTCAGAAGTACAATTCCCGTCTGGTGAATAGCTAGAATAACCTCCAACATAATCAGAAATATTGTGAGACTGTACAGAAGGGTCACTTGACCAAAAATATGCAATTCCGGTGGTAGCATCTTTTCTTGATACTATTTCGCCACCTGTACAATCTGGATTTACGTTGCTAGGTACAAGATTTCCTTCTTCATCGAACACCGCTGAATTTTCAAGTAAAAAATAATTAAGGTTAAAAGCAGATGGGTAAGGGTTACCTACTAAAATAGTTTCTCCTATCGATGTTGTAGGGACAGTAATAAGCCCATCATTTGGTCTTCCTCTAAAATCATACCTTTGATTTGCTCCACTATTATTTAAAACTCCATTTACCTCTGTGTTATCTGAACCATTCACCCCTTTCATAGTAAATCCTTCTCCCGCGTTAATAGTTTGTGATTCTTGAACGTGAACCCAGTCTGCATAGTCATTACTACCGGTGCTAACATATTTCCAAATCCAATATCTCGCAATATTTAGTATACCTCCATTCGCACTAAAACCATTATTGGCAGTGGTCATAGTTACAGGATTACTCGTTAATGTGGTTAAAGGCGCGCTAAGTGAAGCTACTGAGAATTGACGATTTCCATCAATAGAACCGCTTCCTTGATTACTTACCGGCGAAGACCAGTAATTATAATCGTAAGCGTAAGTTGTACCTTCTTGATAGACAGAAATAGAACCATTACCAGAGTTTTGAGAAGCGTCTGTTCTTCCCTGAACAATCTGACCATCTTCTCTCAAATAAATACTTGCGATATCAGTATCGCTATTTCTTGTTAAATCAATGTCGTCGTTAACGTATAATACAGTTCCTTTAATATACATATAATTGTCTGAACCAGAATCACCTGTGGTTGGTCTTACCGATAATTGAGCAAAACTCGAAGTAGCAACTAATAAAAATAGAAAAAGATATAAGTTTTTCATATGCGCAAATTTTAGTCAAAAGTAATACTTTTGTATTAAAGTACATAAAAAAAACCTGAATATAAGGTTTTTATAACATTTTATTAGCTATACTTTTTATGAGTACCAAGAAACAACTTTTTTCAACTCTATTAATTTTAATTGGCGGAGTGCTACTAGTTTATACTATGATTAACGAACAGTCAAGTGTTTATTTTAAAATTGTAGGGATTATTTTTTTAATGATCGGTTTATTTAGAGCAACCAGAGTTTGGGTAGACGATAATAAAAAAGATGAATCTAATGAGTAGTTTTAATATAGGTGATTGGGTAGAGGTACTCGATGATGATATTTCGGGTACTGTAAAAGGTTTTAACAGTGATGGTCGAATCTCTATTGAAACGGAAGATGGTTTTGAATTAACGTTTTTATCTAATGAATTGGTTGGCCATTTCGATGATGCTATAGAAGTAGATAGATCTGCTCTTCAAGATGTAATTGTTGAAGAAACTTCTTCTAATTCCAAAAAAAGAAAAAGTACTAAAAGGCAAAAATCTATCCCGCCAATGGAAGTAGATTTGCATATTCACCATTTAACAAATTCTACTAAAAATATGACAAATTTCGAGATGTTAAATCTTCAGTTAGATACAGCTCGAAGTCAGTTAGAGTTTGCCATTCGTAAACGCATACAAAAAGTTGTATTTATTCACGGAGTCGGTCAAGGGGTTTTAAAGGCAGAATTAGAAACGCTCTTAAGTCGCTACAATAATGTAAATTTTTATGAAGCTAGTTTTAGCGAATACGGTGCAGGGGCAACCGAAGTCTATATTTACCAAAACAGCTAAACCTAGTTAACCTCCAACACTTGGGTGATCGTTACATCAAACCTACCTAACACTAAAGTTTCAACTGTAATTTGCTCATCACTATTATTATTGTTGAGCGTAATGTCGTTTGCAATAACAATAGTTCTATAGGTTCTGTTGAGTGTTACATTTCTGTATTGATCGATCACTAATTCTGTCGTAGAACTGTCGTCTAAGTATAACGGAACACCACTGTTATTTAAATCGTCAGTTGGGTTTAAAATAATATTGCTGTTATCTAATGCATTTAGATCTTCGTATCTGGTAATTACGCCGTCACCATCATCATCTTCATCTAAATAATTTAAAATTCCATCTTGATCGGTATCGGGTAAATCTGTTGCCGGATCACGGAAACCTTCAATATTATCAGAAATTTCAATAGACGTTGGTACATTATCATTATCGTCATCTTGATCTAAAAAGTTAGGAATCCCGTCACCATCGGTATCAAAATCAGGATCTAACGGATCGGTAGCTTCATAAGGACCATTATAACCATCGGGCGCATTGGCTAAGGTTGGAATACCATCATTATCATCTTGTGCGATAACTCTTGTTGTAAAAGTCACCGTCCCGCCATTCACGCTTGTATATTCTTGCGAAACTTGTGGAGAACTTGGCGGAATGTTCTGGCAGAAATAATCGTTCGGGATATCGGCATTAAATCTTCGGTAAACAATTCTGTTCGAGTTACTAAGTTCTATGGTTTGTGACGTGTCGATCTGTACATTTCCGTTTTCATCTAAAATATTTACAAAACTTCCGGTGAAACCATTTCTATTGAAGTTTAAAACAATACTTTCTCTCGAATCATTATTGATATTGTAGATCTGAATATCATTTGTGAGATTAATCATATCTAAAGCTCCACTGCAATAACTTAATTGGGTTTCATTATCATAATCAAAAGTAGTGACAATAATATCGCCATCATCACAAGAAGTAATGGTAACAAGTAGAAGTAGAAAAAAAGATAAATTTTTGATCATCGCTTTCATTTTGCACAAAAATAATTGAAATACGTATTTATAACGTCTAATACCTTAAATAATTTTAAAAGTTTTATTTTTGCGGGCATTAGAAAAAACGACACCCATGAAAAACGTTTATTTAGATAGCGCAGCCACTACACAAATGCGAACAGAAGTAATCTCTAAAATGACAGAGGTAATGCAGGTTTACGGTAACCCATCTTCAACGCATACGTTTGGGAGAACTGCCAAATCTTTAATAGAAAACGCAAGAAAAACAGTTGCCAATTATTTAAAGGTAGAAGCTAAAGAAATCGTTTTCACATCGGGTGGTACAGAAGCCGATAACCTTATTTTAAATAGTGCGGTAAGAGATCTTGGAGTGAAGAGAATTATCACTTCAAAAATTGAACATCACGCCGTTTTGCATTGCGTCGATCAATTAAAAGATTGTTTTGAGGTTGAAGTTGATTATGTGAATTTAGATGAATTTGGTTCGGTAGATCTTCAACATCTAGAACAATTATTACAGCAAAACGATCAGAAAACCATCGTGAGTTTAATGCACGTGAATAATGAAGTTGGTAACATTTTAGATATCGAAAAAGTAGGGAATCTTTGTCACCAGTACAACGCACTTTTTCATAGCGATACTGTACAATCGGTGGGGCATTTTGAACTGAATCTAAAAGAACTTCCTGTAGATTTTGCTGCCGTAAGCGCACATAAATTTCACGGACCAAAAGGCGTTGGTTTTGCCTACATTAAAAGTAATAGCGGACTCAAATCCTTAATTTTCGGCGGTTCGCAAGAACGTGGCGTAAGAGCAGGAACCGAGTCGGTGCATAATATTGTTGGATTAGAAGAAGCCTTAAAATTAGCTTACGATAATTTAGCAGAAGAGCAGCAGCAAACCACAGCGCTTAAGACACACTTTATCGATCAGTTAAAAAAAGAAATTCCCGGAGTAAAATTCAACGGAAACTGTTCAGATCTAGAAAAAAGCACCTATACTTTAGTGAATGTTTGTTTGCCCATCCCGGCAGATAAAGCCTTAATGTTATTGTTTCAATTAGATCTAAAAGGGATTGCTTGCTCAAAAGGTAGCGCCTGCCAAAGCGGTAGCGACAAAGGCTCGCACGTGTTAACCAACATTCTTTCCGAAGAAGATCTTCAAAAACCATCGATCCGTTTTTCATTCTCGAGATTCAACACCAAAGAAGAATTAGATTATGTGGTTCAGGTTTTAAAAGAATTTATCGAAGCTTAATCAATCTATATTTTGGGCGTTTCCCTGCGGGTCGGGCTCTCGGTAGTCGCTTTTTTTATTTGTTTTTCAAAAACAAATAAAAAAGAGCTCCAACAAAACCTCGATCCCTAACGCGAAGCTAAATTCAACTTCCGCTTAAAACTTCATACTCAGTTTTAAATTAAAAACTCTTGGCGATAAATAATTAGGTACCGAATATAAATTCTGTGAATAAACATCGCGCACAAAAGTATTGGTAATCGCATTTTGGTTATCAAATAGGTTAAAGATCTCGAAACCAATACTCAATTCTTTAAAACGGTTTAACCAATGCCCTTCAGGATGTTGATTATTTCTATCGGCAAACACATAAGAGAAACCGGCATCGGCTCTTCGGTAATCACGTAAACGCGTTTGGTAATCGTAAGGATCTGCATAACTTGGCGAACCTCCCGGTAAACCGGTGTTGTAAACCATATTTAGGTAAAACTTCAACGCAGGGATCGCCGGCACATAATCCTGAAATAACACTGCAAATTTTAACCGCTGATCGGTCGGCCTAGCAATGTAACCTCGATCGTCAATATTTTCTTCCGTTTTCATATAACCAAAACTTACCCAACTTTCTGTCCCCGGAACAAACTCACCGTTCAGTCTTAAATCTAATCCGTAGGCATAAGCTTCAGCATTATTTCTGGCGCGATAACGAATACGTACATTCTCTATCGTATATGGGTTTACATCGGTGATCGATTTGTAATAAGCCTCAGAAACCAAAGTAAAAGGTCTTCCGCCTAATTTAAAACTGTAATCGTTGCCTAAAACAATATGTGTCGATTTTTGTGCTTTCACCTCTGGTCGAACCGCTCCGGTAGAATCTCTTAAAGCTCGGTAAAATGGTGGTTGATAGTATAAACCACCCGAAAGTCTAAAGATCATATCTTTTTCCCAATTGGGTTTCCAAGCTAATTGACCACGAACACTGGTGACTTGCTGAGTATTACTTTCAATATTTTCTCCGCTAATATTCCACACGTGTGTTCTGGCACCGGCGTTGATGTAAATTTCTGCGCTATCAATTTCAGTTTTGTAACTCCACTGCGCAAAAGCTTGAAATCTATTAATTTGAGTTTCGTTAAAAGCTCTTATATTGTTGTAAGGAGCAATTTGCGCATCGTAAGGCTCGTAAGGCTGATTATTCTGAAAATCGTCAAAAGGCGGACGAATAGAAAATCCTGCAGAATCGATAATTTCATATTCTCGAACACGATCCCTAATATCTTCGTGGGTATATTTAATTCCGTAGTCAATTTTATGATCTTCTTCAGTAATCGTTCCTAAATGCTGAAGGTTAAAAATTAAAGCATCTAAATCGTTACGCGCGTGGGTAAGTTGAGAACCAACACCTTCGCTAAATTCTACTTCACCTACATTTTCACCACCAATATCGGTATTCACTTCGCCTAAACGGTATTGTGCCAAAATATCAAAATATTCTTGTTCTTGGGTGTTGTAAGCAGAAGCGATCAACTTGGTCGTATAATTATCTGAAACCTCGTAAGTCGCTTTAAAAGCTCCGAAATAAGTTTCATATTGATCCTGTTCTTGACCTTCATAGAATATAAGCAAGGCCATTGGGTCTGAGATCGTTCCGAAATTGGTTTGTCGCGTTAAAGGCTCATAATCGTATTGGTTAATAGCGATATTTCCTAAAAAACTCAATTCAAACTTTTCACTAAACTGGTAAGTAAGGTAAGTTTGTGCATCGGCAAAACGAGGTCTAAAATTTGTTTCGGTTTCTTTTGCGTTTACAAACAAGCTGTTATCTCGGTAACGAATACCGGCGATACCGGAGAATTTTCCGTTTTCAGAAACGTTTTCTATAGAAGCGCTTCCGCCTAATAAACTTAAATCTAACGAAGCTCCAAAATCTACCGGACGACGATAAGTAATATCGAGCACCGAAGAAAGTTTGTCGCCATATTTTGCTTGAAAACCACCGGCAGAAAACTCAACATTTCTAACCATATCGGTGTTCACAAAGCTTAATCCTTCTTGTTGCCCAGATCGAATTAAAAACGGACGATATACTTGAATTTCATTTACATAAACCAAATTTTCGTCGTAATTACCACCACGTACAGCGTATTGAGAGCTTAATTCGTTGTTAGAAGTAACTCCAGGTAAAGTCTTTAAAAGATTTTCTACTCCGGCATTTGCTCCCGGAATTTTACGTATCGTTTCCGGGCTTATCGTGGTAATACCTTCTACACGGTTATTTCTGTTTCCGGTAATGGTTACTGTTCCAATTTGTTCGACGTCGGTTTTTAAGACAAAATTGAGTTCAACCTTTTTATTTGCGGTAATTGGTGAGATAGTTGTTTCAATTTTTTTGAATCCTACATAAGTAATCGTTAAAACTACTTCTTGGTTTGCCGGAAAATTTAATTCGTAGTAACCATTTTCGTTGGTTTGTGTCCCGCCGTTTGTGTAGCTTATGTTAGCACCGGGAACAGGGACGTCGTTTTCATCGAGAATAATACCTTCGATGGTAGCTTCTTGCGCGTTAATGTATGTCGATATAAATAGAAATAGAGGGAGTAAAAAAGAAAAATTTCTCAAGAGATCGTGCTTTAATTTTTTCTGAAAAATGTGCCTTCAAATGTAGTACTATTTCCAACATTATCAACGACAATAATCTTCAAATTGTTTTCTGTTTCGGTAGTATTTACTTCATCATTAAAATCGTAAACCAAGCTATTGGTTTTATAATCGTATTCCATTAATATAAATTTTCCGTTAATGGTGCCACGATAACTGCTAATACCCGATAGATCATCAGAGATTTTAAACTTAAGGTAACGGTAATTCGACATCCATTTTTTATTTCTGAAATTTACCGGTTGCACTAACGGTGGTGTATTGTCTACCGCTAATTTGTAAGTTCCGAAGTTTTTGGTTCGGGTCGTAAAACGATTTTTCTTTTTATAGGTGGTTGAATAATACGGTCGACCCCAATCGCTCATTCTTGCAATAAAAAGCTGTTCTTTATCTTCATCATTAAATCGACTAACATCAAAACCAATGGTAATATTTTGATGCAGCGCGGTTGTTGGATGGTGAACATTTATACTTTCGCCATCGGTACTAATGTCTAAATATTCATCTTTATATAAAGCGCCTCGCGGAATATAAACATCGAAACCATCTTCATCAAAAGCCGTAGCTTGCGATGATTTTACAAAATAATTGGTCTTTTTTGTTTCTGGTTTTTCTATATTTTCTGAAGGAATTTCTTTAGGAGTAATTGGTATTCTTACTACAGAAGTGTTGCCTTCGTAGTCTTTAATTTCAATCTTATAATTGTAATCTAAACTATCGTTCACTTCAACATAACCTTGGTCTTCTTGATATTTAAAAATACTAAGTGGATTGTTATTAGTGATGAATAACTTCTGCACCGTTTCATTTTGACTTTCTTCCAGCTCATAATCGATATAATCATTAATGTAACGAGATTCAGCAAAAGAGAATTTATTAAAATCGACAGTAAGTAATTTTTTACCGTTTAAAAAGGTTTCAATCGTATTTACGCCATTTTTGTTAGCAGCATAATTCAGTAAGTCAACGCTATTAATTCCGAAGCCAATTTTACCGTAAGCCTGAAGATGTTCTGTTTTATATTCGCCATTTCCCATAGGGATCACGCGAAGTTTCTTGCGTTCTGCTTTGGTATCGATATGTGCGTTTTCAGAAATAGGATACACGTACATTCCACGAACAATAGGGTAGTGAGCGTCTTTAATATCGATCCCAAATTGCATAGGATTCATAGGTCTGGCTTGACTATCTCTAATTTCAAAGTGTAAATGTGGTCCGCCGCTTCCGCCGCTGTTTCCGCTATAAGCGATAAGTTCTCCTTGATCAACGCTTAATTCATTTGCCTGCGGAAAAACCTCGATCTCATAACTCTCTTTCGCGTACTGACGCTCTTTAATATATTTTTCAATTTCTGGCGCAAATTCTTTTAAATGTGCATAAACGGAAGTATAGCCATTAGGATGCTGTATGTAAAGTGCTTTACCGTAACCAAAATGAGAAATTTTAATTCTGCTCACATATCCCGATGCCGATGCCACCACAGACAAGCCGGTTTGTTGATGTGTTTTAATATCCATCCCGCTATGAAAATGATTTGATCTTAACTCACCAAAAGTTCCCGACAGAATTAATGGTATTTCCAGCGGACTTTCAAAGTAATCTTGCGGAAGGTTTTCTTGTGCCAAACCAAATTGAATACTGAATAAAGCAAAAAAGACCAAAAAATATAATTTCATAAAAAGTAATGTTAGCGTTGTAAGGGGCTGGGGTTTAAATATAAAAACTTCTATTTAATCTAAAAACACATTTTTTACCTGTTTTAGTATAAAAATTAGAAAGAAAACTGTTGGCATATTGGTAAAGGTATGTTAACTTTGTCTGTGAAGTATTACGTGAAGTGCAGATGAGTAAATTGGTAGAAACAGTTGATTCACTAGAGAATAAGATTAGTAAATTATTACATAAATACGAGATTTTAAAGCGTCAGAATCGAGAATTAGAAGAAAGCTTAGAGATCGAAAAACAAAATAATCAACAACTAATAGTAAAAATTAGTTCTTTAGAAAATCAAACCCAAACACTCAAAGCTGCTAACGCAATGCTGGGCAGTAATGAATATAAAAGAGAGACGAAACTAAAAATAAACAGCTTAATTAGAGAAATTGATCAATGTATTGTTCAACTTTCTGAATAAACATTCTGTATGAAGAATGAAAAGTTGAAAATAAAGATTTCGATTGCCGATAGGGTTTACCCGCTTACGGTTTTTCCGCAACAGGAAGAAGGTTTGCGTAAAGCGGCTAAAGAGATCGAACGAGCAATTAAGCAATTTGAACAGAGTTATGCTGTTCGTGATAAGCAAGATGTATTGGCCATGTGTGCCTTGCAATTTGCAGCTAAAAACGAGCAGAAGTCCATCGATAATAGTAACCAAGTAACTGAAGCAGAAGAGAAACTAAATGCGTTAAATCATCTGTTAACCGAGTTCTTGGCCAATTAATAAAATACGTTCTTTAAAATAAATTAAGGTTTACTGCCTGTATTAGTTATTATCTATTTGATAAACTCAACACTTATCAATTAAAAAGGGTGAGTCTAAGTTGTAAAAGCAAGCCGTCTTCGAACGGATCCTTGATCAGCTTGTTAGCCCTAAACCTGTTTTATACGGAGTTTATACAAAAATCAATGCTAATACAGGCTTTTTTTATACATATACATCAATAAATTATGGAAATATTATCAATAGTTATCGGCGTTGTAGCGCTTATTATAGGTCTGGCAATAGGCTTTGTGATCTCTAAAAATTTAGAGAAAAACAAAGCAGATTCTGTAGTGAAAGAAGCTGAAAAAGAAGCAAAATCGATCATAAAAGAAGCCACTGCAGAAGGCGAGAGTAAGAAAAAAGATAAAATACTTCAGGCAAAAGAAAAGTTCATCGAGCTTAAAGCAGAACACGAAAAAGTAATTTTATCGAGAGATAAGAAAATTGCTGATGCAGAAAAAAGAACTCGCGATAAAGAATCTCAAGTTTCTAGTGAATTAGCTAAAAACAAGAAACTTAATAAAGACCTTGACGAAAAAGTAAAAGATTACAATTATCGAAACGAATATTTAGAAAAGAAGCAAGAAGAGATCGATAAACTTCTTGAAAGTAAGGTTAAGCAATTAGAAGTAATTAGTGGGTTAAGTGCAGAAGAAGCCAAAGAACAGTTAGTAGAATCGTTAAAAGAATCTGCGAAAACAGATGCAATGGCATTGATTCAAGATACTATTGAAGAAGCCAAACTTACTGCTCAACAAGAAGCAAAGAAGATCATTATTAATACCATTCAAAGAATTGGTACCGAAGAAGCCGTAGAAAATTGCGTTTCTGTATTCAATTTAGAGAGTGATGATGTAAAAGGTAGAATTATTGGTCGTGAAGGTCGAAACATTAGAGCGATCGAAGCGGCAACAGGCGTAGAAATTATTGTAGACGATACTCCGGAAGCAATTATTCTTTCTTGTTTCGATTCCGTGCGTCGTGAAGTAGCTCGTTTATCGTTACACAAATTAGTAACCGACGGAAGAATTCATCCTGCGAGAATTGAAGAAGTAGTGAAGAAAACCCGTAAGCAAATCGATGAAGAAATTATCGACATTGGTAAACGTACGGTGATCGATCTTGGAATTCACGGATTACATCCAGAATTAATAAAAACAGTAGGTAGAATGAAATATCGTTCTTCTTACGGTCAAAACTTATTACAACACTCGCGTGAAGTTGCTAAACTTTGTGGAACAATGGCTGCAGAATTAGGCTTGAATCCTAAGTTGGCTAAAAGAGCAGGATTGTTACATGATATTGGTAAAGTGCCGGAAACAGAAACAGAAGTACCTCACGCTATTTTAGGAATGCAATGGGCAGAAAAGTATGGTGAAAAAGAAGAAGTGTGTAACGCGATCGGAGCTCATCACGATGAGGTTGAAATGACATCGCTACTTTCACCTATTATTCAGGTTTGTGATGCGATAAGCGGAGCGAGACCGGGAGCAAGACGCCAAGTATTAGATTCTTACATTCAGCGTTTAAAAGACCTAGAAGATATTGCTTTTGGTTTTGGCGGAGTGAAAAAAGCTTATGCGATCCAAGCGGGTAGAGAATTACGTGTGATCGTAGAAAGTGAAAAAGTTTCAGACGATAAAGCCAATAACTTATCGTTCGAAATTTCTCAGAAAATACAAACCGATATGACTTATCCTGGTCAGGTAAAAGTGACGGTAATTAGAGAGACAAGAGCAGTGAATATTGCGAAGTAAAAACCCTAATTAAGATACAAAAAAGCCACGAATAAATTTCGTGGCTTTTTTTATTTATACAATTGTCAAACTACTATAACCTTGTCCGTTTTGCGTGAGTTGAATCTGCGTTGCGATACGCTCTTTTAAACTTTCTACGTGACTAATCACCCCGATCATTTTAGAAGATTCTGCCTGTAAAACCTCTAAGGTGTCGAGCGTTTGGTCTAAAGTCTCGGGGTCTAAAGTTCCAAAACCTTCATCGATAAAGAGACTATTAATTTCTATATTTCTAGAAGCCAGATCAGAAAGTGCTAAAGCGAGCGCTAAACTTAAAATAAAGGTTTCGCCACCCGAAAGCGTTTTAATAGAACGCCGTTGTCCGCCCATATGCTCATCGATCGCAACTAAACTATCATCTTCTTCATCGGTTGGTTGATCGATGCGATAACGGTCGCTTAAGTTTTCTAAACGTTTATTAGCAAGCAGAAGTAGTTGCGCTAAGGTTAAATCTTGTGCGAAGTTATTGAATTTATTTCCTGTAGAATCTCCAATTAATTCGTTTAAAATTTGCCAATGCTCCGATTGTTTAAGCTGTTTTCCTACTTCATTTTGCAGTTTTTCAATTTGTTTTAAGTTGTCTTTTTGGTTTTCTAAAAGACGAGAAACCGTATTAAACTCAGTTTCATTTGCTTGCAGTTTTTCTTTTCCCTGCTGAAATTGCTCTTGCAGCTTTTCAAGACTTGTTTCGTTATCTTTTTCTTGTAGCTTTTTGATTTCGTCCTGTAATTTTTTCTGAAGTGTTTTTAACTCAATACTTTTTTGTTGAAGCTGTTCTCGCTCTTTTTGCCAAGCCTGAGCTTCTGTAGCGGTAAGTCGTAATGATAAAGCCTGTTCAATACTTTGGTAGCCTTTTTCGGTAAGTTGGGCAGTGAGCGTTCTGGTTAATTTCGCTAATTTCTCGTTTACTTCAGCAAGCGATTTTTCTGTAGTTTCAAGTAATTTTTGCTGCTGAACAATATTTTGTTCATTTCTATTCCAAGAAGTTTCTACAGTGCTGATTTCTTTTTCAAACTCTTTTCCTTTAAAAAGTGTCTCAATCGCTTCACTTTTAGCTTTTCCTTTAGCGATCAACTCCGCTAATTCTCTAGATTTTTTTGCTAATTCTTGAAGTTTAGTTAAGCTTTCTTTGAGTTCTTTAGCTTGATCTAATTCTTTTAAATTTGTTTCTAGTTTCGTTTCCATTTCAGCAAAAGATTGCTCTTTTCTCTGCTGAAGAATTACAGCGAAATTTTCTTGAAAAGCATTTTCTTTTTCAGCTAATAAGCTTTCAGTTGGTTTAATTTCTTTTTCAAGCTTTTCTTGTTGCTGCTGAAATCGCTTCCAGTCGGATTCTTCTCGCGTATGCTGTAGTTGTAATTGCTGAATTGTTTTTTGCAACTGTTCAACTTCTGTTTTTAAGTGATTCTTAACTTCTGGATGCGCTGAAGCAAACGGATGATGCGTCGATCCGCATAACGGGCAAGGTTCATTTTCAACCAAATCTTTACGAAAATCTTCTAGCTGTTTTTGCAATTGCTCAACTTCTAAGGTTTTTTGTTTAGCCTCGAGCTGCGCATTTTTCAGTTTTAATTCTTGCTGAATTTTTTCTACTTGTTGTGGTAAATTTTTTAAAGAATCATTGATTTTTTTAAGCTCTTCCGATTTTTGGTTGAGGTCTTTTTTTAACTGATGTTGTTGAAAATCCTCTTTTTCAGCAGCACGAGTTAGTTTTAATTGCTGCTGAATTTCTTCTTGCCAAATAGCAACCGATTTTTCTTCAAGCTGAAATTTCTTATTCAACTTTTCGAAAGCGCTAGATTTTTCGTGTTGCTTTTCTTTTAATTCTTGCTGAAAAACGACAGTATTTGAAGGCTTTGAACTAAACTGAAAGTCTTTTAGTAGACCAGAAATATGTTGTTCTGAAGTTCTGTAAACCGATAATAATTCACTTCGCTCTGCAATTAAAGTTCTAACTTTTTCTTTATAGTTATTTAATTTTTCTGAAGCATTTTGTGGACTAATTTCCAGCTGAAAAGTTGAAGAAAACTCCGTTTGTAAATGCGTTCGTTTTTCCTGAAAATCTTTTAAATTCTGCTGAATTTCTTCAATTTGCGTTGAGTTATTTTTTTGCTCTTTTTGAAGGTTTTGCCAAGCATTCAAATCTTCAGCGAAAAACTGAATTTCTTCGTGTTGCTTGAGTTTTTTTCCTTTTTCTTTTTCAAATTCAGCAGTAGAAGCTTTAATTTGTGTAATCTGTTTTTCGGTAGCTAGAAGTTCTTTTTGTTGATGCTGTAAGTTTTCTTTCAACTTAATCGCTTCCGAATTTTTTTCAATAGAAAGGTTGAAGTTTTTCTTTTCGAGTTGCAGCTTTTCAGACTGAGTTTGCTTTTCGACATAAACTTCTTTAGCTAATAATTGCTCTTTAAAAGTTTCAATTTTAAGTCGCTTTTCTTCGGTGTCTTTTTTTACCTGATTGTATTTTACATAAGCCTCTTGACCAATTCTGCGGTAAATTTGGGTTCCGGTGATTTTTTCTAAAAGTGCACCGCGTTCTTTTTTAGGTACTTGTAAGAATTTGGCAAATTCGCCTTGCGCCAATACCACAGATTTGATAAATTGATCGTAGTTTAAGCCAATTAATTCTTCGTTTTTACCGGGAACATCAGACTTTTTTAAATCTAAATGTCCGCTTTCTACATTTGCCAATTCCATATGATAATCGCGTAGATTACCGGTTCTGGCAGTAGAAATTTGCCAAGTTGAAGCGAAAATTCCCTGTTTACATTCGTAGGTAATTTTGGCGTAAGCTTCTTTTTGATTACGCGTAAGAATTGCACCTTTTTTTAAAACTTCAGAAGTACTCAATTTTCCCAATCGCGGCACTTGATTAAATAGTGCTAAAGAAATGACATCGAGAATGGTGGTTTTTCCACTTCCGGTGGGTCCGGTAATGGCAAATAAACTGTTTTGCAAAAACGGTTCTTTGGTAAAATCTATTTCGTGCTCGCCACGTAGCGAGTTGATATTTTTAAAAGCTATTTTTAATATTTTCATTCAAGTTATTTTATATCTTGACCTTAGCTATTTTAATTTACGTCATGCTGAATTTATTTCAGCATCTCATCAAAATCATTTACACTTATAATGTGATCTTGAATCAACACTTCGACTTCGCTCAGTATGACAGTTCAGGGTGACGAAAATTTTTAATTTCCGGAATTCACTTCCTCTAATAATTCTTGAAAAGCTAGGTTCACTTTTTCTTTGACTTCTTCTGCATAACTGTGTTGCGACAACAGTTTCTGAAAGACTTCTAGCGGTTTTAAATCTTCTAAATGCTGATGACTTTCAAACAACTTTCCGCTTTCTCGTAACTGATTTTTAAAAGTAGCTCTGTGTTTTACGATCTCGAAATTGGCTTTCTCAAAATTGGTTACTAAATCGTCTAATTGCGCAATTAAATGGGCATCGTAATTTACTTCTTTCAATTCAACTTCAATCAAATTAGTTAAACTGCCTTGCGACTCTAAACTGAATAATTTCTGCTGAATTTCAGCAATGCTTCCACTAATACGAATTAATTTTCGAAAACTTGGGACAGCGATACTTTTGGGTTCAAAACCATTTTCAGTATCGATGAGCAACAACCTTTTTTCATCTTTACGCTCACTAAACGAAAGTGGGAGCGGAGAACCACTGTAAAACGTAGGGATTTGTGCATTTACGCGTTGCGGTTTGTGAATGTGACCTAAAGCTACGTAACTAAATTCTGTACCAAATTGACTGGCTTGAAAAGCCGCTTGATTCCCGATCTGGATATCGCGTTCACTGTCAGAACTTTCAATACCGGCTGCATATAAATGTCCCATCGCTAAAACAGGAAGTTTGGGGTAGAGATCTTTACTGGTTTTTGCGGCTTTCGTAAAAGTTGCTTCAATGCCTTTTCTAATGGCTTCAATTCTGTTTTCGTAAACAACTTCTTCATCGATCGATCGCAAATCACTATCACGTAAAAATGGGATGGCGGCAACGATGAGCTCGTTTTCTCCTTTTTTATTCTGAAGCGGAATTAAACATTCTTCAACTTTAGAAGGCATTCCGCCGATAACGGTCACATTCAATTCATTTAAAATTTCTTTAGGCGCATCGAGCATACTGGGCGAATCGTGATTGCCGCCGGTAATAATGAGTTGACAGTTGGTTTTTCTTAGCTGAAGTAACGCGCGGTAATATTGTTTTCGAGCTTCTGCAGAAGGGTTTGCCAAGTCAAAAATATCTCCTGAGATTAAAATGGCTTCAATTTCTTGTTCGATGATCAACTTGATTAACCAATTGATAAACAAGTCGAAATCTTCGTATAAATAATGTTTGTGCAGTTTTTTACCAATATGCCAATCGGCGGTATGTAGAATTTTCATAAAAATTGAATGTCAAGAAAAAAAGAAAGTTCAATTTACGAAGTTAAGCGATGTCATAAAAGAGAGAAGTTGTGGTTTTGTAAACAAAATATGTTCTTTATTTGAGAACTTTTTGTAATTTTGAAATAGATTTGTAATCATGAAAAGAATTATAGCAAAAAGTACTTTAAGGGAATTTTGGCAGAAACATGCAGATGCTGAACAATACCTGAAAACTTGGTATGAAACTGCGAAAAATTCTCATTGGAAATCGCCAAATGAAGTGAAGCAAACTTACATAAATGCTAGTATTTTAAAGGATAGTCGTATTGTTTTTAATATTAAGGGAAATTCTTATCGGTTAATTGTAAAGTTTAATTTTGAAAGACAATGGGCATTTATAAGATTTGTTGGCACGCATACAGAATACGATAAAATTTATGCAAATACAATTTAAATAAATTATAATGAAGATCAAACCTATAAAAACAGAGCAAGATTACGAAAAAGCTTTAGAAAGGCTCGACGCTATTTTTGATGCTGCTCCAGATACAAAAGAAGGCGATGAAGCAGAAGTATTGTCAATGCTTATTGATAATTATGAAAATATTTACCATCCTATAGAAGCTCCAGATCCTATTGAAGCTATTAAAATAAGAATGGAAGAAATGAATTTAAAGCAGAAAGATTTAGTAGGAATTATTGGTGGAAAAAGTAGAGTTTCTGAAATTTTAAATAAAAAAAAGCGTCTTACAGTAGATATGATTAGGGAGCTTGAGTTAGTGTTGCACATTTCTGCTTCTGTGTTAGTTAGTAATTATAAATTGACTAAATAATGGCAAAGTCGGGTGCGCAAAAAAATACCAAGAATAAAGCAAAGCATTCAAAACTAATGGCGCGAAAAAAGAATAAATTTCGACAAGAAAAAGAAAATAGAAAAGCTAAATTAAAAGAGCTTGCTGCTAAAATGAATGCGCAAAAAGAAAATTAAAGATCGGCTTTTCCTTTTATGTTTTTATAAAAAAGCTGAAGTAATTTATAGTCTTTCTCATAATTTGCGGTAGGGTAGAAGGCTTGCCCGATGCGAACGGTTTTTCTGCCATAATCAAAGGCTACAGGAATAATGGGTACTTTTGCTAAAACGGCGATCCAATAAAAACCGCTTTTCCAATGTTGTACTTTTTTTCGGGTTCCTTCGGGAGCTAAAGCTAATCGAAATTCATCTTTTTCTTGAAAGAGTTTGGCGATCGCTTCAACTTTATTTTGTCCGGCGGTACGATCGAGCGGACTCCCGCCCATCCATTTTAAATAGGCTCCTAGCGGACCTTTGAATAATTCTTTCTTTGCGATATAATTAATATCTACCTGAATGATTTTTCTAGTAAAAGCGCCCACATAAAAGTCGTGCCAACTGGTATGCGGAACAACAATGACAACCGATTTTTTAATCGTCGGATCGAATTTACCTTCAATATTCCAGCCTAATAATTTATAAAAAATGAATTTTACCATCTTCTTTTTAAGAATTCAGCAAAAATAAGAAATAAAAAAAGCTACCCAATTATAATTAGGTAGCTTTAAAATTTAGTTAATGAGTTCTCTTCAATCGGTATTGACCACCGTATCAGATTCATTTCTGAAGACCAGTTGATCGTCGAAAGCATCGATTAAAATAATACTGTCGGTGGTGATCTCTCCAGAAAGAATTTCTTTAGAAAGCTGATTTAGTACTTCTTTCTGAATAGTTCTTTTTACCGGTCTAGCTCCAAACTGCGGATCGAAACCTTGTTTTGCTAAATGTTTTACAGCTTCTGGCGTAGCATCTAACGTAATGTTTTGCTGACTCAGCATTTTAGTGACTCCTTTTAACTGAAGCTCAACAATTTCTGAAATATTTTCTTGCGTAAGCGGTGTAAACATCACGATATCGTCAATTCTGTTTAAGAACTCCGGTCTTACTTGTTGTTTTAATAAACCGAGTACTTCAACTTTTGCGCCTTCCATTGCGGTTTCAACATCCTTGATCGCTTCAAACTTTTCTTGAATAATATGGCTTCCCATATTCGAAGTCATAATAATAATGGTGTTTCTAAAATCAGCTAAACGCCCTTTGTTATCCGTTAATCTTCCTTCATCTAACACCTGAAGCAAAATATTAAAGGTATCTGGATGTGCTTTTTCAATTTCATCTAGCAACACCACCGAATAAGGTTTTCTTCTCACTGCTTCGGTTAACTGCCCGCCTTCATCGTAACCAACATATCCCGGAGGTGCACCAACTAATCTGCTCACGCTATGGCGTTCTTGATATTCGCTCATATCGATACGCGTCATTGCGTTATCGTCGTCGAATAAATATTCGGCTAAAGCTTTGGCAAGCTCAGTTTTACCAACTCCGGTAGTTCCCAAGAATAAGAACGAACCAATTGGTTTTTTCTGATCTTGCAGTCCGGCGCGACTTCTTCGAATCGCATCACTCACCGCTCGAATTGCTTCTTCTTGGCCTACGACACGTTTGTGTAATTCATCTTCTAACTTCAGCAGTTTTTCGCGTTCGCTTTGCAGCATTTTGGTTACGGGAATACCGGTCCATTTTGCCACTACTTCAGCAATATCATCATTGGTAACTTCTTCCTGAATAAGTGATTTTTTACCTTCCGTTTTTTGAGATTCTACTTCTTTTTGAAGTTGCTCTAGGCGTTCTTGGGCTTCTTTTATTTTTCCGTAGCGTAATTCTGCTACTTTACCGTAATCGCCTTCACGCTCGGCACGTTCTGCTTCTAGTTTATAATTTTCAATATCGGTTTTTGCCTGCTGAATATTATCGACCACACCTTTTTCATTCTGCCATTGCGCGCTTAATTCTGCTCGCTCTTCTTTAAGGTTAGCAAGATCGGCTTTTAAAGATTTCAGCTTTACTTCATCTTTCTCACGTTTAATGGCTTCAATCTCAATTTCTAGCTGCATAATCTTACGATCGAGCACGTCTAATTCTTCCGGTTTAGAATTGATCTCCATTCGTAATTTTGAAGCAGCTTCATCCATCAAATCGATTGCCTTATCTGGTAAAAATCTGTTGGTGATATAGCGTTGCGAAAGTTCTACGGCTGCGATAATCGCTTCATCTTTAATTCTTACTTTATGGTGTGTTTCGTATTTCTCTTTAATTCCGCGGAGAATAGAAATCGCACTTTCAGTATCAGGTTCATCGACCGTTACTTTTTGAAAACGACGCTCTAAAGCTTTATCTTTTTCAAAATACTTTTGGTACTCATCTAAAGTTGTTGCTCCAATAGCTCTCAATTCACCACGCGCTAAAGCGGGTTTTAAAATATTGGCCGCATCCATCGCTCCTTGTCCGCCACCAGCGCCAACAAGCGTATGAATTTCATCTATGAATAGTACGATATTTCCATCGCTGGTCGTAACTTCCTTAATGACCGCTTTTAGACGCTCTTCAAATTCACCTTTATATTTAGCTCCGGCAATTAACGCTCCCATATCTAGCGAATAAATCTCTTTGTTTTTTAGATTTTCAGGAACATCACCAGCGACGATACGATGCGCTAAACCTTCTGCAATCGCGGTTTTACCGGTTCCCGGTTCACCTACCAACATCGGGTTGTTTTTGGTTCTACGTGATAAGATTTGAAGAATTCGACGAATTTCTTCATCACGACCGATCACCGGATCTAATTTTCCATTTTCAGCTAATTGGTTAAGATTTTTAGCATATTTATTTAATGAATTATAGGTTTCTTCTGCGCTTTGCGAAGTTACTCGATCGCCTTTACGAAGTTCTTCAATTGCGGCTTTTAGCCCTTTTTCACTAGCGCCTTGATCTTTTAGGATTTGCGCGACTTTACTTTTAGAGTTGAAAATAGCCAAAATGAGATGCTCGATCGAAACATATTCATCATTCATTTTTTTAGCTACCGAAGAAGCATCGTTTAACGTCTTTCCGGCTTCTCGAGAAAGTACGATATCACCACCACTAACTTTTGGGAAACTTTCTAAGGTTTTATCTAAAACTTGATTAAATAAACCTACATTAATATTTAGTTTTTTAAGTAAAAATGGTGTTACGTTTTCGTCTACAGAGGTAATGGCTTTAAAAATATGCTCATTCTCTATTTGTTGATGGCCCATTTCCTGAGCAAGCTGCTGCGCTTGCTGGATGGCCTCTTGCGATTTTATGGTAAAATTATTAAAGTTCATTTTTCTTTGTTTTGAAAAGAGATAATCAAATTATATACCTTTTTTGAAAACCGACAAATTGACACGATTATCGAGTTTTTAACCGACAAAATTTCAGTATTTAAATCTTTTATAAAGTTACTACATTGCCGGTTTTTTATTCTTAATTTTACTTTAAATAATACAAATTATGGGATTTTTAGATAAGATATTTAAAGGAAATGAAGGAGGAGAAGCAGAGCAAAATTCTAAAGCTCCTTGGCATCATTTAGAAAGTGAAATCGACTTGCATCGACTAGAAGAAGAGTCGAAAGAAAAAGTTGTAGTTATTTTCAAGCATTCAACGAGATGCGGAATTAGCCGAATGGCAATGCGACAATTTGAAAGTGAATATAATTACGATGAAGCGCAAGTGAAGTTGTATTACCTCGATTTAATCGCTTATCGAAATGTGTCGAATAAAGTAGCTGAAGATTTCGGTGTTTTTCACGAATCTCCGCAATTATTGATCATAAGAGATAAAAATGTAGTTTATCATACTTCACACAGCGATATTAACGCTGAAAAAATTGCAGAATTTTTGGATTAAATAGTTAGGTAACCTAATAAAAAAAGCCATTCAAAATTTGAATGGCTTTTTTGTTTTCAGAGCTTTACTTAAGCTTTATAAATCGGTAATAATTTGGTACTTACTTCACCAAAACCAATACGAACATTTTTATTTTCACAGTGACCGCGAATAATAACGGTGTCGTTATCATTGATGAATTTGCGATCACCACCTTCTTTTAATTTAATAGGTTTTTCACCATTCCAAGAAAGTTCTAACATCGAGCCAAAACTAGACTCGTCCGGGCCAGAAATGGTTCCGCTTCCCATCATATCTCCACTGTTTACCGGGCAACCGTTAATGGTGTGATGTGCAAGTTGCTGACTCATATTCCAATATAAATACTTAAAATTAGATTTACTAACCACAGTTTCTTCTTTACCTTCGGGTTGAATGGCAACTTCCAGATCTATATCGAATGTTTTCTTTCCTTTAGATTGTAAATATGGTAATTGTTTTTTTACTGGTTTTGGACCTTCGGTTCTAAAAGGTTCCAATGCATCAAGAGTTACAATCCACGGAGAAACCGATGATGCAAAGTTTTTCGCTAAAAACGGTCCTAACGGAATATATTCCCATTTCTGAATATCACGTGCACTCCAATCGTTAAACAACACCATTCCGAAGATATATTCTTCAGCATCTTCCACAGCGATAGGTTCTCCTAACGGATTTGCTGCAGTTGTGATAAATGCCATTTCTAATTCAAAATCTACTAAGCGTGACGGGCCAAAAATAGGATCGTCTGAGCCTTTGGGTTTCTTTTGTCCTTTTGGGCGATGTACCGGGATTCCGCTTGGGATGATCGAAGAACTTCTTCCGTGATAAGCTACAGGAACGTGCAGCCAGTTAGGGAGCAAAGCTTCTTCTTTTCCTCTAAATAATTCGCCAACATTTGTCGCGTGTTCTTTACTTGAATAAAAATCGGTATAATCACCAACTTGTACCGGCAATTGCATTTCAATTTCATCTAACGTGAAAAGTACAATGCGTCGATGCTCGTCGTTATTTTTTAAGCTTGAATTTTTTTCATCAAAAATTTCAGCAATTCTATTTCTTACCGCTCGCCAAGTTTTTCTTCCGTCAGCAATAAAATCATTCAGCGTATCCTGAAGAAAAATATCGTCGGTTAACGGGATACCTTCAAAATAACCTAATTGATGTAAAGCTCCTAAATCTATGGCATAATCGCCAATTCGAGTTCCTATAGTAATAATATCGTCTCGGGTTAAAAACACACCAAAAGGGATATTCTGAATTGGAAAATCTGAATCTTTAGGTACGTCTAACCAAGTTTTTCTTTTTGGGTCGTTAGCGGTAATGGTCATAATTATAATTCAAGTTTTAATAAAGAATGCATTCAAATATATTATTTTCCAACAATTAACCGAATGCTTTTTATATTTTTGACAAATATTTTAATAGATGCTTAACTATGAATACCAGAGATACTGAAATTTTTGATTTAATTGAACAAGAGAAAAATCGTCAACTTAATGGTTTAGAGCTTATTGCGAGCGAAAATTTTGTAAGCGATCAAGTTTTAGAAGCAGCAGGTTCTGTATTAACCAATAAATATGCTGAAGGTTACCCGGGCAAGCGTTATTATGGCGGTTGTGAAGTGGTAGATGAAGTAGAGCAAATCGCTATCGAACGCGCCAAAGAATTATTTGGAGCAGAATATGCTAATGTGCAACCACACTCAGGTTCTCAAGCAAATACAGCAGTTTTTGCAGCTTGCTTAAAACCAGGTGATAAAATTTTAGGTTTCGATCTTTCTCACGGAGGTCATTTAACTCACGGTTCTCCAGTAAACTTTTCAGGGAAATTATATACTCCAGTTTTTTACGGTGTAGATAAAGAAACCGGAAAAATAGATTACGATCACGTTTTAGAAATGGCAAAAAAGGAGCAGCCAAAGTTAATTATTGCCGGTGCTTCTGCCTATTCACGTGAAATCGATTATAAAAGATTTAGAGAGATCGCCGATGAAGTAGGAGCAGTTTTAATGGCAGATATTGCGCATCCTGCCGGATTAATTGCTAAAGGTTTATTAGCAGATCCAATTCCACATTGTCACGTGGTTACAACTACAACCCATAAAACTTTACGCGGACCAAGAGGTGGACTTATTTTAATTGGTAAGGATTTTGAAAATCCATTCGGGTTGAAATTGAAAAGCGGAAAGCTGAAAAAAATGTCAACTTTAATTAATAGCGCCGTTTTCCCAGGAAACCAAGGCGGGCCGTTAGAGCACATTATTGCAGCAAAGGCTGTAGCTTTTGGAGAAGCCTTAACCGATGAGTTTTTACACTATATGGTTCAGGTGAAGAAAAATGCGAAAGCGATGGCAGAAGCTTTTGTGGCGAAAGGCTATGATGTAATTTCCGGCGGAACCGATAACCATATGATGTTGATCGATCTTAGAAACAAGGGCGTAACCGGTAAAGAAGCGGAAGAAACCTTAGTGAAAGCAGAAATCACCGTTAATAAAAATATGGTTCCGTTTGACGATCAATCTCCATTTGTTACTAGTGGAATTCGTGTAGGAACCGCAGCAATCACTACGCGTGGTTTAAAAGAAGAAGATATGAAAACTGTAGTCGATCTAATTGATGGAGTGATCACAAATATTGAAGATGAAGCTGTTTTAGAAGAAACAAAAAATAAAATACACTCGATGATGAGTGATAAACCATTATTTAACCATTAAACGATTTAGAATGAAAAAATATTTAGTAGTAATTGCTTTAGTTAGCATAAGTTTTTCAGGTTTTGCGCAGGAAGATGCAAAGTTTAAAGCAGAATTAACTGAGTTTATTGAAATTCAAACCGGAGCGGGAATAGATGCTATGCTCGTTCAATTTACAGATAGAATACCTGAAGATAAAAAAGAAGAGTTTAAAAGAGATCTAAATGTTCAGCTAAAAGATATGTATAATGATTTGGCTGATATTTATATTGAAAAAATAGGTAAAGAAGATCTAACTAAAATGTTGAATTTTTATAATACCGATGCGGGAAAAAATATTTTAGGAAAAACTCCAGCAATAATCGAAGCAAGTTCTGGATTAACCCAAAAGTATATGTCTAAATTGCAGCCAATTATTATGAAATATATGCAACAATAAAAGTTATTGCAACAAAAAAAGCCTGCTCAATCGAGCAGGCTTTTTTTATACCTCTTTTTCTTTTAATTTCTCCTGAAGCATTTTAATCTCATCTCTAAAACGAGCTGCAGCCATAAAATCTAGGTCTTTAGCGGCTTTTTCCATTTCTTTTCGAACGCTTCGAATACGATCTTCTAATTGATTTTCATTAAAATACGTCACTTCTTCTTCTGCAGCTTTTAAATTGCTAGCCGGCTCAAACTTATAGGGCTCTGTTTTTTTACCATATAAAGAATTTCCGTCTAAAGATTTATTTAAAGCTTTTGGCGTAATGTTGTTTCGCTTGTTATAGTTGATCTGTTTCTCGCGACGATATTCAGTTTCATCGATCGTTCGTTGCATACTGTCGGTAATTTTATCGGCATACATAATCGCTTTTCCCTCTAAATGTCGTGCAGCACGACCAATGGTTTGGGTTAGCGATCGATTACTTCTTAAGAAACCTTCTTTATCGGCATCTAAAATGGCAACCAGAGAAACTTCCGGTAAATCTAAACCTTCACGCAGTAAATTTACCCCAACCAAAACATCAAAGAGTCCGCGACGTAAATCCTGCATAATCTCTACGCGTTCTAACGTATCGATATCACTATGAATGTAACGACATCTAATATCAATTCGGCTTAAATATTTGGTCAGCTCTTCTGCCATTCGCTTAGTAAGCGTAGTCACCAGCGTTCGCTGATCTTTTTCTACACGTGTCTGAATTTCTTCAATTAAATCGTCAATCTGATTAAGACTTGGACGCACTTCAATAATAGGATCGAGCAGTCCTGTCGGGCGAATTACCTGTTCTACATAAACTCCGCCAGTCTGACTCATTTCATAATCTGCCGGAGTCGCACTTACATAAACCACTTGACTTTGTAAGGATTCAAACTCTTCAAATTTTAAAGGTCGGTTATCCATCGCTGCCGGAAGTCGAAAACCATATTCAACTAAATTTTCTTTTCTACTTCTATCGCCGCCATACATAGCGCCAACTTGCGGAACAGTAACGTGACTTTCATCAACAATCATTAAATAATCATCGGGGAAATAATCTAGTAAACAGAAAGGTCGTGTGCCGGGTTGTCTTCCGTCTAAATAGCGGGAATAATTTTCAATCCCGGAGCAATAACCTAATTCTTTAATCATTTCCAGGTCAAAATTCGTGCGTTCTTCTAAACGTTTTGCTTCAAGGGGTTTCCCGATATCTTGAAAATAATTGATCTGTTTTCCTAAGTCTAAGGTAATTTGATTGATCGCATTGTTTAAAACATCGGGAGAAGTCACAAACATATTTGCGGGATAAATATTTAAGCGCTCGTATTTTTCTAGGACTTCGTTGGTAACAGGATCGAAAGCTTCAATTTCTTCAATTTCATCTCCAAAAAAATGAATTCTGAAAGCATCGTCGGCATAACCCGGATAAACATCTACCGTGTCTCCTTTTATTCTGAAATTACCGTGATGAAACTCGCCTTCGGTTCTTGAATATAAACTTTGCACCAAACGATGTAAGAATTTGGTTCTCGAGATTTCCATATCACGTTCAATAGAGATCACATTTTTCTGAAATTCTACCGGGTTACCAATACCGTACAAACAACTTACTGAAGCTACCACCAAAACATCTCGACGTCCCGAAAGTAGGGAAGAAGTGGTGCTTAAACGAAGTTTTTCAATTTCATCATTGATCGATAGATCTTTTTCAATATACGTTCCGGAAGTTGGGATGTAAGCTTCCGGTTGGTAATAATCATAATACGACACAAAATATTCTACTGCGTTATCGGGAAAAAATGTTTTAAACTCGTTGTAAAGCTGAGCCGCTAAAGTTTTGTTGTGCGCTAAAACCAGCGTTGGGCGTTCCACTTTTTCAACGACATTCGCCATCGTAAAAGTTTTCCCGGAACCTGTAACTCCTAAAAGTGTCTGGTAACGTTCACCATCTTCAATCCCTTTTGTTAGTTTTTTAATGGCAGTGGGTTGGTCGCCGGTTGGCTTATAATCAGATTTTAATTTGAATTTCATCGAGTGCGTTTGATTGAATTTTTATAGCTGAATTATACAACTACAAGCGCTTTTCTGTCGGAAAAACTTCCGAAGAATTACAACTTTAAAATTAGCAATTTACTAGCGTTTTAATGTGAAATGTCCCTTAAAATCTGGAGCGTCTTTAAAAGTAACTAAAAACCAATATTCGTTCGAGGGCATTTGTTTGCCGTGGTAAGTGCCATCCCATTGTCCTACGTGAGAAATAGAAGTGAGTAATTTACCAAAACGATCAAAAATATAGATATTTTCAACTCTTCGGTTAAAACGTTCGGTGCCAATTAATCCCCAAGTATCGTTGATGCTATCTTGATTTGGAGTGAAAAATTTTGGATAACCTAAGACTATTATTTTTTCAAATGAAATTCCGCAGCCATTCAAATCTTTTACATAAATACGATGTTCTCCTGCACCAACATTATAGAAGATAGGTGAAGATTGGTAATTATCGAATTGATCGTCTAGCGAATACACATAATCACCAATACCTTCTGCTGAAATAATCACCGAATAATTATCGAAACTCCCTTGAATCTCATAACTGAATTGTGCTTTTTCTGAACCATTTACGGTGATCGAATTTGTGGTCGTACACTCGTAAGTTTCTCCGTTAATCACTTCGGTTTTCGTAATATCTACCTGATACGTTCCTAAAGAATCTGCTTGGATCGTTGGTGTAGTTTCACCATTTTCCCAAAGAAAAGTATAATTTGTCGGGTTATCGATTACGCCAGATTCGATCGTTACTCCGTCGAGGTTTTCTAAACATAAAAACGGAGCTTGGTAATTCGGGTCGATTTCCGGTTCTTGAATTCCTCGTAAAACAACTTCAATAATACCTTGACAACCTGCGGGATTTTGTAATTTCCCATAAATAGTTTTAGGCGTTTCTATTGTTTCAACTTGTATAGTATTTGGTAAAGGATTTTGATTACTCAACGCATCATTTTCAGTTTCAAAATAAGTAACCGAAAAATCTATTAAACCGGTTTCAGCTTCAATTAAATTTTCAGCATTAGTAAGGTTAAAACTTATACTTGTATCTGCTGTAGCATAGCAATTTACTAAGTTTACAGGATTGTAATACGTGTAAGAAGTTTCAAGCGTTAACTCAACTATCGCAAAGCAATCGGCAGCGGTTTCTACTCGAGCAAAAACCGTTTGATTGGCAACTGTATTACTAAAATTATCGGGATCTGGAATCGGATTTTGATTGGCTTGAGCTTCAGCATCCGTTAAAAAATAATTAGTGACCGTAAAAGCTTGGTTGTTGGTGGTAATGTCTTGTGAAGCTTCGTTTAGGTTAAAAAAACTAAGTCCGTCGTTATCGGTATCGCATTCGTAAATCGTTCTGTCGAAGAGCGAATCAAATTCCACATAATCTACAACAATAGTATCTTCTGCTGTACAATTTGCACCAAACGTAAGCACGACTTTATAAGTTCCTGCTGAAGTAACTTCATATTCATCTTCAGTAGAACTAGAGGTTAATAGTGTTTCTGAACCATTATCGTTTACCAAAAACCATTCATAATTATCTGGTGTATTACCATTATCGGTTACCGAAAGTGTATAAGTTTCGTTATCGCAAAGTGCATCTGCGCCGGTAACATCTTCACCTAAATCTGCACCAATATTAAAACTGTTTCCTTCTAAAAATACAGCCGAATCGTAACGATAGTTGTGATCGTCTGCAATAACTAGTTTGATATGGTAAGTAGTACCCGCTGTAACATTTGCTTGAGCAACCATAGGTTTGGTTTGCCCATTAAAATTGATCGAATGATTGCTACCATTAAAGGAGTCGAAATATTGCTCATTTTGTGCCGGGCAACCATCATTACCGTCTACAATTTCTGGATGAACGGTGGTTACTTTAACCGGAGTGTTCGTGCCGGGAACCACTGCAATATTTTGGTAACTGCCGCCAAGAGGTCGAATTAAAAAGCCAAAAACATCTGAGTACTGACAAGTATTTGCATCGCCTACCTGATATTCTTCTGAAGCAAAAATATACCGAAATTGTATGGTATTGGCATTTGGCGTAAAATCAAACTCAATAACCGTCGCATTTAGGGTATTAGAAATACCCAAAACTTGTTCTAGATCTTGGTCGGGTCCCCAACCCGGAGCATCATCATCACTCAAATTATTATTTGGTCCGGGAACATTAGAAAGTCTTCCGGTAGACATGGCGATTCCGTTTTCAAATGGAAAATTGCTACCGTTTCTTTCAAAATAACCATAACTTTCGTCGTTGCTGAAGTTCCCGCCAACGACACCGTTAACCATTACATTGTCGATACAACCACTATTGATAAGAATATCTTCAACTAATTCTTGTGGGGTATAAAGATTTGCATCTACCGAAATGTTTTGACTAAAACTTAAAGTAGTACTGCAAAGAAATAAAGCGAAAAATAACTTTTTCAAATCAAAAATTTTGGGGTTGCAAATTTAGACAATTTTAGAAAGTTGTAGGCTAAAAATCATTTAAATTAACTATATGATAATTTAGCGATTTAAATAGACCCAACCTTTGTAAATACTGTTGTCGGCATCGTTCAAATTTAGTACATAATAATAGGTCGCGCTGGGGAGTTGATTACCGGAGTTGATCCCGTGAGAGCTTATACCATTAAATTCTGGTTGATTTGCATTGCCTTCGTAAACCAGATTGCCCTGTCTTGAATAGATTTTTAAGTTGAATTGAGGGTAACTATTATATAAATTTTCAATGTGAAACGTATCGTTGACGCCGTCGCCATTTGGTGAAAATCCCTGCGGAATAAATAATTCACAGTTTTCGATCGCTAAGTTGAAAGAATAAATTTCATAACAATTTTGGGTGTCTTCAACTCTTATAAAAAGTTCTTGATCATCATTATTTGCTTCAAAATCTTCAGGAGAAGCAATAGGGTTTGTCTGAAAACTAGCCTCTTGAGCGGTTAAATAATACGCTTCTATTTGTTGAGTTGAATTTAATACGATAAAATCTTCAATGGTGGTAAGGTCAAAATTTACAGAAGTGTTTGGACTTCCGCAGTTTTCTAATATTTCATCTAGCGTATTTATCTGAATGCTGTTCACCGAAATTTCAAATGAAGAAGGCTCGTAGCAACTGCCTGAGTTTTGGTTAACGATTCTTGCAAAGATTTGCTGCGGATTTGAAGTATTGGTGAAAACTTCCGGATTCGTGATTTCATTTTGTAAATTATCAGCATCGTTTTGGTTGAGGTAATAATTCACCTGTCCAGAATTTACTGAATTTAAAATAACATTATCGTTTTCAGTTAAATCAAATTCAGCTATTTCATCATTACTAAAATCGTCACACATCACAATATCATTAGCTTGCGGAGCTTCACCAATATTAAAACTATTGGCTTCTATAAATACCGCAGAATCATAACGGTAATTAGAATCGTCTGCAATTACCAATTTAATGTGATAAGTGGTTCCTGCATTTACATTAGCTTCTGCGGTTAATGGTATTGTTTGACCGTTGAAATTGATAGGGTGAATAATGCCGTTGAACGAACCAAAATATTCTTCATTGATCGCATTACAGCCGTCATTACCGTCTATAATTTCCGGATGTACTGTAGTCACTTGTACCGGGGTATTTGTATCGGGAACCACGGCGATATTTTGATAATTGCCACCGATGGGTCGAATTAAAAACGCAAAAGCATCTGAATAGAAACAAGTACGCTCGTCATTCGCGCGATATTCTTCTGAAGCAAAAAGATAGCGAAACTCAATGGTATTGGCGGTTGGCGTAAAATCGAATTCGATCACCGTAGCGTTATAGGTATTGTTTAGTCCTAAGATTTGCTCTAAATCTGTATCGCCAGTCCAGCCCGGAGCATCATCGTCGCTTAGATTATCGTTAGGTCCGGGAACATTTGAAAGTCTTCCGGTACTCATGACGATTCCATTTTCAAAAGGAAAGTTGGTATTGGTATTTTCAAAATAGCCAAAACTACGATCGTTATTGAAGTTCCCACTTATGGTACCGGTTACTTGAATATTTTGAATACAACTGTTATTAATTAAAATGTCTTCTACCAATTCTTGAGCGGAATAGGTATTGGCATCAACAGTAAGGTTTTGAGCTATTACAATATTAGTAATTAAAAATGCGAGGGTAAATAAAGTGTTTTTCAAGGTGTTTATTTTTTGCGGACGCAAAACTAGATAAATCCCTCAGAAATTTACTTTAAATTCTTCGATTTAATTATTTGGTAACATCTACCTTTTTAAAGTAAAATGGCTTTTGAATTGAGAGCCATTTTTAAAGCTTATAACAAACCAATAATCTGTAGAAGGCATGTTTTTGCCGTTATAAGTACCATCCCAATATTCGTGAGATCTTATCGATTTTAAAAGTTTACCAAAACGATCATAGATGTAAATTTTTTCAATATTATTATCGAATCTTTCAACATTTATTAAATGCCAAATGTCGTTAATACCATCTTGATTTGGAGTGAAAAAATTTAAGAATCCAACTACTTTAAAATCTTTTGAAATAACACCACATCCATTTTCATCTTTTACATAAACCGTATGTTCTCCGATAGTAACAGGAAAAATATTAGAACTTTGGTATTCTCCAAACTCATCGTCTAAAGCATAAGTATAATTACCTGTTCCATAAGCAAAAACTTCAATTTTCTGATTATTTAGTTCGCCATAGATGCGGTAATCTATATTTGGACTTTCTGAACCTATTACTTCAACTTCATTAGTATATGTACAAGAGTATGTGTCCCCACCTAATTGTATTTCTTTTGTAATTTCAACGGTATATTCTCCAGGTTCTGTTACTGTGATATTATCTGTGTTTTCTCCAGTATTCCAATGATAAGATATATTAGCGTCATTTTCTTCTAAAAGCCCAGAAAACAATTCGGCTGTATCACCTTGATCAATACATATTATGGGAGATTCTTGATCGTAATTTATATCGGGTTCTTCTATACCATCTAGAATAATTTCTACGGCTCCTAGACAACCTTGCTCATTAGAAACTTTTGCGAATATTGTTCTTGGTAAAAGACTTTTATTTACTTCATAAAAATTAGCAATTGGGTTATTGTTATTATTCGCGTTGGTTTCATTAGAGTAATATTCAATAATTAAATCTTCTAGTTGTACAGATTCTTCAATTTGATTATTTAATTCAAAAAGAGGGAAAACTAGGTTATATTGATTACTTGCGTAGCATTGTACCGCATAGATAGGATCAATATCTAAACTATCTGTAGATAAGGTTATTTTTTTTGTAGAAAAACAAGCAGAGGCGCCAAGCATTGGTGGAGCCACAACCATTTTAGCATAAATTTCTTGATTAGGAAATTCGTTTTGAAAGGTGATTATATTCTCAATTTCATTTATTCCTGCTTCTGCTTCTGCTTCTGTATAATGAAAAGACATTACTTGAAAGTAAATTTCATAATCTGTAAATAAACTTCTAACCATGTTTAAATCGAAAGTACCTATACCATCACCATCAATATCACAAGCATATAAGGTTTGATCTTCGATTTCTTCAAAACTTACAAATTGTACTTCGATTATATCTTCTACTACACAGCCGGTATTGTAAGTAACAATCGCTTTATAAAAACCAGGTTCTTCAATAGTCAACTCATTAGTATTATTGTTAGGAATTTCTGTGTTTATGCCTGACGAGAAATCTAAATTATAGAACCAATCAATATTTTCAATTCCATTATTTGGGTCGGGAATTGAAATTTGATGGTTTTCTTCCGGGCATAACGCATAAACATTATCTCCAAAATTTATTCCGTTTCTTAAACTCTTACCTTCTATAAATACGGCAGAATCATATTTATAATCAAAATCATCTGCTATCGCTAGTTTAATAAAATATTTTTCTCCAGGGATTGTATTAGTGCCGGCAGTAAAAGAGAAAGTTTCCCCGTTAAAATTAGTATGGTGAAATTCAGAGTTAATAGAATTAAAAAATAGTTCTCTTTCTGCGGCGCAATCTTCAAACTCAGGTCTAATATTTTTAACCATTATGGGAAGTTCTTCTAAATAAAGCAATGGTACTATTGGGGTTACTGCAAAATTTTCATAAGAGGTACTATCTTCGTGTCTAATAAGTGCAACAAAACCATCTTCACTAGTACAAGAAGAGCTATTACCTTGAGGATAAGCATCTGAGGCAAAAATATAATTAAAGCTTATATAGGAAGAAGTGGCTGTAAAACTAAACTCAATAGATGTAGCGTTGGTAGAGTTACCAGATGACATCCCTAATGCTTCTTCCAGGTCTGTATCGCCACCCCAACCTAGAGCATCATCACTATTTGTAATATCATTAGGTCCTGCTGCTTTAAGTGCATTACCCGTACTCAGAATAACGGCGTCTTCAAAAAAGAATGGACTCGTATCTCTAGTTACGTACCCGTAGCTTTTTCCGTTATCAAAATCACCACTTTTCACATTCACGACATCTACATCTAGGCAAGTAGGATCGGCTACTAAAATATCATTTATAAGTTCTTCAGCAGAATAAGTTTCTGTATCGACTACAATATTCTGAGAAAATGATAAATAGCAGCTTAGGAAAAATAATATTTTTAAGCAAATCTTCATTGGTACTTATAAATATAATATATAAATAATAATTTAAACTATCTATTCAAATAAACCCAACCTCTGTAGATATCGTAATTAGGATCGTTAAGGTTTAAGATATAATAGTACGTACCTGTCGGTAATTCTTTACCTTGATTGTTTAAACCTTCGTTACTAGTGCCGTCCCATTCCGGGATGTCGTTATTTCCTTGATAAATAAGCGTTCCGTAACGATTAAAGATCTTTAATTCGAAATTTTCGAAGATGTTATAAAGTCCACTAATTTCAAAAGTATCGTTTATACCATCGTTGTTAGGCGAAAAACCTTCAGGAATAAAGGGCGGACAGTTTTCTACGGCGATATTAAAATCGTAAATTTTGTAGCAGTCGTCTTGTTCTTCAACCCTAATAAATATTTGCTGAGGATCAGAAATCGAACCATAACTACTCGGCGTGGTGATTGGGTTCATAAGAAAACTAGCATCTGCGGAAGAAGTATAGTAATTCTCTATAATTTCGGTATTGCTAAGGGAGAGGAATTCTTCAATTTCAGTTAAATCGAAGGTTGCTAGATTAAACCCTTCGTCACAATAAAGCAAAGTTTCATTTAAAGGAATATTATCTATAGAATTTATATTTAGTGTAAAGCTTGTTGTGGTGTAGCATTCGGGCAATTCTTCATTAGAAAGTCTCACGAAGATTTCTTGAGGATTACTGATGTTGGTGTAGTTAGTTGGAGTAGTAATTTGATTCTGATCTAAATCTGCATCTTCTTGCGATGTATAATAATTTATGGTAGCATCTTGTCCATTAAGGATTGTAGATTCATTATCAGTTAAATTAAATAGAGCAATTTCATCATTAGTACTATCATCACAAAGAGTTATATCTGCTGGCTGGTATGCTTCCGGAGTATCAACAACAGAAATTAAAAATGAGTCAATGATATAGCAGTCTTCATTGTTGCTGGATGAAATTCTAATAAAAATCTCTTGCGGATTATTTTGATTGGGATAGGATGATGGATTAATGATAAAATCTGAATTATTATCAGCTTGAGAGAATGTTTTAAAATAGTTTACTTCAACGTTTGTTTGTGTACCAATTGCTATTGATGTATTTGGAGTTAAATCGAAAGTTGCTTGTAAACCGTTAGGGTCACAGGCTTTAAATTCTTCAATAATATTTCCCATAGAAAGAGAAGTGACTTCTAGCTCAAAGCTTGAGATTGTATAGCATTCAGGATGATCACTATTAAAAAGTTTGGTGTAAATAGTCTGAGGATTTGTAGTGTTTTCAAAATTTTGAATATCCTCAATTTCATCGATAGAATTAGCTAGATCTTCTAAATTGGTATAATAATCTAAACTCGTGTTATTTTGAGCATTAGTCATAAGATCATCATTAACTGAAAGATCGAAAATAGATATTCCTGAATCGTCTTGATATTCGCAAGCAGTCAAATTATTTGGCACACCAGAGATGGGAGTGCGATTCACGTTTAAGAAAAACGAATCGGTGAGGTAGCAGTCTTCATCTCCTTCAAAAGTAATACGAACAAAGATTTCTTGAGGGTTAGAGCTGTTTTCAAAATTTGTAGGATCATCTATTGGAGTTTGATTATTTTCTGCTTGGCTTTCGGTAAGAAAATAATCGATATTTATATTTTGTTGTTGCCCAATAGCGATTGGAGTATTTTCTGTTAAGTCGAAAATGGCGACATTAGGATTAGAGGTATTTTCACAAGCTTCTAAATTTATTACTGCATTTTCAAAATCGAAAATAGGAATAGCTATTGAAAACTCTATAGAGTTATTATCATTATTAATTTCAGGAACTATAATATTACCATCTACATCTTCATTAACGATCATTGTGATTGTATTTGTTGCAGAAACATTATTAGGTAAAGTAATATTAATTTGTCCTGCTTCAGAACCATCTATAGGAATCGAGTTTTGAGTTGAAGTTTGCCCTACTAATTCATCTTCAATATAAAATAGAATAGGCGTGTTTGGTGGTAAGGCTCCAGTACAATTGAAGTTATTGACGGTGTAATCCAATTGAAATTCTGAAGAAAAACAAGTAGTATTAATAGTATCAATTTGAGGTGAAGGATCTGGTAAAATACTATTAAGTACGGTAACTACATTATTTATTAAAATTAGATCGCCTCTAAGTTGAAAGACTGGATTTTCAGGAGTTCCTACATTTACTACCCCTCCTGTATGAAGTTGAATAGTTGCAGAAGTATCGCCGACATCAATATTATTTTCAATATTAAAAAAATCTAAATCCATATTATATAGCTCATCGCTATTCGTAAAACTATTGGTGCCATTAAAAACGTTACCTTCGGGGTTTAAAGGTTCGTTGAAGATCTCATTTCCATTTACCAATAAATTTTCACCTATGCCTAAGTCAGAATCACCTTCCCATGCTAAAAAACCAATTTTAGCACCTTCATTATCTATAACACTTAAATTATTTAATTGAATAGTGAGATCTGGTTCGTCGACAGAAACTCCTTGCAAACCATCAAAAATACTAAGTTGATTGAGTGGTAGCGAAGCATCTTCATATACAACTGTGATCGACCAGCCTCCAAAATTTGTTGCATTATTGCAGTAAGGTACTATAGCTTCTTGTAAATCTAATTCTGAAAGTGTATAGTCTCCATTTCCTGTATTTTGAAGGATAGAAGTAACATCTGCAAAAGCTGAAAAAAATAAAAGATCTGTTCCGTTTGTTTCAAGCGTATGATTAAATGTTCTTTCAGCAGTTATATCAAACCCATTTAGATTGACTTCAAAATCGCCTTCTCCCGAGCCAGCCCAATATAAATAAGCAGCAACTACATTTTGACTCGGTTCTAAAGTTAATGTAGCTGCTGCCGATGTATCTATTTCACAAACTCCGCAAAGATTATTTTCACAGGAGTTTAGTGTTGCTCCAATTGCGGTATAATCGTATCTCCCATTAAATTGTGAGTATAATTCAATATCCTGCGCAGACAGAGAATGAACTGAAAACAAGAAAAATAAGAGGTTGAGTAATTTTATCTTCATAAGGCTAATTCTCCTTAAAGATAAAACAAATATCTATACTACAAATCTCTCTTTTTCAATAATGCATAAGAACCCCAAACAAAAATTGTTGTCCAAACCAAGACGATCAAAACGCTATACCAATGTACAGCATAATCTGTAGATATATCTGTCTGTAATTGATTTGCAGCAGATTGTATAAAATTGAGTCGGGTAACAGGTTGTTTTATTAAATTATAAGTAGCTTCTAACGGAAAAAACTGCATCACACTATCGGCTCCACTGTCAGTATGAGTTATTTTAAACCGAACCACTACATGCACAATTTTTTCAATAATCCACCAGACAAATAGAAAGCCTAGGGCAAAAGCAGATCGTTTAACTAAAATGCCTAAAAACATACAGAAAGAAAAGAAACCTACCAGTTTAATAAAATAAGCTAGTAAAAATTCTAATTCAGAAAAAATGATCGAAAATTCTGTATAATCTGAAAAGGATAAACCTAAGATCATTGACAATAAGAAAACAAATACGGTAGAAGCTGCCGAAAATGCTAAAACGGTATAGAACTTTGAGAGAATAAACTCTTTTTTGCTCATCCCGTCAATTAAATTCTGTTTAAGCGTTCGGTTGCTGTATTCGTTAGACATCATCGATACGATCACGATAGCTAAAAATAACTTTAAGTAAGAAATGATGAACGAATTAAAATGCCAGATATAAGGAAAGTTAAAAATTCCTTGATCGGCCACATGAATATTAAAACCGATAAAATTAAAATCTATGGAAGCTAAAAGCGCTATAAATAATGGTAGAATAAAATAAATAAGCGTCAAAATTTTTGTTGACTTGCTATATCTAAGTTTATGAAATTCTATATTGAGTAATCGTAACATATTAGGCGTTTTGTTTGGTTAGTTCTAAAAATTGCTGTTCTAAACTCTCTTTTCTTTTCACTAAATGAGAAAGCACAATTCCTTTTTCAAAAAGCATTGCATTGAGTTCTTCAGCTTCAATAGGTTGGGTGAGCATTGCTTTGGTGAGTCCGGTTTCTTCATCGATAGAAACTTTTTCAAACCAAGGATGGTTTTTTAATGCGGCAAGTAATACTTGATCGTCTTTGGCTTGCATTTCAACGTAACCGTGACTGGCATTCATTTCATCAACGCTTCCCGAATAAAGCATCACACCTTTTCGAATAATGATTACGTGAGAACAAACTTTTTCAACTTCGTCTAATAAATGTGAAGCCAAAAGTATGGTGGTTCCCATAGCGGCAATTTTTCGAATAATTTCTCGAATTTGATGAATCCCTTGCGGATCTAACCCATTGGTCGGTTCATCTAAAATTAAAATTTCAGGATCGTTAAGTAGGGCAGAGGCAATGGCCAAACGCTGCTTCATCCCTAAAGAAAAGGTACTAAATTTGCTGTTTTTTCGATCTAATAAACCTACGATCTCTAGCTTTTCTTCGATTTTAGCATTTTTTACATTCTTAATTTTACAGACTAAATTAAGATTTTGCATCGCCGTCATATAAGGATAAAAATTAGGCCGCTCGATAATAGCTCCTACTTTTTTTAAGGCATCGTGTGTAGTTTCATTCCCATTAAACCACTGGAAATCTCCACTGGTTTTATTTACCACATTTAAAACCATTCCTAAAGTGGTTGATTTTCCACTTCCGTTAGGTCCTAAAATTCCGTAAACATTTCCTTTTTCTATGGTGAATGAAAGATTATCGACCGCTGTAAGCGCACCGTATCTTTTCGTAAGCCGATTAATTTGTAGTATTGTATTCAAAATAGTATTGGTTTTGTAAATGTGACGACCAAGTTGAGGTTTTGTTACAAAGTTTAGCAATTGACTCTCTAAATTTTATTAAATTGTCGCTATGGAAGAGAAACTGATGTCTAAGAAAAAGCCCATTTTTCCGATCACCGAAAAATTGAGCAAATACTTAACAAAATTCAATCGATACACTAAAATACCGGTCTTTTACGACGATTTACTTCGTTTTTCGGGCTCTATTGTGGTTTACAACAAACACGATGAAGATACGCTTTGGGTGCGCTGCTATTATCCCGATCACGAACGTACCGAAATTGATAACAGCTTAAAACGGGTATATACCATTTTACATTCTGATGGGAGTGACGATGCATTTCAGTTTTTAAATGTCGATGCGATCGATTATTGCACCTTCGGAAACTCGAAACCCTTTCGTATAAAAGTTAGAAATGTACTTAATGATAACTTCACCTATTTTTATGTGAAGAAAGCCGATGCTTCTCGAATCTACGGTTTAGAGTTAGAGCATATTTTATCGCCACATCGAATTAATTTTTTACTCTACAAAGACACCTTAATCGAAGCACATATTGCCGGAATACCCGGAGATGTTTTTATTGAAGAACAATTAGAAAGCTGTAGCGAATACACCAAGAATCTCATCGCGAAAGAATTTGTGAAATTCAACGAACGTTGTACTATTCGGCTTTTAGGCGATATGCGTTCGTATAATTATGTGATTATCCCTACGCACGATTTTGATCACGTCGATTATCAAATTAGAGCGATCGATTTTGATCAGCAATGTTACGAAGGAAATTTAAAAGTGTATCGACCACAGTTTTTCAAAGAAAATTACCCGATGGTGAAGTTGGTCACCACGCATTTAGAAGAATCTTCTATCGAGCAATACCGAAAAGAAGAACGCTCCCAAATGGCAAAACGATTAATTACCAGCCAAAAGCGTTTCAAGCTTTTAATTGCTTGTATGACGGCCGATCATATTTCAACCAAAGAGAATTTAAAACAATTAAAATTTGATCTTGTTGAATATTCTAAAGACATCAAGTTTAAACGTGCTCGAAGTATGGGCGGAATTTTAAAAACCGCACTCGAATTTGTAAAACGAAATTACGTCGATACCAATTCAAAAGAGATTATGGAGTTTTAAGTTTTGAGATTGAAGTTGAAACTGAAGTCGAAATTGAAATTGAGTTCATTTTGATTCCTTTGTCTAGCCGTCCTGCTTCAAAATAAAATTCAGCTAGTAAAACCACCCTTCCGACTTATTCCGCTATCGCTTTATAAGCCACCTTCCCTCAAGGGAAGGGACGTTTTAAAATTTAATATTTTATCGTCATGCTGAACTTGAGGTCATTTCGAGCGGAGTCGAGAAACAGCATCGCATCCTCAAAAAAACTGAAATAGAAATCGAAAACATCGTGGTTCCTATTTCAAAACGTCCTGTTTCAAATCGATCAGTAAGTGAAACACCCTTCCGACTTACTCCGCTATCGCTTTATAAGCCACCTTCCCTCAAGGGAAGGAACTTTTTTTGAGTTTGAAGTTGAAACTGAAACTGAAGTAGAAATCGAAAACATCGTGGTTCCTGTTTCTAATCATCCTGTTTCAAAAAAAAAATCAGTAAGAAATAAAAAAAGGATTTAAAAGCCTCAACTTCTAAATCCTTTTTAATCTTTCAACGGAACTCGTTTTATTTTTTCTCTTCTTTGTTGAAATACACCAAGTAGTAATACATTTGGCGCTCTTCGTCCCATCCTTTTTCGATAAATTTTTCAGCACTGTCAGAGTTTACAAAGTCCATTTTAATTTGAACGTTCGTATCTAAATTAATTACACTTTTAATCTTTTTACGCGCAGCAGAAACCGCGGTATTCGATACAGGAAATTCTGTTAGATCTTCAATTTTATATTGAGGAGCTTTCTCTGTTTTATAATGCTTAAACTCTGGTATCAACTCCGGGTTTTCCATCACTTCATTTAAAAAGCTACTTTCTTCAAACTTATCGTTTTTCGCAAAGTGATTCACCGCTCGGTTCATAAACATCACTTCCTGTTGTTTATCTTCCGCAGGCAAAACCACGTCTTTCGCGAAATTCTGACAAAATTTTAGGTAACTCTTCGTGTTGAAATTTTCATCGGCAAAAATATCGACGCCTAAAAATTGCTCTAACCAATATTTAGTATCGTAACGGTTAGAATCTACCGATAAGATCTTGTAACCTTCCTCTTTACTTTTATTAAAAATTAGCGCGCCCTTATCTAATTTATTCAAGTTCACACCTTGCTGAAGTACGGCTTCCAGATTAGAAGATTTCTCTTCAAACTGTAGGAAATCGTGTTTTAATTCAGATTTAAAAATTCCGATCGCTTCTACTTTTTCATTATCGAGCAAAGCATTTTCAAAATACACCACGTATAACTCACCACTTTTAATATGTGGGTGCTTCCCTTCATTAAAAAGCAACTGAGCAATTTTCTTCGATTGCTCGTGAACCGTGCTTGGGTCTGAAAAAACAGTTGAAGCAATTTCATATAGATCGTGAAACTCCAAATCGGTCTCGTGCGAAAATTGATAGTAATTTTCTTCTTTCTCCCGAAAAGATTTCAAGAAATATTCCTTCAACAGCGCGTTCATCTCATCGTTAAAAGCAAAAGGCTGCTCCGATAAGAAAACCCCTTCATTTCTACTTTTATTCCCAACTCGGTGAATAGAAAGCGATTCAATTTGGGCATTATATAAATTAATCATAGTCGGTTTTTTAAGTTAATTAGGGCATTTCCCTCCTTAGGTCGGGTCGGGCTATTCGCTATATCTTTTTTGTTTGTCACTTCGAGCGGAGTCGAGAAGTTTTGACAAAACAAAAAAGGATGCCGCTGCTATCCCTAATGCAAAAGCGGTTTGTTAATTAATTCCAGTTTTGGTCAAAATCGTAATCATCTAGATTTTCAAAATCTACATCATCTTCACCAAATTCATCTTCCAGTTCTGTTTCTTCAGCTTCAAAATTTTTCTCCGGTGGGCTGTCGGGTAACTGTCCGTGCGCAAACATCAAGTTAGGATAATCGCGACCGTCTTCAGCTTCAGTAACATCTGCAAGTTCAACGTAGAACGTCCACATACTAAAGAAATCGTATACATAAATAAGCTTGGTGTTTTTCTCGTCGACTACAGAATCTAGCGATGTTTCATTCATCATTCTAACCGAGTTCATCCCTTCGCTCATATCAAACAAAACGATCTCTTCACCTTGGTTCCATTCTTCATCGGTTAAGTAAAATGAGGCCATTTCTGTACCATCAAAACCAAAAGCTTGCGTTACCGAATTATGAAGATCTTCTAAAGTCGCACTTTCTTCAATCTCAATATCTCTAAAAACGTCATCTAAAGTATCTAAAACTATTCTGAATTTATAAATCATAATTCTTAAAAATTTAGGGCTGCAAAGTTAGGCTTTTTTCAATTGAATCTTCGCCTTGTTGGTCTGCAAAATTAGATAATATTGAACACCAAACAATACCGAAGCGATCACTAAATGTAATGCTTGTGTCGAAAATGGGAAATCTAAATAATACATCAAAATTCCGGTGGCAATTTCAGCTAAAATTAAAACAATCACCCAGTTGGTAAGCGAATAACTTAAGTGATGTTTTTTGTTTTTCCACCAGATCAACAGATTCACAAATAATACTAAAAATGAAAAACTACGATGAATGTAAAATTGTAGGTTAGGATCCTCGAGCCATAAGCTTTTTTCGTACCCTAATTGTTTTACTTGCAGGTCTACAAATTGCCTAACTTCTGTACCAAGAACTACTTGAATAAGCGTAAGAACCGCCGAAAAAATCACCAAATTTCTAAAAGAAGCCAGGTATTTTTTTGAGGTATTTTTTTCTCCTGCTAGATATAAAATGTATAAGATCACGGCAACAATAATGAGTGCAACCACCATATGTAGTGTAATTCTTACCGGAGCCAAAACCGAATAAACTACCGTGGCGCCAAGCCAAGCCTGAAAGCCCATTAAAAAAGTAGTAAACCAGGCGAGAAGCGTAATTTTTTTATTCTTTTTCCATTTCCAAATCGAAAGAATAGCCATTAAGAGAACGGCTAAACCTGCTAAAGCACCCACCAATCGGTTAATATATTCTACCCAAGTATGTGTTGGGTTAAAAATGGCATAATCGTGTTTAGTATAAAGTTCCCAATTCGATTTTTGAAAAGCCTCGGCTGAGGTAAAATTTTGCTTGGCAACTTGCAAAGTTTCGTCTAAAATGATTACTTGCCCTTTTTGGTAATCTTGATGAGCGTGCCATTCTAATTGTGATTGTTCGGTTGGCGGAATGTAATACCCAAAACATTTTGGCCAGTCGGGACAACCCATTCCGCTGCCGGTCATTCTTACTACCGCTCCGGCAACGATGACTAAATACACCAGAATGAGCGATATTTTTACAGTATTTCTAAACATTATTAGTTTTGTTAGCTGTTAGCCCGAGTTCTTTTCCTTTTTTCAACATAAATTGTTGTGCGGCTTTATATTCATTTGGGATTTCTCCTTCTAGAATTGCTTCTTTAATCGCACTTTTGATCATCCCGATTTCTTTAGAAGGTCGAATATTGAAGGTTTCCATAATTTCTTCTCCAGAAACAGGCGGCTGAAAATTACGAATATGATCACGCTCTTCAACCTCTTTTAATTTTTGACGAACAATCTTAAAGTTGTTGTGGTATTTTTTAAAACGTTTCGGGTTTTTTGTAGTAATATCTGCTTCGCAAAGCGTCATTAAATCTTCAATATGATCTCCGGCATCAAAAATAAGTCGGCGTACGGCAGAGTCGGTCACGTGATCTTCTGCAATTACGATAGGGCGGGAGCTCATTAATACCATTTTTTGCACGAACTTCATTTTTTCATTCAACGGCATTTTTAAACGCTTAAAAAGTTTAAACACCATTTTTGCACCTACAAATTCGTGGCCGTGAAACGTCCATCCAATTTTTTTATGAAATTTCTTTGTGGGTGCTTTACCAATATCGTGTAATAATGCTGCCCAACGCAACCAAACATTATCGGTATTCTCTGAAATATTATCGACCACTTCTAAGGTATGCCAGAAATTGTCTTTGTGACGCTGACCTTCTTTTTCGTCTATACCTTGTAAGGCAGAAAGCTCCGGTAAAATAATCGGGAGCAATTTGGTTTTTCTAAGTAACGCAAAACCAATAGAAGGTTTTTCTGAAGATAAAATCTTATGGAGCTCTTCAACGATTCTTTCTCTAGAAATGATCTTAATGCGTTTATGATTTTCGGTAATCGCATCGAGAGAAGCTTCTTCAATTTTGAAACCTAATTGGGTCGCAAATCGAATAGCGCGCATCATTCGTAAAGGATCGTCTGAATAGGTAACACCCGGTGCTAACGGAGTTTTTATGAGTTGCTGTTTCAGGTGTTCTAATCCGTTAAACGGGTCGAGCAGTTTTCCGAAGTTTTCTTTATTTAATTGAAGTGCTAACGCATTGATCGTAAAATCTCTTCGGTTTTGATCGTCTTCCAACGAACCTTGTTCAACTTCAGGATTACGAGAATTTTCGTTATACGATTCTCTTCTTGCGCCAACAAATTCAACTTCAAGATCAAAAGCACGTAACATAGCGGTGCCGTAAGTCTTAAAAACTTGTACTTTGGGTTGGTGTGGCAAAAGTCTCGAAACTTCTTCAGCAAGGGCAATACCGCTGCCAACCGCAACAATATCGATATCTTTAGCTTCACCACGCTCTAAAAAATAATCGCGTACAAACCCGCCAATAGCGTAGGTTTCTAGAGATAGATTTTCTGCGGCTTCGCTGATGTATTCAAAAATTTTATGTGATAAGGCTTCTTTGTAAGTATTCTCCTCAGGCATTTTATTTTCTGATAATTTGCACTTTTCCGTCTAAACTCAATTTAATAATTACAGAGGGTTTAGCGCTTTTTTTAGCTGAGGGCAAATTTACAACATAGTCTACTCCTTTTAAAATTTCCGGACTTATTTGCTGAAAAGATTTTGGAGTCGGTTGCCCGCTGATATTAGCAGAAGTAGAAACAATAGGTTTCTTAAATTTTCTAAGAAGTTGGTTACAGAATTTATCTTTACAAACGCGAATGGCCAGCGAATTATCTTCGGCAATAAGGTTTTCTGCCACGCGAATAGGATCGTCGTAAACGATCGTGGTGGGTTGAGCCGCGTATTTTAAAATATCGTAAGCGACTTCAGGAATTTCTTCTACGTACTGGTTAAGCATCTTAAAATCGGATACCAAACAAATTAGAGATTTACTTTCAGCTCTTTTTTTAAGTGCAAAAATTTTATCTACCGCATCGGCATTGGTCGCATCACAACCAATTCCCCAAACGGTATCGGTCGGGTAGAGTATGAGTCCGCCACGTTTTAAAGTGGTAAGGCAATTGTTAATTTCGTCGATCATTTTAGATATTTAAATAGTCAAAAACTTTTTCTGCAAAGTTGTGATTAATTTCTCTACATTCTTCTAAAATACCGGAGTAATTTTGCGTGTTATAAAATCTGGGATTTGTTTTTTTTTGAAGTTTGGGAAAAATATTTGATTATCTGTTATTTGTAATAATTAATCTCTGCATCATTCTGAATTTATTTAACTCCGTTGAATCTTCGATTTTAGAATCTCATATCATGCTAAAAATCAAAGCTAATTAGATAAGATCCTGAATCGACACTTCGACTGCGTTCAGGATGACAGTTCTGGATGACGAAACATTTTATGATGATTGCGCACATTCAGAAAAATAATTTAGTTGTATATCAATTCATTATAAATTTTCAAATAATCTTCTGCTGCATTTTTCCAACTAAAGTATTGAGCTCTGTCTTTTAAAGCTTTAAGATAAAATTCTTTTTTAGTATTAAAAATTTTCATTCCGTTTTCAAAAGCATCTTTCATAGCTTCTGCTTGAAAATTTTCCCAATAAAAAACTAAATCTTGTCCAATTTCGGGTAATGAGGTTTTGTTGGAAGAAAATATTGGTTTTTGAAAAAACATGGCTTCTACAATTGGTAAGCCAAATCCTTCTCTTAAAGATGGGAAAACAAAGGCTTCACAATTTTTATAATAGAATTGTTTTTCGGTATCACTAATTTTGCCAACTAAGTGAACTCGGTTTTCTAATTTTTTTTGCTGAATAACTTCTCTCATTTCTTCGCCATAAGAAGTGTTGTTTTTTCCGGCTAATACTAGATTGTGATCCGGCAATATTTCAATTAGATCAAGTAAACATTTTAAATTTTTTCTAGGAGCAAACTCCCCAATAAAAAATAAGTAAGGCTCATGAGGGATTATGTTAGGTTTGAAATTTGTCGGAATCATCAACTCTTGGATAGGATTACCATTATAAACCACATATTCTGGCACATCTGGAATTTCGAAATATTGATGAGTCGAACTTTTGGCAAATTCTGAAATGTAGGTAATGCCTTTACTTTTTAAAAGCTTTTCTTGAAAACGAATATGGTTGGGATGTGTTTTTTGTTCGGGAAAAACGGTATTGTGAACGGTTAATAAATAAGGAATGTCATGATAGGGCTCGATCTTAGTATTTTGATTTAATGAATGCCATAAATCGTATTTTTTTCGAATTCTTAGATTTTCATAACGTCGAAAAGAAAAGTATTTTTTGTAGTTAAAACTATTCCCAAATTGTTTTCTGTCTTGTAATATGTTGGGAGAATGTATGGTAAGTTGTACTTCTTTGGGTAAGTTTTTAAAAGCCTTTAGTAATTGAATATTGAATTGGCCAAAACCAAAATAAGGGTTTTTAAGGTTATGAGATTCTAAAAAGACTTTTTTCATAATTTCTGTTTTTTTAACTAACAGTTTTTTGTTTTTTCTTCTTTTTTCGAAGTCGAATCGAACGTTTAAGATCTTTATAAATACATTTAAATTGCGTATCTAAATAATTACCGATACTTAGAAACATCCATTTTGGTTGTGCTTCTAGACTTTCTAAGATCTCTTCTCTTTTTTCGGCGTTCATCTTAAAGTTTTGCAATTCTGCTGCAGCAACCTTACCATAACCCGTAAATTCGTTCACTTTATTTTCTTGATGAATAATCGACATCCAAAGTCTTTTATCATTGATTCGTTCAACTAACGGATCAAGTTTCCAATCTGCATGTCCTTTTTGCCAAACAGATTTTGGCTGTTTATTTTTTTCAATTAAACTAATAAAAGGATTCCAAAGTTGGCGCTTTTTACCTAAACGAAACTTTGGTGAGATCTGTAGCGTAAATCCATCGGCATAATCAAAAGCCCAATGATTTTTTTCTACAAAGCGTTTTTGCACATCGGCTATAAAATTATAAGCAATACAATCGTCATTATCAATTCTGCTGGTTATAAGATATTCTGCAGTTACTTTGCTTAATTCTTCTTGAATAGCAGGGACAAAAGCTTGCATATTCTCTACAAAACGAGGTTGAAATTTAGGGTAACCCAGTGATAAACCCAAGATTCGATCTTTAAAAGTTTTAGGTGTATCTACATCAAAATAAACCAACCAAGTGAAATTTTGATTGCTTTGATGTTTAACCGATGGAAAACAAAAGGATTCGAACAACTTAAAGCGTCTTTCTAACCATTCTTCGGTTAACACCGGAATATTATTTTTAGAAGTGTTCCAACCTTCTTTTTTTAGGTTAAATCGTGTAATGAGGTAATGCTGAAACATAGTTTTTATTTTTTCTCCGCTAAAATTTCTTCGTAATACTTAAAGGAGTTGTTCACCATTAGTTCTTGTGAAAAATTCTTTATTACTTTTTCTCGAGCTTTATTTTCCATTTGTGAAAATGCTTCTGGATTTTGAAAAACTTCAGAGATATGATTTATAAAATCTTCATCGGTATTAGCTATAAAACCGTCTTCTTGATGAGTAATTATCTCTTTTGCTACCGGTATGTTAGAGACAATTGTGACCTTTTCTAAAGCCATAGCTTCAACAATTGTAAAGCCAAAAGTTTCACCTTTCGAAGGAACGATTACTAATGCAGCTTTAGCAATATGTTTGGGTAAATCTAATAAAGAAATATGACCGTAATAGTTGACACTACTTTTACCATTTTTATTTATTACTTCTGTTTTGAGATTATTGAAATAATTTTCGTTTTTGCCAATTATATGAAGTGAAGCTTCAGAAAATTTTTCATGAACTTTATTAAAAATTTTTGCTAATCGGTCTACACCTTTGGCGTCTGATAAAGTACCAAAGTAAAATATTGATTGCGGTATTTTTTCTTGTTGCTTTATTGGTTTAAATACTTCGGTATTAATGCCATTATGAATGACTTTTTTTACTTCAACATCATAATACTTTTTGATAAATGATTTTGAAAAGTGAGAATTCGCAACAGTATAAGATGTTTGTTGTAAAGCTTTTTTTTCTAATTGAATTTTCAATTCATTCCCGGTATGACCCAAAAAGTGATTCCAAAATCCACGTGAGCCGTGATATCTGGTAACTAGTGGGATACTATTATCCCAATATGCTGTGAAGCCATTAAAGGTAAAAGATTGAATAATATCTATATGATGCTTTAATGCAAATTGTTTGAGTTTTTTCGCTAAATATTTACGCTCTTTTTTTAGCCAATAATATTCTAGTTTTTGATTATTTAGCTTAGAACTTAACGAGCGACCTAATTCTGCAAGAGGAAATTTTTTATTGTATTGCTTGAAAAATTCAACTTCAATTTGACCATCAAAAAAATGATGTTTTTTCTTTGAAAAGCCATAAATCTTAATGCTATGACCCTCTTTAACAAGTTGAGTTGCCATAATTTTAAAAAAAGAACCCACTCCACCGGCAGCCGGTAAATTAGGGTGTGCATACTCATTTGTAAAAAAAAGAATATTCATTAGCGATTATTTTTTACCACTTCATTTAATTCGTCAAACATTTTTTTGGCAATAACATCTTTGGTAAAATTATCGATTAAATATTGATAACCGTTTTCTTTAAACTTTTCTTGTAGTGCTTGGTCTGCAAGTAACTGCATCACTTTATCGGCAAAATCTTCAGGATTGCCTACTTCAGCTAGAAGTCCGGTTTTTTGATCGATCACCACTTCTGGTATTCCGCCGGCGTTTGCAGCTACGATAGGAACTTTACAAGCATACGATTCAAGTAAAACGCCACCGGTAGGTTCGTTATTAGAGGTAAACATAAAAAGATCAAAATCGGGTAAGATTTCTGGAATATCTTTTCTGAAGCCGGCAAATATGATATGATCTTCTAAATCAAGTTCTTTTACCAAGTTGCGAATTTCTTCTTTTAAAGCGCCTTTGCCTACTAAAATAAATTTAGCCTGAAGTTGATGTTTTTTTACTAAAATAGCAACAGTTTTTACCCAGGTATGATGATCTTTAAACCCGGTAAATTCGGCGATATTCCCAATAATAGGAAGCGAATTATCAATACCATATTCTTTGCGTAATTTTCCGGTAGGTTCTTGATGTGGAAATTTATTGATATCGGTAACACTCCCGACCACACATAATTTACGATGATCCTTTACGGCATATTTTAAAACATCGACCACCGGATGTGAAACACAAATTATTTTTTTAATGCCATTGTAATTGTATTTCCATTTTCTAAGAAAATTAGTATCTACCCGTCTAATTAATGTGCGGCAAAGTACAAGCGGAGTTTTCATTCGGTAAATAAAAGAAGAGAGTACCGCGAGAGTTTGTGCTTTGCTGCTATGCAAAAATACGATATCGGCATTTTTATCTTTAGCGATTTTTTTAAATTCTTTGGCGAATTTAAAGTCGTATTCAGACTTGAAATCGAAACCGATAACCTGCATATTTTTGGCAGTAGCTCGTTTGTAAACTTCAGAATTATTAGGGCATACAATCCACTGATCTTCTACGTAGCCAAAAGCTTTAAAAGCTTCGTATAAATAAATAATTTTCTGTTCGTGACCTCGCCAACCATCGGCAGCTGTAAATTGTATTAACCTCATGTATTACTAGAATTGGATGCAAAATAACCAAATTTATATTAATACCTACCGAAGTTTAAATTTTGTAAGTTTAAAAATATACTTTTGCAGTATGGTTGAAGTTTATAGCGAAAAATACAATTACCTAAGTTCTTTTGTTCAGCAAAAAATTGAGAATTTTCAGCAAGAAGGAGAGAAATTAGGTAATGGAGATCGAAATGTAATTAAGTTATTTCCTGTTGAAGGAGAAGACCTGGTGCTTAATATCAAATCTTTTAAGATTCCTAATTTAGTGAATCAAGTTGCTTATAAGCATTTTAGAAAAAGTAAAGCCAGAAGATCTTTTGAATATGCTCAAAAACTACAAGAGTTAGATTTAGGTACTCCAGATCCTATTGCTTATTTTGAATATCCTAGTGCTTCATTATTCAAAGAAAGCTTTTATGTAAGTGAACATTTAAAAGCAGATTATACATTTCGAGATTTAACGCATAACTTCGATATTCCAGATCACGAAGAAATATTGCGTGCATTTACTCGCTTTACTTTTCAGTTACACGAAAATCAAGTATTGTTTTTAGATCATTCACCGGGAAATACACTTATAAAAAAAGAGGAGGGAAATTATAAATTTTACTTAGTCGATCTTAACCGGATGGATTTTAAGCCGTTATCTTTTAAAGACAGAATTAAAAATTTTGCCAGGCTAACCGATAAACAGTCGATTATAGAAACGATGAGTGATGAATATGCGCAATGTTTAGGGGAAGATTATTTAAAAGTATATCAAATGATGTGGAGTGAAACGCAGCAATTTCAGCAAAAATTTCACAGGAAACGTAAAATCAAAAAAAAGATAAAATTCTGGAAAAAGTAAATCAACACTTTACTTTCGATCCCTTCTAAGCAACCAAACTTTTACGAAACGCATAAATACGGTATAGCTTTGTATGTAGCTAATGGTTAGTCCTACGACACCATCTCTAAAACCACCTTGAATAATATAATGCTTAAAAAAGCTCCACATTGGTTTAATTACAAAATGATAAGGGGTTAGTTTACCTACTTTTTTGTCATAATCACTCGCTTGCCACCATCCATAACGATTCATTTTTTCTAAATGTTTATCGATAGTGATATAGGTATTGTGATAGAATTTATGTTTTAGTTTCCCAACCTTACCCTTTGCTATAATTTCAGCATGTACTTTTTTGTCTTCGTATTTACAAAAATCTCTTTTAAATAGTCGAATAACTTTATCGTTTTTCCAACCACTATGGTTTACGGGTTTTCCCATAAAATGGTTTTTTCGGCCTATCCAATAAGCAACTGTATCGTCTGTAGGAGGGTTTTTGAGTATGCTTAGAATTTCTTCTCTTAATTCTGGAGTAACACGTTCATCGGCATCGATCAAAAGTATCCATTCGTGTTTCGCTTGGGGAATTGCCCAATTTTTTTGAGAGGAAGAATAATGATATTCACGTTGTATGACCTTATCTGCAAGTTCTACAGCTTTTTCGTAAGTCCCGTCACTGCTTAGACTGTCTACCACAAGAATCTCATCAGCAAAGTCTACTGAAGAAATTACTTCTTCGATATTATGAATTTCATTACCTGCAGGTATTAAAGCTGTAAGTTTTTTCAAAAGGTTTTATTTGTATATTTATAACAATTCAGCAATGCATAGCCTACAATATATAGATTAGCTCACTGTTGAAAAGTTGCGTCAAATTTCAAGTTTTTTTTAATTCTGAAAAAGAAATTCTCAAAAATAATTACTTTTGACTTTTAATTAGACTTATTTCTTAAAAAATTAAATGGAATCATTACCTAAAATTACTTTAATTGTTGCGACTTATAATGCCGTTGAATGGCTTGAAAAAGTGCTTTACGGTTACAGTGTTCAAAATTATAAAGACTTCGAGATTATAGTTGCAGACGATGGTTCTACAGAAGAAACTAAACATCTAATTGAAAAATTTAAAAAAGATTTTCCGGTTCCTATTACTCATCTTTGGCACGAAGATCAAGGCTATCGACGCCAAACTATATTAAATAATGCGATCGTAGCTGCAAAAAATGAATACATTGTTTTTACCGATGGTGATTGTATACCTAAAAATGATTTTCTAAAACGTCACGCGATTTATGCTGAAAAAGGACGTTTTTTGTCTGGAGGTTATTGTAAGTTGGATATGGAATTAAGTACGTTTATTCAAAAAGAACATATAATTTCAGGCGATTGTTTTGATGTAACTTGGCTTAAACAGAATGGTAATTTAGGTTCTTCTCAACAACGAAAATTAGCTAGCGGAGAGTTAGTTTCTAAACTTTTAGATACATTTACACCCTCAAATGCTTCGTTTAATAATTGTAATTCTTCCGCTTGGAAAGAAGACCTAATCGCTATAAACGGTTACGACGAGCGAATGCGTTACGGCGGTCCCGATCGTGAACTGGGAGAACGTTTAGAAAACCTTGGTGTAAAAGGTAAACAAATACGTCATCGAGCACTATGTTTACATTTAGATCACGCGAGAGGTTACAAAACTAAAGAATCTTTAGACGCAAATTTGGCTATTCGTAAAGAGACGAAACAAAAAAGAATCATCAAAACACCATTCGGGATCGAGAAATTATAAAACCTCCTTTAAGTAATTTTTCAATTTTTCTAGAAAATATTCGGCTTTAAAAAACTGGTAATACTTAGAAGCATCTTTTCTTATCTCTTTTAAACTCAATTCGCCGTAAGTTTCCGGTTGGTAATCTTCTAAGTGTACGCTGACATTTTTGGCATTTTCATAGAGGGCCCAAGCTGCCCGTTTAGTAAATGGTGCAAATATAGAAAAGGTAGGTATGTCTAAGGCTTTTGCCATATTCACCGCGCCACCTTCATTCCCGATAAAAGCTTTACAAAGAGAAGTTAATGCCATAAAATCTCGCAAACTTTTGCCGTAGATCGAAAGATGAATGCGTTTTTGAGTTTCCGGTTCACAGAGATTTACCAGTTTTTGAACAGTTGTAAGTTGTTTCGGAATATAATTGAATAACAATTCTGCATCCGTAGTTTCAACAATCGTATCTAAAACTTTGGCTAAATAGGGTAGCGGATAACTTTTTTCTTCTGAAGACCCCAAAACCCCGATCATTAATAAATCTTTGTCTGCTAAATTTTCTTGCTGAAGTATTTTTTTGGCGGAAGCTATTTCTGCTTCGGTTAAATAAATTTTTGGTTTTAATTCTTTAGCATAAGATTTATCTAGAGATTGTAGCAGATGCATCCTATTTTCAATCGCTAAACCTGCCTGAGTTTCTGCTTTTGCTTTATAGGTGTAAAGTTCATTGTAGGCTAACTTTGTATACCATTTTTGGTAACCAATTTTAAGTGCAGCTCCAGAAAATTTCCCAATAAGGGTACTTGCAGGTTTCGAATAAACATCGATCACAACATCGTAGTGCTCTTTTTTTATTTGCTGAAGAAATTGAAAAAACTTTGCGGTCGACTTTTCAACTTCTTTCGTGAAAACGACCATTTTATCAATGTAAGGGTGGTTTTCAATTACCGGAATGGTATGTTGGTTGACTAAAAAATGAACTTCAGCATTCGGATTTTTCTTTTTAATCGCTTCACATAAAATCGAAGAGGTAAGCACATCACCAATCATTTTCTGCTGGATAATCAAGTATTTAGCATGAGTTAAAGTCAGTTTGGAAGTATTCATAAGCAAAAAATGAAAATCATAAAAATAAAAAAACCTTCTCACTAGCGAGAAGGTTTTAAAGATAATATTCTAAAGTTTAAACCGCTACATCATATTCTCTAAGCGCGTCGTTTAAAGAAGTTTTTTTGTTCGTACTTTCTTTACGTTTTCCGATAATTAAAGCACAAGGAACGTTAAATTCTCCTGCCGGAAATTTCTTGGTATAAGAACCAGGGATCACTACCGAACGTGCCGGTACTACACCTTTCATTTCAACAGGCTCATCGCTGGTTACATCAATAATTTTGGTAGAAGCCGTTAATACTACATTGGCACCTAAAACAGCTTCTTTTTCTACACGAACACCTTCAACCACAATACTTCTAGAACCTAAAAATGCATTGTCTTCGATAATTACGGGAGAAGCTTGTAAAGGCTCTAAAACCCCACCAATACCAACACCACCAGAAAGGTGAACGTTTTTACCGATTTGGGCACAACTTCCTACCGTTGCCCAAGTATCGACCATGGTTCCTTCATCTACGTAAGCACCAATATTTACATAACTTGGCATCATAATTACACCGCTAGAAATATAAGCGCCGTGTCTTGCTACTGCGTTTGGTACGACACGAATCCCTTTTTCTTTATAGCCGGTTTTTAAAGGCATTTTATCGTGGTATTCAAAAATTCCTGCTTCTAAGGTTTCCATTTTCTGGATCGGAAAATATAACACCACGCCTTTTTTTACCCATTCGTTTACTTGCCAGCCGTCTGCAGTAGGCTCTGCCGTACGTAATTCTCCGGCATCGATCAAATTAATTACTTGTCGAATGGCTTGTTGGGTTTTATCTTCTTTTAAAAGTTCTCGGTTATCCCAAGCTTCTAAAATTGTATTTTTTAAGTCTTCCATTGGTAAAATTTTGCGCAAATATAAGGCTTCCTTTTCAAAAGCAAAGTATCGGTTTAAATACTTGATTGTTCTTATAGATGCTGAATTATTTCAACCCTAAACGCATTATCAACTTGTATTTTAGGGTAAAACCTGTAGATGTGTTACCTTTGCCAAAAAATTGAATATGGCTAGAATTTTGGCCCTAGATTTCGGAACTAAACGTACTGGTGTTGCAGTAACCGACGAGTTAAAGATGATCGCTTCAGGTTTAACCACGGTAGAAACACCTAAGCTTATTTCTTTTTTAGAAGATTATTTTTCTAAAGAAAAAGTAGAATTGGTGTTGGTAGGTGAACCCAAACAACGCGACGGTGCGGCTTCACAAAGTGAAGAATTTATTCAGGAGTTTTTAAAAAAGTTTGCTGAAAAATTTCCGCAGATGAAGGTAGAACGTGTCGATGAACGTTTTACGTCTAAAATGGCCGTACAAACCATGATCGATAGCGGACTCAAAAAAAAGCAACGCCGCAATAAAGCTTTAGTAGACGAAATTAGTGCCACGATTATTTTACAGTCGTATTTATATTGATAATTTATTAATTAATATTGATTATTACTGAATTGAATAGTGAAATATTAAAAAATAGAACTAAAAAATTCGCTCATCAGTGTGTGAAGTATTCACTCGATTTACCATCGTCGGTTTTAGGAATTCATATCAAAAGACAATTAACAAGGTGTTCAACCTCTGTCGCAGCTAATTATAGAGCGGCTTGCTTATCTCAATCAAAAAGAGGTTTCGTTTCAAAATTAAGTATTGTAATTGAAGAATCAGATGAATGTATCTTTTGGTTAGAATTTGCTTTGGATGAAAATTTACCCAATAAAAATTTGGATCAACTTATAAAAGAAGCTAAAGAATTAACCTCTATTTTTATAGCTTCAAGAAAAACGATTCAGAAAAATTTAAAATAATCAGTACAAAATATAAAATTTAAAAATGATATTACCAGTTGTCGCTTACGGAGATCCCGTGTTAAAGAAAAAAGCCAAAGAGATCCCGCAAGATTATCCTAAGCTTAACGAGCTTATCGAAAATATGTTCGAAACCATGTATGCAGCTTACGGGGTTGGTATTGCTGCTCCGCAAATTGGTTTACCAATTCGGTTATTTGTGATCGATGCGGCACCTTTTGCAGAAGATGAAGACTTGAGCGCAGAAGATCAAGCACAATTAAAGTCATTAAAGAAAGCCTTTATCAATCCAACCATTGTAGAAGAAGTAGGAGATGAGTGGGCATTTAACGAAGGCTGTTTAAGTATTCCCGATGTGCGTGAAGACGTGTTTAGAAGACCAGAAATCACCATCGAATATTACGATCAAGACTTTAATAAACATACCGAAACTTACGATGGTTTGGCGGCAAGAGTAATTCAGCACGAGTATGATCATATAGAAGGTATTTTATTTACCGATAAACTGTCAACCTTAAAGAAACGTCTCATTAAGAGTAAATTACAAAAAATAAGCAAAGGCGACATTCGTGTAGATTACAGAATGCGCTTTCCTAATGCAAAAAAAGCACGCTAATCTTTTTGTAAATAAACCAAGAGATTAGATATTTGCGACCTTTAAAAAAATTAAAACATGAGTTTAGAAAAAGTATTAGCTATTTCAGGAAAACCGGGATTGTATGAATTAAAAGCGCAAACCCGTGGTGGTTTTGTGGCAGAATCGTTAGCAGATGGCAAAAAAATATCGGTAAACGTGCGCCATAATGTGAGCATGCTTAGTGAAATTGCAATGTATACTTATACAGAAGAAGTTCCTTTAAGAGCGGTTTTTGAAAAAATTGCAGAAAAGGAAGATGGTAAAGAAGCCATTAGCCACAAAGAATCTAAAGCAAAATTAGAAGAATATTTCAAAGAAATTTTACCGGAATACGATGAAGATCGCGTGTATGCAAGCGATATTAAAAAAGTATTTCAGTGGTATAACATTTTGGTAAACGCAGGAATCACCGATTTCTCTGAACCGGAAGCTGAAGCTAAAGAAGAAACTTCTTCAGAAGAAGAATAAATTTTTTTACTATTTCAAAACAGGAAGCCTTGTAATGATTTGCAAGGTTTTTTTTATGGCAAGCCCTAACGGGCCGGGCTATTCGTTATATCTTTTTTGATTGTCACTTCGAGCGGAGTCGAGAAGCTTTTATAAACAAAAAAGGATGCCGCTGCTATTCCTCTTGCAAACTCCTTACTGCTTTAAAAAATGCCGTTATCTTGAAGCCGTTTTAAGTTAAAATTAAAAATTCCTTCCCTAAAACTAGGGAAGGTGGCATTCCGAAGGAATGACGGAAGGGTAATACTAAAATCTCACCACTCAACTCTACTCAATAAATTGTACTTTTAAACTTCCAAATTTTTCAAAAAATGAATACTAGAAAAGACCAACTACAAGCTTTTGACCGTTTACTCACGATCATGGATGAACTTCGCGAACATTGTCCTTGGGATCGCAAACAAACTATGGAAACCCTTCGACACTTAACCATCGAAGAAACCTATGAGCTTGGAGATGCTATTTTAGATAACGATCTCGAAGAAGTGAAGAAAGAACTGGGTGATGTATTGTTGCACATTGTTTTCTATTCAAAAATCGGAAGCGAGAAAAAAAGCTTCGATATTGCCGATGTTGCCAATAGTATTTGTGAGAAACTCATTTCTCGCCACCCGCATATTTACGGAGATGTGGAAGTAGAAAATGAAGAAGATGTCAAGAAAAACTGGGAAAACCTAAAACTTAAAGAAGGCAAAAAAAGTGTATTAGAAGGTGTACCACGCTCGTTGCCGGCTTTGGTAAAAGCCAGTAGAATTCAAGATAAAGTAGCCGGAGTTGGTTTTGATTGGGAAGAGCCACAACAGGTGTTTGAAAAAGTAAAAGAAGAATTAGAAGAACTTCAGGAAGAAGTGAACCAACAAAATCAAGATTTGATCGAAGCAGAATTTGGCGATGTCTTATTCTCGATGATCAATTATGCTAGATTTCTCAACATCAATCCTGAAAATGCTTTAGAACGTACCAATAAAAAATTCATTAAACGCTTTCAGTATTTAGAAGAAAAAGCCAAAGAAAATAAGAAATCGTTAAAAGAAATGACCTTAGAAGAAATGGACGTCTTTTGGGAAGAAGCGAAAAAGGCTTAACTAGAAATTGAAGTTGAAAATGAAATCGAAACTGAAGTTGAAGTCGAAGCTGATTCTTTTTCTTCATTCCGGATCTGATCCCGAATCGCATCACTCTAACTTTTAATGCCTCGAAGTTCTTTTTTGTTAATTTGAAACTGTATTAAATATAAAGCACTACCCAGCAATGGTAAAAATATAGCTAGAAGACTCCAAATGACTTTCATGTGCTGTTTCTCATATTTTAAGGCTAGATAAATCGCATTTATAGTCATTGCTGCATATAAAATTAACAATCCTGTACGAGTATGGGCATCGATTAATATCATGTATAAATTGTTTATAGATTCAAATATATAAAACAAAAAGGGCAACTAAAAAGAATATGAAACTGAATTTGAAGTTGAAGCTGACTCGTTTTCGTCATCCCGGATTTGATGCGGCATCACGTCTTGCGAAGTATAAAAAATAACTTTTGAAAAGTTTGAATGTAAAAGCTTTGCATTGAATTCAAAACATAAAACTTTCCTAATACCTAATACCTAATACCTAATACCTAATACCTAATTCCTAGCCTAGTTGTTCAGCAATAAAAACAATTGCAAAAATCCATCCGGTGTAAAGTAAAGTATAGCCTAAGGCAAAAGCAATCGACTTGAAGAAGTGTCCCTGAGTAATTTTAGCTTTGCTAAATACCAATTTTAAAGCTCGAAAGAAAACCCAATACAACATTGCAAGAATCACGAAGATCGATAACCATAAAACAGCTTCAAGAAAAACGAGGAAGATCACGAAAGCGATGGTGAGTAAAATCCAAGAAACAATAGAGAAGAGTAAACCTTCAATACCGTCGCCGACATCAACACTAGAAACCGAATTTTTACCCACCGGGAGATCAATCATCTCGCCGGACTTAAATTTTTTAAACTTCGGAAAATTATTCACCAAACCAATTCCTTTAAAAAGTCCGTAGGTTATAAATACGAATAGTACGATCGCAATGATCGATAAGGAAATGAGCAGGTTATCATTTACACTTCTCTGGTAATGAATGCCAGTAAAATAAACGGTAAGCGAAGTAACGGCGATCACTATAGCAGAAACAACAAAAACAGATTTTCCTTTTAAATAGGTTTTAGAGGCTTTCATAAGTTTCCGAGTTGATTGATTAATTCGCGATTCACAACATGTTTTCCTTCAAACGGAACGATTTTTAAAGCTTCTCCGAACATTTCTTTGGCGCGACGGGTTTCTTCATTAAGTCGTTTTTCGGTTAAATATTCGTCTTCGGTGCCGTACCACACTTCAACCTGAGTTGTGGTTAAAAAATCAAAGTCTTGCGGACTCAATTCTTTCGGGATCCCGCCGGAATGGATCACCAAGGTATCCACATTTAATTTTCGAGAAGCCAACCAACGCATCGCTACCGAAACGCCTTGCGAATAGCCAAGCAAAATCAATCGTTTATCTTCAGGTATTTCTTCCGAAGCAAAAACCGCATCTAAGTAATTCAACACATTTTCAGTTTCTTGTTTTGTTTCTTCACGCGTAAGCCAACTGGCTCCTACGTGCTTAAAATCTGATTTTTGATAATATTTAGAAGGTGCTTGCGGAGCGATAATATAATTCTCATCGGCATCCAATCCGTTAAAATATTGAATAAAATACCGACTTAAAAAACCGAGTCCGTGGCAGCAAAACCAAACGTTTTTAGTTGCTGAAGTCAATTTATTTCTAGTAGAATAAGAATTGGTGGTCGTGTATGAAACTTTTTTTTCTTCGGTCGCCATGTAGTTGCTATTTTGTATTTTTACTCGATCATCGAGATTTAGATATTTTTCGAAACTAAATATTTAATTTCAATTATGTAATAAGATTTTATAGAGATATTAAAAAATGAAATATTCTAAAGAAGAAATACTAGCCGGTTGTGCAAAAATGTGCAAAAACACTTTAATGGAAACCTTAGAGATAGAATTTATCGATGTTGGTAAAGATTTTCTGGTGTCAAAAATGCCGGTGACTCCAAAAGTACACCAACCCGATGGCGTATTGCACGGTGGTGCGATGGTAGCACTCGCAGAAAGTGTGGGGAGTGCGGCCAGTTTTATCTTTTTAGACGGAGAGCATTTCTATATTCGCGGTATCGAAATTTCTGCTAATCACGTAAAAAGTATCGCCAGCGGAGAGGTGTTTGCGCGTGCCGAATTTATACACAAAGGCAAAACCACACAGGTTTGGGATATTAAAATTCGAGATGTCGAAGACAACTTAATTTCTGCCGTAAAATTAACCACCATTGCCCTACCCAAGAAAAAGTAACTGTGGAATTAAGAGAATATAATAAGTAAAGCTGCGTCATTCTGAATTTAATTCAGAATCTTATCCTGCTAGATAATAATCTAAGTGAGAACCTGAAACTAAAGTTTCATTGAGAATTAAAAAAGTTCAGATTATCGTAAGAAACAGTTGACAAGCATCTTATAGTTGAAATGTATTTCAAATTTAAAAAATCCAAATGACCCTACCTATATATTTTCAAAAATTAGAACAACAACTCGAAGCACAATTACCTTTTGTGGCTTATCGTCATCCCAATAGTGATGAGCTTCACTTGCAACTTCAGCAGGACGCTAAATTAGAATATTTAGAAAACTTTCAGCAAGAAGGTTTTGTATTCGCTCCGTTTGATGATCAACAGAACACCATTTTTTTTGATCGAAAAAAAGCTGAATTTTCGAAGCTGAATTATGCTGCGGAAGAGCTAATTTCGGAAAAAACAACTTCTACGACCACTTTCGAAACCACGCTTCAGCAAAAAAACTTTCATGAAAATTTAGTGGAAAAAGGAGTTGAAGCCATTAAAAATTCAGCATTAGAAAAAGTCGTACTTTCCAGAAAACAAGTTTTAGTGGTAAAAACACAACCCATCGAATATTTTAAGCGATTACTGAAAAATTATCCGACGGCTTTTGTGTATTGTTGGTACCATCCGCAGGTAGGCTTATGGTTGGCAGCCACACCGGAAACCTTAGTGAAAACGCAAAATAATCGTTTTAAAACGATGGCATTAGCGGGAACACAGGTTTTTGAAGGAACTACCGATGTTTCTTGGGGCGAAAAAGAAAAAGAAGAGCAAGCCATTGTTACCCGAACTATCGAGAATGCATTAACAACTATTGAAGGGATCGAGCGTTTGCAAATTTCAGAAGTGCATACCCATCGCGCAGGAAATGTAGTCCATTTAAAAACTGATATTAGCGGAGTTTTTCTAAAAGATAGTTTAGCTGAAATTGTGACCAGTTTGCACCCAACACCGGCGGTTTGTGGTTTGCCTAAACAAATGGCGAAAGAATTCATTTTAAAAGAAGAAGCTTACGATCGTACGTTTTATTCAGGCTATGTGGGAGAATTGAATATCCAGGTAGAAAAACCTCGAAATCCTCGAAAGCGAAATGTAGAAAATTCAGCTTTTAACTTAATCGAGCGACAATCTAATTTATACGTGAATTTACGTTGTATGCAACTCCTAGAAAACAAAGCGATGCTCTACATTGGCGGCGGAATCACAATAGATTCGAACCCAAATGCCGAGTGGGAAGAAACACTTAGAAAAGCAGAAACGATGCAGAAAGTTCTTTAAGTTAGAAGTTAAAGATGAGGTTTGAGCTTTTTATTAAATAGGTTGTCACACTGAGCGGAGTCGAAGTGTTATTTCATGATCATATGATCCGTATTTTTTTTCAAAGTAGGATGAGATTCCGGATCAAGTCCGGAATGACGAGAATAATCATGATTATACTATAGAAATTTGAAAATCTTTCAAGTTGATGAAAGGTATTGAGGTTTCATAGGTAAACGTAATTTCTTTAGTTTTTGTTTTAAAATCCATAATTCAAACAAAGTTTTTGCTTGAAGCAAACCATACAAAAACTTATAAACGCACAGATAAATTAACGAATAAGCCGTATTTTTGTAGGAGAAAATTCTATAAAAACAATGCAATACTCCAGCATACCGCTTGCCCAATCGATTACCTTATTATGTTTGTCTAAAGGAATAAAACACGTTGTGATCTCTCCGGGTTCACGCAATGCACCTTTAACGATCAGTTTTTCCAATCATCCAGAGATGGAAGCCTATAGTATTGTCGATGAACGTTCGGCGGCATTTTTTGCCTTGGGGTTAGCGCAGCAATTGCAAGAGCCGGTGGCTTTATGTTGTTCTTCCGGGAGTGCGTTGTTAAATTATTATCCGGCCATTGCCGAAGCTTTTTATAGCGATGTGCCCTTGGTGGTAATTTCTGCCGATCGTCCTGTAGAGCGTATCGATATTGGTGATGGGCAAACTATTCGACAAAAAAACGTCTATCAAAATCATATTTTATATTCCGCTAATTTGTACTCAGAATTAGTTTTGGAAGAAGCAGTACCCATTGACCCTAAGCTTAAACAAAAGCTTTTTGAAGCGCAAAAACATAACGAACGTGAAATTAATTTAGCCTTAAATACGGCGATCGAGCAAAATGGTCCCGTGCATATCAACGCTCCGTTTTACGAGCCTTTATATCATTTAGTTGAAAAGCCAACGGTAAATCCGTTAACCATAGAACCGATTCGAGAACCAAAAACGACCTCAGAAAAAGCATTACAATCTTATGCTGAAATGTGGAATAAGGCAAAGCGGAAATTGGTTTTAGTGGGAGTAAATAAACCCAATGCCGTAGAGCAAAAGTTTTTAGATGAATTGGCAGAAGATCCTTCTGTATTGGTATTTACAGAAACAACTTCTAATTTACACCACGAGAAATTCATTACGAGAATCGATAAAATTATCGCTCCGATTGAAGCTTCAGCATCTCGAGAAGAAGAATTTGAACAATTGCAACCGGATATTTTATTGACTTTTGGCGGACTCATTATCTCCAAAAAGGTAAAAGCTTTTTTACGCACTTATCAACCCCAACAACATTGGCATGTCGATGCAAAGAAAGCTTTCGATACTTTTTTCTGTTTGAATAAACATTTGGATGTGAGTGCGAATGAGTTTTTTAGCAAGTTTCTTCCTTCAACGCAGCCTGTTGAAAGTGATTATCGAGATAAATGGTTACAAGTAAATGCGCAACGCGATGTGCATCACGATAAATATATGGAAGAAATTCCGTTTTGTGATCTACAAGCTTTTCGTCAGGTATTACAGCAAATGCCCGAGCAACAGGTGGTTCATCTCTCTAATAGTAGTGTGGTGAGGTATGCGCAATTATTTCGACTGTATCCAAGTTTACAGGTGTATTGTAACCGCGGAACAAGCGGAATTGATGGCAGTTCTTCAACAGCCGTAGGCGCTGCGGTAAAAGCAAAATTTCCTACGACGTTAATTACGGGAGATGTAAGTTTCTTTTATGATAGCAATGCGTTGTGGAATAATTATATTCCGAAGAGTTTCAGAATTATTATCATCAATAACCAAGGCGGCGGAATTTTTAGAATTTTACCCGGAGCTAAAGAAACCGAGCATTTTTCAACCTTTTTTGAAACTACGCATAATTTGAGAGCAAATCATTTAGCTGAAATGTATGGTTTTACTTACCAAGCAGCCACCGATAAAGCTAGTTTAAAAGAAGAATTGATTCAGTTTTATGCGGAAGGCGATCAACCTAAAATTTTAGAAATTTTTACACCTCGAGAAGAAAACGATCAATACTTAAAAAATTACTTCAAAGTATTACTACCGAAAGATTAAAAGCTATAACGACGTCACCTTGAACTTGATTCAAGGTTTCATCAAATAAGTTTAATTTTTAATATTTCATTTTCTTAACAGTACTTCTTAAAACCTTGTTATTTAGCGAATTGATAACAGTTTCTAGCAGATGATTTATGTAATTTTATTTCAACTAAAAAATCAGAAATTGTTATGAGTAAACTAGATGAGAAAGTAGGACAATACATTGAAGATGTAAATAAGATTGAAGATAATCCTGATGTCGATCTGCTTCGAAAGATTGCCGAAAGCATGGGGCCTTCGATTTATAACAGTGATGCTAATACCGTTTCATCATCAGATCAAGAAGAATTAGATCGTGTTCGAAAAAACTTTTTGGTAAAGAAATTAGGCCTCGAAGATACCGATGAGCTAAATGTGGGAATCAATGCCGTCATTGAAAAATATGGAAAATCGAACCGCAATAAGCATCGAGTAGTAGTCTATTATTTATTGACGAAACACTATAATAAAGAACAGCTTTTTAAATAAAAGTTAACAACTGCCCCGCCCAAGAGGAAAAAGAAATGATTGCAGATGACGTGATGACCGAAACGGATTTCTTTTGCTTTTTGGGCATTTTTGTGTCTAAAAAGCACGTATCTTTGCAACCTAAATTAGTATTATGCTTAGCATTGGTGAATACCATACCTTAACGATAGATCGCGACACTCCCCCCGGACTTTTTTTAAAAGACGATAGCGGAGAGAAAGAAAATGAAGTTTTATTACCCAATAAATATAAACCAGAGAGTTTTGAAATTGGTGATGAGCTAGAGGTTTTCGTGTATTTAGATCACGATGAGCGTCCGGTAGCAACTACTTTACAGCCTTACGTTCAATTAGATGAATTTGCTTTTTTAGAATGTGTCGATGCTAATAAAATGGGTGCCTTTTTAGATTGGGGTTTAGAAAAGCATTTATTTGTTCCGTTTAAAGAGCAAGCTTACCCTATGAAAGAAGGGGAGCATTATTTAATTTTTTGCTATTTAGATGAAGAAACCCAACGTTTAACGGCTTCAAGTAAAGTAAATCATTTCTTAGATAATACCGAACTTACCGTAGAACCTTACGAGAAAGTAGATTTAATTGTAACGAATAAAACAGAGATTGGTTTCAATTTAATCGTGAATGAGTTGCACCAAGGTTTAGTGTACCACGACGATGTTTTTCAAGACTTAAAAACCGGAGATAAATTAACCGGTTGGGTAAAGAAAACTAGAAAAGATAATAAGATCGACATTACCTTACAGCGTCCCGGTTATCGTAGCATAGAACCTAATGCCGATGCTGTGATGAATGAGCTGGAAATGAATAAAGGCTTTATACCACTTACCGATAAATCTTCCCCTGAAGATATCAAAGCGAGATTAGAAATGAGTAAAAAGAGTTTTAAAAAGGCGATAGGAATGCTTTACAAAGAACGACTGATTTCGATTGAAGACGATGGCATTCACCTAGTCATGTAAAATCCAAAATTACCGGAACCTCTTCTTCGCTGATAAGGCGAAAATCCACGCATATAATAAGGATTAATGAGCGGCTGACTCACATCTTGATATACTTCATTACGTATACCACCATCGGGAGTGCGTTGCCCGTCGTAATTCATGTTAAAGTTGGTACGGTATTTAAAATTCTCTCGGTTATTGTAAAATACCTGAACATTACTATTAATTTGTTGTAACTGTCGCGTAGGGAAATCCATATCGACTATGCCACTTTGGCGTTTCCAGCGTTCAGATTCTGCAATCGCCATCATATTAATTTCACGATTGTATTCATCTTCATACACATTACCTTGCGGAAGCGTAAACTGCGTGCGCTCCGGTTTAATGTAGCCATCAAATTGCGATAAAGAAACCGCGCGACCACTATATAGATTTGCTCTTATAATTTGATTATTGGTCGCAAAAAGATTAGGATCTTCTAACTCCTGAGCATAAGCCGAGCAGCCAATGAGCAAAACGAAGAGGAAGTTTCTAAAATTCATAAGTTTCTTTTACGCTTTAAAGGTATCAAATATGATGCTAAAATAGAATTTTTGAAGGTTAATACTTAAAAAGTTGAGTCTGTTATTCTTGTAGGTTGTCTTTGATCTGAAAGATAATCTATCAGATTCTAATATTCTAAATACCTTCTATTTTAAAAAGTTCGGTTCCGTTCGATAGATTTTGATTTAGCTTACAAGTTGAAATTATTTTTCCGCTATAAAAGCTTTCAAATTCCATGGTAATATTTTCATTTTCAATAAGACAAATAATATCTCCATGTTTTACGAGATCATCTGGTTCAACATACCATTTTTTCAATATTAAACCTTTTTGATTTCCTAAATTTGGCGAATAGATTGTTTCAACTTTTCCTTTCTTCAACTTAAAATCAGCTTGATTGAAGTCAGTTTTACTTTGAGTTTGAATATTTTGATTACTTTTTAGTTCATTTAAAATTTCATTTCTTTTTTTAGAAGATTGAAATAATTTATGAATTAAGGATTTGATCATGTTTTCAAATTAGTGACAACGAACAAATGTAATCGAGCTAAATATGCTTCAAATTTCTAAGTTGCCAACTTTTTTATCAGTATTGAAAATCACAATAAGAAAGTGTATAAATATAGTTAGGATCAGAAAGCTGACTTCCTACATAATTATAATTCGGGTTCATTTGTCGTAAAAGCGGTCGCTCAACAAATAAATATTCTGCGACATCATTAGCTGTATATTTAAACCTATAATTACTCACTCTTTCTCTTATCGGGAAATAATAAAGATCATTTTGCTCACCATAACCTATATTTTGTAAATGTTTGGTCAATTGAATAGGTTTAAAATTCTTGTGAATAAAATTCAACGAATCTTTCGGCGTAGAAAATCGGGTAAGACGCTCTTGTGCCGTTAATTGAATTCCGAAAAGCAGAACTCCCAAAAACAATAAGTTTTTCATCTTTACTGAAATAATAAGTATACCTTTAAAATTACACAATTTTGATTTAAAACCGTAATTTTACAGAAATAAATACCAAAATTATGAGTGAAATAAAGTGGGAGACTGCTAAAGAATACGACGATATTACCTATAAAAAATCGAATGGTGTAGCAAGAATAGCTTTTAATAGACCCAATGTTCGAAATGCGTTTCGTCCAAAAACTACGAGTGAATTATTAGATGCCTTTCACGACGCCCACGAAGATACCTCGATAGGAGTGGTGCTACTTTCTGCCGAAGGTCCTTCGACCAAAGATGGCGTGTGGTCTTTCTGTAGCGGCGGCGACCAAAAAGCACGTGGTAAAGAAGGCTATGTAGGAGAAGACGGTTACCATCGTTTAAATATTTTAGAAGTACAGCGTTTAATACGTTTTATGCCCAAAGCGGTGATTTGTGTAGTTCCCGGTTGGGCAGTAGGTGGCGGCCATAGTTTACATGTCGTTTGCGATATGACGTTGGCGAGTAAAGAACACGCGATCTTTAAACAAACCGATGCCGATGTAACGAGTTTCGACGGGGGGTACGGTTCTGCCTATTTAGCCAAAATGGTAGGGCAAAAGAAAGCACGTGAAATCTTCTTTTTAGGAAGAAATTATTCGGCGCAGGAAGCCTTCGATATGGGAATGGTAAATGCAGTGGTTCCGCACGACGAGTTAGAAGCGACGGCTTACGAATGGGCGCAGGAAGTGCTGGCAAAATCACCAATTTCTATAAAAATGCTAAAATTTGCAATGAACCTAACCGACGACGGTATGGTAGGGCAACAAGTATTTGCCGGTGAAGCAACGCGTTTAGCATATATGACCGACGAGGCAAAAGAAGGTAGAAATGCATTTTTAGAAAAACGTCAACCAAATTTCGATAAGAAATGGATTCCGTAGAGAGTGAGTTTACCAATCAACAAATCAATATTGATCTACTGCCTGATCATCAGGCAGTAGATTTTGAAACGATTTCTAAGAAAAAGCAAACCAAAAGTTTTTACCAAATCACCATTGGGCTGGTCATACTTTTGGCGGGTTGGGGAGTGCTGTTTTATTTTTTACCCGCGCATTGGAGTTTGTATTTAGTCTTGGGGATTCTTTTGTTGTTTTTTGGTTTTGCTTACCTAAATGCTTCCTTACTTCAAAAAAAATATGGCTATGCCTTGCGCGAAAAAGATCTTATTTACCGTCGAGGCTATTTAATCACCAAAACAACAGTAATCCCATTTAATCGTATTCAGCACGTGTCGATCTCTCGCGGAGTTTTCGATAAAGCTTTAGGAATTTCAACCTTGAAGATTTTTACCGCCGGCGGACAAGGAAGTGATGTGAGTATTCCCGGTTTGTTACCCAATTTAGCAGTGAATTTAAAAGAAGCCGTAGCAAAAAAATTAACCGTTGAAGAATATGAATAAGGCTTTTGCGAAACCACAGCTACAATCTAAAATTGGAATTTTAGTGATATTCACATCTTCATTCTATAAGGTGTTAAAAGCGGTTTTAATTTCATTTGCCTACCTATTATTCAGTAGCAATGCTAAGGCAAAACTTTATATTTTATTGGGTTTTGGCGTTGTAGGTTTGTTATCACTTATTTATAGTTTTTTTTACTACAAAAAATTCAAGTTTCATATCGATTACGAGCAGAAAGAATTTGTCTTGCAAAAGGGAGTTTTTTCTACAGAATTTATCAATATCCCGTTCGATAAAATTCAGCAAGTTTATTTTAAACGTTCCATAGTTCAGAGAATTATCAATGTATATGAAGTCGCGATCGATACTGCCGGAAGTTCGCAAAAAGAGGTGACCATTAAAGCGCTTTCTAAAGAAAAAGCAGATGCTTTACGAAGTATTTTAATGGATTTAGCTGCGGAAAAAACCACCGACGAAATTGAAAATAATGTTGAAGTTGAAACCGATGCGGTACACACTTCAAAATCTAAAAAGAAGAATGTAGAATGGAAGCACCAACTCAGCATCTTCGATTTATTAAAACTAGGCTTAACCTCTAATTATCTACGCGGAATTTGGTTAATTTTTCTGTTTTTCGGTACGATCATGAATGAATTGAATCAACTGAAAATAGAAAATACCTATGTAGAAGATTCTGCCAATTACCTCGCAGAGAATTTTTCAGATAGTTCCGGCATCATCTTAGTGGCGTTCGCAGCTTTGATCTTTACATTTCTGGTGGGAATTGTGATTTCTACTATCGAAATTTTTATCAAATATTTCAACTTAACACTTACCCAAACCACATCGAGCTTAGATTTAGAAATGGGTCTCAAAACCAATACAAGAACTTCGTTAAAACCAAGACGTGTTCAGTTGTTGAGGTTAAGCACCAATCCTATCCAGAAACGATTAGATCTTTATGAAGCTGAAGTTTCGTTAGCTAGCAGCGCTGATAATATTCAGGCGCAAAAAGGAAAAATTAAAATTCCGGGACTCGCAAAAGAGAAGCTTCAAAAAATAAAAACTTTTTTATATAACCGAGCAGAAGAAACTTCCGAAGCGATCAAACCGCATCGACTTTTGATAGTTAGACGCGTGATGCTGAGTTTAATTCCGGTGGTGATCGCATTTATTCCGGTGGTTATTTTTTCTTGGTACGAGTGGCAGATCATTGCACCAATGGTGTTGATCTACGTTGCTCTTTCGGTATTTTTAAATAAAAAGTATTACGATTCGGTCGCAATTGAATTCACCGAAAACTTCATCATTAAAAAACAAGGGATTTGGAATCAGGAAACCGAAATTTTAGAGCTGTTTAAATTGCAATCGGTTACGGTTAAACAACCGCTTTGGTTTAAAAAGCGCAAGCTTTACAATTTAGAATTTCATACCGCAGGGGGCGATCTGTCATTTCCGTTAGTGCACGAAGAAGTATTGAAAAATCTAAATTACAGTTTCTATAAAATAGAAACATCCACAAAAGCGTGGATGTAACTATCAAAAATTATTTTTCTTTTTCAATTATCGTAAGCTTGGGAATTGCTCAGGATTTACTTCATTAAAAATGCTATATACTTTCTCAAATATATCTTCTGCTGAAGGTTTAGAGAAGTAATCTCCGTCGGTTCCGTAAGCCGGTCTGTGTTCTTTAGCAGTCAGCGTTTGCGGTTTGCTGTCTAAGAAACGATAGGCATTTTGCTTTTCTAAAATTTCTTGCACAATGTAGGCAGAAGCTCCACCGGGAACATCTTCGTCGATCACTAGCAAGCGATTGGTTTTTTCAACACTCTTTACAATATCGTGATGAATATCGAACGGTAAAAGTGATTGTACATCGATCACTTCAGCATCAATACCCACCTCTAATAATTCTTTAGCGACGTCTTCTACAATTCTTAAGGTAGAACCGTAAGAAACCAGCGTAATATCATTTCCTTCTTTTACCGTTTCAACCACACCGATTGGTGTTTTAAATTCTCCTAAGTTATTCGGTAGTTTTTCTTTTAAACGATAACCATTTAAACATTCTACGATCAAAGCAGGCTCATCACTTTCTAATAAGGTATTGTAGAAACCGGCAGCTTTGGTCATGTTTCGAGGGACTAATACGTGAATACCTCTAAGCAAATGTACTAAACCACCCATTTGTGAGCCACTATGCCAAATACCTTCTAAACGGTGACCACGAGTTCTTACAATTAGCGGTGCTTTTTGTTTTCCTTTGGTACGGTAATGTAGCGTTGCTAGATCATCAGTCATAATTTGCAGCGCATACATAATATAATCTAAGTACTGTATTTCTGCGATCGGACGTAAACCACGCATCGCCATCCCGATACCTTGACCTAAAATCGTAGCTTCACGAATACCGGCATCGGCAATTCTTAGATCGCCATATTTTTCTTGTAAACCTTCTAAACCTTGGTTTACATCACCAATATTACCGGTGTCTTCTCCAAAGATCAAAGCTTCCGGATGGTTGGTGAAAATCTTATCGAAGTTTTCTCGCAGTACAATACGACCGTCTACCATTTTGGCATTCTCATCGTAGGCAGGGGCAACTTCAGCAATCGATAAAGCATTATTATCTTGTTCGCTGTGTAAATGACTGCTATATTCGGGTTGTGTGTCTTCTTGAAATGTATTGATCCAATTGACGAGATTGGTCTTTGCTTCAGAAGTTTCTTGGTAAATGTATTTTAAAGCTTTTCGGGCAGTACGTAAAACTTCAAATTTTTGAGGCTCTTTAATGTTCGATAATTCATCAACTAAAGGCTGAATAAAGTTTTTGTTACTACTTGTATTTGCTACTTGTTGCAATAGATCGACGACCACTTTTTTCTGTTGAAGCGGTTGCTCGGTAAAAGCTTTCCAAGCGGCTTTTTTACCGTCACGAACCGTTTTCTTAGCGTCTTTTTCGATCTGTGTTAATTCATCTTCGGTAGCGATGTCGTTGGCCAACATCCACTCACGCATCTTTACATTACAATCGGTCTCCTTTTCCCACTGCAAACGCGCTTCAGATTTGTAACGCTCGTGAGAACCGGAAGTAGAATGCCCTTGCGGTTGCGTAAGCTCGATCACGTGAATTAATACCGGAATATGTTGCTCTCTAGAGATTTGTCCGGCTTTTTGGTAAGCTTCCATCAATTCTGGATAGTTCCAACCTTTTACAACGATAATTTCGTAACCGTCATTTTCTTCATCACGCTGAAATCCTTTTAAGATCTCAGAGATATTTTCTTTGGTAGTTTGGTATTTTGCAGGAACAGAAATTCCGTATTCATCATCCCAAACGCTAATCACCATCGGTACTTGCATAACCCCGGCGGCATTGATGGTTTCCCAAAACAAACCTTCGCTGGTACTCGCATTACCAATGGTACCCCAAGCAACTTCGTTACCGCTTACAGAAAAATTTTCAGCAGCGATACCTTCTACATTTCTATAAATTTTAGAAGCTTGTGCCAGTCCTAATAATCTCGGCATTTGTCCTGCAGTAGGAGAGATGTCTGCACTAGAGTTGGGTTGTTGGGTAAGGTTTTTCCAGGTGCCATCTTCATTTAAACTATGCGTTCCGAAGTGACCACCCATTTGGCGACCTCCCGCCATCGGTTCTTTTTCAATATCGGTATTGGCATAAAGTCCGGCAAAAAACTCTTCCACAGAAAGTAAGTCTAACGCCATCATAAAGGTTTGATCGCGATAGTAACCTGAACGAAAATCTCCGTTCTTAAAAGCTTTTGCCATCGCAAGTTGAGGGACTTCTTTCCCGTCCCCAAAGATTCCGAATTTAGCTTTACCGGTTAATACTTCACGACGACCTAGCAAACTACATTCTCTACTTACAACAGCAGTGGTGTAATCTTTAATTACTTGTGCTTTAAATTCTGCAAAAGAAATATCAGTTTTTTCTAAGACCTTTTCTTCCATACTCGATTTTTTAATAGGTCACGAATATAGTAAAAATTAAGGAGAAAATCAATTTCAAAAAATGCCTAAAATTATGAAATCGTGACTATTTTCCAATTTTAATGAAAATTACATAATTTAACGTTAAATTATTAGATATAATTTAAAAATATGTAATAAATAATAAGATAGTGATTTTGAGGTTAATACCATCTTCTGGTGAATAGTTTGATTAAAGTATTAAAATCCAGCGATACAATAAATCTAATTTTTTGATCGTAATTATCTTGTGCAGGTTCCCAACCTAAACTGGAATACATAGGGAAGAAAATTTCAAAATAATCTTGTACTAGATTTACCCGAATCCCAGAATCGTATAAAAACTCAGGGTTTTGCCCAGCATTTTTCACGACTCCGGCATCACCATAGGCGTGAATCCAGTTCCAGATCGTAAAACTTCCGTTGAGCGTAGAAATAAATTGATTGGCAAAAGCGGGCTGTAATTTCGATTTAAATCCACCTTCAGCTTCGATAAATTGCTGACTAAATAAACCGGTAGATTCACTTCTTCCGTAGTAATTATAGTCAAACAGGTAATCGGTCGGGCGGTCTAAAGCAAAGCTGAAATAGTCTGAATTTTTACTGTCGTTAAATAAAAATAATCCGGTAAATGCTCTCAACTCGATCTGGCGATTGTTCAGAAATAATTTACGCCATTTAGTGGTCACCGAAACCTTACTGAATTGTTTGGCAATTTGATAATCGACATTCGTCGTGAAATAATCTCTAAAATTTCGATCGCTATAATTATACTGAATATCGACCACGCTATAATCTGGGTCGTCTATAGGATTGGCAGGTGCGCGATCACGGAATACATTTACGCTACGAATACCAATGGCTTGACTTTCATTACTTCTTAAATACTTATTTCTGAAGTAAATATTGAAGTAAGGCGTTAGTCGATGATAAAATAAATCTTCTGCATACGAATAGCGATTGGCAGAAACTCCATAAGTGACTTGATGAAGCTTTTCATTTTGAAATTGATGCGTATTCGAAGCAGAAACCGAACCGATGAAAGCCTGACTTCGTAAACCTAAACGCGGAGCAATTCTAAAATTAAAATTACGGCGTAAAATGGTATTGTTATAAAGTTTAGGACCTATGATAAACCCATCGTAAAGATTATAATCAAACTCGGGGATTAAAAATAGCTGGTTGTATCTTGGGTCTTCAATATCTTCTAATAACCGAAATTGTATAGGCTTGTTTAATAAAGTGGTGACGCTTTTATAATTATTTCGCTGGTTATATTCTGGGATTATGGCTTCATAATTTAAAGCTAAACGCTCAATATCATCTCTGGGGATGGTGATCGTCGCTAACGAATCTGGCGTTTCTACCCAATATTTCGAAATGGCTTGTTTGTCTTTTAATCCGTAAAGAGAAACTGGCATATGGTTGTTCTCTTTATTTTCGATCGTTACAGTGAGTGAATCCTTAGATTTTTCAACTTTTTTAATGCTGAAGTCGATTCGAGCATTGGTGTTTACGTAATCTTCAAAAAACCAGTCGAGATCTTTTTCGGCATTTTCCTCAATTAAATTTTTAAAATCATCCACCTCGACATCATCGTCAAGTTGGTATTGTGAATAAAAAGATTTTAAAGCTTGATAAGTGGTTTTCTTTTCACCTAAATAATCGTTGATATACGCTAAACCTACACCGGCTTTATAAGGATTCGCAATATTTTTGTTGAATTTAATTAACGAATCTTGACTGGCGCTTAACCGCTCGTCTAAATTTAACCGAGACATGTTTAAGGCAAAAAAAGGATAGCGGTCATTAAATTTTAAATCGGCCGCGTGAAACCATCGAATCCCGATAAACTCACTAAAACCACCCAAAAGTTTGGTATTTGGGTAATAGGCATCTACATATTCCATCATTAAATATACCAAAATGGCATCTTTAAGCCAAGCTTCTTTCCTCGGGTTGAGCAGTAAGGTATTATCTAAATAATTTTTAGTGATGCTTTTAAACGATTTAATGTCGTACTGAAAACCATCGGGAAAAGGTCGAATAAAAGACGGCAATTGATTTAAACCGTAAATAGGATTGTCAAGATATTCATCTTGGGTCACCATTAAATTTTCTAACGGATATTCCCCTAACCGATAATTTAAAAACTGAACAATACGATCGATCGTTAAAGCTTTAATTTGCGGCGTAACATCATCATCTTCAAGATTGGTAATGATCTTTACCTGATCGGTTTTGATCGTTCTAAATTCATTTTCTTTCAGCAAATAAATTTTTTGATCGATATAATTTTTGCCGCTAAGCTGCGTAGTTCTTAAAGAATCATTTTCAGTTTTAATGATGGTATTTAACGGAGAAACTAGTTGGTAAGTTTTAGGATGGGTAAATTCAATCTCCACATCAACTAACGGAGAAAATAGATCGTTTAGGTTTTTATTGCTGTAAATTTCCCAGCCCTTATCAGTGTAAACTGAAGGAACCAGCATCCAGTATTTCAGCTTAAATTTCTGATCGCTATAACCATAACGGGTAAACTTGTCGTTAGGAAGTTTTACCTGATAATTAAGCTGAAGGGTATAAGCTTCGCCTGGAAGTAGATTTTCCTTTAATGGAATTTGGATAATATCGGGAAAGCCTTCCGGCCGCTTCCAAGCCAGATCTTTCTTTTGTAGATTTTGAAGATTTCGAATAATAGTTCCACCACGCTCATAATCGGGAGCGTAGTGAAATTTTCTAGAAAATTCTTCAGCAAAGCGTTTGGCGAGCGGAGTCGTTTTACTGCTAAAACTATTGGCCCAATCTGATAAGTAAATTTCTTGTAAAGTATCTTTACTCGTGTTTTGATATACGATTTCTTGTTGAATATCGATCAACCTTTTTTTATCATCTAAAGATGCCTTTACATTCATAGTTGTTTGAGCAATATGAAGCAAAGGCAGACATAAAAATATAGATAATAAAAGTCGTTTTATAATCAATCTACTTTAAATTTTAATTTAGAATATGGGGTTGGGCAGTAATTATATAACGTTTTTTTTGATTTGTATTGTATAAATTAAAAGTTCGGACTTAAGTTATATTGGTTATAGAACTTATTAAGAATATCGATCACTTCATCTGCAGAATCTACAACTTGTACCAAATCCATATCGCCAGCACTAATGTTTTTAAAACTGTCTAATAATGTAGTTTTTACCCAATCTAATAACCCATCCCAAAATTCGTGACCTACCAAGATAATTGGGAATTTGTCGATCTTATGGGTTTGTATTAAGGTAATCGCTTCAAACAATTCATCTAAAGTTCCAAAACCTCCTGGCATTACTACAAAACCTTGAGAATATTTTACAAACATCACTTTACGAACAAAAAAGTAATCAAAGTCTAAGCTTTTGTCTTTATCGATATACGGGTTGTCGTGTTGCTCAAAAGGAAGATCGATATTTAAGCCTACCGAAGTTCCGCCGGCTAAATGCGCTCCTTTATTACCGGCTTCCATAATCCCGGGACCGCCGCCAGTAATTACTCCGTAACCGTGTTCAACAATTTTTTCAGCAACCTCTGTAGCTAGTTTATAATATTTATGTTCAGGATTTGTTCTTGCTGAACCAAAGATAGAAACACAAGGCCCAATGGCACTCATACGTTCGTAACCGTGCACAAATTCGCTCATAATTTTGAAGAGCGCCCAGCTATCGTTAATTTTTATCTCGTTCCAGCTTTTATGATTGCTATTTCTTAATGTACTCATAGTTTAAAATTTTAAGGGTGGCTAATTTAGTTCTTTTCTTAAAAACTTAGCCGTAAAACTTTTTTTGTGTTTAGCTACTTCTTCCGGAGTCCCTTTAGTGATCACTTGACCACCATTTTTACCACCTTCGTAACCAATGTCGATAATATGATCGGCAAGTTTGATCACATCTAAATTATGCTCGATAATTAAAACCGTATTGCCTTTATCGGCTAATTTATTCAAGACTTCCATCAAGACACGAATATCTTCAAAATGAAGTCCAGTGGTAGGTTCATCTAAAATATAGAACGTATTTCCGGTATCGCGTTTAGAAAGTTCGGTGGCTAATTTTATGCGTTGCGCCTCACCTCCCGAAAGTGTAGTGCTTTGTTGCCCAAGCGTAATATAACCCAGTCCCACATCTTGAATGGTTTTTAACTTACGATAAATCTTTGGAATCGGTTCAAAAAACTCGGTCGCTTCATCTATCGTCATCTCTAACACATCGCTAATCGATTTACCTTTATAGCGAATTTCTAAGGTTTCTCGATTAAAGCGTTTACCCTGGCATGTTTCACACTCCACATAAACGTCGGGTAAAAAGTTCATTTCGATTACTCGAAGTCCGCCACCTTTACAGGTTTCACATCTTCCGCCTTTTACGTTGAAACTAAACCTTCCCGGTTTATAGCCTCTAATTTGGGCTTCGGCAGTTTTAGCAAACAAGTTTCGAATCTCAGAAAATACGCCGGTATACGTAGCCGGGTTAGAACGTGGCGTTCTTCCGATAGGTGATTGGTTAATATCGATCACTTTATCGCAATGATCTAAACCTTTAATGCTTTTGTAAGGCATCGGTTCTTTTACGCCATTAAAATAATGCGCGTTCATGATCGGGTAGAGGGTTTCGTTGATCAACGTAGATTTTCCACTACCGGAAACGCCGGTCACCAAGATCATTTTTCCTAACGGAAATTTCACCGAAACATTCTTTAAATTATTTCCTGTAGCACCTTTTAGTTCGATAAACTTTCCGTTGCCTTCGCGTCGTTGCTCGGGGACTTTAATTTCTTTCTTTCCATTTAAGTAAGAAGCGGTTAAGGTGTCGTGTTTTTTGATTTCTTCCGGTGTTCCTTCACTAATAATTTCACCACCATGTTTACCGGCAAACGGACCAATATCGATCACGTGATCGGCACGTTCGATCATATCTTTATCGTGTTCCACCACAATCACAGAATTCCCTACATCACGTAAAGATTCTAGAGAATTGATCAGTTTCTCATTATCACGCTGATGCAATCCAATACTCGGTTCATCTAAAATATAAAGCACACCCACCAATTGAGAACCAATTTGGGTCGCCAATCGAATACGTTGCGCTTCTCCTCCCGAAAGTGATTTAGAACCGCGATTCAGCGATAAATAAGTCAAGCCTACATCCACTAGAAACTGTAGGCGAGTGGTAATTTCTTTTACGATTTCTTCAGCGATCTTCCACTGGTTTTTGCTGAGTTTCTTCGGAAGTTTTTCAAACCAATCGGTAAGTTCGAGAATATCTTTTTCTGCTAACTCGGCAATATTTTGCTCGTTAACTTTAAAGTAAAGCGATTCTTTTTGTAATCGGCTGCCTTCACAGGTCGGGCATTTTACCTTATCCATATAGGCTTTTGCCCAACGTTTTAACGAAGAAGAATCGTTGTTGTTATAGGTGTTTTCGATAAACGTAGCGACTCCTTCAAAATCGATTTTGTAAGAACGGGTCACGCCCAATTCTTTCGATTGAATGTTGAATTTTTCCTTTCCGCCGTGCAAGATCATCTCTAATCCTTCTTTCGGGATGTCTTTGATCGGGTCTGAAAGTTTAAAGTCGAAACGTTGTGCAATCAATTCCATCTGTTTAAACGCCCAGTTTTTCTTTTGTGCGCCGTGAGGTTCTAAACCACCATTTTTGATCGATTTCGTATCGTCAGGAATTATTTTTTTCAAATTCACCTCATACAAAGAGCCAATCCCATTACATTTTGGGCAAGCGCCTTTAGGTGAATTAAATGAGAAATTATTAGGTTCAGGATTTGGGTAAGAAATTCCGCTGGTAGGGCACATTAAATTCCTACTAAAATACCGAATCTCCTCAGAATCTTGATCAAGAATCATCAACACATTATCTCCTTGATTCATCGCGGTATTGATGCTTTGCGATAAGCGTTTGTCGATTTTTTCGTCATCGCTCACCTTCATTCGGTCGATCACGATCTCAATATCGTGTGTTTTGTAACGATCGAGTTTCATTCCCTTTTCGATATCACGCACTTCACCATCGGTTCTTACTTTTAAGAAACCTTGCTTGGCAATTTGCTCGAATAACTCGCGGTAATGACCTTTTCGGGAGCGGATCACCGGAGAAAGAATATTGATACGTTTACCGGTAAAATCTTTTTTGATGAGGTCTTTTATCTGCTCATCGCTATAGCTTACCATTTTCTCTCCCGTCTTATAGCTGTAAGCATCGCTGGCGCGCGCAAACAGAAGACGCAAAAAGTCATACACTTCGGTAATCGTTCCCACGGTACTACGCGGACTTTTACTCGTCGTTTTTTGCTCAATCGCAATGACGGGAGAAAGCCCATCGATCTTATCGACATCGGGCCGTTCTAAACCGCCTAAAAATTGACGAGCGTAAGCGGAAAAAGTTTCTATATAGCGGCGTTGCCCTTCCGCATAAATCGTATCAAACGCCAAAGAAGACTTTCCGGAGCCCGAAAGCCCGGTAATCACTACTAATTTTTCTCTGGGAATGGTAACATCTATATCTTTTAGGTTGTGCACACGGGCACCCAGTACTTCTATGTTTTCGTCGAAATTTGCCATAATTTTCTGCAAGATTGCGAAGTTACTCAAAGTCTTGAAATTAAGAAAGAACCTCTCTTAAAGCTTTGGTAAAATTAACCGGAAATAGAAAGTGAAAAGTAAAGTTAAATTAGCAGCTCTTTTTTCTTCTGTGCAGCAAAAGCTTCAAGTTCTTTAAAAAAAGTAACGAACTCCTGTTCAAAATCTTCATAATACTGCTCTAATTCTACAATCGCATCTTGTAACTTTACTTTGCCACGAACACGACTGCTCATTTGGCTAAGAATTTTATGAAGTCCATCTAGATCGGCATAACTTAATAACCAATTGTCACTCACCATATACGGATAAAAATTCTGAACCCGTTTCGGGAGAAGTTCAAAATTATACTTCAGCAGTAAATAAAAATCTTCCACATAAACGGGAAGTTGGGTAGAGTGGTAGTCTTGCCAGTTTTTAGCTAAAAAATGATCGTAAAACATATCGACGATCACCGAAGAATAATGCCGGTATTTTTTGAAGAGACGATGTTTACTTTCAAAAACAATCGGGTGTGTATCGGTAAAAGTATCGATCTCACGATGCAGTAAAATTCCCTGCTGTAGGGTCTGCGGAAATTTTTTATAAGCTTTCCCTTTAATCGAATCGGCAGCAAAATTTCCAATTTTTAATAAAGGGAGATCATCCCCCGAGAGGTAAATATGGGCAAGGTAATTCATAACCTCTAAAGTACGTTGAATAATAAGTTTGTACAAGAAGGGGAGAAGTAAAAGTTTAGAATTCGACTTCAACTTCCTCAAAAAGCTCCCATCCTTTCGAAGGAGGGGGCCCGATAAGGCGGGGTGGATGTCAAAAAGTCTAGGTTCTAGTCTCTATATTCTATGCTCTAAATTGTCATCCTGAGCCCGCCGAAGGGCATAACCCTTACCGTCATGCTGAACTTGATTCAGCATCTCATCCTGCACTTCCCGCTTCTACAGTATACATGCTACAATCTATAAACCCTCAACTGAAAATTGCCTACCGAACACTCCTTACAGAACAATGCCTACTGAACACTACAACCTCACCACTCACCTCTAAAAACTCCCAACTCCCAACTTCCCCCTAAAAAAGTCTATGCTCTAACCTCTAACTTCTATTCTCTAAATTGTCACCCTGAGCTTGTCGAAGGGCAAACCCGCATCCTCAAATACCTCTCATAAGTGTACCCGCGCGTTGCAGATGAGCAAAGCTCACTTAGTGAGTGCAACAAAGACCTCACCTTACGGGTGTGCAAGCACCCTCGTTTTTTATATAAACTTCCAAATCCCAAATTTCACCCTGAGCTTGTCGAAGGGCAGTCAAGCTGAACTCGCTTCAGCATCTCATCCTACTATAATAAACTGCCTACTGAGCACTGAACACCGCCAATTCCTGAGCCTGCCGAAGGATCATCTCCCAACTTCTACAGTCTACAATCTACAATTTATACTCTACAACCTCACCACTCACCTCTAAAATCTCCCCACTACAAGCTGTCATTCCGACGCAAGGAGGAATCTCTCAGTTTCAGTTTCAATTTCGACTTCAACTTCAATTTCAACTTCAATTCATGTTCTTTTCTTTTGCATCGCCCAAAAGAAACAAAAGTCTAGGCTTACGAAGCTTCCTCTAAATTTATCGTTCGACACCTAAATTTCAGGAACTCGCTATCGCTCAAACAGCCTGAAATTTTACGGTATTTTCACTTCAAATTTAACGACTCATCTTCGATAGGCCGGATGTTATTCAAAATTCAACTTCTGAATACCAACCGTCATGCTCAACTTGCTTCAGCACCGCATCCTGCACTTCTCACTTCTACAGTATACATGCTACAATCTACAACCCCTCAACTAAAAACTGACCACTGTCATCCTGAGCCTGCCGAAGGATCAACTTCTCCCTAAAAAAGTCTATGCTCTAACCTCTATATTCTATACTCTAAAAGTCATCCTGAGCCTGTCGAAGGAAACATTCCCAACCTTTACAACCTACAGTATACACACTACAATCTACACCCTCACCACTGCCTACTAAACACTGCTTACTGAACACTCCCAACTCCCCACCAAAAAGTCTAACCTCTAAAAACTCCCCATTTCCTACCACCTAAAACCCACCACCTAAAACCTACCCAACCACCACCTCAATCCCCGCTTTCGCAGCCTTATATTGGATCAACGTCAGCAATTCATCATAGCTCCAATTCCGAAGCACAAACTCCTCCTGCTTAGCGATCCCAATTTTATCCGCTTGCTCTAGCAGTAGCAAAGTACCCGCCTGGTGCTTGAGGCAAAAATCAATCAAACGCCGGCTGTACAGGTGTAGGCGAGAGCGCACATAATTCCGTTCCGTTTCCTTTAATTTGGCAACCGCTTTCAGTTTCCGTCGGCGCCCTTTTCCCGATTTTGCATAGGTAACCCCTTGCTGCGCACGCTTTCGTGCCGCTTGTATCGCTAGGCGTCGGTATAAAAATTCTTCCTTCGTTCCAATCGTTAATCGGTGTTTACCCACCTTCACCACCAGTGGGTATGCTAACGAGAACGAAGCCTCAGCCACCACTCCCGGTTGTAGAGGAGGGCTAGTTTTTTCCAATTCAAAAACAGGCAGCCAATAGATCTTTTTGTTTTTCAGCTGAAGTTTAGACGTACAAAGAGGGAGTTCCCCTTGGGCTAGCTGTTGCAGTAGCCGACGTTTATCACTAAAATCCCTACCCAAATAGGTCTTGAGCGGAATCCCAAACAGCCTAAAACAAAAAGCTTTTTGTGCAGGCACATAGGCAAATTGGCGCAGCTCTTCCCGACTAAAGGGAAAAGGCATATCCTTCCTAAAATTAGGCAGTGAGCGTTCCCCGAGTCGGTAGGCCGCTCGAGATTTGGTAAACTCACTATACAGGCTTCCTTTCAGGCAAGAGATAATATTGGTAGGCATCTCACCTTTAAAGCGGCGGGAAGCCACCTGATAAATTGTATTCATCCGCGAGGTAATAAAAATCCCGGCAGGATCTTTACGCTCATCCCATAACTTCACCCGGGTGCCTTCGCTCAAATAGAAAAAATCTTCCATCATTTCCTGCGCATACAGGTGCGAGACCATCAGGTTCGCCGTTCGGTAACAGCAGGTCTGCCAGTGGTACAGCTTTCCGATCTCTGCCTGGCGCTCTTCTGCCGTTGGCAAATCGCCCACTAGCTGAATTTTTCGTGTAAGTTTCATCGTCTTCTTCTTCATCTTAGTGCTTTTGGGATGGAGTGTGCTGCGTGTGCTGCGTGTGCTGCAGCAACAGATAGGCCTTCATAAATTCCTGCTGCGCTTCTTGCGGCGAGCAATCTAGGGCTTTCGCAATACGGGCAAAAGAGTAGGCTTCTTCGCAACGCAAGGAAAATACCTTCGCTTGAGCGGGCGTAAGTTCGCGAGGCTTGCTTTTTGTTACAGGCGCTGCTTCCAAATCAAGATTGGGGTCTTGCTGTAGCAGGCGTTGCAGCTCAGCGATGCTACGTTTCACTTCGTTAGCGGTTTCCGTCATTCCTTTCCCCAGTGCTTGTGCAATGGGGAGGTAACGAAAGCCATAGCGAAGGCAAAGCTCGATCAGCCGCCGCCGCTCGGCACTCAATAACGGCAAGACCTGTTGCACCTGTTCAAAGGCGTGTTGCTGCGCAGCATGCTTCGCGAGGTGTTCCTCGTGCATCGATCGATCGTCTTGGAGTAAGTAATCGTTATAATTCTCGTACTGCTCCAAGCGGTGAAGGCTTCGGTTAAACTGTTGCTGGGCTTGGGTAAAGTGCGAAATACAACCGCGCTTCATCACCAAACGTAGAAAAAAGAAAATATGTTGCGTACTCTCCAGCGTCTCCCGCTGCTGCCACAACTTGATAAAACAGTCTTGTACTAGGTTTTCCACTACAAAATGATCCTTCAGCCAGCGCCGTCCGAAATAGAAGAGCATCTGCTGGTATCGATCATACCAATAAGCCAAGGCTTCCGAAGAGCCGAGTTGTAACTGGGTATAGAAATGAGTTTGCATAGGTGACATTTTAAGAAATTGACTAATAGTTAACAGATTAGAAAACTTAAGTAACATTATAAATGTTAAATTGTCGTATTATTATATGACAAATATATAAAATTATTTTGAGTGTCAATTTAAAATATGACAAAACTGTAGTGTATTTGATTGACATTTGTTATATGACAAAGGATCAATTGAAAAAGAAAGTTGGTAATCGGATTATCGAATTGCGTTTGAAAAAAGGCTGGAATCAATCTGATTTAGCACGAGAATGCGGTAAAGATCGGCAAGCAATTGAGAAACTAGAAAATGGCAAAGTTAATCCTACCGTCTATTCTTTGTATGAAATTTCAAAAGCATTGAAAGTTGACTTCTACCAACTTTTAAAATTTTAAATCATAGCTGTAGGCTAGTTAGATTTATATTTCTTTTTTAGGCTTAGCAAAAGGTTTAGAAATACATTCAAAAAAGCATTTAATTTTCTGGTTCTTAATTTGAATACTTAATAAATATCTGTTTTACAGATACTCGTAAAGCAGATATGCTAAATAATACTTAAATTTAGGGGCATAGACCTTCTTTTGAAGATGACTAATCCTCAAAATAGTGGGATAATACAACGTTTACAAAATCTACACAATGAATGTTAATCTGACGATACTTATATTTTTGATAACGATAAATGTGGTAGGGCAAAATGATTCCGATTTAAAAAATTATGGCGTAGATAAATATGATTGGGAACAACTAAAACAGGTAACCATCAACAATGATGACAATACCAGGTATGATGCTGATGAAATAATGATCGCAGACTTAGAAAATAAAGCTAAACAGGTCGTTTGCGGTAACATACAAAAATGGAAATTAGCATTTGCAACATTGCCTTTGGGGCCTAACAAAGACATTAGAAATGAAAAAACCTATATACTGCTTTGTGAATTCCAAGGCGGACATAAAATACCATTCCGGTATTTTCCCGAACAGTATGCTATTTATGATATGCGCAAAGAATTTCATTACTTTTATGCATTTCCTGAATTCAATAAAAGAATGAAAATTGTGGCAAGCGAATGTATCCATTCGTTGGAGAATTTACGTTAATCAAGGAATTGATAGCGAGTTAAATAGGGGTAAACCTATAAAAATAGAAGCGGAGTAGGTAAAAGTGGCTGTAATACAACTCGAGTTTTATAGTCTTTAGATCAACAAGTATAGATAGAAAACAACTATAAACGATGAGAAATCCCTAAATGAACCGAGATCTACATCTTAAAATGTCTAGCAGAAATAGGGGGAAAACGATAAAAAATGATAAAAAAAGCAATTCTTTCGATCCTGCTAATCTTGGGTTATACTGCTGGGATCACGGCGCAACAGTCAATTTCAGAAACAGAAAAATTAGCTTCCCTGGGGAAGATCTATGGCTTTCTCAAGTATTACCACCCCGAAGTTGCCAAAGGAGAATTCGATTGGGATCAACAATGCATAGCACAACTTCCAAAGGTGCTCAAAGCGACAGACAAAAATGCCCTTTCAAAGGTGTATAGCGATTGGATTCAAAGCTTAGGCAAAATTAAAAAATGCAGAAAATGTGATACTCAGGAAGACTATTTCGATAAAAATTTCGACCTGTCTTGGACGCAAGACCCAAGGCTTTTTACGACTGAACTTTCCGAAACACTAACATATATCGAGAACAATAGAAATCAAAAAAAGAGTTTCTACGCTGCTAAAGAACGGGTCGGTAAAATAAAAATCACTAACGAACCAAATTATAAAAATTTTGAATATCCGGAAGAAGCCTATCGCTTATTAGGCCTATTCAAATATTGGAACATCATCGAATATTTCTATCCTTATAAATACCTTACCGATCAAAATTGGGACGCTGTCTTAATCGAAATGATCCCAAAAATCAAAGAGGCCGCAAATAAAGAGGCTTATCAATTAGCCATCAAAGAACTGATTGCCAAATTAGACGATGCGCACGCGTGGGTCAATTTTTCGAATCAAAGTCAAAAATACCTGCCCCTACAACTATCGCACCTAGAAAATAAAGCGGTAGTGTCAGGTTTCTACAACGATTCACTGGCAAAGCTGAATAAACTAAAATTAGGAGACGTTATCCTAAAAGTGAATGGGAAAGACTTCGCTAAAGAAGCAGAGAAAAACCTAAAGTATGTTTCGGGTTCCAATACCAATAATAAAATTAAAAGAGCCTACATCTATACCTTAAATGGCTCAGAAGATCAGGTGGTATTAACCATCGAAAGAGAAGGAAAGCGGCAACAACTGCCCGTGAATAGATACGATTTTAGAGATTTTGAGTATTGGAACACTCCACAAGTAAAATCAAAATCATTTGATGAGAACGTAGGCTACATCAATATGGCAAGGCTTAAAGGGGAAGACGTCGAAGCGGTATTTGAATCTTTTGAAAATAAGAAGGCCATCATCATCGACCTAAGAAATTATCCGGCCTTTATTTATAAACGTTGTACCAGGTATTTAAATTCAGAAAAAAGAGATTTTACTAAAATTTATACACCAAGTTTAGGGTATCCGTCTAGGTTTCAATTCAAAAAGCCTTTACAGACCAACAGCAGCAATAAAGCGTTTAAAGGTAAAATTATTGTATTGGTGAACGAAAGTACGATGAGCAGGGCAGAGTTTACCGCCATGGCTTTTCAAACGGCAGATAACGTAGTAACCGTAGGAAATCAAACTGCCGGAGCAGATGGCGATGTGGTAAGATTCGAATATCTAGGAGGTTTTCAAACGGCCATGTCGGGCAACGGCGTAGTATATCCAGACGGTACCGAAAGCCAAAGAAACGGAGTGAAAATTGACATAGAAGTAAAACCCACCATCGACGGCTTACGAGCAGGGAGAGATGAGGTCTTAGAAAAAGCCTTAGAGATCGCAAAGCAATAAAAAGACAGTTGAAATCATTTGTAATAATTACAGTTTCCTACTTGGCGAACATAAACTAAGTTAAAAGTCAGTAATTTGAACTAGCTTAGAGAAACTAACATACACCGAACAGCAAAAACCTTGAGCAGCCGATGAAAAAATGGATACGATACTTAGTCGCAATCATAGCCTTAACAATAATTTTTTCTTGTAAATCGAATTCGTATACCACCGAACTTCGTGCAAATTTCACAAAACAAGAAATAGCCGATTTAAAAAAGATCACCGAGTTCTTTAAAACAGAAATGTGTGTACAGCGAGATACCGATTTTAAAACCTGCTACGAGCAAATCCCTCACGAAAGTTTAATGGCAGCAGGGAATCCGTTTTGGTTAAGGATCGATTTTGAAAAACAAAAAGAACTGTATAAGCATATTTCTCCATCGACTTTTAACAAAATTTGGAGTTTTGGGAAAACCACATACCCCGATAGTGAGGTGGTCTATAAAAGTATTGGAGCCGTATATAACGGAGCCTACCAAAAGTTTTTAAGCGATATAGGGAAAACCAACGACCCTATCAATAAATACGCGATTAAAATTGCCGAAACGGGAGATGTTAACTTCCTCTATTTAAATTATGGAATCATTTTAAGACACAAAAAAAAGTTCAACTTAGAGAACCCCCATATTCAATTAATCCTCGCCATTCATTACTTATCCTTAAACGACGAGGCAAAAAGAAAAGAGAAGTGGGAAGCGGAATAAGATACGCTACACAACAAGACATAACGAATAGCTAGCTTTTATATAAATTCTTGCCCGGTGAACTGACATCGAAATTTAAAGTCAAGATGCTTGGGGTTCATTACAAAACGCTGACTATTTTGCTGATAGTCGTTGGTTTTATGGAGTAAATCATACAACTTCTTCAGAAATAAAACCTACTCTACATAATCTTCAAAGTCTTGATCTTTGGTAAAGGAATCTTTGTTGTAGTTGTGTCCCATAAAGGCTATTGTTTCAGTATAGGTATAAAGAATAATAATAAAATGATTAAAAATGCGGGATTCCTCATTAAAAAGTTTTTTAATATCTGTAGTTTTAAGTTTTCACTTAATCAAATAAGTTATGAACTATTGGCATATGATGCTTCACCCAAGTGATGAAGAAACTGTAAATCGAAGTGTGGTAACAGAAATTTTGATGAACCATCAAATTATAGGGATGGGTGAATCTTGGGATAATGACAGAGGACAACCTCAGAAGTTCAAAAATGACGTCAAAATAGGAGATATCGTTCTAGTCAGAAGTGGTGGTCCTTTAGCTTTAGTTCAAATAACTGGTTCAAGTGAGCCAAACACTAATAAGGATATCTGGTTTGATATTAAGCGAGATATCAAAATAATCTCAATGGAAGGAGATAAATATAAAGAAGAATATAAATCATTAGCTCAGAAATGGAATGATAGCTTATACCTTCCCACAACTTTAGAAAGTGCAAATAATTCTGAATTTATCAATTTTTGGTACACAACAATAAAATCAAAATTAATGTTAGAAAGTATCCAAACTGTATTAAATTACAAAAAACAAATTATCCTTCAAGGGCCTCCCGGTACCGGAAAGACCTATCTAGCAAAGAAAATTGCTGATGCACTAACAAAAGATACCGTAAAATTTAATCCACTAGATAAGATTGACGTTTTCTTTAAGAATTACAAAGTTAATGATGATATTCTTGAACATCGTAATTTTGTTAACGGGCTTAATAAGACGTTTTTAAACAGATTTGAAAAACAAGAATTATCAAATTTGAAACTAGATGATTATGTATTGGGAATTGAAAGTAATGATACTTTTTGCTATTGGATTGAATATAAATTAGTAGACACTGGAAAGTATGCTGGTAGAGCTACTAAAGGTAAAATTTATTGGGATGCTAAAAATGAAGAATATAAAAAGAATGGTTTTATACGTGATATTGAAGACAATTCAGAGGCTATGAAAAAAGTAGCAAAATTGTTAGAGGATATTGTTTTTGAAAACATTTACGACTATCCCATAGGTAAAGGTTTTGTGCTAAAAGTACTTTATCAATATCATCCAGACAAGTATTTCCCTATTAATAGTGAATCTTGTTTAAATAACGTTTTAAGGTTAATTAAACAAGAATACAAGAATCTTAACTATATAGAAAAAAATAAAAAAGTCCAGCAGTTCTTTTTAGATTTGAAACATAAATATAATTCCGATATTACGAATTATGAGTTTATGTATTTTTTGTTTGAAAATTTTGATTTAAAAGGAAAGTTAATATTAGAGAATGATGAAATTGTTACTAAAGGCGATAAGAAAATAATTCAATTTCATCCTTCCTATACCTATGAAGATTTTGTAAGAGGTATTACAATTAAGACTAATGAAAATGGAGCTCTCGAATATGAACCTGAAAATAAATCACTAGCGAAATTTGCAGAAAGTGCGTTGAATAATAAAACAGCAAATTATGTTCTCATCATCGACGAAATCAACCGAGCAAATTTACCAAGTGTAATGGGGGAGTTAATATATGCCTTAGAATACCGCGGGGAGGCTGTAGAGAGTATGTATTCGATCGATGAAGATTCTAAAATTACAATCCCACCTAATTTATATATCATCGGAACGATGAACACCGCTGACCGCAGTGTGGGGCATATTGATTATGCTATCCGCAGACGTTTTGCTTTTGTAGACGTATTACCCGATGAAGGTGTTATTTCGAATGCAAAGGCAAAAGATTTATTCAGTAAAGTATCCGAACTTTTTGTAGAAGCTGTAGATGGTAAGCAACAAAACTCCAAATACCTTACAGCAGATTTTGATTACAAGGATATACACTTAGGACATAGTTACTTTCTTCTTAAATCTGGTTCTGAAGATGAACAGCGGAAAGAATTAGAGCTGCGTTTGGAATATGAAATCAAACCAATACTGCTAGAATACGTAAAAGATGGTATTCTGCAAGAAGATGTGAAGAAACATATTGAAGATCTTAAAGTCGTATGATGCTTCAATTTTCAGAACACGAAGGTTTTAAGGAAATCGCTCCCGTTACTCACGAATTTCTTAATGCAATAGAAGGGAAGTCCTTTTTTAAAACTTTTAAAAAAACACACCGAAACAGAGAGCAGTTGGAGCGTTGCTATGAAATTAATTGTATTGATCAAGAGCTTGGAGAGTATGCCATTAAGACTAATTATTACATCGGTGTAGATTGGGTTATACAAAATAAATTACCAATACAGATATCTCCAAAGATTGATAAAGATACCGACAAGCAGACCGATTACTTGAAGATGCTGCTGCACTGTATGAAGCACCCTGAGGTTACTCAGGAGATAAAGGAGCTTGTTGAGGTAAAGTGGGAAGAGCCAAAAATTGAAATAGAACAGCATCAGGACTTTTTGACTCCCTTTTTGATTATCGAATTCTTAGGTATTTTAAGACGTATCGTAAAAAAAGGCCTTAAAAAGTCATATTATAAAGTTGAACATAATTTACAGAGCCGAGTAAAAGGTAAAGTACTGGTATCAAAAACAATCAAACATAACCTAGCTCAAAATAAAAACTTACATACCTATTGTCAATTTGAGGAATTTGGTGTGAACACCCCTGAAAATAAACTCCTGAATAAGGCTTTTGAATTATCGAAAGCTTATTTACCGACTTTTAATAAACTTACCGAGGCCAAGGGGCTAAAGGATTTGTATAATTATATTAATCCTGCTTTTAATCAGGTTGCTACTCAGGTAAGCCTTAAAGAGATGCCTCAAGGAAAATCTAGAAGTTTATTTAAAGAATATGATGAGGCTTTAACATTAGCTAGCTATATTATCAAGCGCTATGGCTATAGCATTAAATCGCAAACTAAAGAGAAAGTAGAAACCCCACCTTTTTGGATAGATATGAGTAAGCTTTTTGAACTCTATACACTTAGTTTGCTCAAAGAACATTTTGGAACAGCTGTTTTTTTTCAATTTAAAAATAGGGGTAGTGAGCTTGATTATTTGCTAAATACGGAGACGTATAAAATGGTGATTGATGCGAAATATAAACCTAGCTATTTAAATGGCAGAAATAATCGAGATATGCGCCAAGTGAGTGGTTACGCTCGTCTTAAAAAAGTTTATGATGTACTTTATAATGATAAAGAATATAATAAGCTTATAGACTGTTTAATTATTTACCCTGATCAGAAAACAGGTTTAAAAAAAATAACTGGGAATGATCTAAAGCAAAACCTTATACCCGATTATATGAATATTTATAAATTGGGTGTTGTTCTGCCGACTGTTTAATATTTTTTGTCCTCAATTCATAAAGTTATTCTTGATTAGTTTGTAATGCTTCATTGTACATCCAATTTATTTTCTTGATAGTATTACTTACATATTGATTTTCTGGTTCAATCTGTTTCCAATAACTTAATCTACCAAGTATCCTATCAATATAGAAAATGTCGTTATATCTTTTAACTTGATCTAATATTCCAAATTTTAAAATAAAGTGAGCTTGTTGTTTGACTTCGCGTCTAAAATCTTTTGGAAGCCTTATTGAGTCTTTTTTTACGACAATTCCAGTTATAAGCTTTCTCTGGTTTGCTGAGTATTCTATTGTTTTATCAGGATTTGCTAAAAAACCTTCATCCTCGATATTCATCATAACTAAAGTACTGAAATCGTGAGGAATTGATTTGTCTGAAAAAATTAAATCGTCTGCATACCGGGTATAAGTTATATTATTATTTGAAGAGAATTTCGCTAATCTTTTGTCCAGATTGAATAGAATTATATTGCTAATAACAGGACTGGTAGCGGCTCCTTGTGGTAATTGATCTTTTAAGCAACAGAGTTAACTTAGATAATAGGTGACCTCTTTACTATAACCTAATCTTTTAAAAAGCTCTCGTACTCTTGGTATTTTTATTGAAGGAAAAAAATCTTTTAGATCAATTTTCAACATCTCTTTAGACCCAATGTGTGACTTAGCATTTTGAGCGATATTTTTTCCTTTTACATAAGCATAAGCTGAAGGATGTATATCAAAACTAGAGAGTATATGTTTAGCTATCCATTGTTGCACTTCTAATAATGAAGTATACGGTGTTACGATATCACGATAGCCGCCTTTTCTTTTGGGTATTTTAAACTCTCTATAAAAACTTGATGGAGCTTGTACCATATTATTTAATACTCCTAATTTTAGACCAAGTAATTTAGAAAGGTGCTGTGTGTCAATAATGACTGGAACATTATTTTTGAAAGCGCTTTTGACATACTGCATTCTTTTAACCCTCTCAATCTCGGAGAGATTTGAAGTATCGATAGCCTTTTCCCAATCATGTATAGTATAGCTCAAAACTTTAATTTAAAGAGAAGAAGAATTACACAATAATTCATAAAATAGAGATCCATTTTAATATAATGAATTATTGTACCTGAAATCATTTTTCTGATTTCAGTTCCAACAAATCATCATAATGGATAAAACAGCCTTAACTGTCCTGAGGCGACTTCGCCTCATTTACTAATCCTTCTTCCCTTTTTTTACATATATGGTTTATTAATTTCGGTTTGATCTGCCTTCATATATGAAGGCTTTTCACTTTTTTTTCTTTTTAACTTATTTTTTGAAATAAGAATCTTTTCTACATCTAATTTTTTAATTATTAACTTTTTATCCCAATCAACCTCAACTATTCCTGTCTCACTAAGTGAATCTAATATCTCTGCCAAATCTTTAGGATTAAAAAGTTCTTTAAAATAAGAAATACGAAATGATGTTTCTTCTGTTGCTAAAAGATACGTTGTGAAATCTCTCCTCTCCATAGTCTATTGCATTCTATTAAAAAGAGGTTTTCTCGATTTACCATTACTATATCGATTCCACCAAAATATTGGAGAATTATTATTTGGTAAATTGAATCTATTCCAAGCATAGATAGCCTCTGACTTACCATAACCAAGACTGAATTTTTCAAGTTGTTCGGGTTCGACTCCTTCATAAAGAATTTTTTCCATATTGATTATTCTTTTTTTTATCTTCTTTCTTTCATAAAATGGCCAGATAGTTTTAGTAGCTTTTTCTAACTTATAACAAGTGGACATTGGAACTTTTAAAGGTTCTAAAGTTTTTATTCCAGATTTCATAGCAGCTAGGGAAAACAAGTTCAAAGTAAAGTCTTTTTGTTTATCATTTATTAATTTTTGAATATGTTCAATATTTTTTTTTGCCGTTCCACCTGTACCAATAAAATCATCAACTATAACAATCTGTTTCAAGTTCAAGCCATCCCTCGGAAAGCCATCTTTTTTGATTCGATCAATACCATAATGAAAATTAGGTAATAAATTATGTTCTTTCCAAAGAGGGTTTATTTCTGTAAGAATAGACTTCATAAAATTCAAAATAATTTGTGAACCATCTGGATATTTGTGTTTTTGAAAACCTATAAAGAGTGTAGTTTCAGGACTCAATTGCCAATTCTTAATACATTTCCTTAAAGTATTTCTCACATATAAAGAAGCATCTTCTTGTATTACATATTTAAAATTATTAATTAAAGAAGCTATTATTTGCTTACTATTAATATCATCATATTCTAACCATAAATTCTTTAAACCTTCGCTATTCGCTTCCTGACGTAACCATTTATTTTTATAATAAAGTTCGCAAAGAGATTCATAATCAAAGTCTGTGTACTCAATTGTTTCTTCCGTGGTATTCTTGCTCGCTGCTTCATTGGATTTTTTAGCAAATATTTTGGTTAGCCAGTTTAACATTCTGTTTAGACCTATTAGTTTTTATACTCATAATTATTCTCCGGCTCCGCAGCCATAGGTAAAGTATCTTGCTTGTCTTCTTGCCTACCCTCAAAAACCTCCCTCAACACACTCTCCATCAATTGCTCTAGTTGTTCTTCACCAGTTTGTACCTCCTGTTCTAATGCATCACAAAGACCCATCAAAACATTTACTTTTTCTACAATGGCTTTTTGTTCTTCTAGTGGTGGAAGACATACTATTATATCTCTAATAGTTCCCATAGAAAGACTTGGTTGCGCTGTGGATTTAATATGCTTGAAAAGTTCTTTTCGACCAATTGGGGAAAGTAAATAAAACAATAAGTAATCAATTTCTAGATTATGATTAAACTCATTGAAAGGTTCTAATTTAGCAACATTAGGTGCTAAGTGCCATCTTTTCTTTTTTCTAAACACAGCTACTTCACCAATTCCAGCACCAATGAACGTAATTAGCAATGATTCTTTAACTAACTCACAACGACTCAACAATTTTGATGTTTCTAAATCAATATATTTTAATTTAGTTTCGTCAATTCTGTTTGGTTTTACATTTTGAGCTCTAATAACAGGAACTTCTCCTACATCTTGAAGATTTATATATTTAGAATACTCAAAACCAGCAAGTTTTGTGATAAAGCCTAAATCGACTGTTTTAGCTTTTGTCCAAGAATCTGGCAAATCCAAATTAAATTCGTCTTCTAAAATATTACCTTTTTCCCTTGTTTTCTTTAATTTCTTTTCTGCTATTAATTTATTTCTTTCTGATTTTATACGTTTTAAAAGCTCACTTGCGTGATGTTCTCCAGAAACAAGCTTAGGGTGACGGGCGCGCCAATCTGCAGTGAGTTTACCTTGTACGGCCAATTGTAAAATAGTTTCCCGTAGTTTTTTAATGTTGGTGACATCATCAAAAAAAGTTGAGAAGTGCGGAGTCAACTCTTGCCAGGCTGTTTGCGTGCTTTGAGTGGCCAAATGATGTAAAGCCGAAGCAACATAATCTTGTTTAAGTTGAATACGCTTGTGTGTGAGAGTTTCCAATTGCTCCACTTCTTTAAAAAGGATTTCGACAACTCGAACAATTTCTTTTTGTTCTTCTAAAGAAGGCAAAGGAACAGCAATATCACAAAATCTTGATATTGAAACTCCACCAATTATTCCAGTCATTTGAGACTGAAACTGTTCAAAAAATTTAGGGGTTAGATATAGCGATAGGAGAAAGGTAGGTTCGATGTTTTAAAATGGCTCAATAGCATATAACTTATTCCCAAAGCATACATCTTTATTTACAATACCACATTTCTTTCCTGCGCTTCCGCCTTCAGAACAAATTAGCACAGCACCTTTATGAGCGACTTTAAATTTATCTTCATTTTTGGGTATTTTTACTCCATTTTCATAGTTTATAGACTCAAAACCATAACCAATATCTTTAGTTCCTAAATATGGATAGCCATTATCAAGGCCTTCATACTTAGCTTGCTTAACGCTTTTATTTACACTGTTGCCATTAAATATAGCTCCAAGCTCTCCTATTATATCCATTCCCAATTTTCAGGTGTATCTATGTAATAGTCATTTTTTCTAAAAGCAGATGTTTTAATATTTCTAATTAATTTCTTTTTAATTAGTGTTATTTTTTCAGCCTTAATCGATTTTTTAAGCCTTTCAGCTGAGTTCAAACCGCTGATAAGTTCTGGATTTTCTTTTCTCCAGTCTGCTGTTAATTTTCCTTGTACCGCTAACTGGAGAATCAGCCCTTTAAGGGCATTGGCATTTTTAGGATGAATGCTGAGCTTATGAAAGTGTTTGAGTAACTGCATCTATTGTAAAGCTTCGGTTAGTACTTTAACAATCTCATCCTGTATGCTAGTAATTTTAGCTTCCGTTTTACGGTACTTTTCTAGAATTACCTTTGGTGCCTCTAAAGAATCTACTTCTTCATGCGGGTTTTTAAAATCTAGGTTATAGTTTTTCGCCTTGATCTCATCTAAGGTAATTTTCCACGCAAGTGGTGAACCTTTTCGCTTTTTCCACCAGTCTTTTTCAGCGTCAAATTCCTTGATGTTAATAGGCTTGGTTTTATTATAACTCTTTACGCCTTCGGGATAGGGATGCTCATAATACCAAATCTCCTTAGTAGGTCTACCTTTTTCAAAGAATAACAAGTTGGTATTGATACCGGTATAGGGATTAAAAACCCCGTTAGGCAAACGCACAATAGTATGCAGATTACACTTCGCCAACAGTTCTTCTTTAACCCGCGTTTTTACACCTTCACCAAATAAGGTTCCGTCAGGTAAAACCACTGCCGCGCGCCCACCGTCTTTAAGCAATCGTATAATTAAAGCTAAGAATAAGTCCGCGGTTTCTTTGGTTCTAAACTTTTGAGGGAAGTTGGTTTCGGTACCGTCTTCTTCAACACCGCCAAAAGGGGGATTGCTCAAGATGATATCTACTTTATCTTTGGCTCCCCAATCGCTATAGGGTTTACTCAGTAAGTTATCCCTACGAACTGCGGGCAAGTCAAAACCGTGTAACATCAGGTTGGTCGTACACAGTAAATGGGGTAGGGGTTTCTTCTCAATACCACGAATCGAGTTTTGCAATTTGTCACGGTCTTGTGGGGTATTCACCTGCTTACGGATATGATCAATACTACATGTCAAAAAACCACCAGTACCACAAGCGGGGTCTAGAATGGTCTCACCCAGTTGAGGATCTATCATATCTACCATAAATTGGGTTACAGCACGGGGGGTATAATATTCCCCAGAAGAACCGGCAGACTGTAGCTCTTTTAAAATGGTCTCGTAAATATCATTAAAAAGGTGGCGGTCTGTAGAGCTGTTAAAGTCAATCTGATTAATGGTATTGATCACCTGACGGAACAGGGTTCCGTTTTTCATATAATTATAGGTGTCCTCAAATACCGAACGAATGATATTAGCCTGTGGGCTAATGGTAATATCCAGATCTTTAAGAACGGGAAACAGCTCATTATCGATAAAGTCCATCAACTGGTCTCCAGTCAACCCTTCTTCATCAGCTGCCCAGTTTTGCCATTTAAGCTTTTCCGGAATAGGGCTTTCGTAGTTATCAATTGTAATTTCCCATTCTTCTTCCTTATCGGCAAAAATCTTCATAAAAAGCATCCATACCATTTGTGAAATACGCTGTGCGTCACCGTCAACACCGGTGTCTTTACGCATAATATCGCGGATGGATTTTATATTTGAAGTGATGTTACTCATTTATTTATTTTTATTAAGCAGTTGCAAAAATACAATTCCTTTCTCTGTTATTTTATATTGTTGTTTAGAACTACTAGGCTTATCAGGTATTGTCCGTTCTATTAATAGGTCTTCAATTAGTTTATTAGAAATAATATTCAATTGACTGGATATTGATTTTTGATTTAACGTAACAGAGATTTCTTTCTTTGAAGATGTTTTTTCTTTTAGAATTAGCAATATTTTAGTATACAAGGACTCTTGCTGTAACTCTTGCTGTAACTCTTGCTGTAACTCTTGCTGTAACTCTTGCTGTAACTCTTGCTGTAACTCCTGCTGTAACTCCTGCTCTTGTTGATAATTTGCTTTTATAAAAGACACTCGGAACGCTATGCCGGGTTCTTTCCATTGGAGGTCTATTTCAGGGTACCGTTTTAAATCATCAGCTATTAATTGTAGGCCATTACCCCATTGTTCAATAATTCCTAAACGTTTAAATACAGGGGCTAAGACTTTATTTCTCACATCAGATTGTCCGGCGTCCATGTCGTCAAAATCAATCGTGGATAATAATTTTCCGGGGCTCGTTATTTCTAACTTATCATCAAAAATAGCAATTTTAATATCTTTTCCTGTAAGCGAGTAATCTCTATGGATCACAGCGTTTCTAATAACTTCTCTAATAGCAACTATAGGGTATTCCCAACGATCGTTTCTATATACTCCCTCATAATCTTTGGTGCCTTGGGAGATATGACGCAAGATGAATTGATAAGCTAATTCTGGCTGTAAAGCGATACTAGTTTGAATAGATTTTTGGTCTATAAAAGTACCGGGAACCACCCCTTTAAAAAGCGCACACTCAATTTTAGCATTAGGGAAAAATTGTTCACGAGCTTGATCTTCGGCTAGTAAAAGTAAGGCATGCGTAGGCAATAATTGCCCTTGTTCTTGTTTCACAAGAGCTAATTTTTTTAGAATTTGAAGCCTCAAATTTTCACCCGTCTTTTCCTTGAAAAACTCCTTAAAGGTCTCTATACGTAACTCTTGATAACTTTTTTTAAAATACACTTCTGAATCAAAAGATATTTGTTGCCCCTGTCTTTCTAATTCTTGTAGTATTTGATTATTGGCGACTCTATTGGAAGAGCCAACTCTAATATAAGTGCCATTTTCTTTTCCTTTGGAAGCAATAAAATAGGGAGGTTGGTTTCCTTTATGGATATAAACTCTAAGAATATAGGTGTCATGATGTTCAATAAAATCTATTTCAGGTAGAATAGTAGGCCGACATTGATCATGAATAATATTACTAATTTGGTTTTCAATGGTATCTAATTGGGTTTGTTGAAATCCTGTAATTTTTCTAGGATTGTTCTTTACACCAATAAATAATTCACCCCCGGCATCGTTTGCAAACGAAATAATTGTTTTTGCAAATTCGGCTTTAGTGGGCATCACTTCTTTAAGTTCAAGACGTCTCCCTTCAGGCTGTGCTATTTTATGAAGAATATTCAATTAAGCAATATTATAAATTTCTTTTTCTAATTCTTGAATGGCTTTTTCAAAGTCTTTGTGATTTCCAAAAGCACGCACTAACTCTACAGGAGAGCCCAATTCATTTAGGGGCTTTACTTTGAGTACAGAACCTTGTTCTATAGAGGTGATACCTTCATATTCATATTTTACGAGAAGACTATCTAACACTTGTTGAGCAATACCTGAATATTTTGCGAAATAGTTACGCTTACGTACATTATCTGCTCGCTCTCTTCGAGTTAATGGTGGTTGATCAAAAGCGATGTGGCATATAAGGTCAAAATCATCCAGATCTTTACCTACCTCCTCACGCAAGGCTTCCAAAAGCACCCCATGCTCTGCTAATTCCCTGAATAATTCGTCTTTCTTTTCGGTACTGTTCCAGCGGAGTAAAAAATCATCAAGAGAAGCAAATTGTTTGGTTAGGTTTTCTTTGGTGTAATCTTTTAAAGACTCAGTGATTAGCTTACCATCTTTGCCGTAGTATTGAACCCGTTCGTGCGCTACACTTACTTTTACGTTGTTTACATAAAACTTCTTAGGAGTATCAGGTATACCGTCGATATCAATATCAGGCGGGTCTCCTGCAGGATAATCGGGCTCATCAATATCTGGCCAATCCCCGTCTATAATGGGGGTATCCTCATCATCTGGCGGTACAATAGGGGCATCAGGTTCTGGTTCGTAGATTTGTACAGGATCACCATCGAAGTCAGGATCTGCAAAATGATTGGTCGCTTTTCTAAAATCCATAATCGAAAAAAAGACTTTGCCCTCAGCCTCCCGAATATGTGTACCCCGACCGATGATCTGTTTAAATTCGGTCATCGAACCTATATTAGCTTCAAGTACTACCACCTTAACCATTTTGGTATCTATACCGGTGGTCAGCATTTTTGAGGTGGTGGCAATAACGGGAAAGCGTTCTTCAACATCAGTAAAGTTGTCGAGCTCGCGCTTACCTATTTCATCATCTCCTGTAATTTTTACTACATAATGTTGATGCTTAGCGACCAAATCTGCATTCTCATTAATAAGCGCTATGCGCATTCGGTTGGCGTGATCGATATCGGTACAGAAAACTATGGTTTTTGCAAAACGATCAGTTCCTTTAAGATATTCGGTAATTTTTTGAGCAACTAACTGGGTTCGTTCGTCAATAGCCAACGTACGGTCGTAGTCCTTAAGGTTATATATGCGATCTTCAATCTCATTGCCGTATTTATCTTTTAAGCCTTGGGTAGGTCGCCAGCCTTCATCAACGGTAGTGCTGATTCGTATTACTTTGTAAGGAGCCAGAAAGCCATCATCAATACCTTGTTTCAGCGAATAGGTGTAAACGGGTTCTCCAAAATAGGCGATGTTGGAAATATCTTTTGTCTCTTTAGGCGTAGCAGTTAAACCTATTTAAGTAGCAGCACTAAAATAATCAAGTACCTCCCGCCACGCAGAAGCCTCTGAAGCACTACCACGGTGACATTCGTCTATAACCACAAGGTCGAAGAAATCACGACTAAATTCTTTATAAGCGTTTTTAGATTCTTCATTACCCGTCAATCCTTGATAAAGGGCAAAGTAAATTTGATAGGATTTATCAATTTTTCGATTCTTGATGATGTGCATAATTTCACTTCCAAAAGGGGAGAAATCTCCATTTTTGGTTTGGGTCAATAATGCATTTCTATCAGCAAGAAAAAGAATACGTTTTTTAATCTGTCCTTTCCAGAGCCGCCAAATAATATTAAAAGCGGTATAAGTTTTACCCGTACCGGTAGCCATAACTAATAAAATACGATCCTGTTTTTTTGCAATGGCCTCAACGGTTCTGTTCACGGCATTTTGTTGATAATAGCGCGGACTCATTCCGCTGATGTCTACATAATAATCCTGTTCTACAACCTCTAAAGCCTCTGGGGTATCAATATTTTTATACTTCAGATAAAGTTCCCATAAGAATTCCGGAGAAGGGAATTCATCCATTGGGAGTTCGGTTTCCACGTTACCGTATAAACCAGTTTTATCGTGAAAAACAAACGAATCGCCATTAGAGGTAAACACAAACGGAATCTGTAAAATATCAGCATATTCTAAAGCTTGTTGCATCCCGGCTCCGACGGGACTATTATTATCTTTAGCCTCAATAATTGCAAGTGGGGTATTGGGCTTATGATATAAAATATAATCTGCTCGTTTTCTTTTACCGCGAGTATGTAAATTTCCCTGTACGATAATACGTCAGTCAGTAAAAAAGACCTCTTCCCGTACTTGTTTACGAATGTCCCAGCCTGCTTTCTGTATAGCTGGATTAATAAATTTGGTACAGATATCCCTTTCGGTAAGGTCTTTTTTATTCATGAAGTTTTTGGTATCTTCTCTAGGAAATGAAATTTAGTTTCAACTTATAAATTGTAAATATAAAAAAATAGGTCTTTAAAATCTAACTGTAATTGATATGTACTGTAATTTTTATATTTGTAGTATAAAATTAAATTTAGCAGATCAAGTTTTCTTTACGAAAGGAATAGTTGAAGTTGTAAGCTTATAGGTATTTATAATGAAAAAGAAAACATTATTAATATTTTGAAACCATTAAAGGCCAAGAAACCCATCACCAATGTGGATGAGCATGGGTCAACCTGATAAAAGGTGGGAAACTCAATCAAGAAATAGGAGTGGAGCTAAGCCAAAAGCTAGGCTTAGAAACAAAACCAAGCGAGCCTCAACAGGAAAATAGTCGGGAAGAGCAGACACAAATTAAATCATAGAACAAATGAATCATCATTTTATTAGTTTTTTTTTCAATTTTATAGGAGGCACCACCCGTTGGCTATAGGGCACTTTGTGGCGATCGATTGCCAGACGCAAAAAATATACCTTCAAAGAATACCTCCATGGTCCCAACCCTCCCGAACCCGGATATGAAAACCACGACATCATTAATTTTTTTATAGGCATAGTCGTCTTCTTCTTCATCATCGCTCCCCTCCTCAAAAAACTCTAACCGTACAGTCTACAATCTACAAACTCCCCACTGTCACCCTGAGCTTGTCGAAGGATCAACTTCATCCTGTCTCGTGTTTCTTGCTTCCTGCTTCTAAAAGTCACCCTGAGCCTGCCGAAGGACAACTCCCAACCACTACATTTTACAGTCTACATTATACTCTCTACAACCTAACCACTAAAAATTCCCCACTACAAGCTGTCATTCCGACGAAGGAGGAATCTCTCAATTTCGATTTCGAATTCAGTTTCGACTTCAACTTCATCAAACTCCCCACTTCCCACTGTCACCCTGAGCTTGCCGAAGGATCATCTCCCAACCACTACAACCTACAATCTACAATCTACAACCTAAACCCTGCCTACTGAACACTGAACACCGCCAAGTCTTGAGCCCGCCGAAGGATCAACGAAAGACTGTCATTCCGACGAAGGAGGAATCTCTCAATTTCAATTTCGAATTCAGTTTCGACTTCAACTTCATCAAACTCCCCACTAAACCCTGCCCACTGCCCACTGCCAACTGAACACTAAACCCTTCCAACTCCCAACCACTACAATATACATGCTACATTTTACAACCTACAACCTAAACCCTGCCAACTGAACACTAAAAACTAAAAACCTCCCCAACACCTAACACCTACAACCTACAACCTAAAAACCCCTAATCAACCCCCACGATACTCCCTAGATACCTCCATGAAACACACTTTATCGATAACATAGAAAATGCGATAAACGGCAGGGCAAAGGAGTAAAAGAAAAATAAAGGAAAAGTAGAGGAAAAAGGCAGGTATAAAAAAAGCTACAACAAATGTTGTAGCTTTTTGCGGAGAAAGAGGGATTCGAACCCCCGGAGGTGTGACCCTCGCCGGTTTTCAAGACCGGTGCATTCGACCACTCTGCCATTTCTCCTTGAGTGTCTCATCAGGTATTCCCTGAACGCGGATGCAAATATAAGAGCTTTTTTCAATTCTCAAAAATAAATTTTAAGAAATTTTTTAGCAGTTACTCCTTAGAGCATCTCTAGATTTTTTGATATCTTGGCTACCAAATAATTAAGCGCAAACCAATGATAAAAAAAATTTTAGTAATGGCTGTTTTTTCGATGGCCTTAGCTTGTAAAATCCAAAAAAACAAGCCTATTTCAGAAGCCAATGTCGAAGAATACGCAAGTACCATTACCGCAGCAGAACTTAAAGATCACCTCTACACCTTCGCTTCCGATGAATTTCAAGGAAGAGATACCGGAAAACCCGGACAAAAAAAAGCGGCCAATTACCTAAAAGATAATTATATGAAAATGGAAATCGCTTCTCCACTCGGCGGCGAAGACTATTTTCAAGACATACCTTCTAGTTTTTTCAACAATAAATACAACGATTCAGAAAATGTAGTGGCCTTTATCAAAGGCAGCGAATTTCCAGAAGAGATCGTGGTGATCTCGGCACATTACGATCATGTGGGAATGGATGCCGAAGGGAATATCTATAACGGAGCCGACGATGATGGTTCGGGTACGGTTTCTATCTTAGAAATTGCCGAAGCTTTTAAAGAAGCACAAGACGACGGTTATCAACCTAGAAGATCCATCTTGTTCCTGCACGTTACCGGCGAAGAAAAAGGTCTATTGGGGTCCGACTATTACACCAAAAATCCAATCTTCCCATTAGAAAATACAGTTACCGATCTTAATACCGATATGATTGGGCGCATCGACCCGAAACACGAAGACAACCCCAATTACATCTACTTAATAGGGAGCGATAAGCTAAGTACCCAGTTGCACGAACTCTCAGAAGAAGTGAACAACAAATACACGCAATTCGACTTAGATTATACCTACAACGACGAGAACGATCCCAACCGTTTCTATTACCGTAGCGATCACTACAACTTTGCAAAGCACAACATTCCGGTGATCTTTTATTTCAACGGAACGCACGCCGATTACCACCAACCTACCGATACCCCAGATAAAATCGAGTACGATCTCATGGCACGTCGCGCGCAACTTATATTTTACACCGCTTGGGAGGTCGCGAATCGTGATGAACGTTTAGTGGTCGATAAGGCGCAATAAATTTTTTAGGCGTCCTTCAAACACAAAAGCAGCTTGAGAAAGCTGCTTTTGTGTTTGAATCGGGCTATCCGCTACAATTCCTCATTCCGCTAGCGCTCCACTGCGGGATTTTCACTGCTATCCCTGGCCGAAATACCATCAAGAAAAGTATTCAAAGCTTCTAAAGAAGTTTTTTTCATACCGATGAGGTAGCGATTGCGTTCTCCTAAGGTAATTTGTTGCGAATAGATTTCTTGGTCGGCAGTAAGTTGTACCAATAATAACTGCGTTTTCCCTTTAATAAGGAGTTGTGCCAAACTGATTTCATCTTTTGCTTCGTAATAAGGATAAGTTATAAAAGAGTCCAGGTCTTCATATAAAACATAGATCGTAAAATAGTCGGCAAGCTTTTCATTGGCAAGCAAAACATCTTTAAAACCGTCAGGTGCTACTACGCGATCAACATTAATCCAATCGAGTTGCTGTAAATTAATCTTTGCGGGATCGATGATAGGTTGGTAATTCGAGGTAGAGTTGCTGTTTTTATTATCAGCGATGTCATACACATTAAAAGATTCATTCATCTCCAAATAATAATCCAAAGAATCGCGAGGCACTTTAATAGACATATATTGATCTACTCCATACATTCTGCTATATTGATAATTGAGTACGGTAGTATCGACCAAAGAGGTATCTTTTTTCCATTGCATAATTCCTTCTTCGTTACGTGCGCCGTAATAGATATCGTTGTTATGAATTCGGTGATCGGGGAAGGTGACTGGTAAAGTAGCGTTTTCTTTTAGCGAGATTTCTTGAGTACCATCGGTCACTTCAAGATAGATCACCCCAGAAGAGCTTAAAAGTTTCCCGTCTACCGTTTCGGTAGAAAGCTGGTGCGTCACCAAATCTTTAAACTGGTAATACTCTTCCAGTTCTAAAGTAAGTGGAGTAGTGGCATCTACTTCAAAACGATCGCGTTCAAAATAGATCAACGTTCCGTCTTTGCCTTTGAGTAAACTATCGGTGACTAAGCCCAAATCAAAGACCTGCGTCTCCACGTTGGTTAAATCTACTAAAGGATTCTCGAGCGTTTTAGTAGTTTTGATCTCACGATCGATTTCCAAAGGAAAAGTAGTAGAGGTTTTTTCATCTTCCACACAAGAAAGAGCACTTAAAACAAGAATGAATCCAAGTAATGATTTTTTCATAATAAATAAATTAGTTATAAAAAGTCAATTCCAAGGATCATGCCAAAATAATATAGAAGGGAGTTACCTGCGGCAAACTTCAAGTTAAAGCATAAAAAAGTCCTTACACGAATGCAAGGACTTGAAAAAGGGTGGAAGATCGGTTTCGAACCGACGACCTCCTGAACCACAATCAGGCGCTCTAACCAGCTGAGCTACAACCACCATTTGTTTTGAAGAACGTTTACTAAAATATCAATTAGTAAATGCGGATGCAAATTTAGTGTAAATACTCAATTCTGCAAAATATTTTTTTAATTAAATTAAATCAAATATAGAATCGACTGCAGGACAGCGTTCTACCGTGAAACCTTCAGCATATTCGGTACCAATCAATCGGCCTAAATTGCGAGCGCGATAGGTAACACTATCTAAAAAGTTACCGCTAGAGATCGGGGTGGTAGGTTCTTTGCTATCGGGATCAAAAAATTGAGAGCGATAGGCTTTAACGGCTTCTACTTTTTTATCGATAAACCCGGAAATATCTACCGCAACATCGGGTTGTAGGTCTTTCCACTGAATATAGTGATACACAAACTTGGGTCGCCAGGCTTTTTGCTTGTTTTCATCACAGTAGGTTTCAATCTTACGCAAGCCACTTAAAAAACAAGCGTCACTGGCTAACTGACTCCCTTTTGGGTGATCGATATGGCGATCGTCTACCGCGTTGCAAAAAACAACTTCCGGACGGTATTTACGAATCACTTTAATAATTTCTAGTTGGTGTGCAGTGTTGTTAACGAAAAACGCGTCACTAAAACCTAAGTTTTTACGCATCGCTAAGCCTAAAATCTCAGCAGCGTCTTTAGCTTCTTGGTCACGAATTTCAGCTGAACCTCGCGTACCTAATTCGCCACGGGTTAAGTCTAAAACACCTACTTTTTTTCCGTTCGCAACTTCTTTTGCTAAAGTACCGGCGCAACTGAGTTCTATATCATCGGGATGGGCGCCAATGGCAAGTATATCTAATTTCATGAAGATTATTTTTTCTGAAGTGCAAAGATAACAACTCAGCCGGTAATCGACGCTTTTCGCTTCTTATACAATTCTTAAAGTTGAGCTGCTTCAGGTTCTTTTTGCGTTAACTGTCTAATCTTAATATGAAAAGCAGCAAATACTAAAGTAGTAAACGGACTCAAATAATTAAACATTGCATACATCAAGTAGCTCGCCACCGGAACTCCTAAAACTCCGCTATGGTATGCACCACAAGTATTCCAAGGAATTAAAACAGAAGTTACCGTACCAGAATCTTCGAGTGTTCTACTTAAATTCTCAGGAGCTAAGCCTTTATCTTTATAAGCTTTGGCAAACATTTTACCGGGTACTACAATCGCTAAATATTGATCAGATGCTGTGGCATTTAAAGCTAAACAGCTAATCACCGTACTGCTAAATAACCCGAAAGTACTGTGGAAAAGATTCAATAAAGCACGGCTTATTCTTGAAAGTGCGCCAATGGCATCCATAATTCCACCGAAAACCATCGCACAAATAATTAACCAGATCGTACCCAGCATTCCGGCCATTCCCCCAGAAGAAAATAGATCATTCAGCGATTCATTAGAAGTTTCAATAGCGGTATCGACGGTAATTGCATTTAAAATTCCTTTATACCCCGAAAAGAAGTTAAGGCTTTCGCTATCGCCTAACTTAGCAATAATTTCAGGTTGAAAGATAAGAGCAAAAATAGCACCTAATAATGTTCCGAGTAATAAGGCAATTAAAGGCGGCGTCTTTTTAACGATCAAGAAAATAACCACTACCGGAACAATAAATAGCCAAGGCGTAATATAGAATGACTCTTCAATGGAGGCTAATATCGAATCGGTATCGGCAACACCGGTGGTTTCAATATTTAAACCGATGATTATAAAAACAATAAGGGTAACCAATATCGTAGGCACTGTGGTGTACAACATATACCTGATGTGGGTAAATAAGTCGGTACCTGCCATCGCCGGAGCTAGGTTGGTCGTATCACTCAGTGGCGAAAGTTTATCTCCAAAATAAGCCCCCGATAAAATGGCTCCTGCCGTCATCCCTAAAGAGATCCCCAAGGCATTGGCAATCCCAATCAATGCAATACCAACGGTAGCAGAGGTGGTCCAACTACTTCCGGTCGCAATAGAAATCACCGAACAGATCACAACGCAAGCCGCAAGAAATATAGTCGGGTTGAGTATTTGTAAGCCATAATAGATCATCGTAGGAATAATACCACTCACCAGCCAAGTTCCGGCTAAAGCGCCTACCATCAATAGTATTAAAATAGGACCTGTCGTCGATTTAATATTTTGAGCAACTTCTTCAACCATCGAAGCATAAGGCACTTTATTAAAATGACCAACAATTGCTGCCACAGCTGCACCCATCAATAAAATAAACTGATTAGAACCATTTAAGGCATCGTCTTCAAAAACATATACATTGTAAGTTAACATTCCAATTAAAGCAAAAACGGGAATCAAAGCTTGAAAGATGCTTAAATTATTTTCAATTACTTTTTGGCTATTAGGATCGGTAGTTTGGCTATCCATTAATTTATTTTTAAAAGATCAAGTTGTAATTTTACAATTTTTTAACTTGAAGAGCAAATTGCTAAAAAATAAACTTCACATATACCGATAATCTATGAAATTTGCACTTTATGGAAAATATTGATTCATAAGACTTAAGCTCTATAGATGCTAAGAAAAATATATTTTTTTTAAGATTTTTGATGATATATATTTATATATTTGCCGCGTTACCCCTTTTAAATTTTAATAATTAAATGTTATGAAAAAAAGGTACACTCTTTTTATTTTAGTTTTATTATCTATTCGATTTTCTGCCTTTGCGCAAGTAGGGGTAAATACCACCGATCCTCAAGCATCTTTAGATATAAGAGCGAGCAATCCTTCGTCGCCTTCAAATTCTGACGGGCTTTTAATCCCTAGAATAAGTGCTTTTCCAAGTACGAACCCAACGGCTTCTCAAGATGGAATGATTGTTTATTTAACCACTACAGTAGGTACTAACACTCCTGGTTTTTATTATTGGGATAATGTAGAAAGTGATTGGGTAAGTTTTGGAAGTGGAGGTTCTTCAAACAATAGTTGGAATGTTTCTGGAAATGTAGGAACAGATAGTGATAATGATTTTATAGGGACAACAGATGCAGAAGCTTTGGTGTTTGCTACAAATAATTCACCAAAATTAAGAATAACAACGAAAGGTCAACTGGAAGTTTTAAACACGGGGAGATCTGTTTTTTTAGGTCGTTTTGCTGGTCAGAATGATGATTTAACTGATAATTATAATATCTTTATTGGTTATGCTGCTGGACAATTTAATGTTGGAGGTGAAAAAAATATTGGTTTAGGTTATAATTCATTAAAGTTAAATAACTCGGGTTCCTTTAACACGGCTGTAGGCGACTCATCATTAAGAAATAACGAATCAGGGATTAGAAATTCTGCATTTGGAGAGTATTCTTTAGCATTTTTATTAACAGGTAATTATAATACGGCATTCGGTGTTAGGTCATTAATGTATAATGAAGGCGGTCAGTTTAATACCGCAATTGGAGTACAAGCCTTAAGAGATAATCTTTCGAGTTATAATACATCTTTAGGAGGACGTTCTTTTTGGTCTAATGAGAGTGGTGGTAATAATGTAGGCTTAGGTTATGGTACATTTTTTACAAATCAAAGTGGTTCTGGAAATGTTGGGATTGGATATAGAGCTGGTGCTTACGAAACCGGAAGCGATAAATTATATATTGAAAACTCTTCAAGCGACACACCATTAATAGGTGGTGACTTTTCTATCAATAGATTAGGGATTAATGTAGACATGTCTGACGTAAACAATCTTACCCATACATTAACTGTTGGAGGAGATTTGTATGCAGATGAGATCTATACCTCTGGAGGTGAGTTATTGCCAGATTATGTTTTCGAAAAATATTTTAACGGAGAATCAAAAATATTACCTTCATACCATTTTAATAGTTTAGCCTTTGCTGAACAATTCGTAAAAGAAAATGGACACTTACCAGGAGTAGTTTCTTATGAAGACCTCAAAAACAAAAATTTTAAATATAATTTGTCAGATTTTTCAAGAATCAATCTCGAGAAAATAGAAGAGTCTTTTCTCTACATAATAGAGTTAAATGCTAAGATTGAAGCTCAAGAAAAAGAATTGAAAGAAAAAGATGAACAAATAAAATCTTTAGAAGAAAGATTGAATAAAATTGAAAAATTGTTGATTCAAAAATAAAATTAACATACACTTAAAATCCTAGTAAAGATACCTTAAAAGGGTATCTTTTTTTATTTTATCGTTTTTTTTTACTACTTAGCGAATATATTTCTATGCTAAGTGCTTTAGTTATTTTTTTGCATCGAATTTAAAATATTAGATGTGAAATCGTTCAGACTACTTATTCAAAAAACATTAATATTATTTTTATTATTTAATTTCTTTAATATCTCTGCTCAAGTAGGTATTGGAACTACTGAGCCTGATGAGTCTAGTATTCTCGATATTAAGTCTTCAAATAAAGGTGTTTTACTTCCAAGAATAGATTTAGGAGTAACTGCTATAGAAAATCCAGCTAAAGGTTTAATTGTTTGGAATACAGATTTAGCTAATGGAGAATTAAATACAGGTTTGTTTTATTTTAATGGTTCTACTTGGTTAAATTTAGTATCGAATGAAAAATTAGATGCAGAAATAAGTAACTTACAATCTAGTTCTGGTACAGAAGCTGGCTCTGGCGGTTGGGCAGATGGCGGTAATCAAGCTAGTGAAGGTGATTTTATTGGAACAACAAACTATATTCCCTTAGAATTTAAAGTCAATAATCAAAGGGTTGGTTATTTACAACCTAATGGAGGGATGTCTCTAGGTAGAAATGCAAATGCTAATGCTAATACTAATAAAAGTATTGCTATAGGTGATGCTGCAGAGAGTACTACAAGTAATGAAGCAATAGCTGTTGGTTCTAATGCAAATGCCTCGGGTTACAAATCGATTGCAATTGGAGCTTCAACTTCTTCTTCAACAAATAATTCAATAGCTTTAGGTACTTCATCTTCGGCATCAGGGCAAAATAGTTCTGCTATTGGTAGTAATTCTAGCGCAAGTGGTCAAAATGCTGTGGCTATAGGTTACAATTCTTCTGCAAATGAAGCAAATACAATTATTTTAGGAAATAATGAATCAACTGGGTGGAGTGCAACAAAAGTAGGTATCGGTACTTCAAGCCCTTCAGCAAAATTAGAAGTAAATGGTTCAATAAAAATTACTGATGGAACTCAAGGTGCAGGAAAAGTATTAACCTCTGATGCTAACGGAAAAGCAAGTTGGGTGGCACCACCAGATGTGAAGTATTTTGCTGAAATTAGAAAATCTTCAACAACAAATCTAGATCAATACAATTATATTCCTTTTGGTACAACAGACTTTCAGCATGGAATTACTGCCGGAAGTAATAATTTTCAGATTCAAAATCAACCCGGTATTTACAGAGTTAGTTTTAAATTAATGATTCAAAAAACCGGCGGTAACTCACAAAACATTAAATTTTTTCTAGCAAAAGGTTATTCAAGTACTAATTTAGTTGCCGGTAGTGAAGTTTATGCTAATGTGAGTAACGGTGAAATAATTACGATTTCCGGAGAAAAATTAGTTCAGCTTAACGCTTGGGAATCTATTGGTATCTTTTCAGATACTTCAAGTAGTAATGTTCAAGTTTTAGCGAGCGGTTCTAGCTTTAATATCGAAATGATTAGTCAATAAATCAATTCAATATAAAATTAAAAACTCCGCAAGTAGCGGAGTTTTTTGTTTATAGAATCCCAACTTCTTGCATACATTCTTTCATGCGTTCAAAAGTTCTGTCGATATGATTATCTAAACCAATAGAAAAACGAATTAATCCGTCACTTAATCCCATTTCGGCTTGTTCTTCTTCAGGAATTTCAGAGGAAGTTGAAGTTCCCGGAGCGCTAAATAAAGTTTTATAAAATCCTAAACTTACCGCTAAATAACCTAAATTTTTCTCCTGCATTAATTCCATTAAAGTATTGGCTTTTTCTAAAGAACCTACATCGATGGTAAGCATTCCACCAAAACCATATTCATCATTCATCATTTGCTTGAAAGTTTCGTGACCGGGATGATTTTCTAAACCGGGATAAACCGTTTTTAAACCTAGTTCTTGAAATTTTTCAGCTAAATACATTGCATTTTCACTGTGTTTATGCATTCGAATATGAAGTGTTCTCAAGTTTTTTAAAATGGAAGCCGATCGAAAACTATCCATCGTTGCGCCCAAAAGCATACACGCGCCATCATTTACACTGCGCAATTGATTAATAAATTCTAACGAACCACAGATCACGCCGCCAACCGTATCGCTACTTCCGTTGATGAATTTTGTAAGCGAATGAATCGTAATATCGGCTCCTATTTCTTTTGGGGTAATAGAAAGTGGAGAAAACGTATTATCGACCACCAATTGTAAATTGTGCTTTTTTGCAAGTTTTGCCAATGCCGGTAAGTTGGCAATTTCCAATAGTGGATTACTAACCGTTTCACAAAAAATAACTTTGGTTTTGGGAGTAATCGCAGCTTCAACTTCTTCTAATTTGGTAATATTTACAAAAGAGGTAGCAATATTTAGCTTCGGAAGAAAATTCTTCATAAACGCATAAGTTCCGCCGTAAATCGTTCGACTAGAGATCATATGGTCGCCGGCATCACAGAGTTGTAAAATCACCGGTGTAATGGCTCCCATTCCGCTGGCAGTAACGGTTGCAGCTTCGGTCGCTTCCATCGCCGCTAAAGCTTCTCCTAAATAAAGGTTGCTAGGGCTGGAGTGTCGAGAATATAAATAACAACCTTCGGCATTTCCTTCAAACGTGTCGAACATCGTTTTTGCTGAAAGAAAAGTATAGGTAGAAGAATCTGAAATCGATGGATTTACGCCGCCAAACTCTCCAAAATATTGAAGATCCTGTATTTTATCTGAAGGATTATATTTCATTTGAATTCGTTTTAATATTTCTATCAAAATTGAATTAATTCAGAAATAAAATCAATAGATTTAAATCAACTTAGAAAATAATTCATTTAAAAGATATATTTATAGATTTAAATTTTAAAAATTGTTTTTTGAATTCTTTAATGCTGAAAATTTTTCGTTATGAAATTGGATGAAATCGATAAAAAACTTCTGAATATCCTTCAACAAAATGCAAAACTTACGACCAAAGAAATTGCCTTTCGGTTAGAGATGTCAAATACCGCGATTCACGAACGGATCAAAAGATTAGAGCGGGAAGAAGTGATCTCAAAATATGTAGCGTTGATCGATACAGAAAAGATCAATAAGAACTTTTTAGTCTTTTGTCACGTAAAATTAATTCAGCATAACAAAGAGCATATCACCAAATTCGAAAAAGAAATTTTAAAGCTCGATGAAGTTTTAGAATGTATTCATGTTAGCGGTGATTACGATTATATTTTAAAAATTTATGTGAGTAATATGAAAGAATACCGAAGTTTTCTAATTAATAAACTCACGACCATTAAAGTAATTGCAAGTACACAAAGCACATTTATGATCAATCAGGTGAAAAATAATACATCGATTTCGCTTTTGTAATTTATAACCGCTTTTTGCCTTCTAAATCTTGTTGATTGAATTACTTATCGTATTTTTGTTATCGTTTTAAAAATCAACAAAACTAAATTATGAGCACTTACGACGTTGCAGTCATTGGTTCTGGTCCCGGAGGTTACGTAGCCGCTATTCGTTGCGCGCAACTTGGGATGAAAACCGCAATCATAGAAAAATATTCAACCAAAGGAGGTACTTGTCTAAATGTAGGCTGTATCCCGTCTAAAGCTTTATTAGATTCTTCTCACCACTACGAAGATGCAGTAAAGCATTTTGAAGAACACGGTATAGAACTTACTGGCGATATTAAATTGAACCTTGAAAAAATGATGGAGCGTAAAGCTTCTGTGGTTGAACAAACTACGAAAGGGATCGATTTTTTAATGGATAAAAATAAAATCGATTCTTATCAAGGGGTTGGTTCTTTTGAAGATAAAACACACATTAAGATCGAAGGTGAAGAAACAGTTACGATCGAAGCAAAACATACCATTATTGCTACGGGTAGTAAACCGGCGAGTCTTCCGTTTATCGATATCGATAAAGAAAGAATCATCACTTCTACCGAAGCTTTAAAACTTAAAGAAGTACCAAAACACTTAGTGATTATTGGTGGTGGAGTTATTGGTTTAGAGCTTGGTCAAGTTTATAAAAGATTAGGAGCAGAGGTTACCGTAGTAGAATACTTAGATCGTATTATCCCAACGATGGATAAAGCGCAAAGTAAAGAGTTAACCAAAGTGATGAAAAAGCAAAAAGTTAATTTTGCAGTTTCTCACAAAGTTACTTCTGTTGAAAATACCGGTGACGAGGTGGTGATCAAAGCGACCGATAAAAAAGATAAAGAAGTAGAATTTAAAGGCGACTATTGTTTAGTTTCTGTAGGAAGAAAGCCATTTACCGATGGGTTAAATGCTGAAGCTGCCGGCGTGAAAATGAATGATCGCGGACAAGTAGAAGTAGACAAGCACTTAAAAACTTCTGCCGATAATATTTACGCAATCGGTGATGTGGTAAAAGGAGCCATGTTAGCGCATAAAGCCGAAGAAGAAGGTGTTTTTGTTGCTGAAACAATTGCCGGTCAAAAACCACATATCGATTATAATTTAATTCCTGGAGTAGTTTACACTTGGCCAGAAGTTGCTTCTGTTGGTAAAACTGAAGAGCAATTAAAAGAAGATAAAGTTGAATATAAGAGTGGGCAATTCCCGATGAGAGCTTTAGGTCGTTCTCGTGCAAGTGGCGATACCGACGGTTTTGTAAAGATTTTATCAGATAAAGAAACAGATGAAGTTCTTGGTGTTCATATCGTAGGAGCTCGTGCAGCAGATTTAATTGCTGAAGCGGTTACAGCGATGGAGTTTAGAGCAAGTGCAGAAGATATCGCTCGTATGAGTCACGCACACCCAACCTATTCTGAAGCTGTGAAAGAAGCTGCTTTAGCTGCAACAGAAGATAGACCTTTGCATACTTAAGAAAAAGTAAATAAGCATGATAAAAAACCTCACAATTTTATAAATTCGTGAGGTTTTTAATTTTAAAGTAAGATGAAAAAAATACTTGCCTTTGCCGGTTCTAACAGTAAAAACTCGATCAATAAAAAGTTGTTGAATTATGTAGTGGGACGCATCGAAAATCACGAAGTAAAAGTCTTAGAGCTTAACGATTATGAGTTTCCGATGTTTGGTGTAGATCACGAAAATGAAAAAGGATATCCGGCAGATATTCAGGTTTTAAAAATGCTTATAAAAGAAGTTGATGCTTTAGTGATCGCGGTAAACGAACATAATGGCGGACCTTCAGCTTACTTCAAAAACATAACCGATTGGCTTTCCCGAATGGAGCTCAAGTTTCTACAAGACAAAAAAGTATTGTTAATGAGTACTTCTCCCGGAAAACGCGGCGCGGCATCTTCTTTAGAATACTATAAAAATGTTTTACCACGCTTCGGTGCAGAAGTCGTTGAGAGTTTTAGTCTGCCTTCGTTCAATGAAAATTTTGATGTTGAAAATCATAAAATCACCGACGAAATTTTACTACTCGGTCTAAATGATGTGGTTTCAAATTTTGAACAAGAATTGAAAGAATAAATTTTTAATTTATTAATAATTTAGATTTTTGCCAACTGCCAACTGCCAACTGCCAACTGCCAACTGCCAACTGAATACTGAACACTGCCAACTAAACACTGCTAACTAACCACTCCTAACTAAAAAATGCGTACCCAAAAAAAAATCTCTTTTTCACTTACAGAAAAATTCAAAAATCAACTATTTAAATGGGCAAATCAATTTGAAGAAGTCGTTTGGTTAGATTCGAATAGCTATGAATTTTCAAGTGTAGAATATGAGGCAATTTTGGCGGTGGAAGCGTTTACAGCTTTAAAAACCGATTATGTTAACGCATTCGACAAACTACAAGAATACCAGCAAACCACCAAAGACTGGATTTTTGGTTATTTGACTTACGATCTCAAAAATGATGTAGAAGCATTATCTTCTAAAAATTTTGACGGATTAAGTTTTCCTGATCTTTATTTTTTTCAACCTAAAAAAATCTTTTTATTGAAAAAAGACGAGGTTGAAATGCATTATCTCGGGATGGTCGATGACGAATTGGAAGAAGACTGGCAAGACATTTTAAACACTTCTACAATTTATCAAACTGAAAAAGAAAATACTTCAGCAACTATAAACGCTAGATTAACTAAAGATGAATATATAGCAAGAGTTGAAAAAATGTTAGTGCATATTCATCGAGGCGATATTTATGAAGCTAATTTTTGTCAAGAATTTTATGCTGAAAAATTTCTACTTCAACCATTATTCACCTATTTTGATCTTAATACGATCTCAAAACCGCCATTTGCTGCTTATGTAAAATTAGAAGAATTTCATTTGCTTTCGGCCAGTCCTGAACGTTACTTAAAGAAAACCGGAAGTAAAGTTATTTCTCAGCCTATTAAAGGTACCGCCAAGCGTTTACAAGATCCTGCGGAAGATGAAGCTTTAAAAGAAAGTTTAAAAAACGATCCTAAAGAAATTTCAGAAAATGTGATGATCGTCGATTTGGTGCGTAACGATTTGTCCAGAACAGCTAAAAAAGGAAGTGTTGAAGTAGAAGAACTTTGTAAATTGTATAGTTTTCAGCAAGTGCATCAACTAATTTCAACCGTTACTGCAGAAGTAGCTGAAGGCATTCCGCCGGTTGAAGTATTACGAAGCACTTTCCCGATGGGAAGTATGACGGGAGCTCCAAAAATTTCAGCGATGAAAATTATTGAAGAACTCGAAGCCACAAAACGCGGTTTATACAGTGGTTGCGTGGGTTATATGAGTCCGCAAGGCGATTTCGATTTTAATGTCATTATTCGAAGTATTTTATATAATTCTACAAATAAATACCTTTCTTTTTCCGTCGGAAGCGCAATTACCGCCAAATCTGATCCTGAAAAAGAATATGAAGAATGCCTAACCAAAGCCGCCGCAATGCATCGGGTGTTAGAAAAATAATGTAAACTTCCTGCAAGGTTTTCAAAACCTTGTAGGTTTTAAACGATTTAAAAAATATACCTACAAGGTCAAAAAAAGACCTTGCAGGATTAATAAAATATCAATTCCTAATTCTGTAATTTAAGTTACTTAATTATCGTTAAGAACTTGCTATCTTTGAGGGCAAGATGCTTCAAGAATTTCAGCAACATATTAAGGCTAAGTTTCCGTTTTTACTTCAAGGAAAATGTTTGTTAACCATTAGCGGTGGGATTGACAGTGTAGTGTTAGCTCATTTATGTAAAGCATCCAGAATTAATTTTAGTTTAGCGCATTGTAACTTTAACCTTCGCGGTGAAGAAAGTGAACAAGATGAAGTGTTTATAAAAGATTTAGCTGAACAATTACAAGTTGAAGTGTTTACGCAATCATTTCAAACCGAATTATACGCTAAAGATTATCAACTTTCAACTCAATTAGCCGCGCGAGAATTGCGCTACCGTTGGTTTGAAGAGTTAGCTGAAAAACACCAATTCAATTATATTTTAACGGCGCATCATGCAAACGATAGCCTAGAAACGTATTTAATCAATACGACTCGTGGCACGGGTTTAAACGGTTTAACAGGGATTCCGCAACAAAATGGTAAAATTGTACGTCCGTTATTGTCGTTTAGTCGGGAGCAAATTCAGCAGTACGCGAAAGAGCAAAAAATCGAATGGCGAGAAGACAGCTCGAATGCTTCCGATAAATATGTACGCAATGAAATTCGGCATCATATCATTCCACAGTTAACAGAAGAAAATCCTAATTTGTTGGAAAGTTTTCAGCAAACACAGCAAAATTTACAAGACGCGGCAAATTTGTTAGAAGATTACACGACGATCTTGTTTAGCCGATTGGTGGAAGAAATAAACGGGAAATATTTTTTAAACGTTCAAGATTTAAAGCAAACACCACATACGAAAGCAGTTTTATTTCAGTTATTAAATTCATTTGGATTTACCGAATGGAACGATGTTTATAATCTTTTAGAAGCCCAAACCGGCAAACAGGTATTCTCTAAAACCCATCGTTTAATAAGAGATCGTGAAGTTTTGATTTTGAGTGCGATTAAAGATCAAGAAGATCAACTTATAAAAATTGAAGAAAATCAAGCTGAAATTAAATGGGATCAAAAGCAACTTTCCCTAGAAAATGTTAACGAAATGGGAGCGTTTAGCCAAAACATTGCTTATCTTCCCGCGCAAAAAATAAAGTTTCCTTTAACCTTAAGAAAATGGCAAGCGGGAGATCGTTTTCAGCCGTTTGGGATGAAAGGAAAAAAGAAGCTGAGCGACTTTCTAAAAGATGAAAAATTGTCGCCGCTAGAAAAAGAAAATACCTGGGTGTTAATTTCCGATGAAAAAATTGCCTGGGTCGTTGGTTATCGAACTGATAATCGTTTTAAAATTGAACCGAACACAACAACTATATTAAAACTTACCCTAACTTATGAGAAATAGTATTTTACTTGCATTTCTTGTTTTATTTACATTTTCTACACAAGCTCAATTCGGTGCCCCCGAAGTCGTAAATCCGGTAGAATGGAGTGGAAGCATCGAAAAAAAATCTGATAATTCTTACCAATTTATTTTAGAAGCTGAAATTGAAGAAGATTGGCACGTATATTCTCAAGATACGCCCGAAGGCGGACCTTTACCTTTATGGTTTAATTATTTAGAGGAAGGAAATGGTTACGAGTTAGACGGGAAAACCACCGAAAGTGAATCTGAAACAGAATACAGTGAAATTTTTGGCGTAGATGAAATTTTCTTTGCTGAAGAAGCTACTTTTAAACAAAACATTACTTTAACCGATGAGCAACTTTCAGTTGTAAAAATGGAACTGAAATATCAGGTTTGTAAAGAAAGTTGTATTGGTGAAGAGTATTACGTGGTATTTGATCTGAAAGAGAATGAAGTGAAATTCCTTCAAAATTATGATGAATTTCAAGCTTACGGAGCCACAGCAGAAAAATCTTCTGGAGCAGAAAAAGAAGAAGTTTCAGAAGCGAGCCAAGTTCAGCAATCGGGTAAAAATGTAGATGAAAATGTTGACGAAGAAGAAGATAAAAGCACACTTACCATTTTCTTTTTAGCTTTCTTTTCTGGGTTTTTAGCCTTGTTAACTCCGTGCGTTTTCCCAATGATCCCAATGACGGTTGGTTTTTTTACCAAACAAAGTAAAACCAGAAGTAAAGGCATTAAAAATGCGTTATTATACGGTTTCTTTATCGTTGTGATTTATGTTTTATTAGGGACGTTAGTCGTAGGTATTTTTGGTGCCGATTCGTTAAACGCGCTATCGACCAATGCGACTTTCAACATTATTTTCTTCATTTTATTAGTCATTTTTGCAATTTCATTTTTAGGAGCATTCGAAATTATGTTGCCTAATTCTTGGGCTAATAAAGTAGATCGCCAAGCCGATCGTGGTGGTGTTGTCGGTATTTTCTTTATGGCGTTAGCCTTAGCGATCGTATCGTTTAGTTGTACTGGTCCGATTGTAGGGACGTTACTGGTTCAAGCTGCTTCAAAAGGTGGTTTAGCACCGGTGATCGGGATGCTTGGTTTCTCGTTAGCGATTGCTATTCCGTTTGGTTTATTTGCTTTATTCCCGGCTTGGATGAATAGTTTACCGCGTTCCGGAGGTTGGTTAAATACCGTGAAAGTATTTTTAGGATTTTTAGAATTGGCCTTAGCTTTTAAATTCTTATCGAATGCCGATCTTATTTTGCAAACTCACGTTTTAGAAAGAGAGATTTTCTTAGCAATTTGGATCGCTATTTTCGGAACTTTAGCGTATTATCTCTTCGGAAAAATGAAACTTCCGCACGATTCTGAATTACCACATATCTCTGTCGGAAGACTTTTATTAGGTTTATTAACCTTAGCGTTTACGGTTTATTTAATTCCCGGACTTTGGGGCGCGCCATTAAAAATTTTAAGCGGTGTAACTCCGCCGATGAATTATAGTGAATCTCCGTATGGAGTAGGTTATAAAAAATTAGGTTCTGGCGGTGCTAGCAACGATGAGTTTCCTGAAGATGCTTATTTAGGCCCAAACGATATCGTGATGTTTAAAGATTATGATAAAGGAATGAAATACGCGAAAAAGAAAGATTTACCGGTTTTACTCGATTTTACCGGACTTGTATGTGCTAATTGTAGAAAAATGGAAGAACGCGTGTGGAGTGAACCGCAAGTGTTAGGAAAATTGAAAAACGATGTGGTGTTAATTTCATTATATGTCGATGTGAAAGATGCATTGCCGGAAGACGAGCAATATACCAGCAAAACCACCGGAAAACGTATAAGAACCGTTGGTAATAAGTGGAGCGATTTTCAGATTGAGCATTATGGCGTAAATGCTCAACCTTATTACATTTTATTAGATCACGAAGAAAATATGCTGAATAAACCTGTTGCGTACACACCAGATGTTGAAGAATACGCTGCTTGGTTACAAGAAGGAATCGATAAATTTAAAAACTAAATTTATTCGGTATCACAAGGTTCGGTCGGATGGCCGCTAACTTCAAAACTTAAGCCGTCTACCAATACATAAAATTTTTGCTGATCGGTATAAATCTCTACAGGTTCACTCGTTTGGTGAGCCTGTAATGTTTTACGTTGGTTGGTTAAGAAGTTATTTTCTTCTTCAGTAATTCCGTAATTAAAGGTCACTAATTGATGATAATTATTTTTAAACTGAAGTTTCCAACGAAAACGCTTACCTTTTTTACCGTCTTGCACTAATCGATACTGAATGTTTTTGTAGCAGTTGGTAGAAGTCCAGTTTTTAGCAAGCGTACTAAAATTAGAATAAGCGATAAACCCTAAGAATAAAATGGCGCTTACCATCAATAAATCGCGTAATTTTAACTTCATACTTATTTAATTTTTTGTGTTGAAGTAGAATCTTTGGCTGTTACCGCTTTCTTTTCAACTTCATCTTGTTGAACTTTAAATTGAGGTTTTACATAATTCATTGTTGCTTTTCCTACATCAAAATAACTTACGAGTTGCAAACCTTTTTTATACGGAATTGAAATAGTATCACTATCGGTAGCCATTCCGTATTTTTCAATAATAAAAGTATTGTTTTCCTTTTCAGTTAAAGGAACTCGCGCATAACTAATCGTTGCCGGTAAAGTTTGCCAATTTCGCGTATCTGCTTTTTCGGTGGCGGCACCGGCAATATCTGCTCCGGCTTTAACGATACCTTCTGCATCATCGCCTAAAAGTTCTTTTGCAATCGCACCTAAACCTGCGCTGGTAGCTTTTTTTGCGCCGAGTCGTAAAGCAATATCTACCGCTTCTCGTAACATTCTATCGTGCAAAGTTTGCTTTGCAATAGGATAAAAATCTTCTACTAACTGAAAGTTGGTTTGTTGGTTATTAAACTTTAATCGAGCACCTTTATAAAAACTTTCTCGTTGTACATATTTTGGGATGGCAATAGAAGTTATACCCAAATTTGTTCCCGGTGGGATGGGAATAAAAATTGAATTTTCAGCATCATCGACCGCTACAAAAGCTCCATCTACCGCAGTAATTTGAGTTTGATCTTTTGCAGGTCCTAAACCGTTTTCCCAGAAAATAACTGCTTCGGCAGGATGCGAAGTAATTTCTTCCGCAGTTAAATTAAATTGTTTGCTATAGGTTTGGTATTCTTGTGTAAAACCTAATTGTTTAGCAGTTCTAACTAAATCTTTTTGTAATTGAAGCGGAATTTGCACTCCGTAATAAGAATTATCGTTTCCAGCATATAATTTTTCAGCATTACGGTAAGCGATAAAAGCATTATTAATATCGCCGGTCGCTTCATATAAAAGTCCTTGAAGTATTTGCGCAAAAGCGTCTTCGGTATATTTATTTTTGTTCTTCTTATATTTTTGGTTGAGTTCAAGCAGTTTAATATTGATACGTTTTGCTTCCACCAAAGCTTCATTAGGCATTCCTAATTGAAAATAATTGAGCGCCATATAGTAATGAATCATTACTTTTTCAAAATCTTCACCTTTATAAGGCGCTGCCATTGGGTTGGTGAGTTTGGCTGCAACTGCCTGGCCGGCATTGGTGTTAATTCTGTCGTCAATTAAAATATAGGCTTCTTCGAAGAGATGATTACTTTCTTTATAATTACCGTTCATATGTTCTACTTTTCCCTTTTCCATCAGGTAGAGTAGGCGGTTTCTTTTTATAGAAAGAAATTTATTGTCTTCGATCAATGTGGCCGCTTTCCCGAAATTTCGATAATAAACCTCATTTTGAAATTCGTAAGAACGATCGTTATAAGTGATTCCGCAGGAATTTAAACAAAAGATAAAAACTCCTACGGAAAGACTTTGAAACCAAATTTTGGTTGGTATGCGCATAAAAATTAGGCTTAGTTAACTAGCTTCTTGATTTTTTTATCACCAATCCAAACTTTTTCGTTGGTCTCTAAATTAGTTAATTCTAAATCTACTTGGTAGTAAATGGTTTTATCTTTTTTGTATTGATCGACGATCGAATTGATCGTACCTTGTAACATAAAGTCTGCTCCTTGCTCTAAACCAAAACTTTTCATACTAGAAGCTGAAGAGTAATTTTGCTGGTCTGCACGTTCTGCTCTAATTTCTTCACGCATTGCTCCGGCTTGTACCAAGCGCATTCTACTGCTATTAATTACGGCTTTCTCAATGTCTTTAGAAAAAGTTTCGGTAGCAATATGTTCGTGCGATTTATTGGTGATCATCCCAACAATAAGTACAGGCACTTCGCCACCGTTTTGAGAAATATACGTGTTGTACCAAGGGTGAGCCATCATCTCACTGGTAATTTCTTCTGCAGTAAGACGAGAATCGGTGTCGTTCCATCTACCGCTAAGATCGGTAACGGTATCTTCACTCACACGAGTAACTTTTTGTCCGCAGCTTAACACGGCAAAAGAAATTAAAATTAAAAAAGCATAAAGCGAAAAAGATTTTTTCATAATGATCGTTTATTATTGATTTTAACACTTCTAAATTAGTTAATATTTTATAAAAAATAAGTACTAATATTAAATTTTAATCATTTTAAAATGAATTGGTTAACGCTTACCACTCTAAACAAGGGATTTTTTGTGAATCTAATTTGTACTATCTTTAAGCGATTTCTAAAAAAATAAATTGAATGAACACCCACTTAAAAAATTTTACCCTAGTATTTATTGCCTTTTTTTCACTTCAGTTAGTTGCTCAAAGTGACTATAAAGTAGAAGATCATTATACCAAACAAGAAGTCGATATCGAGATGCGCGACGGTATAAAATTACATACCACCATTTATTCACCAAAAGATACTTCGCAAGAATATCCGATCATAATGCAGCGAACGCCTTATAGTTCGCGACCTTATGGTGAAGGAGAATTTCGCTCGAAAATTGGTCCGAACGAGTTTTTAATGAAAGAAGGAAACATTATAGTTTATCAAGATGTTCGTGGTCGTTGGATGAGTGAAGGCGATTATGATAATATGCGACCATTTATTCCGAAAAAAAAAGGAAAAGAGATCGATGAAGCCAGCGATACTTATGATACGATCGAATGGTTAATCAATAATGTAGAAAACAATAATGGTAACGTAGGAACTTGGGGAATTTCTTATCCTGGTTTTTACACGTCATACTCGTTACTTTCTGGTCACCCGGCCTTGAAAGCCGCTTCACCACAAGCAAGTATTTCAGATTTCTTTTTTGACGATTTTCATCACAACGGTGCGTATTTATTAAGTTATTTTATGGCAACGGCTTTGTTTGGTAATCAAACTGAAGCACCAACTACAGAATCTTGGTACACGTTCCCAAAACTACCTAGTAAAGATCAATACCAATTCTTTTTAGATCATACGCCGATCAATCAATTAGATGAATATTATCCCGATAACTTTTTTTGGGATCAGTTAAGCGATCATCCTAATTACGATAAGTTTTGGCAAGACCGTGGACTTATTCAGCATTTAAAGAATGAAAAAATTAAAACTGCTGTAATGTACGTTGGTGGTTTTTTTGATGCGGAAGATCTATACGGTCCATTCCAAAGTTATAAAGCGATTGAAGAAAATAGCAACAATTACAACACGATCGTTTACGGACCTTGGAGTCACGGCGATTGGGCAAGAACTTCTAAGCGACAAGCCGTTGGTAACGTTTATTTTGGTGACGATCTTTCTGAAAATTACCAAAAAGATGTAGAAACAGTTTTCTTTAATTACTTTCTGAAAGAAGAAGGAAAACCGAAAAACTCGCCACTACCGGAAGCGATGATGTTCGATACCGGAAGTCACGAATGGGCATCTTTTGAAGCTTGGCCACCAAAAGCCACTAAAAAGAAAACTTACTATTTAGGAGAAAATCAGCAATTAAAATCTTTACCGAATAAGGCTTTCGAAAACAAATTTGTGAGCGATCCCAAAAAACCGGTTCCATATTCAGAAGATATTAAAATTGTATTTACGCCAAGAAAATACATGACTGACGACCAACGTTTTGCGGCCAGAAGACCCGATGTTTTGGTTTTTGAGACTGAAGTGTTGGAAGAAGATATCACGATGGCCGGCGAGATCGAAGCGAAGTTAAATGTTGCTACCACAGGAACCGATGCAGATTGGGTCGTGAAAGTAGTCGATGTTTATCCTGCCGATGCAGAAGATACGGAAGAAGTACAAGACCATTTAAAAATGTCGAATTATCACATGATGGTGCGTAGCGAAGTTTTACCGGCAAGATTTAGAAACGGATTCGAAAAAGCGGAAGCGAGTGTCCCAAATCAAAAAACAGATATCGATTTCACTTTACAGGGAATTTATCATACTTTTAAAAAAGGACATAAAATCCAAATACAAGTACAGAGTACGTGGTTTCCTTTAATCAATTTGAACCCGCAGACGTTTGTACCGAATATTTTTAATGCTGAAAAAAGCGATTATAAAAAACAAACCCATACCGTTTTTGGAGATTCTTCTATAGAATTTACGGTCTTGGAAAAATAATATCAAATGAAACTGAAGCTAAAACTTATCTTATTTTTTGCTGTTTTTGGGCTGCTGATCTCTTGTAAAGAAAAGCCCAAAAAAAGTGAAATGAATACTGCAGAAATTGAGCAAGAGTCTCAACAGTTACAGGCTTTTTTCGATAAAGTTTATCAAGAAGATCTAGAAGACTCACCTATGATGCAAACCCAAATTGGTTTAAAAACCGATTATGGACAATGGGACGATTTTTCGCATACTAAATATCCAAAAGATCTAGAAAAAGCGAAAAAGCGCTTAACGTACTTAAAAGATAGTATTAATGTAAATGCACTTTCTAAGTCAGAAAAGTTGAGCTATCAACTCATGCGTCGAGAATTAGAAACAGAAATTAACGATTATAAATTCCGTTTTTACGATTATCCTATTAACCAGATGGGCGGTTATCATTCGAGTCTTCCGGCGTTTCTAATCAATCAACATCGAATCGATTCTGTAGCAGATGCAACCGCTTATATTGAGCGTTTAAAAGGGATGCAAAAGGTTTTTGAAGATATTATTAAAACCATGCAAATACGAGAGAAAAATGGAGTTTTGCCTCCAAAATTCGTATTTACCAAAGTTTTAGAAGATTCTAAAAACGTGATTACCGGTAAACCTTTTAGCGATTCAAAAGAGAATAGTGTGTTGCTACAAGATTTTTCAGATAAAATAACTGCGCTAGAAATTTCAAAAGAAAAGAAAAAAGAATTATTAGCGCAAGCCAAGAAAGTATTGAAAGAAAATGTACAGCCGGCTTACGAAAGTTTAATACAAACTTTATTAGATGAAGATCAGCGCGCGACGGCAGATCACGGGGTTTGGAAATTCCCAAAAGGAGATGAGTATTACCAAAACCGATTAAACTATTACACGACTACGCATCTTTCTGCAGATGAAATTCATAAAGTAGGTTTAGAAGAAGTCGATCGTATTCATAAAGAGATGGAAACGATCATGAAAAAAGTAGATTTTGAAGGATCGCTGCAAGATTTTTTCAAGTTTATGAAAGAAGACGAGCAGTTTTACTACGAGCAAAGTGAAAACGGAAAAGCCGCTTATTTAAAAAAGGCAACTTCGATTATTGACAAGATGCGTTCTAATTTAGATGAATTATTTATCACGCAACCCGAAGCAGAATTAGTGGTGAAACCGGTCGAAGCTTTTCGAGAAAAAAGTGCAGGAATTGCTTTTTACCAGCGTCCCGCATTAGATGGTTCTCGCCCAGGAACGTATTATGTAAATCTTTACGATATGAAAGCCGTTTCTAAATACCAAATGGAAGCTTTGGCTTATCACGAAGGGATTCCCGGGCATCATATGCAAATTGCTATTGCGCAAGAGTTAGAGAGTATGCCAGAATTTAGAAAACATTTATTTTATGGCGCTTATATTGAAGGTTGGGGTTTGTATAGCGAATTATTACCAAAAGAGATCGGGTATTACAAAGATCCTTATTCAGATTTTGGTAGGTTAACCGCAGAACTTTGGCGCGCTTGCCGTTTGGTAGTCGATACCGGTATTCACGCCAAAAAATGGACACGCGAACAAGCAATTCAGTTTTATAAAGATAATACGCCAAACGCAGAAAGTGATTGTATAAAAATGGTTGACCGCCATATTGTATTACCGGGACAAGCGACATCTTATAAAATAGGAATGATCAAAATTTTAAGTTTACGCGCAAAAGCCAAAAAAGCCTTAGGAGAAGATTTTGATATCCGAGAATTTCACGATGTTATTTTAACCAATGGAGTAGTGCCACTCGATGTGTTAGAAAAACTGGTAGAAGATTATATTGAAGCGAAAAATGCTTCCGCAGCATAAACTTTAGAAAAAATATATATAAATAAAAAGGAGAAGCTTTTTGAACTTCTCCTTTTTTTGGCTAACATCTGTTAACTTAGTTGACCACTAATTTCTTTTGGATTGTATTTCCGTTTTGTTCTAATTGAACAAGGTAAATTCCTTTATGGAAAGCTGAAACATCGATCGCTTGGTTAGGGCGAATGTTTTCTTTAGTAAGAATTTGCTTACCGGTAATATCGTAAATATGAATACTGTTTACTTCTTCAGATAAATAAATACTTCCGTTTGCTGGGTTAGGGTAAAGGCTAATCGTTGAGGCTTCAAAAGAAGTGTTACTTAAATTAGCTTCTTCATTACCATAGATAAAATATTCACCCGGCGCTAAAGAAATAGTACTGTTGGTATTATTTACTTGATAAGTATTACCAGTCATTAGATTATACCAAGTTCCTGTTTCTTGAAATGCAGGATCTATACTTTGCGTGGTTACTCCAAAATTACCAATAATGGTTACGTATTGAAGTTCTGTTCCTGTTGCGCTTGTATTTTCTAGGTGAATAGATTTAAGTCCGTTGCTATTCCCAACATTCATATCGATGCTTCCGGTTGCAAAAATTTCATTTGATTTTTTCAAAGCGATCATTTGCGCATAAGCATCATAAAGATCTGTACGATCGGTTTCTGTTAAGAAATCCCAACCGTCTGGTTTTTCAGAAAGTTTACAACTGTCATCATTAGGAATAGTACCATCGGTACACGTAAAAATACTCGTATCGTAACCTAATTCTCCAAACTGCCAAATCATTTTAGGACCCGGAACGGTAAAGAAAAATGCTCCGGCAGTTTCCATACGATCCAATGCGGTAGAAAGATCGGTAACATCGTAAGACCCATCGCTATTACCATAAGCTAAGTTTTTGAACATTAGGCGCTCTTCATCGTGACTTTCCATATAACCTACGTTCATTGGTTGTGCAAGCCCAATATTTTCATAAGAAATATCTGAGAAATTAGATGAATTATGATATCCCATTGTAGCTTCATTATAAGGTTCTGTTTGTTTATTCCAGAACATAATTCCTTTTCCTTCGCTTAAACGATAGTTAGACCACTCGATTTCTTCATCTCTAGAAGTACCATTTCCTAAATGTTCGAAAATGATCATAAAGTCTGAATCTACTGCCCATTGTGTATCGGCATAATCTTTTAAAACCTGCACACGATCTGCTTGGTAACTATTGGTACAACTTTCGTTTCCACTACAGTTTTGGGTGAAGCCTTTGGTTAAATCCCAACGGTAACCGTCGATATGAAATTCTTCAATCCAATATTCAGCAGTTTTATTTACATAATCTTTAGTTGCTTGAGATTGGTGATTAAAATCGTTAAAAACGCTGTAGGTATGTGTAGCAGAAACATTAAAGTATGGAGAATCTGTAGCAACGATTCCACCAGTGCAACCGTCACAATTGTTATACATTCTGTAAAGCGGACTTTGACCTGTAGCGTGATTATAAACAACATCTAGAATTACCGCGATCCCACGAGAGTGACATTCATCTACAAACTCTTTAAACATTTCTGGGCTACCGTAATATTTATCTAATGCCATATGAAATGCAGGATTGTATCCCCAGCTTAAGTTTCCGTCAAATTCTGAAACCGGCATTAATTCAATAGCATTTACTCCTAAATCTTCTAAGTAATCTAATCTGTTTTTAACTGCATCGAAATTTTGTACATCGTCAAAATCACGAATTAATAGCTCATAAATCACTAAGTCTTCTTTTGCCGGTGGCGTAAAATTGGTGTTTTGCCAAGTATAAGAAGGAGCATTTCTTCTGATCCAAGAAATAGCTTCGGTCGTCATTCCGGTAGGATATGCAGGAATGTTTGCAAAAGTACTTTGCGAAATAAAAGGATCGTCGTAAGGAGATAAAATTAAAGTCGAGTAGGGGTCTGCAACATTAATTTCACCATCGATTAAATATTGAAATAAAATATCGTCACCGGTTTGGTCTAAGTTATTTAAAGTTATCCAATACTTTTCTTGAGCAGCATCGTAATTCATTAAATAATCACTGTCTATACTCCAGTTATTGAAGTTGCCAATTACGTGAACAAAATCTTTGTCGGGTGCGTAAAGTACTAAAGTAGCCGTGTTCGGGTTGTTGGCGTCGAAGTTGATCCCGTCTTCCATTCCTGCAGGAACTGCAGCCTGAGTTGGGTTAGGTGTTACAATTCCTTGAAAAGTAGCCGTTAAACTACTTGATGTTGAAGGATCTGTAGCTACCAATTCAAAATTAGTGTCTTGTGTTAGCGTGTAATTGTAAGTGTATGATTGTTGATTGTTTTGTGTATCGATACTTGTACCATTGGCAAATAATTCGAAATTGGCATTTACGGTAGTCGATGCGTCAATGTTTAACGTATTTCCGCTATTTAAAATGGTAACATTATCGGTAGGACTGTTTAAATTAAATTGAAAAACACCCACTTCAACAAAATGGTCTTGTGTTTTTTTATCGCCACTACCATCTTTAGCTTTTGCTAACATCCCAATACTACCAATATTAGAAGTACCGTAAAGGTTTTGCGGAATGAAAGTAAACGAATAAGTTCCGTTACCATTGTCGGTGAATTTTTGCGCTTCATCTGAATTTCCCCAGCTTCCATTAGTAGGAGAATCTTGCTGATTTTGATCGTTTAGATCGTAAAACCACGTCCATAAATAAAGATCTGAAACACCCCAAGTTGATAAATTAACTCCGGAAACCGTAATCGTCACCTGATCGTCCGGGTTAAATTGTGCCGGAGTGAGCGTAAAGGTTGCATTTTGCTGCTGTGCAAATATAAAGCTTGCAAAGAGCATAAATACGACCGAAAGTATTTTATTTTTCATAAATAATAATTTAATTGTTTAAAAAAAGCCCTGAATACTTCAATATCATTAAAAACGATGTGATTTGTATTCAGGGCTTTGATGTAAATTGGTTGAAAGTTACTCTTACAGAGAAAGAGTTGTTTTCAAAATATTATTCGATGGTATAGGTTCCGTTTTCGAAATCTACGATAATGGTGTAAGTTCCTGCAGTTACAGGGATATTATCAGATCCTAATTGTCCATCATTTCCTCCGTAATCATCACCCCAAGCGTTGTTTAATCTAAATTTGATTTCACCATCGGTTAAAGTTACATTTTCTACCATCCAAGTATTATTTTCTCCATTGTATGATAATTGAACATCTGGTCCATCCCAACCATTAGGAGTAGCATCACCAACAATACCCCAAGAGTATTCTTCTAAGCTATAGGTTAATTCATCAGGGTTTAAATCTATGGTAATTTTGTATGTTCCTTCAGTAACTTCAATATTATCCCCACCTGCAACCAATTGGCCATCGGCACCGCCGTAATCGTTACCCCAAGCTTCATTTTCTCTGAATTTAATCTCTCCATCAGTTAGGGTAGTATAGGCAACGTAAACAAGATTATCTACACCGGTTATATCTGATTTCCACATCGGTACATCAGGAGCATCCCATCCAAATTCTGTTGCACCACCAGTTACACCCCAAGTGGTACTTAAATCTACTTCTTCTGAAGTATTTTCGACTAATTCAACGTTTAAGGTTAGCATATCTGAGAATTGCTCAACAACATTTCCTGCATCTGCACCAACGTAAGCTCTTACTCTAAAAAAAAGCATGCCTGTGTTTGGAGCTTCTTCTGTATCTGGATCGTTATCTAAACCAGCTTCATTTGCTAAACTTAACATACTGCTTACAGTCACTGAGTAATCTGTTCCTGTAATGTCTGCTAAAGTAGTAGGGTTGTTGAAATCTTCAGTTACTGCTCCTTGTAATTCGTAATTTACCGGAGTTTGCACATCAAAATCTGCTTCATTCCAAACAAATCTTTCAGCAGGATTATCGGCTACTAAAGGACTTAGCAAATAATTATCTGAAATTGAATTGGTAAATGTGAAATCTGCGGTTTGCTCTGGGCTTGCGATAAATGTAAATTCATCTTCTTCTTCACAAGCGATAAAACTTAATGCGATAAAGCATAAAGCGAATATGTTTATTAACTTTTTCATGATGTTACGATTTTAGTATCCTGGATTTTGAGTTAAATTAGTGTTGATTAAAATATTGTTACTTGGTAGCGGGAATAAGTTTCTAAATTCTGAAACTGCAGTTCCCCCTTGTGCACCACCTTTAAAAGGCCATAAGTAACTTCCTGTAGTAAAGTCTCCAAAACGAATTAAGTCTGTTCTTCGTTGACCTTCCCAATACAATTCTCTAGCTCTTTCATCGATAATGAAATCTAAATCTAAATCGCCACTTGTAATATTTCCGTTATTGTTACCAAAGGCTCTTTGTCTTAATTCATTGATATAAGCAGTTGCGGTTTGAAGGTCACCGCCGCTACCGTTACGTAAAACAGCTTCAGCATAATTAAGGTAAACTTCAGCTAAACGAATTAATGGTAAATCGGTGTCTACAAAATCTCCACCTTCATCGACTCCGGGATTACCTTCAGAATCTACATTGGTGAATTTTGTAATGGCATAACCATCGGTAAATGTGTTAGCTATTGTATTGATCTCTAAGTTTTGTCCATCAGTATAGAACATTGCTCTACCGTCTGCCCATTCAATAGGATCACCATCTTCTGAGTTAGTTACCGCGTAGTTAAATTTATTGACTAATGCACTGGTAGTTCTTAAACCTTCCCAACCACCGTTAATACCGGCAGCAGCAGGATCCATAGAACCACCTCTAGAAGCGTGAACTAAGAAAGTTGTCCCTCCATAAGTTCTAGAAGAATTACCGTCGAAGTTAATCGCAAAAATAAATTCGTTTTGTGCTCCGTTGGTATCGTTATCAGCTTTAAATAATTCATCATAAGCAGAACCATCACCGTTTTCATCGTTAACATTAATAGAATAGGTTGAATTAATGGCTAATTGAGAATAGGTAATTGCATCTGTATAACGAGCTTCACCTATCCATACCTCTGCATTTAAATATAATTTAGATAATAAAGCCCAAGCCGCAACACGATCTACACGACCATATTCGTTAGCTCCACTTTCTTTTAAAAGGTCTTGAATTTCTAATAATTCTGTTTCGATAAATCCGAAAATCTCTTCTCTTGAATTTTGCTCAGGTACGTTAGTAGAGACTTGAGTTACTAAAGGAACATCTGCATATAGATCGATTAAATTGTAGTATGCGAAAGCTCTTAAAAATCTAGCTTCTGCAACAAAAGCATCAACTTCATCTGAATTAGTTAAAGATTGCGCGTTATCGATAAAAGAGTTACAAAACGAAACCTCTTGTGCTAAACGGTTATACATCGCAGTGGTAAAATCGTTACTTGCTCCCCAGCTCATTGCATGAAGATCTGGTAGTCCGGGATCTCCCCAACCTACTACAGCATTATCTGTTGTAAGTTCATTTAAGCTGAATAACATTCTTGAGTATTGAGAAGTACCTTCGTCAATTCCAGAAATATCGGGTTGTCCGGCAGGACCTTCTTGTCCGGTTAAAGCTAAACTTGCATAAAGTTTTGCCAATGCACTTTTTGCTTCTGTTTCATTTGCAAAAACATTTTCTTCTGTAAAACTATCAGGATCGATGGTAGGATCTACATCTAAATCGTTATGACAAGAGAAGAGTACCATTGCCGGAACGATGAAGAAAAGTTTATTTATAAAATTCATTTTCATAATTCTTTTTTTAAAAGTTTAAATTAACTCCGATACTATATAATCTCGGTCTTGGGTAGAAGTTATTATCTATACCACCGTAAATTTCTGGATCTAGACCGTCATAGTCAGTGATCACTAATACGTTTTGAGCAGAACCAAAGATTCTTAAGTTGCTGTCTTTACTAAACACATTAGGAATAGTATAACCCAAAGTAATGTTATCTAATTTGAAGAAAGATGCATCTTGTAAGTAATAATCGCTTTGTAGATTACCATCGGTTAGGTTTTGGAACCCTGAGTTATACGTATCTGCATGTAAATTGGTTAAAATACTATTTTCTGTCGCTCTTAACTGGTAAGATTTAGCAGAAGCCATATTGTTATAGTTATAATTACCTAAACTTACTCTAGATACTACAGCAAAATCCCAGTTTTTATAATTCAAGTTAGTATTTAATCCCATGGTAATATCTGCATAAGGATCTTCAGCTAAATATTTGTCATCGTCATTAATGATATTATCACCATTTCTATCTACATAAGCACCTTCGATTGGTCGACCATTTTCATCATAAATTTGCTTGTAAACCCAATATGTGCTTGGTGAATGACCTTCTTTATGCAATTGAATGTTATTTCCCGTACCACCATTAATACCACCGGTTTCTACTTGATCTGGAAGGTTTGTAATTTCATTATCGTTAAGTGCGATATTGTAACCGATTCTCCAAGTAAAATCTTCGGTTTGAATTGGTGTAGCATTAATTTCAAATTCGATACCTCTATTTTCCATATCACCAATGTTAGCATTAAGTCCGTTAGAGAAATTCGTAAAAGGTGAAACAGTTACGTAAGAAATAAGGTCTTCAGTTTTGTTAATGTATGCATTTACAGAACCAGAGATTCTACTATCGAATAAGGCGTAATCTAAACCAACATTTAGAGTTTGACCAATTTCCCAGCGTAAATTCTCGTTAATTGCTTCTGGTCTATAGGTTTGTATAAAGTTTGGATTATTGTCGATATAACCAAATTGGTAATTAGCATTGGTTCTACTTCTAGTATATCTAGTTAAGAATAAATAGTTTCCTAAACCATTAACATTACCAATTTCTCCATAACCAACTCTTAATTTAAGTTGATCGATTACGTTAGATTTAAAGAAATCTTCATTATTAATATTCCAAGCTAATGCCGCAGAAGGGAAGTAGCCCCAACGATCATCCGGATTAAGTCTTGAAGAGGCATCTGCTCTTAACGAAGCAGTTACTAAATAACGATCATCAAAGTTATAATTTAAACGTCCAAAATAAGAAAGCAATACGTGCTCATATTTATCGATAAATTCAAATTCATTTCCTTCTTGTTCAGCTTCGCTATCATAACTAAAGTTATCGTTATAAAAACTTTGGTACGAATGACCTAAAACTGCAGTAATCGAATGGTCATTAATATCTTTATCGTAAGTTAAATAGGCATCAAATAATTTATTCGTAGATTCATTTTCATAAAATGAGTATGATCCATCCCAGTCTAATTGCGTAGACGGTAAAGCTTGAGAGACAGCAGTTCTACCGTGACTATTTGTTTTGTCTAAACCTAAATTAACGGTTGCAGTAAGATCTGGAAAGAAATGTAATTTGTAATCTACTTTTGCATTTCCTATAAATCTTCTTACTTCAGCAGTATCATCAACTTCATTTAATAAAGCTACCGGATTGGTAGGAGCTAGGTTATACTGTGCATTACCTTCAGAATTTAACCAGGTAAAATAAGGTGAATACGTAGAATTAGGATTGTAAACCGATTGTGTTGGGTCAAAGTCGACAGCAGATCCAATGGCTCCACGATTACCAAATGTATTTTCATTATACATACCGCGACCATTTAATTCAAATTTTAAATGACCATCAAAGAAACTTGGCTTTAAGTTGATTGCTGCTGTAGTTCTTGTAAAGTTATCATTTTTTAAAATACCATCTTGATCAGAATAACCTAAAGAAGCTCTTACCGGCATAAAACCACCGATGTTTCCGGTTGTACTAAAATTGTGTTCAGATCCAAAAGCATCTCTGTAAATTAAGTCTTGCCAGTTGGTATTAGCCGTTCCTAATCTTCCGATAGCCGCATCGTTACCTACTTCATTTACTAAAGCTCTAAATTGATCTCCGTCTAAAACATCTACATAATCTGTAGGTGTGTAAAGCGTAGTAGTAGATGAGTAATTGAATTTAAAATCTAAACCTTTTCCTTTTTTAGTAGTAATTAAAATAACACCGTTCGCTGCTCTCGAACCATAAATAGCGGTAGCAGAAGCATCTTTTAAAACGGTAATACTTTCAATATCGTTAGGGTTAATAAAATCTAATGGGTTTCTAGAACCACCAACAGCATCGTTAGATATAGGGAAACCATCTACTACGTAAAGTGGACTATTGTTTAATTGTAAAGATCCTAGACCACGAATAGTAATATTACTACCATCTCCAGGAGCTCCACCAGTAGTTACATTTACACCGGCAATTTTACCAGTGATTAATTGACTTGCGGTGTTTTGTTGCCCTTTATTGAAATCTTCAGTAGAAATTTGGTTCACTGCTCCGGTTAAATCTTTCTTTGCAGTCGTACCATAACCTACAACGACAACTTCATCTAAGGTAGAAGAATCTTCTTCTAAAGTTACGTTTATCGTACTTTGATTAACGAAAACGATTTCTTGTGTAGTGAAACCAATATAAGAGTAAACAAGTGTGTCATTTTTTTGGACATTATTAATGGTGTAATTACCATCAAAATCTGTCACTGCACCTTTGCTAGTGTTTTTTACAACGACGTTTACACCAGGGATTGGCATTCCGGTTGATTCGGTTACGGTACCACTAACTGATGATTCCTGAGCATAAATACTCGAAGGGATCGCAATTAATAAGACCAGTAACGCTTTGTACAATGTTCTCATAGATTATTGAATAATAGTTTTAAATTTGTGTTTGTAACTTATGTTTTCACTTTCCAATGTTAAAACAATGTAAAATTGGTGTTAGTTTTTCATATAAGAAAATTCTAAAACCGACTATAACGTTTTCGTGTTGAAAACTTGTTAAATTTTAACATATTGAAAACTTATAGGGCTTATAATTAAGGAATTAAAAATTTTAACCCCATTAACTGATTATATATAAATAATTATGAAAAGAAAAATCACATTAAAGCAAATTGCGAAAGAACTAGATGTCTCAGTTTCAACGGTTTCTAAAGCTCTAAAAGATAGTGCAGAGATAAGTGTAGATACCAAAGAGAAAATTAAAGCTTTCGCTAAACTTTATAATTACAAGCCTAATAACATTGCCTTAAGCCTAAAAAACAGAAAAACTAAAACTATAGGTATTATTATCCCGGAAATCGTGCATCATTTCTTTACGACAGTTATTCGCGGTATTGAGCACGTGGCGAACGAAAAAGGTTATAACGTTATTATTTGTTTATCGAACAACTCTTTCGATAAAGAAGTCTTAAACCTTGAATTTTTAGCCAATGGAAGCACCGATGGTTTTATTATGTCTGTTGCTAAAGAAACTCAACAAAAAGAAGATTACCATCATATTAAAGAAGTAATAAGCCAGGGAATGCCAGTAGTGATGTTTGATCGAGTGATCGATGAAGTAATTTGTGATAAAGTGGTGATTAGTGATAAGCATGGTGCTTTTGAGGCAGTTCAATACCTAATTGATTTGCAATGCAAAAAAATTGCACTTATTTCAACGGTTGATTATGTAAGTGTTGGTAAATTGAGAACTGCAGGCTACAAAGAAGCATTAACCACTAACGATTTAGAAGTAAATGAGGATCTTATCTTAAAAATTGAAGATGTAGATCATTCTCAAGAAAAAATAGAAGAATTTTTAAAAGGAAAAGACATCGACGCAGTTTTCGCGGTAAATGAACAATTTGCAGTAAATGCCATTAAAGCGCTAACTAAATTAGGAAAAAAAGTTCCTAACGATGTTTCTGTGATCGGTTTTACCGATGGAGTAGTTTCTAAAAGTTTTATACCAAGTCTTTCTACCGTAAATCAACATGGGGAAGATATGGGAGCAAAAGCTGCTCATTTATTAATTGAGCGTTTAGAAAGTGAAACAGAGGAACAAATCTTTCAAACCACTGTGTTAGATACGAGTTTAATTATTAGAGATTCAGTAAAAAAATAAATGTGTTTTTGAGTTGTTTAGTTTTTTTTGATTTTTTCGTTTCATACCGTTTACATCTAATCTCTAACCTCTCAAATCTAACCACTAAAAATAAGATTTAACATTACAATTTCAATTTAATCTTTATATTTGTAGCTGATTATCATTACTTATGTTTTCACTTTCCACTTAAAGTAATGATAAGTCATCGTGCTTATCGTGTTATTAATCAATAAATTACGATATGCAAAAGCGCAAGCTAAGTTTCTGGGAAATTTGGAACATGAGTTTCGGTTTCTTAGGAATACAATTTGGGTTCGCACTTCAAAATGCCAATACCTCCAGAATTTTTGAAACACTTGGTGCAAGTGTAGAAGATATTCCTATTTTATGGATTGCCGCGCCGGTTACCGGTTTAGTGGTTCAACCTATTATTGGTTATTTTTCAGATAAAACTTGGACAAAATTAGGCCGCAGAAAACCTTATTTTTTAATCGGAGCTATACTTTCTTCGATCTGTCTGTTTTTAATGCCTAATTCACCAACGCTTTGGATTGCTGCGGGAACTCTTTGGATTATGGATGCTTCCATTAATATTTCGATGGAACCTTTTCGGGCTTTTGTAGGTGATAATTTAGATGAACATCAGCGTACGCAAGGTTTTGCGATGCAAAGTTTTTTTATTGGTTTGGGCGCGGTTCTAGGATCGTTACTTCCGTATTTATTTACCAATGTCTTCGGAATTTCAAACACCGCGGCAGAAGGTTTAATTCCAGATTCGGTAAAATGGTCTTTTTACGTAGGGGGAATTGTTTTTATTTCTGCAGTATTATGGACTGTTTTTAATTCTAAAGAATACTCTCCGGAAGAATTAGCAGCTATAGAAGCGAAAGACAAAGAGAAAGAGCCACAACGCGTAGAAGTTGTCGATAAATCTAAAAATATCGCCAAGCAAATGCGAGTTGGTTTTTTTATGCTTTTGCTGGGGGCAATTGTTACCTACCTTATCTTTATTAATGGTTTAACCAAAGAATTATACATTCTGTTCGTTGGTTTAATTATCGCCGGTCTGTTATTTATTTCGGTGGCATTATTAAGAAAACGAAATGTAAGAAACGGTTATACCATTATTATTACCGATATGCTGAATATGCCTTTGGCAATGAAGCAATTGGCTTGGGTGCAGTTCTTTTCTTGGTTTGCACTTTTCAGTATGTGGATTTATACTACACAAGCCGTTACCGGTCACGTATTTAATACCTTCGATCCTAAATCTCAAGCCTATAATGATGCGGCAGATTGGGTTCCCGTGATGTTTGCGGTTTATAATGGTGTTGCAGCAGCGGTATCATTTTTACTTCCGGTCTTAGCGAAGAGAACCAGTAATAAAATAACTCATATGTTAGCCTTGTTTTTTGGAGGCCTCGGACTTATTTCTGTCTATTTTTTAAGTGATAAAACCGGACTTTTATTAGCAATGGTTGGCGTTGGTATTGCTTGGGCAAGTATTTTATCGATTCCTTACGCGATGCTTTCTAATAGTTTGCCTTCTTCCAAAATGGGTTACTATATGGGGATTTTCAACTTTTTTGTTGTACTTCCTCAAATTGTAGCAGCAACCATATTAGGCTTTATCGTAAAAGAATTTTTTAATAACGAACCGGTTTACGCATTGATCGTAGGCGGTTTTGCAATGATCTTATCGGGTTTACTCACCTTACGAGTAAAAACAAAACACAAAATTGTAATTGATGAAAACCAAAACTAAAGCATTTATTTTCGATTTAGATGGCGTGATTGTAGACACGGCTAAATTTCATTTTCAAGCGTGGAAACGATTAGCCAACGGGCTAGGCATCGATTTCGATCACGAGCAAAACGAACAATTAAAAGGAGTGAGTAGAGTAAATTCACTTAAAAAAATATTAGAGTGGGGCAATACTTCGGTTTCAGAAGAAGAATTTATTCAGTTAATGGATAAAAAAAATGAAGATTACCTCACCTACGTAGATGCGATGGATGAATCTGAAATTCTTCCGCAGGTAAAAGAAAAATTACAATTATTAAAAGACAATAACATTCCTATTGCGCTGGGTTCTGCCAGTAAAAATGCACGTAGGATTTTAGATAAAATAAATTTAACTCCGTTTTTCGACGAGATTGTCGATGGTACGAACGTAACCAAAGCCAAACCAGACCCGGAAGTTTTCTTGGTCGGTGCCGAAAAATTAGGAGCAGATCCAAAAGATTGTGTGGTGTTTGAAGACTCGATTGCAGGTATTCAAGCGGCCAATAATGCACAAATGACGAGTATTGGTATTGGTGAGCAAGCGGTTTTACACGAAGCCGATCATACCTTTCAGGATTTCACAGAAATAAGTGACGAATTTTTAATCAAGTTAGCAAGAATTTAAACAGATGAATCAAGATTATATACAAGCTGCAGATTGGTCGATTATCGAAAAAGGTTTCGATGCAGACCGCGTAAAATCTTCAGAAAGCCTTTTTAGTTTAGGGAACGGTGCCATGGGGCAACGCAATAATTTTGAAGAATATTACTCAGGTCCAACCTTTCAAGGAAGCTACATTGGTGGCGTTTATTACCCAGATAAAACCCGCGTAGGTTGGTGGAAAAATGGTTATCCGGAGTATTTCGCCAAAGTACTTAACTCTCCAAGTTGGATCGGTATAAACGTAAAGATTAACGGAGAACAACTCGATCTTTTCACTTGTAAAAAGGTAGAAAACTTTCAGCGAGAATTAAATATGAAAGAAGGTTGGTATATGCGTTCTTTTGTAGCTACAATGCCCAATGATATTGAGGTTGAAGTAAAAGCTACACGTTTTCTAAGTTTGGTAAAAGACGAATTAGGAGTAATTAATTATGAAGTTACGCCTTTAAATGCAAATGTTGAAGTTGAATTTTCTCCGTATCTTGATAGCGGGATCACCAATGAAGATACCAACTGGGAAGATCAATTCTGGGAAACTTTAGAAGTTGAAGCAGTAAATAATCGTGGCTTTATCACTTCAAAAACATTAAAAACAGAATTTCACGTATGTACGTTTATGCATACGGAACTGTTGCTGAATAACGAAAAGCAAAACGTAGATTTTTCTACTGAAAAAGAAGCGCAAAAAGTAACTTTTACCTATAATTTCTCTGTAAATAAAGGAGAAAAAGTTACACTGAAAAAATTAGGCGGTTACGTAAAAGGGATGAATCATCCTAACGGAAATCTAATTGAAGCGACACAAGATCTGTTGAATGAAGTTGAATCTCATTCTGTAGAAGAATTATTACAAGAACAAGCCGATGCTTGGGCACAAGTCTGGAAAATGTCAGACATTACCATTGAAGGCGATGTAAAAGCACAGCAAGGTATTCGTTTCAATATTTTTCAGCTCAATCAAACCTATTCTGGGAAAGATGCCCGTTTAAATATTGGTCCGAAAGGATTTACCGGAGAAAAATATGGCGGAAGTACCTATTGGGATACCGAAGCTTATTGTCTTCCGTTTTATATGGCGACCAAAGATCAAGAGATCGCCAAAAATCTATTAGCATATCGTTACAATCAATTAGATAAAGCGATCGAAAATGCCGAAAAATTAGGTTTTACCAAGGGCGCGGCACTTTACCCAATGGTAACGATGAACGGTGAAGAAAGCCATAACGAGTGGGAAATCACTTTTGAAGAAATTCACCGAAACGGAGCCATTGCTTATGCGATTTTCAATTACCATCGTTTCACCGGAGATTTTTCTTACATTCCAGAGAAAGGTTTAGAAGTATTGATCGGGATCGCTCGTTTTTGGCAACAAAGAGCAACTTTTTCGACACAAAAAAATAAATACGTAATTCTTGGTGTTACAGGACCAAATGAATACGAAAATAACGTCAATAATAACTGGTATACCAATTACATCGCGAAATGGTGTATCGATTATGCGTTAGAAAATATTGATAAAGTTAAAACTGAATTTTCTTCAGATTACGAACGTATTTCAGCAAAAACTAACATCACTTCAGAAGAATTAGAAAAATGGAAAGCTGTTGCAGATCAAATGTATTTCCCTTATTCTGAAGAACACGGCGTTTTCTTGCAACAAGATGGTTTTTTAGATAAAGAGCAAACTACCGTTGCAGATTTACCAAAAGCTTTACGACCAATTAATCAGCATTGGAGTTGGGATCGTATTTTACGTTCGCCATTTATCAAACAAGCCGATACCTTACAAGGTTTTTATTTTTTCGAAGAGCATTTCAGCAAAGAAGAATTAGAAAAGCATTTCGATTTTTATGAGCCATTTACGGTTCACGAATCTTCACTTTCGCCTTGTGTTCACAGTATTCAAGCTGCGGTTTTGGGTAGAATGGAGCAAGCTTACGAGTTTTATTTACGTACCTCTCGTTTAGATCTAGACGATTATAATAAAGAGGTGGAAGAAGGTTGCCACATTACCAGCATGGCCGGTACGTGGATGAGTATTGTAGAAGGTTTTGCAGGAATGCGCGTTCGTGACGGAAAACTTTCTTTCGCACCGCAATTACCAAAAGAGTGGAAAGGTTATTCGTTCAAAATTAACTTTAGAAATCAAATTCTGAAGGTTGAAGTAACCGAAGATAATACCAATTTCACTTTAGATGGTAACGGATCGATGACGGTACTTTTAAATGAAAAAGAAGTTGAAGTAAATTCAGCAGTAAAAATATAATTCAATAAAACCAAAAACATGAAATATACATTTGCCCTAATTGGTATTTGGTTGTTAAGTTTTTCAAGCCTTGCGCAGGAGTTAACTTCTCCGAATCAAGACCTTAAAATGAAGTTTTCTTTAAATGAAGACGGAACGCCGGTTTACCAATTAACCTACAAAGATCAAGAAGTTATCAAACCGAGTACATTAGGTTTAGAACTTAAAAATGACGATTTATCGTTAATGAATAATTTTGAGATCGTCGATACCAAAACTTCAACTTTCGACGAAACCTGGGAACCGGTTTGGGGAGAACAGTCAGAAATTAGAAACCATTATAATGAGTTGGCGGTAACTTTAAACCAGCCGGAAAAAGATCGCCATATCATTATCCGTTTTCGAATGTTTGATGAAGGTTTAGGTTTTCGTTACGAATTTCCAGAGCAAAAAAACTTAGTTTATTTTGTGATTAAAGAAGAGCATACGCAATTTGCTATGACCGGCGATCACACAGCTTTCTGGATTCCGGGCGATTACGATACGCAGGAATACGATTATACGACTTCAAAATTATCTGAGATCAGTGCCAAGTTTGACGGAGCACTTTCACAAAACGAATCGCAAGAACAATTTTCTAAAAGTGCGGTACAAACTTCGTTAATGATGAAAAGTGAAAATGGTTTATACATTAACCTTCACGAAGCAGCATTAAAAGAGTATTCGCTAATGAACCTTAACTTGGATGAAGAAAATTTAGTTTTTGAATCTTGGTTAACGCCAGATGCTTTAGGAAACAAAGGTTTCTTGCAAGCGCCAACCACTTCACCGTGGAGAACAATTATGGTTAGCGACGATGCAACCGATATTTTAGCGTCTAATATGACGTTGAATTTAAATGAACCAAATGTTATTGAAGATACATCCTACATTAAACCAATTAAATATGTTGGAGTTTGGTGGGAAATGATTACCGGTAAAAGCGCTTGGAACTATACCGACGATCTTCCTTCAGTAAAAATTGGAGAAACAGATTTTACCAAAGCTAAACCCAACGGAAGACACGCTGCAAACACCGAACACGTAAAAGAATACATCGATTTTGCTTCAGAACACGGTTTTGATGCCGTTTTAGTTGAAGGTTGGAACCAAGGTTGGGAAGATTGGTACGGCCATTCTAAAGATTTTGTTTTCGATTTTGTAACGCCGTACCCAGATTTTGATGTAGAAGAAATTCACGATTATGCAGCGTCTAAAAACGTAAAAATGATGATGCACCACGAAACTTCGGGAGCTATTCGTAATTACGAACGCCATATGGATACTGCTTATGCTTTTATGAACAAGTACGACTACCCGGCGGTTAAAAGTGGTTATGTAGGTAACATTATTCCGCGTGGAGAGCATCATTACGGTCAATGGGCGATTAATCATTTCTTATATGCGGTACAAAAAGCAGCAGATTACAACATTATGGTCAATGCTCACGAAGCTGTGAGACCAACAGGTTTACGCAGAACTTACCCGAACTTAATTGGGAACGAATCTGCAAGAGGAACCGAGTTTCAAGCTTTTGGCGGTAACAAACCAAATCACGTAACTATTTTACCATTTACACGTTTAATTGGCGGCCCGATGGATTATACTCCGGGTATTTTTGAAATGGATATTAGTAAATTAAATCCTGGTAACAACTCCCATGTAAATTCAACCTTAGCCAATCAATTAGCTTTATATGTGACAATGTACAGTCCGTTGCAAATGGCAGCAGATTTACCTGAAAATTATATGCGTTTCCCGGATGCATTTCAGTTTATTAAAGACGTTGCAGTAGATTGGGAAGAGAGTGAATATTTAGAAGCAGAACCGGGACAATACATTACCGTAGCTCGTAAAGCTAAAGGAACTAACAATTGGTTTGTAGGGAATGTAAACGGTGTAACACCAAGAATAACCAAAATCAAATTAGATTTCTTAGAGAAAGGTAAAAAATATACGGCAACGATTTATGCCGATGCCGAAGATGCGCATTACAAAACGAATCCGCAAGCTTATAAAATTACGACCAAAACGGTAACTAGCAGAACCAAATTAAAATTAGATTCTGCTCCGGCCGGTGGCTTTGCCATTAGTATTATCGAGAAGAAATAATTATTAAATTCTTGTCAGTTCGAGCGGAGTCGAAAACTTTTATACTTTCATTTTAAGAACCTGTGAGGTCTAAATGTAAAAAGTAAAATAGAACTTTCCTGCAAGGTCTTTAAGACCTTGTAGGTATTGTAAGTCAGTATAAAAATACCTACAAGGTTTTTTGAAACCTTGCAGGATAACAAAGGTTGGATCCTTTTAAGAATCAAGAAGACCTAATTTAATATGTTGTCACCTCGAGCGTAGTCGAGAGGTTTTTAACCCCTAAAACTAAATATGAAAACCAATTCATTTTTTCAAAAAGCTTCTGTCGTGTTCAGTTTATTTGTATTGCTGAATGTTTTTTCTACGGAAGTAAATGCGCAAATAGAACGCGTAGAACCGCCTTTTTGGTGGGCAGAGATGGAAACTTCAGAAATTGAAATTCTTTTCTACGGAAAAGATATCGCAGAATATTCAGTTTCAACTCAAGAAGAAGTTGTGATTAACGGCGTTCTAAAAACCGAAAATCCTAATTATCTGTTTGTAACTATTGAAACCAAAAATCTTCAACCGCAAACATTACATTTCAACTTTTCAAAAAAGAAACGTGTAAAATTTACACAGGAATATGAGTTGAAAGAACGCAAAGAAAATTCAGCATTAAGAGAAGGTTTTTCTAGTGCCGACGTCATGTATTTATTAATGCCCGATCGTTTTGCTAACGGAAATCCAGACAACGATTCTGTAAAAGGTTTAGCCGATAAATTAAACAGAGAAGCAGAAGGAGGAAGACACGGTGGCGATATTCAGGGAATCATCGATCATTTAGATTATATTGAAGATTTAGGAGCGACTGCCATTTGGAGCACGCCATTATTAGAAGATAACGATAAGGGCTATTCTTACCATACTTACGCACAAAGTGATGTGTATAAGATCGATCCGCGTTACGGAAGTAATGAAGATTACCGACGTTTAGCTGAAGAAATGCATGAGCGCGATATGAAGCTCATTATGGATTATGTGACCAACCACTGGGGAGCAGAACATTGGATGATTAAAGATTTACCAACTTATGATTGGATTCATCAGTTTCCTGGTTACGCCAATTCTAATTACAGAATGGAAACTCAATACGATCCGCACGCTTCCGCAATCGATGCGAAATATTGTGAAAAAGGGTGGTTTGTTAGAACAATGCCCGATTTAAACCAAAGTAATCCGTTAGTGCTTCAATATCTTATTCAGAATGCGATATGGTGGATCGAGTTTGCCGATTTAGATGGTTTTCGCGTAGATACTTATAGTTACAACGATAAAGAAGGCATCTCGAAATGGACCAAAGCAATTATGGATGAATATCCTAATTTCAACATCGTAGGAGAAGTTTGGTTACACAATCAGGCGCAAATTTCTTATTGGCAAAAAGACAGTGAGATTGGTGCGTTACAAGATTTTAATTCGTACTGTCCATCGGTGATGGATTTTACTTTGCACGATGCGCTGGGCAATATGTTTAAAGAAAAAGCAGGTTGGGGTAGCGGTATGCAAAAAGCTTACGGTAATTTTGTGAACGACTTTTTGTACCCAAATACCAATAATCTTTTAGTGTTTCTAGAAAATCACGATACCGGAAGGTTCAATGAGATTTACGATCAAGATTTCAATAGCTATCAATTAGGGTTGACTTTAATTGCAACGACTCGCGGAATTCCTCAATTGTATTACGGATCAGAAATTGCGATGCGTGGCGATAAAGGAAAAGGCGATGGAGATATTCGTCGAGATTTTCCCGGTGGTTGGGAAAGTGATAAGCAAAATGCTTTTCAGGCTTCAGAGCGAACAGAACTGCAAGAAAGCTTCCACAGTTTTACGAAGAAGTTGCTGAATTTCAGAAAAAATTCAAAAGCGATTCACGAAGGAGAATTAACACATTACTTGCCGGAAAATAATGTTTACGTGTATTTCCGTGAATTAGCAGACGATAAAGTGATGGTGATTTTGAATAATAATGAAGAAGAGCAAAACTTAGATTTAAACCGTTTTCAAGAAAATTTAAACGGTATTTCAACCGGAAAAGAAGTATTAAGCGGAAAACAACTTCAGCTAAAAGAAAAATTAAGCATTGCCGGTAAAACGCCAATGGTGATTCAATTATAAGATTTATTAAAATGAAAAAATATTTTATTCTAGCGAGTGCGTTGGCTTTATTCATAAGCTGTAAAGACAACAAGCAAGCAACTTCAACAGAAGAAGCTTCAGTAGCGACAGAAGAAGTTCAGGATAGCATTGCGCCATTTCAAGATGAAATGATGGAGAATGCAGTGATTTATGAAGCTAATATTCGTCAATATTCACCCGAAGGAAGTTTTGAAGCCTTCACCAAAGATATTCCGAAGTTAAAGGAGATGGGTGTGAAAATTCTTTGGGTGATGCCAATTTATCCTATTTCTCAGGTGAAAAAGAAATCTGCTGACGGGAAGTTTGCAGAAGATATCGAAGATCCAAAAGAGCGTGAAAAGATCTTAGGGAGCTACTACGCGATTTCAGATTATACCGAAGTAAATCCGGAATTTGGAACCAAAGAAGATTTTAGAAAATTAGTGAAAACCGCTCACGAAAATGATATTTATGTCATTTTAGATTGGGTACCCAATCACACGGGTTGGGATCACGTTTGGATAGAAGAACATCCCGATTATTACACGCAAAATGAAAATGGGGAAATTATCGATCCTATAAATCCGGAAACTGGAGAAGCTTGGGGTTGGGATGATGTAGCCGATTTAAATTACGACAATCAAGAAATGCGTAAAGAAATGATCGCAGATATGTTGTATTGGATCAAAGATGAGCATATCGATGGTTTTCGATGTGATGTAGCGAGCAACGTACCGACCGATTTTTGGGAGCAAGCTATACCTCAATTACGCGAAGAAAAAAACGTATTTATGTTAGCCGAAGCTTGGCAACCGGAGTTAATGGAGAATAATTTATTCGATATGGTTTACGGTTGGGATTTTCATCACGAGATGAATAAAATAGCGCAAGGCGAATTAACTGCCGAAGCTTGGGAAGAGAAAATGCAAGAAATGCAAGAAAAGTATAAGACTGAACATATTTTAATGAATTTTACTTCTAACCACGATGAAAATTCTTGGTCTGGTACGGTAAAAGAGCGATTAAATGGCGGAGTAGAAACTTTTGCCGCTTTAAGTTTTACCGCTCCGGGAATGCCATTAATTTATTCAGGTCAAGAATATGATATGGATAAACGACTTCGTTTCTTCGAAAAAGACACTATTTCTAAAGAAACCAATCATATGTTTTCTGTGTATAAAAAATTAGGTCAGCTAAAAAATGAAAATGTAGCTTTAAACGGTGGTCAACAACCGGCAAGTTATGAACCTTTAGAAAATTCAGCACCCAAACAGGTGATCGCCTTTAAAAGAATGAAGGATGGAAATGAAATAATTTACTTGGCAAACGTTACCAATAAAGAGGTAGAAGTTGAAGTAAATCTGGAAGGTGATTTTCAAGATTACATGAATAATAACAAAACCTTAACCATTAAGAAAAATCAAAAAATCAAGATGTTACCATGGGAATATCACATTTTGAAATAGCCAAAATTTTGATATCATAAAAAAAAGCCCCATTTGTTGGGGCTTTTTTAATATAGTTATTAACAGAAAACGTTTTAGACGTTTCATTTATTAGGTTTTATGATAAAATTCAAATATTTTTGAATCATATGGAACAAAAAATTAAGAATATTGGTGTTCTTACTTCAGGAGGAGACTCTCCGGGAATGAATGCCGGGATACGCGCGGTAGTTCGTGCTTGTGCTTACCATAAAATAAAATGTACCGGAATTTACAGAGGTTACCAAGGTTTAATTGAAAAAGACTTCGAAGAATTAAACGCAAGGTCTGTAAGAAACGTAATCAACAGAGGAGGTACATTCTTAAAATCTGCCAGGTCAAGAAGATTTATGACTGTTGAAGGTAGAGTTACTGCTCACGAAAATTTAATTTCAGAAAAAATAGATGCACTCGTAGTTATTGGAGGTGATGGTACTTTCACAGGAGCTTCTGTTTTTAAGAAAGAGCATAATTTTCCGATAATTGGTATTCCGGGAACTATCGATAACGATATACGTGGTACAGATTATACCATAGGTTACGACACTGCATTAAATACAGTAGTCGAGGCTATCGACAAAATTAGAGATACTGCAAATTCTCATAATCGCTTATTTTTAGTTGAAGTAATGGGAAGAGACGCCGGTGATATTGCCTTAAATGCGGGAATCGGTGCAGGAGCAGAAGAAATTTTAATACCAGAAGAAAACTTAGGAACAGAAAGACTTTTAGAATCTTTAAAAAGAAGTAAAAAGTCCGGAAAAACTTCAAGTATCATTGTGGTTGCTGAAGGCGATCAAATTGGTAAAAACATCTTTGAATTAGCAGAATTTATAGAAACTAACTTAGAAGATTATGAAGTACGTGTTACCGTTCTAGGGCATATTCAACGAGGAGGTTCTCCAAGTTGTTATGATCGTGTACTTGCCAGCCGTTTAGGGATTGGCGCAGTAGACGCATTACTAGAAGGTAAAAGTGATATGATGGTAGGGATAAAAGACAAAAAATTAACATATGTGCCTTTCGATCTGGCAATTTCAGGAGAAAATGAAATTGATATCGATCTAAGAAGGGTTGCAGATATAACTTCAATTTAAAAATTAAAACTTATGAGTAAAGTAAATGTAGCTATCAACGGTTTTGGTCGTATTGGTAGAATTGCTTTTAGAATAGCAAACGAAAATCCGAATATTAATATAGTAGGAATTAACGATTTATTAGAAGTAGATCACTTAGCATATATGTTAAGATATGATTCTACACACGGTAAATTTAACGGAGAAGTAGAAGTTAAAGATGGTAATTTAGTTGTAGATGGTAACGAAATCCGTGTTTCTGCAGAAAAAAATCCTGCAGACCTTAAGTGGGATGCTCTAAATGTAGACGTAGTTTTAGAATGTACAGGTATTTTTAAAACTCAAGAAACAGCAAAAGGACACCTTGATGCTGGAGCTAAGAAAGTAGTAATTTCTGCACCAACCAAAGAAGACGTTCCTATGTTCGTAATGGGTGTAAACCACGAAAAAGCGACAGCAGAAGACAAAATTGTTTCTAACGCTTCTTGTACTACAAACTGTTTAGCTCCTTTAGCTAAAGTTATTGATGATGAATTTGGTATCGTAGAAGGTTTAATGACAACCGTACACGCGAGTACTTCAACTCAATTCACTGTAGATTCTCCATCTAGAAAAAACTTTAGATTAGGACGTAGCGCTATTTCTAACATTATCCCAACCTCTACAGGAGCTGCAAAAGCGGTAGGAGTGGTAATTCCTGAATTAGACGGAAAACTTACCGGGATGGCATTTAGAGTACCAACTGCAGATGTATCTGTTGTAGATCTTACTGTTAGAACAAAAAAAGAAGCTTCTTTAGAAGACATTAAAAAAGCATTAAAAACTGCTGCAGACGGTAATTTAAAAGGAATTTTAGGTTATACTGAAGAAGAAGTAGTTTCACAAGATTTCGTAGGTGAAGGTCAAACAAGTGTTTTCGATGCAGGTTCTAGTATCGCACTTAACGATAACTTCTTTAAATTGATCTCTTGGTATGATAACGAGTGGGGTTATTCAACAAAGTTAATTGACCTTGCGTTACACGTAAATTCACTTAAATAATCGTCTATGTTATTAATAGCAGATGGCGGTTCTACCAAGTGCGATTGGATACTTTTAGACGATAACGGCGAAAAAGTATTTAAAACACGCACAAAAGGATTAAACCCGGCGGTTTTCAAGACACCAGTTCTTGAAAGCCGTTTACGGGAAAATGAAGACCTTGCTCAAGTAAAAGATAAAATTACCCAAGTAGGTTTTTTTGGCGCCGGTTGTGGTACAAAAAGACCAACAGAGAACCTTAAAAGAATTATTGGGGAATATTTTACGAATGCAGAAGTAGATGTTCGCGAAGATATGGTTGCGGCCTCTTATGCAGTGACTTCAGAACCGGGTATTGTTTGTATTTTAGGTACAGGTTCTAACAGTTGTTTTTTCGATGGTAAAGATGTAAGAATGGCAGTAGATTCATTAGGTTATATCTTAATGGATGAAGCCAGCGGAAATTACTTCGGAAAACGTTTAATTAGAGATTACTACTATAAGAGAATGCCGGTAGTTCTTGCAAAAGAATTTGAAGAGCGTTTTAACTTAGATGCAGACGAGATTAAACGTAACTTATACCAAGAAGACAATCCAAATACTTACCTTGCACATTTTGCAGAATTCATTTTTACAAGTGAAGAAGTAAATGGCTATTTCTATAAACTCATTTCTGAAGGAATGAAAAAGTTTATCGAAAACCGTGTACTTTGCTTTAGAGAATCTCAAAATGTACCAATTCACTTCGTAGGCTCAATAGCGCATTTTTCAAAAGAAATTATTGAAGACGCTTTAAAACCTTACAGTTTAGAATTAGGTAACATTGTAAGAAGACCAATCGATGGTTTAATAGAACATTATAGAAAAAACGTAATCAACAATGCCTCTTAAAACAATAAATCCAACAGCTACTAAAGCTTGGGAAAAGTTAGCTAAACATTATCAAGAAATAAAAGATCAAAAATTAGTAGATCTTTTTGCTGAAGATGCTTCTAGAGCAGAAAAATTTCAGTTGAAATGGAATAACTTTTTTGTAGACTATTCTAAAAACAGAATAAATACTACTACCAAAGATTTATTATTAGAATTGGCAAACGAAGTTGAATTGAAAGATGCGATAGAAAAGCAATTCAACGGAGATAAAATTAATCAAACCGAAGGGAGAGCTGTACTTCACACCGCACTTCGTGGAAACGAAAAGCCGGAAGAAGTAAAAGAAACCCTTCAAAAAATGAAAGACTTCTCGCAAGAAGTTATTTCAGGAGAATGGAAAGGTTATACCGGTAAAGCCATTACAGATGTCGTAAACATTGGTATTGGTGGTAGTGATCTAGGACCACAAATGATCGTAGATTCTTTACAATACTACAGAAATCATTTAGGCGTTCACTTCATTTCAAATGTAGATGGAGATCACGTGATGGAAACCATTCAGGATCTAGATCCAGAAACTACACTTTTTATTATTGTTTCTAAGAGTTTTACCACTCAAGAAACGATTACAAACGCAAACACAGTAAGAAATTGGTTCTTAAAAACTGCTGCTAAAGAAAATGTTGCAAAACACTTCGTAGCCGTTTCAACCAACTTAGAAAGTGTAAAAGAATTTGGTATCGCAGATCAAAACATTTTCCCAATGTGGAATTGGGTTGGTGGTCGTTTTTCACTCTGGAGCGCGGTAGGTTTATCTATTGCTTGCGCGGTAGGTTTTGAAAATTATCAAAGCTTATTAGACGGAGCCGGAAAAATGGACGAGCATTTTCAAACAACCGATTTTAAAGACAATATTCCCGTAACGTTAGCGCTTTTAAGTATTTGGTACAATAACTTTTTTGATGCCGAAACAGAAGCTATTATTCCTTATTCACAATATTTACACAAACTAGTACCTTACTTACAGCAAGGTATTATGGAAAGCAACGGAAAAAGTGTTTCTCGCGACGGAAATAAAATACCTTATCAAACCGGAACCATTGTTTGGGGAGAACCGGGAACCAATTCTCAACACGCATTTTTTCAATTAATACATCAAGGTACTAAATTAATACCGTGTGATTTTATTGGCTTTAAAAAGTCGTTACACGGTAATAAAGAACACCAAGATAAATTAATGGCTAACTTTTTTGCTCAAACTGAAGCTTTGCTGAAAGGTAAAACTCCGGCACAAGTAGAAGAAGAGTTAAAAGATATGGATGCTGAAAAGGCTTCAACCTTAAAACCTTTTAAAGTTTTTGAGGGTAACAAGCCAACCAACACTTTATTGATCGATAAATTAACTCCGGAAACCTTAGGAAGTTTAGTAGCTTTATACGAGCATAAACTATTTGTACAAGGTGTGATTTGGAATATTTTTAGCTATGACCAATGGGGAGTTGAATTAGGTAAACAATTAGCCAACGGAATTTTAAAACAGATGGAAACGAAAGATTTTTCTCAACCACAAGATGCTTCAACGCAAAGTCTGGTAAAAGAATACCTTTCGTAAAAACAAATTTACCCCACAAAAAAGCCGAGTTAGAAACTCGGCTTTTTTTATAGATAAAATCAGATGATTCACAATTTGTAAGAATGTGTTTTCATCATTCCGGACTTGATCCGGAATCTCATACTGCTTTGCAAACAATTTAATAAGAGCAAGTCTAAAATCAACACTTCGACTCCGCTCAGTGTGACAAAAAGTATAACACTTTTATATTTTCAACAGAACATTCAAAAATTATTTCTGCTTCATTTTAGTAATTCTTTCAATTTCGTTGAGTAACAAGGGGAAAGCCGGATGCGTCATTCCGTGGCCGTAACCATCCATTTCATATAAAGTCGTTTCGGTGTGCCCAATTACTTTCATCATTCGCATCATATAAGCGTTCTCTTCATAGCGGCCTAACATTTCTTTTTCGCGATCTCCGGTGATTAAAAGTAGAGGCGGAGCGTCTTTACGAACGTGAAAAAGCGGAGCCAAACTATCGATGATCGGAGTTTTGCCGTCAATACCTCGCTCTTTTCTAACAGTAAAATGCGTGATGGTATGTCCGCTAAACGGGATTAATCCTGCAATATCGTTGGCATCAATATCAAATTCTTTTAAATATTTTTTATCTAACCCGATCATACTCGCTAAATATCCTCCGGCAGAATGACCTGAAACAAAAATTAACGATTTATCGCCACCATAATCTTCAATATTTTTAAATGCCCAAGCTACTGCCGCTGCGGCATCTTCAATATAAGTAGGGGCGGTAACTTTGGGATGTAATCGATAATTTACACCAATTACTGCAATGCCTTTTTCCTTTAATAACTGCGGAATTTCTTTTTCACCACCACTTAAACCACCACCGTGAAACCAAACCACTGTTGCAAAATTCTCTTTATTGGTAGGGTAATAAATATCTAATACACATCGATCGGCTTTGTAGTTATCACCTTTGATTTGTTTTTTGGTGTAGTACGAAATATTCTCTTTGGTTTCGTAAGTAGTCTGTGCTTGAATGCTAAATGTTGAAATAAATAAGCACAGAAAAAATAAGTTTTTCATAAATGTTAGTTTTTATTTTGATTATCCGTTATTTATAATAATTAATTTCTGCGTCATTCTGAATTTATTTCAGAATCTCATATAATGCTAAAAATCAAAGCTTATCAGATGAGACCCTGAATCAAGTTTAGGGTGACGAAACATTTTATGATGCATTACGGACATTCAATTTTGATTTCTTCAAAGATAAATGCTAATCGTTAAGCTGAAGAATTTCCATACATTTTTGTTGAATTTCTTTAAACTCTTCTTGATGTTGTGTTAAATCTCTATTCCAAAACGGGATCATTGCTGAAAGTTTTTCTGCTTTATCTTTTTGCTGAAGTAACTCAGGGAAAGCTAATTGAATAATATCGATCATAATATGAACCGCGGTTGAAGCTCCCGGTGAAGCGCCTAAAAGTGCAGTGATGCTTCCTTCTTGATTGTGTACGATATCGGTACCAAATTCTAAACTTCCACCTTTTTTTTCGTCTTTTTTAATAATTTGAACACGTTGCCCCGCAACTTTAAGTTCCCAATCTTCAGACTTTGCATCTTTTACAAACTCACGCAGATCGTTCATTCGGTCTTCGTGATCTTTACTAACTTGACTAATTAAATATTCGGTTAGCGGAAGGTTGTGCCAAAATGCGCCTAACATCGACGAGATATTATCTAATTTAATAGATTTGATTAAATCTGTATAACTCCCTTCTTTTAAAAATTTGGTGTTGAATCCCGCAAACGGACCAAACATCAATTCTTTTTTACCATTAATATAGCGAGTATCTAAATGCGGAGTTGACATTGGTGGCGCGTCGGGTCCTGCTTTACTATAAACTTTCGCATCGTGTTTCTCGATCACTTCTCGGTTTTTGCAAACCAGCCATTGCCCGCTCACAGGAAAACCACCATAACCTTTTTTCTCTTCAATTTCAACTTTTTGAAGTAAAGGTAATGCTCCACCGCCGGCACCAATAAATACGTGATCGGCATCGTAATATTTTTTCTGTTCGTTTTTTAGATCTTTAACTTCGACCAACCAATCTTCTTGATCGGGATCTACATCGAGTACATCGTGATTTCTAAAAACCGGAGTATCAAATTTCTCTTCTAAAATGCTGAAGAATTGCTCCGTAATATTCCCGAAGTTGACTTCGGTTCCTAATTCCATTCTTGTGGCTGCCATTGGTTCAGAAGAATGATCTCTGTTTTTCATAATGAGCGGAAACCATTCTATTAAGGTTGAATAATCTTCTGAAAACTCCATTTCTCTGAATGCAAATTCTTTACTCATCTTCTCGAAACGTTTCTTTAAAAATTCAACGTTATCTTTTCCGGTCACCCAACTATGGTGTGGCGCTTTATGAATGAATTGTTTCGGGTTTTTAACTAAATTTTGCTCTACTAAATACGCCCAGAATTGTTTCGATTTTTCAAACTGGTCAAAAATCTGAATGGCTTTAGAAATGTCGATACCTCCATCTTCTTTTTCCGGAGTATAATTAAGTTCGCAAAAGGCCGAATGTCCGGTTCCGCTATTGTTCCAAGCTTCAGAACTTTCTTGGGCAACTTTGTCTAAACGTTCAAAAATGGCAATTTTTACAGAAGAATCGATGAGTTTAAGCATTAAGGCTAAGGTGGCGCTCATAATCCCGCCGCCTACGCAAATGAGGTCGTATTTTTCTGCTATTGGTTTCTTGTTCATCGTTCGTTGTTTTTTCTTTAAAGTTAACCTATATGAAGTTGTTTATGGAGGTTCTAAAAAGACTTTGACGTTATTTTAAGACTTGCACCAGGGATTGAACGGCGTGTTTGAGCTCTTTTTAAATTTTAATGAGAAATTTAAAAAAGCGAGTAGTGAAAGCCCGACCCAGAGGGTGGTGCCCTCATCAAATTTTCAGGAATTTTCTTAATACTTTAATAAGAAAGAAGTTGGTTAAAAATAAATTTCTATTTTTAAGAAAATTACTTGATTCATGTTGGTTAAAGTTTTTGGTAGTGCGGTTTTTGGGGTAGAAGCTACGACCATAACGGTAGAGGTAAATGTCGATAAAGGCATTGGCTACCATTTGGTGGGCTTGCCCGATAATGCTATTCGAGAGAGTAGTTATCGCATTGCGGCTGCTTTACAAAACAACAAATATAAATTACCTGGAAAGAAGATTACCATTAATATGGCGCCGGCAGATCTACGTAAAGAAGGTTCTGCTTACGATCTTACTTTAGCCTTAGGGATTTTAAGTGCTTCTTCACAAATTAAAGCTGAAAATATTAGTGATTATCTTATTATGGGTGAACTTTCTTTAGATGGAAGTTTGCAACCTATAAAAGGCGCTTTGCCTATTGCGATTAAAGCGAAAGAAGAAGGTTTTAAAGGTTTTATTTTACCGAAACAAAATGCTACAGAAGCTGCTATCGTGAACGGCTTGGAAGTTTATGGAGTTGAAAATATTACAGAAGTAATTAATTTTTTTGATAAGGGAGAAGCTTTAACAAGAACCGAAATTGATACCCGAAAGCAATTTTACGAGAATTTAGAACATCCTGAATTCGATTTTGCCGATGTGAAAGGACAAGAATCGATCAAACGTTGTATGGAAATTGCTGCTGCCGGAGGTCATAATATTATTTTAATTGGTCCGCCGGGATCGGGAAAAACGATGCTCGCCAAGCGATTGCCGAGTATTTTACCACCGATGACGTTGCACGAAGCTCTAGAAACCACAAAGATTCATAGTGTTGTTGGGAGAACTTCTAATTTAGGCGGATTAATGGCAGAACGCCCTTTTCGTAGTCCACATCATACGATTTCTGATGTGGCGCTAGTCGGCGGCGGTCAATATCCGCAACCGGGAGAAATATCGATGTCGCATAATGGCGTTTTGTTTTTAGATGAATTACCCGAATTTAAGCGTTCGGTGTTAGAGGTAATGCGACAACCGCTGGAAGATCGAGAAGTCACGATTTCTAGAGCCAAATTTACGGTGACTTATCCGTCAAGTTTTATGTTGGTCGCGAGTATGAATCCGAGTCCTGGTGGTTATTTTAACGATCCCGATGCGCCGGTTACTTCTTCACCTGCAGAAATGCAACGCTATTTAAGCAAGATTAGCGGACCGCTTTTAGATCGTATCGATATTCATATAGAAGTGACTCCGGTGCCATTCGATAAGCTTAGCGAAGAACGAAAAGGTGAAAGTAGTGTAGTGATTAGAGAGCGAGTAACTAAAGCCAGGCAGTTACAAACCAATAGGTTTAAAAACTTAAAAAATGTACATTACAATGCGCAAATGGGGGTGAAGCAAATACGAGAGTTTTGTAAGTTAGATGAAGCTTCTAAGCAGTTATTAAAAACCGCAATGGAGCGTTTAAACCTTTCTGCTAGAGCTTACGATCGTATTTTGAAAGTTTCACGAACGATTGCCGATTTAGAAAATTCAGAAAAAATTACAGGAAAACATATAAGTGAAGCCATCCAATACCGGAGTTTAGATCGCGACGGATGGTTAGGATAAGAAAAAAACGATGAAAAAGATTATACTTTTAAGTTTAGGATTAGCTTTTATTGCTTGCAAAAATGAGCAAGAAAATAACATACAACCTGCAAACGAGATCACAGAAGAAGACACCAGTATTGTAGAAGATATTAAGGGAGAATTGATGCCTTTAGAAGATATTCAGCTTACTTTAAGTAAGGCTAATAAATTGGTAGAGCTTCCTTTAGAATGTATAAGTACCAAATATCCTTACAAACCGGGTTATACGTTAACTTCTGAACAAGATTTACAAACGCCAGATACGATTCATCCGGCATTTTATGGTTGTTTCGATTGGCATTCTGCGGTTCACGCGCATTGGTCGTTAGTGAATTTATTAAAACAATTTCCAGATTTAGAAGAAGCCGATGCGATTAAAGAACAGCTTCAGTTACATCTTTCTGAAGAGAATATTCAACAAGAATTAAAGTATTTCAAGAAGAAAGAGAACAAATCGTTTGAACGTACTTATGGTTGGGCTTGGTTGCTTAAACTCTCGGAAGAATTACATACCTGGAACGATTCTATTGCGAAGCCTTTACAGCAAAACCTTCAGCCTTTAGCAGATCAAGTGGTAGAAAATTATATGGAATTTCTACCTAAATTAAACTACCCAATTCGCGTAGGAGAACACGAAAACACCGCTTTTGGGATGACTTTTGCTTACGATTATGCAAAAACCACAGAAAATGAAAAACTAGTTGATCTTATCACTTCTCGAGCAAAAGATTTTTACTTAGGTGACGATAACTGCCCGATGGGTTGGGAGCCAAGTGGTTTCGACTTTCTTTCGCCTTGTTTAGAAGAAGTAGATTTAATGCAACGCGTTTTGGCAGAACAGACTTTTAAAATGTGGTTAAAAGACTTTATGCCCGGTTTAATGCAAAAAGATTTTGAATTAACACCCGGTGAAGTTTCCGATAGAACCGATGGAAAACTAGTGCATTTAGACGGTTTAAATTACAGTCGTGCTTGGGTGTTTTATAATTTAGCGAACAAGTATGAAGACGATTTTAAACACTTAAAATTAATCGGTGATCAGCACGTTTCTCACTCCTTCAAAGACCTTTTTGGTGACTCTTACGAAGGTGGGCACTGGTTAGGTACTTTCTCAATTTATGCTTTAAGTCAGCGTAAATAAATTATTATTTATGAAACATATAGATTTAAATTGTGACTTGGCAGAAGGCGGAGCGTTCGATGCTGCACTAATGCCATTAATCTCTTCTTGTAATATTGCTTGCGGCGGTCATTTTGGTAATGATAAAACGATTACTGAAGCTGTTCGTTTAGCTTTAAAACATCAGGTAAATATTGGTGCACATCCTTCATATCCCGATCCTGAAAACTTCGGAAGGAAAAAGCTGGATATTGAATTAGACAAGCTGAAAAACACGCTTAAAACTCAAATTTTAGCGGTTAAAACAATTACCGAAAGGCTAGGAGGGAAGCTGCATCACGTAAAACCGCACGGAGCACTTTATAATGAAATTGCTAAAGATGAAGAAAAAGCTCGCTTGGTCGTAGATGCTGTAAAGGAGATCGACGAACAATTAATACTTTTTGTACCGCCGAATTCTGTGGTAGAAGCAATCGCTAAAACAAAATTAAACACTTGGAAAGAAGGTTTTGCAGACCGAAATTATGAGGCCGATTTTAGTTTGGTTTCACGCTCAAAAAACAAGGCTGTTTTACATGAAAAAGAAGCTGTATTTCAGCACGTATTTTTAATGGTTTCTGAAGGAAAAATTCAGCTTGAAAATGATGCGTTTTTAGAAGCAAATTTTGATACCATTTGTGTGCATAGCGACACTCAGAATTCAGTTGAAATTTTTAAGTATTTGCGAGAACAATTAGCATTGAAAAATATTAAAATAGGATAGAAGATGAAGTACCAAAAACCAAGTATTCAAGCATTCGGTAATCAAGCTATTTTATTGTCTTGGGAAGAAATAATTGAAGAAGATTTACTATATTACTTGCTTCAGGTGAAGAAAAATATTCAAAATTATTATATTGAAGTTAAGGTTGAAATAACAAACACATATAATTCATTATTAGTGAATTATATATCAACTATAAATAATATTTATGATGAAATTTCAGTAGTTGAGAAGCTAATTTTGGTCGATAGTGAGCAGCAAAAACTTCAACTCCATCAGTTTACGCTTCCGGTATGTTACGATGAAAAATTTGGTTTAGATCTAGCTTTGCTAAGAAAGCAGAATAACTTAGAAATTTCAGAAATAATTCAACTTCATACCCAACCTAATTATACGATTTTCTTTACCGGTTTTTTACCCGGATTTTTATACCTCGGCGGGCTCGATAAAAAGCTTCATATTTCACGTAAAAAATCACCCCGTTTAAAGGTTGAAAAAGGAGCGGTTGGCATCGGTGAAAAACAAACCGGAATTTACCCGCAAATTTCTGCCGGCGGATGGCAACTTATTGGTAATTGTCCGGTTTCAATTTTTGACGTAGAAAACGAAAAACCTTCTCCGTTTCAAGCGGGCGATAAACTTAAATTTGAGTCGGTAAGTTTAGAAGCATATCAAGAGATCAAAAATCAAGTCGAAGAAGGAAACTATCAATTGAAAAAAGAAGTTTATGAGCATTAAAGTGAAACAACCGGGATTGTTAACCAGCGTTCAAGATTTTGGGAGAACCGGTTTTGCGAGTTACGGAGTTCCGCAAAGTGGTGTGATGGATCGCTACTCTGCCAAAATTGCAAATCTTTTGGTGGGAAATACCGAATACGAAGCCGTTCTAGAAATCACGATGATGGGGCCAACCTTAGTTTTTGAAGAAGAAATGTTAGTGGCACTTTCAGGTTTAGAAGCCGTAGTAACTTTAAATGATAAGAAAATAGAGCTTTTAAGACCTTTTGAAGTTAAAAATGGAGATGTACTTCAAATAAAGCAGATCACGAAAGGAATACGTTTATATTTGGCTATGAACGGAGGGTTTCAAACTGAAATGAAGTTGAAAAGCAGAAGTATGTACGAACCTATTACGAAAACTAGCGCTTTACAAAAAGGCGATCAACTCCAGATTGCTGAATATCGTGATACCAAAGAGAAAACTTTTGCACATTTAAAATACGAAGCCGAAAAGTATGCTTCTGAAGCTATTGAAGTTTATCCCGGTCCTGAATTTGATTTTCTTACCGATGCGATGATCGATAAATTACTTCAGCAAACATTCAGCGTTTCAAAAAATAATAGCCGAATGGCTTATCAATTAGAAGAGAAAATCGAAAATAACTTGAAACCCATTTTAACACAACCTGTTTTGCCGGGAACAGTTCAATTTACGCCGGGAGGTAATCTCATTATTTTGATGCGTGATGCGCAAACAACAGGCGGTTATCCGAGAATATTTCAGCTAACCGAAGAAAGTATTAATTTATTAGCGCAAAAAAAGCAAGGCGATGCTATTCAGTTTCAATTAAAAAATTATGAACGGTAAGATTTTATTCATTTTAGTTTTTATTTGCAGTATGGCAAACGCACAACAAAAAGATTGGGCTAATCTTAGATTTTATGAGAAAGAAAATCTAGCATTAGCAGAAGAAATTCCGTTAGAAGATCACATTATTTTTATGGGAAATTCGATCACACAGTTTTGGAAGCCAACAAGGCCGGAGTTTTTCGATAAAAATCCATATCTCGATCGTGGAATTAGCGGGCAAACGACTTCGCAAATGTTATTGCGTTTTCGAGAAGATGTGATCGATCTGCAACCGAAAGCTGTAGTGATTTTAGCCGGTATTAACGATATCGCAGAAAATACCGGTCCTATTAAAGTAGAAAACATTTTTGGGAATATTGTTTCGATGGTAGAATTGGCCAAAGCTAATGATATTGAGGTGATCTTATGTTCGGTATTGCCGGCAGCAGCATTCCCTTGGAACGCCAAGATCGACCCGAAACAGAAAATCATTCAACTTAATAACTTACTTTCAGCCTACGCTACAAAGCATGATATTTCTTACGTAGATTATTACGATGGCATGGTGATGGAAGATTTATCATTAAATCCGGAATATGCAGAAGACGGTGTTCATCCTAATAAAAAAGGTTATTCGGTGATGGAACCTTTGGTTGAACAAGCGATTGAAAATTTAAAATAATTACTACTCGCAAGCTTTCCAAAGCGGCTCGTTGGGTAACGGAGCGACAAAAGACATTTCTTCTTTTTGAACCGGATGAGTTAATGTAAGTTTTCTGGCGTGTAAATGAATGCTGGCGTCTTTGTTGCTGCGATCAAATCCATATTTTAAATCGCCTTTAATTGGGCACCCAATGGCCGATAACTGACTACGAATCTGGTGATGCCTTCCCGTTTCTAGATCGATTTCCAGCAGAAAGTAATTATCTAGCTTTTTTATGATTTTATAATGAAGAATCGCTTTTTTACTATCGGGAACTTCATTTTTATGCGCGTAAGATTTATTTTGTTTTGGGTTTCGCTTTAAATAATGAACGAGCGTATCTTGTTTTTTAGGCGGTTCATTTTTTACCAACGCCCAATAGGTTTTCGCTGTCTTCTTTTCAGCAAAAAGTTTGTTCAAGCGTGGTAAAGCTTTAGAAGTTCTAGCAAATAAAACAATCCCTGTTGTTGGTCGGTCTAAACGATGCACAACTCCTAAATATACATTGCCGGGTTTATTGTATTTTTCTTTTAAATAAGATTTTACAACTTCACTTAGAGGTTTATCTCCGGTTTTATCGCCTTGTACAATATCGCCGGCGCGTTTATTGACGACGATCAAGTGATTGTCTTCGTAAACGACTTTTAAATTGTCTTTATGAGAATGTTCTTTTTTCAAATTACTTAAACTTATTTTTAATAGCTTTTTCAGTTTTATAAAATAAGATCGCCACCGGAATAAGCAAAACTACAATTGCAGAGATCGATAAAACGGCTGCATCTACGCCTGTTAGAAACGGACCAATAAGCGAAATCAATATCATACCAATGCCGCATTTAAGCATCATAATGGAAGAATAGCGTTGTGCAAAATCCCATTGCTCTTGCGTTTCCATAGAAGTAGAAGTGCGATAACCGTAAAACGAATTGATTTCTTTCGGTGGAAACTTCAACAACAATAAACTCACGATCACGAAAATGATTCCGCTTAATAATAATGGAGTCGTAAATGCATTGAAAAGATTTTCCATTAGTTATGCGTGAGTTGAGTGATCACTTTTTCGTGCTGCGGAAATTTTTCTAATAATTCAGCGCTACTCGGTAAAGTGAAATCTCTAAAATCGAAACCCGGTGAAACGGTGCAACCTACCAAAGCATAAGATTCTGGTTGAATTATTCTTGCGGCAAACCAATAATTTTTAGGAACCACAAATTGCGGAACTTCGCCATTTTCTAGGTTGTTGCCAATAATCACTTCAGAAAGTTTTCCTTCTTCAGAAATCATAAAAAGCTGAATGGCGCTTCCTTTATAAAAATGCCAAAATTCGTCTTGATTAATTTTATGAAATGCTGAAAAGGTTTCAGAAGTCAGTAGAAAATAAATACAAGTAGAAAAATTACGATCTCCGTCAAACACATCGGGAAGTTGATTTTCTAAAATTTTACCTTCACTACGGTAAGTTTCTTTAAAATAACCACCTTCCGGATGCGGTTCAAGTTCAAGTCGCTGAATTATTTTTTCGGCTTCCGTCATTAATATTGCTCGTTCTCGTTCGGGAAATCACCCGATTTCACATCTTTATGATAAGCTGCAAAAGCATTGGTCATTTCGGTATGTAAATCTAAATAACGACGTAAAAAACGCGGATTAAATTCGTGCGTCATCCCTAGCATATCGTGAACTACTAATACCTGACCATCAACTCCGTTACCGGCGCCAATCCCAATGACAGGAATCGAGATACTTTCGGCTACTTCTTTAGCAAGTTTTGCGGGTACTTTTTCTAAAACTACTGCAAAACAGCCTATTTTCTCTAGCATTTTAGCATCGGCTTTGAGCTTTTCGGCTTCAGCTTCTTCTTTCGCTCTAACGGTATACGTTCCAAATTTATAGATCGATTGTGGCGTTAATCCTAAATGTCCCATGACAGGAATACCGGCATTTAAAATTCGTTTAATCGAATCTTTAATTTCTTTACCACCTTCAAGTTTTAAAGCGTGTGCGCCACTTTCTTTCATAATTCTAATCGCAGAACGCAAAGCTTCTTTTGGATCACTTTGGTAAGAACCAAATGGTAAATCTACCACTACTAACGATCGATTAATCCCTCTAATTACAGAAGAAGCGTGGTAAATCATTTGGTCAAGCGTTATCGGTAAAGTGGTTTCGTGACCGGCCATCGTATTGGCTGCAGAATCTCCTACTAAAATCACATCGATCCCGGCACCATCTACAATACTCGCCATCGTGAAATCGTAAGCTGTAAGCATCGAAATTTTTTCTTTGTTGGCTTTCATTTCTACCAACGATTTTACCGTAACTCTTTTATATTGTTTTTTTGCAACAGACATTTTCTTGTTTTTTGTTGAAGTAAAAGTACTAAATTAGTACACGAACATCAAAACATTAACGCTATGCGATTTTTCACTTTTATCCTGTTGTTTTTTATAGGTTTTAGCAGTTTTTCTCAACCTTCAGAAGCGGCTGCAAAGCATATGGTTCAAGAGTTTTTTAAAGCTTTTCACGATCAAGACAGTGTAAAACTGAAAACTTTTGCTTTTGAAAAAGTTCAACTAAAATCTATCGGAAAAAAAGAAAACGGAAAAATGGTGGTGAATACCGATAGTTACGAAAAATTCGTAAGTTCAATTTCTTCTATTCCTGCGGAAGTTAATTTTGAAGAACGACTAGGGAATTTAACAGTGAATACCGATGGTTATTTGGCAAATGTTTGGATGCCTTACGAGTTTTACATCAATAATGAATTAAGCCATTGTGGCGTAAATAACTTTCAACTTATTTATATCGACAAAGCCTGGAAAATACTCTCGATTGTCGATACTCGAAAAAAACAAGCTTGTAAAGACTAATCTTGTAGATTACTTTTTAAATTCGCTACCAAAACACAATCTTATGAATTATATACTCTTTGACGGAGATGCCAGAAATAAATTATTGCCTTTCACTTTTACACGACCGGTTGCCGATATTCGTGTAGGTATTTTAACCATTCGTGAAAAGTGGGAACTTTTGCTAGAAAGTACAACGACTACCGTTACTGAAGCTTATTTATCTGAAAAATGGCCAATGGTGGAGTTAGAACAGAACGTGATGATTAATGGAGCGTATTTTCCTTCAGAAAGTTTATTGCAGCAAATAGAAAATCTAAAGGCTAATCAAGTGATCGTTCATCAAGATACTTATGTCGCTTTTCTAACTGCGGAAGATGAAGAAATAGATCTAGAAAGTTTTGATACCATAGAAGTAGAAGAAGAACCTTTGTTTATCGAAAATACTTGGGATATTTTTTCTAAGAACGGCGATGCTATCGAAAGAGATTTTTACTGGTTAACCAAAGATCGAGAATCTGCAGAAATTCCTGAATCTGTTTTCTGTATAAATAAAGAACGCATTTTTGTAGAAGAAGGTGCAAAATTAACCATTGCTAGTTTAAACGCGAGTAACGGACCAATTTACATCGGTAAAGATGCTGAAGTGATGGAAGCTTGTAGCGTACGCGGTCCGTTTGCACTTTGCGAGCATTCAACTTTAAAAATGGGTGCAAAAATTTATGGACCAACCACCGTTGGACCGCATAGTAAAGTTGGAGGAGAGGTAAATAATTCAGTAATATTTGGTTATTCTAATAAAGGGCACGACGGCTTTTTAGGAAATGCTGTTTTAGGTGAATGGTGCAATTTAGGAGCCGATACCAATAATTCTAACTTGAAGAATAATTATGCTGAGGTAAGATTGTGGAGTTACGAAACCGAAGGTTTTGCCAAAACCGGATTACAATTTTGCGGATTAATGATGGGAGATCATTCTAAATGCGGAATTAACACGATGTTTAATACAGGAACAGTAGTTGGTGTAAGTTCTAATATTTTTGGTGCCGGTTTCCCTAGAAATTTTGTACCGAGTTTTAGTTGGGGCGGCAGTAGCGGAACAACCACCTATAAAACCAATAAAGCTTTTGAAGTTGCTGAAAAAGTAATGGAAAGACGCAGCATTTCTTTTTCAGACCAGGACAAGGCAATTTTAGAACACGTTTTTGAAGAGACTTCTAAATTTAGAAGAGGATAATTATTTAATCATTATTCCATAATTTAAAAGCAGTCCGCTAAGATTTTCTTTTGAAAAGTGGGCTGCTTTTATGTTGTTTATTTCCGGGTTGATGTTGAAGTTTTGCGCAGTCGTAAAATTGCTTTTTACTATGTTACTGCGTTCAAATACAGCTCCGCTTAACAAGCTTTCGTGAAAGTTGCTCCCTTCAAGATCGGCTTCTGTAAAATCTACTTCTTTTAAACTGCAATTTTCAAAATTGGTTTTCTTCATCTTACATTGGTAGAACGAAGAAAAATCAAGCTGACAGTCTTTAAAATTCACCTGAAATAAAAATGGGTTGCAAAGGTCGAAGCGTAAGCCTAAGAGTTTACAAGCTTCAAAATTACAATCGTTAAGACTGCAAGAACTTAAGTTGGCAGCGCTAAAATCGCAGGTATGAAACTCACATTCTATAAAATTGAAGTTGAGTAACTTCATTCCGGTAAATTGACAATTTTGAAAGCTACAATTGTCAAATTCGACAATTTCTTTTTCAGTTGAAAAATCTACGTTTTTAAAAGTTTCGTCTTGGTAATATTTCATCTTAAAATTAAAAAGCCCGAAGTTAAATAAACTTCGAGCTTTTCTATAGTATTCAGCAATTTAAAAATTTTAAATACCGGTATAATTTTGCGGAGTAATCACTTTTAATTCAGCTTTTATTTCTTCAGAAACCTCTAGCGTTTCAATAAAATCTGCAATACTTTTTGCAGTGATTTTCTCGTTGGTTCTGGTTAAACCTTTTAAAGCTTCATAAGGATTTGGGTAAGCTTCGCGACGTAAGATAGTTTGTATCGCTTCGGCAACAACAGCCCAGTTTTTCTCTAGATCTTCGTGAAGTTTATCTTCATTCAGCAATAATTTATTCAATCCTTTTAAAGTAGATTGTAAAGCGATTAACGTATGTCCCATTGGCATTCCAATCGTTCTTAACACCGTACTATCGGTAAGGTCTCGTTGTAAACGGCTTACCGGTAATTTTGCTGCTAAATGCTCAAATAAAGCGTTGGCGATCCCTAAATTACCTTCGCTATTTTCAAAATCGATCGGGTTTACTTTATGTGGCATCGCAGAAGAACCTACTTCACCTTTTTTAATTTTTTGCTTAAAATAATCCATCGAAACGTACGTCCAGATATCACGATCTAGATCGATCAAAATGGTATTGATACGTTTTAAAGCATCGAAAGTTGCCGCCATATAATCGTAATGCTCGATTTGAGTGGTCGGGAAGGAGTGCTTCATCCCTAAGCTTTCTACGAATTCGGTTCCAAATTTTTTCCAGTCGATAGTTGGGTAAGCAACTTTGTGTGCGTTGTAATTACCGGTTGCGCCACCAAATTTTGCTGCTGTCGGGGTTTGCGCTAAGGTTTTTATTTGCTCTTCGATACGCGTAATAAACACATCAATTTCTTTACCTAAACGAGTAGGAGAGGCAGGTTGCCCGTGAGTTCTGGCAAGTAGCGGAATTTCTTTCCAGTCTTCTGCCATTTCTTTTAGTTTATCTAAAACCTCGTTTAAAACCGGATAATAAACTTGCTCGATCGCATCTTTTAAACTTAATGGTACCGAGGTGTTATTAATATCTTGAGAAGTTAAACCAAAATGAATAAATTCTTTAGATTCGGTTAAACCTAGCTCATCCATTTCTTTTTTGATGAAATATTCAACCGCTTTTACATCGTGATTGGTCACCGATTCTATATCTTTTACCGCTTGCGCATCTTCCACAGAAAAATTTTCATAGATCTCACGAAGTTTAGGAAAATAAGAAGCGTCTACTTTTTGTAGTTGAGGTAAAGGTAATTCACAAAGTGCGATAAAATATTCGATCTCTACTTTTACTCGATACTTGATTAGCGCTTCTTCGCTAAAATAAGAAACTAGATCTTTGGTTTTGGAAGCATATCTCCCGTCGATTGGTGAAATTGCCTGAAGCGGATTCATAGGTTTGCTTTAAAAATTTAAAGCGGTAAATATAAAACTTAAGGTTCAGCAAAAAAATAGATTAACTAAGTAATTTTTATGGCAATGTAAATTGTTAATTATCAAAAATTTAAATTATTCAGTAGAAATTAATTGTAATTTAGAATTCTCATATTTTACAAAATGATAAGTAAAAAGGTTTTACAACGAGAATTAGAAAATTTTCCCGATCATTTTACCATCGATGAGCTAGTTGGTAAACTTATAGTTTTAGAGAAAAGACAGCGTGAAAATACTTATACTAGTGGTATTGGTCATATTTCAGTAAAAGAATTAGATGCAGAAATAGAGAAGTGGTTTAAAATGTAAGCTAACCTATTTCAGTTAAAATTTTTCTGGCGCGCGCTTTATATCCTGAAGTGCCTCGAGCATAATTTTGCTCTAAAATAAGCTTTAATTCCGGGTGAATCCACGCTGTTTTTGTGCCTAATAAATACAAAGTTTGCATACTGTAAGCTTGTGGTGCCACTTTTTGCGGACTAATTAACCAATCGAAACAAATCGTAGTAATTTTCTCTTGATCTTTAGTTTGAAGTTGAATCGTAGGATTTTTACTGAAATGATCGAGCGTCCATAATTCAAAAATTTTAGCCAAAGGTCTAATCACATCATCTTGTTTTGCTATTGAAGCGATTTTAAACAATTTCTTTTTATGCTGAAATATTAAAGCAGCATCTTTTTGACAAACCAATTCTAAAGCGCGAGCTGCTTTACCTGAAACATCTTTATGCTCATCTAGAATAAATACAGGAACTACTTCAATCAATTGTGGTGATACTAATAATTTTTGGGTGAAAAACTTTCGGTTTTCGGGAGTTGTGTTTAGTTGAAGTAGGTCTGTTAAAAGTTTATCTTTCACGATTCTAAACTATAATTAATTATTTGCCAATAACCGATCCACTAATTCAACTACACCGACAGAAGCTTTCTCGGCAATCACTTCAATTTTATTAGTAGAATTGATCGACGGATTGGGGTCTATAAAATAAACCGGCGTATGTTCTGGAGCGTAATGCATTAAACTCGCTGCGGGATAAACTTGCATCGAAGTGCCAACGATAATAAGTAAATCTGCTTTTTCAACTAAACTTACGGCAACTTCTAACATGGGTACTTGCTCTCCAAACCAAACAACGTGAGGGCGTAATTGAGAATTGTGTTCACAGAAATCACCTAGGTTTAAATCGTCTTTCCAATCGAGAATTAAATCTTCATTAAAGGTACTTCTAACTTTAAATAGTTCTCCGTGAAGATGTGTAACCTGGGAGCTTCCGGCGCGTTCGTGTAAATCATCTACGTTTTGAGTAATGATATTTACGTGATACTTTTCTTCTAACTTAACCAGCGCTTCGTGAGCAGGATTAGGTTTTACTGTTTTTAATTGTCTTCTACGTTTGTTATAAAAATCTAAAACGAGTTCTTGGTTATTTTCCCAGCCCTGTGGCGAGGCAACTTCCATCACATCGTGACCTTCCCAAAGTCCGTTATCATCTCTAAAAGTTTTTATTCCGCTTTCGGCGCTAATTCCTGCACCTGATAATACTACAACGTTTTCCATTATTAAATTATTAACAAAATCAATTAAATTTTATGTAATGTTTAATAATTGTTCAGATTACTATTAAAAAATAAAATTCAACCTTTGAATTACTAATAATCAAAATAAGCATAAATGATGAAAAAATTATCCAAACTTTTACTTTTTATTTCAATTCCTACACTTATTATGAGTTGTAGTGATGATGACGACAGTTTCGACAATCCTATTTTTGAAGGAGAAAGCGTTACTTACGATTTAAGATCGGTTGCAGATCCTTCAATTTCTGGTGAAGCGACTTTTGTTGAACAGGAAGATGGTTCAACTATTATAGAGTTGAATATTATGGGAACTCCAGACGGTGGTATGCATCCGGCACATATTCACGAAAACACTGCTGCTGAAGGTGGTGACATTGCAATTTCTTTAGATCCTGTAGATGGTAGTACCGGTATGAGTACAACTATTGTTTCTGCAGATGATAATGGTAATGCCGTAACTTTTGAAGAATTAACAAGTTATGATGGTTACATTAATGTGCATTTAGGCGCAGAAGAATTAGGTACAATTGTCGCACAAGGTGATATCGGGCAAAATGCGTTAACCGGAGAATCACTTTCTTATGATTTAGATGAAAGAGCTGTTGACGGTATTTCTGGAACAGTAATGTTCGAAGAACGTATGAATGGTGAAGCTTTAGCAACCATTATGTTAAATGGTACACCGGCCGGCGGAATGCACCCTGCACATATTCATATGAATACTGCAGCAGAAAGCGGAGCAATCGCTTTTACGTTTAATCCTGTAAACGGAGATACTGGAATGAGTATGACCAACGTAAGTGAATTAGACGATGAAGAAACTGCTTTTATGTATAGTGATATTATGGATTATGATGGTTATGTGAATGTTCACTTGAGTGCTACCGATTTAGGAACAATCGTAGCTCAAGGAGATATCGGTCAAAATGCGTTAACTGGAGAATCACTTACCTATACTTTAAATGAAGTTGATATTGCTGGTATTTCTGGAACAGTAATGTTCGAAGAACGTTTGAACGGTGAAGCTTTAGCAACTATTATGTTAGATGATACACCGGCTGGTGGTGAACATCCTGCACACATACATATGGGAGCTGTAGGAGATTCTGGAGCAATTGCTTTTAGTTTTAATCCAGTAGATGGAGATACTGGAATGAGTATGACGAACGTAAGCGAATTTGATGATGATACTGCTTTTATGTATAGTGACATTATGGACTATGACGGTTATGTAAATGTACACGCAAGTGCAACAGATTTAGCTACTTTAGCTGCTCAAGGTAATATTGGTGCAAACGCTCAATAATTAGCCAAAATATAATTAAGAGGAAACCCGACATGTTTGTCGGGTTTTTTTATTTTTAGCACTATGAGAGATCAAGCACTTTTAACGTATTTAGAAAGTTATTTAACTCCCAGAAGAATAGCTTTATTTGATAAAGTATTAGCAGAGAGAACAAATCATTTTACCGTTGCGACAGAAGATGTTTATCAACTTCATAATACAAGCGCGGTGATTAGAAGTTGTGATGTTTTTGGTGTGCAAAATGTGCATATTACCGAAGAAAGAAATGTACGTAAGATCGATCGTGAAATTGCAATGGGTGCGCAAAAGTGGGTAAATGTAAATCGTTACCACACCGTAGAAGATTCTGTAAATAGCTTGAAAGAAAAAGGTTACCAAATTATAGCGACAACTCCGCATAATGATGCTTGTTTGCTTGATGATTTTGATATTTCTCGACCTTCTGCTATTTTCTTCGGAACAGAAAAACAAGGTCTTAGCGATGAGTTGATGCAAAGAGCAGACGGATTTCTTAAAATACCTATGGTTGGTTTTACAGAAAGTTTGAATATTTCGGTTTCCGCAGCGATCATTCTTCAAAATCTAACCTCTCGACTTAAACGAAGTGAAATTGATTGGCGCTTATCTGATGATGAAAGATTTGATACCAGGATGAATTGGGCGACCAGTTGTATAAAAAGTAGCGACCAAATAATTGAACGTTACTTTAAAGAAAACTCATAAAGATTTCTTCCTTTTTTCTTACTTTCTTGCTCATCTGCAATGTAAACCGTGTTTTTATCCTTAAAACAAATACTTTCTTTCTGAGTAGATTTTCCGGGTAATTCGTACTGCGCAATTTTTCCGTTGAAGAAATTGTTAGTCGTAAAATCGGTTAACTTCCAAACATATTTTTCGCTAAGTAAGACGATGCTTTTTTCATCTTCAGAAATGCTTGCCGCAGTGATCCAGCATTCGTGACTACCGGAATCACAAGTTTGATAACTACCAATTTTCTTTGCTTTGTATTTACCGGCTTTAGCAGGAATTTGATATAAATTTACAGTACCATCGGGGTTTTTACTTCTGTTTTTTGTAAATAAGTATAAATTGCCGTCTTTATACATAAATGCTTCTGAACCAAAATTTCTATTATCTTTTTTTGCAGGAAAATTCTCTTGGTCTTCAAAAGAGAATTCTATTTTTTCTGCTTGAGCTTTTTCCCCTTGATCTAAGAAATCTTTTACAATGTAAATGGCTAGATCTTCACGATCACTCTCATTATTACCAAAATCACCTATGTATAAAGTTCCTTTCTTATCGATGGCCAGATCTTCCCAATCGATATTATGCACGTCTTCAATTTCAACTTCTTTTACAATTTCTCCGTCAGTAGTAAAGCCGTAAACCACACTAGAATTTCCGGAATCATTAATAGCCCAAATTAGGGGAGAACCTTCTAAAATCTCAATTCCGCTAATTTCTTGTAAATGTTCGGGTAAGTGCGCTAAAGTTTTAAGCGTATTTTCTTGAGCGTAGGTTAAGGTTGAAAGGAAAAATAATAGAATTAAACTCAACTTTTTCATTACGTTACTTTTTTTATAATGAAGGGCTCAAAGTTTATACCGAAATTTAATTTTTCTTCTTTAAAACTCGATACTCTTCGTAACAGCCGCTAATCGCATCAAGTATTTGAAGATCGTTTGCAGATTTTATAAAACTTTCTGAATAGTTACAGTTGCGCAAAATTTCATCAATATCTACACGGGTAACTTGTAATAAAGCCGCTAAAGTCTCTCGGTTGAATTTTTTTGCGAGAAGATTTCTAATTTCATCATCTTCTTTCATTTTGCGCAGTTTGCGCATTTGTTTTGGTTTTTTACCAAAGACATTGTAGAGAAAATCAACCGGATTAAAAATAGATTCCATCGCTCGGGTAAAAGCTCCGGGTTGGCTGTCACCGGCTTCATAACCATAATTAAGTCCTGAAATACTGTAACGATTATTCTCGTATATAGGGATGTTTTTGGCGTCGATCTCTAGGTAACCGGTAAGTTTTAATGGTTTTACGGTTACTTCTTCTAAAGCAATACCGATCTCGGTCATTTTAATTTTTACTTCACCAAACTTCTTCCAGTCGTTGGTTACTCTTACCTCGATCGATTTGTAGCCGAGGTAAGAGAAGAACAACGTATCGTTAATGGCTGCTTTAATTTTAAATTCTCCCTTATCGTTGGTAACTGTACCAATAACTTCGTTAAGGTTAACGATGTTTACATCTTCTAATGGCAGATCGTCTGCGGCATTTAAAACTCTACCCTTTACATATAAAGTAGAATCTGTTTCTTGACCAAAAGTGGCAAAACCGAAACATAAAAATAGGGTATAGAAGAAAATTTTTTGCATCATTAAATTCTTGAAAAAGGAAAATAAAAATTATTTAATCAAAAGACCTAACTAATTTTCAAAAATTACACCAATTTTAAGATTTTTTCTTTTTTCTACGGTTAATAGAGCTTTTGATGTTCGATCTTCTTCCACCGCTGCTATTATCTGAGCTACTTCTTCGAGATGATCTTCTACCGCCACCAGAATTTTTATTAGAAAAAGCTTTACTTCTGCGACCACCGCCTTTATTACCGCCACCGCGTTTTCTGCCACGACCGCGACTTCTACCATCACTATTTTTAGTAATCTCTACATTTATAGACCGACCATCGTGCTGATAATTTTCAAAAGCAGCTAATACTTTTTCACGTTCGCTAGTATCTGTGTTGAAGAACGAGAAACTATCTTTTACATCTACTCTAGAAACACCGTCTCTACCTAAGTCTAAATGTTCTTTTAAGAAGTCTTTTAACGACATCCAATCAAAACCATCTTTTGCTCCTACATTTATAAAATAGCGAGTAGAATTACCACCATCATCAAAACTATCGTTCTGTGCTTTGGCATTAAGATCTGTAGCATCTTTGTAGTAGTTGAAGAAACGTGTAAACTCAACCGAGAAGAATTTTTTAATTAATTCTTCTTTACTAAAATCTTCTAGAATTTCTTCTAACTGCGGAAGAAATTGATCGATCTCGTGATTAATTTTAGTTTCTTTAATATCGTTTGCTAAATGAAAAAGTTGCACTTGGCAGATCTCTTCTCCGCTCGGAATATCTTTCTGCTCGAAAGATTGTTTAATGATCTTCTCGATACTACGAATTTTTCTAACCTCGCTTTTAGAAACGATCACCATCGAAACTCCACTTTTTCCTGCACGACCGGTACGACCGCTTCGGTGCGTATATGTTTCAATTTCGTCTGGTAATTGGTAGTTAATTACGTGTGTAATATCATCTACATCGATACCACGGGCCGCAACATCTGTAGCGACCAACATTTGTATTTGGCGAGATCTAAAACTCTTCATTACCAAATCACGTTGGTTCTGGCTCAAATCTCCGTGAATTGCAGCTGCGCTGTAACCATCTTCAATTAATTTTTCAGCAACCTTTTGTGTATCACGTTTTGTTCTACAGAAAATAACCGAGAAAATATCTGGATTAGCATCTGCTAAACGTTTTAAAGCTTGATAACGATCTCTCCCGGGACTAATATAGTATTCGTGAGAAACGTTTTTAGAACCTTCATTTTTAGAACCAACTGTAATTTCTACAGGGTTCGACATAAACTTTTTAGCGATACTTGCCACTTCTTTAGGCATCGTAGCACTAAACAACCAAGTTTTCTTTTCTTTTGGCGTGTGCGATAAAATATCGGTAATGTCTTCGTAGAAGCCCATATTCAACATTTCATCGGCTTCATCTAACACACAATAATCAATTTCAGAAATATCGATCATTCTGCGGCCGACCATATCTTTCATACGGCCGGGAGTTGCTACAATAATCTGCGCTCCTCTTTTTATTTGCTTTTCTTGTTCAGAAATACTTGCACCACCATAAATGGCTACTACATTTAACTGCTTTAAGTATTTAGAATAGTTTTTAAGTTCGTTTGCAATTTGTAAACAAAGTTCTCGGGTAGGAGATAAGATTAAACCTTGTGTTTGTTTACTATCAACATTAATCTTTTGGATTAACGGAAAACCAAAAGCAGCGGTTTTTCCGGTTCCGGTTTGGGCCAAGGCAACAAGATCTGTCTCTTGGTCCAATAAAATAGGTATCGCTTGCGCTTGTACTTCACTAGGAGCTTCAAACCCCATATCATTTACGGCATTCACGATTTCGGCTTGTAAGCCTAATTGTTCAAATTTGTTCATATTAAAAATAAAATAAGCTGCAAAGGTAATCAATCCTTTACAGCTTATGCGATAAATACTTAAGTATTAATTTTTTTATTCTGAAAGATAATCAGTGAGTTGGGTAAATGCACGTGCACGATGACTAATCGTACTTTTTTCTGAAAGGCTCATTTGTGCAAAAGTTTGCTCATAACCATCTGGCTGAAAAATGGGGTCGTAACCAAAACCTTCGTCGCCTTTTTTCTTTTCAATAATATTACCTTCGCAGATACCGGTAAATAAGGTTTCTTTACCATTTAGCGTTAGTGCGATCACGGTTTTAAAACGAGCTCTTCTGTTTTCTTTTCCTTCGAGGTTTTTAAGAAGTTTATTCATATTAGCATCGCTATCTTTTTCTTCACCCGCATAACGTGCAGAGTAAACTCCGGGCTCGCCACCTAATTCATCTACTTCTAAACCGGTATCGTCGGCAAAACAATCGTAATCGTAATTAAGCTTTACATATTTTGCTTTGATGATCGCATTTTCGTCGATTGTGGTTCCGGTTTCTTCAATATCTTCGGTGCAACCAATATCGTCTAGCGAAAGTAACTGAATGTAATTGGGCAATAAGCTTTCAATTTCTTTAAACTTATTTTTATTGTGAGTGGCAAAGACTAATTTCATAGGTTAATTTTTAAGATTGAAATTTATAAAAGTTTTCTTGTAGCGAGAAGAACTTTCATAAATTATTGATGGTGGTAAGGTTCATTCTTTAAAATGGTAAACGCTCGGTAGATTTGTTCCGTGAAAAATAGTCGAACCATTTGATGAGAAAATGTCATTTTAGATAGGGATATTTTCTGGTTAGCACGTTGGTAAACTTCATCTGAAAAACCATACGGACCGCCAATTACAAAGATAAGTTGCTTCATACCGGTATTCATCTGTTTTTGCAACCAAGTAGAAAAACCTACCGAAGAGAAATTTTTACCATTTTCATCTAATAAAACCAAAATGTCTGAAGCTTGTGTTTTAGCTAAAATAAGTTCACCTTCTTTTTGTTTCTGAAGGTTTTCGTCCATTTTTTTCGACTTTTTTATATCCGGAATAATTTCAATTTTAAACTTACCATAGTGTTTTAAGCGTTTAACATATTGGTCTATAAGTTTTTGAAGGTCTTTATCGTCGGTTTTGCCTACAGCGAGTAATTTGATGGTCATTAGAAACAGTGCTTTTTATGATAATAACTCTTATCTCTTTTGAATATTCCTTTGCCGTCGGGATTTTTGGGATCTAAAGATTTTTGAAAATCTTCTTTAAATTTACTCCAATCTTTATGACTAAGTAGTTTTTTTAAATATCTATCTATAAAATGTGATCCAGATAAAAAATATTCTCCATCGGGTTTTATAATTAGTAAATCATGTACGTTATTACTTTTAAAAAATAATCGTTTAATAACACCTCTATCTTTAACCCAAGAAAAATCGTCATAAACATTTTCAAAATTTATATTATCTTCATGTAAAAAAATTACTTTTGTATTAAATTTTCGTTCAAACTTATCAATACATTTTTGGTTTTGTTTAATCCAAGAATTCAAATTTTTTTCAAAAATTTCTTTATTGAAGTCATGTTCGTGAAAATGGTGTTTTTCATAGCCTAAACTATCATTTATAGCCTTATATTCTTTATATTTTTTTTCGTGAATTTTATGAAGTTTAACCTCTCTATTGTAATTCCATAAACTATCAATTTTTTTAATTATGATGATATCATTTTCTCCAATTTTATATTCACCGTCTTTTATAAGTAATTTTCGAATTTGTTGAAATTCCTCAACATTCAGTTTGCCAAATTGATACTTAAAAAAAACTTTATTTACAACTAAAGTGTCTGTAGGATAAGATATACATTTGTATATATAGTTAGAATTACATTTTTTTTCAAATTCAGCTTTATTAATTTGGTTAGAGGCTTCATCAAAGTAAAACTCTTCTTGAGCTGTTAATTGATGAGTTAGAATAAATAAAAATAAGAAGGTTAATAGAGGATTTAATGATTTTGTCATAAGATGTTAAGAATAATTTAGCATTACTAAAATAGAAAATATATGATTACTCAAGAACAATTTCAAAAAGAAGTAGATCTTATAATAAAAAATGCCATTCGTGAAGATGTTGGCGATGGCGACCATAGTTCATTAGCTTGTATTCCTGCTCACGCTTCTGGTAAAGCCAAGTTATTGGTGAAAGATAATGGTATTTTAGCCGGAGTAAACTTTGCATATCAAGTATTTCAATATGTAGATAAAAATCTAATTGTTGAAAAATTTATAGACGATGGTGAGCAAATTGTCAATGGTGATGTTGCCCTTTATGTTTCGGGTAATAGTCAATCTATTCTAAAAGCAGAACGTTTGGTCTTAAACGCAATGCAGCGTATGAGTGCGATCGCAACTAAAACTCACGAATTTGCTAAGATTTTAAAAGGCACTAACACCAAAATTCTAGATACCCGTAAAACCACTCCCGGTTTGCGAGCCTTAGAAAAATGGGCGGTAAAAATTGGCGGAGGTGAAAATCATCGTTTTGCTTTGTACGATATGATTATGCTAAAAGACAACCATATCGATTTTGCCGGCGGAATTACAAAAGCGATCGATAAAACAAAGCAGTATTTAAAAGAAAAAGATCTAGATCTTAAAATTATTGTTGAAGCCAGAAATTTAGATGAAATTGAAGAAATTTTGAGTAATTCTGGCGTGCATCGCATTTTAATCGATAACTTTAACTACGAAGACACCAGAAAAGCTGTAAAAATGATTAATGGTAAATGCCAAACAGAATCGAGTGGTGGTATTACGCTAGAAACAGCTAAACATTATGCCAATTGCGGTGTAGATTTTATTTCTAGCGGAGCGCTAACACATTCGGTTTACAATTTAGATTTGAGCTTAAAGGCAGTATAAATGTCTGAAGAGGTAGAAAAAGAACTTAAAAAAATCCCCGGTCTTAGCTGGTTAATTAAACAAGCTAAGAAAATTATCTTACCCGGTTTAGAAGGTTTGTCTTTGTACGACCTGTGGGAAATTTATTCCGTTGGGATCATAAAAGGTACTTTTTCTACAAGAGCAGGATCGATCGCTTTTAGCTTTTTTATGGCCATCTTTCCTTTTTTGTTGTTTATTCTGAATTTAATTCCGTACGTGTGGTTTATCGACGATTTTCAGTTAGAAGTATTAGCCTTTATGGATACGCTTTTACCACCGCAGACTTCAGAATTTTTTAATGAGATTTTTGCCGACATTGTAAATAACCCGAGAGGTGGCTTACTCTCCATAACCTTTATTTTGTCTATTTTTTTAATGACCAATGGGATCAATGCGATCTTCACCGGTTTCGAATTTTCGTATCATACCACGATTAATCGTTCTATAATAAGACAATATTTGGTTGCCTTGGGAACCTCGATCATTATTGCGCTAATGTTGCTTTTTTCGGTCATTGCTTTTGTATATTTAACGTATATAATTGAAGATCTTAAAGCAATTGGCATATTTTCTGATAACTTATATTGGGCGCAAATAGGAAGATACTTGGTTTTCGTGCTTTTAATTTACAATGCAGTAGCTACCTTGTATTACTTTGGGACCAAAGAAGGAAAAAATTCTCGCTATTTTTCTGTGGGAGCTTTCTTTACCACGCTTCTTATTATGCTCACCACGTTCTTGTTTTCGATTTATATTGAAAACTTTAGTACGTATAATAAACTTTACGGTTCTATTGGAGCTTTATTGATTTTGATGGTTTACATCTGGATAAATGCTAATATTTTGTTATTAGGTTTTGAATTAAATGCATCAATTAACCGTTTGAAACAAAATTTTTAATAATTTAAGGGTCTAAATATTATCAATTATGAAAAAAATACTGGGAATTGTTATGATTTTCTGTGTAGTAACTGCGAGTTACGCGCAAAAAAAAGTAGGCGGAGTCACTTTACCTGCTTCTGAAACTTACGGTGAATACACCGTTAAATTGAATGGTGCCGGAGTTCGAGAAAAACTTTGGATCGATCTTTATGCCGGAGGTTTATACTTAACAACTTCATCTAAAGATGCAGATCAAGTGATGAATGCAGATGAAGCGATGGCTGTAAAACTTCAAATAGTTTCAAAATTAATTAGTAGCGATAAAATGATCGAAGCAGTTGAAGAAGGTTTTGAAAACGCTACCAACGGAAATACTTCAGCATTAGATAGTAGAATTAAAAAATTTATCGGTTTCTTTAAAGAAGAAATATCTAAAGGTGATGTGTTCGATATTACTTATCAACCGGGTAAAGGCGTAGTTGCTTATAAAAACGGAAAAGAAAAAGGTACTATTGAAGGAATGGATTTTAAAAAAGCACTTTTTGGTATTTGGTTGTCTAACGATCCTGCAGACGACGATTTAAAAGAAGCAATGCTTGGTTTAGACTAATTTATATGAATTTTAAAGCCTTAATTTTATTGTTGTGTTTTCCTGCATTAATGCAAAGTCAGGAAGTGATTGGTAAATGGAAAATTATCAAAGAAGAAACCGGCGAAGCCAGGTCGATCGTAAAGATCTATGAAGAAGATGGAGAAGTTTACGGACAGGTAATTCGAATTTTAAATGAAGCCAAGCGCGATAAACTTTGCACTAAATGTAAAGGTGAAGACAAAAACAAGCAAATAGAAGGCTTAATTTTAATGAAGCATTTTCATAAAGATGGCGAAGAATATGTAGACGGCACGATTATGAATCCCGATGATGGGAAAATATATAAGTCTAAAATGTGGTTAGATGAAGATAATCCCGACCTTTTAAATGTGAGAGGTTATGTGGGTATTTTCTATAAAACCGTACAATGGCAACGTTACGAATAACAAAAAAGTCCGGCAATTTTGCCGGACTTTTTCTTTTCTTTTCTGCTGAAAATTAATTCAACGTATAATCTAACGTAATTTCAGTGTCTAATAATTTTGAAACCGGGCAGCTTTCTTTTGCTTTCGTAGCGATTTCTTTAAATTTTTCTTCAGAAATATTAGGCACTTTAGCGGTTAATATTAAATGAGATTTGCTAATTGCGCCGTCTTCAAAAGTAACTTCAGATTTAGTTTCGAGTTTTTCAGCAGGAAAATCTTGTTCTGCTAAAAAAGCAGAAAGTTGCATCGTAAAACACCCAGAATGCGCTGCGCCAATTAATTCTTCAGGATTGGTACCGTTTCCGTTTTCAAAACGGGTTTTATAAGAATATTGTGTTTCATCTAAAATTTCACTTTCGGTAGATAAATTTCCTTTTCCTTCTTTTAAAGTTCCTTGCCAAACGGCTGTTGCTTTTCTAATCATAATTTTTTCTTTTAAAATTAATTAGACTTCCGCAGTCAAAAAAACTATTATTAAAAGCTTAACGAATTCAGTTTTAAAATAACTTGACGCTCTGCTAAAGAAAACTATTTTTGTAATAGAAATTTAGTTAACCAATGCCAGTATTTGCGAACGTAATTTTACCACTTCCGTTAGATCGTCTGTTTACCTACCAAGTGGCAGAAGAAGACATCGATGCGTTAAAAATAGGAATGCGTGTTGCAGTACCATTTGGTAAATCTAAAGTGTATACCGGAGTGGTTGCTAAAATTCATCAAGAAGAACCGCAACAATATGAAGCGAAACTTATTGAAGAAATTTTAGATGAAAAACCCACGGTCACAACGCATCAATTAAAATTTTGGGCTTGGATCGCATCCTATTATATGTGTGCTGAAGGCGAAGTGATGAAAGCTGCTTTACCAAGTGCCTTTTTATTAGAAAGTGAAACTGTTGTTGAACTTAATAAAAAAGGAGAGTTTGATGAAGATCAATTAAACGATCAAGAGTTTCTAATTGTTGAAGCATTGCAAAACCAATCTTTGTTGAAGATACAAGAAGTGATGCAGATTCTAGAAAAGAAAACGGTACTTCCTGTTTTAAATAGTTTGGTGGCTAAGAATGCGATTATCGTTAATCAAGAACTTTATAAGCAATACAAGCCTAAACTTATTAAATATGTTCGGTTAGCTAACAATTATCAGTCAGAACAAAAACTAAATACACTTTTAGAAGAATTAAGTAATGCTCCCAAACAGCGAGAACTTATTCTTCAGCTATTTTCTTTACAAGCAAAGCTGAAAAAGCCTATTGAAAAAAAGCAATTAGCGAAAGAAAGTGGCGCTTCGGCATCTTCCATCAAATCTTTAGTTACAAAAGGAGTTTTAGAAGAATATACACTTCAAAAAGATCGCGTAAATTATGAAGGAGAAGTAAACGATATTCAACTTCATTTTAATAATGAACAGGAACAAGCTTATTCAGAAATAAAAAAACATTTCGAAAATAACCAAGTCACGTTGTTACACGGTGTTACTTCTTCCGGGAAAACAGAAATTTACATCAAGCTTATTGAAGAAGTAATTTCTAAAGGAAAACAAGTTTTGTATTTGTTGCCAGAAATTGCGTTGACCACCCAGCTTATCGGGAGATTGAAAGCATATTTTGGTCAAGAAGTTTTGGTTTATCACAGTAAATATTCGGTTAACGAGCGAGTTGAGGTTTACAAACACGTTTTAAATAATACGAAAGGAAAGATTGTGATCGGAGCGCGATCGTCGATCTTTTTACCTTTTCAAGATTTAGGGTTGATTGTCGTAGATGAAGCTCACGAAGCTACGTTTAAACAATACGATCCTGCGCCAAGATATCAAGCGAGAGATGCTGCGGTGGTGTTGGCAAATTTCTTCGGAAGTCAATTATTGTTAGGTTCTGCCACTCCGAGTTTAGAAAGCTTTCATAATGCTGAATTGCATAAGTATGAATTGGTAAAGTTAACCAAGCGTTTTGGGAATGTGCTTCCGCCGGCCATAGAACTGGTAGATATTAAAGAAAAGCACAAAAAGCGTAAAATGACCGGTCATTTCTCTGACCGTTTGTTAGAAGAAATGAAAGAAACACTTGCGGAAGGAAAGCAAGTGATACTTTTTCAGAACAGAAGAGGTTTTTCGCCTATTTTAGAATGTAATACTTGTGGTCACTCTCCGCAATGTCCAAATTGTGATGTAAGTCTTACGTATCATCAACACAACAATTCGTTGCGTTGTCATTATTGTGGTTATCATATGGCGATGCAACAACAATGTATTGCTTGCGGAAGTTCAGAAATTACTACAAAAGGTTTTGGTACCGAGCAGGTAGAAACCGAATTAGAAGCACTTTTTCCCGATCATAAAACCGCCCGAATGGATTTAGATACCACGCGTGGAAAATATGGCTATGAAAAAATAATCACCGCTTTTGAACAGCAACAGATTGATATTTTAGTCGGCACACAAATGCTAACCAAAGGTTTAGATTTTAGAAATGTAGATTTGGTGGGAGTAATGAATGCCGATAGTTTATTAAATTTCCCAGATTTTCGGGCGCACGAACGTAGTTTTCAATTATTGTTACAAGTAGCCGGTAGGGCAGGGAGAACCAAAGATCGAGGGAAAGTACTTATACAAACTTATAATCCGTATCATCAAATACTTCAGCAAGTATCGTCTAATAATTATGCTGAAATGTATAAAGAGCAGATGGATGATCGTTATAATTTTAAATATCCGCCATACTACCGTTTGATTAAACTTACTTTAAAAAGTAGAGATTATAATTTGGTAAATGAAGCTTCTGCTTGGTTGGCAAAAGCTTTATCGCAAGCTTTTCATCCGCACGTTTTAGGACCAGAGTTTCCGCCGGTGGCTCGTATTCGAAATGAATATTACAAGAATATTGTAGTAAAGATTCCGCCTAAAAATTCTATCGGTAAAACAAAAGAATACATTAATCGGGTACTTAAAAGCTATCATTCCATAGCTAATTACCGAAAAGTGAGAGTGATTATAAATGTAGATCCTTATTAAAATAATAAGTTGAAGTAAATTAATTACGAAGCAATACCTTCAAGACTATCTTCTAGATCTTTCTTTCTATTTCTACTTAATGGTATTTCTTTATCTTCTAAATAAACTATTTTACTACTATAGTTCTTAATCCTGAAAAGATTTACAATGAAAGATTTATGAACTCTTAAAAATTGATCGCTTGGTAAACTATCGGCAAAACCTTTCATTGTAGAAAGTACCGTATAGGTTTCACCGTCCGTAACAATCTTCACATAATCACCAAAAGCTTCTACATACTTTACTTTATCTAGATAAAGACGATGCTTTTTTAAATTACTTTTAATGAAGATATAATTTTCGTCGAGGGTATTTAGCTTTTCATTTTTAACTAAATGAAAGTCTAAGGCTTTTTTTACAGCTACATCAAAACGATCTTTGGTGACCGGTTTTTGTAAATAATCGATAGCTTGGTAATTAAACGCTTGAAAAGCATATTGCGTTTTACCGGTTACGAAAATAATTTCTGGTTTTTCTTCTAGATTATCAAGTAAATCGAACCCGGAGAGAATAGGCATTTCGATATCTAAGAAGATTAAATCTACTTTAGAGCTTTCTAGTTCTCTTTTTGTATCTAACGCGTTGTTATGTTCTGCCACCAATACTAAGTTAGGATGATCTTTAACCATTTTGGTTATCGATAACCTTTGTAGGCTAGAATCGTCAACTACGATACATCTTAATTTATTGTGGGTCATCTTAATACTTAAAATATTAACAATTTTACGAATAAATTTTATTCAAAACAAGTTAAAAGAGTCTTAAAGCTATATTTACAAATATAAAGCGTAAATATAATTGTTAGATATAAAAAAAGTATTATTTTTGCAGCCAATTTAATTTAAATATTTTATTATGAATCATTATGAAACTGTTTTCATCTTGAATCCCGTTTTATCTGATGACCAGGTAAAGGAGACAGTTAAGAAATACGAAGATTTTCTTGATTCGAAAGGGGCTAAGATGGTTAACAAAGAGAATTGGGGCTTAAAAAAATTAGCGTATCCAATTCAGCACAAAAAAAGTGGGTTTTATCACTTATTTGAGTACCAAGTAGAAGGTGAAGTTATCGATCAGTTAGAATTATTATTTAGACGTGACGAGCGTATGATGAGATTCTTAACTGTGAAGTTAGATAAGCACGCAGTGGCTTGGGCAGAGAAAAGAGTTAAACGAAACAACCAAAAAGCGTAGTAGTTATGTCATCTATCGAGCAACAAGCAAAAGGAAAAAAAGACGGAGAAATTAGATATTTAACTCCGCTTAACATTGAGACTTCAAAACAGAAAAGATACTGTCGTTTTAAGAGATCAGGAATTAAGTATATCGATTACAAAGATCCAGATTTTTTAATGGCATTTGTTAACGAGCAAGGTAAAATTTTGCCACGTAGATTAACAGGAACTTCTTTAAAATACCAAAGAAAAGTAGCTGTAGCTGTAAAACGTGCGCGTCATTTAGCCTTAATGCCATACGTTGGTGATTTATTAAAATAAAAGAAACGACATTATGGAATTAATATTAAAGAAAGACGTAGATAATTTAGGGTTTGCAGATGATGTCGTAACTGTAAAAAATGGTTACGGGAGAAACTTTTTAATCCCTCAAGGCTTTGCAGAATTAGCAACTCCTTCAGCAAAAAAAGTGCTAGAAGAAACGCTTAAGCAAAGAGCATATAAAGAACAAAAACACATCGAAGAAGCTGAAAAGCAAGCAGAAAAACTTAATGGTTTAGACCTTAAAATTACTGCTAAAGCCGGTGCTGGAGATAAATTATTCGGAAGTATTACTTCTGCTAATTTAAGAGAAGCATTAGCTAAAGAAGGTGTAGATATTGACAAAAAATATATCTCTATTTTTGGAGGTAATATTAAAAGATTAGGTCAATACGAAGCAAAACTTCGTTTCCACAGAGAAGTAATTGCTAGCCTTACTTTTGATGTAGTAGGAGAAGCATAATCACTTCTTTATAAAATACATAACCTACCCAATTTGGGTAGGTTTTTTTGTAACCAAAAATTACGCTTATCATGAAATATACCCGATTAACTAAAGAACAACTAGAAGAGCTACACCAAGAATTTATTAACTTTTTAGCCACTCAATCAATTACAGCAGAAGAGTGGAACGATATTAAAAAGAATAAACCCGAAGTTGCAGAAGATGAGTTAGATGTTTTTAGTGACCTCGTTTGGGAAGGTGTCTTAAACCAAGCCAGATATCTTGAGCATTTCTCAAAGCAACAAATGTTTTTGTTCAGAATCGGTGAAGTAAAAATGACCTTGGTAGGAGTAAAAGTAGAAAACGAAACGATTGATATTCGTACCAAAGAAGGTTACCGTTGGTTACAAGATAATTTGTTGAACGAATCTGTACAGATCTATACTTCAACTAAAGTGATTTCTGAAGATCGTAACAAAGATATTTTCGCGTTAATCACACAAGGCGCAAATATTACGCAAGGTGAATTATTTCAATATTTTGAAAAGTTAATTGAAGTAGAAGAATAATTTTCTACTCGTATCTTAAGGATTCAATTGGGTCTTGTTTTGCCGCTTTTAAAGCCGGGAATAAGCCGGAAATTATAGCAATGACTAAAGAAACTGCGGTAGCTGTAAAAATGGCTAACCACGGAATGCTAAAACTTAATTCGGCCAGAGAAGCTACTAAATAGCCAATTAACATCCCGAAAATAATACCGCAAATACCACCAAGTTGCCCGATAATAATCGTTTCAGCAAAAAACTGAAAGGCAATCGTGTTTTTCTTAGCACCTAAAGCTTTTCTAACTCCAATTTCACGAGTTCTTTCGGTTACCGAAACCAGCATAATATTCATTAAAGCGATCGACGAACCTAAAATCGTGACAAAAGAAATCGCAAAAGCAGCAATGTTTAGATACTCGGTAATACTTAGTATTTGATTAATTAGACTGTCGCTTCTTCTAATTCCGAAGTTATTATCTTCTCTAGGCTGAAGTTTTCTAATATTTCTGAAAGTAAGAATGGCTTCGTCTTGCGCACCATCCATCATCTGCTTATCTTCAACCATCACGCTAATATTGTAATTTATATAAGCTTGGTTAAATAGCGAACGTCCAATTTGTATAGGGATAAGCACACGCAAATCTTCATTATTACCAAAGGTAGAACCTTTACTTTCTAAAATACCAATTACTTTAAATTTAGCACCACGAACACTAATAGTCTTGCCCACAGGATCCATTCCGTTAAAAAGTGCATCTTTAAAATCGGCACCCAAAATGCAGACATTTACGTTATTTTCAATATCAAAATAAGAGAAATTTCTTCCGCTTTCAATTTCTAGACCAGAGTTACCCAAAAAGTTTTCATTTACGCCAAGCACATTTACTTCGGGGTCGGTTTTTTCGGTTTTATATTTTACTTCAGCAGCAGAAGTTCCGGTAAAACTTATCGAAGTTTGTGTATACGGGAAGTTGTATTTTTCTTTAAATTCTTTCGCATCGCGGTAACTAATAATCGGGTTAACGATCTCACGTTCGCTGCTGCCTCGAGTTTGCAGCGTAAAATCGTAACGTTGTAAATTAAAAGTATTGGCGCCCATCGAAGCAAAATCGCTAGAAATCGTATTTTCTAAGGCATTAATTGCACTTAAAATACCTACCAAAGCGGTAATCCCGATCGTGATGATGATTACCGTTAAAATTGTTCTAAGTAGCTGACTCCTAATGCTACCTAATGCAATACGAATGTTTTCTTTGGCGAGTGAGAACATAAATTTTAGTTACAATTACTAATAAGACTATCGAGAAGCCTAAAAGTTACTTATAATTTGTATTTTCTTTAATTATCTTTGCACTTTCAAATAAAGTTATGGCACAAAAACCAAGTATCCCAAAAGGAACCCGAGATTTTTCTCCGGAAGAAGTAAATCGTAGAAACTATATTATTTCAACCATTAAAAAGCAATTTCAGCATTTTGGCTTTCAACCTATCGAAACGCCAAGTTTTGAAAATTCTTCGACCTTAATGGGGAAATATGGAGAAGAAGGTGACCGACTTATTTTTAAAATATTGAATAGTGGTGATTTTTTAAGTAAAGTAAAAGATGATTTATATGCTGAAAAAGATAGCTTAAAGATCACTTCAAAAATTTCAGAAAAAGCACTTCGTTATGATTTGACCGTTCCGTTTGCGCGTTATGTGGTGCAACATCAAAATGAAGTTGAATTTCCGTTCAAACGCTATCAAATTCAGCCTGTTTGGCGTGCCGATCGTCCGCAAAAAGGAAGATTTAGAGAATTTTACCAGTGTGATGCCGATGTGGTTGGTAGCGATAGCCTTTGGCAAGAAGTAGAATTTGTGCAATTGTACGATTCGGTTTTTACGGCTTTAAAATTAAGCGGAGTCACGATTAAGTTGAATAATCGAAAAATTCTTTCTGGTTTTGCTGAAGTAATCGGTGAAAGTGATAAGCTCATCGATTTTACTATAGCGCTAGATAAACTCGATAAAATCGGGAAAGATGGCGTGATAAAAGAAATGAAAGAAAAAGGAATTGCTGAAGCAGCCATCGAAAAAATAGATCCTATTTTTGAATTAAACGGAGATTTTTCAGCAAAGATCAACGGACTTAAATCTATTCTTTTTACTTCAGAAATCGGTAAAAAAGGAATTGAAGAATTAGAATTTATACAACGAGCCATTGCAGAAATGCCATTAAAAACCGCCACGCTAGATTTAGATGTAACCTTAGCGCGCGGACTCAATTATTACACGGGAGCAATTTTTGAAATCTCTGCTCCAGAAGGTGTGAAAATGGGATCGATTGGTGGTGGTGGTCGTTACGACGATCTTACCGGTATTTTTGGATTGAAAAATATGAGCGGGATTGGGATCTCTTTTGGTTTAGACCGAATTTATTTGGTGCTGGAAGAATTAGATCTTTTCCCCGAAGCGGTTGAAGAGAACACGAAGATCATTTTCATTAATTTTGGTGAAAAAGAAGCGTTGTACGCGATGAAAGCCGTGAGAGCTTTACGCGGTGCCGGGATCAACGCAGAAGTTTACCCAGATAGCGCAAAAATGAAAAAACAAATGACGCATGCCAATCGTCGTAATATTCCGTTTGTAGTTTTAGCAGGAACTCAAGAAATAGAAGCAGAACAATATACGATCAAACATATGGCAAGCGGTGAGCAAGAAACTATTTCTCTCGATAAAATTATTGAGAAACTGAGATAAATCATAACTCTCTAAAGGCAATTTTTATAATTTTAAGTGATTAAAACTCATTTAAGCTTATGAAAATTGCCTTTTTTAGTACCAAATCTTACGATAAAGAGTTTTTTGAAACCTATCAGGATCAGCAGGAAATTCATTTTAAATATTTTTCAGCTTCATTAAGTATAGATACCGTTGCCCTTGCAAGAGGTTATGATGGGGTTTGCGTTTTTGTGAACGATAAATTAGAGGAAGAAACCCTTCAGCAATTAGCAGCAGTAGGAGTGAAGCTGATCGTTTTACGTTGCGCCGGTTTTAATAACGTAAATATTGAAGCTGCTGAAAAATTAAATATGAAAGTTTATCGTGTTCCGGCGTATTCTCCGCAAGCTGTTGCAGAACACGCTTTAGCACTTATTCTAACATTAAACAGAAAAACACACAAAGCTTATAATCGCGTACGCGATGGTAATTTTTCGTTAGAAAGATTACAAGGATTCAATCTTCAACATAAAACGATCGGTGTGATCGGCACCGGGAAAATTGGGGCTTCTTTTTGTAAAATTATGCAAGGTTTCACCGATTCGATCTTAGCTTACGATAAATATGAAAACGAAACGGTAAAAGCTATGGGCGTAAAGTATGTAGATTTAGAATATTTGTTGGAAAATTCAGATATTATTTCGTTGCATTGCCCATTAACTCCCGAAACCAAATACTTAATTGATGCTACCAGTTTACAAAATCTTAAAAACGGCTGTATGCTTATAAATACGAGTCGTGGAGCATTAATACATACCGGCGATGCGATCGAAGCTCTAAAAGAAGGAAAATTGGGTTATTTAGGGATCGATGTTTATGAGCAAGAAGAGCATTTATTTTTTAGAGACCTTTCAGAAAATATAATTCAGGATGATCAAATCGCTAGATTAATTTCATTTCCGAATGTTTTGATCACCTCACATCAAGGTTTTTTAACCAAAGAAGCTTTGCAGGAAATTGCCAAGGTCACTTTTCAGAATATTTTAGATTTTCAGGCTGGTAAAGAAACAGAAAATAGGGTAGTAAGTAATTGATTGATTTTTAAAATAGAAGCATAAAAAAACCACTCTAAATTTAGAGTGGTTTTTTGTTGTAGCGAGACCGAGATTTGAACTCGGGACCTCCGGGTTATGAACCTACTCAAATAGCTATATAAAACAATGTAAAATATATTAAATTGTATGATTATCAGTTAATTATATGTTTTATGGTTTTATTTAAATAATGTTAAAATCAAATTATTCTGTACCTATTCTGTACCCATTTTGTACCCTTTTTTAAACTAATTATTTATATTTATGTAATTCTAATTAATTGAGTATGTCTAATATAAAAATTGTTTTGCGGAAAAATAAGATAAGAAAAGATGGAAGAATTCCTCTTGCATTGAGAATTTCTGAAAATTACAAAACTAATTATAAGTGGATTGGTCAATATGTTTTCGAAAAAGATTGGGATGAAAAAGCAGGAAAAGCGAAAAGAAGCCATCCAAATTCACAAAAGTTGAACAATTTTTTAATGAAGAAATTGAGTGAAGTGAATGACATATTTTTTGAATCTAAAGATCAGGTTAGCCCGAAACAGGTAAAGCAAAAATTAAAAGGAACCTACGGACAAAAATCTTTTTTTGAGCTAGCCGCAGAGCGTATAATGGAAAAATATGAAAGAGGAACATTTTCCGTCGCTAAAGCTGAATTATCTATTCTCTATAACCTGGAGGAATTTTTAAATCTAAAAAGGATTAAAAGTAAATCAGCCGTTATTAAATCAATAAATGAGCGTCGCTTGCACCGAATTAGTGAGGCAAGGCTTAACAAATATAGTTGGTTAGATGGTGTAGATCATTTCAAAAATAGTAAGGTTCTAGCGTTTCGGGATATTGATGAAGTTTTCATTAATAAATATAAAACATTTTGTCATTCTTACTTAGGGCAAAAAACCAGAACTATTACTAATCAACTTATTTTGATTAGAACTCTTTTCAATTTAGCCATTAAGGAAGGAATTATTGAGCGAAAATTTTACCCTTTTGCTGGTGATAAAGAGAAAATTAGAATTGGTTCTGGTAATAAAATAGGATTAAGCACAGAAGAAATTGAAAAAATAGAAAAACTGAAGTTGGAGGAAAATAGTTCTATTTGGCACACTCATAATGTATGGCTATTTTCTTTTTATTTTGCAGGGATTCGTATTTCTGATGTTGTCAAAATAAAATGGTCGGATTTTAAGGATAATCGACTTTATTATATAATGAATAAAAATGAAAAAGCACTCAGCCTTAAAATTCCTGCGAAAGCAAAAAAAATTTTAGAATACTATAAAAAAGAGAAAAAACTTAATAAAGGTTATGTCTTTCCGTTCCTTAGAAATACGGATGCCAATGATGCTGAACAAATCTATATAAGAACAAAAAGTGTTACTAAGGTCTTTAATAAATGCCTAAAACAAATTGCCAAGGAATGTGAGATTGAAAAAAACTTATCTAATCACATCGCTAGGCATAGCTTCGGTAATATAGCTGGTGATCGTATTCATCCTTTAATGCTACAAAAGCTCTATCGCCATAGTGATTTAAAGACTACTTTGAATTATCAAGCCAATTTTATTCATAGAGATGCAGATGATGCACTTGATGAAGTAATAAATTTTTAAAAAGGTGGAATTTGTTTAAAAATTTCTTCATTCTTTGAGTACTATATATTACTTGTACGGCATGGTCAATTATATCTCTATTGATCTTTGGTAATATCGTATATTCCTAATATACTATAATATAACTTATAATTTAATAGGACTTAGCTATTTGAATTAAGATTTGGGGTAATGGTTGTTATAATAATTAGATAAGGACTTTCAAAGACTACAAAGATATTACTTTTTAACTTTACTGTTTCTATATCAGTGTAATAATTACTATCCAGAGCGCATACAAAGAATTTTAGGTTTTATAAGAATAAGTCTAAAATCAATCCACAATGCTTTATTATTAAATCTTATCATCGATGAACAATTTATCGTGTGCTTTTTTAAAAATTTCTTGATAAGAGTAAATCTTTCCTAAGTTCAAATAATATCATCACTTTAAATGATAATAAATAATATTCTTTAAGATGTCTTGTGTAATAATAATTTAGGGGCTAGCATTAATTTTTTTACTCTTATTCTGATTTATAAAGCTTATGCGGTTCTTTATACCGAAAAAAATAATACATAATTATATATAAGTAATATTGTGAAGAGCGATTTACATTAATGGATAACATATAATAAGCTCAATTTGATTTGATCTCACATTTTTTGAACCCCTGATTATACATACGAATGTTAATTTTTACTTTTAAAATATTTATATAGTCTCAATTTCATCCATTTACTTCGCTTCCGGTTGTTTTTCAATTTCAATGGTTTTTGTTGACTTCCCAGCTGCTCACTGTCCCTCCCTTTTTTACTATGCAAAATACCAGTAATTGGAAGTTAGTCCAGATGGCATAAGCCAGTCATTCTTCCTTTTTATACATCTTCCCTAATTCCAATTCCTGAAAACGTATCAGCATCAAAAAAGGAAACAGCTCACAGCTCTATGGGAAGTAAATCAAAAAAAATAGCATTATGAAATCATTTCAAAACAACATCATCGGAAGCGAAGTAAAAATCAAAAAGGAAAACGCTTCAGATATAATAAGTAAATCAATGTTTAACCTTTCTACCCTAATGGTAGAATCTAAATTTTAATGTTATGAGTACGATCAAAAATCAAGTTCAATTAATCGGAAATGTGGGGAACACCCCGGAAACCATCACTTTTGACAGTGGTAAAAAAGCGGTTCGTCTATCGATGGCAACCAATGAATATTACCAAAAGGATGGTGAGAAAGTGCAGGATACCCAATGGCACAACCTGATCGCCTGGGGAAATCAGGCGGATCTTATCGAAAAATATGTCGGTAAAGGAAAAGAAATTGCCATTCAGGGAAAATTGACCTCCAGATCTTATGAAACCCAAACGGGTGAAAAAAGATATGTAACCGAAGTGGTGGTACAGGAAATTTTATTTCTTGGAAATCAAGCTGCGGAATAAGTAAAGAGTAAAGAGGGCATATCCGTCTAAAGTTGTGCCCTCTTTTTCATTGTTAACCTTTTAAAAAATAAAAGTATCATGAAAACCAAAGTTAATGAAATTCAAATCAGCTACCACGGAAATCAAACGATAAATACCACTTTTAAAATTGGATGTTCGCAAGATGCTGCCAAGCTGGCTTTTGAACATTGGGATCAAAATCATATCGAAATGCAGGAGCATTTTAAAATTCTATTGCTCAATAATTCAAATATCGTCAAAGGTATTTACGAGGTTTCAAAAGGTGGAATTACCGGAACCTTAGTAGATCTTAGAATCTTATTTGCCGTTGTATTAAAAAGTTTGTCTACAGCGATCATACTTTTACATAACCACCCAAGCGGTACTTTAAAACCTAGTGAAGCTGATCGACAGCTTACGCAAAAGATTATCAAAGCGGGAGAGTTATTGGATGTCAAAGTTCTTGATCATCTTATCATTACTCCTAAAAAAGAGTATTACAGTTTTGCCGATCAGGGAGTTTTGTAAATTAAAATTTCGTTTATGATCTATTTAAATTATACGAATCTCGATAGCGAAACACAGGAACACTTAATTTCAATTTCTAAAAAAGAAGTGCTTCGACGTTATGGTAAAGAATTGATGAGTTATGCTCAGAAAAACCATGTGAATTATGACCAACTCCTAGAAGAGGAAGCCATACGAAACCTATATACTTATCATTTTGTATTTAAGATGTAATTGCTAAATAACAACAAAAAAGCCCTTATTTAATGAGGGCTTTTTTTAATGTTTAATAGACTGAAATTCGTATATTTAAAGCATTGGGAGATAGAAGTTTTGGTCCTTTTATTTTTTGATTTGACTTTCCTGAACGACCAAATAAATAAGTTTTAATTCGTGGTTTTCGGTGACTGCCGGAGGTTTGAATTTTTGTCCCCCACGGGGACGAAAAGGAAAAGCAAGAGGATAACACGCAGAGCGGTGTTATAGCGATATGTTTTTTCTGAAATCGCCTAGGGATAGGGGGTGCGGTGATTGGTCAGATTGTGTACTTGCCTGTTTTTGCAGCAAATACCTTCGTGAGCCTTAAATATCGGGTAATTTTTACAGCAAATGGAACCTAAACCTTTTAAAAAGTACAAGTTTTCAGCGATTAATTTTAAAAAAGAGGTGGCGGATCAGTTCCGGATTTTCTCCAAGAAATTAGGGGCTTCTCATAGTGATAGTTTCCAGGCTATGCTTCGATTTTTTGACATACATCAGCTTTCTCCTTATGAATCTTTAGGGAATAATATGGATACCTTGGAGCGTAGGTTAAAAAAAAGAATGAATGCAATGATCGCTATTATTAAAGATATTGAAAAAAGGCAAACCAAGCCTACTCAGGCTATGCTTCAATTGCTTTTCGAACAGGTAGCGGCTACCGATGAGAATACCCCGGATATTCAGGAAAGAGAATTATTCAACCCGTCTTCCTGTAAGGAAATTCCTGAATTAAAGGTGGAAAAGGAAGCTCCAAGCCGGGAGGTTCCGGAAGTTTCCTCTTGGGAAATCGCCTATCATAGTGAACAGGAGAGAAGTAAGATGCTTTATGAATTATATTCGGCTATTTCATCTAATGTTCGCTACATCAAACCTGGATTAGGGAAGAATTATTTCCGTTTGGAAATGACCCCGAAACAATGGGAGAAAATTCAGCAAAAAATAGAGTATGTATATCACCATCACACCACAGAAACTCGGTAGTCATTACCTGCAAAGTGCCGGTGATTTTGTAGACTATCTGGAAAAAGAAAATCAAGGGAAAACCCAAAATGAAATGGAGGCGTTTTTTGATCCATATGATGATAAAATTTCTGCTGAAGAGGTGAAAACGTCTATTGATGAAAACACGACTAAACTAAAGAAAAAAGAGCCTAAATTTTATTCGATCACAATCAATCCCAGCGCGAGGGAACTGGCACATATCGCTGATAAGCCTTCCGCCTTAAAAGCTTATACCCGAAGCCTTATGGAAAACTATGCCAAGGCTTTTCATCGGGAAATAGAGGGACGTAAAATTACTAAGGATGATATTCTCTATTTTGCAAAATTAGAACACCAGCGTAGGTATAAAGGTACCGATAGGGCTGTTCGGGAAAATCGACCTTATATTCAAAAAATTGTTCGTTTACAACACGAGATGGTACTCATTAAAAAAGGGGAGATGGAAGGAAGTATTCAAACGAAACAGCAAAGCATTCGGGAACTTCAGCAAAAATCGCCGCATCAACAGCAAGGGAAGATGATCGAGGAGGGAATGATCAAGGAAGGGGATCAGCGCCATATTCACGTGCTGGTGAGTCGAAAAGATCGATCTAATCGGTATAGTCTTTCTCCTGGGAGTAGGTACAAAGCGTCAACGACTATGCTTCACGGGAAAGAAGTGAAACGAGGTTTCGATCGGGATCAATTTTTTAAAGCGGCAGAAGAAGTTTTTGATCGGAAATTTCAATACCGAAGAAATTATGTGGAAAGCTACCAAGCTCGAAATACTTTTTTAAAACATCCGGAAAGGTATTTTAAACAACTTCTTCGGCTTCCTGCACCAGAGAAGAAAATAGCTTTCCAACTGCTAAAAGAAAGAGGAGTGAAATTACCCTTAACAACTATTCCCTTAACTTCCTCACAGCTCGCCGGAAAAATTATGACGAAGCTTAAAAAAGGGATTACCAAAGCCATCCATTCCGGATCTATTGAATTATGAGTATAGATATTGCTTACCTTTTCGTTTATGTAGCTCCTCTTTTGTTTTTGGGAGTGATTTGTTGGGGACTCTTTACCGAAAGAAGCACCTCAAAAGTCCCTGAAAAATATCAAGTAAAACTTAAGCTTCGTGGAGGACATTTTAAAATTCAGGATATCAGAAAAGGGGTTTCGATCATCGGAGCTGCAGGAAGCGGAAAAACCTTTAGTGTGGTTTATAATTTGTTGCTGCATTTTAGCCAGTATAAATTTTGTGGGGTGATTCACGATTATAAAGATCAGGAACTTACCGAGATTGCTCTACCTTTATTTGAGGCTGCAGGAGTGCGCTTTTATCCTGTTTCTTTTGATCGGGTTCAATACCGAGTAAATCCCATCGCTCCTCGGTATTTGCCGAATGAAGAGAGTGTCAATGAAGTGGCGAAAGTTTTAATGGAGAATCTGTTAGAACAAAATCTATCGTCTTCAATCGGAAGCAATCGTTTTTTTACAGATGCAGTGGAAGGATTACTGGCAGGACTTATCTGGAAACTGAAATCAAGGTATCCGCAGTATTGTAGTTTACCCCATCTTATCGCTGTGTTTCAGTATTTAGATACGAAGAGTCTGGTGGCTTTTCTAAGTAGTGACCTCACCGCAAAAAGTATGGCAGGGGCATTTATCAATGGGGTTGATTCTGAAAAGCAAACCGCAGGAGTTAAAAGTACACTTGCTAATGCGTTTAAAAAAATCAGCTCTCAGAAAATGTTTTATATGCTCTCCGCTGATCAGATTCCCTTAGATATCAATGCAGTTGAACATCACGCCGTGATTTCCATTAGTAACAATCCGCAATACGAATCTGCTTATTCCCCGATTATTGCCACTATTATTCATACCATTACCAAGCAGATGAGTGTTCGCCAGCGGGAGGGATCTTTTCTATTGATGGAAGAAGCTCCCACCATCAAATTACCACATATGCACCGTATTCCGGCAACTCTTCGGAGCTATAATATTGCTACGGTCTATGTGATGCAGGATAAGATACAAAATGATATGCTTTACGGAGATAAGGCGAGTAAGGCGATTCTGAGTAATCTATCTTATCAGTTTTTCGGAAAGGTGAATGATCCCGATACGGCAAAGTATTATGAGCGCTTTTTTGAAATCATTAAATCTCCTACCAAGAGTGTGAGTAAAAGTAGTGGATTAACTTTACAAAGTAGGGTAACCAAAGGGGAGAAAGAGGTTTCTAAACGGAGAGCTCACGAGTTTTTTAAACTCAAAGCCGGGGAGTTTATCGCTTTTGCCGATGGTAAGGATCGAAAAATAAACTTTGATTTTCCTAAGCATACTCATGTGAATGAAGCAACGATAGACACTGTAGATCCTGAAGTAATAGGGGAATGCTACCAGAACATCTTCGCAGATGTAAAATCTATTTTTAAATAATATTCTCGCAATATGCTGGATACTCGTTATTTAGGGCTTGTTAATTTTTAATTCAATCCTGACTGTTAATTTTCTTGTCAGAAATAGTTCATATTTATAATTTTGGAAAAAATCCTCTTAAAAGGAAAATATCCTAATTATGAATGCCAATTCAATACTTCATTTAGATCTTGATACCTTTTTTGTATCTGTTGAACGGTTAATTAATACGGAGTTATTGAATAAGCCGTTGTTAGTAGGTGGTTTGGGAGATCGTGGAGTGGTAGCGGCTTGTAGTTATGAAACCCGAAAGTTTGGTGTGCATAGTGGGATGTCAATGAAAGTTGCTCGAAATCTTTGTCCGGAAGCTACGGTGATCAAAGGAAATGCTTCTACCTACACAAAATACTCTCATCTGATTACCGAAATTATAAAATCTGAAGTGCCTTCTTTTGAGAAAGCCAGTGTCGATGAGTTTTATGCAGATCTAACAGGGATGGATCGTTTTTTTGGTACCTATAAGTTTGCAGGAGAATTACGTCAGAAAATTATAAGGGAAAGCGGACTGCCAATTTCCTTTGGTCTCTCTCAAAATAAGGTCGTTTCTAAAATTGCTACTGGAGAGGCTAAACCCAATAATCAAAAAATCATTGAAGTAGGTACTGAAAAAGGTTTTTTAGCGCCGCTTTCGGTGAAGAAAATACCGATGGTCGGAAATAAAACCTTTCAAAAACTCGTGCATCTTGGAGTGCATTATATTCATACACTTCAAGAAATGCCTTTGGAGATGTTGGAACGCGTACTTGGAAAAAACGGTAAGCTCATCTGGCTTCGGGCGCAAGGGATTGATCATTCTCCCATTATTCCTTTTCACGAGCGAAAATCTATTTCGATGGAGCGTACCTTTAATAAAGATACCATCGATGTTATACGACTAAAAGCAACTATACAGGCGATGGCAGAGAGTTTAGCTTACCAATTACGGAACGGCAATAAATTAGCATCCACCGTGACAATTAAAATTCGCTATTCTGATTACCAGACTTATTCAAAGCAAACTAAAATACCGTATACCAGTGCCGATCATATTTTGGTGCCTAAAGCTCTAGAACTTTTTCAAAATCTTTATCAACGCCGGGTATTGATTCGGTTGATCGGTGTTCGCTTGTCGGGAATTGTGGGCGGAAACTATCAAATTAATTTGTTTGACGATTCTGAAAAAATGCTGAATCTCTACCAATCCTTAGATAAGATTAAAAACCGCTTCGGCGAAAAGAGTGTGTTACGCGCTTCCACCTTAGGAACACGAACTATTGGGGGCGTACAAAACCCGTTTAATGGAGAACCGCCCATTGTCTTAGCTCACCGAAAGCAATAAATATGTATCTAAATTGTCATACTTGGTTTTCGTTACGCTATGGTACTTTTTCAGCAGAAGAACTGTGTCGATTAGCAAAGAGCAAGGGGATTTCAACCGTAGCGGTTACCGATATTAATAACACTTCCGCTTGTTTGGAGTTTTTAAAAATTGCTCCATCCTACGGGATAAAGCCTTTGGTGGGAATCGATTTTAGAAATGATCATCAAGCTTTGTATGTAGGAATTGCCAAAAACCGTCACGGTTTTTTACGGTTGAACCGTTACTTGTCAGAACATCTCCATCAGAAAAAGGCTTTCTCAGTCATCGCCCCGGAACTGGAGGATTGTTATTTTATTTATCCTTTTGAACAAGCGTTACAACTACCTGCAACCGCATTTCAACCACAGCGGTTGATTGGTGTAGGTATGTATGATTTGAACCGTTTTAAATTCTCAAAATTTAATGCAGAGGAGTACCAACAACATTTAGTGTTTTTATCAAGTGTAACGGTTCGCCATCAAAAAGATTTTAATGCGCATCGCTTATTACGTGCCATTGATCTGAATACTTTATTGAGCAAACTTCCTAAGACTCAACAAGCCGACAAAGCCCATCGCATGTATGCTCAAGAAGAAGTTGAAGAGCACTTTCGTGATTATCCATTTATACTTGAAAATACTCACCAACTGATTGAAGGGTGTAGGGTAGATTTTGAATTTGGTAAAGGGCTCAATCAAAACCTGAAAGTGTATACCCGAAGTCAACAGGAGGATGAGGCGCTGCTACGGAAATTATGTGATGAACGTTTAGAAAAGCGTTATCCTCATCCTTCAGCTTATGTACATCAACGCTTGACCAAGGAACTCGATGCGATTATTCGGTTAGGCTTTGTGTCTTATTTTTTGATTAATCTGGATATCGTTGAATATGCCCGAAGCAAAGACTATCCTTTTATAGGAAGAGGGAGTGGGGCTAATTCTATAGTGGCGTATATTCTAGGAATAACCAATGTAGATCCTATTGAACTCGACCTTTATTTTGAACGTTTTATTAATCCCAACCGAAGTTCACCGCCTGATTTTGATATCGATTTTTCTTGGAAAGATCGTAATGATGTCACCGAATATATCTTTCAGCGCTATCAGCATACTGCTTTGATGGGAACCTATGTGACTTTTAAGCAAAAGGCCGTTGCTCGGGAATTGGGAAAGGTATTTGGGCTGCCTAAAGAAAATATCGATAAGCTTGCCTCGGGATATTACCACTATCAGCAGTTGGATGAATTGGAGCAACTGGTCGTGAATTATAGTGCCTATATCCAAGGCTTTCCTAACTATATCAGTGTGCATTCCGGTGGTATTCTGATTTTAAATGAAGCGGTGGAGAATTTTGCTGCCACCTTTTTACCTCCGAAAGGATTTGCAACCATTCAAATTGATATGAATATTGCTGAAGAAGTGGGGATCCATAAGTTTGATATTTTGGCACAACGCGGATTGTCTAAAATTAAAGATGCTATTGCGCTGATCAAACAAAATCAACCGGAAGCAAAACTGCTCGATATTGAAGCTATAGAAGCGTTTAAAAAAGATGAGCAGATCAATCAACTACTTCAAGTGGGGGATTGTATGGGCGTGTTTTATGTAGAATCTCCTGCGATGCGGGGTTTACTAACTAAATTGCAAACCGATAATTACTTGAATATGGTTGCTGCCAGTTCGGTGATTCGTCCGGGCGTTTCTAGTGCCGGAATGAAAGAACAATTTATCCTACGCCACCGATTTCCTGAAAAACGAAAAGAAGCGCATCCGGTTTTATATGAAATTATGCCCGATACTTACGGCGTGATGGTTTACCAAGAAGATGTGATGAAAGTAGCTCATCATTTTGCAGGTTTAGATCTCGATGATGCCGATGTGTTGCGACGCGGAATGAGCGGTAAGAAAACCTCTAAAGGGCAAATGGAGCGTATTGCGGCTAAGTTTAGAAGTAATTGCAAAGCCAAGGGCTATCCTCATGCGCTCACCGAAGAAATATGGACGCAAATTTCATCTTTTGCCGGTTATGCCTTTCCGAAAGGACATTCTGCTTCTTATGCCGTGGAGAGTTACCAAAGTCTTTATTTGAAATGTTATTTTCCGTTAGAATTTATGGTGGCTGCCATAAACAACGGGGGCGGTTTTTATACGGTTGAAACGTACTTGCAAGAAATAAGAAATAAAGGTGGAGTTGTGCATCCTCCTTGTATTAATACAAGCAATCATCCCACCGTAATCAAGGGCAAAGCTATTTATTTAGGATTGGGTTATTTAAAAGAATTAGAGCTTAAAACCATTCAGCGTATTTTAGAAAATCGAAATTTTTATGGGGCTTATCAATCTTTAGCCAACTTTTTAGAGCGCGTACCTATCGGAATTGAGCAAGTGAGTATTTTAATTAAGATCGATGCCTTTCGGTTTACCGGTAAAGATAAGCACGAACTTTTATGGAATGCTCATTTTATGATAAATCAACCTCAAGTGCTTGAACACCAGGAACAGCTTTTTAGCAATCCGCCTAAAAATTTTGTATTACCCTCTTTTGAACATAGTTTTTTAACGCAGGCTTACGATCAGTTAGCGGTTTTAGGTTTTCATTTGTTTCACCCATTTCAGCTATTGAAGTACAAAGTCACCAGTAAAATGAATATCAAGCGTATTTGCAACCGCTATCTCAACCGTGACGGTTTAAAGACGGTTGGACAAAACCCAAGCGTGACGGTTTATGGATATTTGATCACGGTAAAAACCACTAGAACCAGTAAGGGAGAGTATATGTATTTCGGTACGTTTTACGATTATAACTTTACGGTTTTCGATACGGTTCACTTTCCTAAAGTCGCGGCTCAATACCCAATTCGAGGCAAAGGGATTTATCGATGTACAGGAACTATTCAACAAGAATTAGGGTATCTATCGATCACGATTAGCAAAATTGAAAAAATGGAATTATTACAAGACCCTCGATTTGTGAGTAGGTATTCGTAAATGTTAAGTTTCGATATTATTGCTCTTCAGGGATAAAAATCTGAGAATTTGATTTGTTACGTTGAGTTATTAAATCCAGGATGATATTTTCAAATTAGCACAGAATCTTGAACTGTAATATAAATTGCTGAAGCTACTCTTTTAAAAATTGATAGGATTAACTTCATATCCACTATTTCTTAATTGTTCAATAATACCACATTGACCTTTTAAATGAAGTAAACCAACAGCAATAAATACCGAATTATAATTTTGTAATGAATTTTCAATTATAGGAATCCATTTTTCATTTCTATTTGACAACATATCCTCATTCTGTGTACATTCACTTTTAAACTGATAATCAATGTCCATTTTCATATAATTCTCAGCTGTTGCACAAATATTCTTTTTAAATTTTTTGTTTGAAAAATTTTTTTCTAAATCAGAAAATGCGTCTTTTACCATTTTCCAAGTAATTTCTTCATTATTTACATAATTTATTGAATTAAATTGTTCCGAACGGGTCTCCAATCCTATAATCTCAATCTTTTCTTTATTTATAATCGATTGTAAATATTCATCCATATGTTCACTAGTGTCTTTCGATTTTATAGTCCCACAGTTTCGTTTTATATATTCTTGTTTTAACCTAACTAAAAGCTCAGCAGGCTTATGTTTACTTATCGGTACATCCCAATCTGTAGTATACCTTTCTAAGAACTTAAAATCATCTCTTTTTAAGTAATTTCTATATGAAAAATCATCAGGTCTATCCAGCATAATTTTGGTAATCTCCTCATATCTATCTCCAATAGACTCAAAAATTACTGCATTAGACTTTTCTAAAAAAAAAATTATTTCAGGTTTGTTATCGACAAAAGAATTTCCCATTTGATGAAAAGTTCCAAAAAGATATGAGGTCTTATTTGAATCTGGTTTACTAATAGACCAGAGAATGGTGTTTTGTGAATTCACCATGTTTACACTTAGTAAAATAGATAGTATTAAGATTATTTTTTTCATACTAGTAGTTTTATTTGTGTACTTGATCTTTTGAGAGGGGTCTTTTTTATCTATAAGTTATAAAAATTTGAGAAAGAAGATTGCTTAAACCACCTACTTTTATGATTTTACGATTGTGCTCGCAGTAGACAAAGCCGCAATTGTTTTTATACGGTATTCTACCTCGTTATTTTTTATTCTCATAAAGTTCAATTGCTTTTAAATAATTCATTCCGCCTGTCATTGTTTGGTCGTAGATAAAACCATTCAATTCAGGATGATTTTTATCAATCCAATCCACAAGTTCGTCTCTTTTTTTTACAAATACCGAATCGTTAAAAATTACATATTTAGTTGTTTCAATACTAGTTATTTTATCATTATCAAAACGGACAACTTGGTCAGTCACAATAGGTTCTTGATGAAGGAAAATGATTCTTTTATCCGTTTTTGAAATTTTAGCTTTTACGGTTCCATTTTTCTGTTTTATTTCGAGTATTTTATAAGTCGGTTCAAACACAGAGTCCCATTTCAGCCATTCCACATAATCTTTTTTGGAAAATGTCTGTACATAATTATATTCGGTTTCCTCCGTTGATAGGCTATCGGTGATCAAAGTTTCGATTCCAGAAATATTGGATTTGTCAAGAACTTCGTAGTGAAGGCTTTCCCCATACCACAACAAAAATTAATTGAAATAATGGATAAATGCTTGTAAGCAGTCCAATATGAAAATTGATCGAATTAGTATCGAGGTTAGCTCCTAAAGCAAGCCTTTCGGTATAGTAAGGAAGGGTTGGCAATAATATACCATAGCCCAACATCACTACAAATAAACTCAACAGGATTAAAAATATCCTGTTGAGTTTTTCTTTTTTGTCCATTTATTTTTTACCGATTTTTCGCTTTAATAGTTGCGCATTAATGGCCACTATAATCGTACTTAAACTCATAAATACCGCTCCTACAGCTGGTCCTAAAACAAAGCCTGAAGAATATAATACACCGGCTGCTAAAGGAATAGCCACTACATTATATCCTGTAGCCCAAATCAAATTCTGAATCATTTTATTGTAGGTGGCTTTTCCAAAGAGAATTAAGTTGGCAATATCCTGTGGGTTACTGTTGACCAGAATGATATCTGCTGTTTCGGCGGCAACGTCAGTACCTGAACCAACGGCAATACCAACATCAGCTTTTGCAAGTGCAGGCGCATCGTTTACACCATCGCCAGTCATAGCCACAAACTCTCCCTTACTTTCCAATTCTTTTACTATTTCCACTTTTTGATGTGGCAAAACTTCGGCGTAGTATCCATCCAAGCCGAGTTTATCGCTAACAGCTTTGGCAGTTCTTTCATTATCACCGGTAGCCATTAAAACTTTTATATTATTCTTTTTAAAGACTTTTATGGCTTCGGCAGATTCTGGTCGTATTTCATCGGCAAGAGCAATGTAACCAGCTAATTTTCCATCAATCAAGACAAAAACAACTGTTTCAGCGGCATCACTGTATGCGTCTTCGGGAATAGTGATTTTTTCATCCCTTAAAAAACCAGGACTAACCACTTTTACTTGCTTACCTTCTACATTGGCCTCAACGCCTTTACCTGTAATTGCATTAAAGTTTTCAGGCTTTGGGATGGTCATATTATCTTCTTTGACTTTTTTAATAATACCTACGGCGATAGGATGTTCCGAACTTTGTTCCAATGCACTCGAAAGCCTTAAAATTTCTTCAGATGAATAAGTTTCGCTAACAGACTCAATTCGAGTAACGCCAAAATCGCCTTTGGTCAATGTTCCCGTTTTATCAAACAATAAAGCTGATATTTTTCGGGATTCTTCAAAAGCTGTCCTATTTCGAATTAATAACCCGTTTTGAGCTGAAACAGCAGTAGAAATAGCAACCACAAGTGGTATGGCAAGACCTAATGCGTGTGGACAAGCAATGACCATAACGGTAACCATTCTTTCTAAAGCATAGACAAATGGAAAGCCTAAAATCAGCCATACCGCTAATGTTCCAAAACCAATACCTAATGCGATATAGGTAAGCCATTTTGCAGCTCTATCCGAGAGGTTTTGCATTTTTGATTTGGTTTTTTGCGCTTCTTCGACCATTTTGATGACCTTGTTGAGATAGCTATCTTTTCCAGTATGCTCAACCTTTACTTTTAAGGTACTGTTACCATTTACCGAACCACCAATAACCTTATCGTTTTCATCTTTTTTTACAGGTTTGGATTCGCCTGTAAGCATAGATTCGTTCAGGTAACTTGAACCGTCTACTATAATCCCATCAGCAGGAACTTTTTCACCTGGTTTTACAAGTATTACGTCATCTTTCAGTAAATCTTCCAGAGGAATATCTTCAATAGTGTCTCCTTTAACACGATGTGCCTCGGCAGGCATCATGCTTACTAACAGCTGCAAGGCCTTAGAGGCGCCTAGAACGCTTTTCATCTCTATCCAATGACCTACAAGCATAATAGCAATAAGCGTAGCCAGTTCCCAGAAAAAATCGACACCTTCTAAACCAAACACCGTTGCCGAACTATAAACGTAAGCCACGGTAATGGCCATAGAAATAAGGGTCATCATCCCTGGTGCACCTTTTTTGATTTCAGACCAGAATCCTTTTAAAAATGGCCAACCACCATAGAAATATACGATTGTGGAAAGTGCAAAAAGGATATATGGATTTCCGGGAAGCAAAAACTCATATCCAAAAAAGTCCTGAATCATCGGCGAGAAGAACAGTATGGGAATAGTAAGTACAAGGGTTACCCAAAACCGTTTTCTAAAATCGGCAATCATCATTTTATGATGGTCGTGCCCGTGTTCTCCGTGCCCTGGATTGTGGCCAGAATGGTCTCCACCTTTGTGGTTCATTTTAGAATGGTCTTCTTTTTTGTGTTTCATCTTCGAATGGTCCATTTTAGAATGGTCCATTTCATCGTGATTGTGGTGTTCGTGATTTTCCATTATTGTCTTGTTTAAGTGTTATCGTAATTTTTTTCTCATAGCTTCCGAAATGTTTTCGGCATAGACGCCATAAGCATCTACCAAAAGTCCTTTAATCCCATTTTTTGATGAAATAGCATAAAGCACACTATTATCGTCGGTACTGCTCATACCCTCAAAACGATGCATCTCGTCAACATTAAAATCTTCTGGGTGTATTTCAATTTTTAGTGAGGCACACTCCAAACATTCTGGTTTTAGGTTAAAATCATATGTATAGCCATTTCCCTGTAAATCGTTTATGGCTTCAGAAAGTGTATCGTAATTTTTCATCTGTCTTTAATTATAGTTTATTGTAAAATAGCTGTTATCTGCTTCTGAAAATTTCTGAAAAGTCAATAAACCTTTTTCATTTAATTTTTCGATAACGGTATAATTGAGTTGCTTGATGCGAATACCCCAGGCATAGGCCTTAATATTTATTTTTGATTTAATAGTGTTTTTGCCAGCTTCTAATTTTCGATCGTAAATTTTTATGATGCTTTTTGAACCGAAAAAATTCAACAAGCCCGAGTCAAAACTCATTTCCAATTCAATATTTTTCAGATTATCCAAATTGTATAGTTCTTTAAATTTCTTTGAAGTGGTGTTGATTTCTGTTTTCTTTGATTTTGGATTGGAAAACGGGAAAGCCATTACCACTACACTTGCTTCATCAGGCTTGCAACGATAGGTTGTGGTGTATTTATCGGTCAATTTTTTGTCTTTATCAAACAATTCCGTAACTACCTCAATTTCATAGTATCCATTTTTCTTTATTGTTTCACTGGCTTTGAAAGTTTGTTTGTTTAGAAAAGAGCCTTCTTCATCAAAATTTTCTCGAATAACAACTCTACCTGAAATCTGCCCAATGAGCATTTCAGTTTGTGCATTTATTGTGATACTGAATAATATAAATAGTACTATAAAGCCTTGTTTTCTCATATATGGTGCATTAATTTTTTTACCTCTTTTGCCATAATATCACTTAAATCTATTCCATTTGAAGAGTGTGGGATGGTATTACAAGTCACTATTTTTTCTACTCCGGAATCCAATAAATCTTGATAGGCGTTTCCTGAAAAAACGGCGTGAATGCCTACACAAATAGGTGGTTTCATTCCTGCTTTTTTAAGATGTTGTACGGTTTCAATCATTGTTCGGGCTGTGGAAATAATATCATCTACCAAAATGGGTGTAGCATCTTTATATATATCCACATCGGGAACAGAGACTTCTACATCACGGTCACCGTGACGCACCTTTTGTAATACCGTAAATGGTGCTCCTGCATTTTTGGCGACTTCTGATACCCATTGTTCACTTTCAGAATCAGGTCCGATAAGTACCGGGTTTTCGATATTTTCTTTAATCCATTCTGAAATTGCGTCGGCAGCGTGAATCACTTTATTTGGAATTTGATACACTTCTCCCAACGAACTAATTCTGTGCAAGTGAGGGTCAACCGTGGTAATGCTATCGGCGAAACCAGAAATCAATTTTCCGAAGAAACCGGAAGTCACTCCTTCTCCTTCATTAAATACTTTGTCCTGCCGCATATACGCCAAATAGGGTGCTACCAAACAGGTACACATAGCTCCTAATGATTTGGCTGTGTGGCTTAAAAAATATAGTGACAACAGTTTTTCGTCCGGTTCGTGCAAGGTGCATACCAGTACCACACATTTATCTTTAACATCAGACAATATGCGTGTGTATGATTCCCCGTCAGGGAATTTCCTTAATGTGGCTTGACCCACTTCAGCATCCATTTTTGTAGCCATTAGTTCTGTGAGTTCTTCATTTCCGGGAAGACTGAATAATATTGTTTTCATAGTATGTTCTTTAATTTATAGTTATGATGTCGTTATGGTTGTTTTCATATTCCAAGGCATAATTAAGTTCACCTTTGGATTCAGCATATATGGTATAAAGCAGTTGGTTCTCTTCGATTTGTTCTCCCAAATGCACATTTAGAAGAATCCCTGCCGATTTAGATTGTGGTGCTCCAGAAAGCTTGGCCAGTTTTGCAATTTTACGGTTATCAATTCGTTGCAAAACGCCTGACTTTTCAGCTTTAATTTCAATTTTATAAGGTGCTAAAACTGGTTTTGAAAATTGACCTTGCGCCTTACAAATGGCTACGAATTTTTCATATGCTTTTCCAGATTTGAGAATTTTATGTGCGGTTTCCTGTCCCTTTCCTTTTTCTACTTTTCCAGAAAGTTCTAATAGTTCAGTAGCTAAAAGCAATGCTCTTTCTGTTAAGTCTTTAGGTGCATCTTCCTCATTTTTCAAAACTTTTAATATATCTATGGCTTCTAAAGTTGGACCGATACCCCTTCCAACAGGCTGCGTGCCATCCGTAACTACAACTTTTACATTCAACCCAACAGCAGTTCCAACGGTTTCCATATGATTTTTTAGTTTTTCTGCCATTTCGGTACTGCGAACCTTGGCGGTTTCTCCCACGGGAATATCAATGACCACGTGAGTAGAACCAGCTGCTGCCTTTTTAGAGAGTACTGAAGCGATGAGCTGACCTTCGCTATCAATATCCAAGGCTTTTTCAATTTTAATGAGCACATCATCGGCAGGACTTAACTGCGCTGTACCGCCCCAAACAAAACATCCGCCTTCTTTTTCTACTACGGTCTTTATTTCCTCGGAAGAGAGCGTAACATTGGTCAGTACTTCCATTGTATCTGCTGTGCCAGCTGGCGAAGTGATTGCCCGTGAGGATGTTTTTGGCATAGTAAGCCCATACGCGGCAACAATGGCAACTACCAATGGTGTTGTCCTATTGCCAGGCAATCCGCCAATACAATGTTTGTCGACCACGATATCCTTGTTCCAGTTCAGTTGCTTTCCGGAAGCAATCATTGCTTTCGTTAGGTCGGATATTTCATCAATATCCATTCGGTCGCCAGCACAGGCAGTAATAAATGCCGAAAGGTGGATGTTGGAATAATCGCCTTCCACGATATCGGTTATGATGTTGTTATAGGCCTTATAATCCAGTTTTTTGTTATAGATTTTTGCCCTGACGTGGCTTAAGGATTCAATAGGCTCTAAATGGGAAACATATAATGTATCGTTTGCGGAAACATTGAGTTTTTTCGCAGCAGCATCTGATAGTCCGATTTCATTAGGCAACAGAATATCAGAATTCAGGACATTAAGACTTGCTACGATTGATGTATTTGCATTGGATATTCTTATTCGGGTAAGTGCTTCAAAACCTTCTGAAATACAAACGTGGCAATCTTCGCGCATATACACTACATTTTCGTTTTGGGTATAGATTCCGAGATGTTTATATTTTAATATGTTTGAGTGTGTGTCCATATTTTATTGGTTGTTGTGATTTTTCGATTTATTCTATTTCTTCGATGGTGTATAATTGCGGAATTTCTGCATCCCACCCATAGGTTTCCTTGATGCCTTTTTGCAATGCTTCTGCACTCTCTTTTTCACCGTGTACAATGAAAATACGTTCGGGTTTGTTTTTTATCTTATCCATCCAGTCCATAAGTTCTGCGTGGTCTGCGTGTGCTGAAAGACCTTCAATTTCTGCAACTTCCATATCAAAGGGCACCCATTTTCCATAGACTTTTAGTTCCTTATCGCCTTCCAATAATTTTCTGCCACGAGTGCCTTCAGCTTGATAGCCTACAAAAAGTAAGGTGTTATTTGGATTTTGTGCCTGTGTTTCAAGGTAGTTTAGCATTCTTCCGCCTGTGAGCATTCCGCTTCCTGCAATCACGATTTTCGGTTTATTATCTGTTCGTAATTCCATTGTTTCCCGATAACTGCTTACGACCGTAAAGTGCGAGCACATTTCGTCACATTCGTTATCTTCCAACCTGTGCCAATCTCTTGTGCGATGAAACAATTCTAATACACTTGCTCCCATTGGGCTATCCATTATCATTTGTATTTTTGGTATTTTCTTCTCTTTCAATAATTTCCAAAAAATCAGCATCATCAATTGGGCACGTTCTACTGAAAAACTTGGAACAAATAGGCTGCCACCTCTGTTGATGGTGTCATTGACCAATTTTTCTATCTGTGGAAGTGCTTCTACTTCATCAGGATGAAATCTTCCTCCGTAGGTGGATTCAATAAATAATACATCTGCCTTTTTTGGCTTTAATGGCGGAAACAGTAATAAATCGTTTGTTCTGCCTATATCGCCAGAAAACACAAAACGTTTCCTGTGTACATCCAACTCAATGTAAGTTGCTCCCAGAATGTGCCCGTTGTATTGGAAACGAACTCTGATACCGTCAAACAATGGAATCCATTGTGCTTGTGGAATACCTTTAAAATGCGGAATGGTTTTTTCTACATCCTTCAAATCGTAAAGTGGTTCGGCAGGACTGTGTTTGGAATAGCCTTCTTTGTTGGCACGTTCTGCTTCCTGTTCTTGTATTTTGGCACTATCTTTCAATATGATTTTTGCGATGTCCAAGGTGGGATTGGTGCCGTAAATGGGCCCTTTGAAACCTTGCTTTACCAATCTGGGTAAATAACCTGTATGGTCCATATGACCGTGGGTGAGCAAAACAGCATCAATATCACCTACATTAACAGGTGGATACTCCCAGTTTTTAAGGCGTAATTCCTTTAGCCCTTGAAAAAGTCCGCAGTCTATGAGTATCTTTTTATCTCCTGTATCTACCAGATATTTTGAACCGGTTACTGTGCCTGCCGCTCCTAAAAAATGGATGTTTATTTTGTTGTTTGTCATCTTTATAGCATTTATTTAGTGTCCTCCACAGCAGGAAGGTGTATTGCTTTGGTTTTGGCTCGATTTATATAATTTTGTTATCTCATTATATAGATTACGAGAATCCTCTTTAATAAAAAGAGCCAATTTCTTTACTGATTTAGGTACAAAGTGAACCATTTCCAATAATATCTCAAGGGCTTCTTCAAGTAGTTTTGAGTCATCTTCCAATGCCTGGTAAAATGGTTCTAAATCTATGTTGCCCTGTTTTTGCAATTCTTCAGTTTTCATTTGTATTATTTTTAAAAATTAGTAATTATTCATTATTTGAATTAATGGGATCTACATAATTCTCTTGAATCTTCGAGTATCTTATTTTGCCTTAGCTTACTGATACCCATTTGTTCCAAAAAGTCTGGATTTTCGTGTAGCTCCTTGCAGAGTATGATGCCTTGATCCAATAATTTTGTTTTTTCAGCTTTGGTAAGTGTTGTTAAAGCGGTTAAGGGATGTAGCCCCGATTTATCTATTCTGTCCTTGAGACCATTTCCTCTTGGATAATCCCAACTGGTCATAAGCATTCCAACACATTTCCCGTACTGAATGGCATCGGTTGTGAAACGCGTATTGGTGTAAACCCCGCCTTTATGAAGTTTAGCCTCGTGACCTTTTTGGTGTTTCCATTGCTTTTCCACGTCCAAAAACCGTGAATGGATATATAATGGGATTTTTACATTGCAAAACCTGCCTTGGTCACTATGGTATTTACATTCAATCATATAATGTTTATTTCCTTTTTGCGCTATCACATCCACTTCGTGCTGAACGCAATTGCCTTGAACTATGACACCAACCTGTGTTGAAAATCCTTCGTGTGCCAATAGTTTGCCTACTAACTTTTCAAATGGAAAACCGGTTGGACCTAGTTCCATTAAAGCTTTTTTGAGCTTGTACTTTGAGGCACTTACCCTAGATTTTCGTTTTAGCATCTTGAAAGCCAACTGATAGATTTTTTTGGTTGTCATTCCTTCTTCAATCTGCTCTTGTACTTTCCGGGCTACATCCTGAATAATATCCTCATCTGCCCGTGAACGCCGCAGGGAGTTGATGAGTTTGTTTACATCAAAGGCTTCGTACTCACCAGAGTATTTTTTTATTAAGACTGATTTATTCATTGTTACATTTTAATAGTCATTACTGGTAATTCGGAGTGATTGGTTACACCCTCTGCGATGCTTTTAGAGAATAAAGTTAAAAAGCCTGTACGTCCGTGAGTACACATTGCGATTAAATCGGCATTTTTATATCGTAAAAAATTGTTTATCCCTGTTTCTACGTCTTGTTCGTTATATACATTCATTGAGAAGTTATCCAAATCGGGGAATTTTTTCAGGAACTCCTTGATGGGATCCAACCCTTGTTCTATACTGTTAAAATCGGTCTGAGTATTGACCCTCAATAAATGGATATGTGCGCCGCATTTTTCAGCAATCGAAATAACCTGCTTAAATGCATCGCTTACATCTTGAAGAAAATCTGAAACAAAAACGATATCCTTAAAAGGAAAGGATACTTCTTCATCCTTGACTACAACAACTGGTACATCAGCTTTCCTAACAATTTTTTCTACGTTGCTTCCCATTAACTCACGTATACCGCCTCGGGTGCCACTACTTCCCGTAACTATAAAATCGTGATGAAAATGACCCGAATGTTTAAGGATATTTGCCTGACCACCATCAAATTCAAGAAAAGTCCTGCACTCAAGGCCTTGTCGTTCTGCTTTTTTCTCCAGTTCTCTCAAGGAGGCTTTTGCGATGCCTATTTGCTTTACTGTTTCTGGATATCTTTTTTCTTTTTCCTTATCTAGCTCAACCCAGTTTACGGGGGTGTTAATTAAGTGAAAAAAATGAATTTCTGAATTGTAAAGCTTTGCCATTTCAATTCCGAGTTCCTCTGCTTTCTTGCAGTTTTCTGAAAAGTTTGTAGGTACGAGTATGTTTTTCATGATTTATTGTTTTTAAATTGTTTTCGTTATAATTAAGCTATGGTTATACTATCTTCCAGATATACCTGTTGGACGGAGTGCAGTAACTCAATCCCTCTAATAAAAGGCTTTTGAAATGCTTTTCTTCCCATTATCAGCCCAGAGCCACCAGCCCTTTTATTGATGACGGCAGTTGTTACAGCTTCGGACAAATCTGATTTGCCTTTGGAACCACCACCTGAATTAATCAGCCCTATTTTACCCATATAGCAATTGGCTACTTGCAACCTGCAAAGGTCAATAGGGTGGTCTGTGGTAAGGGTTTTATACATTTCATCATCATATTTTCCAAATCCTATCTCTTTGAAACCAAAATTATTGGTTGGTAATTTTTGTTTGATGATATCTGCCTGTATCGTTACTCCAATCTGATTGGCTTGTCCGGTTACATCGGCCGATGCGTGATAATCTTCTTTATCGGTTTTAAAAGCTTCATTTCGTGTATAGCACCATAAAATGGTAGCCATACCAAGATTATGAGCTTCTTCAAAAGCCTCTGCTATTTCTTTGAGTTGTCTGTTACTTTCCGCTGAACCAAAATAAATCGTAGCTCCTACGGCAATTGCTCCCATATCCCAAGCGGTTTTTACCTTACCAAAGAGTGTTTGGTCATATTTGTTCGGGTAGGTAAGCAGTTCATTGTGGTTAATCTTAACGATAAAAGGGATTTTATGGGCATATTTTCGGGCATTCAAACCCAAAACCCCAAACGTGGAAGCCACCCCATTACAACCGGCCTCAAGGGCGAGTTTTATAATGTTCTCTGGGTCGAAATAATCTGGGTTTTTATAGAATGAAAAGGCCGCGCTATGCTCAATACCTTGGTCCACAGGAAGGATACTTAAATAGCCTGTACCTCCCAGATTTCCGTTGTTGTACAATTGTGAAAGACTTCGAAGCACCTGCGGATTTCTGTTGCTACTGCCAAATACTTTTTCTAAACTATTTTTGCTTGGCACTTGCAATTCATCCTTTGTTATTTTTTCACAAACGTGTTCTAAATAGAAGTCTGCTTTTTCTCCTAAAAGTTCTACTATATTCTTGTCTGTTTTCATTTTGATAGTATTTAATGGATTCCTAAACTTTCATTTGTTTTGGCTATGGATTTTGTACCATCTGTTTCAATTCCAGTTAAAGCCCTAATAGCATCAATTGTTTCCGGGATTACAATAGCTTGGTTATCGACCACGTAGGCATAAAAGAGTTCGTCTCCCTGTACTTTGAGCATATCTTCCCACAGCGCAACTTCGTACATATCGCCCCAAGGCCTTCCCATATCCAAGAACATTTCCTTAATGGTATTGTTAGAAACCAAGCCTTGGTCATATCGAATTAGTTTAATACGACTTGAAGTTTTGAAAGCATTTAGCACTTCTTCCTTTGTCGCCTGCTTTTTCAATTTCACATTCCAATAGTGCAGATGGCTTAAGGTTTGCGGTACTTTTACCGCTGCGGTGATGACATCCAATTCTGGGTCAACACTTTTAGCATCCGGACCTTGATGGCTTGGGATATCTTTTTCGGGAACCATCGTATTCATAATACCACCCAAATGACTTTCCCAAGGGTCTGTAGCTCTTCTTAAAAGTGTACCTCTGGCATAATCCAATAAATCGGCTCTTTTTAAAGCGGTCAAGGTTCTTAAAATAGACGTAGTATTACAGGAAACTACTCTTGTCGCATTCAAGTTTAGAGCTGATTTGTAATTATTTTCTGCACTAAAGGAATGGCCTGTTGTTTCGTGTTTTTCGCCTCCGTGTAAAATAAATTTGATGTTTTGCTCTTTATAAATTGCTACATTTTGAGCCGCAATCTTTTTAGGGGTACAGTCCACAACGAGATCTGATTTTTTCAACAGGTCGTGCATATCGCCTTTTACTGAAATACCTTCGGATTTCATTCTGTCTTCTGCTTCTTGAGTTGCTGCGTAGATATCGTACTTTTTTCTCACGGCATTTTGAATGCGCCAATCGCTTATGATATCACACACGCCCGAAAGCTTCATATCGTCCTGTAGATTGATGGCATCGGCCACCCTTTTTCCTATGACTCCGTATCCTATAACTGCTATATTTTTCATATAAATTGTTTTAATTAATTATGATTTGTTGTTTTTATTATTTGTATTCTCCATTCCCATAGGCATATTGCCATCATCGTCTGTATGCGAAATCATAAAAAAACGTTCCGCAATGAGAATCAGGATAATTCCAATTGCTGCTACGATGAGCACCATTGGATCATTCAGATATTTTATATATAGAAAGGCTGCTAGTACTGCAATGTCCATTACAATGGCTATTAACGGAATGATGGGTTTAAATTTTACCTCGTTTTTTAGGTGGCGAAAAAGCCCCCAATGGATAGCGATATCCATAATGAGGTAGAAAATAGCTCCTATAGAAGCGATTCTTGTTAAATCGAAAAGGGCAGTGAGTAAAATGGCAAGGGAAACCGTGAATATGAGCGCTGGATTTTTAAAATTACCTATCCTTTTTAAAGAGGGTACTTGTTTCATATTACTCAACATCCCCAATAAGCGCGATGCCGAAAAGACACTGGCGATAACCCCTGAAAAGGTTGCTACAATAGCGATTGCTATAGTAAACCATAAACCCCATTCCCCAAAAACAGGTTCGGCTGCTGCTGCCAAAGCATAATCTTTTGCCTTTATTATTTCAGGAATGCTTAAACCGCCTGCAACAGCAAGTGCCAAGGCTACATAAATAAGTGTGCAGATAAGAATAGAAATCACAATGGATCTTCCAAGGTTTTTGTGTGGATTTTTGATGTCTCCACCTTGATTCGTTATTGTTGTGAACCCTTTATAGGCAAGGATTGATAATGCCAATGCCGCTACAAAGCCGAACCCTTGTGGTAAGGTTTCGGTATTTTGTGGGATATAGTCTCCTGTAATATCCGCAAATCCGGAAGCTACCAGACCTGCAATCGCAAGTAGTGCAATACCACCTACTTTAATAATTGCTGTAAAAGTGGCCGTTGCTCCAATTACTTTATTTCCTAGAATATTTATTATATAAGCTGTTACCAAAAGTAGAATACCAAGTATGGATGCATAACCAGCATAACTTTCTGGGAATAATCGAAGGGTATAAGCTCCAAAAGTGCCGGCCACCAGACTTTCGGAAACTACCATAGAGACATACATCAACAATGAAAAAACACCGGTTGTAGTTCCTGGCCCGTAGGATTTACTTAAAAATTTTACGACACCTCCAGAGGAAGGAAAAGCGTTTGAAAACTTTACATAAGAATACGAACTAAAACCTACCACAATAGCTCCCGCAATAAATGCTATTGGAAATAGATCTCCCACTAATTCAGCTATTTGACCCATTAGGACAAATATGCCAGCACCAATCATTACGCCTGTACCAAGGGATATGGAACCTATTAGGGAAAGCTTATTATTTTTATCTGTGGTGTTTTTCATTTCAAAATTATTTTGTTCTGTTTTTAACCGAAGATTTCGGTTTAAAGTTTCTAATAATCAGGCGGTTGCTCTTTTCATAAGTGAAATAACTTACCGCCCAATTAAAACCAACCATCAATCTATTTCTAAATCCACTTATGGACATCAAGTGAACAACGGACCACAGCAACCAGGCGAAATAGCCTGCAAATTTAAATTTGCCCAAGTCGGCTACTGCTTTACGTTTTCCTACGGTTGCCAAAGAACCCTTGTCTTTATATTCGAAAGGTTTTGGTGCCTCGTTCTTAATGATTTTTAATAGTGAATCACCCAACCATTTACCTTGTTGAATTGCTGCCTGCGCCACCTGTGGATGCCCTTTGGGTCTTTCTTCAGAAATAAGCGCAGCTATATCGCCTATGGCAAAAATGTTTTCGTAGCCTTCTACTTTTAAATTAGCATCGGTTTTAATCCGGTTGCCCCTGACTATGTGTTTTTCATCAATACCATTTGGGAATTGTCCTTTTACGCCAGCCGTCCAGATAAGATTTTTAGCCAAAATGGTCTTACCACTTTTGGTAGTGACTTCGTTGCCGTCATAATTGCTTACAGCTTCATTTAATAATACCTTTACATTCAAATCCTCTAAATATTTGAGGGTTTTCGATGATGCCTTGTCTGACATTGTGCCTAACAACTCATCAATGGCTTCTATTAGATAAATATTCATAATGGAAGAAGGGTACTCTGGGTAATCTTTGGGAAGGATGTATTTGCAAAACTCTGCCAAAGCTCCTGCCATTTCTACGCCTGCTGGACCACCACCTACTATTACAAAATTTGTCAGCGCGTCGCGTTCTTTATCATCACAAGTAATAGCTGCCTGTTCCAAATTTTGCAACATCATATGACGGATGTTGAGGGAATCGCGAATATCCTTCATCCCCAAACTATTTTCGGCTACAGAATCCATCCCAAAGAAATTGGTGGTCGTGCCAGTAGCCAACACTAAATAGTCATAAGAAACACTTCCCTTATTGGTCAATATAGTATTTGAATCAGGTTGAATTTCCACAACTTCTGCCAAACGAAAGAAAACATTTTTATAGCCATTGATTTGTTTTCTGAATGGAAATACTATGCTATCAGGTTCCAACGCACTCGTTGCCACTTGATATAATAAAGGTTGAAATTGATGGAAGTTATTTTTATCGAGTAAAACCACTTGAACTTCTTTGTGTTTCAGTTTTTCAACCAATGCCAAACCTGCAAATCCTCCACCAACGATAACCACACTAGGTAATTTGGTATCGGGAAGACAGATTTCATCTGTTATCTTACAAGTGGATTCTAATGTAATGCTATGTGTTTGCTTTTCTTTCATTTTTTATTTCTATCTCTTGCAATCAGTACTGAACATTTGGCATTTGTGGTCAAATATTGGGATACAGAGCCCAATACTAAGCGTGAAAGTGCACCGTGACCCTGAGAGCCTACTACAATTAAATCTGCACCCCAATTTTCTGCTTTTTCATTAATAGTACTTTTGGGCAGTCCGCTAACAACACTTGTGGTTATGGTAAGTGCCTTGTTTTCGGCCTTGATTTTATCGGAAGCTTCTGAAACGATTTTGTTTCCCAATTTTTGAGCGTTACTTTTAATTTCTTCTATGTAATTTCCTATCTTGCCGCCCATAGTATGCAATCCCAGACCGGTTGTTTTAGGAAGTTCATAAACATTTATAATATGAATTTCACTATTTGAGGATAAAGTCATTTTCTTAAGCTCGTTAATGGCTACTTCACTAAAATCTGAACCATCTATGGCCAATACAATTTTCATTTTTTTCGTCTTTTTAATCTCTGATTTCGGGTTTAATTCCACTAATTCTGTCCGAATTAGATTTACATGTCAAGCCAAAGAATTTAGTAATCGAATCATTTTGGATATTTCATTTCCAACCTCTCTTATAAACTAGTTGTATTGCATAAGCTTAAGCTTTTTGGTTTTTAAATAATCCACTGTTTCTTTTACCGATAGTGGATACGTAGCATTTCCTGTGCGTACATAAAAAGTGGTGTTTCCTTCATCACTCACATAAACCGGTTCGTTGGAAGGTTCGATATCCACCACGCACACATCTTTCTCATCAATACTGTAGAACGAAATATGGTTGCTGAAACAAGCCTCGTGACCCAATTGTGTAGAGATAATCCTGAACACCGCACGTTCATACCCATCCATGTTTTTATGCTTTAGGGTTTTATAATCTTTTTCCAATCCCAGAACATTTCCGTCGTCATCAACACCAACTATAAGTTTTCCACCCTTGGCATTCATAAAGCCCACAATGGTTTTGGCAATGACCAACTCCAGTTCCCGATTGGTTGTTTTACGGTAATAATCATAGCGTATGGAAGATTTGAATTCCACCCGTTCATTTTCACCGGCCTGGATTAATTCTTCAATATCACGAACAAGCAGCCGCTGTTGTGTGCCAATAATTTCATTTTTCTTTTTCAGGTTTATCCAGAATAAACCTGAAACTATCCCCAAGAATCCTCCCAATAAAGTTAAGAGTCCGCCCATGCCCCGCATATTGAAACTGAAAGATTCCAAAAAACGTTCTTCTAAGACTTGCTGAAACAAGGGGAAAGAGAAGGGCGTATCACTGAACTCAAACCAGTAGATTACCATTGTAAAAGGGTGTACCAGGAAATAAAAAATACCTGCCCCAATAAATAAATGAGTCAAAATGATCTTAATATTTTTATAAGTATTACTGTTTATCATTTTTAGCGGTTTATGAATCTTTGATATAATTATGTTCTAAATTCAAGAGGGCCTTATCTAAACTTTCGATTAAACAATCCTATTTAATGCAAAATCATCTGTTTTTTATTTGGGCATTATAAAATGCCGCAATACACGCTCCAATCAACCAGCCTAAAATGAAGCTTTGCACAATACCAAAAAATGCTTCTAATAGTGGCACGTCCATTCTTATAATATTACTGGTGTCCAGACCGTGTAAAAGGCTGTTGAAAAATATAATCGTTCCTTCCTGTCCTGCTGTAGCCATCACGATCATACAGCCCAAATAAATTAAGGATACTGTTAGACCGAGGGCAAAACCGAATTTTTTTACATTTAATCGATACATAATTTATATGTTTTAAGATTGGTTATCTGATTTTAATAATTTTTTGGATTCTTCAAATTCCTCCTTTGAAATTTCGCCCTTGGCAAACCTGTTTTTTAGGATGTCCAATGGCTTTTCTTTTTTTGGTTTTTGGTATGGGATATCAGTTGGGATAAAGAAAATCCAAATGATAAACGCCATCCAAATAATCCACCATATCAGGTGCATACCTCCGAAACTTCCGTCGTGAAAAAACATAATTTTTGATTTTAAGTTACTTTTATAGTTTTTCAATTGTGTAACCCTCAAGGTTGCTGAGTTGTTTTTGTAATTCATCTACTGAAAGCGTTTCCTTCATAGTGATGATTGTAGCTCCTTTTGGTGCCAGAAAAATTTCTGCCTTTTCAATCTTTGGATGTTCTTCCAATGTCTTTTTGACCCTGCTAATGCAGCCGCCGCAACTAATACCATTAATTTGAAATTTTCGTTTCATAACATAAATTTTAGTAATATTGTCCTTCTTTTTTTTTATCCTTCTTTTTTAAGTTCTCATTGGACAATCCGTGCGTATGGCTCCCGTGCCGCATGGGCATTAACAAGTGTACTGCGAACATTATTATAATAAATGCAAAAAGCCAGGTGCCACCACCAATTCCAATAGATGGTGCTAAAAAGATGAGTAAAAGCGGCAGTCCACAACCGAGGACCATCCATAACCAGTGATTTTTCATTGTTTTTTATTTTAATTAATGTTTATTCCTCGCCTTTTTAAGACCTGAACTGGCTTATGTTGTAATTGGGGGATTATCAACACAAGCCTTAGGGAGTTCGGGCTTTAGGGTTTTTAATATTATAATTAACACGAAAGCTATCTGTTTTTATGCTACTTCATCTGCATAACTTTCGTTGTTATTTATATAATTTCATCATAGAAATTTCGTTTCCATTTTTCTGTGTTTTTATAGTCGCTCATACTCATTCCCACAATCTCTTTAAACTGTCTTGATAAATGGTTAATGCTACTATAATCCAGCATATATGCCACATCTGAAAAAGAATATTGTTTTAATTGAATAAGTTCTTTTACTTTTTCAATTTTCAGTTTTATAAAGTATTTTTCAATGGTGGTGTTTTCATTTTTAGAAAACAGCCTGCTCAGTATTTTATAATCCCTGTTGAGCGTAGAAGACAAATGTTCTGAAGTATTTGTTTTCAAATGAAGTGGTAACTGAGTAAGCAGTTGGATTAGAATGATTTTTACTTTTTCAACCAGCATTTCCCCTTCACTTTGTACTATTTCAAAATCATTGGAATGAAGTACTTTGGTAACTTTATACGTAACCTCCGTGTTGGTGTTTTTTGAAGATTCAACCAATAGTTTACCTAATTCCAAAGAGAGTACGGTTATTCCCATCTCTTCCAGTTCTTGCGTTATTACTTTTAGACAACGGCTACATACCATATTCTTTATCCAGAATTCTCTCTGTAAATCCATAGTATTAATTATTTATTCTTAGAATGGTATTTATTCTAATAGATTATAAATTTCTGTTTTTCAAATAGTTGAAAGTGTGGTATGCTCAGGATAGAGCGCACCAGTTGTTAGCCTTTGCGTAGTACAGGCCAACATATAAGGTAGGTTGTTTGAAAAAGAACCTACTTAGGATGAAATCAAATTAAATATACCTCGTGGAGTACTTGAAAATCTTTCGGTATGAGGGGTGGGTCATAATCCCTAAAAGGGATTATATTTTGTTCCAACCCTTCGAATAGATTTACGTAAGTGTAAAAAAATGTGTGTAGGAAAATCAGTTTATGATTTTCCATCTCAAATGAAGCTTTTTGAAAGTTATCGCCACTTTCTTTAACTATAGATTTATTAGCACAGCAACCTTTTTTTTCGAACGAACATTTTTTTGAAGGATTGGTCTGAGCCTTCACCGCATTATCACAAACCTGAGCTTTATTTAAAACCGCCATATCCACGAGTTTATCACAGCAGAAATGCATATTCACAGTAAAAGACGATGAAGCAAACATTACTGCAAGTACCAATGAAACAGCTATTATTTTATTAAAGCTTTGCATAATACGAATATAAAAAAAATTAACAAATGTTAACTAATTTTTAATAATGAATTTTTTAGAACTTATTTTTGCCGAACATACTGCAAAAAAGAAATAAAAATATGATATTTATCATATTTTTAGAAGTTTGATTCTTTTATTTTTGTCGAAAATAGTATAGGAAGTAAAAGTTTAACATAACGAAAAGAATTATTAATGTTTTTATATTTCGTTGTTTTATATATATTTGCAATCTTATGAAATCGTTTTTCCATAAAATATTATCTGTAGCCTTGGCGAGTTTGGTATTTGTTACCACTATGTCGTTTACTGTAGATATGCATTATTGTGGAGATTCATTGGTTGATTTTGCTTTATTTCATAATGCTCAAACCTGTGGTATGGAAAATCAATCATCCCAAAAAAGTTGTGAAGCAGGTTTTTCGGAAAAATCTTGCTGTTCAGATGTACAAATAGTGAATGACGGTCAAGATGATTTAAAAACATCTTACACCAATTTAAGCTTTGAGCATCAAGCCTTTGTTGCTACTTTCTTTTATACTTATATTAATCTTTTTGATGGACTGGATAAGAACATTGTACCATTTAGAGATTATGCGGTTCCCTTTCTCATACGGGATATACAAAAACTGCACGAGACGTATTTAATTTGATTTTAAACAGTTTCCGATAAATATCGGAATAATTAGCCCTATGGTCAATACTATTTTGGGCTCAATTTCTTGTGTTTAATGTTTTGATTTTATCAAGATATTATTCGATGTATAACTATTTAATAATCATTGTAATGCTGAATAAAAGCATCAAATTTTTAATCGAGAACAAGCTAGTAGCCGTTCTACTACTTGCACTTTTTATTGCTTGGGGAGTCGTAAACGCCCCGTTTGAATGGAATACAGGCTCACTTCCTCGAGACCCTGTTGCCGTAGATGCCATACCAGATATTGGCGAAAACCAACAAATTGTATTTACTAAATGGGATGGTCGTTCCCCTCAAGATATTGAGGATCAAATTACTTATCCTCTAACCACATCGCTTCTTGGTATTCCAGGGGTTAAAACAATACGTAGTTCATCTATGTTCGGGTTTTCGAGCATTTATATCATTTTCGAAGAAGATATTGAATTTTATTGGAGCAGAAGCCGAATACTTGAAAAATTAAACTCATTACCAGCCGGACTTCTACCAGAAGGCGTTAATCCAGCTCTAGGTCCCGATGCCACAGGATTAGGGCAAATATATTGGTACACCCTTGAGGGACGTGATAAAGATGGTAATGTTACAGGTGGATGGGATTTACAGGAATTACGAAGCATTCAGGATTTCTACGTAAAATACGCACTGTCTTCGGCGAGTGGTGTTTCCGAAGTGGCTTCCATCGGCGGATATGTTTTGGAATATCAAGTGGATGTTAATCCCGAATTAATGCGGCAATACAACATAGGCTTGAGTGAGGTTGTAAAAGCAGTAAAACAAAGCAACAAAGATGTTGGTGCACAAACGCTTGAAATCAACCAAGCTGAATACCTTATAAGAGGATTGGGTTATATTAAGAAACTATCTGATTTAGAAAACGCGGTAGTTACTTCAAAAGATTTTACATCCATCCGTATAAAGGATATTGCGAAAGTAACACACGGTCCTGCTACAAGAAGAGGCTTATTGGACAAGGAAGGAGCCGAGGTTGTTGGTGGTGTTGTAGTGGCTCGTTATGGGGCCAATCCTATGGAAGTCATCAACAATGTTAAAGAAAAAATAAACGAGTTAAGTTCTGGGCTTCCATCAAAAACATTAAGCGATGGGAGGACTTCGCAATTAACCATCGTACCCTTTTATGACAGAACAGAACTAATCCAAGAAACCTTGGGCACACTTGATGAAGCGCTAACTTTAGAGATATTGATTACCATTTTTGTGATTATCATAATGGTCTTCAATTTAAGGGCTTCCGTATTGATTTCCGGATTATTGCCTGTTGCGGTTTTGATTGTCTTTATTTCTATGAAACTGTTCAATGTAGATGCAAATATTGTCGCCTTATCTGGTATTGCAATTGCTATTGGAACTATGGTCGATGTGGGCGTTATCCTTTCGGAAAATGTCTTGCGGCATATTGATGAAAATGAAGAAAAGCTACCTATGAATACGGTAGTTTATAATGCGACTGCCGAAGTTTCTGGCGCCATCTTAACGGCAGTAATGACCACTATTATTAGTTTCATTCCTGTATTTACTATGATTGGTGCAGAAGGGAAATTGTTTAGGCCATTGGCATTTACAAAAACGGCAGCACTCACCGCATCTCTTATTGTTGCCCTATTTTTAATTCCACCATTTGCGGCCTATTTATTTAAAAAGAGAAATTTAAAAACTTCTTTTAGTTATATGCTAAATGGAGCATTGATTGTTTTTGGCGTTTTATCTTTAATTTTAGGCTATCCGCTTGGATTAATATTAGTTGCATTTGGCGTTGTTGGCTTCCTTTCACTAAAGGAAAAGATTACGTCAAAACGCGCCAACATCATCAATATATTTGTTTCGGCTTTTGCTATCATATTCCTATTGGCGGAATATTGGAGACCACTGGGAGTAGATAGAAGTATCCTTATAAACTTAATCTTCGTTGGTCTTATCTGTTTTGGTCTTTTGGGTGTATTTACACTTTTTAGAAATTATTATGTTCGAATTTTAAATTGGGCATTGCGCAATAAGCTGTTATTTCTTTCGATACCAACTGCCATTATAATTTTTGGAGTGATGATTATGCGTAATACTGGTAAAGAGTTTATGCCTTCACTCAATGAGGGTTCATTCCTGTTAATGCCCACTTCAATGCCACACGCAGGTGTGGAGGAAAATAAACGCGTCCTACAGCAACTCGATATGGCCGTTGCGAGCATTCCAGAAATTGAAACCATAGTCGGTAAATCTGGGCGTACAGAATCAGCATTAGACCCTGCACCGTTATCGATGTATGAGAATGTTATTCAATATAAATCTGAATATATTTTAAATGAAAATCGCAAAAGACAACGCTTTAAGGTAAACGAAGACGGCTTATTTGTTTTAAAGGATGGCAGTTTAGTAACCAACCCTAATAGCGAAATTGAAGTAGAAGATGATGACTATAAAGCCTCAAAAATTACAGACCCATTCTCTGTGACAAGTTCACAGCTCATTCCAGATGACGATGGAGAGTACTTTAGAAATTGGCGACCTGAAATTGAATCGCCAGACGATATTTGGAAAGAAATCGTAAGGGTTACAAAGCTTCCAGGTGTTACTTCAGCACCAAAGCTACAACCCATAGAAACACGCTTGGTGATGCTACAGACTGGTATGCGAGCACCTATGGGCATTAAGGTGAAAGGACAGGATTTAAAAGAAATTGAGGCGTTTGGGGTACAATTGGAAGATATCTTAAAACAAGCAGAGGGTGTAAAGGATGAAGCAGTTTTTGCCGACCGTATTGTGGGGAAGCCATACCTACTTATAGATATTGACAGAGAACGACTTGCGCGCTATGGCATAACCATAGAGCAAGTACAGCAAGTTATACAGGTTTCTGTTGGTGGTATGGTGCTTTCACAAACAGTAGAAGGTAGGGAGCGCTATGGTATTCGTGTACGCTACCCAAGGGAATTACGCGCAAATCCAAACGATTTAAAAGATATTTATGTGCCTGTAGAAAAAGGAAGTCCGGTTCCGTTAAGTGAGTTGGTCACTATTAGATATGAGAAAGGGCCACAGGTTATAAAGAGTGAAGACACTTTTTTAGTAGGCTATGTCCTTTTTGATAAATTAGATGGTTTCGCCGAAGTAGATGTGGTGGAAAATGCCCAAGCCCTTATTCAAGAAAAAATTGACAATGGCGAATTGACCGTTCCAAAGGGTATCAATTATCAATTTACGGGAACGTATGAAAATCAGTTACGAGCAGAAAAAACATTGAGCGTGGTAGTACCTCTGGCTTTGGCTATTATTTTTCTAATCCTATATTTCCAGTTCCGTTCTGTTGGAACGTCATTAATGGTCTTTACTGGAATTGCTGTCGCCTTTGCGGGAGGTTTTTTAATGATATGGTTCTACGGCCAAGATTGGTTCTTAAACTTCAGCTTTTTCGGAGAAAATTTACGAGACCTTTTTCAAATGCACACCATTAATTTAAGTGTTGCCGTTTGGGTTGGTTTTATTGCCCTATTCGGTATTGCAACTGATGATGGTGTGGTTATGGCGACCTATCTCACTCAAACATTTGATAAAAACAAACCAACAGATAAATCTGGGATCAGAGCATCTGTAGTCGAAGCAGGGGAGAAACGAATTCGTCCCTGTTTGATGACGACCGCCACTACCATACTCGCTTTACTGCCCGTATTAACATCAACAGGTCGAGGGAGTGATATAATGATTCCTATGGCTATCCCATCTTTTGGAGGGATGCTCATAGCACTTGTGACCTTATTTGTAGTACCGGTTTTGTTTAGCTGGACAAAAGAATTTCAATTGAAAAGAACTATTAGATGAGATATATAATTGTAATAGCACTTGTTTTTATTGCTTTCGCGAAAGCTGATGCACAACAACTGGCATCCTATATTCAGGAAGCTGAAAAGAATAATCCAGAAATTCAAGCTTTTGAATTGCGCTACAACATAGCGGAAGAAAAGGTAAATGAAGCAGATTGGTTACCAAATACAGAGATTGGCGTAGGCTACTTTGTGAGCGAACCCGAAACCAGAACAGGTGCACAACGTGCACGCTTTTCGGTATCACAAATGCTACCTTGGTTTGGCACCATTACCGCAAGAGAAAATTATGCGAGTTCAATGGCAGATGCTCAATATGTGGATATTGTCATTGCGAAACGAAGGTTAGCACTATCAGTATCGCAATCCTATTACAAACTATATTCAATCAAGGCAAAACAACTTATTTTGGATGAAAACATTCAGTTGTTGGAAACCTATGAGCGTTTGGCATTGACCTCTGTAGAAGTTGGAAATGCCTCGGCTGTTGATGTGCTGCGGTTACAGATTCGGCAAAACGAACTGGTGCAGCAAAAGGAAGTCTTGGAACAAGATTACTTAGCAGAACAAACGGTATTTAATAATTTATTGAATCGCGACGAAACACTGGAAGTCCAAGTGCCACAAGAGTTGACTATTCCTGATGAAGAACCATTGGTCTCTAATGAGAACCTCAAACTCAATCCAGAGCTTTTAAAATATGATAAGCTGTACGAATCTGTTGAGCAGTCAGAAGCATTAAACCAAAAGGAGAGTGCACCAAACATTGGTTTTGGATTGGATTATGTTCCGGTTTCAGAACGTCCAGATATGAATTTTTCCGATAATGGTAAAGACATTGTGATGCCTATGGTTTCTATTTCAATTCCCATTTTCAATAATAAATATAAGTCTGTGACAAGACAAAATGAGTTGAAACAACTAGAAATAAAATCACAGAAAGAAGAGAGGCTCAATAACCTTGAAACACGTCTTGCACAAGCTATTTATAATAGAAATACAATGAGAATTAAGTTTAATGTACAAACCGATAATTTGAAACAGGCCATTGATGCCGAGGAAATTCTTATGAAAAACTACGAAACTGGAACTATAGATTTTAATGATGTGTTAGATGTACAGGAATTGCAGTTAAAGTTTCAAATCAATTTAATCGATTCCATTAAAGAGTATTTTACAGAATATGCTTTAATAAATTATTTAACAAGATAAAAAATTGAACTAGGCCAAATTGGCTTTTGAACACTAAAATAAAGAATTATGATTAGAAAGATAACAATACTATTTGTACTTCTCGTTTCATTTGAAAGTGTTGCACAAGTAGGAACCAACGGACAAGATAGAAAAGAAGAAGGACGACCCGTCAAAGAGTATAACCTTACCCTAGAACAAAAGGAGATGACCCTTGGAGGCATAACGTCCAAGGCAATGACCATAAACGGCCAAATTCCTGGTCCAGTCTTGGAATTTAGCGAGGGAGACCTTGCTATAATCAACGTAACCAATAAAATGGATGAAGAAACTTCAGTGCATTGGCACGGATTGATACTTCCCAATTTTTACGACGGGGTTCCATATTTAACTACCCCACCGATTGAGCCAGGAACAACTTTCCAATACAGGATTCCAATCAACCAATCGGGAACATATTGGTACCATTCCCACACAATGCTACAAGAACAAAAAGGTGTTTATGGGTCTATTATCATCCATCCAAAAGAGAAAACCTTGGAATATGATAAAGATTTAGTCGTGGTATTATCAGATTGGACCAATGAAAAACCAATGAATGTATTACGAAACCTTAAAAGAGGTAACGAGTGGTATCAAGTTAAAAAAGGCACAGCAGTGCCATTAAGTAGGGTCATTTCAGAAGGTGCCTTTGGTGCTCAACTTAAATTTTGGAGAGACCGTATGGAAGGGGCTGATATTGCAGACATTTATTATCCCGCATTTTTGTCCAACGGTAAAAAACTGGCAGAGTATCCAGAATTTACGGCTGGCGAAAAAGTAAGGCTTCGCTTCATTAACGCATCGGCTTCTACCTATTATTGGATGGACTTTGGCGGAGGTAACCCAATGGTTGTTTCAAGTGACGGTATTGATGTGGAACCTATATCAAAAAGTCGCTTCCTTTTTGGTATTGCTGAAACCTACGATGTAATTGTAACTATTCCAGAAGGAACTATTGAAATTACCGCAACCGCTCAAGATGGTTCAGGTCATACCTCTATACAGTTAGGTAATGGCACTCTTTACCCAGCCAAAAGAATTGATAGACCTGATAAGGTAGCGATGATGAAGCAAATGGCTAAAATGGATATGAAAATGGGAGCACCTGCAATGGTTGGAAACAAGAAGAAGAATACACCCGAAGTTTTAATGCAGAAGTACGGAATGAAGATGAATATGAAGGACGGCGAGATGAAAATGGGGAACGATAAGATGTCGATGAAGGATGGCAAAATGAATGACCAAATGGATATGAAGATGGGTGATACAATGGGAATGAAAAAAGACTCGATGTCAATGAGCCATAATGGAGCATCAAATAAAATGGAAGGTCATATGCACAATATGCCAATGATGCAGAAGGATTCTACTTCTTTTGATTATGAGGAGCGAAAGACATACTTCAACTATGATTTTTTAGAAGCAAAAGAAAAAACTGAATTTAAGGCAGATTTACCAGTAAATGAAGTGTTGCTTAACCTAACAGGTAATATGAATCGCTATGTATGGAGTATGAATGGGGTTCCATTATCAGAAACCGATAAGATAAATATAAAAGGAGGCGAGGTAACCAGAATTACATTAAATAACCTGACTATGATGCACCATCCAATGCACTTGCACGGTCATTACTTCAGGGTCATTAATGAAAAAGGAGAACGTTCCCCATTAAAGCATACCGTGAACGTACCACCAATGCAGAAAGTTATTATTGAATTTTATAACGAAGAGTATGGCGATTGGTTTTTTCATTGCCACATATTGTACCATATGATGGGTGGTATGGCAAGAGTGTTTAGTTACGATACCCCAAGGGATGATAGAATGAAAGATTATCCAGTTCAGAAACTTATCGATGAGACAGACCATTATTATTCGTGGGGATTGGCTCGTGCAGGTTCAAATTTTAATGAACTCTTTTTAACGTCGAGCAATATCCGTAACGAATTTGGATTAAGGGCAGAGTTCGATTACGACCAAAACCTTGAAGCAGAAGTAAATTACAATAGATACCTAAATGATTGGGTACGTGTTTATGTAGGAGTAAATACCGAAACTGAAATTCCAAATTCGTACGATGAGTTCAATACCGTTGGACTGGTTGGGGTTAAATACTTTACACCTTACCGATTTAATGTAGATGTGAGTATAGACCACCAATTACGCCCAAGAATACGTCTGGACAGAGAGTTATTGATTTTCCCAAGAGTTTTTTTAGAGGGAGAATATGAATACAGAATTGATTTTGGCTGGGTAAACGATTTGGAAAACAACAATTCTTATGAAAGTGAGACTCAATGGTTGGTAGGAGCTTCATATATCCTTTCAAGAAATTTTTCAATACAAGCTAACTACAATAACCGATATGGATTGGGTGGTGGACTATTAGCAAGATTTTAAACAACTAAAAAATAAAAGCTAATGAAATACTATTTTAATAAAACGATCAATGGAACTTTTGAAGATGTTATTGATAAAGTTACCCAAGGATTGAAAGACGAAGGTTTTGGCATACTCACAGAAATTGACGTCAAAGAGACCTTAAAAAACAAACTGGATATAAACTTCAAAAAGTATAGGATTCTAGGGGCTTGCAATCCTCCCTATGCTCACAAAGCTTTGCAAGCAGAAGATAAAATTGGAACGATGTTGCCTTGCAATGTCATAGTTCAGGAAATTGAAGCAGGCACCATTGAAGTAGCAGCAGTAAACCCAATGGCATCGATGCAGGCAGTGGAGAATGAGAAGTTGAATGAGGTTGCCAATGAAATAACTGCAATGCTAGAAAACGTAATTGAAAAACTATAAAATACATTTCAAAAAGTAATACAAATAAACACAAACATAAATTAAAACAAAATGAGCAAATTAAAATCAACATTAGGTATAGTTGCAATAGCATTTATAACCATAACAGTAATGTCTTGTAAAGACAACAGCAAAGAACAAAATAGCACGGATGGAGACCATTCAGAAATGAACCACGATAACAGTGATGGTCATCACGACGGCGAAAAGAGGGAAATGGCAATGGGTGGAGATAGTAATACACAAGCGGTATTAAAGGACTACTTTAATCTTAAAAATGCGTTGGTTGCAGATGATAATGCTAAAGCAAAAACACTTGGTGCAACTCTGGCAACAACTTTAGGGAATTTTGATGTTTCATCAAATTTTTCCGACACTCAAAAAGCCGAATTAAAAGATATTATAGAAGATGCCGTAGAGCACGCAGAACATATCTCGGAAAGTGATATAGGTCATCAGCGAGAGCATTTTAAAATATTGAGCAAGGATGTATCTGATATGGTTGCAATTACAGGAACTGAAAACACCCTTTACCAACAGTTTTGCCCAATGTACGATGGCGGTAGTGCTTGGCTGAGTTTGAGCAAAGACATTAAGAATCCCTATTACGGAAGTCAAATGTTGAATTGCGGGAAGGTACAAAAAGAGATTAACTAATGAGGATTGTAAAAATCATAGCAATAATACTTTTGGTGGCGTTTGTGGGAATTCAATTTATTCCCACAACACGAAATCAAAGTGATACGGTACCCGAAACTGATTTTATGTTGGTTAACAATGTTCCGGAGAACATTCAAAATAAGTTACAGGTTTCCTGCTATGATTGCCACAGTAATAATACGCAATACCCTTGGTACAATAAAATTCAACCCGTTGCTTGGTTTTTGGAAGACCATATTAAAGAAGGAAAGGCCGAGCTTAACTTCAGTAAATGGGATTCCTTGTCTAACCGACGAAAAGCCAGTAAATTAAGGTCTATTGTCAAACAGATTGAAGCTGGCGAAATGCCTTTGGATTCTTACACTTTGATACATAAAGAGGCAGCCTTTTCAGAAGAGGAAGCGAAAGAGGTAATTAATTTTATGACACAATTAAAAGACAATTTATAAACTATAATTAAATATAATAAAAATGAAAAATTTAAAAATGAGTATAGCAGCAGTGCTATTGTTAGCAGTTTCTTTTACCAACGCACAGGAAAAGAAAAAAATGAACCACGATCACGAAGATATGAAAATGGATCATAGTAAAATGACAACTATGAAAAATGATGCAAAAACAGAAACAATTTTAAGTGATTACTTTAATTTAAAAAATGCTTTGGTTGCAGATGACACCAAAAAAGCAGCCCAAGCTGGGTCTAAATTGGTAGTTTCTCTTAAAGCTTTTGATACGGACAGTTATTCAAAAGAAAATCAAGAAGAATTAGAAGATATTATAGAAGATGCCGTAGAGCACGCCGAGCATATTTCTGAAAGTGCCATAGACCACCAGCGCGAACATTTTAAGACCTTAAGTAAGGACATAACAGATTTGGTAGCTATTACGGGAACAAAAAACACGCTTTACCAACAATTTTGCCCAATGTACGATAAAGGTAGTGCGTGGTTGAGTACCAGCAAAGAAGTAAAAAACCCATATTACGGTAGCAGAATGCTTAAATGTGGAAAAGTGCAAAAAACTATTCAATAAATAATCCCCTGCCTTTAATACTCTTTTAAATATACTGGTTTATTAGTTAACAGTAGCTTAGGAGATGACAGGGTTACCTGAATAGTTGTAAAGTCCTGTCGTGGGAAGGAAAACAATGTTGATGATTAGTGTTAGTTCCCTCCCAAGTCAGGCACAATGAACTTTTGAAAAAGAGAAGTTGATTTGGTTAATAGCAGCCTGAACTGGGAGAGAGATTAAATCCCTAAATATAGCGTCTCTCTTCCTAGGTCGGGCAAATTAAAATTTCGCAGAAAAGAAGTTTAGTGAAGATGCTTGATTTTGAGGGGTAAAAATTTGGTTGGTTCATTAAAGTTTACCTCTCATCTTCAAGTATTATTTATATGGTTTTGCAAATAACAATAAAGAAAAGAATTTATAACAATGAAAGAATGTTGCAAGAACGGTTGCCAACAAATAATAGGTAAATCTGTGGTTAAAAAATGGCTCAATTATATAGTATATACAATCCTAATATTAATAGTTGGTGGTGCATTGGCACTTCAATTATTTAGTTAAGAGCTTAAATTAAAATGGTTAATGACAACAAGAAAAAAATCTGAAAACACAGGGTTTTACAAACAACTATTTAGGGTTCTTTAAAAATAAGGGTGTTGAAAGTACGATGAGCGGGATGGCACCTAAAAGCCCATTGCTTGAAAAGATTTTAAAGTATGTTGCCTATATCTGTTACGTCTGGTTGGTAGGTGGAATAATTGTCAAATATTTTGTGAATTAAATTATAGAAAGTATGGTCAACAGAAAGACAGCAAAATGGATTCGAAAAGCGCACCGATACTTGGGTATATTCCTCGGCATTCAGTTCTTGATGTGGACTATCAGCGGAATGTATTTTAGCTGGACGGACATTGATGAAATACACGGCGACCAGTTCAAAAAAGAAAAGCCACGGCAAACTGCTTTTTCCAACCTATTGGGGACTGAGCAATTAGCGAGTGAAGAACCAATCCAAACACTAAAATTATTGGAAATAGCCAATGAGCCGTACTATTGGATTAACGAAGCTAATTTATTTAGTGCTAAAACGGGAAATGAAAAAAATGGTATTACTAAAGCTGAAGCAAAACAGGTAGCCAATAGATATATGCTGCCCGATTTGGAAATAAGGGATATAAAACGAATTGAGAAAGTAGATGCACATCACGAATACCGTGGTCGTCCATTACCAGCCTATGAGATTTCATATAAAACCCCACAAAACTTGAAGGCTTATGTCGCCATAGAAAATGGTGCATTTCAGACCGTTCGTCATAGAAACTGGCGCTGGTTCGATTTTTTGTGGATGAACCACACTATGGACTATCAAGGCAGGGACAACTTTAATACCATAATCCTGCGGGCGTTTTCATTGTTAGGGTTAATTACAGTATTAAGTGGGTTCTTACTTTGGTACATATCGTCGCCCACAATTAGAAAATTGGTTAAAAAGAAACGAAAATAAGTAACACTAAAACCAACATAAAATGGAAAATTCAAATCAAAATTCAAAGAAAAACAACTACACAAAATTTGTAGGTATGCTCGTGGCATCCTTCATAGCAATGTACGTTACAATGTACTTAAACTCTTATGAAATTGACCACGTCTATTTTAGTCTTACCCGATTTTATATGAGCTGTTTGGGTATTGCCGCTATGGCCATTATTATGTTTGTAACAATGCGTAATATGTACCAAAACAAAAAGAAAAATATAGCAATTGTTCTTGGAAGTATTGTTCTATTTGGTGGCGCGTTAGGCCTTGTGAGGGCACAGGCCCCAATTATTGGCGATGTGCTCTATATGAAAGCTATGATTCCGCATCACTCTATCGCCATTTTAACCAGTAAGCGAGCGGATATACAAGACCCGGAAGTGAAGAAATTAGCAGATGATATAATTAAAGCACAAGAAAAGGAAATTGCAGAAATGAAAGCAATGATTAAACGATTAGAAAATAACAAATAAAAACAAAGACAATGAAAAAAAACATCATTTATATAGGTATTGCCTTGATTGTTGGCCTTCTAGGTGGCTTTCTACTGTTCGGTGGAGATTCTACTGATAAGGCAACAAATAGTGCTAAAGACAATCACGAACATTCAGAAGAAATTGCTACTAATCAAATGTGGACCTGCTCTATGCACCCACAGATTATGCAACCGGAACCTGGAGATTGTCCTATTTGCGGAATGGATTTAATTCCAGCTGAATCAGGTGCCGATGGCCTCAATGCCAATGAAATCAAAATGACAGATAATGCAATGGCATTGGCCAATATTCAAACATCCATTGTTGGTCAGGGAGAGATTGGAAATAATATCCTAAAATTATCTGGAAAGATAAAAGCCAATGAAGAATCTAATGCTGTACAGGTAACCTATTTTGGAGGTAGAATAGAACAATTATATGTTAATTCTACTGGAGAACGTGTAGGCGCAGGCCAGCGCTTGGCTACGATATATTCGCCAGACTTGGTTGCAGCACAGCAAGAATTGCTTACCGCATCATCCTTAAAAGAGTCGCAACCCGAATTGTACAAGGCTGTAAGGAATAAACTGAAATTATGGAAGCTTTCCGAAAAGCAAATTAACGCTATTGAGTCAGCTGGAAAAGTGCAAGAATACTTTCCAGTTTTTGCAACTGTATCAGGAACGGTAACAATGAAAATGGTTGAAGAAGGTGACTATGTAAAACAAGGACAGCCCTTATATAAAATAGCCAACCTCAATACGGTTTGGGCAGAATTTGATGCCTATGAGAATCAGATTGCTTCCTTGAAAGTTGGTCAAACCATTAAAGTGACTACCAATGCGTATCGCAATGAAGTATTTGATGCAAAAGTTTCATTTATTGACCCTTTATTAAATTCTTCTACACGTACCGTCGTAGTTAGAGCAGTACTTAATAATAAGAACGACCTATTTAAACCAGGTATGTTTGTCGAAGGTAAAATTGAAGGTGCTCAAGAAAGCACTTCAAGTAAAATAACAGTTCCTGCTACAGCTGTGATGTGGACTGGTGAACGTTCTGTAGTTTATATTAAAACTAATCCTAACGAAGCTGTTTTTGAAATGAGAGAGGTCTTACTCGGTAATGCCAATGGAGACACCTATACCATAATTGAAGGTCTTCAAAATGGTGATGAAGTGGTAACTAATGGCACGTTTACAGTAGATGCTGCTGCACAATTACAAGGCAAAAAATCTATGATGAACACTGCTGGTGGCAAAACAATGACCGGTCACGAAGGGCATTTAGGTATGCAAGGAAACAATTCTGATGATAGTAAGGGGAATACTGACCATTCAGAAATGAAAGAAAGGATAGCTGTTTCAAACAAATTTCAAGGCCAGTTAAAACAGGTGTTTGAGGATTATATTCTTTTGAAAGATGCTTTGGTTAATGATGATGCCAAAAGTGCACAGCAAGCAGGAAAACAAATAATACAATCCCTGAAAAATGTAGATATGAAGTTGTTGTCTGATGAAAAAGCACATAACCATTGGATGACCATTCAGAAGGAATTAAATACTTCGGCAAATGCTATTTCAAGTAATACGGATATTTCAAAACAAAGAGGGCATTTTAAGCATTTGTCTGCGCATATGATAAGTAGTGTACAGCTCTTTGGGGTCAATGAAAATGTTTATATCCAGTTTTGTCCAATGGCAGACAATAATAAGGGAGCGTACTGGATAAGTTTAGAGGAAGAAGTCCGTAACCCATATTATGGCGAAGCAATGTTAACCTGTGGTGAGGTTAGAGATACGTTAAAATAATCAGGGTTAGAGTTAATTGGTAAAAGCGGATTCTTCAGCCTTTAATATTTTAAAGAGGAGAAAGATGATGAGTGAAAGTAGAAGAAATAGAAGAAAAAACAAGAAAAATACATATAAACAGAAAAATCCGATTACAAAAAAAGATAAGGTTATCGGAATTTCAGCGATGATAGGATTATTTATTGCTGCTGTAATACTAATCATATATCTAAATTTAGATTTTATTAGGCATTTTTTCAACCTATGAATAATACCATCCACATTAAAAATATGGTCTGTCCGAGATGTATATCCGCAGTTTCCCAAATTTTGGTAGGATTGAACATTGATTACAAAGCTGTCAAGTTAGGAGAAGTAGAATTGGTTTCGATGCTCAATGAATTCGAAAAAAAATCTTTGCAAAAAAAGCTACAAAATGCAGGATTTAGTTTGATTGACGACCGTAAAAGTCGGCTTATCGAGCAAATGAAAAATTTGGTAATTGAGAAAATACATTATTCCAATGAAAAGACCGAATTAAAATGGGCAGATATTGTTACTGGCGAACTTAACTTGGATTACAAATATTTAAGTTCCCTATTCTCGTCAGTAGAAAGCATCACGTTTGAGCAATATATCATCAACCAAAAAATTGAACGAGTAAAAGAACTTATTGTTTATGATGAATTAACCTTGAGTGAAATAGCCTTTAAAATGAATTACAGTAGTGTTGCTTATTTAAGCAATCAGTTTAAAAAGCTAACAGGAATGACACCTTCGGAATTTAAAAAAAGCACTAATAAGAACCGTAAACCTTTGGATGAGATTTAAGGGTTTTTACCATTATAAGTGGGATATTTTAAATCTATGGATAATATAACGAGTTACTAATAAACTGAATTGAGATATCAAAATGAAATTAGACAGAAAGAAACATTGGGATACAGTTTACCAAACTAAAAATCCAGACCAGGTAAGTTGGACGCAAGAAATACCAAAAACTTCACTGAAGTTTATACGTTCGTTCAAACTAAATAAAAAGGCAAAAATTATAGACATTGGTGGTGGCGACAGTAAACTTGTTGACTATTTACTCAAGGAAGGGTATAATAACATTACTGTACTTGATATTTCAGAAAAAGCAATTGCGAAAGCTAAAAAAAGACTGGGAGAAAAGGCAAGTAAAGTAAATTGGATTGTAAGCGACATTGCCGAATTTGAACCAGATACATCTTTCGATGTTTGGCACGACAGAGCAACTTTTCATTTTCTTACAACAGATGACCAGATTAAAAAATATACTAACATAGCGACAAAATTTGTAAGAGGTTATTTAATAATAGGAACCTTTTCACAAAACGGACCAAAAAAATGTAGCGGACTTGAAATAAAACAATACAATGAAGAGGAATTAACATCGGAATTAAAAAAAGGATTTGACAAAATTCGCTGTGTATCAGAGGACCACACAACACCATTCAACACCATACAGAATTTTCTGTTTTGTAGTTTTAAAAGACAATTAACTGTAAAGCCAGCAATACCTTCACCTACAAGCTAAAAGAACAGACGTACAATTCGGTAGTTTTAGTTTTTGCAAAACACAAATCAAAACAAAAGGAACATAATGATCAAAATTTACATATCATTCTTTTTTGTATTTAAGTATTTGCTTAAATAAGAAATAATTGTAACTTTGCCTTATGAAAAATAATTCTTGCATAAGACAACAGGCAGATATTGAACAGATAAACCGTTGTAAAAAGACAGTTTCAGAATTAAATGAATCGTTTGACTATTTGGCAAATGGACTTTCTTTAGTCGGAAATAATGTTCGGCTAAAAATTCTTTACCTACTCTTTGAGGAGAAACGACTTTGCGTTTGCGACTTAAGTGATATTCTCGAAATGAATATTTCTGCTATCTCTCAACATTTGAGAAAAATGAAGGACAGAAATTTATTGGAAACCGAAAGAGATGCTCAAACGATTTTTTACTCACTAACCCCTGAATATTCAACATTATTAAATCCGTTTTTTGAAATACTCGATAAAAACAAAGTTTTAGAAACGATATGAAACGTGAGAACAAATTAATTGGTGCAGGTTTACTTGCTGCTATTACAGCTTCATTATGTTGTATTACACCCGTTTTGGCTTTAATCGCTGGAACAAGTGGAATTGCCTCAACATTTTCTTGGCTTGAGCCTTTTAGACCTTATCTAATCGGGCTAACAATTTTAGTGCTCGGCTTTGCTTGGTATCAAAAACTAAAACCTCAAAAAGAAATCGATTGTGAATGCGATACGGACGACCTGCCTGCCGGTAAGGAAGGAAAACCAAAATTTATACAATCAAAAAAGTTTTTAGGAATTGTAACTGTATTTGCAATTATAATGCTGGCATTTCCATATTATTCATTCATTTTTTATCCAGATAATAAAAAAGAAGTAGTCATTGTAAACCAATCAAATATTCAAACTGTAAACTTTAATGTTCAAGGAATGACTTGTGCTGGGTGTGAAGAAAGCATAAAACACGCTGTAAATGAATTGGACGGTATTATAAATGTAACCCCTTCGTATGAAAAGGGAAATGCCATCGTAGAGTTTGATAAGTCTAAAACCTCTAAAGTAGCTATTGAAAAGGCAATTAATTCAACAGGATACAAAGTTATAAAAGATAAATAAACGCAAAATTACCCATTATGAAAAAACTATCAATAGTGCCTATTTTGGCTTTAATGCTGTTTTCTTTTCAGGCCAAATCACAAAGCAAGGAGGTTACAAATCAAGTTGTGGAAGTAGCTTCAAAGAAACATAATGCAATCACGGTGAAATTTAAAATTACAGGCATTACTTGTGCTGGTTGTTCCAATGCTATTTATAATGCATTAAAGGAAGTAGATGGTGTTTTGGAACATTCGGTTGAATACCCTGGAGATATTGCTGTTATTGAGTTTGATGGTTCAAAAACAAGTATCAAAGCCCTAAAACTTATCATAGAAAAGAAAGGGTTTAAGGCCGAAGTAATTAAAGGGAAGGTCTAATTTTTAATAAGTAAACAGTACCGATTTCAATGAAAAATACAGCTAAAATGAAAATCAAAATGCCTCAAAATAGAGAAACCATTACATTGGAAATCGAAGGTATGACCTGTGAAGGTTGTGCAACACATATCGAAAAGGATATGAACGCAACTGAAGGAGTTTTAAGTTCCACAGTTAACCACGAAACCGGAAAAGGCGAATTTAATTTTGATGCTGATAAGATGAGTAAGGCAAATGTAATAGATGCTATAAACAGCGTTGGTGATTATTCGGTTGTAAATAATGTCGACGAGGAAGAGGTTTCCGCTGTAAATTCCAAAGGCCAAAATAAATTCGATTTAATAATTATTGGTGGTGGTTCAGCTGCATTTTCAGCAGCCATTAAAGCTGAAGGTTTAGGGCTCACAACACTTATGGTAAATGCAGGATTAGATTTTGGTGGCACTTGCGTAAATGTGGGTTGTGTACCGTCTAAAAACCTTATTCGGGCTGCCGAAACGGTACGTCTCGCTACGCATTCCAATTTTAAGGGTATAAAACCTAGAGGAGCAGACATTGATTTTACACAAATCATAAAAGATAAAAAAGCATTGGTTGCTTCACTTCAGCAACAAAAATATATGGATGTGGTAAGTGATTTTGAAAACCTGATAATGCGTACAGGTTGGGCTGAACTTGTTGATAATAAAACAATCCTTGTGGATGGAAAAGACACCTACACAGCAACCAACATTCTAATGGCAACAGGAGCAACTACCAATATTCCAAATATTGAAGGACTGAATGAGGTTGGTTATTTAACCAATGTGACCTTGTTCGATTTAGAGGAAAAACCTGAAAGTTTGACCATTATGGGAGCTGGTTATATTGGTTTGGAAATTGCGATGGCTTACAACAGATTGGGTGTAAAAGTACGTATCATTGAATTTACCGACAGGCCATTACGCAGTCAAACAAAAGATATTACAGATGTTTTGGTAGAACAAATGAATAGTGAAGGAATTGAAATCCTTCCAAACTTTAGAGCTTTTAAATTTGAAAAGAAAGGTAACGATACAATTATTCATTGTAATTGTCCTGATGGTTCCACAACTCAAATTGTTGAAAAAGGACATATTGTGGTGGCTACAGGGACGAAGCCTAACACCTCTAATTTAGGGCTTGAGAATATTGGCCTAAAGTTAACAGAAAGCGGCCATATTATTGTAAATGAAAAGATGGAAACCAATATTTCCAATATTTATGCAGCAGGCGACGTCACCATTACACCGGCATTTGTTTATACAGCAGCAACCGAAGGTAGTACAGCAGTGAACAATGCGTTTTCATCAACAAAAACAAGTATTGATTATTCATCATTACCTTGGGTAGTATTTACAGACCCTCAAATCGCAGGAGCAGGTATAGATGAAATTGAAGCAGAAAAAAAGGAAATTCCTTTTGAAGTCAGTAAACTTGATTTAATTCACGTTCCAAGAGCCTTGGCAGCTCAAGATACCAGAGGGTTCATAAAACTGATACGCAACACTGAAACCGATAAATTAATAGGCGCAAGAGTAGTTGCACTTGAAGGTGGTGAACTGATACAACAATTGAGTATGGCTATTAAATTTGGAATCACTGTAAAAGATTTAGCAGAAAGCTTTTATCCATATTTAACTTTAGGAGAATCTGTTAAACTGGCAGCGATTACCTTTGGGAAAGATGTTTCCAAATTAAGTTGCTGCGCGAGTTAAGTTTGAGTTATGAAAGGAGAACAGTACAAATTACCTACTGATTTAATCTTGGATATTAAATCCAGATTAAAAACTTTGAGTGGTCAAATAAACGGCATTGTTAAAATGCTTGATGAAGGAAAGGACCCCGAACAAATAAACATACAGTTCAGATCCATTGATAAGGGGATTCAAAAAGCACATTACTTACTGCTGGATGAAGTCTATCGAAAAGCACTTGCTATTGGAATTGTAAAGGCCGTGGACTCTTGCCCAGGAAATTGTGGCAATGAAGATAAAATTGAATATTTAAAAAGTGAATTCCCCAATTTGGAATTATCCGATTTGACCAATCGCTTAAAAGAAATCCAAACTATTGAAACCAGATTAAAAAACTACAACGAAAAAAAAGGTTAAAAAAAGTTTGGTGACCCCCTACCTCACGTTCTCATCTTTGTTCCATTATTAATTTAAACTTAAATAAGATGAAACGACAAATCGAGATTTTTACAGCAGGTTGCCCGGTATGCGAGCCTGTGGTGCAATTAGTAAAAGAGACAGCAGGAAAGGACTGCGAAATCACACTTCATAATCTGTCCGAGCAATGCGAAAGTAAAATCTGTGTTTCAAAAATGAAGGAATATGGGGTTACAAGAGTTCCCGCCATTGCTGTGGACGGAAAACTACTGAATTGCTGCACCAACATCGAAATCACAAAAGAGGATTTGGTAAACGCGGGAATAGGAAGTTGTTAGGTATGGCAATTACTAAATGGAACAAAAAAACATCTATGGGGACTGCTGTATTTTCAGCAGTTTCCCTTAAACTATGCTGCTGGGGTCCTTTGCTACTTACAAGTGTAGCTGGTATTAGTGGAAGTTCTGTCTATTTTTCTTGGCTTATTGCCTTGAAACCTTATCTGTTGGTTATAGCATTTTTGTCATTGGGACTGGCCTTTTATCAGGTTTATAAAAAAAAGAAGGTGGACGATTGTGGTAACTGTGATATGGCTAAGCCATCATTTTTTAAGTCGAAATTCTATTTGTGGTTGGTTACAGTGTTTGTTGTTGTAATGACATTTGTTTCTTATTATCCACAAATATTTCATTCAACGGAGAAAGTAGGAATTGTTGCAACAAACAATACCGATATTCAAACTGTAAAGTTGAATATTGAAGGGATGGTATGCTCGGGTTGTGAAGAAAACATCAACCATTCGGTAAACAAAATTGACGGGGTTACAAATGTATCTACGTCTTTTGAAGAAGGGACTTCAATTATAGAATTTGATACCACTAAAACGAATGTCGATGAGATAAAAAAGGTCATTCAATCAAAAGGGTATTTGATTACAAATAGTAGAGACTGATAGACACGTATCCATTGCGGTGATAAAAGATAAATTAAAAACGACTTATCCAATTGGTAGTAATAATTCGTGAAGAGTAAATTCTACAAATCATTCAGCATATAACGTAACACATTACAGTCTTTTAATCCTGAAATTTGTAACATACAAATAAGAACGGATTTATGGAGACAATCAACATATTTGAAACCAAAGAAAAGAATACTAAAAAAGGAATAAAGGAATCATTCCCTGTTACGGGAATGACTTGTGCCTCTTGTGCAGCAAGTGTTGAATCTGTATTAAAACACACGGAAGGTGTGTTTGATGCAAGTGTTAATTTTGCCAATAGTTCCGTTCTTGTGGAATATGACAAGGAGTTGAGTCCAAATCAACTTCAAAACGCGCTTCGTGAGGTCGGTTACGATATTATAATTGATGCCGAAGACCCTTCGGAAGTACAGCAAGAACTTCAGCAAAAGCATTATCAGGACATAAAAAACCGAACCATCTGGTCGGCGATACTTACGCTACCCATTTTTGTGTTGGGAATGTTCTATATGCAATGGGAACCAGGCAAATGGATTTCATTGGTATTGGCCTTTCCAATTCTTTTTTGGTTTGGGCGCAGTTTTTTCATCAATGCCTTCAAGCAGGCCAAACACGGTAAAGCAAATATGGATACCTTGGTGGCGTTGAGTACCGGAATCGCCTTCCTCTTTAGTGTATTCAATACCTTTTTTCCTGAATTTTGGTTAAGTCGTGGCATCGAGCCTCACGTATATTACGAAGCGGCTACCGTGATTATCACCTTTATTTCCTTGGGGAAACTATTGGAAGAAAAGGCAAAGTCAAATACATCTTCAGCCATTAAAAAATTAATGGGACTACAGCCTAAAACGTTGAAAATTATTGAGAATGGTGAAGAAAAGGAAATTCCTATTTCGTCTGTTCAAGTAGGTCAGACCATTTTGGTGCGTCCCGGAGAAAAGATTCCCGTGGATGGCGAAGTTTCCAAGGGAAGCTCATATGTAGATGAAAGTATGATTACTGGTGAACCCGTTCCAGTTCAGAAATCCCAAGGGGAAAAGGTATTCGCTGGTACCGTTAATCAAAAAGGAAGTTTTCAATTTACCGCTGAAAAAGTAGGTGGAGAAACCCTGCTTTCCCAAATCATTAAAATGGTTCAGCAAGCGCAAGGGAGTAAGGCACCCGTTCAAAAACTGGTCGATAAGATTGCCGGTATTTTCGTTCCTGTGGTATTGGGTATTTCCATTGTAACCTTCATTGTCTGGATGTCTTTAGGAGGCGATAATGCCTTTTCACAAGCCTTATTGACCTCTGTAGCAGTATTGGTAATCGCCTGTCCTTGTGCTTTGGGATTGGCAACACCTACCGCCATTATGGTGGGAATTGGTAAAGGCGCAGAAAATAATATCCTTATAAAGGATGCCGAAAGTTTAGAACTCGGTCATAAAGTGAATGCTGTCATTCTTGATAAAACAGGTACAATTACAGAAGGAAAACCTTTAGTAACTGATATATTTTGGAAGGATAAACTCGAAGATATCAACGAATACAAAAAAGTTCTTCTAGCTATTGAAGCACAATCAGAACACCCTTTGGCGGAAGCTGTAGTCAATCACTTAAAAGATGAAAATATTGAAAAAGCTGAAATTGCTTCTTTTGAAAGTATTACAGGAAAAGGTGTGAAAGCTCAAACAGAAAATGGTTCACCATACTATGTTGGAAACCATAAACTAATGCTTGAGAAAAATATTCAAATCGATGCTTCCTTGATGCAAACAGCAGAAAGTCTCGAAGAGCAAGCGAAAACCGTCATTTTCTTTGGCAATGAAAAACAAGTGCTGGCGATACTCGCCATTGCAGACAAGATTAAGGAAACTTCAAAAATGGCCACAGCAACACTTCAAGAACGAGGCATTGAGGTCTATATGCTTACTGGAGATAACAATAAAACCGCATCTGCTGTCGCAAAACAAGTAGGAATAACAAATTACCAAGGAGAAGTGATGCCTTCGGACAAAGCGGCTTTTGTCGAAAAATTACAGGCGGACGGAAAGATAGTAGCAATGGTGGGCGATGGTATCAACGATTCGCACGCCCTGGCGCAAGCCAATGTGAGTATTGCTATGGGCAAAGGTTCGGATATCGCAATGGATGTAGCAAAAATGACCTTGATAACATCAGATTTACAATCTATCCCAAAAGCATTGGAACTATCAAAAAGAACCGTGTTGGGCATACGTCAGAACTTATTCTGGGCATTCATTTACAACATCATCGGTATTCCAATTGCAGCGGGAGTTTTGTATCCCGTAAATGGGTTTTTGTTGGATCCGATGATTGCAGGTGCAGCAATGGCATTCAGTAGTGTATCTGTAGTAGCAAACAGCTTAAGACTTAAACGAGTAAAACTTTAATAATTAATAAATTCAATACTATGAAAACTTTAAAATTTAAAACAAATATCAATTGTGGTGGGTGTGTATCAAAAGTAACCCCTTTTTTAAACAAACAAGAAGGTGTAGAAAGTTGGGAAGTAGATACCGCCAATCCTAATAAAATCTTAACCATTGAAAGCGATGGTGTAACCGAAGAAGATGTAAAGGCGACTTTGCAAAAAGTGGGATTTAAGGCCGAACCTGTAGATTAATACGTTTTTAATATGGCTTATATTTTTATTTCGGTTGTGATTGTTCTTTTTGCTGTTCATTTTTATAGAAAAGCAAAACGTCATAGTGTAAAACCATTTCCAGAACATTGGCATAAATTATTGACGGATAATGTGCTGTTTTATAGAAATCTATCAAAAGACGCACAGCTAATTTTTCAGCAAAAAATGATGCTATTTTTAAGTGAGGTCTATATCGATGCTGTGCAGTTTGAACTGGAAGAGTTGGATAAGGTTTTAATTGCAGCAAGTGCCGTCATTCCAGTTTTTGGCTTCAAGGAATGGCACTACACAAATTTAAGTGGCATCCTTTTATATCCTGATAATTTTAATGAGGATATGCAATTTAGCAGTAAGGATAACTCACGGAATATTGGTGGAATAGTTGGAAATGGAAGGTTCGAGAAACAGATGATACTTTCCAAGAAAGCATTGTACCACGGCTTTAAAAATACAACCGATAAAAGCAATACTGGCATACACGAATTTGTGCACCTTATAGATAAGTTGGACGATAGAACAGACGGTGTGTCAGAGCGGCTAATGGAACATCAATATGCCATACCTTGGTTAAACTTAATCCATAAAGAAATGGAAGCGATTAACGATAACCATTCAGATATTCGTAAATATGGTGGAACAAATCAAGCTGAATTCTTTGCGGTTGCTTCAGAGTATTTTTTTGAACGAGCGGATTTACTAAAAAGAAAACATCCAGAACTTTATGGGATGTTGGTGGAATGTTTTAGGCAAGAACCGAGCACTTGAGAAAATGAATCAGGCAAACTATAGAGAGTTCAGTTTACACTCTCGTGTAACGTGCTCAAACGTTAGTTTACTATGATTTCCGCATATCTTGCAAGTTCCTTTACGTTTCAAATTATCCTATGAATCCAGTTTTTTGATTTTATCAGTTAGTTCTTCAGGTTGTAAAATTGGTATTGCTTCACGTTCTACACGCAATCCCAATCCTTTGGTCTGATTTATATGGTTAGTAGTAAATTGATTTATGTGAACGTAAATAATTCCAATATCATCACTCATTCGGGTTTGCCAGTCAAAACCATACAATTCTTTCAACCATTTAAAAGGTGTAGTTCTGAACATAACATTGGGGTTTTTGTAATGCCGGCCATCATCCAATAGTATGATTAGCAGATAAACCCTGTTGAATCCAATTTCGGTATATCCATTTGCCTGAATAGTTCCCTTTTTTTGAACGCTTGTAATCTTGTTTATTTTTGGTGGTTGATTTTCAAGCGATTCGGTTTTTACTATTTTACATTCTATTCCAACCGCATTTTGTTCCTTTCCTTGTTCATACAGAAGAATGTCAATATCCCTGGCATTTTGTTTGGGATTGTGATAGGTTCTTTAACGCCACATTGGTATTTCACCGAATTTGCGGATGGAAATACATTACTAAATAACATCTTTTTGAAATCTCGATTTTCCATAAGCCAATTAACGGCTTGGTCTTCGCTATCAAAAGTTCTGGTAACACTTACATCTGGCTTGGGATTGTTTACGAAAAATGAAATGGTCGAAGAACCATCAAGAGGTTGTCTATCCGAAAACACATATTCTGTCACCTCATATTCTGGTGGTGGTTCTTTTCGGAAGAATTGAACTATTCTATTTTTAATACCTGCCCATATTCTCATACGTTAAAATGGAAATATTTGGTTAGTAAATTGTTTGAATATGTCGCTGGCGATAGCTTTGTCAAAGGCTTTGGCTGCGACCAAATCGCCAAGTTTTGATTTTAATAACTGACCAAACGATTTTTTGCTAAGATGCGGAATGTCTTTGCGCAGCTCATCAAACTCATCGAAGATGATTTGCTGACCATATCCTGATCTTTTAACTTCGGCAAGTACCTCTTTGAGAAGTGTTTTTAATTCTTCATCAGAATCGCTAATTTTTGAGTAGTCGGGCACTTGGGATTTTCTGGCTTGTTCAATGGCATACTTTCCCTCAAGTTTTAGTTTGGCATTTACCTCACGACCATTCATAGTCTCAATAAGGCCTCGTTCTTCAAGCATTCTACCATAGTCCCAATCTTCGCTACGCCCACCTAACTTTAGGCCGTTACCTTCAAGAATCCACTTAATAGAATAGTATTTCCCATCATTATACAGTTCATATAGTTTAGAAAGTATAAGATCAAGAATGCCTTCGGTATCAAGGTTTTTATGCTCTTCTAAATCAATGTCATCAGCTCGCACAATAGCATCTGAAATGAATAATATTTTTAAATAGTAATCAAGCCCATTAATTTCATCTTTAATGGTTTGAATAGTGTTTTTGACTCTTTGGTCGATACCTAATTTCATTCCGAAATTATATCCTTGCTGAGCCTTAAACTCGTATGCAAAATTGGTGTGTTCAGGGTCAAAAGAAGCCTTTACATAACTGATTACATCGCTTTCCCACGATTGTTTTTCCTCTTTCAATTCATTTAATAAATCCTCAGTTCTTGCTGCTTTATATTTTTTAATAAGCGCATTTCCTTCGGACTGAAAATTTTCAAGACTACTTTTAAATTCAGTCCATTTAACCTTTAACACCATAAACATAAAATTATGTTGGTAAAGGTAAGGGAATGGCAATTGAATATGTTGAAATATGACTTTAAAATATTTGCAGATGGCTGATAATAGTTCAAAAATTTACCACACTATCCAAAGCATCATCTGCTTCTTTGTGAATAAAATTAGCTTGATAGTTCAATGTGGTTTTTAAATCGCTATGACGATACAATTTTTGCAGCATAAAGGGATGGATGGTATCACCAGCAATATTGCCAAAGGTATGCCTCGCAATATGCATTGTAATTTTCTTATCAATTTTCGCCTTTTTAGCTATAGATTTTAAGTTGTCATTAAATTTCTTGGTAGCTGTCTTTCTCTTGTTATAGACATCTTTTGCATCATCGAGATTCGCTTTTTTCAATTCGGGAAAAACAAAATCGGTTGCATATCTTTTGTCTTCTTTGTAATAATCTAAAATTTTGAAAACCTTATCTGGAATTTTTAATGATAGTAATTTTGAGTTTTTGTTCATTCTATAATGCAACCTTTTGTCGTATATGTCAGACCACTTTGTCCACAATACATCGGTAACTCGCATTCCGGCAAAATTAAAACTAAAGAGCCAGACATTTCGAGTGTGTATTTCACTCAAAGTTAAATTCTCAAGAGCTTCTATGGCTCTTACTTCAATAATATTCAACCCGACTTTGCTTGTTTCTGGAAACTTAATTTTAATCTTGTCACCACCAAAAGGATATAATTCCCTACTAACTATTTTGAGCTTAATAGCTCTGTTGAACAACAACCTAATGAGGACTAAGATGTTCATTACTGATGTTTCTGAAAGTTCGTGTTTGGCTTTCAAATATATCATCAGCTTTTTTAGGAAGCGTTCGTTAATTTCCTGAAAAGCCAACTGTTTTGATTTATTAAACTTTATGATATAGCTAACCAAAGCACTATCCGTAGATAAGCGGTTTAATTTTTCGGCGATTTCCAATTCGTCCAGATGCTCTTGTGCTAGTTCAAAAAAGGTAGCAGAGTTTCCCGAGGCATATATCTCTTTTTTGATTTGGTTGGCAGATGCATCTTTATGCTCGGATTGTAAGTCAATAAGTGCTTTATTGGCGTTCGAGAGTTCCTGTGATAGCAACTTGTTTAAACTATCAGCATTTGAATTAGACTTTCTTACTCGAATATTTTTTTCGTCCCAATCCTCTATGTCAATATAATGACCTATATATTGATATGTTGAACGACGATTTTTTGTAATTCGAACAGTTAATGGGTAAAGCCCTTTACTGTTTGGTTTTTTACGTAGAACTATCTTTGCGTTTGATGACATAATTGACCTGTTTTGAGTACGAAAGTCAAATCAGGTACAACATAGGTACAACATTCCATTTTGAATGTATTCCTTTACCTAAGTACACCATAAAGATACGAAATTATTGTTCTTTTCAGGTACAACATAGGTACAACAAATGTTGAAATCAATTGATATTAGATGATATTAAAGAAAATGTAGAATCGTATAATCAATTGAAAATGAATGACTTTGTTTCAATTTGGTGCAATATACGCTAGACTTTGGCTTTAGTAACTAAACCGCTATTATTTTTATACATCTTAAGTTTGCATTTTAAAATAAATAGTAATTAATCAGAAAGAACAAAGAGGGAATTAAGGTTCTGTTATACGGTGAAGCGTTAGACTTCGGCAACATTGATAATCCTCTCTCTTTAATTGCGTCAATCACGTTCAGTTCTGTGAGGTTAGACCTCGATTTCAAGTTGTTGTGATCAGCGTAATATATGTTCTTTCCAAAAATCAGTGTTATGGGTAAATATAAAGAAACTTTTGGAATCGATATCAGTAAATCAGTCTTTGATGTTTATGGAAGTAAAAGTGGTCATCGCCAGTTTAGCAATGATGAGTCCGGTTTTGTCTCTTTTTTAGGTTATATACCTAAGGATAGC
>NZ_AUHX01000004.1 GCF_000423405.1 Mesonia mobilis DSM 19841 | reverse complement strand
CAGGATGCTACCGCTTATACGGTAAGCTATTACGAAAGTCAGGCCGATGCCGATACCGGAATGGCAGCAGCGATTACAAATCCTAACGCTTATGTGAACCAATCAGCTAACCCACAAACGATCTTTGTACGTGTAGAAAACAATAACGACCCTTCTTGTTATGAGACGAGCAGCTTTTTAATTCAAAGCTTCCTAAGTGGAATCGCTAATACGCCAAACCCCCTTTACATCTGTGATAATGGTCAAAGCACCAATGTGATCGATCTAACCCAAAACACCCCGATCGTATTGGGAGCACAGTCCTTAGCTGATTTTAATATCACCTATTACGAAACCCAAGCAGCAGCCGATGCTAATGAAGTAGGTATTACAGACCCTTCCAACTATACCTATTTAGAAGAAGACCAGGAGATCTTCGTACGTATCGAAAATATAGAACGAGAAGAATGCTACAACCTAACAAGCTTTGAGTTGAATGTAACTACGGTGGTGATCGGAGCTGTTGATCTTCAACAAGAATGTGATAACGGAACCCCGGGTACGGCCTTTTTCGATCTAACGGAGAACAACATAGCCGCTTTAGCGGGTCAGAGTCCTTCTAATTATACGGTAGATTACTATGCGAGTCAGGATGATCTGGATAATGATGTGGTTATTGCTGATTATACGAACTATGAAAATACCAGTAATCCACAAACGGTTTATGTTAAGGTAAGCTCATACAATCCACAAGATTGCTTTTTAACCACGAGTTTTGATATCGAAGCGACCCCATCGGCAGCGATCTTCGATCCAAGTCCTTTAATGGCTTGTGATAGTGATAACGATGGCTTTTATACCTTGTTCGATCTAAGTTCAAAAGATCAAGAGATTACGGGAGGTAATGATGATGTAAGTGTGAGCTATCACTTAACCTTAAGTGATGCCGAAAATAATGTAGATGCACTCAATAGTCCTTATTCAAACATTTCTGCCTTTAACCAAACGGTTTATGTGCGCGCTTTAGATGAGCTTAACGGCTGTGTGCAGACCACTACTTTAGAACTTCAGGTATACGATCGTCCGATGATCGAGACCCCTGCCGATCTAGAGGCTTGTGATGATGCAACCGCTGATGGTCAGACGTATTTTGATCTTACTTCTGTTGAAGAAGAAGTTTTAGACGGCTTGAACCCTGCTGATTATGAGATCACTTACCATAACAATGAAGCCGATGCTATTGCAGGAGGAAATGCTATTAGCGGTCCGGGAGGTTACTTCAGCCAAGCGCCAACTCAACAAGTATGGATCCGAGTAGAAGACATCGTAACTCCGGCAGGATGTTATAGTGTAGAGCCGTTAACCTTGATCGTTCACCCATTACCGGAGCCGGTACAACCTACAGCGCTTGAGTCTTGCGATGATCTAACAAGTGGTAGTGATACCGACGAACTAGTGGTTTTTGATCTGACCGAGAAAGAAGGAGAGATCACCGGTGGAGATACTTCTCTTAGTGTTATTTGGTATGCTACTCCGGCAGATTTTAGTAATGGTGTATCTATAGCCGATCCTCAAAACTATACCAATGACCTAGATAATGCACAAACCATTATCGCCGAGGTTACCGATGAGCAAGGTTGTAGTGCAACGACGACCTTAACCTTGATCGTGAACCCATTACCATCACCAACTCCAACCGACGAGTTGGAGGCTTATGTGATCTGTGATGATGATAACGATGGTTTTGCAGAATTCGATCTAAGCACCTACGAGGAGGAGATCGCCAATGGCGAGGCCGATGTAGAGATCACGTTCTATGCCACGCAGGCTAATGCAGAAGGAGGAGATCCTGATGATGAGCTTCCTAACCTTTACACCAATATCCAGGTGAACACGCAAGTGATCTATGCGCGTTCGACCAATATCAATACCGGTTGTTACCGTTATGTAGAGCTCACCTTAAGTGTTACTGCTTTACCGGATTTTGTCGAGACCGAAGACGGAGCATTAGATCTGTTTATCTGTGATGGGGAAGATGGGAATAACACAGGGATATTTGACCTGACCCAAAACACTCCGTTGATCTATGGAACTCAATCAGCAGAAGACTTTAGCGTGAGCTATTACGAGAGTGAAGCCGATGCAGCCAATGCAGAAGATCCTATCGGCAACCCAAGTGCTTATTCCAATGCAGGAGTAAGTCCGCTTAGCGTATGGTTCCGTATCGAAGATGAAGATACCGGTTGTTACCGTATCGGTTCGTTTGGCTTGAACGTAGGTAGTGATCCTTCTATTAGTAATCCGAGTAAATTGAGCGTTTGTGATGATAGTGCATTGGCCGCTGATGATGAGATCGGGCTTTTCGATCTTACAGCAGCGATCCCGGAGATCACCAACAACGATACATCATTAAGCGTTTACTTCTATGAAAATGCAGCAGCTTTAGCCGCTGATAACCCGATCGCAGATCCGGAGAATTATCAGAATATTGCTAATGCACAGACTTTAGAAGTTCGTGTGATCGGCGAGAATACGTGTCCGGCTCATACCACCTTAACTTTAGAGGTCACTCCTAATCCGAGTTTAGCTTTAGAATTAGAAGCTATCGAAGAATGTGATGGTGATAATGATGGGTTTACCGAATTTGACTTAGAGGCAGAGATCGATAATATTTTAAATGGAGAGCCTAATGTGACCATTACGTTCCATATTAGTGAGAATGCCGCAAATTTAGGTACTAATCCGATCACCAATACAGATGTCTATAGTACCACCAATATCTATCAAACCATTTATGTACGTGCTGAGAATACCGGTCCTAATGGCAATGATGGTACCGGGTGTTATACGGTGCGTCCTTTAGAGTTGATTCAGATAGCTTCACCGGAGATCCAATTAGAGCTAGAAGATCTCTATGTATGTGATGATGAAAGCCCGAATGGATTTACCTCTTTCGACCTTACTCAGAATGAAGACAATATTTTAGGCGATGTAGACGCGAGTGATCTAGAGATCACTTACCACACTAATGAGCAGGAAGCCATTGATGGAGTCAACGCTATTGCGGTACCAACCAACTATACCAATACGAGCAATGGTCAAACTATTTATGTTCGTTTAGAGAACACCACTACCGGTTGTATCGATACCTTTGGTTTTGATGGGGACAATAGCTTTACCTTAAATGTAAATGAATTACCACCGTTAAGCTACCCAACCGATCTCAATGTCTGTGATGATGATTATGACAATGATCCTTATAGCAGCACCCTTTTTGATCTTACTGTAAAAGAAACCGAGATCTTTGGAGGAGTGCCGGCAGTACCATCTCAATACGAGTTTACCTATTATGCCAATGCAGAAGACCTTAATAACGGAATTGCGATCGATACTCCGGAAGGATATGAAAATATAGCCAACCCACAAACCATTTATGTGGTGGTTGAAGATACTTCGGGAACCACAGTACAATGTAGTGCAGAGGTTAGTTTCGATCTTCAGGTTTTACCATTACCAAGTCCATCGACAACCGATCCTGATGTATTACGTCAAACCGCTTGTGATGATGATAACGACGGAGTCGCTTTAGACCCTTTCGATCTTAGCTTAAGTGGTCAATTGATCAGTCAGGGAGAAAATGTAACGATCAGTTATTACAAAACACTTGAAGCGGCAGAAGATGAAGATGCAGCCGAACTTATTGGTACGCCAACCGCTTATCTCAATGAGCCGAGTTACAATGAAGTCGATCAAACCGGCGCACCTACCAATGTACAGGTGATCTATGCCCGTGTCGATAGCAATGCCACCGGGAACTTCTGTTATGTGGTGGTTCCTTTTGAATTGGTAGTGCAACCGGTACCGGTCTTGAATGAAGCTATCGACGACCTAGCCTTTGGATATACCGTATGTTCAGACGATGCCGGCGGACTTACCGGAGCTTTCTATCCGGAAGATGTAGCCGGGCAAGTGTACGATTATAACGGTGGGGACTTTGATACTTCACTTATCGTTCCATTATTAGATCAAAACACCCCTACTAACGGAGTGATCGAGGATTATACCTTAAGCTTCCACTTTAGCGTAGCAGATGCATTAGCCGGAGAGAATGCTGTACCTTTTGGCTATCAGGCCTCTAATGGCGAGCAGTTCTATATCCAGTTAACCCATACCTTAACCGGTTGTATGCTTACTGAAGAAAGTGACTTGGGTATTTTACATATCAATGTAGCGCCAAGACCAACTATCGCCGATGTAGACCTATCGAGAATGCTATGTTCTAATAATGAAGGAGAAGATACCGCTACGATCAACTTGCAAGATTTCGATACTAATATCGATAATAATGCCACTCCGCCTACCACCGAGGTGTATTATTACGCTAGTGAAGTAGATTATGACAACGGGGACCGAATCCCGGAAACAGCAGAATCAACTTACCTAGCGAGTGATGGCGATGTGATCTATGCTGAAGTGATCAATACCGATACCTTCTGTACCAGCACCAATGTAGTGATGATCCCGATCACGGTAGATGCACGTCCAAGTGTAGATATCAGTGATTATGATCAGTTGTATATCTGTGTAGACAGCGATCCAAGCACACCGGTAACCGATGGTGATTATAGTGCTATTATTATTGACACCGGACTTGATGCCACTGCTTATAGCTTTGAATGGACCTATGGCGGTACTGTACTTGCCGGAGAGACCGGCCCTAGCATCACCGTAGGAGGCGGAAGCAGCAATCCACTACAAGCAGGAGACTATAGTGTGCAGGTATTCGATCTAAATACCTTAGATGAGAACAACAATAACTGTGGAAGTGATATTGATACGGTCACGATCTTAGAGAGCAACCCACCGGAGTTTGAAGTAGCACCAACTTCTTTAGGCTTTGAAGGAGAGCATAGCTTACAGGTATTTAATGTAAGCGGAATCGGAGAGTATGAATTCAGTATCGATAATGGACCTTGGGTAGATCTTTCAGGTGTAACGATCGACTTTGACGGGCTATCAGCAGGAACGCATATTGTTTACGGAAGAGATAAAAACGGATGTGGGGTGACCGCCTCAGAGGTGATCTCGTTTATCGACTTCCCACCATTCTTTACCCCGAATGATGACGGGTATAATGATTACTGGAACATCATTGGTCTCGATACTCCGCTCAACCGAGGGGCTAAGATCTTTATCTTCGATCGCTACGGGAAACTCTTAAAACAGTTAAGCCCAAGCTCAAGAGGATGGGATGGCACCTATAACGGTAACCCATTACCTTCAGGAGATTACTGGTTCAGTGTAGAATACCAAGACCCGGGAATCCCTCAAGAAGACGGTAGCCTGGCAGAGCCTACTCCGAACACTTTTAAAAACCACTTTACTCTGAAAAGATAAAAGGCGTTCAAGTTTATCGAAAACCAAAAAAGGAGGCAATTTGCCTCCTTTTTTATTCAATAATATTATTTATAACAAACTATCGTGTTTTACAACTCAGGACTATTCGTCACAGCACTGCGGTCTATTTTCTTTACTAAACCTTGTAAAACTTTACCAGGACCAATTTCTGTAAAAGAAGTGGCACCATCTTTAATCATGTTTTGTACACTTTGGGTCCATTTTACCGGTGCTGTGAGTTGAAATATTAAATTTTCTTTAATCTCATCAGAATTGGTAACACTAAAGGTACTAACGTTTTGGTATATTGGGCAAATTGGAGTGTTAAATTTTGTTTCTTCAATAGCTTTTGCTAATTCTTCACGAGCAGGTTCCATTAACGGAGAGTGAAACGCACCACCAACCGGTAACACTAGAGCTCTTTTTGCCCCTTTTTCTTTTAAGGCTTCACAAGCAGCTTCAATTGCTTTTACTTCACCAGAAATCACTAATTGTCCCGGGCAGTTATAATTTGCCGCTACAACAACACCGTCAATTTCTGCGCAAACAGCTTCAACTAATTCATCTTCTAAGCCTAAAACAGCAGCCATTGTCGAGGGTTGTAATTCACAAGCTTTTTGCATGGCTTCTGCACGTTTAGATACTAATCTTAAAGCGTCTTCAAATTCTAAGGTTTTATTGGCTACTAAGGCAGAAAATTCGCCTAAAGAATGTCCAGCAACCATTTCTGGCTTGGCATCTTCACCTAATACGTGATTTAAAATCACAGAATGTAAAAATACAGCCGGTTGTGTTACGTTGGTTTGTTTTAATTGTTCAGCAGTACCTTCAAACATAATATCGGTAATGTTGAATCCTAAAACTTGATTGGCTTTTTCGAACATTTTTTGGGCTTCCGGAAAGTTCTCATATAAACTTAATCCCATTCCGGTAAATTGAGCTCCTTGTCCGGGAAAAACGTATGCTTTCATAATTTTTTTAATTTTCTTTGGGCAAATGTACTATAAAAAAGACCTAATAGGAAAAATCTTCACTATTAGGTCTTCTTGGCAATAAACAGGATCTTTTATATGGTTAATTTACCTTTTTCTCCTACATCTTCTTTATTTCCGGTAACAGCACCAATGGTCATTTTAAATAAGCTGACTAATTTATTGGTTTTTGTATCCCAATAATAAGCTTCTTTCGGAGTAAATTTTAAAGCAGTTAAATTAGGATCGTCTTTGCCATCGAACCAATTGTCGGAAATCGATGAATATAATTCTTCTAGAATAGATTGTTCTACCACAATTTCAGCTTCACCAAAAACACTTAAAAACTTTTTAGACGAAGGCTCACTATAAAGTAATTGCACTTCTTTGTTTTTAATAATATTTTTATTGTGGTCGCTATCACCGGGACTTAAAAACCAAATATCACCGTGCATATCGATTTTTTTCTGCGTCATTGGTATAGCTTGTAGCGGGCTTTCGCCTAGAGCCGTCACCATCATCGAGGTTTCGATCTCTTCGGTTAATTCTTTAATCTTTTTCTTTGCTTCTTCGTTATACTTGTTTTGGGTACTCATAATTTTTTCCTTTAAAATTACAAGTTATTCAGTTGAACACGAGTCAATAAACTATTAAAAATCGAGCGAATGCTGTTAATAAGTGTGAAAATGAGTTAGCTGAATTTTCTAAGAATATTTTCTACGGAAGCTAAATAACCGCGACCAAACAAGTTTAAATGAACTAAAAGGTAGTAAAGTTGCCAAAGCGGAATGCGTTCTTTCCATTGATTTTCTAACGGAAAAATTTTTTCATAATTCTGAAAAACTTCCGTAGGAAAACCACCAAATAATTGCATCATCGCTAAATCCATTTCTCGTGGTGCAAAGCATGTAGCCGGATCGATCAAAGCGGGATTGCCAAGTTCATCGACTAAATAATTGCCATTCCAAAGATCGCCGTGAATTAAACTTGGTTGTTCTTTCGGGATCAATTCAGCAATAGTTTGATAAAATCGATTTAAATTTTGAAAACTGAATCCGTTTTTGGATGCTAATTGAAATTGTGGTTTCAATCTTTTTTCAATATAAAATTCAGCAGCAATGGTAATTGTAGAAATATTATATTGCGGTAAACTTCCAATATAATTGTCTTCTTCTAAACCAAAAGTGGATTGAGAAACTTGATGTTGTTTCGCTAAACCTTCCGCAAAATTCACCCAAAAATTTTCTTTTTTAGATGCGGTTGGTAAATATTCCAAAAGTAAATAAGCTTCATTTTGAATAGCACCATAACCAAAAACTTCAGGAATTCGTAAAGCATTTGCAGCTTTCAACTTTTGTAAACCCAACGCTTCTTTTTTGAACATCTCAGGGAATTGATCGGCTTTATTTAATTTAACGACCAATTTATTTTCAGGAGTCGTTAAAAGATAAGTTTCGTTAATATCTCCGCCAGATAGTATTGAAGCATTTTGAAGCTGAAAACCTTCTTTTTCTGCAATTTGATGAAGTACTTCCGGTAAAATAAATTTTATTTTTTGCGTTCGTAAGTAAGGTAAGTGAAAGCGTATTTGTGCTTTTCATCTTTATCGTGAAATTCTTCGTTCACCAATTTCCAATCGTTCAGGTCTAATTCCGGGAAATAAGCATCGGCTTCAAATTCGCCGTGTACGCGCGTAAGTTCAATTTTATCGGCGTAAGGTAAACTAAGTTTATAAATTTCTCCGCCACCAATAATAAAAGGTTGCTCATCTTCACGAGCAAAAGCCAACGCATCTTTTAAATTGTGAGTAACAATACAATTTTGATCGTCATAATCTTGCTGGTGTGTGATTACTACGTGCGTTCGGTTAGGTAAAGGTTTAGGGAAAGACTCAAAAGTTTTTCTTCCCATAATAATATGATGACCGGTCGTTAATTTTTTGAAGCGTTTAAAGTCGTCCGGCAAATGCCAAACCAGGTCATTGTCTTTGCCAAGTGCGTTATTTTCTGCCACAGCAGCAATAATTGTAAGCATAATTATGCGTTTAGTGAGGTGTTATTGTTAGAATTGGGTAGCGGATGTTCTTTTTCTACGCGCTGTTGTAATTCTGCAATTTTCTTTTTTTGTTTTTCAACTAAGCGTTCCATTTGTTTGTTTTCCCATTCTTTTCCCATTAGTTTATTCACAAAAAATACATTGATCGCGTGAATTAGAAAGAAAAAGAACCATAGTAAAATAGCCCAAACAAACCAGTCGGTTCCAAAAAGTTTAAACTCTTTGCCAAAGTCGAGTACTACATTTAGAATGATAAATAAAATTGAACCTGCAATAAAAATCACAAAATGAGTGGTTAAGCGTTTTTTCTGCTTTATTCTACGCTGTGCATTCTCAAAAAGTTCGCGTTGTTCGCTATCTATTTTGCCCGATTTTCTTTCTGCTGAAGCCATATTATTGTAACTTAGTTGTACGCCAAATTAAAGATTTTTAGCCAAAATTTTTTTCAGCTTATGAAGAATTTAAGAAATGAGTTCCCCATGATCGGGCAATATACTTATTTAAACACTGCCGCCACCGGTATACTTTCTGAAACTGTTTTTGATTACCGCCAAGATCAAAACCTAGATATGCTTACGCAAGCCAGTATTTTTAGAGATAAAAAATCTAATTTATATGCAGAAGTGCGTGAAGCCTTAGCGCAATTTTATAAAGCTGAAGCCAATAAAGTAGCGTTGATGCCGAGTTTTTCATTTGGATTTAATGCCTTTTTAGAAGGCTCGCCGGCAACAGCAAAAGTATTATTGTTAGAAGGCGATTATCCTTCTATCAATTTGCCGGTAGAAGCGCGAGATTTTGAAGTTTGTTATGCTGAAATTGATGAAAATCTAGAAATGAATGTAAGCGCAGCGGTAAAAGAACATCAACCTGATGTATTTGTGTTTAGTATGGTGCAATACGTTAGCGGAATCAAAATTGATCTAGATTTTCTCAAACAATTGAAAAAGGAAAATCCTAATTTATTAATTGTTGGCGACGGGACTCAGTTTTGCGGAACCGAAGTTTTTAATTTTCAGGAATCTGGTCTAGACGTTTTGGGAACCAGTGCTTATAAATGGCTGAATGCCGGATTCGGAAATGCTTTTTTCCTTTTTAAAGAAGAAGTGGCCGAGCGAGTTTACCCAAAAGCCGTAGGTTTTGGCTCTAATATTGGAAAATATAAGCAAGAAGAAAATACGCTCATCGGTAAGTTTGAACCCGGGCATTTAGACACCTCCAATATCGGGAGTATAAAAGCGGCTTTACAATTACAAGAAAAAATAGGTGTTGAAGAAATTGAAAAACAAGTAAAAAATCTAAAAACCTTAGCGAAAGCTGAATTTGAAAAACTTCATTTATTAGAAGAAAAAGTAGCCAAACGAAAAGAACATTCTTCACTTTTCAATATTAAAGGAACTACTGAATTATTTAATTTTTTAAATAATAGAGGAGTGGTTTGCTCGCAACGCGGCGATGGTATTCGCGTAAGTTTTCATTATTATAATACACAACAAGATCTAGAGGAATTACTTGATTTGATAAAGAATTTTGGAGGTTGAAATGAAGATGGATATCTAGACTGATAAATAATTTTGATTTAGCTTGATGAGATGCTGAGTCAAGCTCAGCATGACGAAAACATTATAATTCAATAATGAAAAATATTTGAAAAGTATAAATCCTTCAAGGTCACAAAGACCTTGAAGGATTAGAATTATAAATTTCTTTTTTGATAAGAAATCTACTTCTTCTCGAAAATATAATTCTTATAAAAGCATTCTTCGTCGCAGAAGAATTCTGTCATTTTTAGACCGGCTTGGTTGGCGAGCCATTCAACCACATCGTCATCGTATTTTTGTGAGATTTCGGTATGTATGGTTTCCCATTGTTTAAAGTTTAATTCGAGGTTAAGCGCATTAATGTTCACTTTTTGCTCTTCTAAACTTACTAAAAAGCTTTTCGCGGTTCCGGTTTCAGGATCGTAAGTTTCCCAATGTTTAAAGTTTTCAACCTTAAAATTTGCGTCTAATTCATTATTAATACGCTCCAATAAATTTTTATTAAAAGCTTCAGTTACGCCGGTTGGGTCATTATATGCATCTAAAATTGTTTGCGGATTTTTCTTTTGGTCGAAACCCATAAACAACATATCACCGGGATTCATCGCTTTTTGAATATTCATTAAAAAGTCAATCGCTTTATCGTGGGGCAAATTACCAATGTTAGAACCTAACACCATCATCACTTTTTTGCGAGTGTTGTATTTAGCAAGATCTTCTAATACATTAAAATAAGTACCTTGTAAAGTTTCAACTTGTACTTCCGGTATTTCTTCTGTTAAAGAAGCTTCTAGACTATCTAAAATATTCTGACTTATATCGATGGGTAAATACTTAAAGTCGATGTTGTTTTCGGTTAAGTATTTTAAAAGAATTTTGGTTTTTTTTCCGTCGCCGGCGCCTAATTCAATTAAATCGAAACCTTTTTCAGCTTTAAAATAATCGCTCAACGCAGCTTTATGTTTTTCTAAAATATCGAACTCGCAATTGGTTAAATAGTATTCCGGCAAATTCATAATATCTTGAAAAAGTTTATCTCCTTTTTTATCGTAAATGTATTTAGAAGATAAGTATTTTGGGAAAGCGGTTAAGCCTTCCTGTACTTCTAAAGCAAATTCAGAAGTGGGTTTTATTTCGGTCTGTTTGTCCATAAATGTTATTATTTGGCTAACCGTATTCCGGTAAATTGCCATCTTAAATTTGGGTGAAAGAAATTGCGATATGTACAACGCGTATGTTTAGGTGAAGTGGCTACAGAACCACCGCGAAGTACTTTCTGATTCACCATAAATTTGCCATTATATTCTCCCAAAGCACCTTCGGGTTTTTTATAATTTGGGTAAGGAGAATAGGCACTTTCTGTCCACTCCCAACGTTGTCCCCAATCAAATTTTTCTTGTGCGATCTCCCATTCTGCTTCTGTAGGTAAACGCATATCTTTCCATTGTGCAAAAGCAAAAGCCTCGTAATAAGAAATGTGAGCAAGCGGCGCATCGGGATCTAAAACTTTTAAGCCGCTTAGCGTGTATTGATACCAAGAACCGTCGATAAGATGCCAGTATTGTGGCGCTTTAATTTCTTCAGAAGAAATCCAATCCCAAGCTTCAGCATGCCATAAAAGCACATCTTGATAGCCGCCGGCATTCATAAATTCTAAATACTCTGCGTTGGTGACTAATTTATTCGAGATGAAAAATTCGTTCACATAAACTTTATGTCTGCCTTTTTCATTGTCATAACAAAACTCGCCATCTTCCGGTTTTCCTATTTCGTAAACTCCTTTTTCAATACTTAGCCATTGGTGCGAATGTTTTTCTATTCTATTTTCATCAAAACTTTTTAAATAAGCAGGAAGCAGCGGATTATTACCTAAAATATATTTAATATCGGTTAATAATAATTCTTGATGTTGCTTTTCGTGATGAATCCCAATTTCTAGAACTTCTTCCAGCTCTTGAGAGATTTCATTTTCATTTAAAAATTCAACTAAAGCTTCCGTAACGTATTTTCGATATTCGTAAATTCTATTTACGGTAGGTCGCGATAAATTGCCACGATTTGTACGTACTACTTTTTCACCAACACTTTCGTAATAACTGTTAAATACATAAGCAAACTGCTCATCAAAAATCTGATAGTTCTCCTGATGTTTTTTTAAAATGAATTCTTCAAAAAACCATGTAGTATGTCCTAAATGCCATTTGGGTGGCGAAACAAACTCTACCGGTTGCACCACAAAATCTTCGGTTTCTAAAGGTTCGCAGATTTGCTCGGTAAGCTTTCGGGTTTCTAAAAAGAGTTCTAAATTAGCAGTAGTCGTAATCATAAGCGTAGCGTTTATTGCGCTTATCTCAAATTTACGATTTTTTAAATGCGAACTTCTTTAAGCTTTGTTAAAGCGAAAGTTAAAAACCGCTAATAGAAATTTTAAGGTGAAATTTCAGCATAAAAAAAGCCTGGAAAATCAGGCTTCATTTTAGATGATCGTTCGTTTAGAAGTTAAACGGAACGGTATATTTAATAGCTCTCGGTTTGCCATTTAACGATCCGGGTTTCATTTTTGGGATGGCCATAATATTGCGTTTAGCTTCTTCTTGCAACGATGCTCGACCTCCTTTAACTTGAGTGATCTCGATGTTTCCTTCTTTATTAACTACAAAACTCACCAATACTTTAGAGCCTTTATCTTCTGAAGTATAATCTTTTGGGAATTTAAAATTCTGCTGAATGTGTTTTGCGAGCATCTGGTTAAAGCAGTTAGAAGTTGAAGCTGCCTCTTCACAACCCGGCCAAACCGGCGGAACTTCTTTTGAAGAAACCGTATTTCCTTTTACTTCTTGGGCTTGTGTAACGCCAACTGCGCAAATAAAACTAAGTAGTAATACAATCTTTTTCATCATTAAATTTTTACTGAAAATAACTAAAAAAATCTTCATATCTCATAAAACGACGTGAAGATTTTAATTAAAAAGTTTAAAAGTATAACTTAATCTAAATGGCTACCGCCGCTTTAATATGCGGATGCGGATCGTAACCTTCTAGCGTGAAATCTTCAAATTTAAAACTGAAAATATCTTTTACCTCCGGGTTTATTTTCATTTGAGGTAAAGCTTTTGGTTCTCGCGATAACTGTAGTTTTACCTGTTCAAAATGATTGTTATAAATATGTACATCACCAAACGTATGTATAAAATCTCCTGCTTCGTAACCACAAACTTGCGCCATCATCATCGTAAGCAATGCATAAGAAGCAATGTTGAAAGGAACACCTAAAAACACATCGGCGCTACGTTGGTAAAGCTGGCAAGAAAGTTTACCATCGGCTACATAAAACTGAAAAAAAGCGTGGCAAGGTGGCAAAGCAGCTTTACCATTCGCAACGTTTTCACTAAAACTAACCGAAGTGTTTGGCATCACGCTAGGATTCCATGCAGAAACTAACATTCTACGGCTGTTCGGGTTTTTCTTAAGCGTTTCGATCATCTCTTTAATCTGGTCGATCTCTTCACTATTCCAGTTTCGCCATTGGTGGCCGTAAACGGGACCAAGATCTCCATTCTCATCGGCCCATTCATTCCAAATTCTTACGCCGTTATCTTGCAGGTATTTCACGTTTGTATCGCCATTTAAAAACCAAAGCAATTCATAAATAATAGATTTTAAATGTAGTTTTTTCGTAGTCACCATCGGGAAACCTTCACTTAGATCGAAACGCATCTGGTAGCCAAAAACACTGCGAGTTCCCGTTCCTGTGCGATCTCCTTTATCGGTTCCGTTTTCTAAAACGTGTTGAAGTAAGTCGTGATATTGCTGCATAATCTTTTTTTGGGCGTTCGGGCGGGCTCTCGTGAGTCGCTTTTTTCAATTTCAAAAAAAATTAAAAAAAAGAGCTCCAACAAATCACTCCATCCCTAACGCAATAAAATCGATATAAAACTAAAAAATAGCAAGCATAAGTAAGGGGTTCGTTCACTTCAATTTTTAAAAAAGTTATGCACATTCAAAAATTTTAATTCAGATATGACTTTTGTCATAATTCACACGAGAGTTGCGAGGTATTTTTGTCTTGTAAACTTTAAAAAACCTCAGAATATGAAATCATTAATCGCAATTGCACTCGGTTTAGTTATGCAGATAGCCACCGCACAAGAATTTAAAGTGCAACCCGAAAGCTCTAAGCTAAGTGTAACCGGAACTTCAACTTTGCACGATTGGGAATGTGTGGTAGAAATTTTTAAAGGAAGCATTTCTGCAACCATCAAAAATAACAAGATCGTAAGCATCGAAAGCTTCAACTTTCAGTTTCAGGTAGACGACTTAAAAAGTGGAAAATCTGCGATGGATAAAAAAACCTACGAAGCTTTAAGAGAAAAGAAAAATCCGACAATCACTTATAAAGGTACCGCGGTAGTAATCAACGATCATTCTGCCACTTTTTCTGGAACGATGATCATTGGTGGAACAAAACGCGAGTTTAAAACCAAAGTAAAAATAAGCTACACCAATGGTAAGATTATGCTTTCTGGAGAGAAAGACTTCAAACTAACCGATTTTAATATCGAACCGCCAACTGCAGTTTTCGGTACTATAAAAACCGGTGATGAAGTAGCTATACATTATAATATTCAACTTAAGAACTAACAACAACAATTTTAAATAAATTAAAAATGAGAACACTAGGCAAACTTTTAGTAATGGTATTTGCAGTCTGTATGGCTGGTCAAGTACAAGCTCAACAAATTAATTTTAATCGTAATTTAGATAACTTTAGATATCCCGATAAGCGTGGTGTAAATGTTTTCGAAGCGCCAAAAGACACGCTTTCGACCTTTGATGGTGTCGATGTGCGCGTAGGAGGTTCTTTTGCTTTGCAATACCAAGCAATTGAAAACGAAAATGCCGGTTTAGCAGGTTACGAACTTAAAGAAGCAGGAAGCAACTTTAATTTAGCTACCGCTAATATGGATTTAGACGTGGCACTTTATGATGGAGTAAGAATGCACTTACGTACCTATTTGTCTTCACGTCACCACAACGAACCTTATGTAAAAGGCGGATATTTTCAAGTAGATAAATTAGATTTTATTAAAGAAGGATTTTTGGAAGACTTGATGCAGTATACCACCATTCGAATAGGACATATGGAAAATAACTATGGTGATGCACACTTTAGAAGATCTGATAACGCACAAGCTTTACATAACCCATTCGTAGGGAACTTAATTATGGATGCTTTCACTACAGAAGTAGGGGCAGAAGTTTATTATCGAAGAAATGGCTTTATTGGTATGGTAGGTTTTACCAATGGTAAACTTAACCAAGATGTAGAAGAAGATGAAACAGGAAAAACCGGTGGAGCTTCATTTTTAGCAAAACTAGGTTACGACAAACAATTAAATGATGATTTACGTGTAAGATTAACAGGTTCTTTGTATAATACGGGTTACGTGTCTCACTCCTACTTGTATAGTGCAGATAGAGCAGGAGCTCGATATTATGATTTGATGCAAGCTTTAGAGAGTGAAGGTGACGATTTTAGAGCTACTCGTTACGACCCAAGTTTAATGAATAATATCACAGCAGTAATGATAAACCCATTTGTGAAATATGGCGGATTAGAATTCTTCGGAACTGTTGAAATGGCAAAAGGAAAAGCTTCTTTTGAAACTGATGAAAGAACTGCTATGCAATATGCTGGAGAATTAATTTACAGATTTGGAGCAGATGAAGATATCTATGTAGGTGGAAGATATAACTTAGTAGATGCTGAAGATATTTCTGGGGAAGATGTAACTATCGATAGATTCCAAATAGCCGCAGGATGGTTTATGACAAGAAATATTCTATTGAAAGCAGAATATGTAGTGCAAAACTATAATGATTTTGGAGCAACAAGCATATTAAACGAAGGAAAATTTGATGGAGCGATGGTTGAAGCCGTGATCTCATTTTAATTAATTATCTTTCAACCAAAACTCCAAGAAAACAGTACGGAAAAACACTTCCGTGCTGTTTTCGGTTTAAAAATAAAGCGCTATGATAAAGTTAATCGTAAAGTTGGTGTTCTTTTTGGTGATGGCTCAAGCATACGCACAAAGCGGGACAGTAAGAATAGAAGTACGAACCAATGTGAATAAATTTACCTGTTCTTGTGATGAAGAGAGTTTTGTTTGTAAAGAATTTGATGCTAACCAAAAAGTGTTAAAGCTCCCCGTCGCTAGCTTTTCTTGCCCTAAACGGATGATTGAAAAAGATTTGGTTGAATTATTTGAAGCTGAAAAATATCCGTATATCTCGATTGAGATCTTAGATTATAAAGAATACCACGGAAGTATTTCCGCAGAAATTAAGATCACTATTAAAAAACTTTCGAAAGTTTATGAGCTTCAACTCGGTGAAACTTATGATAGTGAAGGTTTTTATATCACCGGAAGCCAATTGCTCGATCTTACCGATTATCACATCGAGCCGCCGGTAAAAGCTCTAGGTTTAGTAAAGGTGAAACCTGTGGTAGCGATCGAATTTCGAATCCCGGAAGAGTTTGTGACCACGCGTAAGTAATTTGTTAATACTTTACAATTTATTCGATTTTATGAAGTTATAATTAATGAAATTTTAATCATTAAAAACTAACTCTCATGAAAAAATGCATTCTTTTCACGTTGTTCATCTTTTTTTCACTCTACCTTTCAGCTCAGGAAAGCGAAACTTCTAATTTTAGTGTTGCCGGGCGTTTTGGTTTAGGAAATTCAAATATCAATACGCAAAACTATAAAAACTTAGCGGGTTCAGCTGGTTCATTTCAGCTTGATGTTAATTACGATCTTCCTATTGAAAATAATGTTTTTTCATATTTACGTTTTGGATTAGGTTTTCAATTGAACAGTAGTAATGCGAATTTGTTTTTCGGTTCTTCGCAAGCAAGTTTGATTGCTGAAACATTTCGGGTTCCTGTTTATGTAAACGGAGTTATTCGATTAGGAAGAGATGAAGCTAGCCTTTTGAGTGATACTAAATTTGTCGCAGGATTTGGCGGATTTTTAAATCACGTGTACAAGTACGAAGTGACAGATGTTGAAAACAGTGCAGATATAGAAAAACCTGATACCGGTTTTGGAGTTATTTTTAATCTAGGTTTAGAGCAAGATGTTTCTGAGCATTTTGCTGCCTTTGTAACGTTAGATTATAGTTTGATGGGAGATGAAAATAAGGTTGATGAAGTCGACCACTTTTAATTTAGGAGTTCGTTATCGTCTATAACAGAACATAAAAAAGGCTTTTCAATTTTGAAAAGCCTTTTTTTTAAATATTATTTGAATATTATCCGATAATCATTCCGGCGATCGTAGCTGAAAGTAACGAAGCTAATGTACCTCCAATAACAGCTTTAATACCAAATTCAGATAAATTTTTACGTTGTCCCGGCGCTAACGAACCAATACCACCTAATTGAATCCCAATTGAAGCAAAGTTGGCAAAACCACAAAGCATATACGTCGCCATAATGATCGATTTTTCGTAAGTTAAGCTTAATGCCGTCGCAGGATTTTTTAATTCAGCTAATTGTATGTAACCTACAAATTCACTGGCTGCTAACTTAATACCTAGTAGTTGTCCCATTAACATCATATCTTCTTCAGCAACGCCAATGAGCCACATTAGCGGAGCGAATATAGTTCCTAAAACCGCTTCAATAGAAAAAGATTGATACGGCGTATGTTCAGCTAAATAAGTATTTAAAGTGGTAATTTCTCCCACTTTTCCGAAGCCATAATTAATCATCGCGATCAAGGCTACAAAAACAAGCAGCATCGCACCAACGTTGGCTGCTAATTTTAAACCTTCAGTTGTTCCGATGGCGATCGCATCTAATACATTGGATCCGATTTTTTCTGAAGAAACCTCTACATCGGTATTCACTTTTTCTTGTTGCGGATATAGCATTTTAGAAATTACAATTGCTCCCGGTGCCGCCATAACCGATGCAGCTAATAAGTGTTTAGCGAACTCTAATCTTGCTACCGGATCGTCGCCACCTAAAAAGCCGATGTATGCTGCTAAAACTCCGCCGGCAACCGTCGCCATACCGCCGATCATTACTAATAAAATTTCAGAACGCGTCATACGCTCTAAATAAGCTTTGATCATTAACGGTGCTTCGGTTTGGCCTAAGAAAATGTTTCCGGCAACGTTCAGACTTTCTGCTCCCGAGATGCCTAAAAGTTTAGTAAGTACAAATGCAAAACCTCTTACGACAACTTGAATAATTCCGTAGTAAAAAAGAATCGAAGTTAAGGCTGAAAAGAAAATAATCGTTGGTAATACCTGAAATAAGAAAATATAGCCAAAGCTAGACGTGTCCATTAATCCGCCTAATAAAAATTCACTTCCGGCAGCGGTAAATTCGAGGATTTTTACGAAAATACTTCCTACAAATTCAAATACATTTTTTACCCAATCTACTTTTAAAACTCCGTAGGCTAATAAAAGCTGAAGCCCCAAACCAATACCAACGGTTTTCCAATTAATGGCTTTACGATTACTGCTAAATAAAAATGCGATGATCAGTAATGTGAACATCCCTAAAACGCCTCGCCAAAAACTGGTAAAAGTAAAACCTTGACTTTTTATGATTTGATTTTCAGTGATTTGAGCGTCTTCGCTAGGAGGTAGTTTTAAACTTAGTTTGCTGCCATTTTGGGCTAAAGTAAGTGTAGAGTCGGTTAGTTTTTCAACCTTAAAACGCTGAATACTGTCTTGTGGCGTGTCGTAAAAAAATACCAAATTGTTATTCTGAAGAATATAAGAACCTGATAGTTGCTCTCTCTTTTTTCTGAACCACGAAAAATTTCCTTTTTCTAAAAGCAGACTTTCGTAATTCTTAGTCGCCTCTGTATTAGAATTTAGGGGAGTGGTTATTTTCCATTTTTGCTCGATCTCTTGAGCTTGAGTAAACGGGATAATTGCTAAAAAAGCAAGTAGGGTAAACAAGTTTTTCATAGCTTGTTTATTTACGTTTAGAAATTTCATCTCTTAATTGAGCAGCTTTTTCGTAATCTTCATTTTTAACTGCTTCATCTAACTCTTCTTCAAGTTGTTTAAGCGATTTTTTTGTTGAAGGATTACTCGTTTCGGTTTCTTCTGAAGCGTCTTTAAGAACATCTTCGATAATTAATTCTGTTCGTTTAATTTCTTCAGCTTCTTCTTTTGAAGTAGAAGATTCGGTTTCAGAATTTTTTAGGTAGATGCCTGCTTTGTCTAAAATATTTTGATAAGTAAAAATTGGCGCGTTAAAACGTAGTGCTAAAGCAATAGCATCGCTTGTTCTCGCGTCTATAATTTCTTCAATTTTATCTCTTTCACAGATAAGACTCGAATAGAAAACACCATCGACCAATTTGTGAATGATCACTTGTTTAACGATGATCGAAAATCTTTCTGAAAAACTTTTGAATAGATCGTGGGTAAGCGGGCGCGGCGGTCTTATGTCTTTTTCTAAAGCAATCGCAATAGATTGTGCTTCGAATGCTCCTATAACGATAGGTAATTGTTTTTCGCCGTCGACTTCACTTAAAAGAAGTGCATAAGCTCCATTTTGGGTTTGACTATAAGAAATTCCTTTGATGGTTAAACGCACTAAACTCATACTACAAATTAATCAAAATAGATAAAATAAAAAAGCGACCTAAATAAGAGCTTTTCATATTTAGGTCGCCCTAATTTCAGGGGCACAATTTATAAAAAATTATGCGTTATTCGCTTTAAATTCTTTTAATTTTTCGTTGAGCTGCGGAACCACTTCAAAAGCATCGCCAACAATACCATAATCTGCTGCTTTAAAGAAAGGAGCTTCAGGATCGTTATTGATCACGACTTTATATTTAGAAGCATTAATTCCTGCTAAGTGCTGAATAGCTCCAGAAATACCTACTGCAATGTATAAATTTGCAGCTACAGGTTTACCGGTTTGCCCAACGTGCTCGCTGTGTGGTCTCCAACCCATATCACTCACCGGCTTAGAACAAGCAGTTGCCGCGCCTAAAGTTTCAGCAAGATTTTCGATCATATCCCAATTTTCAGGTCCTTTTAAACCACGACCTCCAGAAACTACGATCTCTGCATCTGCGATAGTTACTTTATCGGTAGCTTTATCTACAGATTCTACATTTACGGAAAAATCGCTGGCATCTAAACTTGGAGAGAAGTCTTCTACAGCGGCAGAAGTTTCATTTTCTTTAACTCCGTAAGCGTTTTTAGCCACTCCTACAATTTTTACATCACTACTAATCGTTGTAAAATTGAAAGCTTTATTGGTAAACGCATTTCTTTTTACTGTAAATGGGGAAGTGCTTTCTGGTAACGCGACTACATTCGAAGCATAACCGGCTTCTAAGTTTACGGCAATAATTGGCGCTACATACTTATCGTTAGCGGTTTGCCCAAGCACAACAACTTTTGCATCTTCATTTTTTGCAGCTTGTGCGATCACATCTGCATAAGCATCTGCATTAAATTTAGAAAGCTGATCGTTATTGACTTGTAAAACTTTACTTACTCCGTAAGTGCCTAAAACTTCATTGTTTTCTGCATTAATCGTAACTGCTGTTACCGAAGCTCCCAATTGATCTGCCACTCCTTTAGCGTAAGAAGCAGCCTCGTAAGAAGCTTTTTTGAATTTTCCGTTTTCTGATTCTATATATACTAAAACTGACATAATTTTATTTTTTGGATTAATTTAATAGGTTAATAAATCTTATTAGATCGCTTTCGCCTCGTTGTGTAAAAGATTTATTAATTCATCTAAATTATCTTTATCGATAAGTTTTACGTCACCTTTTGGTGCCGGTTTCTCAAACTTATCTGCGCTTGTTTTTTCTTCAGCTCCAATAGGATCAACTACATTTAAAGGTTTTTTACGAGCCATCATAATACCACGCATATTAGGTATTTTAAGATCGCTTTCTTCTACTAAACCTTTTTGACCACCAATTACTAAAGGTAGAGAAGTGGTTAAGGTTTCTTTACCTCCATCGATTTCGCGAATCGCTGTAGCTTTATCTCCTTCAACCTCTAAACTTACACAAGTGTTTACAAAGTTTGCTTTTAATAATTTAGCTAACATACCAGGTACCATCCCGCCATTGTAATCGATAGATTCTCTACCTGCGATCACTAAATCGTAACCACCATCTTGTGCAACTTTAGCTAATTCTTTAGCTACTTGAAATCCGTCTTTTGCCGGAGTGTTCACGCGAATTGCATTATCGGCGCCAATAGCTAAAGCTTTTCTTAAAGTTGGTTCTGTATCTGCTTCACCAACATTTACAACATCTACAGATGCACCTTGCTTTTCTTTAAACCACATAGCGCGAGTAAGACCAAATTCATCATTAGGGTTAATTACGAATTGTACTCCGTTTTTATCAAATTTTGTGTCGCCTTCTGTAAAATTAATTTTAGAAGTAGTGTCTGGAACGTGACTTATGCAGACTAATATTTTCATTTTTCTTAGTATTTTCTATTTAAAAATTAGATTTATAAAATTCTTCATTGCGAATATAATGAATTTCATAATAAAATACTATGCTTGCATAATAATTTTTTTATTGATTTTTCTATAGGTTTTGCAACAGTAATCCTTATTTTTGTGGTTTGTAAAAAATTTTAGGCGAATAATAATGAGAACAATTCAATTTAGAGAAGCAGTAGCCGAAGCAATGAGTGAAGAAATGCGTCGTGACGAAGCGGTGTATTTGATGGGAGAAGAGGTTGCTGAATATAATGGAGCTTATAAAGCTTCTAAAGGAATGTTGGACGAATTTGGTCCTGAGCGTGTTATCGATACTCCAATTGCTGAAGCTGGTTTTAGCGGGATTGGTGTAGGATCTACCATGACGGGAGCTCGACCAATTATCGAATTTATGACCTTTAACTTTAGTTTGGTTGGTATCGATCAAATTATTAACAATGCAGCTAAAATTAGACAAATGTCTGGTGGGCAATTTAACTGTCCGATCGTGTTTAGAGGTCCAACTGCATCTGCAGGTCAATTAGGAGCTACACACTCTCAGGCTTTTGAAAGTTGGTATGCAAACTGTCCTGGTTTAAAAGTTATTGTTCCTTCTAATCCGGCAGACGCTAAAGGTTTATTGAAAGCTGCCATTCGTGATGATGATCCGGTTATTTTTATGGAAAGTGAGCAGATGTATGGTGATAAAGGTGAAGTGCCTGAAACAGACGAAGATGTTGTTATCCCAATCGGAAAAGCAGATATTAAAAGAGAAGGTTCTGATGTAACGATCGTTTCTTTTGGTAAAATTATCAAAGAAGCTTATAAAGCGGCAGACGAATTAGCGAAAGAAGATATTTCTGCAGAAGTAATCGATTTAAGAACGGTACGTCCTTTAGATTACGATGCGATCTTAGAATCTGTAAAGAAAACTAACAGATTAGTGATTTTAGAAGAAGCTTGGCCATTTGGTAATATTTCAACAGAGATCACGTATAAAGTACAAGAGGAAGCCTTCGATTATTTAGATGCGCCAATTATTAAAATTAATACGGCAGATACACCGGCACCATATTCTCCGGTTTTATTAAAAGAATGGTTACCAAGCAGCGAAGATGTAGTTAAAGCTGTAAAAAAAGTAATGTATAAGTAAAATTATACACCTATATTTACAACTTCATCTCCTGCTCTGGAGGTGAAGTTTTTTTGTTTTATATGAGATATTTTTACCTACTTTGCTTAAGCTTATTTAGCGTACTTTCTGCATTTTCACAAACCAAAGTAAGTGGTGTGGTGAATGATGAAAGCGGTAATCCTGTACCTTTTGCTAATGTGATTTTTGCAAATTCTTCCGTAGGAACAATCACTAACGACGACGGTAGCTTTTATTTAGAGTCTGAAGAAACATATAAAGCGATCAATATTTCTTTTGTAGGGTTTAAGTCTCAGGTTTTAGAGCTTACCAAATCTGCTACGTATGATATTGAAATTATTTTAGAAGAAGAAGCTAGCGCACTTGATGAGGTTGTGATCTATCAAGGAAAAACTTCTAAAAAAAATAATCCTGCGATCGATATTCTTCGAAAGATCTGGGAGAATAAACGCGAGAACGGGATTTATAAATTTGACCAGTATCAATATAAAAAATACGAAAAACAAGAATTCGATTTAAATACGATCGATAGTTCATTAATAAATAGTCGAATCTTCAACGGAATGGAGTTTGTCTTCGAGCAAACCGATACCAATAGCGTTACCGGTAAAACTTACTTGCCAATTTTTATAAACGAAGCGGTTTACCGTGTTTACGGGAATAACGAAACCAATAAAGAAAAAGAAGTTCTTTTGGGGAATAAAAACTCCGGTTTTAGCGATAACCAAACCTTGATCGCCTTTATTAAAGATCTCTATAAAGAGTATGATGTTTACGACAATTACCTGAAGTTTTTCGATAAAAGCTTCGTAAGCCCATTGTCAACTACCGGAATCAATGTGTATAACTATGTTCTGGCAGATAGTAGTTATGTCGATAATAAATGGTGTTACAAAATTGTGTATTACCCAAGAAGAAAAAATGAGCTTACTTTTAAAGGAGATTTTTGGGTAAACGATACTACTTGGGCAATTAAAAAAATAAATCTGGCTGCCACAAAAAGCGCTAACATTAACTGGGTAAGAGATATTTATATCGAACAAGATTTTGAAGTATTAAATGATTCAATATTCTTGATTACCAGAGATCATTTTATGTCTGATTTTGCTTTCAGAAAAAAAGATGATGCGCGTGGAGTTTATGGGAAAAGAACGACCTTATACGACGAATATTCTTTTGATATAGATCGTGGTGAAGCATTTTACAATAACGATCGCGAGCAATACATAGAGCAAGTTTATAACCGCGATAGCACATTTTGGGAGCAAAACAGAATGGAGTCGCTTAATAAAGATGAACGCCAAATTTACGATATGCTCGATACGCTTAAAACGGTAAAAGCCTTTCAGCGTCTTTATAATATTGGCTCGATCTTAGCTTCGGGTTATATCGAATTCGATAATTTTGATTACGGACCCATTTTTTCAACCTTTGGTTATAACGATGTGGAAGGAATTCGTGTTCGTGCCGGCGGAAGAACTTATTTTGGCAGAAATGATCCTTGGCGAATTGAAGGTTACACGGCTTATGGTTTTAAAGACAATAAATTTAAATACGGCTTATCGGGTAAAATTTTAGTCGACCAACGTTCCCGATTAATTTTAAGCGGAGGTAATCGAAGAGACATCGAGCAGTTAGGCGCAAGTTTAACCAATACCAACGATGTTTTAGGCAGAAGTTTAGCTTCTTCTTCTCTAATCACTGTAGGTTCAAATACGAGTTTAACCAATATCAATTTAAGTACGTTTGCGTTAGAGATTGAGCCGTTAAAGAATTTTGAAGTCCGTTTTGGAGGTTCTTACCGTACGTTACGTTCAGCTTCAGATCAATTCAGCTTAGATTATTATACCAATGAAGAGCGAACAGAAATTGCTTCAGAAATAGATCAGACAGAAATTTCTACGATGCTTACTTATTCTCCCGGAAGAAAAACTACCGGTTATGGTGTCGAAAGAACGGTAATTAACGATGGCGATTTTCCGCGATTATTTTTGAATTATGCCGTAGGAATAAAAGATGTATTCAGCAGTGATTTTGAATATGAAAAAGTTCAGTTTTACTATCGTCATCCGTGGCAATTGGGCGGAGTAGGGAAGTTAACCACTACGTTAGAGGCTGGTAAAACTTTTGGTGAAGTGCCTTTAGGATTATTAAATGTGGTTCCCGGTAACCAAACACTTTTTTCTATTTACGGAACATATCCTTTACTAGATTTTTACGAATTTGTGACCGATACTTATACGAGCGTTCATTTAGAACATAATTTTAACGGACGGTTTTTAGGAAGAATTCCGCTGCTTCGAGATTTAAATCTACGAGAAATCGTAGCAGTACGTGCAGTAACAGGAAGCATATCCGACGAAAATCAAGCCTTGAATGCTTCTTACTCTAATCCTGTGTTAATGGCGCCGAGCAATAAACCATATTGGTCGTATAGCGTGGGAATTGGTAATATTTTTAAAGTATTTCGATTAGATTTTCACTTTAGAGGAAATTATTTCGAAAATCCCGGTGCTAGAAAGTTCGGAATTACGGGATCTTTCGGATTTTATTTCTAAAAAAGTAGTTAATAATCAGGACATTTGTTAAATTTGCCATCTTGTTTAATTTGAAATAATAGATAATATTTTTATACAATGACGTTTGATGTTTTAATTGAAATCCCGAAAGGAAGCCGAAATAAATATGAATATGATTTTGAGCTTAAAAAAATAAGATACGATAGAATGATCTTTTCATCTATGATGTATCCTGCAGATTACGGTTTTGTGCCAGAAACTTTAGCATTAGATGGTGATCCGTTAGATGTTTTAGTGTTAGTTACAGAGCCAACTTTTCCTGGGTGTGTAATTGAAGTAAAACCAATTGGAGTTTTCCATATGGCCGATGAAAAAGGTCCTGATGAAAAAATTATCTGTGTTCCTGTAAGCGATCCTATCGGAAATAAAGTTGATGATCTTAGTGGTTTAAATCCACACTTAATTAAAGAGATCGAGCACTTTTTCCGCGTGTATAAAGATTTAGAAGAAAAGAAAGTAGATGTTGGTGATTGGGGAGATGCTAAAGAAGCTAAAGAGATCGTAGAGCAGTGTATCGAAAGATTTAATGGTAGTGATGTACCGTTAGCAGAAGTAAGTATCAAGTAATATTTACTTCACAAAATAAAACAAAGCGATTTCTATGGAAGTCGCTTTTTTTATGCTGAATTTTTACTGAAACCAATCGCTATTTCAGTACAAAAATCTTAAAGAATAGTGAAGTAGAAAGCAATCGCTGTAAAAACTATTATCTTTCAGTTTCAACAGCAAATAAATGATTCGAAGAATAAAAAAATTATTAGGTCGCTACAAAAACTACGAGCAAATTTTAATCACCCCTTATCGCAGTTATGCGACTCCTCATCATTTATATCTTAGTGGTCGTGTACTTGATAACGCACCTTTAAAAATTAAGCAAAAACAAAACTTTTTTAAAACTGTAAAGAACACTTACAAGCAGTTTGATAGTTTCGAGATACCTGAAGCAGAAATTGAATTACGCTTACCAAATGGTCAAAAATTCTCCACACAGACTAATGGTGAAGGTTATTTTGTGTTCGATAAACAGCTCAAAGAAAATTTAGCTGAATATTGTAATGAAGAAGGCTGGTTGCAATTTGAATTATACTATAAAGGCGAACTTTACCCGAAAACCAATTTAATTGCAGATCCTTTTGAGGGTGAATTATTAGTACCCGATGAAAAAGCAGAATTTGGAGTAATTAGTGATATTGACGATACGATTTTGCATACGGGAGTTACTTCATTTTTAAAATGGCGCTTGCTTAAAAATTCGTTATTTACTAACGCTTATAAGCGAATTCCGTTAAAAGGCGCGGCAGAATTATATCAAAAACTAGCAATCGGTTTACAAGAAACCTCTCGAAATCCAATGTTTTATTTAAGTAACAGTCCGTGGAATTTATATGAATACTTAAAACTATTTTTAGACCACAATCAATTCCCGAAAGGACCAATTCTACTAAGAAACTTACGTGGACCTTTTGATAGCACTTTAAAGCCAGAAAAACCGCATAAGCAGCGGCAAATTATTAATATTCTAGAAAGTTATCCGCACTTAAAATTTATCTTGATAGGAGATAGTGGGGAGCACGACGCTTCAATTTATACCGATATTGCGGCACAATTTCCTAATCGAATTTTATGTATTTACTTGAGAAGCGTTCAGCATAAAAAGCAAATGCAACGCGTAAAGGGAATTATAGATAATTTTGAAACCACTCCCGTGCTTATGGTAAATACTTCAGAAGAAGCAGAAGAACACGCACGGGAAAATGGGTATATTATTTAGACTAATCGTCTATACTTGTTCCTGTGGCAGCTCTTCTACCAATCGGGTTTTTTCTTGGCATAGTTCTAAAAATGTGATCCCAAAGAGGTGAAGAAACTCCAAATGCTCTGTCTGGCTCACGATAATGGTGAATACTGTGGTGATGCCATAAAATCTTTAAAAAGTTATTAGGCACTTTAAAAGCGTGTACCGAATAGTGTACTGCTAAATAACCTGCATAACCAATTAAAAATCCTGCTAAGAAACCAAATACATAATCACCTAAAACTACTCGGTAAATAATGAATAGTACCGTAGCGACTATTAGACTAAGTACAGGTGGCATCGCTAACCTAGATTTATCTTTTGGGTAATCGTGGTGTACACCGTGCATCGTGTAAGAAATTTTTTGTTTACGCTCAGAGGTAGCCGGAATATGGTACAAATAGCGGTGCATAATGTATTCTACAAAAGTGAAGAAAAACAAGCCGGCAAAGAATAACAAGATCATTTGCGGAGTTTCAAAACCTTTTTCGATAATTCCGTAATAAATTAAAGCTGCAGAAATTACAGAGAAAATAATTAACGGCATCGAAATATGCGTATGCGTTAATTTCTCTAAAATAGGGTTTTTAAAAAGTTGCGGTGAACCTTTGTGTTTTGGGCGTTTAAGTTTAGTCGATTCCATAGTCTTTTTTCATTTAAAATAATCCGTGTAATTCGCCATCAATTCTGTTAATAATTCCGCCTAAATCTTCAGGATTATCTACAAAATTAATATCGTCTACATCTATAATTAGCAATTTTCCTTTATTGTAATCGTGAGCCCAAGCTTCATAACGTTCGTTAAGCCTACTTAGGTAATCTATAGAGATAGAGTTTTCATAATCTCTACCTCTTTTTTGTATTTGCGCTACTAAGTTTGGGATGCTGCTTCTTAAGTAAATTAGCAGATCTGGACCTTTTGTAACGCTTTCCATCAAATCGAATAGTGATTTATAATTTTCAAAATCTCGATTGGTAAGCAAGCCCATTGCGTGTAAGTTAGGCGCAAAAATATAAGCATCTTCGTAAATCGTTCTGTCTTGAATAATGCTTTTACCGCTTTCTCTAATTTCTAAAACTTGTCGAAACCTGCTATTTAAAAAATAAATTTGAAGGTTAAACGACCAACGTTCCATCTGGTTATAAAAATCCTCTAAATAAGGGTTTTCTAAAACATCTTCGTATTGAGGTTCCCAATGGTAATGTTTAGCCAATAATTTAGTTAAGGTGGTCTTTCCGGCACCAATATTTCCGGCAATGGCAACGTGCATATTTGTTATTCGTTTGATAGATTAAGTCGATAATTACAAATAAAATTATCGGTGTAAAGATAAAGGTTTTCGTTATTCAAATAAAAATCTTTAACGGCATTTTCAGAAACTGCAAGCGCTTTTAAGCTAGTTTGTTTTCGTTCTAAAATATACCATTTTTCTTCGCTTTTTCCTACGAGAAGGTTATTACTTTCAGAAAACACAAAATTTTCGGGAGCTTTAAAACTGTTCATATAACTTCCGTAGCTATTATAATATTCTAATTTTTGCTCTTGCTGTAGCCAACAAAAATTGTAATTGCTTTGTTGTGCTGTAACTTCATTATTGATAGGTTGTGTGTGCGAAATTACTTTTAGTGTATGGTAATTAAATAGCTCTAATTGCTGCAGATCGATGTTGTAAATCCATAAGCTGCGATCCTTCCCGGTGGTGGCAAAACTCACATTCCTAAAATTCTGAATAGTAGTGAAATTAATTCTGCTTATCTCATTTAGACGATTATCGACAATTACCGCAGTATTGGTATTCCTGTAAAAAATGGTAATTTTTAACGGATTGAGTAAATCTACCGAAGAAATTTCACCCAACTGTAAATCTGCGAACTGATATTTTTTAGCGCCTTCTAACTTGTAAAACGTATTATTGGTGATTCCATAGAAATTATTAAACTTATCGACACCTACAAAACGCTCTAGGTTAAACGGAGTTTTCTCGACGAAAGTAGTCGTGATTTCTTGTGCTTGAAGCTGAAAAGAAATGAGAATAAACAGTAAAAGTGAGGTGATTTTCATAAGCTAAAGTTACCCAAAATTATTCCATAAACAATCAATAGCGTCGGTAAACATATGAAAACAAAGGCCAATACAAATTATTTTTATGATTTTATGCTGAATAAAAATAGCTCCAAACACATACAAAGCTATCGCTAAGTAAGAGTGCAACGGATGAAAATTAATGCTACAACGTTGCGGCTGAAAAATAGGATCTGCAAATACGTGATCTAGATCGACGAGCATGGTTGCCAGTAAAATAAGCCAATATTTTTTCCAATTCTTCTTGTCGAAAAGATAAGCAATAAGCCCAATTACGATGAAATGAAAAAAATAATGAATGAAATTTTGAAGCATTTACGACTCGATTTTCTCTTCAGCAGTTTCTTCTGAAGGATCATCGGGCAAAAGTAGATTTTTTAATTTTCTTTCTAAAGCAATATAACGCCAAACTCCCACAATAATAAATACCACACAAATGCAAAGCGATGCGTAACCAAGACCGTGAACTTCTGGATATTCTTCAATTTTAAGTAGCGCGATCCCACCAACCAATAAATATAAGGAGGCTCTAATATACGCCAAAAGTGTACGTTCGTTTGCGAGTTTGGTACGCTCTAATGCCAAATGCTCGCGCAATTTTTTCTCGTTGATTACTTTGGGCTTAAACGGGTTATGTAGTTTTACTTTCTTCATTTTAAAACGGGAAAAATAACGGAATTATAAATGATGCTGCCACCCAAATTATAAAATTTAGCGGAGTTCCTATCTTTAAATAATCTTTAAATTTATAATTACCCGGCGCATAAACCATCGTGTTGGTAGGATAACTTACCGGCGTCATAAAAGTTAACGAACATGCAAACATTACCGCAATTAAAAAAGGTTTACTGTTTACTTGCATCGCTGCGGCCAAACTAATTACGATTGGCGTCATTAACGCAGCGGCAGCTTTACTCGACAACACATTGGTAGATAAAAAGGTAACTAAAAATATTAAACTTAGCGTGATTCTCGGGTCAAAACTGCCCATAGAATCGTAAATAAGTTCAGATATTAAATCTGAACCGCCGGTTTTTTCTAAAGCCGCACCCATCGAAAGTACACCGGCCATCATAAAAATAACTTTCCATTCGATGGCTTCGTAAGCTTCTTTGGGTTTTAAAATGGTGGTCGTTACAATGAGTAAAGCTCCCACCAAAGCACTAATTAAAATGGAAGTGATATTTAAGGCGGCTGCCAAAATCACTCCGATCAAAATAAGTAATGTTGGGATCGCTTTTTTTAGATCGAATTTTTTCGCTTTGTATTTCGATAAAGTGACCACCAGTTTTTTTGAAACTAATTTCTTTAAACTTTCATCGGAAGTGTAAAGCAAAAGCATATCGCCTTCACGCAGTATAATTTTAGAAACTTCTCTCGTGATCATTTCTTTACGATGCCTAATCGCTAAAACCGAAGCGTAATAAATATTTCTGAAGTTAAGTTGTTGCAACGATTTGCCAGATAAAGACGAACCATACGGAATCATGACTTCATAAATTTTCTTATCGGCATCATCGTGAATAAGCTGTTCGTCGCCGTCTAATTTGTAGGTCGCATTCTGTTTTAATTTGGCTAAATGTTGCGGATTGATCATTACCTTCAACACATCATCTTTTCGTAAAATGGTTTCTTCGTTAATTTCGTAAACCCGATGATGTTTACGCTTCAGCATTAAAACCTGCGCAGAGAAATCTTGGTTAAGGCTAGAGTTCCCAATTTTTTTATCGATATCAGGATTGTTCTCTAACAATTCAATTTCTGCAATATATTTTTCAGCTTGTTTTTTTAATGAATTTTTTGTGCTTTTTCGCTTCGGAAGAAGTAGCGGAGAGGCGATTAATAAATACGCCATCCCAATGGTGAATAAACACAAAGCCGGAAGCGAAAACTCGAACATTCCTAAAGGTTCTAGTCCGCTTTTTTTAGCGTAACTACTCACTAAAATATTGGTCGATGTTCCAATAAGTGTACAAGTGCCACCAAATAATGCAGAAAATGAAATAGGAATTAATAATCGCGAAGGCTGAATATTGGTTTCTCGGCAAACCAATAACGCCATCGGGATCAATAATGCCACTACTGCCGTATCGTTGATAAATGCTGAAAAAACCGCTGCCGATAAGCAAAATATGATCAAAGCAAAAAGGTAATTGATCTTCGCTACCCGAATGATCTTACTCGACAAACCATCAATAAGTCCCGATTTAAAAATGGCAGCACTAATCACAAACATACAACCTAACGTAATCGTTGCCGGATGATTAAAACCGGCAAAACCTTCTTCAGGATTTAAAACGCCAGAAACGATAAACAGCGACATGATGATGATCGAGGTCGTGTCTATCGTGAAATAATCTTTAATGAAAAGAATTATCCCTATTGCAATAATTGCAAATGTGAGGTAGAGCGTCATTTATTTTTCAGTATTAACTCATCAATAACCTTTTTCTAGATCTACTTCGTCTTTTAGCGGCTCGTTGTTTTGCATACGCTGAAAGTTTTCAACCATCTTCGGCACAATTGTCGCCGGATTGGTAATGCTTGCGGTATGCGGCGTAATGGTAATTTTATCGTGATTCCAAAAAACATGTTCTTTAGGTAAAGGTTCTGTTTTAAAGACATCTAAAGCCGCTCCGGAAAGTTGCCCGTTGGCCAAAGCTTCTAGAAAGTCTTCTTCTTGCAAATGCGCGCCACGACCAACATTAATTAAATAAGTTCCTTTCGGTAACTCTTGAAATAATTCTTGATTCAGAATATCTTCCGTTTCCGGAGTGTGTGGAAGCATGCAAACCAAAACATTAGACTTCGATAAAAATGTATTTAATTCATCTTCTTTAAAGGTTTCAATGCCTTCAACATCTTTTTTTGAGCGAGACCAACCCAATACTTTAAAATCATTTTTCAACAATAATTTTCCGATAGCTTGACCAATATTTCCGAAGCCTAAAATACCAACTGTAACATCTTCCGGACGTTGGTAAGCTTGACGATCCCATATTTTTTCTTCTTGATGCTGAAAATACAAAGGCATATCTCGTAAATAATTCAGTAAAGCATTCAGCACAAAATAGCTAAGATCATAGTTGAGGTAATCGTCTTTAACGCGTGTTACTTTTACATTATTCGGTATTTTTTTTGAAGTAATATGTTTTACACCGGCCGCCATTGAAGCGATCACTTTTAAATTCGGAAACTTTTCAAAAGCATCGGCCGGCGGATTCCACGTCGCTACAAATTCTGTTTGCTCCCGATCGGTATCGTTCGGGTAAATTTCTACTTCTATGTTGTTATTTTCTTTCTTAAAACTTTCTACCCATTTAGAAACATCGTTTCTCTCTGGGCAGATCAATACTATTTTATTCATAAAATTTTATACAAATGCGCTATATCCTGTAATGGCGCGTCCTACAATTAATGAGTTAATTTCTTTGGTGCCTTCGTAGCTGTAAATGGCTTCGGCATCGGCAACAAAACGAGCTACGTCGTGTTCCAATAAAATACCGTTACCGCCCATAACTTCTCGAGCTCTACTTACAATATCGCGTGTTCGCATACTGCAATATACTTTGGCCAGCGAAGCATGTTCATCGGTTAAAATACCTTCATCTTGCATTTCAGAAAGTCTAAAAACCATCGTTTGCATCGCGGTTAAATTAGATAGCATTTCAACCAAATGGTTTTGTACCAATTGATAAGAAGCGATTGGTTTGCCAAATTGTTCTCGCTTTCTGGTATATTTTAATGCACTCTCATAAGCACCGCGGGCACAACCAACAGCTTGCCAAGCAACACCGGCGCGAGTCATTTTTAAAACTTTGGCCGTGTCTTTAAACGAATTGGCGTTTTGCAGACGGTCACTTTCGGGCACTTTACAGTCGGTAAGAGTAATGATAGCGTTTTGTACGATTCTTAACGCCATTTTATCTTCCATTTTTTCAGCTTCAAAGCCCGGATTTTCTTTTCTTACGATGAACCCCTTTACTTGGTGAGAGTCTACATCTTTTGCCCAGATCACAATCACATCGGCAAATGTGGCGTTACCAATCCATTTTTTTTGTCCGTTAAGGATCCAATTCTCGCCATCAAATTTACAAGTAGTTTCCATTCCTTGAGAAACGGCAGAACCTACATTAGGTTCAGTTAAACCAAAGGCTCCGATTTTCTCTAATTTTTGCATTTTTGGGAGCCAATCTTGTTTTTGTTCGTCGCTTCCGCAGAGATAAATAGACCCCATCGCTAAACCACTATGAACTCCGAAAAAGGTAGAAATTGAAACATCTACCCGAGCGATTTCTTGAGCGATGATCCCTTCCATTAAAAAAGGGAGATTTGGGCAGCCATAACCTTCGTAAGGAACTCCGGTAATATTCAGCTTGGCAAATTTCTCGATGATTTCAAACGGAAATTTGGCTTTGTTCCAATAATCATTAACTAAAGGTCGAACTTCATCTTCCATAAAGTTTCTCACTTTAAGTTGAAGTTCACGTTGTTCTTCAGTCAGTTTTAAATCGAGATTATAAAAATCACCATCGATTGGAGGGAGTTGATGTTGCCCTTTTTTACCTTGATGGTTGAGCATTTTCATAAGGCCTTTTATTTGCCTATCGTCGAGGTTACCTAAAGTATTCATCGCTTGTTTGAGATCGATCTTCTCATTAAGCTTTGCTAATTTATCTAAATCTACATCTTTTAGTAAACCAATGGTATTTTTTATTTTACTGAACAAGGCCATAATCCTAGAGTTTTAATTACTCTAAAATATAAATTAAATAGGCAGTGTATTGTTAAAGATTTCCGAAGAAATAAGAATAAAAAAGCCTTCCTAGATAGGAAGGCTTTGTAAACTGTAAGTGAAAGAATGTTATTTTCTAAGAATTCTTTTTACAACAACACCATTATTTGTTGACTTGATCATTGCGAAATACTGAGCCGCTTCAAGTTTAGAAATATTAAGCTGAGTATTATCAGTATAATTTTCTAAATCTAAGGTTAAGACTTTTCTTCCGTTTAAATCATAAATCACCATTTCTTTAAGTTGAAGGTGTTGTGGATTATCTATGATTATGAAATTTTCTGCCGGATTAGGGTATAAGTCTATTGATTTTAATGATATTTCAGGAGTTTTTACACTAAGGTCTCCAGTTTCTACGGTAATGGTAGAAATACAAACTGCGGTATTTCCGTTTTGATCTGTAGTTACAAAAGTAAAATCATATTCACCTTCTTCTAATAATGATCCTGCCGGTGGATTTTGAGAAATCGTAATCATTTCTCCATCACAATTATCTATAGCAGATACTTCTCCATTAGCAACAAAATCTGGTACTACGTAAAAACTTTCATCATCATTACCCATCACGGTTTGATCTTCTAAACACATAAATTCCGGATCAAGATCATCGATTACTGTAACCGTTGTAGTACAAGATGTCATATTTCCGCTAGCGTCTTGAGCAAAAATGGTAACATCAACAGGGTTTCCAATATCTTCACAATCAAAAGTGTCGATATCTAAACTTAAATTTTCGATTCCGCAATTATCAAAAGTATCGGTTACTAAATCTTCCGGTAAGATCGAAATGTTTCCGGTTTCATCTAAAGAAACTGTAATAGCTTCACAAGAGATCGAAGGGAGTTCGTTGTCTTCAACGGTTACGGTTGAAGTACAAGTAGAACTATTTCCATTCGTATCTGTAATAGTTAAGGTAACCATATTCATACCAACCATCGTACAATCGAAACTGTCAACATCAATTTCATAAGAATCGATCGCACAGTTGTCTGTAGAACCATTATCAATATCTGAAGCAGTAATACTTACATTTCCAGTATTATCTAGAATTACAGTAATATCTTGACACGTTGCTATTGGAGATTCATTGTCTTCAACAGTTACGGTAGTTGTACAAGTAGAAGAATTACCTGATGCGTCTGTCACGGTTAATGTTACTTGATTATCACCTACCATCGTACAATCAAAATCTGTAACATCAATACTCACTGAATCTACACCACAATTATCTGAAGAACCATCATTAATATCGCTTTCAGAAATTTGTGCGTTACCATTAGCGTCTAAAGCAATTGTAAATGGAGCAACACAGTTAGCAATAGGATTAGTATCATCAATTATAGTTACAGTTGTGGTACAAGTTGAAGAATTACCTGATGCGTCTGTAACAGTTAATATTATTTGGTTTTCACCTAGCATCGTACAATCAAGTTCTGTAACATCAATACTCACTGAATCTACACCACAATTATCTGAAGAACCATCATTAATATCGCTTTCAGAAATTTGCGCATTACCATTACCATCTAAAGCAATTGTAAATGGAGCAACACAGTTGGCAATAGGGTTAATATCATCAATTACAGTTACAGTTGTGGTACAAGTGGAAGAATTTCCTGATGTGTCTGTAACGGTTAAAGTCACATCATTCTCACCTACCATCGTACAATCAAAATCTGTAACGTCAATACTTATAGAATCTACACCACAATTGTCTGTAGAACCATCATTAACATCGCTCTCAGAAATTTGTGCGTTACCATTAACGTCTAATGATATTGTGAATGGAGCAACACAGTTAGCAATAGGATTAGTTTCGTCAACCACAGTTACTGTTGTTGTACAAGTAGAAGAATTACCTGATGCATCTGTAACAGTTAATGTTACTTGGTTATCACCTAGCATCGTACAATCAAATTCTGTAACATCAATGCTCACTGAATCTACACCGCAATTGTCTGTAGAACCATCATTAACATCGCTCTCAGAAATTTGTGCGTTACCATTAGAATCTAATGAAATTGTAAATGGAGCAACACAGTTGGCTGTAGGATTTTCATTATCTATAATAGTTACAGTTGTTAAGCAAGTGTCAATATTACCTGCAGCATCTTCGACTGTAAATACAATTGGATTAGAGCCTAGCATCGTACAATCAAAATCTGTCTGGTCTATAGTGTATGTAAAACAATCTGTATTGTCTGATGAATTATCATTAAAATCTTCAGGATCTAAAGTTACATTGCCATTTTCGTCTAAGTATGCAGTTACATCTTGACAACTTGCAGTTGGAGAAATGTTATCTTCAACAGTTACTGTTGCAGATCCAGTATTTTGATTACCACTTAGATCAGTTACAGTTAATGTCACATCATTCTCGCCTAACATTGTACAATCGAAAGAAGATTGACTAATTTGAAAATCAGAACAATTTAATGAATTTCCTGTAATATTTCTTCCAGCCGCGATACCTCTTATACTTCCAAAGTCTCCACTATATAAAACTTGTACTGGTCCAGAGCCATTTTTAGGAGCTTTAAAGATTACATCATCTAAATTAGGATCATTGAACTTAGTCCAGTATAAATCGTCACCATCTAAGTCTATGTGATACCCATTTCCAGATCCATAGGCAGAAATGTCATATAACAATTGTGGTGCGGTAGAGGCGTCTGCAGGAGATGAATATATATTTCCAGATCCAGAGTTCCAATATAAGGTTTGAGTAGATTCATCTATAGTAACACCTCTTGCATTTTCAGATGTTGGAATATAATTATAATCTTCATTGTTTCCGTCAATATCAACTTTACCAATTCCCCAAGAATTATCTTGAGCTATATAGTATAATGTGTTGTTAGTTTTGTCTAAAGTAATCCCTGCGATTACATCTCCAGTACTAACTATAGAAATAGCGGTTCCAGAATTGATACCTCCTTTATATAAATCTCCATCAGAAGTATAATATACATAACCGTCGTGAATTTCAAAATCGTGTCTTTCACTACCCGAAGTAGAGCCCGGTAAAATTGAATTTGTAGTTTGTCCTATTTCAAAATATTTAATACTATGAAAATTACCGCCTCCGTAATATATTGTATTAGACGTTAGGTCGACCTCTATACCTACTGGTCCTGCAGTTTCTGAATCTGTGAAAATTAATTCAGGAGTTGTACTGCCATCTTTACTAGCTTTCCAGATTTCTCCTTCAAAAGTTCCTGTAAAATAAATATCATTAGAATCATTACTACAATTATCGTATGAACCATCATCAAGGTCACACGATTCTATAGATGCTAATCCATTTTCATCTAAATATACCGTAATGTCTTGGGTCTGAACGATAGGAATAATTTCGTCAACTACAGTTACAGTCGTAGTACAAGTAGAAGAATTTCCTGAAGCGTCTGTTACTGTCAGTGTAACTTGGTTATCGCCTAACATCGTACAATCAAATTCTGTAACATCAATACTCACTGAATCTACACCACAATTATCTGAGGAACCATCATTAATATCGCTTTCAGAAATTTGCGCATTACCGTTTTCATCTAAATAAACAGTAAATGGAGCAACACAGTTGGCTGTAGGATTTGTATCTTCTAAAACTGTAACTGTTGCAGTGCAACTATCGCTATTTCCGCTTGTATCGGTGACGGTTAATGTTACTTGATTATCGCCTAGCATAGAACAGTCGAAAGTAGATACGTCTATTGAATATGTTAGTTCTGAACATTCATTAAATTGACCGGATGCTACATCTAGCGTGTAGAAAGTTTTAAGAGAGTCGTCATCAGTAAATGTTACATCTCCATTAATGATCGACAAGTATTTCTCTACCCCGTTAACTAAAAATGTAGACTTAATCGTATATGGTAAATAAGGATTTAGTAAATCTCCGCTTACTTTTCCAGATTGCTCTATTGAATAAATATTTCTGAAATTTGAACTTTCCCAAGTTACATCCGTTTCCGCATTTCCAATTCCTCTCCATTGTATAGTTCTATCTAAATATGTAGGGTTTGAGCCTTTGTAATTGATATGCAGTTCATCACCAATTCTTACTTTATCATCTAAACTGTTAGCTGGGGTAAAATAAATAGGTTCTTTTGTAGACACTACAAAACCAACAGTACCACCGGTACCATTTCCAAAACCTTGATCATCACTATTAACACTGTAATATGTAGATGCGTCTCCATAATTTAACCAAATGCTTTGATCATAAGATCCATTGTTTATGTCTTCAGGTAAAATGGTAACTTCATCGTTACTGTCTAATTGTACTGTGATATCATTACATATCGCAATTGGGGCTTCATTATCAACAGTTAAAATTGAAGTTGAAAAAGTTTCAGTACATCCCTTTATATCAGTAACAGTTACGTTATAGGTTCCTGATTCAAGACCAGATAGATCTTGAGTTGTGGCAGAATTACTCCAAACGTAAGCATATGGTGGGTTACCACCGATTACAGTTAAATCTATAGATCCATTATTGTCTGAACAAGAGGTGTTTGTAATATTTGCACTTATAGTTAAATTGATTGGTTCAAAAACATCTACAGATTCTGTAGTAATACAACCATTTGTGTCTGTAACCGTAACATTGTATGTGCCTGCAGCTAATCCTGAAAGATCTTCTGTAGTTGCAAAATTATCCCAAGCATAACTATAAGGTGAAGTTCCTCCAGTAACGGTTAAATCTATAGATCCATTACTGCCACCATTACAGCTTACGTTTGTAGCAACTCCATTGGCTTCTAAATCTGCAGGTTGAGTAATTGTAGCACTTGCCGTAGCAGTACATCCATTAGAATCTGTTACCGTTACTTCGTATGTACCTGCTGTAAGATTTGTTGCAGTTGCTGTAGTTTGTGCAGAACTATCATTCCATAAATAAGTATATGGTGCTGCACCTCCTGACGTTGCTACTGTAGATGAACCATCTGAACCTCCGTTACAAGAAATATTAGTTTGCGAAGTGATAGAGGCAGTCATAGAACAAGAACCCGCACTGAAATTAGAAATAGTAAGAACTCCTGCGCCGCAACAATTATCATAATTATAAATCCTAAATGCAAAAGTATCTCCTGCTGTTACCGGCACCGATAGACTACCATTACCATTAATGGTTACCAATGTTGCTGTACCATTTATGACATAATAAAAATCATCCAAATCCGGGTTACTATGATTGTAGTCAAAATTTAATGATGTAGTTGAGGTTACTGTAATTTCGAAATCATCGTATAAATCACAACAACCTCCACTTCCAGAGTCACTACCAGTAAAAATGAATGAATTTGGTGCTCCACTCAAATTTACTGAAGCATCAGAACTAGGATTATTGTTAGTTAAAGTCCAATTGCTTAAGTTATATGCTCCCGTAAATTGAGCATTTGCAATGCTTGCAAATAGCACGAAAATAGCAGCAAGCCAATACACTTTCTTGTAATAGGCATTGCTACTTCGTTTAGAGTAGTTTTTCTTCATACTTGGTTAGTTTTAAATGAAAAAATTAAATTAACAAATGTTTAGTAAATGTAATACAATATTGTATATCAAAGCAATAAAAAGTTAAATAAAAAAGATTTAGTAATATTTAAGCTCATCTTCTGGATGTTTTATAACAATAGCTTTATTTTGTTTTAGAAGTATAAATACAGATTATGACGATTCAGCAATATATTCAGCAGCAAACGCAGCTTTTTGAGACCTCGATAAAAAATACACTTCAACTTTTAAATGAAGATTGCACCATCCCTTTTATCGCGAGGTATCGCAAGGAGATGACCGGGAATCTCGATGAAGTGCAAATAGAAGAAATTCTTAAAGCAAAAAACTATTATGAAGAGCTTGAAAAGCGTAAAGCATCCATTTTATCGAGTATTGAAGAACAACAAGCCTTAACGACTGAATTAAAATCTAAGATAGAAGCCGCCGATACGCTAACTGTGTTGGAAGATCTGTATTTGCCTTATAAGAAAAAGCGAAAAACTAAAGCCGATCAGGCTCGTGAGCAAGGTTTAGAACCTTTAGCGAAGATCATTATGGCACAAAATGCTCAGGATTTAGAGAATGTAGCTAAAAAATATTTACGTCAAGTTGTAAAAGATTCCACTGAAGCTTTAGCGGGAGCGCGTTTGATTATTGCAGAATGGATTGCTGAACGAACCGATATTCGTGACTATATTCGATATCAATTTAATAATTATATCAATATAACTGCTTCGGGTATAAAGTCGAAAATTAAAGATGAAAAAGCTCAAAAATTCAAAGATTATTTTGATTGGTCAGAATCTTTAAAGCGAATTCCATCCCATCGATTTTTAGCAATTCAGCGAGCAGAAAAAGAAGGTGTTATTCGGGTGAAATTAGAAGGCGATGAAGATCGTATTCTTCAGCATATACAACGTAAACTTATAAAATCTTCCGGTGCTTGTGCCGAACAAATTGAACTGGCTATCGCAGATAGCTACAAACGATTATTGAAGCCTTCTTTAAGTAATGAGGCAATTCAGCAAGCAAAAGAACGTGCCGATAACTCGGCGATCAAGGTTTTTGCGAAGAATCTAATGCAATTATTATTAGGAGCTCCGTTAGGCGAGAAGCGTGTTTTAGCCATCGATCCGGGTTTTCGAACCGGTTGTAAATTGGTCTGTTTAGATGAAAACGGTAGGCTTTTGCATAACGAAACTATTTTCCCGCATCCACCACAAAAAGATCAGAAAACCGCCATCAAGAAAATTAGTACGCTTTCTGAGGCTTATAAAATTGATGCAATTGCCATTGGTAATGGTACTGCCTCGAGAGAAACCGAGGCTTTGGTAAGAAAAATTCGGTTTAAAAATGAAATTCAGGTGTTTGTTGTGAGTGAAGCCGGAGCTTCGGTTTATTCGGCATCTTCTGTGGCGCGGGAAGAATTTCCTAATTACGATGCAACCGTTAGAGGTTCGGTTTCTATTGGTCGGCGATTGCAAGACCCGTTAGCAGAATTGGTGAAAATCGATGCGAAAGCGATTGGAGTAGGGCAATATCAGCACGATGTAGATCAAACTCAGCTCAAATTAGCGCTCGATCGCGTGGTAGAATCTTGCGTAAATGCAGTTGGGGTAAATATAAATACGGCGAGTAAATCGCTGTTGAGCTATGTTTCTGGAATAGGAGAGAAGTTGGCTGAAAATATTTTGGAATACCGAACTCAACATGGCGCTTTTGCCACTCGAAATGAAATTAAAAAAGTGAAACGTTTAGGTGAAAAAGCCTTTGTGCAGAGTGCCGGATTTTTACGTATAAAAAATGCGAAAAACCCGTTAGACGATTCATCGGTGCATCCTGAACGTTATGCTTTAGTAGAGAAAATGGCGAAAGACGACGGCACAACCGTTGCGGAATCTATAGGAAACAAATCATTATTAGAAAAAATAAACTTAGAGAAGTATATTTCTGCGGAAGTAGGTTTGCCAACACTAAAAGATATCGTTGCTGAATTGAAAAAACCGGGTTTAGATATTCGAGAAAAGGCTAAAGTATTCACATTTAATCAAAACATTAAAACAATAGACGATCTGCGTGAAGGTCAGCTATTACCGGGAATCGTGAATAATATTACCAACTTCGGATGTTTTGTAGATGTAGGCATCAAAGAAAGCGGACTCATACACGTTTCTAATCTAGCTAACGAATTTGTAAGTGATGTAAACGATTATGTGCATTTGCATCAGCAAGTAATCGTAAAAGTATTAGAAGTTGATGTTACCCGAAAGCGAATTCAATTGCAGTTGCATAAGTAAAATTGTGAATCTGTGATTAAAAATTGAATTCTAATTGATTTAAAATGAAATTTATTTTTGTATGGCGATGAAATTAACGATTTACCAATTAGAAGAATCAGCTTATATTTTTGAAAAGGCTAATGGTTATTCTCATTCAGCATATGAGAAAAAAATCATTTCAGAATCTCAATTAAAAGATATAAATGTTGCTGAATTAGAGCATATAATTGTCGATGGTCTTAATTCGAGATTATACAAAATAGAAAATGAAAGAATTAGTGCATATTGGAGCTTGCTTAAAACAGGAAATCATCTTCTTCTGGTCGACAATTTTGTAAAATGGCTTGAGTATGAGTTGAAATACGAAAATAAGAACACCATTTTTCAAATCTTAGTGGCTTTAGATGCTTTTGGAGAACCTGTATTTCATAAAGACCGTTTTGGAAGAGATGCTCGTGAATTTGAATTAAATATTCGAGATGCTAAGCATTATTTGAGTTCGTTTCATTAATAATTTAAGGGAATAGCTCTTCTTTTTAGATTCAATAAATAGATCTTAGAGTTGATTATTAATTCTCTTGAATTACTTTGCGCAAGGGATTACTCACTTATTCAGTTTTTATTGAGTTCGTGAATATATTTAAAGCATTGTTGGAGCTCTTTTGAGATTTCTGCCTGAGCAGGAATTGAAAAAAGCGACTGCCGAAAGCCCGACCCGATAGGGTTGCGCCCAAAATGTTATAAGTAATTTAAAATTGAGCCTTCTTTGTGGCGGTCGTGAGCAAATCGATTAAATTTAAGAAATTGAAAAATGCTCATGAAGAAAAAAGTAGTGATTGTTGGTGGTGGTTTTGCCGGGACAAACGTGTTAAAACGTTTGATGAAAAACGATGCTTTTGAAGTCACCCTGGTCGATAAAAATAATTACAACTACTTTACGCCACTTATCTATCAGGTGGCGACAGGATTTATAGAACCTTCATCGATAAGTTATCCTTTTAGGAGTTTAATTTCCGGGCGAAAAAATGCGCATTTCTGGTTAGGAACCTTAAAGAAAATTTTACCCGAAGAGCAAAAAATTATTCTCTCTAATGGCGAGCTCGAGTACGACAAACTCATCCTATGTACGGGAACGCGAACCAATTATTTTGGGATAGAAAATATTAGAAAATTCGGTATTCCAATGAATTCTTTAAACGATGCGCTCAATATGCGTAACGTTTTGTTGCAACGTATCGAAAAAGCTACTCGTGCTGAAACAGCTGCCGAAAAAGAAGAATGGTTAACGATGGTGATTGCCGGTGGCGGACCTACTGGGGTCGAGGTTTCCGGGATGTTTGCAGAGCTTCGAAAACAGGTGATTCTCGAAGAATATCCGGAGTTAAAAGAGGTGAAAGCAAAAATTTATTTGGTGAATAGTGGTGATCATTTACTGAAATCGATGAGTGAGAAATCTCAAAAATTTGTCTATAAAAAATTAAGTAGCACATATGTAGATGTGTTGCTGAATAAACGCGTAAAAGATTTTAATGGTCGCGAAGTATTTCTGAATGATGGCAGTAGTATTAAAAGTCGAAATCTTATTTGGGCAACCGGCGTGAAAGGCCGAGTGTTTGAAGGTTTACCGGAAGATTGGTATGAAGCAGGAAATCGATTGTGGGTAAATGAATATCATAAACTTCAAAAAGCCGATCACATTTATGCTATTGGCGACGGAAGTATTATGTTTTCTGATAAAAATTTTCCTGAAGGGCATCCGCGTCTGGCGCAAGTAGCTATACAACAAGGAAGAAACTTAGCCAAGAATTTAATTGCTGTTGAAAAGGGGAATACTCCAAAAGCTTTTCAATACAAGGATAAAGGTGCGATGGCTGTTATTGGTAAGAGTAATGCGGTGGCAGATTTACCCAATAAAATTCATTTTCAGGGATTTGTCGCCTTAATGATCTGGGGATTTATTCATTTATTTTCCCTTATCGGAAGAACCGATCGCATTCGTACTTTTTTTAATTGGAGCGTTTCTTATTTAGCTAAAAAAGAAGATCTACGAATGATCATTAGACCAAAACACAATGTCGATCGAGAATAGTTTAGGCTATCTTTAAAATCTCCTGAATTATTGGTTTTAATCCGCTAAAGAAAAATTCTACCGCAATTACCATTACGATAAGTCCCATTAAACGCATAAGCACGTTCTTACCGGTATTCCCTAAGATTTTTAGGATTTTAGTTGAACTCAGTAGGATTAAATACGTAAGAAAAAGCACTAAAAAGATTGCGCCAATAAGTACCGCTTTCGCTTCGACTGTGTGTGCATCTTCCATCATAATAATGGCGTTAGTAATCGAACCGGGACCGGAAATCATGGGGATTGCTAAAGGAGTGATCGAAATATCTTCAATGTAAGTTTTCTTGGCAGCCTTGTCTTTTACTTTTACACTGGCCAAACGAGCTTGAAGCATATCCATACCCATTTGAAAGAAAATCACACCACCTACCAAGCGAAAACTGTTAACAGAAATTCCGAAGAAATTAAATAGAACCTGTCCAGAAAATGCAAAAGCAACAATGGTGATAAATGCAGCAATCGTCGCTTTACGTGCTGTTGCGTTGCGATGCTCTTTGTCTAGCTCAGAAGTCATCGTCATAAAGATCGGCATCGTTCCAATAGGGTTAATCAACGTGAAAAACGAGGTAAATACCAATAATCCGAAGCCAAATAAATCGCTCATTGCTGAAATTTTTTGCAAAGAAATAGAATTATACGGAAATGGAAAAAATTAGAATGAAATATTAACTACCCTAAAATTAATTCTTGTAATATTTTCCTTGAAGGAGGCTTGGTTTGATAACTAATTACCTGCGGGAAGTCTTTGGCTTTCTCTACATCTGCAGGATCAACGCTAGAAGTTAAAATAATTACTTTACTGGTAAAACGTTCTTTTATATTTTCTAAAAATTGCCAACCGTTAATGAGTGGCATGTTTAGGTCTAAAAAAATATATTCCGGAGAATATTCTTGTAAAGCTTCTAGTGCATTTTTAGGTTCTTAGAAGGCTAAAATATCGCATTCTACTCCGCTAGTTTCGATCATTTTTTTTGTGATCATATTGGCGATACGTTGATCGTCAACTAAAAAAATTTTCTTTTTTTCTTGCATGATAGTTACTGTGGGGATTTGCTTGAGAAAAGTTCAATGGCTTTAGCGCTGCGTTCGATGACGTCTTTTAGCGCTTTGTCTAGATCTTCAGAAGAAGTTTTTAAATGATCTAGCACTTCTGTTTTTAATTCTTCTGCAGAGTAATAATCTGAAATTTCGATAAGTCCTAATATTCTTGATAAAGGCTCTCGAACTGTATGAGCGTTTAGCTGAGAAATTTCAGCCAACTCTTTATTTTTTTCTTTCAGCTCTTTTGTTCTGTCATCAATCACCTCTTTTTGTTGATCTACAATTTTTGAAATTTGTGCTTTCTGACTATTAATTACGTTAAGTGCAGCTAAAAGGTTTTTATTGGTCTCAGAAATGGGTTTAAAACCCTGCAATTTTATTGCAGTACTTTAGTAATGCGAAAAAATATGTGTAAGTTGCTTGAAATATTTCGTGTTGACAGTTTTTAAATAATAGGACTTTCAGTCCTTAGTCAAGACAAACCTCTGCACTTTTAGTGCAGAGTGATTTAGTTTGATGATTTAATTCTTCTCGTAATATAAGTAGCTGATATTTAGTGATAAAATTATCAATAAGTAAGTTCACTATTTCTACATCTCTGGTTACAGAAGGTTTCTCTAGAGAAGAAATAAGAGAAACGCATAGCTCATTTTTACCATATTTAAAATACCAAGCCCATAAATCGCCCTCCATTTTTTTACCCAAGATATGCTCGGTGCTATTTCCGTCTGAAAAAAAATGAAGGGGAATATTTTTTTCTAGTAAATTCTCTTCATTATCTAAAGGTAGACACTCCACAATTTCTTCCGGATGAATAGAATTAGAAATAACATTGATCGAATTGGATTCACTATCATTTTTTATAATTATTCTAAAAATTTAAAGGTGAATAAATACTTAAGGTTGCTCTGCAGCACCACAGCTAATTATTGGGTGCCTTCTGCCTTGCTTATTCTGGCAGAAAATTTAGAAAAAGCTTCATAGGTAATACGATATTTATTTTCATAAATATTCATAAGCTACCTAAAAATAAAGTTAGGCGGTAGCTTCTAAAAGTTCATTGTCAATTTTAATAACTGAAACATCGGCAATTGTATTTAGCATATTCAATAAATCTGCCTGCGCCATTAATTCTTGAATTTCATCTAAATTAAATCCGATGTTTTTTAGTTTATCAAAATCTACATCACGAATATTTTGGTGGTCTAAAGCGGCTTGTGTAACTACTTCGATAGCCACTTTGTAACTTTCAGGAATAATTGGAGAGTCTAAATTTTAAGTAACACGAAAATCTTCACGCTCGCTACTCATAGCACTCATACTATCGGCATATACTCCGTGCGCGTGTGCACAGTAGCTGCAGTTTCTTTTTTTAGAAACGTTGTAGATAATAATTTGTTTAAGCACGTTGAGAATATCTCCCATCATTAAGGTAGATTTTAATTTTGCTCAATTACCTTTTAAAAGGTGGGCATTACTACCTTGGCATTTAAACCAATTTAATACAAATGGAAGTTGAAGCGTTTCATGGTATCTTCATAAATCGCTTTTATTTCTTCAGATGCTTCTTCGTGAGTAACAATTGGAAATCTTGTTAAAAAAGTACTATCACTCATAAAATGACTTTTTTTAATAAATATTTGTGCAAATATATAGTCAAATTACAAGTGATAGTTTATTTTGGGAAATTAATAAATGTAAATTCTTTTAAATGAAATAATTACAGATTAAATACCGTCTTTACACGATCAACGTAATCTAATTTTTCCCACGTGAATAACTCGACATCTTTAGTTATTTTACCCGAATATGGGCTTTCGAAAATTTTCGTTATAGTTTTCGGTTCTTTACCCATATGTCCGTAAGCCGCAGTTTCTCGGTAGATCGGGTTTCGAAGTTTTAAGCGTTCTTCAATCGCTGCCGGGCGCATATCAAAAATCTCTTTTACTTTTAAAGCAATTTCCCCGTTCGATAAATCTACTTTAGAAGTTCCGTAAGTATCTATAGAAATAGAAGTCGGTTCTGCAACACCAATAGCATAAGAAACTTGTACTAAAACTTCATCGGCCACACCGGCTGCAACCAAGTTTTTAGCAACGTGCCTGGAAGCATAAGCAGCAGAACGGTCTACTTTACTAGGGTCTTTACCAGAAAAAGCGCCACCACCATGAGCTCCTTTACCACCGTAAGTGTCTACTATAATTTTTCTACCGGTAAGTCCGGCATCACCGTGAGGACCACCGATCACAAATTTCCCCGTTGGATTAATGTGATAGGTAATATCGTCATTAAATAATTTCTGAACATACTCAGGCAATTGCTCAATCACACGAGGCATCAAGATATTAATAATGTCATCTTTAATTTGCTGAAGCATCTTTTCATCATCTTCCATAAATTGATCGTGCTGCGTAGAAAGTACGATCGCTACAATTCGCTGTGGAATATTATCATTGCTATATTCAATAGTCACCTGGCTTTTAGCATCAGGTCTTAAATACGTAAGATCTTTGTTTTCTCTTCTTAGCTTCGCCAATTCGATCATCATTTTATGAGAGATGTCTAGCGCTAACGGCATATAATTTTCAGTCTCTGTAGTGGCATAGCCAAACATCATTCCTTGATCACCGGCACCTTGTTCTTCTTTACTTTCACGATCTACTCCCTGATTAATTTCTGGCGACTGTTCGTGTATTAAAGAAATTACCCCACAAGAATCTCCGCTAAATTGGTAAGCTCCTTTCGTGTATCCAATATCATTGATCACATCACGAGCAATTTGTTGTACATCTAAATAAGTATTCGATCGTACTTCACCGGCAAGAACTACTTGGCCGGTAGTTACTAAAGTTTCACAAGCAACTTTAGACTGCTCGTCAAACGCTAAAAAGTTATCTAATAAAGTATCGCTAATCTGATCTGCGATTTTATCTGGGTGTCCTTCAGAAACACTTTCTGAAGTAAATAAATAAGCCATTCTTTTTATTTTAGTAGGGAGTAAGCCTGATTGAAGGTCAATCTAAAGAAGTGAAGTACTGCTTTAGCATTTTTAAGGGTTGCAATCAGTCAAATTTTTCCCTGTAATTTTAAGGCAAAGGTATAAAAAAGCCATAAATGCAACACTATTTTAACGACATTTTAATTTATAGAGAATTTATAATCATGGCGTTTCCCTCATTTAAAAATTCGGGTCAGGCTTTCACTACTCGCTTTTTAAATTGCGGCTTAAGCCTTCATTTAAAAGAGCTCAGACAAACCGTTCAATCCTTAACGCAAAAAATAAATATCGATTTGTTTGCATATTAAAAAAATCTACCATTATCTTTGTAGTCACAAAACAAGACAAAATGAAAAATTTAATGAGTATGATGAATATGATGATGTGGCGAAAGCCCACAGCGTGTTCTATTGCATAAATTTTTTAGCTATAAATGTATAGAGCCGCTGTAAACAACAGCGGTTTTTTTATGCCTTGTTTTTAATAAAATCCTGTGTTTGCAGGTGCTATGAAAAAGAAAAATAAATTAGAATGAATTTCAATTTGGTAACTAACGTAATGATGATGGCTATGCCGATGATGATGTGTCGTATGATGCACCATCCAATACGTTATTGCCGTAAATTGTGATTTAAGCGAAATTGTTTTCAAACTTAAAGTCCCTTTGGTGATAGCGATCCAAAGGGACTTTTTTTATGTCTAAAAGTTAAAAAGATAAAATGTTCAATAATTAAAACTTAGAGAAATGAGTACACTTAAAAATGCCACCAATGCTTTGCACGCCGGTCACGATGTAACAATTAATAAAGGAACCAGAGCCGTTCCTTTGTACCAATCGACTTCCTATGTGTTTGATGATTCTCAACACGCAGCCGATGTTTTCAGCTTGGCTAAACCGGGATTTATTTACACCCGATTAAACAATCCGACCAACGATATTTTAGAACAACGTTTGGCAGCGATCGAAGGCGGAATTGGCGCTGTTGTCACCGCATCGGGAACGGCTGCAATTAATACCACACTATTAACTTTGCTAAAAGCCGGAGATCATATTGTTGCATCGAGTAGCCTTTACGGCGGAACTTACAATTTACTAAACGTAACGCTCCGCAGATTAGGAATTACCACCACCTTTGTCGATCCTTCAAATCCTGAAGATTTTGGTTATGCCATTCAAGAAAATACAAGAGCGATATTTGTAGAGTCTTTAGGTAATCCTAAACTCGATGTGTTAGATTTAGAAGCAATTGCTGCGGAAGCTAAACTAGCAGAAATTCCACTAATTGTCGATAATACGGTAGCGACACCAAGCTTATTAAACCCGATCCAATACGGGGCCGATATTGTGATTCATTCACTTACCAAATATATTAACGGTAACGGTACAGCCTTAGGCGGAGCGATTATCGACGCCGGAAACTTTGATTGGGCAAATGGTAAGTTTCCTGAGTTTACCGAGCCTTCACCGGGTTATCACGGCTTAGTTTACCACGAAGCTTTGAGAGAAGCCGCTTTCATTGCAAAAGTTAGGGTAGAAGGTTTGCGAGACCACGGAGCAGCTTTGAGTCCGTTTAACGCTTTTCAAATTATTCAAGGTTTAGAAACGCTTGATGTTAGAATTAAACAACATTCTCGAAGTGCGCTTCAACTTGCCGAGTGGCTTCAGCAACAAGAAGAAGTAGCTTGGATAAATTATCCCGGTTTGCCAAGCAGTGATTATTTCCATTTAGCTGAAAAATATTTACCAAAAGGAAAAAGCGGACTCGTAACTTTTGGTGTAAAAGGCGGTTTCGAAGCAGCTAAAACCATCGCAGATACCACGAAACTACTTTCATTATTAGCCAATATTGGTGATAGTAAATCACTTATTATTCATCCGGCAAGTACCACGCATCAGCAATTAAAAGAAGAAGAACAATTGGCGACCGGCGTTACCCAAGATCTAATTCGGTTGAGTGTGGGCTTAGAAGATCTGGAAGATTTGAAAACCGATTTAAAAACGGCTTTAAAGAAAGCTCACGAATTAGTTCAGCAATAAGTTATGGCGAGTTTAAGATATATCACGGTTGAAAATTTTAAAACTGAAAATGGTTTTACACGAGATATCGATTTGTCGTACCAAACTTTTGGCCTACCATTAGGAGAAGCTCCGATCGTTTTAGTGAATCACGCACTTACAGGTAATTCAACTTTAATAGGAGAAAATGCTTGGTTTGATCAAATTGTGGGAGAAGAAAAGACGATCGATCTAAACAGATTTGCGGTGTTGGCATTTAACATTCCCGGTAACGGTTACAGTGGCGAAGTAGAAGATCTAATTTTTAACTACAAAGATTTTACCTTAGATGATGTCGCAAGAATTTTTATTGAAGGTCTTCAGTTATTAAAAATAGATAAATTATACGCCATTCTAGGTTGTTCGATTGGTGGCGCGCTTACTTGGCATATCGCCGTCAATCAGCCTGATTTGGCAATTCATATTATTTCGGTAGCGGCGCATCATACGGCGAACGATTGGGTGTTGGCCAATTGCAGTATTCAGGAGGCTATTCTTAATAATTCTTCAGCACCTATTGAAGATGCTCGTCGGCATGCCATGACGTTTTACCGCACGCCGGCATCGCTAAATCAAAAATTCAACAGAGAAAAACAGAATGGGAATTTTAAAGTTCAAGACTGGTTAGATTTTCACGGAAAAGCTTTAAAAAATCGCTATAAACTTCCGGCGTATCGATTGCTAAATCATTTATTAAGCACGATCGATATTTCTAACGGAACCGGCGATTGGTTAAAGGCCGCTCAGAAAATAAGATCACAAATTCATTTGATAACAGTCAATTCAGATAAATTTTTTCTGGCGGAAGATAACTGGAACACTTATGTGCAATTAAGTGAAACGAATACAAATATCACGATTGGCGAGATTAAATCGATTCACGGTCACGATGCATTTTTAATTGAACATCAACAACTCGCAAATTTATTACAACCCATATTTCAAAATATAAAAACTAAAAATGAAAAAAATACAGCTCATCTTGTTTGGCATAGGTAACGTAGGAAGTACGTTTATCAATCAAATTATTCAAGCGCAAAAAGTCTTTCAACAGCAAGGTTTAGAGATCGAAATTCCGATCATTTTAAATTCATCGACCGCATTTATTAAAGATGAAGGGGTCGATGAAAACTGGAAAGCCAATTTTGTAGATTTCGGTCTTCCGTATCAAGTAGAAGAAATTATCGATTATGTAAAAACGAAAAACTGGCAACATATCGTAGCGATCGATGCGACGGCTTCTTCAGAATTTGTAAATAACTATACCAACTTGGTAGAAAACGGTTTTCACATTATTGCGGCCAATAAAGTTGCCAATACGTTAGCTTATGATGATTACGAATTCTTTAGAGAGATCTTAAAAGAAAACAAGAAACAATTTTTATATGAAACCAATGTGGGAGCAGGTCTTCCGGTGGTTGAAACAATTAAAAACTTGCATCAATCAGGAGAAAAAGTCACTAAAATTAGAGGTGTTTTTTCAGGATCGCTCAGTTATATTTTCAATACTTTTTCAGAAGAAAATAAAAATTTTAGTGATGTAGTCGCGCTTGCCGAAGCAAAAGGTTTTACAGAACCCGATCCTCGAGTCGATCTTTCAGGAACCGATGTGGCTAGAAAACTGCTCATTTTAGCGAGAGAACTTCAGCTCACTTATAATTTAGAAGATGTAAAAGTGAAAAGTTTGGTGCCGGCGCATTTAGCTGAAACTACTTCCGTAACTACTTTTCAAGAAAATATAACCGATTTAGATGAAGAATTTCAATTGCTGAAAGCTGAATTAAACGAAAATGAAGTCTTACGTTACATTGGTGAGCTCGATGTGGAAAAAGAGATTTTAGAAGTGAAATTGGTCAAAGAGCAAAAAGAAAATCCACTCGGAGCTTTACAAGGAGCCGACTCTTTATTCGAAATTTATACGGAATCTTACGGTAATCAACCTTTAGTGATTCAGGGAGCAGGAGCGGGAGCCGCGGTTACTGCCAGAGGCGTGGTGAGCGACGTGATCAAATTAGCCGAACGAATCGATTGTTGCAACTAAACTAAAATTATGAGTCAATTTCATTTAGAAACCGAAATTATACGAAGCCAGATCGAGCGTTCGCAACACCAAGAACATTCGTCACCTTTATACTTAACCTCAAGTTATGTGTTCGAAGATGTTGAAGAAATGCGAGCTTCCTTTTCAGAAGAAAAACAACGAAATATTTATAGCAGATTCAGCAATCCGAACACTTCAGAATTTATCGATCGCATCGCTAAAATGGAAGGAGCTGAAGGCGGTTACGCATTTGCTACGGGGATGAGCGCGGTTTTTTCAACTTTAGCCGCTTTATTAAATAGTGGTGATCATATGATTTCATCGCGTTCGGTATTTGGTTCAACCCATAGTTTGTTCACTAAATTTTTTCCGAAGTGGAATATTTCACATTCTTATTTCAAGGTAAATGAAGTTGAAACCATTGAAAAATTGATCACGCCAACCACTAAAATCATTTTCGCTGAATCGCCTACCAATCCCGGAGTCGATATTTTAGATTTAGAATTGTTGGGTAAAATTGCTAAAAAGCATCATTTAATTCTGGTGATCGATAACTGTTTTGCTACGCCTTACTTACAAAATCCAATAAATTTTGGAGCAGATTTAGTGATTCATTCAGCCACAAAATTAATCGATGGGCAAGGTCGAGTTTTGGGAGGTGTAACGGTGGGTCGTGCCGATTTAATTCGGGAGATTTATTTATTTTCCAGAAATACCGGTCCGGCACTGAGTCCTTTTAACGCTTGGGTATTGTCAAAAAGTTTAGAAACACTTCCCGTAAGATTAGAAAAGCACTGTGAAAATGCTTTAAAAGTTGCGCAGTTTTTAGAGGAAAGTGAATTTGTTGAAAACGTAAAATATCCTTTTTTGAAATCGCATCCGCAATATAAAATCGCTAAAAAGCAGATGAAATTGGGCGGAAATATTATTTCTTTTGAAGTAAAAGGCGGTTTAGAAGCTGGAAGAAAATTTATCAATTCGGTGAATTTATGTTCTCGAAGTGCCAATTTAGGCGATACCAAAACCATTGTGACGCATCCGGCTTCCACAACACATAGCAAATTAGCGGAAGCAGATCGATTGGAAGTTGGGATCACCGATGGTTTAGTAAGAATTTCAGTAGGGTTGGAACATCCTGATGATGTAATTTCAGATTTACAACAAGCCTTGAAAAATTAGAATGCTTATCTTTGAATAAAAACTGAAAAAGATGAAAGTACACTTAAAACGCCTCAATAACGATTTCCATTTTGTAACCACTAACGAGCGTGGCGACGAAGTTCATTTAGACAACAAATCTGCTGAAAATCCGCAAGGCTCAAGTCCGATGGATTTACTACTTCGTGGGATTGCCGGTTGCAGTGGGATCGATATTGTTCATATTCTAAAAAAGCAAAACCTAGAATTAACCAATCTAGAAATGGAGGTTGAAGGCTATCGTGATCCAAACGCTATCCCAAAAGTTTTTGAAAAAATAGATTTGCAAATAAAATTAGAAGGTGATTTACCCGAGAATAAAGCACGTCGTGCCGTAGATCTTTCGTTAGAAAAATATTGTTCGGTAGCTAAAATGCTAGAAAAAACTGCCGAAATTAAATATGAAGTTTTGTTAAACGGAACTCAGATTTAATCATATTAATTTGTCTATTATTGGCAGACGCTTATATTTGTAAGCGCAAGTTCATATTTAAATTGAAATAAGTTATCAAGAAAGGCAGAGGGACTAGACCCAATGAAGCCTTAGCAACCCTTTTTCTGTGAAAACAGAAGGAGAAGGTGCTACATTCTACTGCAAAAGCAGATAGATAACCCATACAGAATTCTTTCCTTCTGTTCCTTTTTTTGATAGCTGTTATATAAATAAGCTATGAGTAAATTAAAGGAATTATTAACGCAAAAAATATTGGTTCTCGATGGCGCAATGGGCACAATGCTACAACGCTATCAATTTTCTGAAGAAGATTTTCAGGGAGAACGTTTTAAAAATTGGGAGATTCCCGTGAAGGGAAATAATGATCTCTTGTCCTTAACGCAACCCAAAGCGATTGCAGAAGTACATAAAAAATATTTTGAAGCCGGCGCCGATATTGTTGAAACCAATACGTTCTCCGGCACCACCATTGCGATGGCCGATTACAAAATGGAACATCTGGTCGATGAACTCAATTATGAGTCGGCTAGAATTGCCAAAGAAGTCGCTCAGAAAGTGACTTTAGAAAATCCTGAAAAACCACGTTTTGTTGCCGGTGCGATGGGACCAACCAATAAAACTGCCAGCATTTCTCCAGATGTAAATAATCCCGGTTTTCGAGCGATTTCTTTTGATGAATTACGCATAGCTTACAAACAACAAGCATTAGCTTTATTAAAAGGCGGAGTCGATATTTTATTAGTCGAAACGGTTTTTGATACGCTCAACGCCAAAGCTGCCCTTTTTGCAATTGAAGAAATTAAAGAAGAACAACAAATCGATATTCCGGTGATGTTGAGCGGTACGATCACCGATGCTTCCGGTAGAACTTTATCTGGGCAAACCGCTGAAGCTTTTTTAATCTCCGTATCGCATATTCCGTTGTTAAGTGTTGGATTTAATTGTGCGTTAGGTGCCAAACAACTCACGCCACATTTAGAAGTTTTAGCCAACAGAACTTCGGCAGGCGTTTCCGCTTATCCCAATGCCGGATTGCCAAATGCTTTTGGAGAATACGATGAAACGCCCAAAGAAATGGCAAGCCAGATCGAAGAATATCTTCAGAAGAATTTAGTGAATATTATTGGCGGTTGCTGCGGAACCACGCCAGAGCATATCAAAGCTATTGCAAACGTAGCAGCCAAGTATTCCCCAAGAAAATTGGAAGCTCCACAATTAATTTAATACAAAAATGAATTTATCTACAGCGATAGAACATAAGCATAATACTGAAACTGACTCAAATTTTCGTCCGCTAAAACTATCCGGTTTAGAACCTTTGGTCATCACTCCCGAAAGTAATTTTGTGAATGTCGGTGAGCGAACCAATGTAGCGGGTTCCCGAAAATTTCTAAGACTCATTAAAGAAGAAAAGTTCGATGAAGCTTTAGCCATCGCCCGCGATCAGGTAGAAGGTGGCGCACAGATTATCGATATAAATATGGACGATGGTCTGATCGATGGGAAAGAAGCGATGGTAAATTTTTTAAATTTAATCGTTTCAGAACCCGATATTTCTCGTGTGCCGATCATGATCGATAGCTCTAAATGGGAAATTATCGAAGCCGGTTTGCAAGTAGTTCAAGGAAAATGTGTGGTGAATTCAATTTCGCTAAAAGAAGGTGAAGAAGAGTTTTTACTTCACGCCAAGAAGATCAAACGTTACGGAGCTGCGGTAATTGTGATGGCTTTTGATGAAGTTGGGCAAGCCGATAATTATGACCGTCGCATCGAAATTGCACAACGATCTTACGATCTATTGGTGAAAAAAGTGAACTTCCCTCCGGAAGATATCATCTTCGATCTAAACATTTTTCCGGTCGCAACGGGAATGGATGAACACCGAAAAAATGCGATCGATTTTATTGAAGCTACGCGTTGGGTAAAAGAAAATCTTCCGTATGTGAGCGTCAGCGGCGGCGTGAGTAATATTTCTTTTTCTTTCCGCGGGAATAATACTGTTCGGGAAGCAATGCATTCGGTATTTTTATACCACGCCATCCAAGCCGGGATGAATATCGGTATCGTGAACCCAACAATGCTACAGGTTTACGACGATATTCCTAAAGATTTATTAGAACACGTGGAAGATGTGATGCTCGACCGTCGCGATGATTCTACAGAACGTTTATTGGAGTTTGCAGAAACGGTAAAAAATAATAAGTCAGAAAAAAATAAGGTCGATCTGTCTTGGCGAGAAGAGGCTTTGCAAGACCGAATCACACGTGCTTTAGTTAAAGGGATCGACACCTATATTTTAGAAGATGTTGAAGAAGCTCGGCAGCAATCAGAAAAGCCGATTCAAGTGATCGAAGGTCATTTAATGACGGGAATGAATGTCGTAGGAGATCTCTTCGGAAGCGGAAAAATGTTCCTTCCGCAAGTGGTGAAATCTGCTCGAGTAATGAAAAAAGCCGTTGCCTATTTATTACCTTATATTGAAGAAGAAAAATTGAAAAATCCGCCTTCTGAAGATGAAAAAAGTGGTGCCGGGAAAATTTTGATGGCGACCGTAAAAGGCGATGTACACGATATCGGGAAAAATATTGTAAGCGTGGTTCTCGCTTGTAATAATTATGAAATTATCGATTTAGGAGTTATGGTTCCGCCGGAAAAAATCATAGCTGAAGCCAAAGACCAACAAGTCGATATTATAGGTTTAAGCGGATTGATCACGCCTTCATTAGACGAGATGGTTTTTCTTGCCAAAGAAATGCAGCGCCAAGATTTTGAAGTTCCTTTGTTAATTGGTGGCGCGACAACCTCAAAAGCACATACGGCGGTGAAAATCGATGCAGAATATCAGCACGCAGTCGTTCACGTAAACGATGCTTCTCGTGCCGTAACTGTGGTAGGGAATTTACTGCAAAAAGAAACCGCGACAAAATATAAAACCGATCTAAAACTTGATTATGCTGAATTCAGGGAGAAGTTTCTAAGCCGAACTAAAAAGAAAGAATATTTAACGATTGCTGAAGCTCGAGAAAACAAATTTCAAATTGATTGGAAAGCTGAAGATATTATTCAACCTCATCAATTAGGTGTTCAAGTGATTGAAGATTTCGAGTTGAACAAATTGAAGGAGTTTATCGATTGGACGCCTTTTTTTAGAAGCTGGGATCTTCACGGAAAATTTCCGGAGATTTTAGAAGATGAGGTCGTTGGTCAACAAGCCACCAATTTATTTGAAGATGCTGAAAAAATGCTTACAGAAATTATTCAGCAGCAACAATTAAAAGCGAAAGCAGTCTTTGGTTTGTTCCCGGCAAATACAGTAGAAGACGACGATATTTCAGTTCAAGATCCTGAAACTTCAGCAGAAATTATTCGGTTTAGAACGCTGCGACAACAGCTCAAAAAATACAAAGGCAAACCTAATTTTGCGCTAGCCGATTTTATAGCGCCAAAAGAAACTGAAATTCAAGATTATATCGGATGTTTTTGTGTAACCACCGGCTTCGGAACTCAAGAATTAGCGAATGAATTTGAAAAGAATTTAGACGATTACAATTCGATTATGGTAAAAGCGTTGGCCGATCGTTTGGCAGAAGCTTTTGCAGAATATCTGCATTGGCAAGTCCGTACACAAAATTGGGGTTACGCAAAAGACGAAAATCTGTCGAATGCTGAATTGATCAAAGAATCGTACAAAGGTATTCGTCCCGCACCGGGCTATCCTGCATGTCCCGATCATTTAGAAAAATTGAGCATTTGGAAACTGCTGAGCGTGGAAGAAAACATTGGTGTAAAGCTTACCGAAAGTTTAGCGATGTGGCCGGCAGCGAGTGTGAGCGGTTATTATTTTGCGCATCCTGAAGCTCGCTATTTTGGATTAGGAAAAGTAAAACCCGATCAGGTAGAAGATTTTGCGAAACGAAAAGGAATCACTTATCAAGAAGCTGAAAAATGGTTAAGCCCGAATTTGGCTTAGAAAATTTATTTAAAAGGAACGTCATGCTGAACTTGATTCAGCATCGCATCTAGAGCATTAGTGAGAAATTTAAATTTAAAAAAGGATGAGATCCTTGGATCACGTCCGGGATGACGATTTAGAAAAGCGCAAGGGATAGCAGCGGCATCCTTTTTTAGATTCCTGCCTTCGCAGGAAGTTGAAAAAGATATAGCGAATAGCCCGACCCGATAGGGATGCGTCCAAAAGAACAAAACTATATGCTGAACTTGATTAACTAGGTTGAATTTTAGATTTCAGCATCGCATCTAGAGAATTAGAGTGAAATTTAAGTTGAAAAAATAGGATGAGATCCCGGATCAAGTACGAGATAACGAGATAAAAAGTAAAACCAAAAATGAAAGTAGTAGACCATATAAAAAAAGCAGCAGAAAAAACCTTATTCTCTTTCGAGATTTTACCGCCATTAAAAGGGCAAAATATTCAGTCGATTTTTGATCATATCGATCCGTTAATGGAATTTAAACCTCCGTTTATCGATGTTACTTATCATCGGGAAGAATATGTTTATAAAGAGCTTTCGGGTGGTTTACTGCAGAAAAAAGTAGTGCGAAAACGACCGGGAACCGTTGGGATTTGTGCCGCGATACAAAATAAATACGAAGTCGATGCCGTGCCACACATTTTATGTGGCGGTTTTACCAAAGAAGATACCGAGAATTTTTTAATAGATCTCGACTTTTTAGGCATCGATAATGTCTTGGCTTTACGTGGTGATGCGGTAAAAAATGAAACTTATTTTTCCGCAGAAAAAGAAGGACATACGTATGCAAAAGATTTGGTAAAGCAAATTGTGGGGTTAAACAAAGGTGAATATTTAGATGAAGAATTATTAAATAAAAGCAAAACCAATTTTTGCATTGGCGTTGCCGGTTATCCTGAAAAACATATGGAAGCGCCAAGTTTAGATCAGGACGTGTTACGTCTAAAAGAAAAAGTAGATGCCGGAGCTTGTTATGTGGTCACGCAAATGTTTTTTGATAATAAAAAGTATTTTGAATTTGTCGATAAATGCAGGAAAGCAGGAATCACTGTTCCTATAATTCCCGGACTAAAACCTTTGGCTACAAAAAAGCAACTTTCAATTTTGCCGCATCGTTTTCACGTAGATCTTCCCGATGAATTAACGCTAGAAGTGCTTAAATGCAAAAGTAAAGAAGAAGTTCGTCAAGTCGGAGTAGAGTGGTGCATACAACAAAGTAAAGAACTCATTAAAGGCGGCGCGCCGGTATTGCATTATTATTCGATGGGGAAAAGTGATAACATTCAGAAAATAGCAGGAGAGTTGTTTTAATAATTCTGCTATTTTTGCGGATATGATCAACAAAATTTTAGGTGTGTTTTTAGGTTTGAGCTGTTTTTTAGGGCAAGCTCAGGAAGAGGCGAATCCCAAAAAATATGACCTAGATTTTAATTATTTCTACGGAAATATTGTAGAGCACAACAAAGATATTGGTCATTTAATCACCGGTCATCCGCAAGGATTTATTTTTAGTTATAATCAGAAAACCTTTGGCGAAAAAGAGTGGCAGCGACATTTTAATTTTCCAGATCTCGGTGCTTCGTTGATCTATCAAGATATGGCGAATCCTAATTTAGGAGATCACATCGGGATTTATGCGCATTACAATTTTTATTTTCTAAATCGCTATTTACTCTTGCGCGTTGGGCAAGGAGTTAGCTATAATACCGATCCGTACGATCCTGATGCTAATTATGAAAATATCGCTTACGGAACGCATTTGTTGGCCTCGACTTATTTGCTGCTCAACTTCAGTAAAAAGAATTTGTTTAAAGGTTTTGGCGTGCAAGGAGGCATTAATTTAATTCATTATTCTAACGGAAATTTTAAAGCGCCCAACACTAGTACCAATACGTTCTCCATTAATTTAGGATTGAATTACCAACTTGATCACGACGAAGAATTTCATTACCAAACCGAACGTTCAATTACGAATTATTCAGAACCTATTCATTTAAATTTTACGTTGAAAGGTGGCGTTCAAACCAGTGATGTGATTGGGATGGATCAATTTCCGTTTTATATTTTAGGAACCTATCTCGACAAACGCGTTTCTTATAAAAGTTCAGTGCATTTAGGGAGCGAGGTTTTTCTTTCACCGATGTTAGAAGAACTCATTTATTATCGTTCGATCGCTTATCCTGAAGATGGTTTACAAGGCGATGAAAGTTCAACACGTGTTGGCGTTTTTACCGGTTATCAATTACATTTAGGGAAAACTTCTATTTTCGGTAATTTAGGATATTACGTGTATTATCCTTACGATTTTGAAGGGCGAACTTATTTAAGAGCAGGGATTCAGCGAGAATTATTTAAAAATTTCTTCGGAAGTGTTTCTGTAAAATCTCATGCGGCAAAAGCAGAAGCGGTCGAATTTGGAATAGGCTATCGATTATGAAAAAGCTTTTTTTCTATATAAGTATTATTTTCTTTTTTTCCTGCGATTCGGAAGAAGCGAACGATTGTCTTCAAGTCGAAGGAAGAAGTGTAATTAAAGAAATTGAATTGGAAAATTTTGAAGAAATTACCGTTTATGGCGGAATCAAACTTTTTCTTACTTATGGCGAAACGCAAGAAATACGTTTAGAAACCGGAGAAAATTTAGTGAACGATATTTCGTTTGAAGTCCGTGAAAATCGGCTTCATCTTAAAAATAACAATACATGTAATTTCTTTCGAGAATATGATGCGACGCGAGTTTATGTAACACTTCCGCAATTGAGTTATTTAAGAAATGGTAGTCAGTTTACCGTAGAAAGCACCAATGAATTGCCATATTCCAACTTAACTTTAGTTTCTGAAGATGCTGAAGGAAACAGCGATTATTATACGAATGGCGATTTTCAGCTTCAACTCAATTCAGAGCAAATCACCATAGTGAACAACAATTTAAGCGACTATTTTTTATCGGGCCAAGTTGAAAATCTACAAATTGGTTTTTACAATGGCGACGGGCGTTTTGAAGGAGAACATTTAATCGCGCAACACATTAATGTTTATCACCGCGGTTCAAATAAAATGATCGTCAATCCGCAGCAATCCTTAACGGGAACACTCTACAACACCGGAGATCTTATCGCGAAAAACCATCCTCCCGAAGTTGAGGTAGAAGAATTGTATACTGGAAGATTGATCTTTGAGTAGCGGTTTTAGGTTTGATTAAAATCTCTGTAATAATCGATAATGAAGCTGGCGTCACCCTGAACTTGATTCAGGGTCTCATCCTTAAGATTTATTCCTGTTTCTTCGTCAAATCTCTAAACAATTCTTCTAAGTTTTTATGCTTTTGGTGAAGCTGAAGAATTTTAAGTCCGTTATCGTGAGCAAAATCAAACACGACAGAACGCATATCTTTAGAAGTTTCAAAAGTGATTTCGTACACAAAACCAGCCGGGTTTTTTACCTCTTTAATTTGGGGTAAACGCTGCAAAGCAACAGTTTCTACACGATAATCAAACTCTACAACCACCACTTGTTCGTTATCTTCAGTAAGTTCTTTCAGTTTTTTATCGGCAACAATTTTACCGTTATTAATGATTATTACGCGATCGCAAACCGCTTCTACCTCTTGCATAATATGCGTCGATAAGAAAATGGTTTTTTCTTTACCGATTTTTTTGATGAGTTCACGAATCTCTATTAATTGATTCGGATCTAAACCTGTGGTTGGTTCATCTAAAATAAGTACGCTGGGATTGTGTAATAAGGCATTCGCCAAACCTACTCGCTGGCGATAACCTTTAGAAAGTTCGCCGATTTTTTTATTGGCTTCCGGAGTTAAACCGGTTAATTCAATTACGTTTTCAATTTCTTCTTTGGGCGTTTTGTACACTTTGGCATTGAATGCTAAATATTCTCGCACATACATTTCTAAGTATAATGGGTTGTGTTCCGGTAAATAACCAATTTGTTGCTGAAGTTTAAGTTTATCGGTCGTAATATCGAGTCCGTTAACTTTGGCGATCCCTTCTGAAGCCGGTAAATATCCGGTTAAAATTTTCATGGTCGTCGATTTTCCGGCGCCATTCGGACCTAAAAAACCTACAATCTCGCCGGTATTAATTTCAAAAGAAATCTCTTTTAGCGCCTGCTGCTCTCCATAAAATTTAGAAATGCCATTTACTTCAATACCCATAGTTATTCAATTTAATCTCAAAAATAAATAATTCTTACTGCTAAAGTTGTTTTTCAGTTTAAAAGTTGAATTGTTTTCATTGATACAACACTTCAACGAGCTCAGCGTGACATTCTAAATATGATAATACATAAGAAAGATGAAAATATTCCGGCGTCATTATGGACTCGATTCGGAATTTCATTATCAATTTTCAATAAAAACCAAAAAACATTTTGTTTGTAAAAATTAAATTATAATTTAGTCGAACATTTAAGACAAGATGAAAAACGTATTTACTTGGAACGCTTATTTTTACTTTTATTTCTTTATTAGAAATAGAGTCGGGAGCGCTATGTAAATACTTCAACATTATAAAGTAATACTTGAAATCCCGATAAATTTTTATCGGGATTTTTTTTTGATAAAAAATGAATAACGAAGTGATTGCAATTCAAGGCATAGAAGGTTCTTTTCATCATCAGGTGGCGAGAGAATATTTTGGAGAACAAGTTCAGGTTTCGATGTGTTCCAGTTTTAAAGAATTGGCAGAACAAGTTGCTAAGCAATCGGTGACAAAAGCGGTGATGGCGATAGAAAATTCTACAGCAGGTTCAATTTTGCACAATTATGCCTATGTAGATGAATATGAATTAGAAGTAGTCGGTGAGCATTACATTCCCGTAAAAATGAATTTAATGGCGTTACCTGGTGAAACTTTAGAAAGCATTACTGAAGTTTATTCGCATCCCATCGCGTTGTTGCAATGCAAAAACTTTTTTAAGCAATACCCGCATATAAAATTAATTGAAGATAATGACACGGCAGAAGCAGCCAAAAGAATTGCAGAACAAGGATTAAAAAATACAGCGGCGATCGCAAGTGCAACAGCTGCTGAAATTTTTAAGCTGAATTTGTTAGCACAAAATATACATTCAGAACAAACCAACACGACTCGTTTTTTAATCATTTCGAAAAAGGGCGAAAAAGTTGAACAAGCCGATAAAGCTTCATTAAAGTTAATTCTGAAACACGAACAAGGAAGTTTACTAAAAGCCTTGCAAATTCTAGATCGTTACGGTTTAGATATGACGAAAATACAGTCGTTACCCATTGTCGATGAACCTTGGAAGTATTCATTTTTTATTGACGTAACCTTTAAAGAGCTCCCTGTTTTTGTTGAAGCAATGAAAGCTTTAGAAGAGGTTTCTGAAGCGCATAAAATATTAGGAATCTATAAAAATAAAAACCATGAAACCCGCCAATAGGTTAGCGTTTATCAAGGAATACTATTTCAGTAGAAAGCTGCAAGAAATTAAAGAAATGCAGCAAAACGGAATAGACGTGATCAATTTAGGAATTGGTAGTCCAGATTTGCCGCCGCCTTACGATGCGGTAGCGCAAATGCAATTGGCTGCCAAGCAAGAAAACGCGCACAAATATCAAAGTTATCGTGGTGCCGATGAGTTGCGGGAAGCTTTTGCCGATTTCTACCAACGAAAATTTCAGGTAGAAGTTAATGCGGCAACAGAAATTTTACCCTTGTTAGGAAGCAAAGAAGGGATTATGCATATCTCGATGGCGTTTTTAAATGAGGGTGATGAGGTGCTTATTCCGAATCCGGGTTATCCTACGTATACGTCAGTGACGAAATTGGTGGGCGCAAAACCGGTTTTTTATGAGTTGAAAGAAGAAAACGAATGGCAGCCTAATTTTAACGAGTTAGAAAAACAAGATTTAAGCAAAGTGAAAATTATGTGGCTCAACTATCCTCATATGCCGACGGGCGTAAAAGCGAGTCAGCATCTTTTTCATGATGCGATCGCATTTGCTAAAAAGCACGATATTTTGTTGATCAATGATAACCCGTATAGTTTTATTCTGAATGACAATCCGGAGAGTTTATTGGCCTATCCCGGAGCTAAAGAAGTGGGATTAGAACTCAATTCGGTGAGTAAAACTTTTAATATGGCCGGTTGGCGAGTAGGAGCGGTTTTAGGAAGTCAAGAGAACTTACAACACATTTTAAAGGTAAAAAGCAATATGGATAGCGGTATGTTTTTACCTCTTCAGTTAGGCGTTGCGGTTGCGTTGAAAGAAAATGAAGATTGGTTTAAAAACTTAGATTTTTTATATAAAAACCGAAGAACTAAAATTATCGAATTAGTAGAAAAACTGGATTGCCAATTAGAAGATCGTGACTTAGTAGGGATGTTCGTTTGGGCAAAAATCCCTGAAGCTTATCAAACTTCAGAAGAATTTTCTGAACATATTTTACAAACTCACCATTTGTTTGCCGCACCGGGAACGGTTTTTGGCAGCGGGGGTGAAGGTTACATTCGGTTTTCTCTTTGTGTAGATGAAGCCACGATCGAAAAAGCCATAAAACGAGTAGAAGCATGAAAATAGCAGTAGTAGGAATAGGTTTAATTGGCGGTTCGATGGCATTAGATATAAAAACTGCTTTCGAAAATGTTGAAATTATTGGCATCGATAAAAATGAAAATAATGCCCAAAAAGCGAAAGATTTACAGCTAATCGACGCAATTGGAGAGTTGAAAGATTTGCAGGCTGCAGAAGTGGTGATCGTATCGGTTCCGGTAGATGTGAGTATACAAGTGCTTGCTCAAGTTTTGGATCACGTGGGTGAAAATACCTTGGTGCTCGATACCGGTTCTACCAAAGAAAAAATATGTGAGTCGGTAAAAGATCACCCGAAGCGAAGAAATTATTTAGCGGCGCATCCCATTGCGGGAACCGAGTTTTCGGGTCCGGAAGCGGCAATACAGAATTTATACAGAAATAAAACAATGATCGTTTGTGAAGTTGAAAAAACAGCTTTCAAGTTGCAGGAAGTTGCTTTTGAGATTTTTCAGCGTTTGGGAATGCGAATTCGGTATATGGATCCGAAATCTCACGATAAACATATTGCGTATGTTTCTCATCTTTCGCACATCAGTTCGTTTATGTTAGGAAAAACCGTGTTAGAAAAGGAGAAAAACGAAAAGGATATTTTTGACTTGGCAGGCAGCGGATTCGCCTCAACGGTACGTTTAGCAAAAAGTTCACCAGCAATGTGGTCGCCCATTTTTAAACAGAATAAAGAAAATGTGTTGGAGACGTTAACGGAATATATTCAGAATTTGAATGAATTTAAAAACCTGATGGAACAAGATAATTTTGAAAAATTATATGAAGAAATGGCCAATACCAACCATATTAAAAATGTTTTAAACGGAATAAACTAACTAAAGAAAATATGTTGCGTTAGGGATAGTAGCGGCATCCTTTTTTAGATTCCTGCTTTCGCAGGAAGTTGAAAAAGATATAGCGAATAGCCCGACCCGATAGGGAAACGCCCAAAATAACCACCCCGCCCATTGGGCACCCCTCCTTAAAAAGTAGGGGGAACAAAATTTTAAAAAAATAAATTAGAACAAATAGAAAAACCTCTATCTTGATTACAAAAAGTTTCTCCCCTTTAAAAGGGGAGATGCCAAAGGCAGAGGGGTAAACACAGAAAACAAACACCTATGGAAAATAAAAAAGAATTAAGAACGTGGTTAGATAAATTTAATTTGGACCATCCGTTAGTGATCGCGGGACCTTGTAGCGCCGAGACAGAAGAACAGGTTTTAAAGATCGCGCACCAATTAAAAGAAACCGATACCAGCGTGTTGCGCGCCGGAATTTGGAAGCCAAGAACGCGCCCGGGAAATTTTGAAGGTGTTGGCGCTTTAGGTTTAAAGTGGTTGCAAAAAGCCAAAGAAGAAACAGGTTTATTAACGACGACTGAAGTAGCAAACCCAATTCACGTAGATTTAGCGTTGAAGCACGATGTAGATATTTTATGGATTGGAGCGAGAACAACGGTTTCTCCATTTATTATTCAGGAGATCGCAGAAGCTTTGAAAGGAACAGATAAAACGGTACTCATTAAAAATCCGGTGAATCCAGATTTGGCATTATGGTTAGGAGCGGTAGAGCGTTTTTACAAGCAAGATGTAAAGAATTTAGGCGTGATTCACCGAGGATTTTCAACTTACGAAAAATCGAAATACAGAAACAATCCAGAATGGCAAATTGCGATCGATCTGCAAACTAAGTTTCCAGACTTGCCGTTAATTTTAGATCCATCACACATCGCGGGAAGAAGAGATATTATTACCGATTTATGTCAGACAGCTTTAGATCTTAACTACGACGGAATTATGGTTGAAACGCATTACGATCCCGACAATGCGTGGAGTGATGCCAAACAGCAAATTACTCCGAAAGCTTTAGACCAAATGACGAAAGATCTAAAGATTAGAAAAGAAGTTTCGCAGAGTCAGGACTTTCAAGAAAAGTTAGCATCGTTACGTGCTAAAATTGATGTGATCGATAATCAATTGTTAGACGTTCTGGGAAAACGAATGAAAGTTGCCGATGAAATTGGAGAAGTGAAAAAAGAGAAAAACGTTGCGATCTTGCAATCTACCCGTTGGAATGAGATTTTAGGAAAGATGATCTTAGACGGGAAAGAGCATAACTTGAGTGAAGAATTTATACTGAAGATCTTTAAAGCCATTCACCAAGAATCGATTAATCACCAAGAGAAAATTTTAAGTGAGTAATCAAAAGCTTGTAAACAGTTTGTTTTTGTTACTTTTGTAAAAAGTTAATTGCTCAATTATCTAGGTAGTTGAGCAATTTTTTCAAAAATGTAAATGAAAGGAATCGTCTACAAATCGACCGGAAGTTGGTATACCGTTAAAGCCGAAGATGGTAAGTTCTACAATTGCCGCATAAAAGGTAAATTCAGAATTAAAGGAATTAAAAACACCAATCCGGTAGCGGTAGGAGATTATGTAGAATTTGATCTGGAAGAAAATATTGATGAGGTAATAGGCGTGATCAAACATATTGAAGAGCGTGAAAATTATATCATTAGAAAATCGGTTAACCTTTCTAAGCAAACTCATATTATTGCGGCTAATATCGATGTAGCGTTTTTATTGGTCACCTTAAATAATCCGCCAACCTTTACGACTTTTATCGATCGTTTTTTAGTAACAGCAGAAGCTTATGGGATTAAAGCCGTTTTGCTTTTTAATAAAGTAGATGCCTATTCCCAAGAAGAAAAAGACGAGATCCTGTATTTAATGGCGATGTATCGAGAAATTGGTTATACGTGTATTCCTATTTCAGCAAAATCGGGTAAAAATATCGATAAGGTAAAAGAATTGATGATCGATAATACTTCGCTTTTTTCAGGACATAGCGGTGTAGGAAAATCGACTTTAATTAATCAATTAGAGCCGAGCTTAGATTTGAAAACTTCAGCAATATCAGAACAACATTTGCAAGGGCAACACACCACTACTTTTGCAGAAATGTTCGATCTTTCTTTTCATGCAAGAATTATCGATACTCCGGGAATTAAAGGTTTCGGGATCGTAGAAATTGAAAAAGAAGAATTAGGCGATTATTTCCCTGAATTTCTTGAGCGTAAGAGTGAATGTAAATTCAATAATTGTTTACACGTCGAAGAACCGAAATGTGCCATTAAAGAAGCTTTAGATGAAGATGAAATTTCTTGGTCGCGATATAAATCTTATTTACAAATGTTAGAAGGTGAAGACGAGCATTACAGAGTAGATATTTATAAAGAATAGAAATTATGAGAGTGGTATTGCAGCGCGTAAGTGAAGCAAGCGTAATGATAGATGGAAAAGTAAAATCTTCCATCGAAAAAGGTTTTTTGATTCTGGTTGGGATTGAAGCTGAAGATACTCAGGAAGACATCGAATGGCTTTGTCGAAAAATTATCAATATGCGAATTTTTGGTAATGAAGATGATAAAATGAATTTATCGCTGAAAGATATTGATGGCGAAGCATTAATTATAAGTCAGTTTACCCTTCACGCGAGCACAAAAAAAGGCAATCGACCAAGTTTTATAAATGCAGCCAAACCTGATTTGGCTATTCCGTTATACGAAGCTTTTATCAAAGAATTTGAAAAGCAATTTGAAAAAGAAGTAGGAACCGGAGAATTTGGAGCAGATATGAAAGTAAATCTCCTTAACGACGGCCCGGTAACGATAATTATAGATTCTAAAAATAGAGATTAAAATGAACATTCAAGACGCTCAAAAAGCGGTAGATCATTGGATTAAAGAACACGGCGTTCGTTATTTTAACGAGCTTACCAATATGGCACAACTTACCGAAGAAGTAGGCGAAGTTGCCAGAATTATTGCTCGTCGTTATGGCGAACAAAGTGAAAAAGAAAGCGATAAAGCTAAAGATCTAGGAGAAGAATTAGCCGATGTTGTTTTTGTGGTTTTGTGTTTGGCTAATCAAACCGGGATCGATTTGCAAGCCGCTTTCGATAAAAAATTAGATCTAAAAACAAAAAGAGATCACGATCGCCATCATCAAAACGAAAAACTAAAGTCATGAGTTTTAAAGAAGTTGTTGAGGTTAAGGGTTTTTGGAAATCAGTAATTATTCTCGGTTTTGCTTTTATGCTTATTTATAACGCGATCGATTTATTGTTCTCTTACGGATTTAGTTTCGATGAATTTATTGCTGAAAAATTAGAAGGAAAAATGCTTATCAGATTTCTTATCGCTAATATTATTGGTGGTTTTATCTATGGTTTTGTCGTAACTTTTCTTCAATTTAGAGGAAAACTGAAAAGAGAAAAAGTAAAACAATGACCCTCGAATTAGTCGCAAAACATAAAAACCTTAAGGGAGATTGGCAAGTAACCGGTTCAAAAAGCGAAGCTAACCGTTTACTTATTTTACAAGCCTTGTTTCCGCAGATAGAAATTGAAAACCTATCTAATAGTGACGATACAGAAGTTTTGCAGAAAGCTTTAAATTCTTCAGAAGAAGAGATCGATATTAATCACGCCGGTACGGCCATGCGTTTTTCTACTGCCTATTTTTCAATTCAAGAAGGTCGAAAAACCATTCTTACCGGTAGCAAACGAATGCAAGAGCGCCCAATTAAATTATTAGTTGATGCCTTAAGAAGTCTAGGCGCCGATATCGAATACCAAAAAGAAGAAGGCTATCCGCCATTATTGATCAACGGAAAAAAAATTACCAGATCTAATGTAAGCTTAGCAGCAAATGTTAGTAGTCAATATATTTCTGCCTTAATGTTAATGGCACCATCCTTAGAAAACGGACTAGAAATTAAGCTTGAAGGTAAAGTCACTTCAACTCCTTATATTTTAATGACGCTTTCACTGCTGAAAAATCTAGGTGTTACTGCTTCCTTCGAGAATAATAATATTAAAATAGAACCTTTTCAACTTCAGCAACCAAAAAAAATTGTAGTTGAGTCAGATTGGAGTTCTGCTTCCTACTTTTATAGTTTAGTCGCATTAAGCGATTCCGCAGAAATTACGATTAGCAATTACAAAAAAGAAAGTCTTCAAGGCGACTCTTCTTTAGTTGAATTGTATAAAAGCTTAGGGGTGAACACAACTTTTTCAGAAAATTCAATTCAGCTTAAAAAAGATCATTCGGTTAAATTACCTCAAGTTTATAAAGCAGATTTAGTTTCATCTCCAGACTTAGCGCAAACCATTGCAGTCACTTGTTTAGGCTTAGGGATAGGTTGTGAACTTACCGGATTACATACGTTAAAGATCAAAGAAACCGATCGGTTAGTTGCTTTACACGACGAGATGTCGAAATTCGGTGCTCGGGTAGATATTACTAACGATAGCTTAAAACTTTATCCTTGCGTAAATTTAATGGAAAATGTCTCTGTAGCCACGTATAACGATCATCGTATGGCGATGGCATTTGCTCCACTAGCTTTAAAAACAACTTTAAAAATTGAAGATGCCGGAGTGGTTTCAAAATCTTTTCCGGACTTTTGGCAAGCGATGAAACACTTCCATATTCAGCAAAAAGAAGTATAAAATTCTTTAAAAACTTCAGCCTCAAAAATCTATTTCTTAAATAATTGCTCATTTACTTGACAACCCCTATGTTGAGGTTGTATATTTGCGCTTCTAAAAATTTTAGTATGGGAATGAAACTTTCACAGTTCGATTTCGAACTGCCAAAAAAACTATTAGCAGAATATCCTTCAGAAGATCGTGATGAAGCGCGATTAATGGTTTTAAACCGTAAAGAAAATACAATAGAGCATAAAAAATTTAAAGACCTAATCGATTATTTTGAGCCGGAAGATGTGATGGTTCTTAATAATACCAAGGTTTTTCCTGCGCGTCTTTTTGGTAATAAAGAGAAAACAGGAGCTAGAATCGAAGTATTTTTATTGAGAGAATTAAACTCAGAAACACGTCTTTGGGATGTGTTGGTAGATCCTGCAAGAAAAATTCGTATTGGTAATAAGCTTTATTTTGGCGATGATGAAAGTTTAGTAGCAGAAGTGATCGATAATACCACTTCTAGAGGAAGAACTTTACGTTTTCTTTACGACGGTTCTTACGAAGAGTTTAGAAAGAAATTAAATGAACTTGGTGAAACTCCACTTCCAAAATATATCAAAAGAGAAGTAGAGCCGGAAGATGCCGATCGTTACCAGACCATTTATGCTAAAAATGAAGGAGCTGTAGCTGCGCCAACTGCTGGTTTACACTTTTCGAAACACTTATTAAAACGTTTAGAAATTAAAGGAGTAGATTTAGCCGAAGTGACTTTACACATTGGTTTAGGAACCTTTAATCCGGTTGAAGTAGAAGATCTTTCTAAACATAAAATGGATAGTGAAGAAGCAGAAATTACAGAAGATTCTACCCAAGTGATCAATAATGCGATCGAAAACAGAAGAAAGATCTGTGCAGTAGGTACCACGGTAATGCGTGCTTTAGAAAGTTCAGTTTCATCAAACGGTCGTTTAAATGAGTTTAGAGGGTGGACCAACAAATTCATCTTTCCTCCATACGATTTTAGTATCGCCAACTGTATGATTACCAATTTCCATACGCCAAAATCGACCTTGTTAATGATGGTTTCTGCCTTTGCGGGTCACGATTTAATGAAGCGTGCTTACGAAGAAGCGATCAAAGAAGAATATAAATTCTATTCTTATGGAGATGCGATGTTGATCATCTAATTTTCGTAAAGAAACAAATCAACGAAGGCTGCGCAATTTTGTGTAGCCTTTTTTGTAAATAATATTTTGGGCGTTACCCTACGGGTCGGGCTGTACGCTATATCTTTTTTGCTTGTCACTTCGAGCTGAGTCGAGAAGTCTTTGATCAAGCAAAAAAGGATGCCGCTTCCATCCCTAACGCATCAAGACCTAAGAATAACATTAAACAACTCCGTTTAGTTTTATACCTTTGCAACGTGAAAGATAAGAAAAGAGACATACGCGCATTAAGTAAAGAGCAACTACGAGAATTTTTTGTTTCCGTAGGCGATAAATCCTTCCGAGGAACACAAGTTTACGAATGGCTGTGGAGCAAAGGCGCTCACAGTTTTGAAGATATGACCAATATCTCGAAGCAAACCCGCCAAATGCTCGACGATAATTTTGTGATCAATCATATCAAGGTCGATCAAATGCAGCGCAGTAATGATGGGACGATTAAAAATGCAGTAAAACTGCACGATGGTTTTACGGTTGAGTCTGTTTTGATTCCGACCTATTCAAGAACCACTGCTTGTGTATCTTCACAAGTAGGATGTAGTTTAGACTGTAAGTTTTGTGCAACGGCGCGGTTGAAACGCATGCGAAATTTAAACCCAGATGAAATTTACGATCAAGTAGTTGCTATCGACAACGAAAGTAGATTATACAATAATATGCCACTTTCAAATATCGTTTTTATGGGAATGGGAGAACCCTTAATGAACTATAAAAATGTGCTCAAATCTATCGAGATGATTACCTCTCCAGAAGGTTTAGGGATGTCGCCTAAGCGAATTACAGTTTCAACTTCCGGAGTACCAAAAATGATCAAAAAATTAGCCGATGATGAGGTGAAATTTAATTTAGCGGTTTCTTTACACGCCGCTATCGATGAAGTAAGAACGCAGATTATGCCTTTCAATGCGACTTTTCCTCTAAAAGATTTAGCTGAATCTTTAATTTATTGGTACGAGAAAACAAAACGAAGAGTTACCTACGAATATTTGATTTGGAAAGGTATTAACGATCAACAAAAAGATATCGATGCTTTGGTAGAATTCTGTAAGATCATTCCGTGTAAAGTAAATATCATTGAATATAACCCAATTGATGATGGCGAGTTTCAGCAAGCCTCAGCAAGTGTTACCGATCGTTACCAATATCATTTAGAAAAAGCAGGATTTACCGTTACCGTAAGAAGATCGCGAGGAAGAGATATCGATGCCGCTTGCGGGCAATTGGCGAATAAATCTTCAGAAGCAAATTAATCGCAGATTAAAAATCAAGTATAAAAAAATCCCGAATCGAAAGATTCGGGATTTTTTTATACTTGATCAAGAATGATTATTTCTTGATGAATTTGAAAGTTTTAGTTTGTCCTTCAATCTGTACTTGAGCTAAATAAACTCCGGCATTAAAAGAACTAATGTTAAGCTTTCCGCTTGTAGCATTTAATTCTTGAGCTAAAACTTCTTGACCTAAGATGCTGTATAATTTAACACTAGATACAACTTTATCTGAAGATAAAACTAATGAAGAATTGTTGTCTATATAGTGATCAAAAGTAACTGCTTCAAAATCTGAAACATTCAATTCTCCTGCTGTCGTAAATGTCCAAACCTCTACATCAGAAGGTGTTCCTCCTAAGTTAGTAGGGGTTACTGTCCAATAGTATGTGGTGTTTTCCTCAAAATACTGAGCTCCAGGTAAGTATAATTCGCTAAAATCTGTTGTAGTAGCAGGGAAATTACCAGATATAGTAAATGTTTCAGTTTCTGTATTGGCAGGGAAAGTAATATCATTACTAATAACAATTCTATATGTTTCTGGAGCATCACCAGTCGTTGGCGCATCAAATGCAAAATCTACAGCGGTTACAGTATTGTCATCTGCATCTTGTAACGTATTTACCGGAACATCCGTTGCGTTATCAGCTGGTGTTGGGTTACTTGCTACCCCAGGAGCTGTAACAATAGAATTAAATGTAAAATCTGTAGTTCCTGCATCACCATAATTATTAGACCAAGTTAAGGTAAATGTATCTACTTGACCATCTACAACAGTATATGACCCAGTAGCGTTAAAAGAATCTCCACCAAACACTACATCTGGAGCATCGGTTACTGTAAGGGTTTGATTATCGCTATCTACAACTATAGTAGCTTCGTTACCCATTGGTGCTCCATATCCTTGCACATATAATCCTCCAGTAATATCAGAAATGATAATTTCATTTGTTTCTTCGCCTAAAGAAATACCTACTTGGGAGGTAAGAGGGATATCCGATCCTTCTGGATCACAATTTCCTTCTCCATCTCCTGCACAAACAGTGGAGCTAGAGTCGAATACCATACCGTTAACAAATGGATTTTCTTGTGCACTTAATGCGATAGCAGCAAAAAAAGCAAATAAACTAAACGTAATTTTTTTCATATCAAATTATTTAAAGGTTTTAATTAATCGTTAAATATAAGTAAAAAATAAAATAATCTCAAAGATTTAATAAAAATTAATTAATAAAATTTTATTTATTAATTAATGACAAACTTAAAACTACTTGTTTTACCAGCTATTTGTATTTGAGCAATATAAATTCCAGAGTTTAAGCTTTCTAAATTTACGGCTTCACTATTTTTATTTTCTAAAACTATATTTTTTATCTGTTTTCCTGTATAATCGTAAATTTTCAAATTTTCGAGTGTTTCGTCTGATTGAAGGTTTAAGGTTTTGTTCTTTACAAAAAAGTTAAAGTTAGTTTGTATTTCTTTATCAACTCCTAAAGTGCCATCTATAACAATATCATCTAATAAAAACGAATTTAGATCTGTAGATTCATAATGTCGAAAAGTTAAATAAACTGTTTGACCGTCATATTCAGAAATATCGATGGTGATTTCTGCAAAAGAGTCAGATCCGTCTGGAGCTTCAGCAGTAAGGTCATCACTTAGAAGTCGAGTAGTCACTGCTGGAGCATTAACGATATTTTCAATCTCATTGAATGATGTTAAATAAACAGAATATCTTTCTCCTAGGAAGTTAGGATTTACCTGATAAGTAGCTACAGTAAAACTTAAGGTTGCTCCGCTAACATTCGTTAGATCTATAGGGTTTGAAGTGATTAAAAAATTATCAGGAGTTAAAGCGCCCGTTCCTGCCTCCCAAGAATCAGAATCTACGGCCATACCGGAAAGTGACCAATTCATAGGTACATCAAAGGTGCCATCGTCGTTTAGGTCTACTAGATTAGAGTCAGCATCAAAGACCTCAAAGTATCTCCCGTCTCCGTCAGCATCTATAGCAACCCAATTTTCATAGGTGAAAGAATTGATAGTTTCATCATCAAAGTCTTCAGAAAATATTTGAGCACTCAAAAGCATGCTGTTGGCTATAAGTACAATTAAAAAAGTAATTTTTTTCATATGCAATTTTTTATATAATGTATCAATAGATAAAAATAACGAAAAAATAAATCTCTAGGGCAATATTTTAAATAAAACACTTTAATTATATTTGTGGTCTAAGTGAAACCCATCGCACAAATAAAAGCCCCGATTAATTTTGAGATGGAACTTTTCGAAAAAAAGTTCTTGCTCTCGATGTCTTCCAAGGTGGCTTTACTCAATCGTATTACTCATTATGTGGTGAACCGTAAAGGAAAACAAATGCGACCTATGTTCGTGTTTTTGGTTTCTAAAATGGTAAGCGATGGCGAGGTGAACGATCGTACGTATCGCGGAGCATCGGTGATAGAACTTATTCATACGGCGACTTTGGTACACGACGATGTGGTCGACGATTCTAACCGTCGTCGAGGTTTTTTCTCGATCAACGCGCTTTGGAAAAATAAAATTGCCGTTCTCGTCGGCGATTATTTATTATCTAAAGGACTTTTACTTTCTATAGATAATAATGATTTCGATTTACTGAAGATCATCTCTGTTGCAGTTCGAGAAATGAGCGAAGGCGAATTATTGCAGATTGAAAAAGCTAGAAAACTCGATATTACCGAAGAAGTTTATTACGAAATAATTCGGCAAAAGACGGCAACTCTTATTGCGGCTTGCTGTAGTTTAGGAGCTGCATCGGTAAAACCGGATTCTGAACACGTAGAGCGAATGCGCAAATTTGGAGAGCTTATTGGGATGGCTTTTCAGATAAAGGATGACTTGTTCGATTATGGCGAAGAGAAAATCGGGAAACCAACCGGAATCGATATTAAGGAGCAAAAAATGACCTTGCCGTTAATTTATGCGCTTAACAATTCTTCAGAAAAAGATAAAAGATGGCTTATTAATTCGGTTAAAAATCATAATAAAGACAAGAAAAGAGTCAAAGAAGTTATTCAGTTTGTAAAAGATGCCGGTGGTTTGTCTTATGCAGAAAATAAAATGAAGAGCTTTCAACAAGAAGCTTTCGACCTTATTCAACATTATCCCGATTCTCCATATAAAGCTTCTTTGGAGTTGATGATGACTTATGTAATTGATCGTAAGAAATAAATCTTTCAATTATACCGTCCTGAAATTCATTCAGAATCACCACTTATTTATTACCCTTACCCAAAAGCTTACTAGCTACAAAAATTCTTTTAAAACCTACAATGCTTAAAGTTCGTTAAATCAATTTTTTCCTTTTATAATATTCGAGGTAAGAGATTTTTTTAAATTATTTTCATTATTAAAACGCTGATAATTAATATTTTTTAAGATTTTTTCAAAAAAAATACAAACCCAGGCAACCATTTTTAGTTTACTTTCGTCTATGTAAATAGAAAGTCTTTAGAGATTAATTGTGAAAGTAATTCAGTTACATCAAAACGAAAAACGTCTTATAAAAAAGGCGATGAAAAAAGATCGTAAAGCTCAGCAGAGTTTGTACGAAACTTATTCGCCAAAGATGTTGAGCGTTTGCAGAATGTATGTAAAAGATCTGCAATTTGCAGAAGATGTAATGCTTAAAGGCTTTATGAAGGTATTTGTGAATCTTTCAAGCTACAAAGCAGAAGGTAGTTTTGAAGGTTGGATACGCAGAATTATGGTGAGAGAAGCCATCGATTTTTTGCGAAGCCAGAAGAAAGTTCAGTTTTCAGAAGAATTAGAAAATGATTCAGCATTAGCCTCAGAAAACAGTTTTGGCTCTGTAGAAGAAGTAGATTTTCTTCAGCAAAAAATAGACGAATTACCCGAAGGTTATAAAGCAGTATTTATGCTTTACGCAGTAGAAGGTTACAAGCATCAGGAAATTGCAAAAATGTTGAATATTTCTGAAGGAACCTCTAAATCGCAACTTTCTAAAGCCAGAAAGTTGTTACAACAAAAAGTAGAACCTCATAGAAAAGAGAATCATGGCGGTAGATAATTTTGATAAAAAAATTAAGCAGCAGTTAGAAGCGCGAAAAATTGAGCCATCAGCAAGAGCTTGGGATCAATTGGCTGCAGAGTTAGAGGTAAAAGAAGAAAAATCGACCAAAAAATATTGGTGGTTAGGGATCGCGGCAAGTTTTTTAGGCGGTATTTTAATTACATCTTTCTTTTTTGATCAGCAACAAGTAGAACCTGTGAAGGTGGTGAATCAAAATACTATTGAAGCGCCAAAAAATAATTTAGTTGAAGTGGAAGCTGAAGAAAACTCGCAAGAAATCAATAAGAATGAAGAATTAAATGCTGTTGAAAAGTCTTCGATCGCTCAAACAGAAAGTAAAATTCAACCTGAAATAGAAATTGAAAAACCGGTTCTAGCAAGTGTAGATCTTCCCGCAGCAGAAACTAAAAACAGAGCTCAGTCGAAAGTTATTCCGCAGAAAAAGGAAGAACACAAAGCACAAGAAATTAAATTTGAATTAGAAAGTTATAGTTCTCTAAAACAATTAGCACAAACCAAAACTCCTTCTGCAGAAGAGGAAGCTGCGCAATTATTAAATGATGCCCGAGAGCGTGTGAAAATTAGAAACTTCAACAATTATTATAACAGAATTAGTGCACAAAATCTGTTAGAAAATATTGAGGTTGAAGACAAGCAAAGCTTCAAAGAAAAAGTTTTTTACGCCTTAGAAAGCGGTTTTTACAGAGTAAAAAATTCTGTTATCGAATAAATTAATCAAAATCAATCATTCATCAATCCACTAAGTTTCTTCCCTTCTAAAAAGGGAAGGGTAGAGACGAAGTGTCTAAAATCAACAAAAATCATGAAAACAATTATTATTAGTCTAGCCTTATTTATTGCTGCTGCAGTCGGTTATCAATCTCAAGCGCAAATTAATATTGAAGTGAAAAACAACATTGAGTTAAAGATCGAGGAGTTACAAAAACAGAAAAATAAAATTGAAAAAATTGAAAAAGATAAACTTCGAGAAGAAGTTCAAGAAATTAATGAACGTTTAGATAATAACGAAATTACGGCTACAGAAGCGGCAGAATTAAAAAAAGCAGCAGCAGAAAAAAGAGCTTTAAATATCGAAAATCAATTAAACATCATCGATGAAAATATTGCACTTTTAAAGCGAAATACAAAAACGGAAGAAGACGAAGATGGCGAGGAGCAACAAGAGATCGATTCGTATTATACCTCATTAGAGTTTCTAAAATTTGATGGTGAATTTGAGGATGATGAAAAAGCTTACGATTCGATACCAAAAAGAACAACTAATGGTTTGACGATGGCATTAGGTTTAAACAATACTTTGATAGAAGGTCAATCTTTAGATGATTCTCCTTACAAGATAGGAGGAAGTAGGTTTTTTGAATTAGGATATGAATTTGAAACTGTATTGATAAAATCTGGTTTTGCAAGATTAAGATATGGAGTATCATTTCAGTTTAACGGTTTAAAAGCCGATGATAATATGTACTTTGTAGAAGATGGTGATCAAACGGTTTTAGAAGAGTTTCCTTACGAGGTAGATAAAGCCAAATTAAGAATGGATAACTTAGTGATTCCGTTACATTTTGAATTCGGACCAAGAACTATAACTTATGGAAAAAATGCAGCACATTATGATTTAAGTAATTTTAAAGTAGGTTTGGGAGGTTACGCCGGATTAAATTTAAATACAATTCAAAAGTTAAAATATAAAGAAGACGATAGAGACAGAAAAGATAAACTTTCACAAAGCTATAATACTAGTAATTTTATTTACGGTTTAAGCGCTTACGTAGGTTACGATAATATTGGTTTGTACGTAAAATACGATCTAAACCCGATTTTTAAAGATAACCCAATCGAGCAAAATAATATCTCAGTTGGTTTACGAGTAGGAATATAAGCTAAGTTTCATTTTTAATTTTGAATTAGAAGAAAAAGGGTAAACCAAAGTTGTTTACCCTTTTTTTATATTTTAGTACTTTTGCAAATTGAAACTTTCCAAGATTTTAAGCTGAAATGATTAAAAAATCGACCATAGATCAAGTGTTTGATGCCGCTCGGGTAGAAGAGGTGATTGGCGATTTTGTGCAGTTAAAAAAATCGGGTTCTAACTACAAAGGCTTAAGTCCGTTTACCGATGAGCGTACACCGAGTTTTATGGTGAGCCCGGTCAAACAGATCTGGAAAGACTTCTCTAGCGGAAAAGGTGGCAATGTTGTGGCTTTTATTATGGAGCACGAGCATTTTAACTATCCGGAAGCTATAAAATACCTCGCCAAAAAATACGGAATCGAAATTGAAGAAACCGAGCAAACCGACGAGCAAAAGCAACTTGCCGATGAGCGCGAAAGTATGTACTTGGTTTCAGAATTTGCCAATAAATTTTTTCAGAAAAAACTACTAAAAACCGAACAAGGTAAAGCCATTGGTTTAAGTTATTTTAAAGAGCGCGGTTTTACCAACGAAACCATAGAGAAATTCGACCTAGGGTATTCTCCCGATATTTGGGATGCTTTTACAGAAGAAGCCTTAAAGCAAGGTTATCAATTAGAGTTTTTAGAAAAAACCGGGCTTACGATCGTTAAAGAACAAAAGAAATTTGATCGATTTAAAGGCAGAGTGATGTTTCCCATTCATTCGATGTCGGGAAGAACGCTTGGTTTTGGAGGTCGAATTTTAACCAACGAGAAAAAAGCTGCTAAATATTTAAACTCTCCCGAGAGTGATATTTACCATAAAAGTAAAGTGCTTTACGGTATTTATTACGCCAAACAAAGCATAGCGAAAGAAGATAATTGTTATTTGGTAGAAGGTTATACCGATGTGATCCAAATGCATCAAGCCGGGATCGAAAATGTGGTGGCTTCTTCAGGAACGGCGTTAACGCCCGAACAAATTCGGTTAATTAATCGACTCACTAAAAACATTACGGTACTTTTTGATGGTGATGCTGCCGGGCTTCGAGCTTCGTTACGCGGTATAGATTTGATCTTAGAACAGGGAATGAATGTGAAAGTTTGTGCGTTCCCGGAAGGTGAAGATCCCGATAGTTTTGCTAAAGCGAATACCAAAGAAGATATCGAAGCTTATCTTCAGCAAAATTCTAAAGATTTCATCAGTTTTAAGGCGTCGCTTTTGGTCGATCAAGCGCAAGGCGATCCTATTAAAAAAGCTGAAGTAATTCGAGATATGGTCAATAGTATTGCGAAAATACCCGACCAAATTCAGCAAGAGATTTACTTGAAAGAATGTACTCGAATTATGGATGTTTCAGAAGACGTTCTCTACAGTACATTAGCGCAACTCAACGCAAAAAATAATAAAGATAGCGGTCGAAAAACTTCAACACAAAAAAAGAATTTCGAGGTTATTAAGCAACCCAAAGAAGTTCGACCAAAAGTAGATCGTCAATTCGAGTTAGAGCGTAACATTATAAGTTTATTACTTCGTTACGGGAAGGTTGAAGATGAATTTGAAGAATACGTTTATAAAGAAGATCGCGATGGAAATCTAGAGCTCGAATTAGAAAAACAGGAAGCTAAAGTTTACGAAAAGATCTTTCTAGATCTTCAGGAAGATGAGATTGAATTTACCAACGATAGTTTCCGTTTGTTGTACGAGCAAATTATTTATGAATTCAACACCAAAGAAGATTTAAAGGTTGAAACTTTTATTAATCAGCTTTCACCGGAGCAGGCTTCAGATATTACTTCCATTTTAATGGCTGAAGAAAAAAATGTACTTCACCGCTGGGAAGATCAAGATATTTTTGTACAACCCCGAACTAAACTTGAAGCTCGCGAAGTAAACGACACGATTCTAAATTTACGTTTGCACTTGGTCAAACAAAAGGTGGCTGAGTTAATGCAAGACGCTAAAAAAGATATTGCAGAACATCACCAAGAAATCTTAGAACAAGTGATCGAGTACAAAAAACTGGAGATGAATATTGCTGAACGTATTAAACGCGTTCTGTAATTTTTTAGTTGAAATAACTTCTGTTCTCATCATCTCCAATGGTCACGATAACCTCTTCGAAGCGTCAATCAAAAATCTCATTCTGTTTAATTTAACCAAATATTCAAGTTGAATAAAAAATTCTTTACTTCAAATTCAACGGAATTTCACAAACCGGTATAGGTTGCATTTTATGTTGGTTAGCGGTGTTTAGTTTTTTGTAGATTTTGAAAACTTCTAATTTTCGACCTTCAAAATTATCGGCTGTTTTACCAAGATCATCCATATGCATCGCCCATTCTAACTCTGGGTAAGTTGCTCCGATCTGGTCTTCATCGGTACGATCATCACCCCATAAACCATCGGTTGGCGCTGCGGTTAAAATTTCTTCGTGAATCCCTAAATGCTCAGCGATTTCATAAACTTCTGTTTTTAATAGATCTGCGATCGGACTCAAATCTACACCGCCATCGCCGTATTTTGTGTAAAAACCAACACCAAAATCTTCCACTTTATTTCCCGTTCCGGCAACTAGCAAACTTTCTAAAGCAGCAAAATAGTAAAGCGACGTCATACGTAATCTGGCGCGAGTATTGGCTAACGACATAAACCGTTCTTCTTCATTTTCAACCTTCGGTAAAGAGGCTAATAAACTATCAAAAACCGGAGTAAGATTTACTTGTTGTAATTCAACATCATCAAAGTTTTCTTTTAACCAATCTATATGGCGTAAAGCTCGACTTACTTGATTTTCGGCTTGATGAATAGGCATTTCTAAACACTTAACTTTTAATCCTGTTTTCGCACAAAGCGTAGAGGTTACTGCAGAGTCAATTCCGCCGCTAATACCAATCACAAAACCTTTTACATTGGCTTTTTCAGCATAATCTTTTAACCAGTGAACAATATGATCTACTACTTTTTGAGTTTGCATGGACTACTATTTTAAGTTTATAAATTACCTTTGCTACAAAAATAAGCTTTTAAGTATAATTATAAACGTTTACGGGCGTTAAAGCAATCATAAGAACAGGAGTATGATTAAAAAAATAGCATTTCTATTTCTCACAATTGGATTACTAATAAGTTGTAATAATGAAAGCGCAGTTGAAGAAGAAATCTCTAAAATTCCGGTAGAAGTAAAAATCGATCGTTTCGATAAAGTTTTTGCTGAAGCTACGCCGGAAGATCTTCCGCAGTTAAAAAAAGAATATCCGCTTTTATTTCCGAAGCAATATCCCGATTCTGTTTGGGTAAATATGATGAACGATACAATTCAGCAAGAATTAAATCGGGAAACTGTAAAAGCCTTTCCGAAGTTTGAGCAAGAGGAAAAGATAGAAAGTCTTTTTCAGCATTTAAAATATTATTTTCCGCAGTTTCAAGTACCTAAGGTAATTACGGTTACTTCAGAAGTCGATTATCGCAATAAAGTGATCGTGGCAGATAGCGTGGTCTTGGTTTCGTTAGATACGTATTTAGGTGAAGAGCACAAGTTTTACATTGGTTTACAAGAATATTTAAAGAAAAACTTTCGCAAAGAACAAATTGTTCCCGATATGGCAACTGCTTATGCCGAGCAATTTGTACCGCAACCACAAGGCAGAACCTTCTTGGCAGCAATGGTTTATTACGGTAAAATATTATATCTGAAAGATCGCTTAATTCCTAATTTTTCTGAAGCGCAACGAATGGGTTATACTGAAAAAGAAATGGAATGGGCATTAACTAACGAAGAGCAAATTTGGCGATATTTTATAGAGCACGAAGTTCTTTACGATACCGATAGTGAATTGCAGCGAAGATTTATTAATTTAGCGCCTTTTTCAAAATTTAGATTGCAGTTAGATAATGAAAGTCCGCCACAATTAGGGCAATATATGGGATGGCAAATTGTGCGACAGTTTGCAGAGAAAAACCCGGATGTTTCGTTGTCAGAATTGCTGCAAACCGATGCGGAAGAATTATTTAAAAAATCGAATTACAAACCTAGAAAACCATAAGCATGTCAAATAAAAAGTCTGAAATAAAAATACAAGTTGAGGTCGACGAAAATAACGTGCCCGAGAATTTAAACTGGAGCGCGCAAGACGGCGGTATTAATAATGAAGAAGCAAAAGCAATGTTACTTTCACTTTGGGATAGCAAGCAGCAAGAAACTTTGCGTATCGATCTATGGACCAAAGATATGCCGGTCGATGAGATGAAGGTGTTCTTTCATCAAACTTTAGTGGCGATGAGTGATACGTTTTACCGCGCTACCGAAGATGAAAAAATGATGGAAACCATGAAAGATTTCTGCGATTATTTTGCTGATAAATTAGAACTGAAAAAAGAGTAATGGCAAAACTCGTAATGGTTTATAATGCAAATTCTGGTAAAGCAAACACTTTATTAGATGTAGCGCATAAACTTTTACGCCCAAGCACTTATACGTGTAATTTGTGTAAACTTACCCATAACACATTTACAGAACATCGATTATGGAGAAATTTTAGAAAAGCATCTTCGCATGAATTAGAGTTTCTCCATAAAGATGAATTTCAAAAACAATACGCATCAAAATTTGGTTATAAATTTAAATTTCCGATTGTCTTAATCGAAAATCAAGGGAGTTTAGAAGTACTTATTTCTTCGGAAGAATTAAATCAACTCACTACTACAAAAGAGCTGATTAATTTATTGAAATCTAGAGTGTAAGCGGAAGAATTTTATAGCGAATTATTAATCTCTTCGATGTAATTTAAAAGCTCGTCTCGACCAATTTCTTTGGAAGAAGAAGTAACAAAATAAGGTGGTACGCTTGCCCAAGTTTCTAAAAGCTTCTTTTGGTAATCTTCAATATTACGCTCTAAAGCATTCGGCTTCAATTTATCAACTTTTGTGAAGATAATCGCAAACGGAATCATATGTTCGCCCAACCACTGCATAAATTCAAGATCTATTTTTTGCGGTTCGTGGCGAGAATCGACTAAAATAAAAGCAGAAACCAGTTGTTTTCTGTTCTTAAAATAATCGGTAATAAATTTCTGAAAAGTCTTTTTCTCTTTTTTGCTGACTCGTGCATAACCATAACCCGGTAAATCTACCAAATGCCATTCTTGGTTAATGAGAAAGTGATTAATAAGTTGCGTTTTTCCTGGTCTGCCCGATGTTTTAGCTAAGCTTTTTCGCTTTGTTAACATATTGATCAGCGAAGATTTACCAACATTACTTCTTCCTATAAAAGCATATTCCGGTAAATTGCTTTCAGGACATTTTTTAACGTCACTGTTGCTAATTACAAATTTGGCAGATTTAATATCCATGGCTTATAATTGCTTTTCTTTTAACCAATGGTTGAGCAATTGGTTAAACTCATCTGGATGTTCCATCATCGCAGCGTGGCCACACTTGTCGATCCAGTATAATTCAGAATTAGGAAGAAGTTTATTAAAATCTTCGGCTACTTCCGGCGGAGTAACATTGTCTTGTTTTCCCCAAATAATACAAGTTTCGGTATGCATTTTTGGTAAATCTTTCGCCATATTGTGTCTAATAGCACTTTTGGCAATGGCTAAAGTTTTTACCAATTTATTACGATCGTTTACCGTTTCAAAAACATCATCTACGATCTCTTTTGTCGCTACCGCAGGATCGTAAAAAACATTTTCAGCTTTCTTTTTAATATAATCGTAATCACCGCGTTTAGGATAACTTTCGCCCATAGCGCTTTCGTAAAGCCCCGAGCTTCCGGTAATTACTAAGCCTTTAATTTTTTGAGGATATAGCTTGGTGGTCAACAATGCGATGTGACCTCCTAAAGAGTTTCCTAATAAAATTACTTCAGAATAATTTTTAAAGTCAATAAACTCCTTAATATATTTTGCAAAGTTGCTCACACTGGTTTTAAGCAGCGGCATGGAATATAGTGGAAGTTCAGGAATCACAACTTTGTAACCGTTCTCCGGAAAAAATTGTGCTACACCGTCAAAGTTACTTAAACCTCCCATTAAACCATGTAGGATAATTATTGGAGTGCCTTCTCCTTTTTCAATATAATTAAACTTTCCTTCCGATTTAATTTCTTCTTTCATCAATAAGAATTGCGGTTAGCAAACGCAAATATAGAGATTATTGTTTAAGAATGAATAAATAATCTGTTATCAACACGAAAAGCTTTTTTATTCACAAGATAAAGGCATTCTTTTAGAAAATTCTTACCACTAATCTCCACTTTTTGTAAATCGCTAATTATCAGTAATTGTAAGGGTTTTTAGGAGTTGAATACAGTTAAGGATTTAAAACTTATCAACAATGTGGTAAAATGTGGTAAAAAGTGGTAATATTTTCAATATATTTGAACTAAGAATTCTTAGCGTGGTAAATTTAATAGGCTCATACGAATGTAAGATCGATGCGAAAGGTCGATTAATGGTGCCTTCAAAACTAAAATCACAACTTCTGCCAATGTTAGAAGATGGTTTTGTTTTGAAGCGTTCTGTGTTTCAGCCTTGTATAGAGTTATACCCGATGAGCGAGTGGAATGCTTTAATGAAGAAAGTAAACTCGCTTAACCGCTTCAAAAAGAAAAACAACGACTTTATTAGAAGGTTTACCGCTGGGGTTAAAATGGTTGAGGTGGATGCAAATGGGCGTCTTCTCGTGCCAAAAGACCTTTTGAATTTTGCTGAATTATCTAAAGAAATTGTCCTGTCTTCTGCGGTGAATATCGTAGAAATTTGGGATAAGAATAAATATGAAGCCGCTATTGAAGATGCAACCGACGACTTTGCAGATCTAGCGGAAGAAGTAATGGGAGGACTCGATGAAGAACTTGGAATATCATAATCCGGTATTGTTAAAAGAAACTGTAGATGGTTTAAATATTAAACCCGACGGCGTTTACGTAGATGTGACGTTTGGCGGCGGTGGTCATTCTCGAGAAATTTTGAGTCGTCTTGGAGAAAACGGAAAATTATTGGCTTTCGATCAAGATCCTGATGCTAAGCAAAATGTGATCGACGATAAACGCTTTACTTTGATTCCTGAAAATTTTCGATTTCTACGTCAGTTCTTAAGATTTTACGGTCACAAAACTGTAGATGGAGTTTTAGGAGATTTTGGAGTTTCTTCTCATCAATTCGATGTGGCGGAACGTGGTTTTTCAACTCGTTACGATTCACGTTTAGATATGCGAATGGATCAAACCAGTAAGTTGAGCGCTTACGAAGTGATTAATGAGTATACTGAAGAACAATTACGTTCGGTTTTTTATCAATATGGTGAATTGAAAAATGCGCCAAAGCTAGCAAGAGTAATTGTTGAAGAAAGAAGCGTGAATCCTATTGAAACCGGAGATCAGTTAAAAGAATTATTAATGCCGCATCTTTTTAAACATCGGGAGTTTAAAATCTTGGCGCAAATCTATCAAGCGATTCGTATTGAAGTGAATCAGGAGATTGAAGTGTTGAAAGAGTTTTTAAAACAAACCGAGCAAGTTTTAGAGAAAGGCGGTCGCATTAGTTTGATCTCGTATCATTCCTTAGAAGATCGTTTGGTGAAAAGATATATAAGAAACGGACTTTTTGAAGGCGAGCCGGAAAAAGATGTGTTTGGTAGAGTAGAGGTTCCGTTTAAAAAAGTAGGGAAATTAGTAGTTCCTACAAAAGAAGAGATTCAACAGAATAACAGAGCGAGAAGTGCAAAACTTCGAGTAGGAGAAAAAATTTAGGTAATGAAAAACAGTATCTACGATTTTTTAAAAGGAAAGTTTTTAATAAGCGATGATGCGCTTAAAAACTGGAGTTTTATTCTGTTTTGTACGGCTTTGGCAATTGTCATGATCGCTTGTTCGCATAGTGCAGAGCGAAAAGTACATGAGATTGCAAGGTTAAATAAACAAGTAAGAGAGTTAAGAAGTGAGCATGTCGATTTAGAAAAAAATCTTATGCAGCTAAAAATGGAATCGACCATTTTAAAACAATTAGAAGGTACCGGTTTGGGTTTGTCTAAAAATCCACCACAAAAAATAGTCATCTTAAATAAGAAGTAATTCTTGGCAACAGAAAAACACATATTGTATAGACTTTACATTATCGCCGGCGGTATTTTGCTATTTGCTTTTGCGATCGCGTTTAAGTTGGTGAATATTCAGATTGCTGAAGGTGAAAAATACAAAGAGCTTTCAGATAAGCGCGTGTATAAAAACTTTACGATCCCCGCGAATCGCGGAAATTTATACGATGCTGAAGGAAATCTTTTGGCGACTTCGGTACCGGAGTATGATATTCGTTTTGATGCGTTAACCGTTTCTCAGGAAAATTTCGATTTATACTTAAATCCATTAGCTAAGGAGCTTTCAAAAATGTTTGGTAAGCCCGAGTCGTATTATGTAAATGTTTTACGAAGAGCACGCGCTAACAAAAATCGTTATTTCTTAGTGGCGAGAGGTGTTGGTTATTCACAATACGTGAAAATTAAAGAATTCCCGATGTTTCGCTTAGGAGCTTATAAAGGTGGTTTTATTTCAGAACAACGTACAGTTAGACAGCGCCCATTAGGGAAAATCGGAGAGCGAACTGTAGGTCACGGTCAAGCCGGTTTAGAAGGTGCTTACGATGAATATTTAAAAGGGAAAGATGGTCATCGTTTAAAACAAAAAATTGCTCAAGGACAATGGAAACCGATTAGTGATGAAAACGAACGTGAACCAAAAGACGGGTTAGATGTCGTTTCAACCATCGATATTAATATTCAAGATATTGCGCATCACGCATTGCTTTCTCAGTTAGAACGTTTTCAGGCAGATCACGGAACCGTGGTGGTGATGGAAACCAAAACCGGAGAAATTAAAGCGATGGCCAATTTAGGTCGAACCGATGATGGTAAATATTACGAAAAAAGAAATTATGCAGTTTGGGAGTCGCACGAACCCGGCAGTACTTTCAAATTAATGGCAATGGTCGCCGCTTTAGAAGATAAAGTGGTCGATACAGCCGATGTGGTCGATACCGAAGACGGAACAGTAAAATATTACGATCGCGTAGTTCGTGATTCTCATCGTGGAGGTTACGGTGAGATTTCGGTAGCGCGTGCATTCGAGGTTTCTTCAAACACTGCTTTTTCAAAATTTATTTATGAAGGCTATAAAGACAAACCGGAAGCTTTTGTAAATCGTTTAGATTATATGGGCTTAAACCGAAAAATTGGTTTAGAAATTAAAGGAGAAGGTTCTCCTAAAATTCCGCATCCGGACGATAGCAATTGGTACGGGACAACGCTGCCGTGGATGTCTTTTGGTTACGGAGTTTCTATTACGCCTTTACAAACTTTAGCATTTTATAATGCTATTGCAAACGATGGCGTAATGATCAAGCCTAGGTTGATCAAAGAGGTACGCGATCGCGATAAGATTATTTACGATTATAACGAGCCGGTTATTCAGAATTCGGTGTGTTCAAAAGAAACTGCAGAAAAGGTTCGTGAGATGATGAGGCAAACGGTAAAACGTGGTACGGCAACCAATATTTATAATGAAAACTTTTCGATGGCCGGTAAAACAGGAACTTGTCTAACAGGTTATGGCGCCGGGAAAGGTGGTTCAGAATATATCGCTTCGTTTGCAGGTTATTTTCCGGCAGAAAATCCTGAGTATTCTTGCATTGTCGTGATTAGTAAACCTGATCGAAGTATTGGTTATTACGGGAATATTGTGGCCGGTCCGGTTTTTAAAACCATCGCTCAAAAAATTTATACCGATACGCCAAACGTAGATCAAATCGATCAGCAGGAGGCGACAAATAATGAAGTTAATAAAGACTTCGAGAAATACTTTGCGGTTTCTCAAAAATATAAAACCATCGTTCCCGATGTAAAAGGACTTCCCGCGATGGATGCGGTGGCGATTTTAGAGAATTTAGGTTTACAGGTAAAACTTAATGGTTCTGGTAAGATCAAAAAGCAATCGATTCAAAAGGGAGAAAAAGTAAAACCCAATCAGCAAATTTTAATTTCATCAATTTGATTCAGTTAAAAGACATATTATATAAAGTTTCTATTGAAAAAGTGATCGGCGGTACCGGCGTTGCGATCAATAACCTGCATTTCGATTCTCGACAAATTCAGTTAAATGATGTATTTGTAGCGATCCGTGGCGCTTTATCAGACGGACATCAATTTATTCGTCAAGCTGAAAATCAAGGAGCTTTAGCGATTGTTTGTGAAGAATTACCGGAAACGCAAATTAGCGGAATCACTTATGTTCAAGTTGAAGATACTAAAATGGCGCTGGCATTGATCGCGAGTAATTTCTACGGAAATCCTTCAGAAAACTTAAAACTGGTTGGTGTTACAGGAACTAATGGTAAAACGACGATTTCAACCTTATTGTATCAGTTGTTTTCAAAAGCGGGATTCAAAGTTGGTTTAATTTCAACCGTAGCAATTAAAGTAGGAGAAAAAGAATACGGTACAAAATTAACCACGCCAGATTCAATCACCATCAATAAATATTTAGCTGAAATGAACGATGCCGGAGTGGAGTTTTGCTTTATGGAAGTAAGTTCTCACGGAATCGATCAGCATCGCACTAGCGGATTAACATTCGCCGGCGGAATTTTCACCAATCTATCGCATGATCATTTAGATTACCACAACAGTTTTGCGGAATATCGAGATGTAAAAAAGCGATTTTTTGATGAATTACCAAAAGATGCGTTTGCATTAACCAATGCAGACGATAAAAATGGAGCGATTATGCTTCAGAATACCAAAGCGAAAAAATATACTTATGGTTTAAAAACCATGAGCGATTATAAAGCGCAAATCCTCGAAAATAGTTTTGGCGGTTTATTACTGAAGTTAAACGGAAATGAGATCTGGAGTAAATTGGTAGGTAATTTTAACGCGTACAATTTAGCGGCTATTTATGGTACGGCAGATTTGTTAGGTTTAGCAGAATTAGAAAATCTTCAGTTAATCAGTGATTTAACGGCAGTAAGCGGAAGATTTCAGTATTTCGTTTCCGAAAAAAAAATCACCGCAATTGTAGATTACGCACATACGCCCGATGCGTTGAAAAATGTATTAGAAACCATCAACGTGATTCGTACAAAGAATGAAGAATTGATTACTGTAGTGGGTTGTGGTGGCGATCGCGATAAAACGAAGCGGCCAAAAATGGGACATATCGCTTCAGAGTTAAGTACCAAAGTGGTGTTGACGAGCGATAACCCAAGAACAGAAGATCCCGATCAAATTATAGAAGAGGTAGAAGCTGGTGTCGAGCCACAAAACGTAAAGAAAGTGGTTGCGGTTACCAATCGCAAGCAAGCAATAAAAACGGCTTGCGTAATGGCAGAACCTAACGATATTATTTTGATCGCAGGTAAAGGTCACGAAACTTACCAAGAGGTAAATGGTATCCGATCAGATTTTGATGATATGAAGATTGTAAAAGAATTATTAAGTCAATTAGAGAAATAAAAGCAAAACATATACAATGTTATATTACTTATTTCATTTTTTAGAAGAACAATACGAATTGCCGGGCGCGCAGATCTTTCAGTTTATCTCGTTTCGTGCTGCGTTGGCAATTATTTTGTCTCTATTGATTTCTACCATCTTCGGAAAAAGAATCATTAATTACCTGCAAAGAAAACAAGTTGGAGAAAGTGTTCGTGATCTTGGTTTACAAGGTCAAACTGAAAAAGCAGGAACTCCAACCATGGGAGGTGTGATCATTATTATGGCAACGCTAATCCCGGTGTTATTGCTCGCAAAACTAGATAACGTATATGTTTGGTTGTTAATCATCACGACCATTTGGATGGGAGTGATTGGTTTTATCGACGATTACATCAAAACTTTCAAGAAAAACAAAGAAGGTTTACAGGGGAAGTTTAAAGTGATCGGTCAAGTTGGTTTAGGGATAATCGTGGGAGCTACAATGTACTTTCATCCCGATATCACGGTAAAAGAGCAGGTAAGAACCGATGTGGTAAAAGAAGAAATTACCGATGCTAAATCATCTAATTACCAAGAAGAAAAGAAGTCTTTAAAAACGACCATCCCATTTGTTAAAAATAATGAGTTTGATTATTCAAGTTTAATCACTTGGATCGATACAGATTATGCAAAATATGCGTGGATCATTTTTATTCCGATCGTGATCTTTATTGTGACTGCCGTTTCTAACGGAGCCAATTTAACCGATGGGATCGATGGTCTTGCGGCAGGTACTTCAGCAATAATTGTGCTCACGCTCGGGCTCTTTGCTTGGGTTTCGGGTAACATTATTTTCTCAGATTACCTTAATGTCATGAATATTCCGAATTCTGGTGAAATGACGGTTTATATCGCTGCATTTGCCGGAGCATTAGTAGGCTTTTTATGGTATAATACGTTCCCTGCACAAGTTTTTATGGGCGATACCGGAAGTTTAACGATTGGTGGGATCATCGCGGTTTTAGCGATCGCAACTCGAAAAGAATTATTGATCCCAATTCTCTGCGGAATTTTCTTGATCGAAAATCTATCGGTAGTGATGCAGGTGAGTTGGTTTAAATATACTCGGAAAAAATTTGGCGAAGGAAGAAGAATTTTCTTGATGTCGCCATTACATCACCATTACCAGAAAAAAGGTCAGCACGAAAGTAAAATTGTTGTCCGTTTTTGGATTATCGGGATCCTGTTAGCAGTGATTACGATTGTAACCTTAAAACTAAGATAAATTGAAGCGCTTAGTAATTCTTGGTGGTGGCGAGAGCGGAGTAGGAACCGCGTTATTAGGAAAAGCAAAAGGCTATGAAGTTTTTGTTTCAGACAAAGGAAAAATAGCCGAAAAGTATAAAGATGTTCTTATAAATAATGAGATCGATTGGGAAGAAGAGAAGCATACTGAAGCTTTAATTCTTAATGCCGATGTGGTGATGAAAAGTCCGGGAATACCAGAAAAAGTAGAAATGGTACAAAAGCTTTTTCAAAAGGGGATTCCGGTGATTTCTGAAATTGAATTTGCTTCCGCATTTACCAACGCCAACATAATTGGCATTACCGGAAGTAACGGTAAAACCACTACGGCAACGTGGACAGACTATGTGCTGAAAAACGGAGGTTTAAACGTGAGTTTGGCTGGTAATATTGGCGACAGTTTCGCTAAAGAAGTGCTGAAAGATGAAGCTGAACATTATGTGTTAGAATTAAGCAGTTTTCAATTAGACGGAATTGAAAGTTTTAGGCCACACATTGCAGTGTTAACCAATATTACGCCCGATCATTTAGATCGATATGATTATAAATATGAAAATTATATCGCTTCTAAATTCAGCATTACAAAAAATCAAACCGAGGAGGATTATTTTATTTATGATGCCGATAATCCTACCATCGCAGAGTGGATAGAGAAATTTGAAATAAAAGCAAAAAAGCTGCCGCTAACTTTTCAGCAAAAAGTAAAAGAAGGCGCGTACGCAGATGAACAAAATATTATAGTAAAAATAGAAGACAACGAGTTTATTATGGCAAGAGAAGATCTAGCATTGAAGGGTGAGCATAACACGAAAAATGCCATGGCTGCATCAACAGTAGCACAACTTTTAAAAATTAGAAAGCAAACCATTCGTGAAAGTATGGGGAGTTTTCAAGGAGTTGAACATCGTTTAGAAAAAGTGTTGAAGATCAATAACGTGCAGTACATCAACGATTCTAAAGCAACCAATATCAATGCAACCTATTATGCGTTAGAAAGTGTGTCTGCAGAAACGATCTGGATTGTTGGAGGTGTCGATAAGGGAAATAAATATGAAGAATTATTGCCTTTAGTAAATGAAAAAGTAAAAGCAATCATTTGTTTAGGGGTCGATAATGCACGCATCAAAGAAGTATTTAGCAATTGTGTAGAAAATTTAGTAGAAACTCAATCGATGAAAGAAGCGGTGCAATTGGCTTACCATTTAGGAAATCCCGGTGATACCGTTTTACTTTCTCCGGCTTGTGCGAGTTTCGATCTATTTCAGAATTACGAAGACCGCGGAAGACAATTTAAAGATAACGTAAGAAACTTATAAAAAATTAGTGGCATTAAAAGATCACATATCATCTAACAATGTATTTTCCTATTTAAAGGGAGATAAAGCCATTTGGGCAGTTGCTGCGCTTTTGGCAATATTTTCATTTATTCCGGTGTATAGTGCAAGTAGTAATTTAGCTTATTTGTATGGCGATGGCGGTACTTTTAAATACCTAATTACGCATTTTGTGCACCTGTTTTTAGGTTTTGTTATTATTTATGCAATTCATCGTATTCCCTATCATTATTTTAAAGGTTTGTCTATTTTAATGATTCCTGTGATCGTAGGTTTGCTTATTTACACCTTGGCTCAAGGAACGACAATTGGTGGCGCAAATGCAAGCCGTTGGATCACTATTCCTATCATTAACAAGACATTCCAAACATCAACCTTGGCATCGGTGATCTTAATGATTTACGTAGCGCGCTATTTATCGAAGATACACGAGAAAAAAGTTACGTTTAAAGAGACAATTTTACCGCTTTGGTTGCCCGTAGGTGTAATTTTAATGCTAATTTTGCCGGCCAATTTTTCGACAACGGCGATCATATTTTTAATGGTCATGACACTGGTTTTTCTCGGTGGTTATCCTTTAAAGTATATCGGAATAATTTTAGGATCAGGAATATTATTCCTTTCCATTTTTGTTTTGTCGGCGAAAGCTTTTCCGGGTGTTTTCCCGAACAGGGTAGATACGTGGATTAGTCGTGTAGAGAATTTTGCGAATGATGAAGATACAGAAGCCGATTATCAAATTGAAAAAGCAAAAATAGCGATCGCTAGAGGCGGTTTAGCGGGAGCAGGAGTAGGTAAAAGCATTCAGCGTAATTTTTTACCACAATCTTCTTCCGATTTTATCTACGCCATTATTGTTGAAGAAATGGGCTTGTTGGGAGCTTTTGGGGTAATGCTCGCTTACCTGTTTATATTATTCAGGCTTGTCGTTATTTCAACCAAAGCGCCAACTATTTTTGGGAAGTTAGTCGTCGTGGCTGTTGGTTTGCCTATTATTTTTCAGGCATTGATCAATATGGCAGTCGCGGTAGAATTATTTCCGGTAACCGGGCAAACGCTGCCTTTAATTAGTAGCGGTGGTTCATCGATTTGGATGACGTGTTTAGCCTTAGGTATTGTGCAAAGTGTGGCGGCGAAGCGAGAAGAAATTAAAAAACAAGAAGAAGAATTAAGCTCGATAGAAGACGATAACGATAACCCGTTAGAAATTTTGAGCGAAGCAATATGAGCAAATTAAAATTCATACTATCTGGAGGAGGAACTGGCGGACATATTTATCCGGCGGTTGCCATTGCCGACGAATTAAAACGTCGTCATCCCGATGCTGAATTTTTATTTGTCGGCGCGCAAGACCGCATGGAAATGCAAAAAGTGCCAAAAGCCGGATACAAAATTGAAGGTTTATGGATTAGCGGAATTCAACGAAAATTAACGCTACAAAACTTAGCTTTTCCGTTTAAGTTGTTGAGCAGTTTACGCAAGTCGAGAAAGATTATTAAGAACTTTCAACCCGATGTAGTAATTGGTACCGGTGGTTTTGCAAGCGGACCTTTATTGAAAGTAGCGAACCAAAAAAATATTCCTACCGTTTTGCAGGAGCAAAATTCATTTGCGGGAATCACAAATAAATGGTTAGCCAATCAAGCCGATAAAATTTGCGTTGCCTATGCAGGAATGGAGAAATTCTTTCCGAAGGAAAAAATAAGATTTACAGGAAATCCGGTAAGACAAGATCTTATCGAGATTCAAAATAAAGAGAATGAAGCAGAAGCTTATTTCAATTTAATTCCGAATAAAAAAACGGTTTTAGTCATTGGCGGAAGTTTAGGAGCAAAACGTGTTAACGAATTAATTGAAGCGAATCTAAGTTATTTTGAAGCCAATAACTTACAACTGGTTTGGCAAACCGGGAAGCTGTATTTCGAAAAGTATAAAAAATACCAATCGGCAAACGTTCAAGTACACGAATTTTTAGACCGAATGGATTTAGCTTACAGCGCGGCAGATATGATTATTTCAAGAGCAGGCGCCGGTTCGGTGAGTGAGTTGTGTATGGTGGCAAAACCGGTGGTGTTTATTCCGTCGCCAAACGTAGCAGAAGATCATCAAACCAAAAATGCGATGAGTTTGGTAAAAGAAGAAGCGGCTATAATGTTGAAAGAAACCGAACTGGAAGAAAAATTTCAGCAAGAGTTTTCAGCATTGATCAGTTCAGAAACGCTTCAGCAAAAATTAAGTGCAAATATCTTGAAACTGGCAAAACCAAATGCGACAAAAGATATTGCAGGCGAAATTGAAAAATTAATTAAAAAGAATTAAAATCCTGCAACGTTTTAAAAACCTTGTAGGTATGAAAAAAGTAAGATTTTAAAATAAAAAATGAGCTTGTTTAACCACATACAAAATATTTATTTTATCGGCGTTGGCGGCATCGGGATGAGCGCTTTGGCCAGGTATTTTGTGCAACAAAACAAGCAGGTGGGCGGTTACGATCGTACACCAAGCAAGATCACAAAAAAGTTAGAAGAAGAAGGTGTACAAATTACGTTTACCGATCGTGTAGAAGAAATTCCTTCTTCATTTACCCATAAAGAAAACACTTTGGTGGTTTATACTCCGGCTGTTTCAGCGGAAAATCAATTATTTCAATATTTCAGGGACAGAGGTTTTGGGGTTAAGAAAAGAGCGGAAGTTCTTGGGATGATTACAAAAGATTTTCCAACACTTGCAGTAGCTGGCACTCACGGCAAAACAACAACTACTGCCATCTTAGCACATATCTTGAAGCAATCCGGGGTTAAGCTCACCGCTTTTTTAGGCGGAATTAGTGAAAATTATCACACCAATTTTATCAACGACGGGCACGAAGCTGTTGTGGTTGAAGCCGATGAGTTCGATCGTTCGTTCTTGCATTTACACCCAACAATCGCAGCCATCACGTCGATGGATGCTGATCATTTAGATATTTATGGCCAAGCGGAAGAATTGAAAAGAACCTTTTTAAGTTTTGCTGAAAAGGTAACCGATAAATCTAACTTTTTCTTTAAAAAAGGATTAGAGTTAGAAGGCAATTCGATTGCGATTGAAGAGAAAGCCGATTATCAGATAGAAAATGTGAAAGTTGAAAACGGCTCCTACATTTTCGATTTTGTGAGTCCGAAAGAAATTATCAAACAAATCGAATTCAGTTTACCCGGCAAACACAATTTAATGAATGCCGCAACCGCGCTTTCAATTGGGGTGAAGTTTGGGGTTGAAGGAGAAAAATTAGGCAAAGCTTTAGCCAGTTTTAAAGGCGTGGAGCGAAGATTTACTTATCATTTAAAAACTGAAGAAAAAGTTCTTATTGAAGATTATGCACATCATCCGGAAGAGATTTTGGCGGTGCATCAAGCCGTTCGAGAAATGCATGCCGGTAAAAAAGTGTTAGCGGTATTTCAGCCTCATTTATTCAGCAGAACTAAAGATTTTGCCGATGAGTTTGCAGACAGTCTTTCGAAGTTTGACGAAGTGATCTTGATGGAAATTTATCCGGCTCGAGAAAAGCCGATCGCAGGCGTCAATTCAGAATTATTACTTAATAAGATTACGAACGATAAAAAACAACTCGTTAACCGAGAAGATTTACGAGAAAAAATAACCACGTCTTCAGCAGAAGTTGTTGTGATGATGGGAGCCGGAGATATAGGAAATGAAGTAGAAACCATTAAAGTTGCGTTAAACCGTGAAAGTTAATTGGAATTACATAAAAGCTTTTGCAATATTGGCTTTGGTCGTATTTCTGTACAGTTTTTCTTCTCGAAGAAACGCTGCTAGAAAAATTACCGAAGTAAAAATTCAATTTACTAATGGTGAAAACCTGTATGTGACTGAAAATGCAGTTAATAAGTTGTTGATAGTAAATGCGGATACTCTTCATAATGAAGGGAAAGAAATCATAGATTTGAAAACGTTAGAAAATACCTTAGATACACACGAAATGATTAAAGAAGCAGACGTGTTTCTAACGGTAGATAAAAAACTAATTGCAAACATAACTCAACGAAAGCCATTGGCTAGAGTGTATGGTAGAGAGTCATTTTACATAGATACCCAAAGTAAAAAAATGCCCTTGTCTAAAATTTATTCGGCACGCGTACCGTTGGTAACAGGCATTACAGAAAAAGACATTCCTCAAGTTTACCCTTTACTTACCAAAATTGAAAACGATAAATTTTTAAAAGAACACATTACCTCAATTTCAAAAGGTAAAGAAGAGAATTATAAACTGGGCTTACGAGTGCTCGATTTTGAAGTAGAACTAGGTAAAATAGAGAATTTAGAACAGAAAATTAAAAACTTTAAAGCCTTTTATAAAAAGGCGATGAAAGATAAAAAGCTGAATGCTTACCGTCGTGTAAGTCTTCAATTTGATAATCAGGTTGTTTGTACCAAAAAGTGACATTGTTTTGACTATGAAAGATAAAGATATTGCAGTAGGACTTGATATTGGAACCACTAAAATTGTAGCCATGATCGGCCGTAACAACGAGTACGGTAAAATGGAAATTCTCGGCATCGGGAAATCTAAAAGTTTAGGAGTTCATAGAGGCGTAGTTAATAACATTACACAAACTATTCAATCGATTCAGCAGGCAGTGCAAGAAGCAGAAGCTAATTCTGGGATGGATATTAGCGGAGTAGTAGTTGGGATTGCCGGACAGCATATTAGAAGTTTACAACATAGCGATTACATTACCAGAGAAAATTCCGACGAAGTTATTTCTGAACGTGATATCGATATGTTGTGCAACCAAGTACACAAATTAGTGATGCTTCCGGGTGAAGAAATTATTCACGTATTACCGCAAGAATATAAAGTAGACGGTCAAGCCGAAATTACAGAACCAATCGGGATGTACGGCGGTCGTTTAGAAGCTAATTTCCATGTAGTAGTCGGGCAAATTTCATCGATCAGAAATATTGGTCGTTGTGTAAAAAGTTCTGGGCTAGAATTAGCTGGAGTAACCTTAGAACCTTTAGCATCAGCAAATGCAGTATTAAGCCAAGAAGAAAAAGAAGCCGGTGTCGCTTTAATCGATATAGGAGGTGGTACAACTGATTTAGCCATTTTTAAAGACGGTATTATTCGCCACACGGCAGTAATTCCTTTCGGCGGAAATGTAATTACAGAAGATATTAAAGAAGGTTGCTCGATTATCGAGAAGCAAGCTGAATTGTTAAAAGTAAAATTTGGTTCAGCCTGGCCGGGAGAAAATAAAGACAATGAGATCGTATCTATTCCAGGACTTCGAGGCAGAGAACCTAAAGAAATTACGCTAAAAAACCTTTCGAAGATCATTCATTTTAGAGTGGTTGAAATTATCGAACAGGTATTTTTAGAAATAAAAAATTACGGTCACGACGAGCAAAAGAAAAAATTAATTGCGGGGATCGTCATTACCGGTGGTGGTGCGCAATTAAAGCATTTAAAGCAGTTAGTTGAATATATTACAGGTATGGATACGCGTATTGGTTATCCTAACGAACATTTAGCCGGCGATAGTGATCCAGAAACAACCAGCCCAATGTACGCAACTGCCGTAGGATTGGTGTTGAATAGTTTAGAAAAAAATCAAAAACGAGTTGAAGAGGAAGAAGCCGCAGCTGTTGCAGAAAAACAATTACAACAAGAAGCTGAAGCACAACCGGAACAGTTTGTTGAGCAACCCTTAGAAGAGCCACAACAACCGATCAACGAAGAATTAACAGAAGAAGATCCTAAAGAAGAAGAGCAGGAAGAAACCTATAAAAAGCCTAAAAAACATCGCAAGAACATTTTTGAAAAATGGTTCGACGATTTTAAAGATTTTTTAGACAACGCAGAATAAATAGCTAGAAAAAGAAAACAAGACATTAAAACCGAAAATTATAGAATTATGAGCAGCACAGAATTCGACATTTCATTCGATTTACCAAAAAACCAATCCAATGTGATCAAAGTGATTGGAGTAGGTGGTGGTGGTTCTAACGCCATTAACCATATGTTTCACCAAGGAATAAACGGGGTAGATTTCGTGGTTTGTAATACAGACGCGCAAGCCTTAGAAAACAGTCCGGTGCCTATTAAAGTTCAGTTAGGAGTAAGTTTAACTGAAGGATTAGGAGCAGGAGCAAATCCCGAAATTGGAGAAAAAGCTGCTTTAGAGAGTTTCGACGATCTAAAAACCTTGTTAGATAAAAACACCAAAATGGTTTTTATCACCGCAGGAATGGGTGGTGGTACCGGTACAGGAGCTGCGCCGATCATCGCCAAGCAAGCCAAAGATATGGATATTCTAACCGTAGGTATTGTAACGATTCCTTTTCAATTTGAAGGGAAAATGCGTAACGAGCAAGCGCAGTTAGGAGTAGAGAAATTAAGAAAGAACGTAGATTCTCTTATTGTGATCAATAACAATAAGTTAAGAGACGTTTATGGTAATTTAGGTTTTAAAGCAGGATTCTCGAAAGCTGATGAAGTGCTGGCTACAGCTTCTAGAGGTATTGCAGAAGTAATTACGCATCACTACACGCAAAATATTGACTTGCGTGATGCAAAAACCGTATTAAGCAATAGCGGTACGGCCATTATGGGATCGGCAACAGCTTCGGGTAGCAATAGAGCGCAAGAAGCAATTGCAAAAGCCTTAGATTCCCCCTTATTAAACGATAATAAAATTAGCGGAGCTAAAAACGTATTGCTGTTAATCGTTTCTGGTTCAGAAGAAATTACGATTGATGAAATTGGTGAGATCAACGATCACATTCAAGGAGAAGCAGGACACAGCGCCAATATTATTATGGGTGTTGGTGACGACGAAAGTTTAGAAGAATCAATCTCGGTAACCATCATTGCCACGGGTTTCGATCTTGAACAGCAAAACGTAATTGTGAATACAGAAACTAAAAAAATTATTCACACTTTAGAAGACGAGCAAAAAGCTGTTCATAACTTAACGCCGGGTCAAACCACACCGAGGCAAACTGCTCCGCAAGAAAGAAAAGCGCCAGAACAAAATAGAATAGTTCATACGCTAGAAGATGAAGTTGAAGAAAAACCTGCACCAAAAAGAGAAGAGCCAAAAAATGAAATGAACTTGGTGCCAACTTCAGAATTGATTAAGAATATTGAAGTTTCTTATGAAGACATCAGCTATAACGAAGATGATTTCGTGATTATCGATGCAGATCAAGAAGCGAAAGAAGTTGAAGTAAACGAGCCGGAAGAAATTTCAGCACAAACAGAAGAAGATGAGCAACCAACGATGTTCACGTTCGATTTTCCTTTAAATGAAGAAAAAGTTGAAGAGAAGATAGAAGAAACTCCTTCAGCAACAAAAAATGAAGTGGAAGAGCCGGATCATAAAGTTTACTTCAGCCTAGAAGAAGAGGAAGTTGAAGAAGATGTTAAAAACATCGAAGTGAATAGTGGGATTGAAGTAATTTCTGCTGAACAAAACGCTAACGGAGAGAAAAGATATTCTTTAGAAGATTATATGGAGTTGGAAGAGCGTATAGAAAACGCAAAACCACAAGCAACATCGACTCCGCAACCTCAAAAACCAACTCAACCTGAGCCTAAGGCAGAAGAGTTTAAAGTTGAACGTAGAGAAGTAAAACAGGAAGAAAAGCAAGCTCCGCAGCAACCGGCTTCAGGAGAAATAGACCCTTTTGAGAATCCGATTTCAGAAGATTTAATTGCTAGAGCTGCAGAACGTAGAGCGAGAATGAAAAACTTCAACTACAAATTCAGAAACAACAATAATATCGATGAAATCGAGAAGCAGCCTGCTTATAAAAGAGCAGGATTAGACCTAAATAACGAAGGTTCTGCGACAAACGATAAGATTTCTAGAACCAGTTTAGGTACCGATAGTAACGATGAGATTACGTTAAGAACCAATAATTCGTTTTTACACGATAACGTAGATTAAGCCTAAAACACAAAAACAGAGAAAAACCCGAAGTTTACAAAACTAAACTTCGGGTTTTTTGATGGAGATTACTATCTTCGCAAGACTAAAAATTTTCTATTTATGAGTTTAGAAAAAGACGTGATGACGCAAATGAAAGCTGCGATGAAGGCAAAAGATGCTGCAGCTTTAGAAGCTTTAAGAGCTGTAAAAAGTGCTATTCTATTAGCAAAGACAGAAAATAGTCAGCAAGATTTATCTGAAGAACAAGAAATTAAAATTCTTCAGAAATTAGTAAAGCAGCGTAAAGACAGCGCTATTCTTTACAGAGAGCAGAATAGAGAAGATTTAGCAGAACCGGAAGAAAAACAAGCAGAAGTAATCGCTCAATTTTTACCGGAGCAGTTGAGTGAAGCAGAAATTGAAGCAAAAGTAGAAGCAATTATTGCAGAAACCGGAGCTGAAGGAATGAAAGATATGGGAAAAGTAATGGGCTTAGCTTCTAAAGAATTAGCCGGTAAGGCCGATGGTAAAACCATCTCGATGGTCGTGAAAAAGAAATTAGCTTAAACAAAAACTAGCTTACACAAATAAAGGCCCCGTGGCGCAACTGAATAGCGCATCAGATTTCGGCTCTGAGGGTTGCAGGTTTGAATCCTGCCGGGGTCACAAAAAAACCACGCTAATTAGCGTGGTTTTTTAATTTTCAATTTTTAAAACTTAAAGGCTTTTACTCTACTATCAATTTTTCGGTTTTTATAGCATTTCCTTTTTTAAACTGAAGAAGATAAATTCCTGAAGCTAAAGAAATCTCAAGTTGATTTTGCCCTTCTTGTAAAGTTTTAGAGAAAACTTCTTTTCCGGTTAAATCGACAATACGAACTTCTTCTACTAACTGCTCGTTATTAATAAATAGTTGCTGTTGAACTGGATTAGGGAAAAATGAGACCTGTTCAAACTCTTGTTCATTTACAGCTAAGCTTTCGCAGCCAACAGGATCGTAAAGTACTTCCCCTAAACTATTATCATCAGTTTGATGAAAAATTACACTTTCAGCATCGGCTAAAGTATTTGCTTGACCTTCGATCCAGCAGTTGTGTAATGCTGTAATAGTGTTTGGAGTGTTATTGTATAAAGCGTAAGTATTTCCGCCGTTTCCGTTGTTGGCAAAAACATTTCCGCCGGGATTGTCTTCATTATCACCTAAATTGACAGATGCTTCACCAATAACCGTAATTCCCCATAAATTTCCGCGAATTTCATTGTTGGTCGCCACAACTTCTTGCGTGTTAGAAGATGAATTCAAAGAAATACCGCTTCCGCCAAGGTTTGGGACTCCTTGTGTGTCGTTATTTTCGATCACATTATTTCGAATGTATGCGAAAGAATTTCCGCCAACTACAGTAATTCCGTAGCGATTATTAGTAATAGTATTATTATCGATAATACTTCTTATTTCACCGCCGGTTAAATTGGCAACTGCGATCCCGCCAACTAGATCGAGTGTAGGATCTCCAATAATTGTGTTTTGCGTAATTTTTAAAGTATCGATTCCCGATGGTCCCATATTAATTTGTGGTCGGTTTTGATTACTTTGTCCGTTACCTTCTAAATAATTCCCGTTAATAATTGCTGAAACCTCTTGATTAGCTCCGGAAGCAACTGCCGGTAGATCGTTTTCTAAAAAGGTGTTGTTTTCGATAATTGGCGAGCCGTAAGAAACAGAAACTACCGCTCCGGTAGCTGCTCCACTCACATTATACGCTAAATAACTATTGGTAAGCGAAAAGTTTGGCGTAAGCACTCGCAAACCACCACCGTTTTTAATGACGGTATTGTTAATGCTAATCTGCGAATCATTTTCAAATCGAAAACCTTCGTAAGGCGTTAAACTATCAGTTGCAGTGATCACCATTTCGCCACTAGACGGATTACTGCTGAAGTTACCATAAACTTGAATAAGAACATCTTGATTTACATATAAAGAATCTGCAGCATCAAGTGTAAAGGAATCGTTTTCGGAAATAATTAAATCTTCTGTAAGCGTATAGCTTGTACCATTAAATGTAAGCGGAGAAGCTGTTGCATTTAATAAATCTTGCATTGTCCAATTCACTCCGGTGTCTGGGGTAGTAAATTGTGCTTTTGCGCCCAAAAAGCATAAAAATGCCAATAGGCTGAGAGAAATTTTTTTCATAAGATTATTTATTGGATTATATAGTTTTTACTAGATAAATATAAGCCTTTGGTATTGAAAATAGAAAAGGCTAGAAATAAAAAAAGCTTCTCGATTAGAGAAGCTTTTTCTGGTGCGGGCGGAGAGACTCGAACTCTCACACCTCGCGGCACTAGATCCTAAGTCTAGCGTGTCTACCAATTCCACCACGCCCGCATAAAACTTAGCAACAAACTTAGCAACAAACTTAGCAACAAACTTAGGACGGTTTGCTAAGCGGATGCAAATATAAATAAACATTTCAATATTCAAAGAAAGTATATCATAAAATTTCAGTTTTAAAAAACATGTTGGTATCTTGGCATTTCAACAAATAAAAAAATGATCTCATGAACAAGAGCAAAGCTTATATAGAAGAGCATAAAGATCGCTTTTTACAAGAATTAATAGAACTGCTTAAAATACCATCGATAAGCGCAGATTCTGCTTACAAAGAAGATGTCCTGAAAACTGCAGAAGCGGTAAAAGAACGTTTAGCAGAAGCGGGCTGTGAACTAACAGAAATTTGTGAAACTCCGGGTTATCCTGTGGTTTACGGTGAGAAAATTATCGATAAAAATTTACCAACGGTCTTGGTTTACGGGCATTACGATGTGCAACCGCCAGATCCTATTAATTTATGGGATTCACCTCCTTTTGAACCGGTCATTAAAGAAACCGAAACTCATCCTGAAGGAGCTATTTTTGCACGGGGCGCTTGCGACGATAAAGGGCAAATGTACATGCACGTAAAAGCTTTAGAGTACATGGTCAAAAACGACGATTTACCGTGTAACGTAAAGTTTATGATCGAAGGAGAAGAAGAAGTAGGGAGTGAAAATTTAGGCTGGTTTATTGAGCGCAATCATGACAAATTGAAAAATGACGTGATCTTAATTTCCGATACAGGAATGATCGCCAAAGATACTCCTTCAATAACCACAGGTTTGCGTGGTTTAAGTTATGTTGAAGTAGAAGTTACAGGTCCTAACCGCGATTTACATTCTGGTTTGTATGGTGGCGCTGTTGCCAATCCGATCAACGTGTTAACCAAAATGATCGCTTCGCTTCACGATGAAAACAAACACATTACCATTCCCGGCTTTTATGATAAAGTGGAAGAACTTTCTATGGAAGAAAGAGCGAAAATGGCAGAAGCACCCTTCAGTTTAGAGAAGTATAAAAAAGCACTGGACTTGAATGATGTTTATGGAGAAGAAGGTTACACAACGAATGAGCGAAATTCAATTAGACCAACACTTGATGTGAACGGAATTTGGGGCGGTTATATTGGTGAAGGAGCTAAAACCGTGATCCCAAGTAAAGCTTTTGCAAAAATTTCGATGCGTTTAGTGCCTAATCAAGATTGGAAAGAAATTACAGCACTCTTCAAAAAACATTTTGAAAGTATAGCGCCAAGCGGAGTTACTGTTGAAGTAAAACCGCATCACGGTGGGCAAGGTTATGTGACGCCAATCGACGGGATCGAATACCAAGCTGCCAGTGAAGCATATCAAGAAGTTTTTGGTAAAGAGCCAATTCCGCAACGAAGTGGAGGAAGTATTCCTATTGTTTCTTTATTTGAAAAAGAACTAAAAAGTAAAACTATTTTAATGGGATTTGGCTTAGATACCGACGCCATCCATTCACCCAACGAACATTTTGGAATTTGGAATTATTTAAAAGGAATTGAAACCATTCCTTTCTTCTATAAACACTTTGCAAGACTAAAAAAATAGAATTTTTAGTAAAACCTCTTCCTTTTGAAGAGGTTTTTTTCTTTTTATCTAATTTTAAATATTAACTACGGTTTGGAATAAATATTGATTTATCTTTACGGAAGATTTATTTTTAAGCCATGAATGCGTATCGACTTTTAATTTTTGTTAGTCTTACATTTTTCTCATCATTAAAAATGCTTGGGGTAAATTCTGCTGAAATAAATGGTATTGAAATTCAGCAAATCAATCAGATCATTATTTCTGTAGATGAAAGCGGAGTAATTTTATTTAACGAAGAAAAAACCGAATTAAGTTCATTAGAAAAACAAATTTCTGAGAGAATCGATTTTTTTGTTGAAAAGGGATTTGATAAGCCTACTATAACCATTAGAATTTTTGAAGATACTTCAAAAGAAATTCTAGAAAATATTAAAGCTGAAGTAAGAAAAACTTCTATTGAGTTTTTAGACGTCCAGCAGACTAAAAAAGTTGAAAAGAAAGTTGAAGAAGTAGATAGCCTCGACATTCAGAAATACAAAAAGATCATTAGTGCTTGGAAACAACAAAGCGAAACAGATCGTACTTTTAATAAAGCCGATGTAGAATTTGTAAGAAATGTTTACAAGCGGATGAACTTTAACCAAATGATGCGTGCCGGTAAATTGCCTTCATTTGTACCAAAGGTTGAAGATCTAGATACGATAAATTAGTCTTTTTTCTTTTCTTTTTTAGCTTCTTGAAATGCATCTTTAAACTCTATATCTTCATCTACTTGCCCTTGAAAAGCTGAAATCCACGCATTTTTGAAAATATTAAAAACGGTTGGCCAGATTTTCGTTTTAGTTTGATTGAGATCACCTTCAATGGGAGCTTTGGTCGCTAGAGTGTCGGTTCCTTGATTTTTCAGAATAAATTTAAAAACGCCTACAAATCCTTCCCAAAGTGTTTTTAAAAATCCATCATCTTTTCCAATTAATTTGGTGTCTTTCAATAAGGGTTTAACGTAGCCTTTTAAATAACCATCGGAAATGGCAAATTCAGTAAAAACTCCTAAAGTTCCCTCTTCAAAATCAAGTCCGGCGTAATAATTTGTAAAGTCGTTCAAAGCGGTTACACTTGCATTTTCTAAAGAAAGTGAAACATCCATATCGGGTATTTCTTTAATTAAGTTAATTCTGGCGTCTAACTTAAGTTTTCCGTTACCAATACTGGTTCCGGTCGCGGTAACCGGTGAAGGCAACGTGCGTTCGGTCTGTCTTACATTTCTTAAGTTTTGAGCGCTCAAACGCAAATCGTTGATGTATAAATCTATGTTTGGTTCGGCTTGTAATTGTACAAAACCCAACTTTCCATTATATACTTCAAAATGGTTAACATCTAACGGAACTAAATCTGTGAGCGCTTTGGTCCAATCTTCTTTATCGGGCTCTTCATCCGCAGTTTTTTCTTGATCTTCAAAAACATAGATCACTTCCGGACTTTGCATCTCGATTTCACTTACAATCTTTCCTTTTAAAAGTGAGCTCCATTCAATAGAAATATCGGTCTCCGGAAAATTAAGAAAAGGTATTTCTGTTTCTGCGGTTTTCTTGTTGAGGTAAAGCCCTTCAATTGTGTAAGCGCCTCGAATTAAAGAAAGATCAATATCTTCAACTTGACCGTAATAACCGGGAATATCAGCCAGAACTTTGTTGACATAGTTTTTAATAAGCGTTGGTAAATACAGTCTAAACGCTATAAGAATAACAATAATAGTGATTGGTAATAGATACCTTTTTTTCTTATATCTTTTTTTAGGTTTAGACTTACTCATTGCTTTTATTTTAAGCTAATTTGTAAGTTTTTTCTGTTATTCTAGGTTAACGAAGTCATAAAAACGTAAACAATAGTCAAGCTAAAGTGCAAGATTCTTGAAAGACCTATTTTTCAAAATATTAGTAAATACTGTTATTGTTTCATTAATAAGGATATTCTTATGAGTAAATGTGTCTACATTTATTTCAAAATCAAGAAAAAACTTATTATTTGAAAATAAATACCGCTATAAGAGAACAACTTCAGGTTTCCAATTCTATTTTGGAAACGATAGGAGACACCCCATTGGTAAAATTGAAGCATATTCCATTGAATTCCACATGTGAAGTCTTTGCGAAACTTGAAAGTTTTAATCCTAGCTGTAGTATAAAAGATCGAACTGCTTACAATATTCTTCAAAAAGCAATTGAAGCTGGAGAACTAAAAAAAGGAGATACGGTGATCGAGTCTAGTTCGGGCAATATGGCTATTGGTCTTGCACAAGCTTGTTTGTTACTAGATATAAAATTAATTGTAGTTGTAGATCCTAAATTAAATAAAGCTACAGAGCAGTTACTACAAACCTATGGGGCTACTATCGAAATGGTTACAGAACCGTTAGAAGAAGGAGGATTTCTAGGCGCTCGTTTAGCCAAAGTAAAAGAATTACTCAAAACGACTGAAAATAGTTTTTGGAGTAATCAATATGGGAACCTCAATAATCCGCTTACACATCAACAGACCACAAAAGAAATTTATGAAGCTTTAGCGGGAAATCTGGATTACCTTTTTGTGGCAACTAGTACTTGTGGTACTTTAATGGGATGCGCAAGTTATATAAAAGAGCATCATCCGAAAACAAAAGTCATCGCTGTAGATGCCGTAGGAAGCGTTCTTTTTGGAGGAGAAGCCGGACCTAGAAATATACCGGGGCACGGTGCTGGAGTAAATTCTCAATTTTTGAATGAAAATTATATTTACGATTTTATTAAAGTGAATGATCTTGAATGTGCGATGGGTTGCTGGGAGTTGCTAAAGAAAGAAAGCATTTTAGTAGGTGGTTCTTCGGGTGCTATTATTAGTGCTTTCCATAAGTATGAGTCTCAATTAGAAGAAGGAGCTCGTTGTGCACTTTTGTTGAGTGACGGCGGAAATAGGTATTTAGATACAATTTACAACCAAGAATGGTTATTAAAAAATATTCCCGGAGTTTATGATTCGCTAACTCCTATTGGCGGTTGGAAAATTAAACCTGCTTCAGAATTTTCTGTGGCGATTATTGGTCTTGGTCCAAAAGGTTTATATGGTTTAGAGCGTTTATTGGCTACTATTAAAGCTTCTAAAATCGAAAATCAAATCCATATTCATCTGTACAATAAAAATCATTTTTTTGGAGCGGGAGATGTTTATAAAACTAATCAGCCTAGTTATTTGAAAATGAATTTTGCAAATGAAAAAATAGACATTCGTCCAAAATCTAAACCTGAGCCAATCACAAATCGGTTATCAAGTTATGTAAGTTGGCTAAGTGAATATTTAGGTGAAGAAGAAAGCTCATTGCTAAAGCAATTTTCATCACGCAGTACCGTGGGTAAATATCTTTCTTATTGTTTTGAAATCTTAGTAGCAGAAGCTCCTAAAAATGTAAAATTCCATGAACACACAGAAGAAGTAATTAATATTTCTAAAAGAGGAGAATTATTGAAAATTGAAACTATTTCTTCTTCCGAGAAAAAAGAAATAGTAATAGTTAACCATCTATTGTTAACCACAGGACACGCAGGTAATCGAACTTCGAGTTTAGAAAAAGAAAATACTTCATACATTAATTTTATATATCCCGTATCTAAAAAATTGTCTCCTGTTCAAGCAAATTCAGTGGTAGCGATAAAAGGGATGGGATTAACTTTTATAGATGCCGCTTTAGCCTTAACAGAAGGTAGAGGAGGAAGTTTTTTAGGGAAAGCTGAAGAAATGCGCTATATAAAATCTGGCGACGAACCTCAACTTATCTATCCTTATTCCAGATCTGGTGCGCTCATGATTCCAAGAGTAGGAGAGATGCCCGCTTCACCGTCCTTGCGTTTTTTTACTGCTGAAAATATGGATGCTTTAAAGGGAGATTCTACTTATAAATTTAATTTTACAAAAGAATTATTACCCTTAATCAAGAAAGAATTCACCTATCGTTATTATAAATTAGCATTTCAAAATGTAGGAGAAAATCTAAACAATTCGTTAGCTTATGATGAAATGAAAGCACAAATTGAAGTTTTTCATTTAAAACATCCAACTGAAAAAAAGTTCAGTTTTAAAGAACTGAAAGATCCCTTTTCAGATTCAGAAAAATATAATTCTTTTACCGCAAATCATTATTTAGAGGAAACATTGAAGCAAGTTTCATTAGGGAATAAAAGTCCGTTGTTAGCTGCTATAAGCGCCTGGCATGATATTAGTCCTATATTTAATGACATCTATAGCTTTGGAGGACTTACCGCAACATCACATCAAATTTTTGATACCGATTACGCACCATTTTTTAACCGTATTAGTTACGGTCCGCCACTAGAAAATATGTATAAAATATGGGCTCTGGTAAAAGCAGGAATTTTTGATTTCACTTTCGGTAAATCTCCTAAAATTGAAAAATCAATCAATCAACAATTAGTCTTAAGCAATTCAGTAGGAAATTTCAGTAAGCAAGTAGAGATCGATCATCATATTGATGCGCGAATCCCTAAAATGAATTTGAAAACAGATTGTTCGCCACTTTATCAGAATTTGTTGAAGAGCGGATTGGTAAGGCCTTTTCAAAATTTAAATGCTGAAGATAATTATTTTACCGGCGGAATCGATTTAACAGAAAACGGGAATCTGATAGATAAAGAAGGAAATATAATTGAAAATATAACCGCTTACGGAACTCCTACTGAAGGCGTCACCTTCGATAACGATACACTTTCTAGAAGTCGAAACGATTTCGGATCAATCTGGGCGAGCAATGCAGTGAAAACCATCATTAAAATTAATAAGAACTAGGATTAGATGAATAATAAAAATTACACAAAAGGAAATCAACAAGAAGGACTTACTCCAATCACTTCTAATTGGATGCATAAAATCATGAAAGAACAAGAAGTGGTTCAAGAGCTTTTTACGACCTATGGTTCTCCTCTAAATATTCTACATCCCGATTCTTTCGCTAAAAATTGCAATACATTTAAAGAAGTTTTTCAGCAGTATCAGGTAAAATCTCAACTCTTTTACGCAAGAAAAGCCAATAAAGCTAAAGCGTTTGTAAAACGAGCCTTTTTAGAAAATATTGGGGTAGACACTGCTAGCGAGCGTGAACTTGAACAGTCACTAGAACTTGGCGGTGATGGCGATCATTTAGTGCTTACTTCAGCAATAAAAACCGAAAAGCAAATCCGTATCTCAATTCAACATCAAGTTCCTATCATAATTGATAATCACGATGAATGTTTATTGATCAATAAATTGGCACAGGAACTCAACTGTAAAGCACGTGTAGGTTTTCGGTTAAGCGGATTTTATGTAGATGAAGAAAAACTTTATAGTCGCTTTGGGTTTGATATCGAAGAAATTGAAGAGTATTTAATCACGAATGTAGGTGAAGATAAAAAGTTGAATAAGTTTAATGTGGAAGGAATACATTTTCATTTAGATGGTTATTCAACAAAGCAAAGAAGTGAAGCTTTATTGCAATGTATCCAGTTAATAAAAAAATTGAATGCACAAGGTTTTACTTTTCGATTTATCGACATAGGTGGAGGTATTTTAATCAACTATTTAGAAAGTAAAACTGAATGGTTAGATTTTGATGCAAAACTGAAAAAAAGTTTAAAAGGTGAAATTTCTCCAGTTACATTTAATAATAACGGACTCGGTTATTGGCTCGAAGACGGAATTGTAAAAGGAGAACGAAAAACCTATCCTTATTATAATGAAATTAATACCGATAAATTTTTAAATGAAATTTTAGCTTATACAGATAACAGCGGAAGTTCCATTGCATCATTGCTCAGAGATCAAAATTTAGAAATTCGAATCGAACCAGGAAGATCCTTAGTGAATCAATCGGGTATCACGATGGCAAAAGTTGTACATCGAAAAAAAGATGCCAAAGGGCAATGGTTGGTCGGTTTAGAAATGAATATGAGCCAAATGATGAGTTCAAGCGCAGACTTTATGCTAGACCCTTACGTAATGTATGCCGATTTAGAAGATAAAGAAGCAGAAAACGAAGCTGTAGAAGTTTATTTTACCGGTGCTTATTGTTTAGAAAGAGATGTACTATTAAAGCGAAAAGTAAAATTACCCAAGCTTCCGGAAATTAATGATGTAGTTGTTTTTGTAAATACGGCGGGTTATATGATGCATTTTTTTGAAACCCAAGCGCATCTTTTTCAATTAGCGACTAATCTGGTTTATACAGAAAAATCAGATTCAATAGGAGTAACCGACTTTAAAAAAGATTCGGAAGATTAATTCTTACAAAACAGAAAATAACTCCTGAATACTGTTCACTATTTTCTAAGCGACAATTTGCCGGTACAAAATCATTCGAAGTGACTTAATTCCCCAAAATTCTTTCCCATAATTCACTCAATAATTTTTTAGCATCTCGAGTGTCTTTTTCTTTTTCAGTGATGATCACTTTGCCATTTTTCTTTTCTAATTGAAAGCTGAACGTAAAGTTTTTAGCGGAAGGAGAAAAACCTAACAAACCAAAACGTAAATCATTCAAGTAAAGTTTTTCATTCTCTTTGGTGATCGTGTACCAACCTTTAGTGATCTTGATGAGTCGCTGCACATTTTCTTCGTCTTTTAGATCTTCTAACCATTCGTGATTTTTTGGGTAAGCGGTAAATTGAATGGGTTTAGTATCAAAGAAAGAATAGTGCCCGATGAGGTAAGCGTCTTTTGTATCTACATTTGCTGTCCATAAAATCGTATTGAACGGAGAAGGCTTGGTTTCAATTTCTGAATATTGAATGTTTTGTTGCTGAAGTGCTTCCGTAAATTTTTGATAAGTAATCCCTTTCAGGATTAGCGTTAACAACATATATGCAGAACTAATGATTAATCCCAAATTATTAAGTTTTCTCCGTTTTGGAGAAGTTCTTTTCTTTCGCATCGCTAAAATCACAAAAACTAAAAAAGGTAAAGTATAAAGCGGATCGATCACAAAAATGTTCTTATAAGCTAAGCGTAAATCTAAGGGCCAAAATAATTGCGTTCCCCAAGTCGTATGCGCATCGAGTAATGGATGCGTGAGAAAACCCCAGAAAAACAGCCAAGACCAATTTTTCCAACTTACCGTTTTTTCCCAGCGGGAAACGAGCCAGCCAAAAACTGGAGCAAAAACAACTGAAAATACAATCGAGTGCGTAAACCCACGATGAATTTCTAAGGCAGTCACCGTATCGGTAAAATGGGAAGCAAAGGTGTCGAAATCTGGAATGGTACCGGCAATTGCTCCGTAAAGCATTGCTTTATTTCCCACTTTTTTTCCTAAAACCGCTTCACCAACGGCTGCTCCTAAAACGATTTGTGTTAATGAATCCATTTTCTATTTAATTTATTTTTTGAATTTGAAATCGAAAACGAAATTGAAGTCGAAGTCTTGATTTGTTTTCGTCATCCTGAACTTGTTTCAGGATCTCATCACGATGAACAAGGATAACTTTTTAAAAGTTTTAGACTGAAAATTATTTATTCAACTCAAAAATCAAATCTTCCTAACTCCTAACTCCTAACTCCTAACTCCTAACTCCTAACTCCTAACTCCTAACTCCTAACTATCGACAATATTCATTTTACGAAGTAAAAACGACGCATTCATATTTTGGCAAATCCCATCTTTAAATTGATAATCAAAATGCAATTCGTCATTAATAATTTCAGCATCAAAATAATGGTTTTTTACTTGCGGTAATTCGTTTGCTACCTCGCATAAACTTAGATCGTGCGTCGCAATAATTCCGGTAGAATGGGAGTTCACGAGTTTTTCAACAAATTTTCGAGAACCAATTGCTTTGTCGGTCGAGTTGGTTCCTTTTAAAATTTCATCGAGAATAATAAAATATTTATCATTTTTAATTTCATCAACAATAAATTTAAGTCGGCTCAATTCAGAATAAAAATAAGAAGCTTCATCGGCTAGAGAATCTACCGTTCGCATACTGGTGATGAGTTTGATGGGAGAATATTCACAAGTTTTGGCACAAACGGGAAGCCCAACATTTCCCATCACGATTTGTAATGAAACGGTTCTTAAAAATGTACTTTTCCCCGCCATATTAGCCCCGGTAATAATAAAAAATTCTTGCTGATCGATCTGATAATCGTTTGTAACCGCATCTTTCGGATTGATTAACGGATGCACCGCTTGCGTAGTTTTTAAGACCACTTTATTTTGCTGAATTTTCGGGAATGTATATTCTTGATGATTAAATGCAAAACCGCCTAACGAATTGTAGGCATCAAACTCATCGATCGCTTTAAACCAGTTATCGGTATGGTGCGAATAGGTTAAAATCCATTGTTCGAGATCGTAAGCCTTCCAAAGATCCCAAAGCATAAAACCGCTAATAAGCTGACCGAAAATCATAAAATTCTTTCGCTCTAAGCCATCTATAATTTTTGAAAATTCTTTGAAAACGACAGAAGCTTTTCTCTTTTCAATTTCGATTTTTTGTTGTTGTTTTCGGTTTAATTCCGCTTCAAAAGTGTTGTTTTCAATCAAGCCTAATAACAAGTGATATTGCTGAAAAGTGCTTTGTATTTCATTTACATAACCCGAAATTTCATTTACTTTTTTAGCGTAACGACCAATAATTGTCCAACCGATCACAAACCAAGCGGCCAAATAATACCAAGGAATCATCTCTATCGATAGCGCAATAAATAAGCCCAGAGAAACTACCGTAAAAATTTTAGGAAGCCATTTAAAAATTGAAGGAACAAAAGCTTGATAATTACTGAACCAGTCTAAGATAATCGACGATCTAACTTTTGCTTTCACCATTTTGGCGACCGCAGTAAACTCTTGTCTAAAATCTATTTTTTCAGCAAGCTCTTTGATGCTTTCCTGTTTTTCTTCAATATAGGTAATATCGTTGCTGCTCAATAAATCGGCTAACTTTTGCTTACCGGAAGCAAGTGCTGTTCTGTTTAAATATTGAAAAAATGAGCGATCTCCAAACAAATCGATATCCTGACTAAATTCGTGTTGCGGATTTACAAATTCTTTACCGTTAGGTAAGTCGTAAAAATCGCGGTGAAGAACTTTTATTTCGGTTTCGTTTAAGGCGATGAGTTGCTTTAATTTTTCTTTTTCTTGCTGAAGGTCGGTATGTCTGGAAACTAGAAACAAAAAACTGGCAATCGCTAAAAACACAAATAATAACACCAATGCGGTATTGCTCGAAAAAAAGTAGATTAGAAAAGCGAATACGAGAAAAATTGCTAAGCGTAACATACTCGAAGCAAAAAGCTTTCTTCGAATCTGGCTTAAAGAAGTTTGGTGTTGCTGAAGCTTATCTTGATAAACCGATAAAGGTGATTTCATGAAATTCTTATTGAAGTGTAATTTGTGCTAAAATACAGAACTTCCCGAAGAATTTATGACTCCATTTCTTTTAATTCCTGCTTTTGTTTTTTAGTCAATTTACTTACCACCAACTCGTAACTGTGATTAATAAAATGCTTAATTTGTTTTTCGGTAAGTTGAGAACCATTGATCACGACCGTGTTCCAATGTTTTTTGCTCATATGGTAACCGGCATAAATCTCTTCAGGATATTTTTCGCGCAGCTCGATCGCTTTCTCGGGATCGCATTTTAAATTGATCGCGGGATTACCCATTTCCCATTTTTCTAAACCAACGAGCGCAAACATTTTGCCCATCACTTTAAACACCAAAGTATCTTCATCGAAAGGAAAATCTTCTGTCGCGCCTTTAAAACTCAAGCAATATTCGCGAAGTTCTATAATATCCAAATTATTGGTTTTTAAGTTCTTGTTCTACTTTCGAAGAAGCTAATTTCTGCTGGGTAGAAGCGGTTTCTAACGCTGAATAATCTAATTTCCAATTGATGGTTTCTACCAATTTTTCAATCAGCTGAATGGTTTCTAGAGCTTGCGAAGAGGCTTCTTTTAACAAACCGCTGTTCGGTATTTTATCGACAATATGTTGTTTGGCCTCTTTATTAATATCGGTAAGATCTGAAGAAGTAAACGGGTTTGCCCAACCTTCACGTTTGTCGTAATATTTAAAATCGGTTTCGATGGTTAGTAATTCCGGCTGTGGGAAATTACTTAAATAAATGGTTTTCTTCTCGACATCAGAATTCATCTTAATTTTGGTGAGATCAAAACCTACGTGCGCTTTGGCTTCAATTAAAATAAGTGCTTTTTTGCTTCCTAAAAATAAATTAACCCATTTATCTTTTACGTTTTGATAATGGTAAATTTCAGAAAAATCGCCTTCTACAGTAATAAATTTACAAACGGCTCTAATTTTTTCCATGAGCACGACCGATTGTTTTTCTTCTTTCTCTTTTCGTTTTGAAGAGTTGAAAAACGAATACACAAAATATGCAGCAATGGCTCCGGCTGCTAAACCTATAAACAGTAATTCCATCTTAACAAAAGTTAATCGCTTCGAAGTTATTGATTATTTCCCTATTTCTCCCAAATGTGTGAATTTAAAACCTTTTTCGTATTTGAGTCTGTAGCCAAAAATCCTGTCAAAACTCGCGTGAGAAAAAAGTAAAACCCCTATCATTTGTACGATTTCAGAAGTTATAAAAATTCCGAAGAAATAAATAGCGATCGCCACAAATTTATGATGAAATAGATTGTAAGTAAATGCGCCCACTTTTGTGATGATTAAATACCCCAACATCCCAAGATCGGGCGCTAAAAACAAACCAATAAACCACCACCAAGAGAAATTTAGTTGCGAAAATAGAAAGATGCCAAGTAATAGCATCGCAAGTTCTTCGAGTTTTAAAGATGTTTTCATTTGAACGATTGATAGTTTTAGTTGAATAAATTACTTTTTTCATTTGAATAACCTATTAGGATGAGATCCTGAATCAAGTTCAGTATGACGAATCAACTTCAATTTCAACTTAAACTTCGGCTTCGAATTTATTTTCAACTTCAATTTCAATTTCGAATTCAACTTCTGCTTAATCTTCAACTTCAATTTTAAAGTATTTTATAAAGTACCGGTTTGCTGGGAGAAGCGTCGTTTTTAATCGAAGCAATTTGTAAATTCAGTAAATATTCGCCGTCTTTAATTTTATTAGAAACATAAATAAGTTCGGTAATGGTCGCGTCTTTTCGAGTATTTTCGGGGTAATTCCAAAAAGCGCGATGCGCAAGTAGCTGTCCGTCATCTTTTTCTTTATCTACCGAGGGCAGGTCGATCAATAAATGTTTAATCCCGCATTCTCGAATATAAGTTGCAGCCTCTTCTAACAGATAAGGCCAATTGGTATGGCTGTATTTTCGTCGTCTTTTCTTTTTGGTATTGGGTAAAGTTCTAATCACCAAAGCTTCCGCTTCATTTTTAGTCAGGTAATGTTGCAATTGTTTTTTAGAAATAGCGGCATCTTCGCCATAATTTTCTGGCACTAAAGAGATCACTTTTGCGGTAAAGAAAAACTGTTTTAAAGCTTTATTTACGCTGTAAAAATCTTCAGAAATATGGCCAACACATTCGGTGTGCGTTCCGTGTGCGTGCGGATTAAATTGTAGGTTATTAAAATTTACCGATGAGCCTTCAGAAACCTTAGCGATCCATTTTCCTTCTTGTACCGGTTCGATCGTTGGTTGCTCTAAATACCAGGCAATCGGGTTATTTTCATCTCCGCTTAAAGTGATCGAGAGATCGAGCGGTTTCGATAAGTCTACCGTAATAGTTTTGTTTTCGAGTTTAATTTTGGTAATCATTATGCTATTTTTGTTCAAGCTCTAATATAACCAATTCAGCAGAAAAGCAGGTAAAACTAAGGTAGTCTTAATGTAAATATGTTTTAATTACAAATAAGGTGGCGATAAACACTAAAAACCCAATTAGTATTAAAATACTCCATTTGTAATATTTTCGATGAAGTTTTGCGTCTTTTCTGTAGCTAATTACCATTACAATAGCAAAAGCGATCACAAAAAAAACAGCGAACATCCATTGGCCTTCGGTAAACATTTTTTCTATTTTTAGGCAAAATTAATCTATTCTTATGAAGAAACGTATCGACGCCGTAAAAGAATTTCATACCGCATTTGGTTTAAGCTATAAAGAAGAATTAACCGCTAGTTTGGGAGAAGCCAAAAACCTGCTTCGTTTTAACTTGATGAAAGAAGAAAACGAAGAATATTTAGAAGCCGCCAACAATAACGATATGGTTGAAGTTGCCGATGCGCTCGGCGATATGCTTTACATACTTTGCGGCACGATTATCGAGCATGGGATGCAACATAAGATCGAAGAAGTTTTTGAAGAAATACAACGTAGCAATATGAGCAAATTGGGCGCCGATGGTAAACCAATCTATCGCGAAGATGGAAAAGTTTTAAAAGGTTCTAATTATTTTAAACCCGATATCCAACAAATATTAGATAAATAATGGTGTTGCCTGAGGCCGGGCTATCTGTTGCAAGTCCGCAGTAAAAAATCAAAAAAACTAAGCCTGCAAAAAGCTTCTGAGGTCGCTCTTTGCAGGCTTGTTTTTATATGCTTTTTTGCTTTACGGGCTTTTCACGACTATCCCTAACATTTTTAGGTTTTAGGTAGTAGGAGTTAGGTAATGAGTTAGCGATATTCTAAAATATGCGGCTCGCGGAAATTATATTCATCTAAACGAAAAAGATTATCAAAATTACCGTTAAACTGCATGATGTTTTCTCCTTGTCCTGGCATATTGGGAAAGAGCGAAAACGAAAGCCGAATATTCTCAAACACAAAATAATCGTTGCTAATCAGAAAGCCAAAACCAAATCTTGTGTAAGCGTCATTTTTAAAAAAAGGGTCGGGTTCTTCACCAATAAAACCAATATCGAAAGCAATAAACGGACTCATACGAAAACCCAGCCAACTAAACGGAACATACGATTGCGTTTGAAAGTTAAACACAAACTTTCGGGTACCATAAACTTCTTCACTTCTAAAACCGTCAATACCATAATAACCGCCTAAATTAAGCCGGTCGGTAATAATATCTTCTCGATTAATACCTACCGTCATATTGGTTTTTACAAATTGCCGTAAATACCAATTTCCAAAATGAAAAATAGGAGTAAAATACGTTCCTTGCGCTTTAAATAACGATTGGCTGGCATTACCACCTCTAAAATAAGAACCGTATTGTAAGTTGGCTGCCAAATACCCAAAATCGGCAAAATAATTGGTAAGCGTAAGATCTGCTCCTAAATAAAAATTATTTTTTCCATCTTGGTTTTGCACTCCCGAATGGATGAAGTAACTATGACCAACGCCAATATCTTCAATATCTCCATTTCTAAAAATATAACGATCCCGAACATAATTAACCTGCCGAATACCAATAGAACCAAGTTTTATGTTTTGATTAGAAAAGAAGGCTACCGAGTCTACTTTTTCATCGGGTTTTTCTAAAAACTCTCGTTGTGCAAACCTTGCGGCAATAATTAAGTTCGTAGGTAAATCTCCTTTTTCTGTTTTTTTTTGGATGGGGATGGCGTAACCACCCCAAACATTAAAGGTGTTTGTTTTTAGCGGTTTTCGAAGGATACTATCTAAATTTTGATCGTAAAAATTTTCGTAATACTGCCTTCGTTCTGCACTTACTTCTCCTGCCCATCGAGTGTATGGCGAATAGAAAGTTCGGTTAATTCGAGCTAAATTTCGATAAGACTGATCAATGTTTACATCGCGGTAAATTTCAGCATTAATATAAGAATTGTAGAGGTTTTGAGCCCGGTAACCTAAAGTAAAGCCTTGGCGATCTGTATTTTCAAAATCTTGTTTATAACCGGCAATGTATTGATGCCCTAATCCGAAAAAATTATATTCAGTCAGCCTAATTTCTCCGTCGTTCGCAGAAATATCTCCATCTACTCCCAAACTCCAGCTATCTAAAACATAAATATGTAAATCGATAGAATCTGAGGTTTTTGAAATTTCTTCAGGTCTAATTAAAGTTCTTCTTACAAAATTTCTTCGACGTAATAAACGTTCAGATTCGAGTACGATCAACGAATCGAGCGGAGTGTTTTCTTCTAATAAAATTAATCCTCTTATCGTAAAAGGTTTGGTTTTAGCGTGTAAGGCGTTCCCTAAATTATCGATTCTTCGAGAAGGTTTTACGGTGGTATCTTTTTCACTATAACCAAAAGGATCGTAGGTGGTAATTCTAATTTTTCTAATGATCTTCCCTTGGTGCTCGGCAAAATTACGATCTAAAAGACTTTCAATTTGTCGTTGTGATTTTTTTTCATCAGAAGGGTTTACCGGTTCAAACATTAAACCGTGCAGCATTTTTGTGAATTTACTGCCTTTCGATTTTTCTTGTAGGTTTTTATAAAACTGTTCACTCTTTTTTAGTTGAATTGAATCGCGCTTATCTATCGTAGATAAGGTATCCTTTTTTTGAGCAAAAAGGGGCAAGCAGAACAAACAACATAAGAGAACAATATACCTCAATTCAAAACCTTCTAAGTGAATGCAGCAAACATAGATATTTTTTCTTAATCGGTATTTAAGATTAAGATTTGTTAACGCTTTTCAATAAACGGTATTTCACATTTTGAAAAGTTACTGAATAAAAAAAGCGCTACCAAATTGGTAACGCTTTTGTGATTTTAAAAGAGAAAGAAGTTTATTTTACTTCGTGTCTCCATCCAAATTTATCTTCAGCTTGATTATACTGAATATCTTGTAGTTTTTGTTTGAATCTCGCTCCGTAAGAATTTTCAACTTCCGGTAATTCATAATATTTTTCATTAAAATCAAAACCTAAGAAAGGTACGATTGTCGCAGCCGTTCCTGCACCAAAAATTTCTTTTAATTCTCCGTTGTTGGCGGCTCCAACAATTTCTTTAACGGGAACACGTCTTACTTCAACAGTTACGCCATCATCTTCAGCTAACGCAATAATACATTTACGTGTAATTCCATCTAAAATACGATCGTTAGTAGGAGCAGTAATTAATTTATCGCCTACTCTAAAGAAAACGTTCATTGTACCACATTCTTCTAAATATTCGTGCGTGTTTGCATCTGTCCAGATCACTTGTTGGTACCCTTTTTCTTTTGCTAAATTGGTTGGGTAAAACTGTGCAGCATAATTACCGGCAGCTTTTGCAAAACCAACACCACCATCGGCAGAACGACTGTATTTTTGAGCGATCGTTACTTTTACAGGGTTAGAATAGTAAGCTTTTGCCGGGCAGCAAATAATGATAAAACGATATTCATCTGAAGGTGATGCAGAAACACCATTTTCTGTCCCGATCACGAATGGTCGAATGTATAATGAATTTCCGCGTCCTTTCTTGATCCAGTCTTTATCTAATTTTAAAATCGTTTCTAAAGCTTCAAAAAAGTATTCTTTAGGAAAAGCCGGCATAGCTAATCTTTCTGCAGAAATATTGATACGGTTAAAATTGTCTTCTGGTCTAAATAACCAAATTTTATCGTTGTCGTCTTTAAAGGCTTTCATTCCTTCAAAAACCGCCTGACCGTAATGAAAAACTTTTGCAGAAGGTTCCATAGGAATTGGGCCGTAAGGTAAAACCTGTGGAGTTTGCCACTTCCCATCTTTATAATCACAAATCATCATATGGTCTGAGCAATGCTTTCCAAATGCTAAATTGTCAAAATCTACCTCGTTAATTCTCGAAGAAGAAGTTTTTGTGATATTTAAAGTGGTACTTTGAGTTTCCATTGTTGTGTGTTTTTAAATTTTTACAAAAGTATTAAATTAAAAATACTTGAAAAACTTCTAATATTCTTAAATTTGTATTAAATTATATTCAGTTAAATCCTATTTAAATTATGAAAAAAATAATTTTTGCCCTTTCAATTTTAGCTTTAGTGAGTTGTAAAGACAATTCTGAATCATCATCTCAAGAAAAGCCACAAGAAACTAAGGATATGGCAATTACGACAGAAAGTAATTTTGCAAGTTTTGGTGAAAAAATAAATGAAGAGAACGTGATCAGTGCTTCAGAAATGAAAGAAAAGTTTGAAGCCATGCAAGTAGGAGACACGTTAAACGTGAAATTTAAATCGACCGTCGATAAAGTTTGTAAGAAAAAAGGATGCTGGATGACGTTGAAGTTAGACGATTCGTTAACTTCTTTCGTAAAGTTTCAAGATTATAGCTTTTTTGTGCCTTTAAATGCAGAAAATAGAGCAACCATTGTTGAAGGAAAAGCTTATGTAACCGAAACTTCTGTGGAAGAATTACAACATTATGCGCAAGATGCCGGTAAATCTGAAGAAGAAATCGCTGCCATCACCGAGCCTGAAAAAGAATATGCTTTTATGGCTACCGGAGTTTTAATGGAAGAACCAGAAGAAAAATAATGCAAAAATTCTTTTTATATAGTATTGCGATAGTCGCTTTAGTAAGCTGTAAACAGGCAGAAGAAAATAAAGCAGAAGATACAGTCGCAAATAATAAAGAAGAAGTAAATGAGCCATTTCAGCTATATCAAATGTCTGAAATGGCTTCTTTTATGGAAGAAATGTATGCCGAACATCAAGTTTTAAAAGAACAAATTTTAAACGGCGAAACGCCAGACAGTTTGAGTTACGACTTGCTAAATCTGCATACGGCAACGATGACCGACAGCTCAGATTACGATGAGCGTTTTAAAAATATGACGAAGGTTTTTGTCGAGTACGAAGAAAAAATCGTGAGCGATCCGGCTAATGCAAAAGCTAATTATAACCAAGCGGTGCAACTTTGTATTTCTTGCCATCAATTAAAATGTACCGGACCCATCCCAAGAATAAAAAAACTCTTGATCAAGTAATTTTGAAACGAGAAATAATCACCACAGGAGACGGTTCAACCACTATTCATCTTCCGGAGTTGAACGAGCAATATCATTCTAAACACGGCGCGATGCAAGAAGCTTATCACGTGTTTATAAAAATGGGATTAGCTTTTTTACTTGAAAAAAATGCGACACAACCAATTCATATTTTAGAAATTGGTTTTGGTACGGGCTTAAATGCTTTGATCACTTCAATAGAAGCTGAAAAACATGAAGTTTCTATTCATTATAAAGGAGTTGAAGCTTATCCTGTTGAAATGAATGAGATTGAAAAACTCAATTATTCTATTCAATTTAAAGAAGAAAAGAAAAAGGCTGCAGAAGTTTTTTCTGCTATTCATCAAGCAACTTGGGAAACTTCAGTAAAGATTACCGATTATTTTCAGCTTACTAAAGAGCAGAAGTTTTTTAAAGAAATAGAAGACGAAAATACGTTCAATCTTATTTATTTTGATGCTTTTGGTGCGCGCGTACAACCTGAACTTTGGGAGCAACCTATTTTTGAAATTATGTATAAAGCGCTCAAACAAAATGGTGTTCTGGTCACTTATTCAGCTAAAGGGAGCGCAAGAAGAGCAATGCAAGCTTGCGGTTTTGAAGTTGAACGTTTGCCGGGACCACCGGGAAAACGAGAAATGCTCCGTGCTGTGAAAGTGTGATTTCTTCGATAAAAGGTAAAGCCGAAATTTATTTACTTCTTTGGTGTTAAACCTGTACTAATTAGTATTTCAGAACTAAACATTCTTTCTATTTTCAACTAAAAAAAAAGAAATGAAAGTTTTAATTACAGGAGCGACAGGCTTGGTTGGTTCTGAGATTGTGAAACTTTGCGAAAAAGAAAATATAGCGGTAAATTACTTAACGACTTCAAAAGAGAAGATTGAAAATAAGCCTAATTACCAAGGTTTTTATTGGAATCCTAAAACAGGTGAAATTGATAAAAATTGTTTGAATGGCGTTAGTAAAATTATAAACTTAGTCGGCGCAAGTGTTTCTAAACCTTGGACATCTTCCAATAAAAAAGCAATTTTAAATAGTAGGTTAGATTCTGCTAATTTGCTTTTAAAAACCTTGCAAGAAAACGAGAACGATATTACACAAATCGTTTCAGCAAGTGCAATTGGGGTTTACCCAGATTCATTAACCACTTTATATCACGAAGATTTTCCCGGCAAGGCCGATAACTTTTTAGGCGATGTTGTTGTAAAATGGGAAGCTGCCGTAGATCAATTTGCAAATGCCGGTCTTGAGGTTTGTAAAATTAGAATTGGTTTGGTGTTATCAGATAAAGGTGGCGCATTAACTCCCATCAAAAAAGTTGTGAATAATTATGTAGGTTCACCTTTAGGCAGCGGGAAGCAATGGCAATCGTGGATTCATATTGAAGATCTGGCAAGGATATTTTTATTTGCTATTGAGAAAAATTTAGATGGGGTTTATAATGGAGTAGCGCCCAACCCGGTAAGTAATAAACGTCTTACGTATGCAATTGCTAAAAAATTAAATAGACCTATACTATTGCCTAGAGTACCAAAGTTTATGTTGAAGTTAATTTTAGGTGAACGGTCAACTTTAGTGCTTTCTAGTCAACTAGTGAGTAATGGAAAATTAGATGCTTTAGGTTTTATTTATTATTATAATTATATAGGTCCTGCTTTAGAAGATTTAATATAAAAAAAGCCGCTATCAATTTTAATAGCGGCTTTTTTGTAAGCTTTAATTTTATAATTATGCTTTGTTAGCAACAACTTTAATCTCTAATTGAATATCGTCACTAATTACGTTATCTCCTACAAGGCTATCAAAAACAGATTTAGATCCGTAGTTTACATCCCAATCAGTTCTGTCGATAGTGAATTCTTCACTAGTCACAACTAATCTGTCTTCTTCCATAGAAGTAGTTACAGGAATGTTTACGTTTTTAGTATTTCCTTTTAAAGTTAAGTTTCCTTTTAACCATGTTTTACCGTCTTTTTCTTCAACACCGGTTACTTCAAAAGTAGCTTTCGGATATTCTTGTACGTTAAAGAAATCTCCTTCTTTACCTTCTACAGTTCCCATTAAGTGAGCTTCAAGGTTAGATTTTTGGTCACCTTCTAGGTCGGTAGCTTTAATAGATTTCATATCGATCGTTACTTTACCACTTTCGATTTGTTCTCCGGCTACGCTAAACTCTCCGCTTTCAACAGCGATAGTTCCTTCGTGACCACCACCAACTGGTTTTGTTCCTGCCCAATTAATTACAGACTCATCTGCAGAAATGCTATACACAGCAGCTTCTTCAGTAGCTTCAACTACTTCTTCAGCTTCTTTTGCTTCAGTTTCATTTTTAGCTTCATTCTTACAAGAAATTACAGACATACCTAATGCTGCAACCACGAACATGTTTAAAAATACTTTTTTCATTGTTATGATAATTTGGTTTAATTGAATTACACACAAAAATAAGTCTTGGTAAAACTTTAATTCTTAAATAATTCTTAAATTATAAGAATGACATTTTGACATTTTTTTAGAATTGGCAATACATTTGTCAAAAGAAGATTATTATAAAGTGAATAAAACAATGAGTAAAGATAAAGAGCTAAATAAAGAAGAAGAATCGTTAAAAGAAAACCTAGAAGAAACCATCGATCAAGCGATTGATGAGGTTGAAGGTGAAAACGATACAAAAGATGCTAAAGAAGAAAAAGAAGAACTTTCTGAAACCGATAAGCTAAAGCAAGAGGTTGAAAAAGAGAAAGATAAGTTTTTGCGTCTTTTTGCAGAATTTGAAAACTATAAAAGAAGAACCAGCAAAGAACGTGTAGAATTGTTTAAAACTGCCGGGCAAGACGTTATGGTTTCTATGCTTCCGGTTTTAGATGATTTTGATCGAGCTTTAAAGGAGATTGAAAAATCTGACGATGAAAACCTTTTTAAAGGAGTAGAATTAATCAGTAACAAATTAAGAGAAACTCTTAAAAACAAAGGTTTAGAGCCAATGGCTGTAAAAGCAGGTGACAAATTTGATGCAGATTTGCACGAGGCGATTACTCAAATTCCTGCGCCAGAGAAAAAGCTGAAAGGTAAAATCGTAGATGTAGTAGAAAAAGGCTATACCTTAGGAGAAAAGATTATAAGATATCCTAAAGTAGTTACTGGTAAGTAAGCCGATTTTAAAAATTTTAGAAATTTATATTGATGAAAGAAGATTATTATGACATATTAGGTGTTAGCAAAAATGCTAGTGCTGCAGAAATAAAGAAAGCATATCGTAAAATGGCTATTAAGTACCATCCCGATAAAAATCCGGATGATACCAAAGCAGAAGATATGTTTAAAAAATCTGCAGAAGCCTATGAGGTGTTAAGCGATCCTGACAAAAGAGCACGTTACGACCAAATGGGTCACGCAGCCTTTGATGGTTCTGGTGGCTTCGGTGGCGGCGGAGGTATGAATATGGACGATATCTTCAGTCAATTTGGTGATATTTTCGGTAGCGCTTTTGGCGGTGGCGGAGGTGGTTTCTCTGGTTTTGGCGGCTTTGGTGGCGGTGGTCAACGAAGAGCAAAAGGGAGTAACCTACGTATTCGTGTAAAACTTTCTTTAGAAGAGATTGCTAACGGAGTAGAGAAGAAGGTAAAAGTTAAACGAAAAGTTCAAGCTGCAGGTACTACTTATAAAACCTGTTCAACTTGTAACGGTACCGGTCAAGTAACACGCGTTACCAATACCATTTTAGGTAGAATGCAAACAGCTTCACCTTGTAATGTTTGTGGAGGTAGCGGTCAAATGATCGACCAAAAACCATCCGATGCCGATGCGCAAGGTTTAAAAGTACAAGAAGAAACCGTATCTATTAAAATACCGCCTGGAGTTGTAGAAGGTATGCAGCTTAAAGTAGGGGGTAAAGGTAATGAAGCTCCGGGTAACGGAATTGCAGGAGATTTACTTGTCGCTATTGAAGAAAAAGAGCACGAAAGTTTACAGCGTGAAGGTGATAACTTGCATTACGATCTTTACATAAGTTATCCAGAAGCTGCTTTAGGTGCGTCTAAAGAAATACAAACTGTTAGTGGTAAGGTTCGAATTAAAATTGAAGCCGGAGTACAAAGCGGAAAAATCTTAAGACTGCGAGGTAAAGGTATCCCAAGTATTAATGGTTACGGTAAAGGAGATTTATTGGTACACGTAAATGTTTGGACGCCAAAAACACTTTCTAAAGAACAAAAAGACTTCTTTGAAAAGATGCAAGGTGACGAGAATTTTGAGCCAAACCCTGAAAAGAGTGATAAATCATTTTTTGAAAAAGTTAAAGATATGTTTTCATAAATCGGTTTATTAACAAAATTTTATATATATTTGAATATCACTATTTAGTTATAGTGATATTTTTCTTTTTCATAGCAATTTTTTTCCCATCCTTAAGTCTATCAATTTAAGGATGGGTTTTATTTTTAAGCCAGTTTGTAAAAATAAATTGATTTAGATTTATCTATTTTTGCTGAATAATTGATGCATATGCAAAACCTCTTAGTCGCAGATAAAGTTTCTAAAAATTACGGAGATTTTAGAGCCTTAAATCAACTTTCTATAGAAGTTCCCAAACAAAGTATTTTTGGTATTCTTGGTCCTAACGGAGCAGGAAAAACGACCTTTATTCGAATTGTGAATCAAATTACGATGCCCGATGAAGGTAAAATACTATTAGATGGAGAACCGCTTCAACCAGAACATATTCAGTATATTGGGTATTTACCGGAAGAGCGAGGTTTGTATAAAAGTATGAAGGTTGGAGAGCAGGTTTTGTATTTAGCGCAACTTAAAGGCTTATCTAAAAAAGAAGCTACAAAACGTTTAAAATATTGGTTTGAGCGTTTAGAAATTGGCGACTGGTGGAATAAAAAAATACAAGAGCTTTCTAAAGGAATGGCTCAAAAAATTCAGTTTATCGTTACGGTTTTACATCAACCCAAACTGCTGATTTTTGATGAACCTTTTAGTGGTTTCGATCCTGTAAATGCTAATTTAATTCGTGATGAAATTTTAAAATTGCGTGAAGATGGTGCGACGATCTTATTTTCAACCCACCGGATGGAAAGTGTTGAAGAGCTTTGCGATTATATGGCACTTATTCATAAATCGAATAAATTATTAGATGGGAAGGTTTCTTCCATCAAAAAGAAATTTAAATCGAATACCTATCAAGTAGGGGTAGAGGTTGAAAATGAAGAGTATTTTCTTCAACAGGCAAAAGAAAAATTCAACATAGAGCCTACATTTTTTCATAGCATTCATCAAGACTTACAAGTAAACATACAAATCGCAGAACAATATTCGCAAAACGATCTATTGGCTTTTTTAATGAATCACGGTCGTATTAATCATTTTGTAGAAGTTGTTCCTTCAGTAAACGATATTTTTATTAAAACCATTCAGTCGCATGCGTAATTTAAAGCTCATTATTATAAGAGAATATTTGGCTCGTGTTCGTAATAAAACGTTTATGATCATGACGTTTTTGAGTCCGATTATTATGGTTGGGATGGTTGTTTTAATTGCTTATCTAAGTAGTTTGAACAGTGATGAAAATAAAATTGTGGCTATTTATGATGAAAGTGAAACTTTCTTTTCAGAATTTTCTTCAGATGAAGATATTAGCTATTTCGATTTTTCAGATATGCCATTAGAAGCTGCGATCGATTCGGTAGATAAAAAAGATTATTACGGATTGTTGTTTTTCCCCAATTCTACCGATAATCAATACTTAGCAAAGCATACTGAATTTTTTGCCAATAAAGCGCCGGGTATTTCTTTTATTAATCAAATTGAAAATAAAATCTCTTCCGTTTTAACTGAAAAAGAGTTGCAACGACGCGGCGTAGATCTAAATGCAATTAATCAAGCAAAAACAGAAGTAAACCTTCAGATCGAAAATTTTTCAGGTGAAGAAACCTCAAAACTTTCCAATTACGTAAAAATGTTTTTTGGGGGAGCCGCCGGTTACTTGTTAATGATGTTCATTATTATTTATGGGAATATGGTGATGCGCAGTGTAATTGAAGAAAAAACCAACCGCATTATCGAGATCATTATTTCTTCGGTTAAACCTATCCAATTAATGATCGGTAAAATTCTCGGGACAAGTTTCGCAGGAATAACTCAATTCGCCATTTGGATTGTCTTTGGAAGCATACTTCTTTTTGTGGTCACCGGTATTTTTGGCGTCGATATTTCAAGCTCAACTCCCGTTCCTGCCACGCAATTAGATGCAGGTTCTCAAGATGAAATCAGAAAATTATTAACCGATATTGTTCATCTTCCATTAGCAAAAATCATCGGTTGCTTTTTAATTTATTTTATTGGCGGTTACTTTTTATACAGTTCGGTTTACGCTGCTATTGGCGCAGCTGTCGATAGTGAAACCGATACGCAACAGTTTATGTTTCCTATCATTATCCCACTTATGCTAGGGATTTATGTAGGTTTCTTTTCTGTGATCGATAATCCTCACGGGATGGTGAGTACCATTTTTTCATACATACCTTTAACCTCTCCGGTGGTAATGTTAATGCGTATTCCTTTTGGTGTCGCATGGTGGGAAATTTTACTTTCAATACTCATTTTAGTCTTGTCTATTTTCGCTTTAGTTTGGATCGCAGCTAAAATTTATCGAGTTGGTATATTAATGTATGGTAAAAAACCGAGTTATAAAGAGTTATATCGCTGGTTAAAATATTAAGGAGTTTTTTAAGAATTCCCCAAAATAAAGTTAAGAACAATTATCTTTTAACACTATTCTATTAAATTGGCTCATTGTGTTTATTTAAGCATAACTAAACTAACTCTATGACCAATTATAAAAAGATATTTTTCATACTTAGCATTTGTTTAATATCATTTTCTGTACAATCTCAAACTACAGATCTAGCGAGAATTGAGTATTTAAGAATTCCTTTTTCAAACGGAAACCAGTCTTTAAACAGATTCCGTGCATTAATTCAAGCTCCAATTCCTATAAAAAAAGATTATTTAGTAATCGGTCTTGAATATCGTTACCTCGATTTAGATTTTGAAGGAGAATTACCTTTTGATCCTCAACGTATCGGAAATACCCAACGTTTTGAAGGAAGTGTTGGCTATATAAGAAAAATTAAAAATTCTAATTGGAGAATAGCAGGTAAAGTAGGCTTAAGAATTGCCTCTAATTTTGAAACATCTTTGGTTAATGACGACTTTATTTATCAGGGAGCAATCTATGCGATAAACGACGTGAAAGAACGTAAAGAAGGAGAAGTAGTAGTAGGCAAACCCTATCGTTGGATTTTAGGTCTTATCTATAGCACAACGCCCGGAAGAAATTATCCTATCCCTTTAGTAAATTACTACAGAGAAATCAATAAAACCTGGTCGTATACAGCCGGAGTGCCAAAATCATTAATTCGTTATAGCTTCAACGATAAAAATCATTTACAGGCATTTGCTACTTTAGATAATTTTTTCGCTAATATTCAGAACAATGTGCAAGTTGCGGGTTCATCTAGAATAGGTGAAAATATTTCGATGACCAATGTTACTTTAGGGATTGGTTTTGAGCATTACTTTACCGATCATTTATTATATTACTGCTACGCTGGTCATACGGTTTATAATGAATATAGAATAAGAAATAACGATCGAGACGATGTGTTTGTAATCGAAAATGATAATACATTTTACATTCGTAGCGGACTCAAATTTAAAATATAATTATGTCTAAAATACTGGTTATTGAAGATGAAGCAGCCATTAGAAGGGTGCTAAAAAAAATACTTACCGAAGAAAGTAAAGATTACCTCGTAGAAGAAGCCGAAGATGGTTTAGCTGCGATGGAAAAAATAAAAGAAGAAGATTACGATTTAGTGCTTTGCGATATCAAAATGCCAAAAATGGATGGCATTGAAGTTTTAGAAGCTACTAAAAAAATAAAACCGGAAACACCTTTTGTGATGATTTCCGGTCACGGCGATCTAGAAACAGCTGTCGATACGATGAAGCTTGGCGCTTTCGATTACATTTCTAAACCGCCAGATTTAAACCGATTATTAAATACGGTGAGAATAGCTTTAGACCGTAAAGAATTGGTAACCGAAAATAAGCGATTAAAGAAAAAGGTAAGCAAGCAATATCAAATGATTGGTGAATCTAGCGAAATCAACCAGATCAAAGAAATGATCGAGAAAGTAGCACCAACCGAAGCGCGTGTGCTTATTACCGGAGAAAACGGTACCGGTAAAGAATTGGTTGCACATTGGTTGCATCAAAAGAGTGAACGTTCTAAAGGCCCGATGATCGAGGTGAATTGCGCCGCGATCCCTTCAGAATTAATAGAAAGTGAATTATTTGGTCACGTAAAAGGAGCTTTTACTTCTGCCAATAAAGATCGCGCCGGTAAATTTGAAGCTGCAAACGGCGGAACTATTTTTCTAGATGAAATTGGCGATATGAGTCTGCCGGCACAAGCCAAAGTTTTACGAGCGTTGCAAGAAAATAAAATTCAGCGTGTAGGGAGCGATAAAGACATAAAAGTAAATGTACGTGTGGTAGCGGCGACCAATAAGAACCTGAAAAAAGAAATTGAAGACAAAAAATTTCGAGAAGACCTATACCATCGTTTAGCGGTTATTTTAATTCGAGTACCAAAGCTTAACGATCGCCGAGACGATATTCCGTTATTGGTCGATCATTTCACTAAAAAAGTAGCAGAAGAACAAGGCACGCAGCAAAAAGAATTCAGTAAAGAAGCGCTTCAGCTTTTGCAAGAATACGATTGGACGGGAAATATTCGGGAATTGCGAAATGTTATCGAACGTTTAATTATCTTAGGCGGAACTAAAATCGATAAAAAAGATGTCGAACTTTTTGCCAGTAAATAGATTGAAAAATTCTCTAATCATACTAAGCCTCTTTATCGGAGGCTTTTCTGCTTTTTCGCAACAAGCCATCGATTTTGGTTTGGGCGCCAACATAAGCACCGGTTTACAAGACGAATGGGGTATTCATCTAAAATCTCAATATCATTTAAATGAAAAGTGGAATCTCTACGGAGAGTACAACTTATTTTTTAGAAGAGATGTTATTGCCCAAAATACCGAGACTTACCACGCATTTGGTCTGGGAGCCAATTACCAGATCTTTCAAGTTTCTACTGCTAATATTTATGCAGGTTTAGGTTATGTGGCCAATAATTTTCCTATCGATGAGCGAAACCCCGATACCACAGAATTATTCTTCACAACCGGAAACATTAACCACGCCGCCAATTTAAAGTTGATGGGAATTTTGCCGCTGGGTGAGCACCTACATTTATTTGCAGAATATAATATTCGCAGTTTCGGCAAACGTTACGATACATTTACCTTCGGATTTATTTACCGACTTTCAGAATAAATTATTTCGTGTATTTATCTTCGTGTTTGGTAGGATCGTATTTCATAAAATACATCGTTTTACCATCTTCACGCTCCCAAGTATGAAATAAATCGAATCCAAATTTTTGATAAACGATCGTGTTTCTTCGGGTTTGTGTTTCAGCATAAAGCGGTAAATTGTATAAATGAGCGCGACGTAAAAATTCATCTTTCATCTCTTTACCAACCTGAGTGTCGGCACCACGCGCATCTTTAGAAATTCCCCAAAACCAGCAATATAAGTAGTCTTCGTTCGCAGGACGCTGATTTTTAATGTACTTCTGGTTCTTTAAAATGGTCGAAACATTTTTAAAGCCCGTTACATTTAAAACCAATTTTATATTTTCAATCGTTTCTTTAAAAAAGCCGGTTTTGCTCGTGCTGTTACGCAACACGATCGCAATTCCCATTTCGTTAGAAGAAAGGATCAATGCATCTTTAGCAATTGCTTTTTCAACCATATGTCGCGCTAAATATTTAAAACGCGCATCACGATCTCCACCTTTTTTTACAATCTGCATCGATGCCGGTGTTTCTTTCAAAATTTCGGCAACCCTGTCTATAATCACTTCTTTATCCAACCTGAAAATATTTTAGGCTACAAATATAAACATTAACAACGATTTTTTCGTCTTTTTTCAGGGGGTTCCCAACTGATGTTGGTCGGGCTTTACGCTATATCTTTTTTTGCCACTTATCAAAGCAAAAAAAGGATGCCGCTACAATCCCTAACCCAAATTCTTCATCAAATTTTAAAAGAAAGCTTAGCGTTATTCCGTGCTTGATCCTGAATCGCATCCAGATAAGAAAAAACTTTTCAAGATGAGATTCAAAATTATAAATTTAGTAAAATTCTAATGAGAAGATTATTCCTGCAAGGTTTGGTAAACCTTGTAGGTATTTCACATTAAAAAAAAATATTTTACGAAGTCAAAAAAAGACCTTGCAGGAGTGCTGAGTTTTAAATAACTAAAAATAAACGCTTAAAGTCTTTAAGGGAATAAATTATATTTAGACTTCCGCTAACATCAATTAACAAACATTTAGGTTGGGGTTTTTCCTTTCAAAAGCATTTCAAATTATCTTTGAGAAACTAAGAAATTCTTTCAGAAAATGGCAATAATAGGTTCTTTAATAAAAGGCGCGATCGACGTTGCAGGAAATTTTGTTTCACATTCAAAACATATCGAAAACCAGCAAAAAGTTTTAAAAAGTTTACTAGAAAAAGCAAAAGACACCGCTTTTGGTAAATATTATGGTTTTCAGCAAATTTTAGAAGCAGACGATATCGCAAAAGCTTTTCAAGAAAAAGTTCCTTATTTCGATTATCATCAAATGCAAGAGCAATGGTGGTACAAGTTGCACGAAGGTTTAGAAGATATTACTTGGCCGGGAAATCCATCGTATTACGCGTTAAGTTCTGGTACGACCGGGAAAACCAGTAAGCGTATTCCGGTAACCGACGAGATGATCGATTCGATTAGAAATGCAGGAATCAAGCAAGTGACCGCACTTTCTAATTTCGATATGCCTTCCGATTTTTTTGAGAAAGAAATTATGATGTTAGGGAGTAGTACCAACCTTCAAGAAAAAGATGGCCATTTAGAAGGAGAAATTAGTGGGATTAGTGCTAGTAATATTCCGTTTTGGTTTCAAGGCTATTACAAACCGGGTAAAGAAATTGCACAAATAGACGATTGGGATGAGCGTGTAAAGCATATTGCCGAAAATGCCAAAAACTGGGATATTGGTGCTTTAAGCGGAATCCCTTCTTGGATGGAGCTGATGCTAAAAGAAGTGATCGATTATCATAACGTAAAAAATATTCACGAGGTTTGGCCCAACTTACAAGTTTACACTTCTGGTGGAGTAGCTTTTGAGCCTTACGAAAAGAGTTTCCAAGCTTTGATGGATAAACCAATTACGGTGATCGATACCTATTTAGCTTCCGAAGGTTTTCTAGCTTGCCAAATGCGTCCTGAAACTTCTTCGATGGAGTTAGTGACCGATAATGGCGTGTATTTTGAATTTGTTCCTTTTGAGCCCGATTACATAAATCCCGATGGTTCTTTAAAACAAGATGCGCCGGTAAAAACCTTAGCAGAAGTAGAGAAAGATGTCGATTACGTATTGTTGATTAGTACCGTTTCCGGTACTTGGCGCTATTTAATTGGCGATACCATTGCGTTTACCGACGTAGAAAGAGCTGAAATAAAAATTACCGGAAGAACCAAGTTTTTCTTAAATGTGGTAGGTTCTCAGCTTTCAGTTAATAAAATGAATAAAGCGATTCAAGAACTCGAAGAACAATTTGATATTGAACTGCCGGAGTTTACCGTTGCCGCTGTAAAAATAAATGGCGAATTTCATCACGTTTGGCATATTGGTACCGATCAAGAAATTTCTGTTTCTGAAGAAGAGCTTGCGGAAGCTTTAGATAAAAATCTAAAAGATGCTAACAAAAACTATAGCGTAGCGAGATCGAAAGCCTTAAAAGGCGTAAAAGTAAATCTACTCCCGATGGAAATTTTTTACGAGTGGAGTGGCGCCTACAAGAAAAAAGGCGGACAAGTAAAAATGGAAAAAGTAATGGGCGAAGAAAAGTACGAAGAATTCACTGAGTTCGTAAAACAGAATTCTTAGTTTTTAAAATATCAAAAAGTTAGATGCTGAATTTAATTCAATACTCATATATACTAAAATCACCTTATCTTAAAAAACCAGATTAAGGTGATTTTTAGTTCTAAATGTTTGTCTACATCATGCTGAACTTGATTCAGCATCTCACCTAGAGCATCAAACCAGCTTTTTCTTAACGAATATCGAAAGATTTATAAACTCTCTTTCTGAAGTTCTTTTTCAACCTCTTTTTCAACATCAGCAATATCGAGGTGATTTACCAGTTCCATAATTTCTTCTGGCGACATGTATAAACGTTTTATTCTGTTTTTATATTTGGGTGAAATACTGGTGTTATTTAAAATAAAATTCTTCGTTGCCAAAATGTATTGATACATTCCGTGTTTTACAGCGTAAGTATCTGCGGCACGTTCCACTTCTTGAATGTGAGTAGTAGAAAATAAGTATTTTAAGGCAAAAGAGATCATATTTAATGTACTTCGATCGCGATAATCCATCACGTGCCCTAACTCGTGACCAATCCAGCCAATAAGCACATCGTCTTCCACATCTAGAATTGAAAATTCTTCTCCTTCAATATGAAACTTTTCAGAAATTAAAATTACATAGGCTCTATTTTTTCGGCTTTTAAAGATACTTGCATACGTTGGTTGCGCTTGCATAGTCGATTTTTTAATCTCTTTTTTAAACCGAAATGCAATGGGGGTATCCTTGAGTTGCGGATAATGGGTTAGAGCAACTTCAACTTGATCTTTTATGGAAAGTGGTATTTCTTTGTTGGTGTAATTCATCATTTAAATATCTACTTTCAATTTAAAAGTTTCAACATTGTTTTTCTATTAAAGTAGTCATAAAACTTCATTATATTTTAAAATAGAATTCCGCTAATTCCAATATCTTTGCACGCCATTTAATGAAGAGCGATGCAACTCACAGCTTACACAAAAGAATTTAAAAAAAACCTGAATATTGCTTACCCGGTAATGTTGGGGCAATTAGGTCATGTGTTGGTCGGGCTTGCCGATAACATTATGGTCGGTAGGTTAGGTGCAGCTCCATTAGCCGCAGTTTCGTTAGGAAATAGTTTAATTTTTATCGCCTTATCGATTGGGATCGGGTTTAGTTTTGCAATTACGCCGCTAATTGCAGAGGCAGATGGCGCTCGAAATATAGAGAAAGGTCGTTCGTATTTTCAGCACGGTATCGTGATGTGTACGATTATTGGGTTGCTGTTGTTTGGAGTCGTTTGGTTTTCTAAACCGGTTTTGTATTACCTCGATCAACCTTCAGAAGTGGTAGATTTAGCCTTGCCATATATTGATATTGTTGCTTTTTCGTTAGTTCCGGTAATGGTATTTCAGGCATTTAAGCAATTTGGCGATGGACTTTCGCAAACCAAATATGCTATGTACGCCACGATTGGAGCGAACTTGGTAAATGTACTTTTTAATTATCTATTGATTTACGGTGTCTGGATTTTTCCGAGGTTAGAATTAGAAGGAGCGGCGATTGGTACGTTAATTTCAAGATTTTTTATGTTGGGGTTTATATATTTCATTTTAAAAAAGAAAAAGAAATTCAGCACCTATTTTATATGGGCAAAAAAATCACTTCAACAGAAAATTTTCAAGCGCTTATTTAATTTAGGATTTCCTACTGCTTTACAAATGCTTTTTGAGGTGGCAATTTTTACCGCATCGGTGTTTTTAGCAGGAACTTTAGGTACCAATGCGCAAGCTGCCAATCAAGTCGCACTAAACCTAAGTTCGATGACGTTTATGATCGCTGTTGGTATTGGCGTGACGGCAACCATTCGTGTAGGAAATCAAAAAGGGCAGCATAATTACGAAGAATTACGCCGAATCGCTTTTTCAACTTTCTTTTTAGTATTTATTATTGAAGCTTTTTTTGCTTTAGGTTTTATATTGCTGAAAGATCTATTGCCCGTTTTCTATATCGACAATGCAGAAGTAATCGCCTTAGCAGCGCAATTATTGATCGTTGCGGCGCTATTTCAGTTAAGTGACGGTTTGCAAGTGGTAATTTTAGGAGCTTTACGTGGTTTGCAAGACGTACGATACCCAACATTGATCTGTTTTTTTGCCTATTGGGTAATTGGTTTCCCGGTTTCTTATTTATTAGGAAAAGAAAGCGCAATGGGCAGTATGGGAATTTGGTTTGGTTTGTTGGCAGGTTTAACAGCATCTTCAATATTATTGTATATTCGATTTAATTATTTAAGTAAAAAACTAATTGAAAGAGGTGTGATTAAAGACCTCTTATAAACATAAATTCATGCAATTTCCAAGATTTATATTAGGCGATAACACCGATTATCCAGAAGCAATTTTCGTCATTCATACAGAATTTCCTCGCTTTATTATTAACCTACAAGACGATGAGGTAGAATGGTTAGAAGATTTTGATAAAAATGATGAGGAAGAATTAGAAAATGAGGCGGAAACTTTAATTCGAGAAGCTTCAGAGTTTTACGATCGCGAAGTCGAACGTTATCAAGAAGATGATTAATGGAAGAATTAATTCAGCTCGATCAAGAACTTTTTCTATACCTGAATAATTTAGGCTCCGAAACCTGGGATTGGTTTTGGGTGTTTATTACCCATAAATTTGCTTCCATTCCGCTATATGCGTTTTTGCTCTATCTTTTATATAAAAACTATGGCTTAAAGCCTACTATCGTAACGGTGGTTTTGGTTGCGGGACTTATAACGTGTACCGACCAGCTTGCCAATGTGTTTAAAGATTATTTTGAACGTCCACGACCTTGTAAAGAAGATTTTATAGCTGAAGGAAGAATGCTGTTAGATTACTGCGGAAGTTATGGTTACTTTTCTGCTCACGCAGCAAGTTCGATGGCATTGGCATTTTATTTAGGAAATATTTTGAAGCATTGGTACAAGTATGCTTTTGTATCATTAATCTTTTGGGCAGCAATTGTAGGCTATAGCAGAATTTATGTTGGGAAACATTACCCTGGCGATGTAATTACCGGAATGATTATCGGAGCCTTGTTTGGTTTTGTGTTCTATAAGCTTCAGCAATATTTAGTGAAGAGATTTGCTTAGTTTTCTTTCTGTAACAAATAAAATTTTCTAATTAATCTGCTTTTATAACCGCCTTTTTCAGGATTAACATAATTTAAATCGTATCGGTCTGAAGCTATAATTTTATAATTGGTGAATTTTTCTACAATCGAAGAATCTTTTTCAGCCATAATAATTCCAAATCTTTCAATATTTGGGGTGTATAGGCTGTCTTTTTGAATAGTTGGAATAGGTTCTCCATATTCCCAAATGATTTCTGGTGTTTTTCCGCCGTAATCATAAAGTTTAAAATTTTCTTTTTCGGCAAAAGCGTGAAGTTCATTAAAATTATGAAACTTTGGGTTGTTTAATAAAGTATCTACCAACGGAAGACCAAAAGATATAATTATACATACAAAACCAATTGTAGCATAAAATACTTTCGTGTAAATTTGTTTTTTAAGGTTGAGGAACATCACTAAAGCTGCAACAACCAAACCAACAGAAGTGAGTAAAAAATAAATCCAATAAACTCCTTCAATATCTAATACAAAATAACCGGCAATAGGAAATGCCAAACCGATTAGCGCAATTAAGCCGTGATTAAAATATACAACCCATTTTTCTTTGGAAGGAAGTTCTTTAAATTTTCTTATTAGGTATTCTACATAAAAACTGGTGTTAAATGCCATCGGAATTAAAACAGGAAGCAAATACCGAGATTTTTTTTCTGGAATAACAGAAAGTAAAATTACGGAAATAATTGTCCATAAAAAGGAAAATAAATAGGCCTTTTTATTGGTGACTTTGTTCTTAAGGTAAGGGTAAAGTAAGGCTACCAAAGACGGAATAGTCCAAATTCCGCTCTGAGTAAAAAAGCTCCAGTAATAGTACCAAGGTCTAATGTTGTAATTTCCCCAATTGGTAGTTTCTTTTTCAGCAATTTTTAAAAAAGCAGCAGGGTCTGCCAAACGCACATAAATAAACCACCAACCACCGATGAGTAAACCAATTAAAAGAAAGCTAATTAGAGGAAGCCAACGTTTCTTGAAATTTTGATATTTATAAACAATCCCGTAGCTAATTATAAACGGTAATAAAAGTGCGTAGAGCGAGACAGGACCTTTACTTAAAAAGGAAAATCCGAAAAATAATGCAGCTAAAATTGCGTGCACATAAAGTTTATTATCGTTATTAAAAAATTTCCAGAGGTAATAGATGCAAATCATCATAAAGGCGTGAGTAAAAATATCCCATTGCCCATTTCTGCCTGAAAATATAATATAAAACGAAGTCGCTAAAATTAAAGCAGCTTGAAACGATTGCTCTGTCGAGATCTTAAATTTTGGTAAGATTTTATAAAACCCAAAAATTAATAATAGGGAGCACAAAGCAGCAGGAAGCCTTAGTAATATTAAGCTTTTAAAATTTGCTAAGTTTCCAAAAAGAGCTGTTAACCAAGTAGGAAGCGGCGGTTTTTGGTAGCGAGGTACATCGTTTAAAGTGGTTAATAACCAGTTATTTAGATTAATCATTTCTCGAGCGGTTATAAAATTCCGGGCTTCCATAATATTTACATAAATCGCATCTAGATTTACAAAAAATATAAGTCCGATAATAATAAGTAAATAATAGCTGTGGCGTTCTTTTGTAATCATGATTTTTTACTTAAAATTATATTACGAATATAGATAAAGCATCCGGTAATGTGACCAATAAAAAGTACGGGATCTTTTCTTAATATGGCATAAACCAAAATTAATAAAGCACCCACTAAACTAAGTATCCAAAACCCTAATGGTAAGCTCGATTTCTTTTTTCTTTCAGAATAAATCCATTGGTAAAAAAAACGTAAATTGAAGATCATTTGAGCTCCAGAGCCTAAAATTAAAAGCCAAAGAGGTATGGCATCATTATAAAAGAGTTTTTCAATATCGTAAGCATTGTTATTGTAAGAGTAAATAACAATTAACAACGGAAAAAAGTACAGGAATATTCTTAAAATTAAAGGTGCTTTTTGCCATTCACCTTGTAGTTGCAAGTTTCTTATGTAAATAAAATAAGTAATAGCTTGCCCAAGCATTATAGCAAAATCTTCCCTTAGATAGCCGTATACAAATAATAAAAAAGAAGCAAATAGGCTTAATTTCCAAAATAAAGAAGGAGTGAGTACTTTTTTATGTTTTTCAGAAAGAATCCATTGTAAAAGAAGTCTTCCGGAAAATAAAGATTGAGCAATTAAGCCAACAGCATAAATTTGCCAACTGCTCATGCGTTCTCATTTACTTTGTAATTAATATATTTTTTTTTCATCCATAAATAGGCAAAACAATCTAAAAAGGGACCTATTAACCTATTGGTAAGATGAAATTTTGCTTTTCCTGCAATTCTAGGGTAATGCCTTACTGGTACTTGTAAAACCTTTCCTTTTTGAAGTAAGATCATGGCAGGTAAAAAACGATGTAAACCTTTAAACATAGGGATACGTTTTGCATAGTCTAATTTGATCACTTTTAATGGGCAGCCAGTGTCATCCATACCATCATTAGTAAAGCTTCGTCTAATTCCGTTAGCGATTTTTGAAGACATATTTTTTTTGAAAGAATCTTTTCTGTTGGCTCTTACTCCTGTTACAAGTTCATAATCTTCGATATGTTCTAATAATAAATTAAAATCTTCAGGATCAGTTTGTAGGTCAGAATCTATATAACCTATAAAAGGTGTAGTTGCATAATCAAAACCAGCTTTAATTGCTGCACTTAGGCCTTGGTTACTTTCAAAAGAGATATAATGAAAAGCCATTTGACGTTCACAAATATCTTTTATTAAGGCTAAACTGTTATCTTTAGAACCATCATTAACAAATAAAATACAACTTTTTTTTGAACCTATAGTAAGGTAATTTGCTAATTGCTTTTCTACGCGCAATAAGTTTTCTTCTTCATTGTATACGGGTACAATAATGGTAAATTCGTATTCCATAAATTTTAATATTGGGTGCAAATGTATCAATTAATGTAAATTTTCTATAAAAGTTTTTATATATCTCTATTATTTAAAAAATGACTTTGTATTTTGCGTGTTCTTAAAATGAATTGATAAGGATTAATAAAATTCTATGAAAATACTTATTACCGGAGCAGCCGGCTTTATTGGCTCTCATACTGCAGAACGTTTTAAAAAAGAAGGTCACGAAGTAGTAGGCTTAGATAACTTTAATGATTACTACGACCTCTCTCTTAAAAAATTAAACGCAGAAGATTTAATTAAAGCAGGTGTCGAAGTAATTGAAGTTGATCTTCGTGTGGAAGAAAGCTATAAACCATTATCAACAGATTTCGATTTTATTATTCATTTTGCGGCTCAACCCGGTATTTCAAGTAGTTGCACGTTTGAAGAGTATTTAACTAACAATATTATTGCTACAGAAAAACTGATCAAGTTTGCGCATCAAAACAAAAACTTAAAGCAATTTGTAAATATTGGTACTTCTTCAATTTACGGTTTAGAAGCCACTTTCCCTGAAAGTGTGGCACCGATGCCGGCTTCAAATTACGGAGTAACCAAATTAGCAGCAGAACAATTAGTCTTAGCAGAATCTAGAAGCAAGCGAATGAGTGCCTGTAGTTTGCGTTTATACTCGGTTTACGGCCCAAGAGAAAGACCAGAGAAACTTTACACTAAATTAATTGCTTGCGCTTTTAATAAAGAAGCTTTCCCGTTATTTAATGGTAGTGAAAAGCATTTAAGAAGCTTTACCTATGTAGGAGATATTGTTGACGGTATTGTTGCTGTAGTTAATCGTTACGAAAGTGTAAACGGTGAGATCATTAACCTAGGAACAGAAGTAGAACATACCACACAAGATGGTATCGATTATGTGGAAGAACTCTTAGGGAAAAAAGTTGAAATGAATGTAATTGAAAAGCGTCCTGGAGATCAATGGCGTACCAATGCAAACATCGATAAAGCCAAAAAATTATTAGATTATAACCCGACGACCGGTTTAAAGGAAGGACTTCAATACCAAATCGATTGGTATAAGGAGAAATTCTTATAGATCTTTAGCGAGATTCAGTAAAAAATTAGCAGCAACAAAAGGTGTAGTTTCATTATTTTCTATGGCTTTTAGTTGCTGTTTTAGTTGAATTTTAATTTCTTCTTGTTGGTAAAAGTTAGCCTTCAGTCGATCGTTAATCGTTTGTAATAACCAAAATTTGTTTTGTTCTTGTCGCTTGTGCTGAAAGAATTGATTTTCTTTGACCATTTTTTCATAAGTAACGATCATTTCCCAAATTTCTTCAATTCCTTGTTGGTGCAAAGCACTGGCTAATTTGACTTTAGGTTTCCAACCACTTTCGGTTTCTGGGTAGAGGTGAAGCGCTTTTCTGAATTCAGATTTGGCTTGTTCGGCCGGTTTTTTATTTTCACCATCGGATTTATTAATCACGATCGCATCGGCCATTTCCATAATGCCACGTTTAATACCTTGCAATTCGTCTCCGGCTCCAGCTAATTTCAGCAATAAAAAGAAATCGGTCATACTGTGAACCATCGTTTCACTTTGACCAACGCCAACGGTTTCAATTAAAATAGTATCAAAACCTGCCGCTTCACATAAAATAATCGATTCTCGTGTTTTTTGTGCCACGCCACCCAACGAATCTCCAGACGGAGTTGGTCTTATAAAAGCATTTTCTTGTTTTACCAATTCTTCCATTCGGGTTTTGTCTCCTAAAATGCTTCCGTGAGAGACGGAACTCGAAGGGTCTACCGCTAAGACCGCGACTTTCTTGCCTAAACTAATTAAATAATTTCCGAAGGCTTCAATAAAAGTGCTTTTACCTACACCGGGAACTCCTGTAATCCCGATTCTAATCGATTTATTGGCATAAGGTAAACAGCCTTCAATAATTGCGTTTACATCGTCTTGATGTTTAATTTGTAAACTTTCAACTAGAGTAATTGCTCGGCTTAAGGCAGTTTTATTCCCTTTAATGATTTGCTCGACTAACTCTTGCGGATTTACTTTTTTCTTCCGAAGATTTTTAATGCGTTCAGCACTTTTAGCGCTTACACTTTTAGGAAGTGAAACACCTGGTGTTTCGTGCAATGCAGAATCTTTTTTCTTTTGGGTCAAAGCAAAATTATTTAGGACAAATTTATGAATTCATTTTTGAAAAGCCTTTGATTACTTTATATATTGAAACTAACAAAAACTAAAATTTAAAATTATGAAAACTTTGTATACCGGTAAAGCTACAGCTTCTGGAGGAAGATCTGGAAATGTAAAAACAGATGACGGTAAAATAGATAAATCGTTAAGCGTTCCTAAAGGTTTAGGAGGCGAAGGCGGCGATGGTACAAACCCAGAACAATTATTTGGTGCAGCTTACGCAGCTTGTTATGGTAGTGCTTTAGAATTAATTGCAGAAAAAGAAGGCGTAGATCTTGGTGATTTTAGCGTAACCGCTTCTGTAAGTATAGGAAAGTCTGATGAAGGCGACCTAGACCTATCGGTAGTCTTAGATTCTTATTTACCAGGCGTAGATGTAGAAACAGGAGAGAAGTTAGTGAATAAAGCGCACGAAGTTTGTCCTTATTCTAGAGCGACGAGAGACAACATTGACGTAACTTTAAATTTATTATTAGACGAATAGTCAATTTAATTGAAGTTGAAATAAAACAAAAGCCTGAAATTAATTTTCAGGCTTTTTGTTTTCTGCAGTTTTAAACGGGACGGCAATTACTGTATGATCCCAAGCTAAAAACATAACATTTAAGTTTTGCTGATCGTCAAAATAAATGGTGAATTGCTCAACAGCCTTTAAATTTTTATTTACCGGTACTTCGAGTGTGAGCATATCATATTCCGGATCGCGAGCTGCCTCTTGTGTAGTGAGATCGATTCCCCAAGTATACATTTTTTCATTAAAAATAACTTTCCAAGAATCTTGATTGGGTATTGTCCAAAGCGTGTATTTTCCTGATTGTAATTTGGTGCCATCGACCATAATATCTCGGTTTACTTCAAAAGTAGTTGCTTCATTAGCTCCGGTTCGCCAAACTTCTCCGTAAGGCACAAGATCGCCAAAAATATCTCTTCCTTTTTTATAAGGTCGGTTGTAAACCACTTCAACTTTTAATGTTCCTTTTTGGTATTTGGTGGTATCTTCCGGGCTGTATGATTTGGTTTCACCTTTCCAGATATAAAAACCGATCGTGCCACCGAGTACAATGACCATTAAGATAATAATGGTCCATTTTATCTTTCTTCGCATTCAGAATATTTTCTGCTAAATTTAAATAATAATTTTTGCAACATTAGCGATTTTAAGATGTCTTTATAAATGAATAGTAACTAACCAAGATTATTTTGTTACAAACAGAACTCATAGAAGCTTGCAAGCGAAATGATAGGAAAGCCCAGATGCAACTTTACAATAAGTATTGTGATGGGATGTACTATGTAGCATTGCGGTTTTTAAAAAATGCTCACGATGCCGAAGAGGCGATGCAAGAAGGTTTTATACAAGCCTTTTTAAAACTGCATCAATTTACGGGTGAAGTGACTTTTGGAGCCTGGTTAAAACGTATCGTGATCAATAAAAGTATCGATATGTTAAAGGCGAAGAAAATGAACTTTACAGCGATCAACGAGCAAACTTTAGGAACTGTAGAAGAAGACGATAACTGGTCGATCGGTGACGATGTTACCATCGACTTGGTGAAAAATGAAATTGAACAATTACCGGAAAAGTACAAGTACCCTGTAATGTTATTTTTAGTAGAAGGTTACGATCACGAAGAAATTTCAGAAATATTAGGCATCACAGCTGTGAGTTCGAGAACGCTCGTGCATCGTGGAAAGAAAAAATTGCAGAAAAAGTTAAAATCATATTACAATGGCACAGGATCTTAGAGACTTATTTAAAGAAGATAGAAAAGGCGTGCAACAAACAAACATGTTAAACGGTCACGAAAAAAGATTTGAGCAGTTGTTAGCGCAACGTATGCCACAACAAGAAGTAGAAGAACCCCAAACCAATACTAATAATCGTTTTTATTGGATGAAGATCGCAGCGGTCTTTATTGTAACGGTCGGTGTGTTCTCTTGGTTCATATTTCAGAATCCGGGAGCCGGGAAGCCTTTAGATAATGCAGTAGTAAATACAACGCAAACTGAAGAAACTTCAGCAGAGAAAGAATTGTATTTAAGTGACATTTCTCCAGAATTTAAACAGATCGAAGATTACTATCTGGCAAATATTAATACCGAATTATCACAGCTTACGGTAACTTCAGAAAATAAAGAGTTAATCGATTCTTTTATGGTTCAATTAGAACAGTTAGATAAAGAATATCAGCGTCTAAATTCAGAAATAAAAGAAAGTGGTATCGATGAACAAACGGTAAGCGCCTTGATCAATAATTTAGAGCTAAGGTTAGATCTTCTATTCAAATTAAAAGATAAGTTGAAAGAAATTAAAAAAGAAAATTTACAGAACATTCAAGGAGAGCAAATTTAAAAGAAAGATGAAAAAGAATATTATAAAACCCCTCGTAATTGCAGCACTGTTCTTGTTTCAGGTAAGTGTGAATGCTCAAACAGAAGTAGATAAATTAACAGAGTCGTTTAATGTAGATGAAGATGTGTTTATCGATTTAAATACCAAACGTACGCACGTGGTTTTCGAAACCTGGAATAGAGATGAAGTAGAAGTAGAAGCTAAAGTTTCTTCCGATGAATTTAGCAAAGAAGAACTTCAGAAGATCGCAGAGTTATGGCGTTTAGAAGTTTTAGGAAACAGCGGAAAAATTTCAATTTTCTCTAACGGGAGTGACGCCGGAGTAGGTGATTTTGCTGAAATGGGAAATGCTATAAGTGCCGTAAACAGAGAAATGATCGCTCCGCTTATGCAAAATATGGTAGGCCCAATGCTTCAAAAAATGTCTAACCATCCGTTACCACCAGAGTTTGCAGAAGGTTTAAGTAGCTTGAAGTTTGATTATGAAGCCTATCAAGACGAAGGAGAAGCTTACGTAGAGCGTTACGAAAAGCAAGTTGAACAAAAGTTTGGGAAAAACTTTGAAGTGGCGATGGAAGAATGGGGAAAGAATTTTGAAAAAGATGCTGCCGTTTGGGCAGAACAGTTAGAGCGCAAAATGGAACAGATGGAGCGCAGCGGCGAGCTTAAAAAACGTGAGCAAGAGATCGAAAAACAAATGGAAGAATGGGGCGAGCGTTTTGGTAAGCAAGTAGAAGCTTGGGCACAACAATTTGGTGGTGAAAATGGCAATATGACGAAAACTGTAACCACAACTCCAAACGGTAAAGTGGTGAGTATGCAATACAGTAGCCGTGGTAATGGTAATCCTATGTCGATGCCTTTGATGCGTAGAGCAGAAGAAAAAGTAAAACGAATTCTAGTCATTAAGATGCCTAAGAACGCCAAAGTTCATTTTAATGTAAGACACGGCGATCTAACGCTAGAAGACGATGTGAATAATTTAAGAGGATCGGTGGCACACGCGGGCTTTACCGCAAAAAATATTACCGGTAAAGACAATGCTTTACAAATTTCTTATTCACCAATAGATATTGAAAGTTGGGAACACGGAAGTATGCGCGTGAGTTATGTAAAAGATTGTAAAATTAATTCAGCAAAAAGCATTAAGCTGTCTTCTAATGCGAGTGATGTGGTGATCGATGAGTTAGAAGAAACGGGAATAATTTCAGGGTCTTTTGGTGAGTTAACCATTAATAACACCGGTAACGATTTTAAACGTTTAGATATTAGTTTAGAAAATAGTGATTTGGTGTTGAAGTTGCCAAGTTCATCCTTCAACTTTACTTATAACGGTTCTCGAAGCGACGTGAAATATCCTGAAAATTTAAAAGCCAACGTGATGGATAGTTACGGTAACCAATTGATTAACGGTTATCATAAATCTAGAAATACCGATAGTAGTATTAATATCAACGCGCGTTTTAGCGATGTGTTAATCAAATAAACAGGAAAATAATTGATTAAGTTTGGTTTTAGATTGAGTTAAGGTTTGTAAACCTTCCTGTTTTCAAAAATGTTTTGTTCGAAAGAGCAAAACATTTTTATTTTTAGCAAAAAAATGCACGATGACTTTTACTGAATATTTAACGCAATTAACTGCTAGTTTTACACCTGTTTTGGGTGATTTTAAAGCTGAAGATTATTTGCCGCTAGACCTTTCTGTTTCTAATGAAGGTTTAGCTGAAGTAGATCTTACTTCACCTCAAGCAATGCAAGATTATATTCAGCAACAATTGCAGTCTAGCGATAAACGAGTGGCAGTTGGTGGCTATTTAGAAAAGCGAAATTTGTACCGACGCAGTGAACATTTTGGTAAACAAACTATTGAAGATCGGGATATTCACATTGGTTTAGACTTGTGGGCAAATGCTTACACCGCAGTTTTTAGTCCGTTGGCGGGAGAAGTGCATAGCTTTCAGAATAACACTAATTTTGGCGATTACGGTCCGACGATTATACTGAAACATTCTATTAATGAAGTTGAATTTTATACTCTTTACGGTCACTTGAGTTCAGCTTCAATTGAAGATTTAAACGAAGGAAAACAAGTGGCTGCCGGTCAAAAAATAGCTGAGTTAGGCGAGGCAGAAGTCAACGGAGATTATGCGCCACATTTACACTTTCAGCTCATCAAAGATATCGAACAAAAAACCGGAGATTACCCCGGTGTTTGCAGTATTGAAAATTTAGATTTCTATCGAAAAAATTGTCCCGATCCTAATTTGCTTTTAAAAATTACTTCGCTTTCTTCTTCACAAAAATCGAAACAATAGCAGAAGTTACAATTCCCATCGCTAAGCTGAAGAAAATCCCCTGAATTAAGTAGGAGTTGTAGTTAAAATAAGCTTCCGCACCTTGCTGACTCATTCTGCCAGATTCAACCGTATACGTAATAATATTATTAAAATAGTCGGGTGAGATGTAATACGAAACAATGTATTGCACTAAAGGGGTAAATACTGCAATAATCGCTGAAATAATTGTTCCGGAAACTAAACCTTGTTTCCAGGTCATTACTCCGTTAAAGTCTTTTTCTCTTTTGTTGATCAATGCAATTACAAAAATGATAAGGTAAGGAATCGCGATGAGGTTGGTGTAAATTGCATGTTTTGAAATAAGCTCGTCGTGCCAACCCATACTTTTCTCAAAGTACATCCAAAGTAGCGTGAACATGCTAAAAATGATAGCCCATCTAAATTCTATTCTAAAATTTTTCATCTGTAAGTTGTATTCAGCTTTAAAGTTGCTAAATTAATAAATGCTCCCTTATTTTTTCTGAATTACTTCTCTAAATTGTGAAGTAGAATATTGAAGGAGCTAAGTGAAACATTTCTTAAAGTTGAAAATATTTTTTGACTCTGCTTGCGATGATAGTGGTTATCAGTTTTATTTGTCATTCAGAATGGAGCATTAGCGAAATCAAGAATCTTTTTTAGGCAGTCATTAAAGCCTAAGTATAAAATTATAAATACAGAAGATCCATTTATTCAAATTGATCATTAAAAAAATGCCATTCTGGATTTAAATTATTAATTAAAGTTTCTTTTTTTGTGCGGCTATAACCTTTGATTTGTTTCTCTCTTTTTATTGCTTCTTGAATATTTTGAAAATGTTCTAAGTAAACTAAAAAGAAACAATTGTATTTTTTTGTGAAAGAATTTTTAGAATTTGGATTTCTATGGAAATAAAGCCTGTCTTTAAGGTTGTTAGTAACACCGGTATAAAGAACAGTTTTATTTCTGTTCGTTAAAATGTATACATAATAGTTGTGAGTTCCTAAAGTTTTCATCAACTATAAAAGTATAGAAAATTATGTTATTTAGAATATTTATATATGATAAGAGTTTTGTTCAATCTATAATTAGAGTAAGAAAAGATTCCTCCTATTGTCGGAATGACACATAATGTAAGTGCTTTTTATCTTTCAGAATGAAGCGATAAATGAATGAAGCATCTTTTGTTATTGAATTAGGGTTTTGTTTTAAAATAATTCCTCCAATCTCAGTTACAGTTTTGCCTTAGAATAGAATACGAGTCTAATTAGCAACCTTTTGATTTTTGAAGTTGCTCTTCGATATTCTTCATCCAGACTTCTCTTTCATTTACAACAAACTTATAGGTTTTTCCTTCTTTTGTATGAACTTTTAAAATGTTGTCAAATCTCATGATTTTGGTGTAATTAAAAGGTTCAATTTTTTCAATAGCTGAATATAAAATTTTTGTTTCCCCTCGTTGAATATTGAATTTATGAGAGCTGAAAACTAAACCTTCTTTAGTTAAAAATAATTTACCGCCAACAGCTTCAATTCCTCTAAATAAATTTGCCGGTCCTCCCGCTATAATTTCTTCCTGATCGCTAGTGATCGTATTGGTATTCTTAGAAAAGAAATTAGTGATGCTTTCAGAATTTCGATTGAATAAATAAGTATTAGCAAACACGAATACAAAACCAAATAAAATACTCTGTAGAATTATTGAGCCTGTGTCTTGTTTTTCAAATGGTAAAATGTACTGTAAAGCAAATAGAAGTACAGCATATACAATCGTTGTTGAAATAGCAAGGTTTAGTTTTTGCTTTAAGGAGATTTTTTTATGTTGAGTGCCTATATTTTTCATAAGTATAAATATAAAAAAATCCCAAACACTAGTATTTGGGATTTTTAACTTTATACATAAAAGTTATTTATGAATGCTTGGTAAGTACCCAAGTTCCGTTTTCAATTAACGGGATGGCTTGTTTGTATTTTACCGTTTTCGATTCTCCATTGACCACATTTTTAATGGTTACTCGATCGTTACGACCAATTTTAGGTTGGTCTCTTTTAATCGTTTCCGTTTTTTGTGGTCGTTGTTGCGGCTGTGTTTGTCCGGCAGCTCTCGATTGTGCAGCACGCTCGTCGATATTCGGGATTTCTTCTTTGCTGGTTTCTACCTTTTCTTTAGGAGTTTCTTTAGCTTCCTGAATATTGGTTTGTTGTTGCTGCGGGATTTCTCCTTTAAACAAGAATGAAATTACGTCCTTATTCACTTCATCTAACATCGCTTTAAACAATTCAAAAGCTTCAAACTTATAAATTAATAAAGGATCTTTTTGTTCGTGAACCGCTAACTGAACGCTTTGCTTCAACTCATCCATTTTACGAAGGTGCGTTTTCCAAGCATCGTCGATAATGGCTAAGGTGATGTTCTTTTCAAAGTCGGTAATTAATTGTTTACCTTCTGTTTCGTATGCTTTTTCTAGATTCGTGGCTACATTAAGCGTTTTAGAACCATCTGAAAATGGTACGGCAATACGCTCGAAACGTGAACCTTGTTCTTCGTATACGTTTTTGATTACCGGAAAGGCTAATTCTGCATTACGCTCCATCTTATCTTGATAATTTTGATAAGCCGCGTTATACACTTTAGCGCTTAGATTCTGAATATTTGTTTTTTCAAACTCTTGTTCAGTTACCGGAGCATCCATTGAGAAGTATCTGATTAATTCAAACTCGAAGTTTTTATAATCGTTCGCTGTTTTGTTGGTTTCTGTAATTGCTTCTGCAATATCAAAAATCATATTAGCGATATCTACACGTAAACGCTCTCCGAATAATGCGTGGTAGCGACGCTTGTAGATTACTTCACGCTGTGCATTCATTACATCGTCATATTCTAATAAACGCTTACGAACACCAAAGTTATTTTCTTCAACTTTTTTCTGCGCACGTTCGATGGATTTAGAGATCATTCCGTGTTGAATTACTTCACCTTCTTCCAGCCCCATTCTATCCATTAACTTGGCAATTCTTTCAGAACCGAATAAACGCATCAAGTTATCTTCTAAAGAAACGTAGAACTGAGAACTACCCGGATCTCCTTGACGACCGGCACGACCTCTTAACTGTCTATCTACTCGACGAGAATCGTGACGCTCGGTACCGATAATGGCTAAACCACCGGCAGCTTTTACTTCTTTAGAAAGTTTAATATCGGTACCACGACCTGCCATGTTGGTGGCGATGGTCACCATACCGTTTTGTCCGGCTTGTTCTACAACATCTGCCTCTTTCTTGTGTAATTTCGCATTTAATACGTTGTGTGGTACTTTTCTAATTTGAAGCATTCTACTTAACAATTCAGAAATTTCTACTGAAGTTGTACCAATTAATACCGGGCGACCGGCCTGTGAAAGTTTGGTTACTTCTTCAATAACCGCGTTGTATTTTTCCCGTTTAGTTTTGTAAACTAAATCGTCTTTATCGTCTCTGGCAATCGGTCTATTGGTAGGGATTTCAACTACATCTAATTCGTAGATTTCCCAGAATTCGCCTGCTTCTGTTATCGCAGTACCCGTCATCCCTGACAGTTTACGGTACATTCTAAAGTAATTTTGAAGCGTGATCGTTGCAAAGGTTTGTGTAGCATCTTCAATTTTTACACTTTCTTTCGCTTCAATCGCTTGGTGTAAACCATCGCTATAACGACGACCGTCCATAATACGACCGGTTTGTTCATCGACGATCTTTACTTTATTATCCATCACCACATATTCGGTGTCTTTTTCGAATAGGGTATAGGCTTTTAGTAATTGACGAAGTGTATGAATACGTTCACTCTTTACACTAAAGTCTCTAAATAATTCTTCTTTTTTCTCTGCTTCTTCTTCTTTAGAAAGTCCTAAGTTTTCAATCTTAGAGATCTCGATTCCCATTTCGGGCATCACGAAGAAGTTAGGATCTTCCTTCCCAGAAAGGAACTCCACCCCTTTATCTGTTAAGTCGATCTGGTTGCTTTTCTCTTCAATCGTGAAGTATAATTCTGCATCTATTTTATGCATCTCCCGATTGTTATCTTGCATGTATTGGTTTTCCGTTTTCTGAAGTAATTGTTTAATTCCTTCTTCACTTAAAAACTTAATTAAAGCTTTGTTTTTTGGTAAACCACGGTAAACCCTTAATAATAAGAATCCACCTTCTTTGGTATCGCCGCTAGCGATTAATTTTTTAGCATCGGCAAGAACACCCACTAAATATTTACGTTGTGCTTCTACCACTTTAGAAACCTGAGGTTTTAAAGCATCGAATTCGTGTACGTCACCTTTAGGTACAGGACCGGAGATAATTAATGGCGTACGCGCATCATCGATCAATACAGAATCGACCTCATCGACAATGGCATAATTGTGTGGACGTTGTACCAAATCGTTTGGCGAGTGACTCATATTATCACGTAAATAATCGAAACCAAACTCGTTATTGGTACCGTAGGTAATATCGGCATTATAGGCTTTACGTCGCGCTGCTGAATTAGGTCGGTGATGATCTACACAATCTACACTCATCCCGTGGAATTCGAAGATAGGTGCCATCCAGGCGCTATCACGTTTTGCCAAGTAATCGTTTACCGTTACCAAATGTACACCACGCTCGGTTAAGGCATTTAAATATACCGGAAGGGTTGCCACTAAGGTTTTCCCTTCACCGGTTTGCATCTCTGCAATTTTACCTTGGTGCATCGCGACACCACCAATAAGCTGAACATCGTAGTGAACCATATCCCAAGTGACTTGCTTTCCGGCAGCATTCCAAGAATTGCTCCACAAGGCTTTATCACCTTCTAAGGTTACGTTATCTTTTATTGCTGAAATTTCTCTGTCGAACTCGGTTGCAGTTACTTCTAAAGTTTCGTTATGCGCGAAACGTTTTGCCGTTTCTTTTACGGTTGCGAAAGCTTCCGGAAGAATTTCGTTTAGAATACCTTCAGAAATGGAATAGGCTTCATCTTTAAGTGTATCAATTTGCGCGTAGATATCTTCTTTTTCAGCAATATCTTCAGAATTTTCTGCTTTTTCTTGCAGCTCGATAATTTGCTGATCTACCGCTTTGGTAGCTTCTTTTATTTTTGACTTAAAAAAAGTGGTTTTATTTCTTAATTCATCTAAAGAAAGCTTTTCGAATTCACTTTCTAATGCTTTGATTTGCTCGACAATTGGCTGAATGGATTTGACATCCTTTTCAGATTTATCGCCCACAAACATTTTTAGTACAGCGTCTAAAAAACCCATAGTGGTTATTGTTTTTATTTAAAAATAAGCAAAAAAAAAGCCTCTAGAGAGAGACTTTTACTTATTACTTTTTGTGTTGTTTTAATATTCATCCTCGTTCCAAAGGTAATCTTCGTCGGTAGGATAATCTGGCCAGATCTCTTCAATAGAGTCGTAAGAATCACCTTCGTCTTCAATAGACTGTAGGTTTTCTACCACCTCTAGTGGTGCACCCGTTCTAATTGCATAATCTATTAACTCGTCTTTTGTAGCCGGCCAAGGAGCATCGCTTAAGTAAGATGCTAATTCTAAAGTCCAATACATCTTATTGTGTTTTAGTTTTGTGCAAAAATAAATTTTTCGACGTAAAAGTCAAGTAAAAAATCTATTATTTCATCATTATTTTCAAGAACTTGTTTTTCAGGTAACTAAACCCTTAATTTTACTGGGGTTTAAAGTTAGGAAGATTTTTTGGGAATCCATTTTATTTCTTCTACTTGCAATGATTTAGACAACATTCGTGCCAGTACAAATAAGTAGTCTGATAATCGATTTAAGTATTTTAAAATGGCCTCTTCAAAAGGTTCTAAATCGTAGAGTGCTGTTGCTAAGCGTTCTGCGCGTCTACAAACACAACGGGCAATGTGACAATATGACACGGCCGGGTGGCCGCCGGGAAGAATAAAATGTGTCATTACCGGTAAGTCGTCGTTCATGCGATCGATTTCTTGTTCTAAAAACTCAATTTCTTTTGCTGCTACCTTTTGAATGTTTAGGCGGTCTTTCCCGTTTTTAAGTTTAGCTTTCTCCGGGTCTGTGGCTAATTCTGCTCCAATGGTGAAGAGTTGGTGCTGAATATCGAACAAGATCTCTTTAAATTTCTGATCGATGTCTTGGTCTTTTAAAAGACCAATGTAAGCATTTAGCTCATCGACGGTGCCGTAACTTTCGATACGGATATGGTGTTTAGGGACGCGTGTGCCTCCAAAAAGTGCGGTGGTACCTTTATCTCCGGTTTTTGTATATATTTTCATGATTTTTATTTTAGATGGATAGGGCTTTTGTGCAACTATCTAGGGAGTATCTATGGGGTTACTCGGGTTTATCTTTAATGTTGTCAGGACTGTCTTTTTCTTTTCTTTTTTCGTAAAAGTTTTTTCTGAAATTACGAGATTTTCGATCGTAGCGTTTTTCTTTATTGCGGTTGTTGTTTTTCACCACCGCAAAAAATAAAACGGCTAGTACGATGATCACCAGGATTAATTGTGTTTTTTCTGAAATGTTCTCTAGCATTCAATTGAATTTTAGCTGAAGGTAAAAGTAAGGAAAATGAATTTGAAGTTGAAATTGAAATTGAAGTTGATCCTTCGGCAGGCTCAGGAGAGGGGTTAGGTTTTAGGTAGTAGGAAGTTATAGGTTTTTTAGAATTGTGGTTTTCGAGTATTCGAGTATGTGAGTTTTTGGGTTTGCGAGTTTTTTGGGTTGGTTTAGTGAAGTTATTGTGTACTCTTATTCATGAGATTCCGGATCAAGTCCGGAATTGTGTTTTTCTTTTGCATTGCTCAAGGTGCATTCCTCTCCCTTGCGGTCGTCGGATGCAGATTCTTCGTTACACGCCAACGCTTAAGTTATTGCTTGATTTTCTATGCTCATGAAAAGTATGCCAGGTTAATTAAAATTCAACTTCCAGCTCCCAACTTCCAGCTTCCAAATTTCAATCTCCAGCCGTCATGCTGAACTTGATTCAGCATCTCATCCTACTGTTTCCAACTTCTAAATTCCAAATTCCAAACTCCAAATGTCAAATAATTACGTCTAAGCTCTAGTTTCTATTCTCTAAATTCTAGGTTCTTATCAGCTTTTGGTATACATAAGTTAACCCACGCGTTGCAGATGAGCGAAGCTCACTTAGTGAGTGTCTTGAAGACCTCACCTTGCGGGTGTGCAAGCACCCTCGTTGTTCTCATTTTGAGTTTAAATTCTCAATTTTAGTGCTGCTTCTCGATACAATTTTAAACTTGCTATCGCTGTTTAAAATCACTCGAAGTGACTTTTTGACTTTGTTTTTAAGAAGTAAATTTTTAAACTCTAAATTCCAAAAATCAAATTCCAACCGTCATGCTGAACTTGATTCAGCATCGCATCCTGTTTTTTCTAACTTCTCTCTTCCAACTCCTAACTTCCATAAACTAACGTCTAAACTCTAGTCTCTAGGTTCTAGATTCTAAATTCTATGATCTTATCAGCTTTTGGTATACATAAATTAACCCACGCGTTGCAGATGAGCGAAGCTCACTTAGTGAGTGTCTTGAAGACCTCACCTTGCGGGTGTGCAAGCACCCTCGTTGTTCTCATTTTGAGTTTAAATTCTCAATTTTAGTGCTGCTTCTCGATACAATTTTAAACTTGCTATCGCTGTTTAAAATCACTCGAAGTGACTTTTTGACTTGGTTTTTAAGAAGTAAATTTTTAAACTCTAAATTCCAAAAATCAAATTCCAAAAATCAAATTCCAACCGTCATGCTGAACTTGATTCAGCATCGCATCCTGTTTTTTCTAACTTCTCTCTTCCAACTCCTAACTTCCATAAACTAACGTCTAAACTCTAGTCTCTAGGTTCTAGATTCTAAATTCTATGATCTCAACATCTTTCAGTATACATTTTACAATATACTTTCATACTGTCATACCGAGGTATCGAGGTATCTTTTCAACTTCGAATTCAATTTCAATTTCAATTCATGCTTCTTTTCTTTTGCATTGCCCAAGTATGCATTCCTCTCCCTTGCGGTCGTCGGATGCAAAAAAATCTAGGCTTATTTTCCTAAGCTTGAAAAGTATGCCGGGGTTTAGTTAAAATTCAACTTCCAAATTCCAAATTCCAAACTCCAGAAGTCCTGTCTCGTTTTTCCTGGTTCTAAACTCTAGTCTCTAGGTTCTAACCTCTAACCTCTAATAGCTAATCTCCCCATACCTGCTTCCTAAAACCTACTACCTAATCCCTAACCTCTAACCTCTAAAACAAACCTACCCGACGACTACTTCAATTCCTACTTTTTGGGCTTTGTATTGAATGTAGGTGAGGAGTTCGTTGTAGCTCCAGTTGCGGAGGATAAAGTCTTCTTGCTTGGCGAGTTCGATTTTGGCGTCTTGTTGCAAGAGCAGCAAAGTGCCGGCTTGTTGTTGCAGGCAAAAATCGATGAGCCGCCGACTGTAGAGGTGCAGGCGTGAACGTACGTAGTTGCGCTCGGTGGCTTTAAATTTTGCAACGGCTTTTAGTTTGCGTCGGCGCCCTTTGCCCGATCGGGCATAGGTGGCTCCAGTTTGTGCGCGCTTGATCGCGGCTTGTATCGCCAGCCGGCGGTGTAAAAACTCTTCTAGCGTACCGATCGCCAGGCGTTTCTTGCCGACCTTTACCACGAGGGGATGGGCTAGCGAGAGGGAGGCTTCTGCGACGATTCCCGGGTTAAGCGCGTGCGTCTCTTTTTCAAATTCAAATACTGGCAGCCAATAGATCTTATCTTTTTTGAGCTGCAATTGCGAGGTACAGAGTTTGAGCTGGTCTTGTGCATAGCGGTGTAAGAGTTGGTACTTATCACTATGATCTCTCCCTAAGTAGGTGTGGAGCGGTATACCAAACAAACGGAAGCCAAAGGCTTTTTGTTCGGGTTTGTGGGTAAATTGGCGGACTTCGTCCCGACTAAAGGGAAAGGGCATGTCTTTTCTAAAGTTGGGGATCGAGCGTTCGCCAAAACGGTAGTCTTCCCGGTACCGCATAAACTCACTGTAAAGGCTCCCTTTTAAACAGGTAATGATATTGGTAGGCATTTCGCCTTTAAAACGCTTGGAAGCCACTTGATAGAGCGTGTTGATGCGCGAAGTATTCAAGACTCCGTCGGGATCTTTCTTCTCATCCCAGAGTTTGAGTCGCAGTCCTTCGGTGAGGTAGAAAAAATCACTGATCATCTCCTGCGTATAGAGGTGGGAGACCATCAGGTTGGCGGTGCGGTAGCAACAGCTCTGCCAATGATAGAGCTTGCCGATCGCTTCCCGGCGTTCTTCCGCCGTGGGCAGATCGACCCGCACTTGGATCTTTCGGGTGAGTTTGAGGGTCTTGTTCATCGTGTTAGGCTTAAAGTTTTTTGAGGATGTTGTTGGGTATATTGATAGGTCAAGCTAAACTGCTGCTGTACTTCTTGGGTGGAAGTGCCCAATTGCTCGGCAATCTCGGCAAAGGAGCGTTGCTCTTTACAACGCAGTTGCCATACCTGCACTTGCGTTTCGGTAAGCTTTTGCTCGACTTGTTTAGTCTCCTTATTCGCTATTGGCTCTTCCAGCTCTACATCTTGGCAGAGGATCTTTTGGAGTTGCGCAATGGCACGCTGCACTTCGCGATAGACGGCGGTGGTGCTGCTCCCGGTAAGCCGGGCGATGGTTTTGTACTCAAAGCCGTGGGCTAAACATAATTCGATGAGGTCTTGCTGCTTGCCGGAGAGTAAGGGTAATACTTTTTGAACCCGCTCCCAACTTTCTTGAGTTTCTGCCTGCTGCTGTCGGTGGGCTTCGTCTAACGCAGGATCGTCTTTGAGGAGGTAGTCGCTGTAATTTTCATAGTATTCCAAGCGATTGAGGCTGCGTTGAAACTGATGCTTGGGTTGGTGGTAATGGCTGATGCACTCCCGCTTCATTACTAAGCGCAGGAAAAAGAAGATGTGCTTCGGGTTTTCCAGCTTTTCTCGATTTTGCCAAAGTTTTAAAAAGCATTCTTGTACGAGATTTTCGATTACAAAGTCGTCTTTGAGCCACTGCAGACCGATATACCACAGCATACGCGCATAACGTTGGTACCAAAACTCCAGCGCCTCGGCTTTGCCGTTTTGTAATTGGGTATAGAAATGAGTTTGCATAGGCATTCGCGTTTGCAGGAGCAAGCTCCCGGTTAGGTCAATAGATTAAGGCGAACGAAAACTTCGATAGCTAAAGAAGAAAGGCTTTGAATGGGCGAGAAGTATACCTGAGTAAAGAAATAAAAATAGGCGTGGAACTCAACTTATTGTATAGGAGGTACTGGCGTGTACCTTGACCACAAATAAGTGAGCCCACACCATTTTATAGGCGTGAGCATCTACACTTATTGTCTCGTGGTATAATTATAAAACGCCAGTTTTTCCTATACGAGACTCAAAGCGATGCTTCTGTTTAATCAAGAAGTGATCGCAAATTTAATATTTCTAATCAAATATAATAAAACTTTACAAATTACAGGACTATAGTCCTTAGTTTTTTATTCGTTTTTTTTCTCATTTTGTATTTATGCACGAAACATTAGATCAAATAGAACGTGATATAATCGAAAAGGTGAAAGAGCTTAGAAAAGAAAAAGGTATAAGCCAAACACAGCTATCGTTAGCAATAGGTAAAGGAACTACGTTTATATCGGATATTGAAGCTCCTTCTAAAAAAGCAAAGTACAACATCATTCATTTGAATCTAATTGCAATTGCACTTAGTTGTTCTCCTAGGGATTTTTGGCCTAATGATCCAGTTACAGAGAAAAAATATGCTTTCATAAATAGTTTAAATAAAAAGAGCAGTAAATAGTAGCGGGTTTTATTACTTTAGGCTCTGTAAATTAAACTCTGTCTGATCCCTAATTCTAGGGCAAGCCTCAGCGGAATTAGTATTTATATCCAGTGGTATTCTGTTTCGAAATTTACTGTGAAGTTATTGAATCGTGAGGCTTGAATTTTGCAAGGGAGCTGTCTATTTATTCTTGATGTTCCTTGTAGCCAAGTGAACTAGTTTACGTAGTGACCTATTCTTAGTAAATGCACCTTTGTTTTGGTAACTTTCCTGATTTGAGGATGAAAGCCCTCTACAGTATTGGTGGTGTAACTCAACTTCGACAGGCTCAGGAGAGGGTTTAGGTTTTAGGAAGTAGGTTGTAGGATGTAGGAAGGTTTTTAGAATTATGGTTTTCGGGTATTCGGGTTTTTGAGTTTTTGAGTTGGTTTAGTGAAATTGTTTTGTACTCTTATTCATGGGATCCCGGATCAAGTCCGGAATGACGGAGAGGAGTTGACCCTTCGGCAGGCTCAGTATGACATTTGGAAAATAGATTCTAGAGAATAGAACATAGACTTTTGGATTATGGTTTTTAGGTGTTCGGGTATTTGGGTATTCGAGTTTTTGTATTTGTGAGTTTTTTGGGTTGGTTTAGCGAAGTTATTGTATGCTCTTGTTCTTGAGATTCCGGATCAAGTCCGGAATTGTGTTTTTCTTTTGCATTGCCCAAAAGAAACAAAACTCTAGGCTTACGAAGCTTCCTCTAAATTTATCGTTCGACACCTAAATTTCAGGAACTCGCTATCGCTCAAACAGCCTGAAATTTTACGGTGTTTTCACTTCAAATTTTACGACTCCTCTTCGGTAGGCCGTTTTTATGGGGAGTCGGTTTTAGTTGTTAGAGGGTAGAGGGGAGTTTTTGAGTTTAGAGTTTGCCTTCGCGGACTCAGGATTTTGGTTTTTGAGTTGATTTAATGAAGTTAATTGTGCTCTTATTCATGGGATCCCGGATCAAGTCCGGGGTGGTGGTGAAGTGAACTTGGATTTAAATAAAATCTTTATAACTCTTAAATTTTTAAATTAAATCGATAGTTTTGAAAACGGAATATTATCACCAATTGAATGTTATTTAATTCTTTAGATTTCGCGATTTTTTTGCCGATTGTTTTTGCGCTTTATTGGTTGTTGCAAAAACAGTTAAAGCTACAAAATTTACTCATTGCCATCGCTAGTTATATTTTTTATGGGATGTGGGACTGGCGCTTTTTGTTTTTGATCTTATTCAGTACGATCGTTGACTATACGATGGGAATTTTGATCGAAAGAGAAAATCAACAAACCAAGCGAAAACTATTTTTATGGGTGAGTATTCTCGTGAATTTAGGTTTTCTGGGTTACTTTAAATACTCCAATTTCTTTTTAGAGAACTTTGTCGGGGCTTTTCAGTTCTTTGGTCAAGATCTCAATTTTCGAGGCTTAGATATTGTCTTGCCGGTTGGGATTAGCTTTTATACGTTTCAAACCTTGAGTTATACTATTGATGTTTATCGAAAAAAGCTTGCGCCTACCAAAGATTTTATTGCCTTTACCGCTTTTGTGAGTTTCTTTCCGCAGTTGGTGGCCGGGCCTATTGAACGTGCTACGCATTTATTACCACAATTTTACAAAAAGCGACAGTTTGATTATGATCTGGCGGTTAACGGCATGCGACAAATTTTATGGGGTTTGTTTAAAAAAGTAGTGATTGCCGATAATTGTGCACAATTTGTTAATCAGATTTTTAACAACTACGAAGATTATAGCGGGAGTACTTTAGTTTTAGGCGCTGTATTTTTTACGTTTCAGATCTATGGTGATTTTTCAGGGTATTCTGATATTGCTATTGGGACATCCCGACTCTTTGGTTTTGATTTGATGCGTAATTTTGCCTATCCTTATTTCTCTAGAGATATTGCTGAATTTTGGCGACGTTGGCATATCTCCCTTTCGACATGGTTTCGGGATTATCTGTATATTCCTTTAGGAGGAAGCCGAGGCGGAATGTGGATGAAAGTGCGGAATACGTTTATCATCTTTTTAGTAAGTGGTTTTTGGCATGGCGCTAACTGGACGTTTATTGTTTGGGGTGGTCTTAATGCGCTTTATTTTTTACCTTTATTGTTAAGAGGAAATAATCGAAATCATTTAGAAGTCGTGGCTTATGATCGGTGGTTTCCTTCTTTTAAAGAGCTATTTCAGATCGGGATCACTTTTATTTTAACTGTATTTGCTTAGATCTTTTTTAGGGCTGAGAATTTAAGCCACGCATTTGGGTTTATTCATCGTATTTTTTCTCGTGGTCTATTAGACTTTCCCTCTGTTAGACCTACCTACTTATTTATTTTGCTTTTATTTTTCTTGTTACTTGAATGGTTAGGGCGGAAGAATCAATTTGCTATTGAAACGATAGAAGGTAAATCTAAGGTTCACTATTTTATCTATTTATTTATTATCTATTTAATCTTTGTGTTTTCTGGACAAGAACAAGAATTTATCTATTTTCAGTTTTAATTTTTGAAAATTATATTGCTATGAAAAAGTTTTTAAGGAGAATCTTGTTGTTTTTTATATTAATACTTTGTTTTACTAGTTTGGTTAATTTTCTCTTAGACGTAAATACAAGGAGAAAATCTAAATTTGATATATCAAACTCTTCCAAATTGATACTTTTAGGGCATTCTCACCCTGAATGTGCTTTTAATGATTCATTAATTAATGGTTTTAAAAATTTTGCAAGTTCTGGAGAATCGTATTTTTACACCTATCCGAAAGTAAAAGAATTAATTAGAAATAATCAATCTATAGAAACTGTTTTTATTGAATTCACGAATAATCAACTGCATAAAAATATGGATAATTGGATATTTGGAAAAAAGTATATAAATCATCGTTATCCAAAATATTCAGCATTTTTAAACAATGAACAAGAATTAACTTTGTTAAGAAATAATCCTTTAGAATATATTAATTCTATTTCTCAGGCTAAAAAAAAGCAATTATTTCGAATCTTGACTCAAGATTATAATCTAATTAATGAGATAGGAGGCTATAGATATTTAGAAAAATTTAAAATAGATAGTATATTGAAATCTCACGATTCAGATATAAAACCCTTAGAAAGCTGTGAGATTTCAGAAATAAATTTATTCTATTTAAGAGAAATAATCAATTTTTGTCATCAAAACAAAAAACAAGTTTACTTGGTTAGATCTCCACAACATAAAAAGTATTATGGAGGAGTAAATGAAACACAATTTGATTCTATTCGATTGAAGAAATTTTCAGATGTAGAATTTTTAGATTTTAATAGGTTTCCATTAAATAATAAAGATTTTGCTGATTTAGAACATTTAAATTTTAAAGGAGCTCGTAAATTTTCAATTTTTTTTAACTCTTTACTTCAGGGTGGTCTCTTAGAAAAAAGTATCGATGATAAACAGAAATTTATAGATTTAAGGTTTTGAGTTTTGTGCATTTTTACGAATAAATTTTAATTATCTATTTTCTCCACTAAATTCGAATGACTTTTACGTATGCTTTTCTTTTGCATCGCCCAAGTGTACATTCCTCTCCCTTGCGGTTGTCGGATGCAGACTTTCCACACCAGCGCTAATTTTTTGGTTGATTTTCTAGGCTCATGAAAAGTATGCTGCATTTTTTAGTTAAATTCAAACTTCCAAATTCCAAAAAACTAACGTCTAAGCTCTAGTCTCTAGTTTCTATAATCTCAACATCTTTCAGTATACATTTTACAATATACTTTCTTGCTGTCATACCGAGATATCGAGGTATCTTTTTCAATTTCAATTTCGAATTCATGTTCTTTTCTTTTGCATTGCCCAAAAGAAACAAAAGTCTAGGCTTACGAAGCTTCCTCTAAATTTATCGTTCGACACCTAAATTTCAGGAACTCGCTATCGCTCAGACAGCCTGAAATTTTACGGTGTTTTCACTTCAAATTTTACGACTCATCTTCGATAGGCCGTTTTTTGGGGAGTAGGTTTTAGGTCATAGAGGTAGGAATAGAGTTGGAAGTTGATGATTGAATGAAGTTCAGGATGAAAGATTTCTCGACTCCGCTCGAAATGAAAATTGGAGGATTTTTATAAGAGCGTATAGAATCTAGAGGCTAGAAGATAGACTTTTGGATTGTGGTTTTCGGCTGTTCGAGTATTCGTGTTTGCGAGTTTTTGGGTTGATTTAGCGAAGTTATTGTGTACTCTTGTTCATGAGATCCCGGATCGAGTCGGGGATGGCGGATTCTTCGACAGACTCAGGGTGAAAGTTTTGGAAACGAATATAGATTCTAGAGATTAGAACATAGACTTTTGGATTATGGTTTTCGGGTATTTGGGTATTTGTGTTTGCGAGTTTTTGTGTTTGTGAGTTTTTGTGTTTGCGAGTTTTTTTGGTTGGTTTAGCGAAGTTATTGTATGCTCTTGTTCTTGAGATTCCGGATCAAGTCCGGAATGACGTCATTATATTGGAGAGGTGAGTTTTTATTGAATATTTTGAAAGCTCTTTCGCTCATCTTTTTCAATTATACCATCTCTTAGTCTAATTACACGATGCGCGTGTTCTGCGATGTCTTCTTCGTGGGTTACTAAAATAACCGTGTTGCCGGCAGCATGAATTTCATCGAACAAATTCATGATCTCTACCGAGGTTTTTGAATCTAAATTTCCGGTGGGTTCGTCGGCTAAAATAATAGAAGGTTTATTTACTAAAGCTCTTCCTACTGCAACGCGTTGGCGTTGCCCTCCTGAAAGCTGATTAGGTTTGTGATCCATACGATCGGCTAGACCCACATTTTTTAATACTTCAGCGGCACGTTCGTTTCGTTCTGTTTTGCTTTTTCCGGCATAGATCATTGGTAAAGCTACGTTGTCTAAAGCTGTTGTTCTCGGTAATAAATTGAACGTCTGAAAAACAAAGCCGATCTCTTTGTTTCTAATTTCAGCTAATTGATCATCGGTCATCGTGCTTACATCGGCGCCATTTAAACTGTAACTTCCCGAAGTTGGAGTATCGAGGCAACCTAACAAATTCATTAAGGTCGATTTACCGGATCCGGATGGCCCCATAAAAGCTACATATTCTCCTTTTTCAATAATTAAATCGATTCCTTTTAACACTTTTACTGTTTCTTGACCGAGTTGAAAATTTCGCGTAATCCCTTTAATATCGATGACGTTGTTCATAGCTGCTGATTGTATCTAAAGGTAAGACGATTTTTTTTGAGGTTTGTTACATTTTGAGTTTTTGAGTTTGTAGTGGGGATAGGTTTTAGGAGGTAGGGAGTTGGAAGTTGGAAGTAGAAAGTAGGGTGGTTTTTCGATTTCTTAGAATATTGAAGTGTTCGAGTATTGGTGTTTGCGAGTTTTTGAGTTGTCCTTCGACAGGCTCAGGATGACATTTAGAAAATAGAATCTAGAGGCTAGAGTATAGACTTTTGGATTTGTATTAGTGAAATTGTTTTGTGTTCTTATTCATGGGATCCCGGATCAGGTCCGGGATGACGGTTTTTTCTTTTGCATTGCCCAAGTGTGCATTCCTCTCCCTTGCGGTCGTCGGATGCAGGCCTCCGTTGCAAGCCAGCACCTTAAGTTATTGCTTGATTTTCTATGCTCGTGAAAAAGTAGGCTGGGAATTTAAATTGAAGTTGAAATCGAACTTGAAGCTGAAAGTTTTATCGGTTTCATAAGATGATCATATTTATGTGTTCGAGTATTCGTGTTTTTGTGTTGTCATGCAGAACGGAGCGATAGTGTAGTGAAGCATCTTTCGACAGGCTCAGGGTGACATTTAGAAAATAGAATCTAGAAGTTAGATCATAGACTTTTGAATTTTTTTAAGTGAAATTGTTTTGTGCTCTTATTCATGGGGTCCCGGATCGAGTCCAATTATATTTTTCTTTTGCATTGCCTAAAAGAAACAAAACTCTAGGCTTACGAAGCTTCGTCTAAATTTATCGTTCGGCTCCTAAATTTCAAGAACTCGCTATCGCTCAAACAGCTTGAAATTTTACGGAGTCTTCACTTCAAATTTTACGACTCATCTTCGGTAGGCCGGGGTTTTGAAGATGAACTTGAAATTGAAGTCGAAGTCGAAGAGGTTTTAGGTATTTGAGTTTGCGAGTTTTTGAGTTTTGAATTTTGAGTTTGCCTTCGCGGGCTCAGGATGACTTTTAGAAAATAGAATCTAGATCATAGACTTTTGAATTTGTCTAAGTGAAATTATTTGTGCTCTTATTCATGGGATCCCGGATCGAGTCCGGGATGACGGAGAGGAATTGATCCTTCGACAGGCTCAGGATGACGGGGTTGGAATTTGAAATTGAAGTCGAACTTGAAGCTGGAAGATTCTTAGAAATATTTGATGACCGTCAGAGAGTCTAAGAGTAAATGAGTTTTTTACTGATTGATCTAATGATTTTTTATAATTTCAGAAAATCGATTTTAGTTTCTAGCTTCTAGCTTAAACTCTAATCCTGAAATGTTCTTTTTCCTGCTCTTTTCTAAAGAAAACTAAGCCCCAGTGAAAGGTATCGATGGTCACGGTAACTTCAGGATGGTTTTTGATTTCTTGCCAAGCTTCTTGCATCGCTTTAGACCAATAAATATCATCAAAAATAAATAAGCTTTCGTTGTGCTTAAGCTTCAGCAGTAATTCAAAATTTTTTAGGGTAGCTTCTTTGGAGTGGTTTCCGTCAATGTAAGCCACATCGATTTTTTGCTGGTATTTTTTCAACACCTCTTCAAACTTTCCCGTTTTTAATTCAATATTCGTTAGATCGAAATTGTTGAAAGCTTCTTCAGCGATTCGAGCGGTTTCCGAGCAGCCTTCAATCGTTAAGACTTCTAGGTCTTTGTTTGCGACTAAACTTGAAGTTGCTAATCCTACAGAAGTACCTAATTCTAAAGCATTTTTAAAGTTTAAGTAGTTAGCGATGCGGAATAACAATTTGCTTCTTTTCCAAGAAATCCCCGCATTTTTAGCGATTGCTGAAACTTTGCGTTTATTCGATTTAAATACTCTCGAACCTGCACCAAAATCGGTTACTTCAATAAGTTCCTGATTCTGAAAAATCTTCTTTCGGTAGTCAGCGATTTTTTGATATGCTGCTTTGTTTTTGGTATCGTAAAAACACTTGGTTACCAAACCATACACGAAAGGTGAGTGAACTCCGTGTTGGTTGCTGGAGCTCCATAAAAATTTAAAATAAGATTGAAGTTGAAACCACATTTTAGTTAAGAGTTAGATTGTTCGTGATGAAGGTAAGTTTATTTTGAATTTGATCCTTCGACCAGCTCAGGATGATATTTAGAAAATAGATTCTAGAGAATAGAACATAGACTTTTAAAATTGTATTAGTGAAATTGTTTTGTGCTCTTATTCATGAGATCCCGGATCGAGTCCGGGATGACGAGGTGGACTTGATCCTTCGACAAGTTCAGGATGGCAATTTAAATTAAAGTCTAAACTCTAGTGTCTATGGTCTAATCTCTTTTTATTTACTCTTCCATTTTAGCTAAAAGATCGAACCAGCGTTCTGTTTTTTCTTCAATGCTATCTTCTAATTTTTGAAGCGCTATCGATTTGTCTTTAATTTCTTCTTCGGTTAATTCCTTTAAAAATTCTTGCTGAAGTTTTTCTTTCTCTTTCTCCAGTTTCGAAATGTCTCGTTCTAGTTTTTTATATTCTTTCTGTTCGTTATAGGTGAGTTTTTTCTCTTCATTCGAGGTTTTCCAATCATTTTTAGGTTTGCTCTCTTTTTCTGTTGAAGCTGTTTCATTGGGAGCACTTTCTTCGTAAACTCGATAATCTGAGTAATTCCCGGGGAAATCTTCGATTACTCCTTTCCCTCGGAATACAAACAAATGGTCTACGATCTTATCCATAAAATAACGGTCGTGGGAAACTACGATTAAACAACCCGGGAAATCTAAGAGAAAATTTTCCAAGACATTCAAGGTAACAATGTCAAGGTCGTTGGTCGGTTCATCTAAAATTAGAAAATTAGGATTTTGGATGAGTACCGTACATAAATATAAACGTTTACGTTCACCACCGCTGAGCTTTTCTACATAATCGTATTGTTTTTTACGATCAAATAAAAAGCGTTCTAATAATTGTTGTGCTGAAATTTGGCGTCCTTTTTTTAGCGGAATGTAATCTCCAAACTCCCGAATCACATCAATTACTTTCTGGTTTTCTTTTGCCTGAATCCCTTTCTGGGTGTAATAACCAAACTTAATGGTCTCACCGATTACAATTTTACCCGAATCGGGCTTGATGGCTCCGGTGAGCGTATTCAAAAAGGTAGATTTACCGGTTCCGTTTTTACCGATGATCCCTAAACGTTCGCCCGGTTGAAAGTTGTAACTGAATTTGTTGAAGAGTTCTTTTCCTTCATAGCTTTTAGAAATGTTGTGAAGCTCAACTACTTTGTTGCCCATCCGCTCCATATTGATCTCGAGCTGTACCACGTGATCTTTTCGGCGTTTGGAAGCTTTGGCTTTAATTTCTGAAAAGTCATCGATTCTCGATTTTGATTTGGTGGTACGTGCTTTGGGTTGGCGGCGCATCCAATCGAGTTCTTTTTTATAAAGTTGCTTGGCTTTATCGGTATTTGTTTTTTCAACTTCTACCCGAGCTTCTTTCTTATCTAAGTAATAGCTGTAATTTCCTTTGTAATTGTAAAGTTGTCCGTCTTCCAATTCGATAATTTCATTGCACACGCGCTCTAAAAAGTAACGATCGTGGGTCACCATAAATAAGGTGAAATTTTCTTTTTTAAAGAAACTTTCCAACCATTCGATCATTTCTAAGTCTAAGTGGTTGGTAGGTTCGTCGAGAATCAGTAGGTCGGGTTTATCTAATAAAACCGTGGCTAAGGCCAGACGTTTTTTTTGTCCGCCCGATAAATACTTCACCTGTTTCTCTAAATCGTCTAATTTAAGCTGAAATAAAATTTGCTTGTAGGTGGTTTCAAAATCCCAAGCTTGTTTGGCTTCCATCAGGTCGAAAGCTTTTTGCATGCTTTCGGTGTCTTCCGGATTTTTTAGCGCCTTTTCGTATTCATTAATGATCTTTAAGACTTCATTATCGGAAGCAAAAATCGTTTCCTCAATACTTAGGTTGGGGTTAAGGTTAGGCTCTTGTGGTAAAAAGGCAGTTTTGATCGATTTGCGGTAATTCACTTCTCCCTGATCGGGTTGATCTTCTCCTGAAAGGATTTTGAGGAGGGAAGTTTTTCCGGTTCCGTTTTTAGCGATCAAGCCTATTTTTTGCCCTTCATTAATGCCGAAGGATAAGTCTTTGAAAATTATTCGTTCTCCAAATGATTTGGATATGTTTTCTATCGAAGCGTAATTCAATTTCTTAAAATTTTTACAAATTAAGGGGAAAAAAATGAGTTATCGATGGGGAAGTTTTTTTATTAATCCTGAAAAACTATATTTGTTGTTGATTCACACTTAATCGCGAGAATGAAATATATTAGCGTACTTTTATTAGTTTTTCTAGTATTTAGTTTTGGTTCCTGTATTAGTACTAAGCAATTGACCTATCTTCAGGAGCATGAAAACGAAATTGACAGCCTCATCGCGGTACAACGCATGCAAAAGCCTTATCGTTTACAGGTGAATGATCTGTTAAGTATTCGGGTGAAAGCTTTGGACCAAGAATTGGTAGGGATGTTTAATCCTATTGATGAAGGTAATGCAAATGCTACCGGTGAACAAAAGTTATATTATGATGGGTTTCGTATAGACCCCCACGGAAATATTCGTATTCCTACGCTTGGAGAATTAAATGTATTAGGGTATACGGTAGAAGAGGTACGCGAAAAAATAGAGAGCCGACTACTCGAAGACTATTTTAAGGAGGAAGCAAATATTTTTGTGACGGTAAAACTCGCTGGGATTCGGTATACCACCATCGGGGAAGTAGGTGCCGGGAGCCAAGTGATCTATAAAGACGAAGTAAGTATTATGGAAGCTATTGCTAATGCCGGTGATATTACTACGGTAGGTGATCGTACCGATGTCATGATCTTGCGGCAATATCCGGGAGGGCATCAGGTGCATCATATTGACCTCACCGATATAAATGCGGTGCAATCCCCTTATTATTATATACAACCTAATGATCTGATCATGGTGAAGCCGTTACCGCAAAAGTCGTGGGGAGTAGGAGAAACCGGTTTGCAAACGTTTACCACTGCAGCTTCGATCGTAACTTTGTTTACTTCATTATTGTTAATATCTAATCGATTGAGTCGCTAATGGAAGAGGAATTTGAACAACAAGGTGCCGGGATTAATTTTGATTTTAAAGGCTTTTTGATCCGAATTTTAAGCTATTGGTATTTATTTGTCATTTGTATTCTTATCGGTTTAGGGATCGCTTATTATGTAAATGTGCGTAAACTGCCGGTGTATCGGTTAGGCTCGATGATTAGTATTAAGGATGATCAAAATCCTTTTTTTACATCGAATACCAGTTTAACCTTTAACTGGGGTGGGATTTCGGATAAGGTGAATACAGCAGTAACTACTCTGAAAACGCGAAGCCATAATGAAAAAGTGGTCGAAGAACTTCAGTATTATATTCAATACCTGAAGGAAGGCGAATATCAAAAGGTGGATGCCTACGGACAAACCCCTTTTACAGTGGAGATCGATACCATGGCCGGACAGTTACTGAACCATCCTCTTCGTATCGAATTTTTAAGTGATTCGAAATATCAACTATCTTTGACTTTTGAGGAGCCTCCGAGTGCCGGAAAATTGATGGTATATGATACGAAAGAAAAATTTCCAATTCAACTCGATCAAAACTATTCTTATAAGTTTGCTCTGGAAGAGGAGGTTGAAACTCCAATATTTAAAGGAGTATTGCATACGAACGGGTTGCGGGCTCAACAAGGAAATGTATTTTATGTTCAGTTTTTAGATTTTAATGCTGTTGTCAAAAAGTATGAAAATATTTCTGTAGGGACTAGTTCCAAAGGAGGGTCTATCATTGATCTAGCCTTGGTTGACGGGAATAAGGCTAAGATTGTCGATTATTTAAATACTACTGCTAAGGTATTAAGCCGAGATATGCTTCACCGTAAAAATTTGTTTGCCACCAAAACTATTCGGTTTATCGATAGCAGCTTAGCAGTGAAGGCCGGAGAGCTGCAGGCCGTGGAAGAGGAAATGAACGACTTTATGCAGCAAAACCAAATTATTGATCTGACTACGGAAAGTGCCTCTTTAAAGACAGAATTAAATACCTATGACCTAGAATTGCGGGAACTGGAACGGCAATTGGATTATTATCAAAATTTGGAAAGTTATTTGCGTTCACGTTCTGACTATTCTCAGGTTCCGGCTCCCTCGGTTTCCGGAATTTCTGAGCCGAGTATTTCTGGCGGGGTATCCCGAATTATTGCTTTGGCCGAGCAACGTAGCAAGTATCAGTATAGTACGAAAGCCGATTTTCCAGCTTTTGGAGATATTGATCGCCAGATTAATGCTACGAAAGAGGTGTTGCTGGAGAATATAGAAAGTTCAAAGCAGTTACTACAACAAGAAATAAGTGGTGTTCGGAAAGAAATTAATGATCTGGAAGCACAGGCTCGGCAATTGCCCAAAGAGCAGCAGGATCTGTTAAACATCGAACGTCGCTATCAAATTAGTGAGCAAACCTATAAACTCTTTTTATCGAAACGTAACGAGGCCGGCTTGGTGAAAGCAGCCAATGTAAGTGATGTGCAGGTGATCGATCGCGCGAAAGATGTGGGTGGCGGAAAGATTGGTCCGAATACCGAACTAAATTATGTAATGGCATTAATTTTTGGGTTTTCGATTCCTTTGGTGTTTGTTTTTTTGATTGTTTTTTTTGATAACCGTATTCATAGTGTTCAGGATGTGGAACGTTTGTCACAAATTCCAGTCTTAGGATTGATCGGGAAGAGTCGACAAGATAGTAATCTGGTGGTTTATAATCGTCCTAAATCTTCAATTGCCGAAAGTTTTCGAGGTTTACGGACCAGTTTACAGTTTATTTATAAACGTAAAGGGTTAGAAGGAAGTAAAACCGTTTTGTTGACCTCGTCGGTAAGTGGAGAAGGGAAGACCTTTTGTTCCATGAACTTGGCTTCGGTGTTTGCGTTAAGTGGAAAGAAAACCGTTTTGGTTGGGTTAGATTTACGAAAACCTAAGATCTTTAATGATTTTGAAATCAAAAATGAAATAGGAATCGTGAATTATTTGGTGGGGCAGCAAGATTTAGCGTCCATTACTCAGGCTACTCGTTATGAAAATTTAGATGTTATTACTGCTGGCGCGGTGCCGCCTAACCCCTCGGAATTGTTAATGAGTGAGCAAATGGATGAATTGATGGAAGCCTTAAAACATCAATATGATTACATTATTTTAGATACGCCGCCTATCGGGTTAGTTTCTGACGCCTTAAATTTATTTCGCCATACCGATGCAACACTTTATGTGGTTCGACAGAATTATACCAAAGACCCCATGTTAAATGTAATCAATGAAAAATACCGTAAAGGCGAGGTGAAAAATGTAAGTTTTGTCTTGAATTATTTTCAGCAAAAGGCGAAATACGGTTACGGCTATGGTTACGGCTACGGCTATGGTTATGGGGATACCTATGGAAATGGCTATCATGAAAATGAACCCTCCAATTCTTTTTGGTCTCGAATATTTAAATCAAAGAAATAGTATTTTTTATGAAATTAACAGAAGTACAAATTGGTGTTATTGGGCTAGGCTATGTGGGCTTGCCTTTAGCCGTCGCTTTTGCAGAAGAATATCCGACTTTAGGGTTTGATATTCATGCTCAGCGTGTGGATGAACTAGCCGGTGGAAGTGATCGTACTTTAGAGGTAAGTGATGCTGATTTACAACAGGCTTTAAAGGGGCAATTGCAAGTTTCTTCAGCAGAAACTGATCTTGCTCATGTGAATTTTTATGTAGTGACCGTACCGACGCCCACCGATCATAATCATAACCCGGTGCTGACTCCTTTAGAAAAAGCGAGTGCGAGCATCGGGAAGTATTTGCAAAAAGGGGATGTGGTGGTGTATGAATCTACCGTTTATCCCGGGGTAACCGAAGAAGTTTGTGTTCCTATTTTGGAAGAAGTTTCCGGATTAAAGTTTAATGAAGATTTTTTTGTGGGCTATTCCCCTGAACGTATTAATCCCGGGGATAAAAAACATACGGTTAAACATATACTTAAAGTAACCTCGGGTTCTACTCCTGAATATGCTGGTTTGATCGATGAAGTCTATCGTTCGGTGATCACGGCCGGTACACATTTGGCCCCTTCGATAAAAGTGGCTGAGGCGGCTAAGGTGATTGAGAATTCTCAACGAGATATTAATATTGCTTTTGTGAATGAGCTTTCGAAAATCTTTCGTTTACTAAACATTGATACCGATGCCGTATTGGAAGCGGCGGCTACCAAGTGGAACTTTATTAAGTATACGCCCGGTTTGGTCGGGGGGCATTGTATAGGTGTCGATCCTTATTATCTGGCGCAAAAAGCGCTTCAAGTAGGCTATAACCCTGAAATCATTTTAGCCGGAAGGCGAATGAATGATGGGATGGGGAAGTATGTGGCACAAGAGGTGATCAAGTTGATGGTGCAAAAAGAGGCCAAGATTAAAAATGGCCGCGCCTTAGTGCTAGGGATTACCTTTAAAGAAAATTGTCCGGATATCCGAAACACGAAAGCTATTGATGTAGTGCGTAGCTTAGCAGAATATAATTTACAAGTCGATGTTTGTGATCCTTGGGCGAACCCTGAAGAAGTACAATCTTTATTTGGTTTTTCTTTACAGGAAGATTGTAGCCAGCTTGACACCCGATATGATGTTATTGTATTGACCGTTGCTCATCAGGAATTTTTAACACTCGACCTTACAAAACTTAAAAATGAATCTGCGGTGGTGTTTGATGTGAAATCATTCCTGCCGTTCACCGAAATAGATGCCCGTTTATAATGTTTGAACATTCTTATCATACTGAAGATTTACAACATACTTCTTTTTTAGTGACCGGAGGTGCTGGTTTTATCGGTTCTAATCTCGTGGCTTATCTGCTGAAGTATCAGGCGAAAAAAGTACGCGTATTAGATAACCTTTCTAATGGTTATTATGCGAATATCAAAGAATTTGAAACGTATCCCAATTTTGAGTTTATGGAAGGGGATATTCGAGATTTGGATATCTGCCGGAAGGCTGTGGAAGACATGGATTACGTAAGCCATCAGGCTGCTTTGGGTTCGGTGCCCCGTTCAATTAATGATCCGATTACTTCTAATGCTGTGAATGTAGGCGGTTTTTTGAATATGCTGGTGGCCGTTAAAGAGAGTGCTACGGTAAAAAAAATGATATATGCGGCCTCGAGTTCTACTTATGGCGATAGCCGTAGTTTGCCTAAAGTGGAAGAAATTATCGGAAACCCTTTATCACCTTACGCTGTTACTAAGTATGTAAATGAACTGTATGCCGATGTCTTTGCCAAAACTTATGGTATCGCTACGATCGGATTGCGTTATTTTAATGTATTTGGTCCTAAACAAAGCCCTAATGGAGCTTATGCTGCGGTGATCCCTTTATTTATGCAAGCGCTTAAAGAGGGTGTGCCTCCTACCATTAATGGTGATGGCGAACAAACCCGAGATTTTACCTATGTAGAGAATGCCGTACAGGCGAATATCCGTGCTTGTTTTGCTTCTACGGAAGCTGATAATGAAGTCTATAATATAGCCTATGGCGAACGAATTAGTCTTAACGTGTTATGGGAGAGTTTGCAAGCTGCTGCTCAATCTGAGCTCACCCCCAATTACGGACCGCCCCGTGTAGGTGATGTGCGGGATTCTTTGGCTAATATTGAAAAGGCCAAAGGTTTGTTAAAATATACCCCCTTGTTTGATGTACGTCAAGGACTTCATTTAACTTGGCACACTTTTAAATAAATTACATGAAACACTTAAAACCTTTGGAGAAAGTCTATCAAAAAGAGCAAGGCTTAAGCTTTTTGAGGTTGATCATTGACAGTCTTCAGGATATTTATCGTTCCCGTTTTTTGTCTCGACAATTGGCCGAGCGTGATATAAAGGCGCAATACCGGCAATCGATCTTAGGGATTTTTTGGGCATTCGTAACCCCTTTAGCGACGGCTTTTGTATGGATCTTCCTTCGAAGTTCAGGTACGGTAGAGCTTACTGATACTGGTATTCCTTATCCTTTATTTGCGTTTACCGGTACCTTGCTCTGGTCTATTATTATCGAATCGGTAAATTCTCCTATCACCTCTACAAATAGCTCAAAATCTATTTTGTCTAAAATTAATTTTCCGAAAGAAGCCTTGATTGTGTCTGGCGTGTATAAAGTCTTGTTTAATAGTCTTTTTAAGTTTTTGTTGCTATTGGTTTTTGTTTTTTATTTTGGAGTAGGTTTTCACCCTTCTTTATTATTATTTCCTTTAGGGATTTTAGTGATGGTTTTTGTGGGAAATACGATTGGTTTATTGATCACCCCGATAGGGATGTTGTATACCGATGTGGCAAAAGCGATAAAATTTGGTTTTCAATTCTTAATGTATATTACGCCCGTGGTTTATGCCGTTTCAGAAAAGGATGGACTGATGAAAACCGTGATGGAATGGAATCCTTTTACTCCATTGATCTTAACTGCCCGCAGTTTGGCCGTAGGAACTTCTCCTGAGTATCTCACCTATTTTTGGGTGGTCTTAGCTTGCTGTGTTCCGTTATTTTTATTAGGCTTGGTGTTTTATCGGATCTCGATCCCAATTTTTGTTGAACGTTTAAGTGCATAATAATGGCGGAAGAAAAGCAAAAAAACGAAGTTCTTGTCGAAGTAGAAGGCGTTTCTAAAAAGTTTTGTAAAGACTTAAAAACCAGTTTGTGGTACGGAGTAAAAGATCTTTGGTCGAATGTAGGCGGAAATAAACAGGAACGCCAGTTACGCCCCAAAGAGTTTTGGGCTGTTAAAGATATTAGTTTTCAATTGCGACGTGGGGAGTGTATTGGGTTGATTGGCCATAATGGTGCCGGAAAAAGTACCCTTTTAAAAATGCTGAACGGGTTGATTAATCCTGATGCCGGTAAGATTACTATGCGTGGTCGGGTAGGCGCATTGATCGAACTGGGAGCCGGGTTTAACCCAATCTTAACCGGGCGTGAAAACATTTATAATAATGGCGCTATCTTAGGTTTTACCCGTAAGGAAATCGAAGAAAAAATAGAGGCTATTATAGCCTTTGCCGAGATCGAAGAGTTTATCGATATGCCGGTACAACATTATAGTTCTGGGATGAAGGTACGCTTAGGTTTTGGGGTTGCCGCACAGATGGAACCCGATATCTTGATTATTGATGAAGTGTTGGCGGTAGGTGATCTGGGTTTTATCTTGAAATGTTTTAAAACGATTGATGATATTTTACCCAAAACGGCTGTGGTGTTTGTTTCGCATAGTATGCCCATGGTTTCTCGTGTTTGTTCACAAATTATCCTGATGGAAAGAGGTCGGGCTCAATTTCAGGGAACAGAAGTTTCTAAAGCTATTGACTTGTATTACAACCGATTTACTAATAATGAATCGAATGAAGTTTTCAATGATGGGAGCTTAGAACTTGAGCATGTTGAGCTCATAAATGCTAATTCTGATAAAGTTGCTCCTGATACTTTATTGCAATTGAAGTGGGGAGATCCTTTAGCCTTAAAATTTAGTTTTAAATTACCAGCCTCAAAAGCTATTCCTAAATTTTCTGTCATTATTTTTGATAAAGAGCAACGCCCTGTTGCTGTCTTTGAAAAGAATACTTTAAACTCTCCTATTCGTATTACCGGTGATCGTTTAGTGTTTAAATTACATCATCCTAATTTACAATTATCTAAGGGAGTTTATTCTATTAATATTTCAGCTTCAGATATGCATAGTGGAAGCCCTAAACTTAGAATTAATAATGTGCTTTCTTTTCAGGTGTTGCACGAAGAGGAAATTTGGCAACCCTTTTTATTGAAAACAACTTATGAAAGTGTATGATTAAATTATTTGATTCCCTTCAGCCCTCAAAAGAAAAAATTTTTTGTATTTCGTTTCAGCGAACCGGGACTACCTCTGTAGGTCAATTTTTTAAAGATTTTGGCTACCGTGTTGCCGGATACAATGCACAACGAAGTACAGCTTGGTCTAAATTACGATTTTTAGGCGATTTTGATGCTATATTTCATTCTTCGGCGTTTAAAAAATCTCAGGTTTTTGAGGATAACCCATGGTTTTCTCCAGAATTTTATAAAATTTTATATCATCGTTTTCCTGCTTCAAAATATATCTTATTTACGCGTGATGCTGATCTTTGGTTTGATTCCATGGTTAACCACTCTCAAGGCAAAACTTTAGGGAATACCTACCGACATTGTAAAATGTATGATCGAGAATTAGAGTTTTTTGAAAAGTTTCCTGATTATAATTGCTACGAAAACTTACATGCAATTGATAATTTACTTGATTTAAATGAATCTCATCGGGAACATTATACCTCTATTTATCGTCGAAGAAATAAAGAAGTAATCGATTTTTTTAATTATGTGTCTCCAGAATCTTTATTTGTGGGACAGTTGGAAGATCCTGATAAATGGCAAAAATTAGGCGGTTTCTTTAATTTAACGGTACCTGAAGATTATTCTGTACACTCTAATAAAACAAAAAGATGATTAATGTTACCCAAACCTTTTTACCTCCACAGGAAGAATATCAGGCTATTTTAAAGCGTGCCTGGGATGCTGTTTGGTTGACTAATCGGGGGCAATTGGTTAAGGAGTTAGAACTTAAACTGCAAAATTATTTGTGTTCTGTGCCCTTATTAGCAACTACTAATGGTACCCTACCTTTGCAAATCGCCTTAAAGGTTTTGGCTAAGCAGGGCGAAGTGATCACGACTCCTTTTTCTTATGTGGCGACCACCTCTAGTATTGTTTGGGAACATTGTACGCCGGTATTTGTTGATATTGATCCTGAATATTTAACGATTGACGAAACTAAAATTGAAGCGGCGATCACCTCTAAAACGACGGCTATCTTAGCCACTCACGTTTTCGGTAATCCTTGTGCGGTGGAAGAAATTGAACAAATTGCTCAAAAGCATCAGCTTGCCGTGATCTATGATGCTGCTCATGGTTTTGGGGTGAATTACAAGGGGAAATCGTTGTTTAACTATGGCGATGTAAGTACTTGTAGTTTTCATGCGACTAAACTTTTTCATACCGGTGAAGGTGGGGCTTTGTTTTGTAAGAATGAACAATTGATGCAGCAATGCTTTTATCATCATAATTTTGGGCATCAAGGACCAGAGGCTTTTCAGGGGATTGGCATTAACGCTAAGATGAGTGAATTACAAGCTGCGATGGGTTTAGCGGTATTGCCTTATATGAAAGAAATTATTACTAAGCGTCAAGTTGTGGTGAATACTTATGATGATCAATTAAAGTTTCGGGATTTTAAAAAATTAAGAATACGGGAAGGAACCGAGTGGAATTATAGTTATTATCCTATTATATTTGAGGAAGAAAACAAATTAGTAAAGGTTAAAGAAGCTTTGTTGGAAGAAGGTATTAATCCTCGACGTTATTTTTACCCTAGTTTACATCAATTACCTTATGTGGCTCAAGTAGAGGTACCCGTTTCTGAATCTATTTCTAAAAGAATTTTATGTTTGCCGTTATCTTCAGAACTGTCAACGGCACATACAAATTTAATTATTCAAATTATCAATCAACAACTTGTATGAAAAGTATTAGAGTAGGTATATCATCCATAGGAAGTGGAGTAGGGCAATCAGTAATTAATTCCTGTAGACTTTCAAGTTTACCTCTTTATACAGTAGGTTTTGGTACAAACCCAATGGCTTATGGTTTATATGAATGTGATACTTATGCCTATACCAAGAGTTTTTACGATAAAGGGTATATCGAAGATGTAATTGCAAAATGCAAAGAATATGAGATCGATATATTTTTTCCCGGTCATGATGATGATGCGCATATTATATCAAAGCATTTAGGGCTATTTAAAGAAAACAATATTGCTGTGCCTGTTTCTCGACAATCTTTGATTGATTTATGTAGGGACAAAGAGCTTATGAGTAATGAGTTGAATAAAATGGCAAACATTTTTGTTCGCTCTTATGATAAGACTTCGTTTTTAGCGGCTTATGCACAAAAAGAGATTGCATTGCCTGTTATCGCTAAGCCTAGAGATGGTTATGCCTCTAAAGGAATAGCTATTATCTTGAAAGAGGATGATTTTGATCATATTAATGAAATCCATATTGTACAAGAATTGGCAGTGCCACATCAGGATGATCCATTAAGGGCACAATTTGATAAGCAATTAAAGCAACATATTAATCCTCAAATTTCAGAAATCTCTATTCAGCTTGTTGCTGATCGTGAAGGAGAAATTGTTGGAAAGATGATATCTTATAATAAACTCAATAATGGCGTACCTATAGAGATTATTCCCTATGAAAACAAGGCGGTATGGGAAGCTATCACTCCGCTGTATCCTGTATTTAAAAAATTAGGCTTACGTGGACCTTTTAATCTACAAGGAAGGTTTACCGATCAAGGCTTAAAACTTTTTGAAATGAATGCCCGTTTTACCGGAATAACCGGTTTACGAGCTTATATGGGTTTTAATGAAGTAGAATACTGTATTAAAGAATGGTTAGGTTTACCTATGCAGAATGATCCTTTGGTTTTGAATTATAATCATTTTGGTATCCGTCAAACTGCAGACAAATCTATTTCTTTAACTAAAAATCCTGAGGTTAAAAAGTTTTACGATCAGATCAATAAAATATGTATTAAACCTCAACAAAATATTTTGGTTACCGGAGCTACCGGATATCTTGGTAGAAATCTTATTACTAAGTTACTTAAAGATTATCCAAGAACTTATAGCATCTGGGGCTATGTACGAGATAAGGCTGTTGCGCTTAATTATTTTGATCCTTCTTTAGTGAAGTTGTTTGATTATCAAGATTTTAAGAAAGGTGTGCTTTCTTTAGGAAACGTAGATGTTCTATTGCACGCCGGGTTTACTCGCCCTCATGGAACAGATAAAGAAATCGCTGAAAGTCTAAGCTTTACGCAAGAGTTATTTACCAAGGCTATACAAAATCAGGTTGCAAAAATTATCAATATTTCTTCACAAAGTGTTTATAGTACACAAACCGGTACTCCTCATTTGGAAAGCGAATTGGTTTCGCCTGAAAGTTCTTACGCTATTGCTAAATATGCTTCTGAATTATTATTGAAATCTTTAGCAAATACACAGCCACACATAAATTATACGTCAATACGTTTAAGTAGTATTTCCGGAGGTTTAGCTGGTTTTAATGAAAGAGACTTATTAAGTAAGTTAGTAACCCAAGCCCAAAATGCTGAAGTTTTAAAAGTTTATGACGGGCAACAAGATGTAGTACGTTTAGATATTCGAGATGCAATAGATGCTCTGGTACAGGTTATTCAAAGTTCTGATACTTTTGAGCCGGTTTATAATTTGGGAAACGAAAAAGTTTATACTTTGAGTGAAGTTGTAGATCAAGTGATCGAGGTTTCCACGTCTTACACGACAAATCTATCTCCAAAAGAACATGTTGAAGCACAGGTAAGCGCCAAATTTGGAATGAACAGTGCTCTTTTTCAAGAAACATTTTCTTGGAAATCACGTTATGCATTAAGCGAAACGATCGCTTCGATATTTGAATATAAAAAGTAGAAAGAAGATGAGTTTTGAAAAAAATAAAAGTTTAGACGAGGCTTTAGTGCACTTAAATGATAAGCTATTTCAATTAGAGCAATTAGAAATGGAGCGTGCAGAAAGGCCTCCATTCCCTAATTTATTATTAATGGGTAATCCTAGGTCAGGGAGTACCCTGTTTACACAGTGGATGGCTACTCAAGAAAGCTTTGCTTACCCTTCTAACTTTTTATCGAGACTCTATAAAGCCCCTTATTTAGGAGCCTTAATTTACGATATTGTCACTAAACCCGAATATCAATATCGAAAGGAATTTGAGGATATTAACGGTTCAGAAATTGCACTGTCTTCTTCTATCGGGAAAACCTCAGGTTTTAAAGCACCACACGAATTTTGGTATTTTTGGAGAAGGTTTATCAATTTTCCACAAGTACCTATGGGACAAGATGATTTTACACAACAATTTGATTTTGAAAGTGCCAATCAGGAACTCAGTTTGATACAGAAAGCCTTTGGGAAGCCTTTTCTTTTAAAAGGAAAAATTTTAAACTGGTACTTAGCGAGTACTTCTGCTTCTTTAAAAGATGTGATCTACCTTCATTTATATAGAAATCCTGTTGCCACCAGTCGCTCTTTGCTGAACGCTCGAGAAAAATGGACCGGTTCTAAAGAAAACTGGTTTTCATGGAAACCGCGGGAATATGAAATTTTAAAAGATTTGGATAAATACCATCAAGTAGCCGGGCAAGTTTATTTTATAGATAAAGAAATTTTAGCTCATCGGGAATTATTAGGCGATCGGTATTTAGGTTTTAGTTATGAGGAATATTGTAGCGAACCGAAACGGATTTTTGATCTTATTGTTGAAAAAATTAAAGCTTTTTCTCCAGATTTTAAACCCGCTGTTTACAACGATAGTTTTGAGTTTAAAATCTCCAATCCCGTTTCTGATGAAGATGAGCATCTTAAGGCTGCTTACCAATATTTTGAAGATACTTATGGTAAATTAAATTTTAACTAAATGGATATTGCTAAAATTTTTGAACAGCGATTTCAATTAGAAAAAGAGTATTTGGGTATCGATAAAGCGGTACATTCGATCGAACCCGTGGTTTCTGTTTGTGTAGCAGCTTACCAACATGTGAATTATATCGAAGAGTGTCTCGAAGGTATTTTAATGCAGCAGACCACTTTTCCTATTGAGATTATTATTGGCGAAGATGGCAGTAGTGATGGTACTCGAGAAAAGTGTATGGCCTATGCTGAAGAACATCCTGATAAAATACGTTTATATTTACGAAATAGAGAAAGCTCTCAATTATTAGATGAAGAGGGTACTTATATTACCCGTTTTAATGGAAAGTGGAATCGTCGTGCTGCACGTGGTCGATATATTGCTATGTGTGAAGGTGATGATTATTGGACTGATCCTTTAAAACTACAAAAACAGGTTGATTTTTTAGAGGCAAATTCTGATTATGTTCTATCATTCCATCCCTGTGATTTTTTAAAATATGGTAATTTTATTCGACAGGAATTTAGTAAGATAGATTATGAGTATCATATTTATAATCTTTTAACTAAATGGAATATACCAACTGCATCAATGGTATTTAAAAATTTTAAAACTCAGAAATATCCTAACTGGTATTTTGAATCTGCTAGTGGTGATATTGCTATTTCAATGTTATTATTTGAAAAAGGTAAGTTTAAACTTTTACAAGATTATATGAGTATTTATCGTGTAGAAGGGCAGGGAGTTTCTGTCTTTCACAAGGGATATCGTATGATCCATTACCGTGCTAAGTTTTACTCAAATTTAAATGAATATTTTGACTATAAGTATGAAAAAGAAATCTATGATGCTTTAGCATTTATATACAATAAGTTTTCTAAAGCTCAACAACCTAAAAAGACCTTAACATTGGAGGAGGTTTCTATAAAAACTCATCTTCAGTTAGTTTTGAAAAAATTAAAGCAAAAGCTTTTATGATGAAAACTCCCACTTTCCCTTTAGTCTCTATCTGTATTCCTATTTATAATGGCGAAGCCTTTTTAGCAAAAGCTTTGGCATCGGTAACAACACAGACCTATCCCAATTTAGAAGTGGTGGTTAGTGACGATCGTTCTTCTGATGCTAGTTTAGCCATTGTTGAACAATTTCAACAAGAAGTCGACTTTCCTGTACGTATCTTTTCTCATGAACCTCAAGGTATTGGTGCTAACTGGAACCATTGTGTTGCCAAGGCGAAGGGGCAATATATCAAGTTTTTATTTCAGGATGATGTTTTGCTACCCACTTGTGTTGAAAAAATGGTAGAAGCTTTTCAGCAATTTCCTGAAGTAGGATTGGTCGCTTGCAAACGTGATTTTATTTTGAATAAAGAAAAAGATGAAGCTACTGAGCGTTGGCTTAAATCTTTTGGAGATTTACAAGCGCACCTGGAAGGTGATGACCAGAACTTATTATTTTTGGATCATCGCATTTATGGAAGAAAGGACTTTCTTAAATCTCCAAAGAATATTGTGGGAGAGCCAACTACTGTTATGTTCTCCAGAAATATCATTAATAAAATAGGTTGGTTTCGAGAAGATTTTAAACAATCGTTAGATTATGAATTTTATTATCGGGTTTTAGTTTTTTCTCAAATTTTAATTTTACCGGAAGTCTTGGTTCAGTTCCGACTTCACGAAAAGCAAGCCACTGAAGTAAATAGATCTAACAAAATTTTAGATTATGATTTGTATCCTGAAATAGTCTACCAATCTTATAAAAAATTTTTGCATCCTGAAGTACGAAAAGAACTATGGAGAAAATATAGTGTTACCGGTAGAATAATTACTAAATTCGGGCTATGATTGTAAGTGTAATTATTGTAACTTATAACGGCATGCAATGGTTGGAGCGTTGTTTGGCATCGGTACCTGAGTCTTATGAACTGGTCATCGTCGATAATCATTCTACCGATGATACTGTAGCGTTTATTGAAGAGAATTATCCGAAGGCAAAACTATTTAAAGAAAAACAAAACCTAGGTTTTGGGCAGGCCAACAATAAAGGGATTCGTTACGCTTTAAAGCAAGGAGCAGATTATGTGTATTTGTTGAATCAAGATGCGTATTTAGAAACAGATACTATCGAGAAATTAATTTGTGTATATTCTAATTTTCCAGATTATGGTATTTTAAGCCCTATACATACCAATAAAAATAAGACGAGGTTAGATCAGAATTTTTCCAATTATTTGAATTACAAGAGTAACAGTGATTTTTATTCTGATTTTGTACTAGGGAAATCTATTGCTGAAGTTTATGAGGTGCCTTTTGTGAATGCCGCCGGTTGGTTGATTCCTAAGAAGACCTTAATAACAGTTGGAGGTTTTGATCCGATTTTTTTTCATTATGGAGAGGATGATAATTATTGCCAACGGGTAAAATATCACAATAAAAAAATAGGTGTTGTACCTTCTGCATTTATGGTACATGACAGGGAAGATAGGATTAAAGCAAAATTTAAGAGAGGAAGTAAGGAATACTTTAGTGAGTTAGAGAAAAAACTGAAAGTAAATTTAGCTGACATTAACAATTCTCAAGCTATGGATGAATTAAATAGCTTAATTTTAAAAACAAAGAGAAATTACTTAAAGCAATTATTGTCGTTCAAGTTTGGAAATGTTAATTATCATAAGAAAAAATTGCTTATGCTTTACGCTATTAATAAAGAAATTAAGCAATCGAGGGTAAAAAATAAATTTGGAGGGTACATTTATTTCTATAATTAAAAATTAAAAAATGAATCACTTTTTAATAACTCGTTTTAACGTTAAAATAAAAAATTGGAAAAATTCCAAAAAAGGAGAGGAAGTTCTTACTGATAAATGGTTGAAAGAACGTTTCTTTCTATTTGAAACTTATTGTTTACCTTCTGTAAAAAATCAAAGTAATTTAAATTTTAAATGGTTTGTTTTTTTTGATAAAGATACTCCAGAAATTTATAAAAATCGTATTCAGAAGATCGCTAACAACTTTCCTAATTTCATCCCTGTTTATATTCAAGATATTACTTTTTTAAATTCTTCGTTTAAACAATGCATTACAAATAATATTATTGACCCCAAAAAAAACATTATTACTACTCGATTGGATAATGATGATTTAATTCATAGAGAATTTATAGAAACTATTCAAAAAAATTATGTAGATCGGGATGGGGTTGTAATAGATCTAAGAAGAGGGTACCAAGTTGCCTTAGGAGAACAAAATGATCAGATAAGAATATTCGACTTCCCTTTCAATCCTTTTGTAAGCTATATTGAAAAATATAAAGAAAATTTACAGACGGTAATGTATCAGCAACATAGAAGCTTTAAGTATAATAAAAATCAATTAATTATTGATGAAAAGCCTTTGTGGATTGAACTTGTTCATGAGAGTAATAAATATAATACTGTACGACAAGATCATTTTAGAATTAAAAATTTTAATAACAAAGATTTTGGTATTTCAACTTTTCATTCTTTTAAAGAAGATAAAGGAAAGGTCTTTTTTCACAATTTTAAATTAAGTATATTAAAAAAGGTAAAACGAATAAAAAAGAAATTTTAATTGTATAATATGTTGGCTAAACCTCTTGTTTCAATTATTATCCCTACTTATAATCGTGCTGAGCTTATTGGAGAAACTATAGATTCTATCATTTCCCAAACTTACAAAAATTGGGAATGTATTATTGTTGATGATGGTAGTACAGATCACACGGCAGAAGTTATTGAAAACTATTGTAACAAAGATACTCGTATAAAATATTATGTTAGAAAAAAAAAATATATGGCAGGAGGTAATGGAGCGCGGAATTATGGATTTGATTTAAGTAAAGGGGAGTATGTTCAATGGTTTGATAGTGATGATATTATGCTACCCAATAAAATTAATGATGATGTGCAAGAAGCAATAAAATATAATCTTGATTTTGTAATTTCGTCTGGTTATAGTTCGAATTTTAATTTAAAAAACCTGAGAAAAAAAGTTATAACTATCAATGATGACTTATATATTAATTATACTACATGGCAAACAGAGATTTTTTTACCTTCACTATTTTTTTTAAAGCAATTTATATCAAAATTTGATTTATTCGATGAAACTTTATCACGAGGCCAAGAAAATGAATTTTTTTCAAGAGTGTTTTTTCTTTCTAGAAATTTAGCCAAATACAAGGTGTCAAGAAAATATAATTATATTTATAGGCAACACGGAGGTAATAAAAAAACAAATCAAAAAAAAAGTTATGTAAGTAGCTACATTAAATCTTTCGCATATTTATCATTAGTAAATATGGAAAGGGGATTTAAAATTAAAAATAAAGAAGTTTTAAATTTTCATTTTAATAACTTGAAAAAATATTTCTTTTTGTCTTTAAATAATAAAGATATAAAAGTTTCTAAGTTTATTTATCTGAATTTAACAAAGAAGTTACTTGCAACTAATCTTAAAATTGGTATTATTTTTTGTATAGTAGGATTTTGCTCTTTTATTAAAGGGCAAACACCGTATAAATTAAAAAAAACTTTAGCTAACTATAGCTTATGAAATCTATATTGTTAATAATCCCCTATTTTGGTCAGTGGCCTTTGTGGTTTGATGCTTACTTGACTTCGGTAAAACATAACCCGACTATCAATTGGTTATGCCCGACAGATTGTAAAATTCCTGAAGAATATCCTGAGAACATTAAATTTCTAAAAACCGATATCAAGCGTTTAAATAAACACGTTAATCAAGTGGTGGGTTGTAATGTACCCTTAACCCCACGAAAATTCTGTGATCTAAAACCTGCTTATGCAGATATTTTCGAAGAAGAAATTAAAGCTTATGATTTTTGGGGCTTTTGTGATCTAGATATTATCTGGGGGGATATTCGTCAATTTATGACTCCCGAGCTTTTAGCTAATTATGATATTATCTCTTCTCGAAAGGAAGCGATTTCTGGTCATTTTAATTTATTTAAAAATACACATGTATTAAATACTTTATATCGAAAAATACCCAATTATAAAAAATTATTTGAATACCCTGAATTTCAATGGACTGATGAGCAGGTACTTACTCGATGCTTGAAAGAGCATCCTAATTTTATAAATTTAAGTTTAAAAATATATTGGGAAACTATTTTATGTAATCAGGAGCGAGGAAGAGATTCTCATCAGGAATATGAATATAATAAATGGAAATGGGAAAATGGGAAGATGATATGTTTGAAGACAAATCAAAATGTAATGTATTTACATTTTATTAATTGGAAAAGAACCATGCAATATTCTGAGGTGCTTTATCGAGATCAACCTGATTTTTTCTATATTTCATTTAATGGTATGCATTATCAGTTACATAGCATAATTCAACGTAGAAAACGAGATTTTATAAATATTTTTAAAGGATATAACATACAAGAAAAACAAAGGATTAGAAGATTAAAATTAAAAAGCTTTTTAAAAAAGATGAAAAGAAAACTGAAATTGAATTAAATCCATTTAAATGAAAATTTCCATTTTACATCCCTTTACTCCCAAAGCTGCCGGCGTGGTAGAGCAACGTGTACGTACTTATCATAGCCAACCTCATTTAAAAGCCTTGCAACTCTATGCACAGGATCATGGAGGTGAAGTTGCTATGGAGTATTTTACCCATCAACGGAAATCTTATCAATTAACAGAAGGTGGGGTTGCCTACCGGTTTTATCCGGTAAGTTGGCAATTAAACGGCGATCATCGCAAATGGAAGAAACAAACTTCTAAGGCATGTTTAAAAGCTTATCAAAAAGAAGCTCCCGAGGTAACCATCATCAATATGTCCGGGCATTCCAGTCCCTTTTCTCACCAACTCGCTAAAGAACTACGAAAGCAAGGGAAAGTTTATATTCCGATGTTGGGCGGTCAACATTATACAGAAAATCCGGAAAATTATGAGTATTATCAACACGCGCATCATATTTTAGTACATACGCACATACAAAAAAAAGAAATGGAAACGATGTCGATGTTTGCAGGTAAAGATATACGCGTTTTTCCTTTGGGAGTAAATACTCTAGACTTTAAACCGGCAGAAAATTCTAAAAATAATACATCGCCCGAATTATTGTATGTTGGTAGAATAGTCGAGTGGAAACGAATACATTTAGCGATGGAGGCTATAATTGCATTGAAAAAGGCAGGATTTTCTAATGCACATTTAAATATTATTGGCCCGGTAAGTTCTCCAATTTATTTAAATACCTTAAAAGAGTTAGTAGAGAAAGAGTCTTTGGATAAGAATGTGTCCTTTTTAGGTCATAAAGAACATCACGAACTTCCTCAGTATTTTCAAAAAGCTGACTTATTTACTTTACCAAGTGATAAAGAAACCTTTGGAATGGTGATGATCGAGGCGATGGCTTGTGGGACTCCAGTAGCCGGAATTGATTGTCCCGGCGGTCCTGCCGATGTCATTACTACTGATGAAAATGGGATTTTAGTTAGCCCAGAAAATTATTCAACAGTAATTGTTGATTATTTTACAGATCGAGAAAGATTAGAGCGTCTACAAAATGCAGCCCGAAAAAAAGTAATTCAAGAATATAGTATTGAAGCCACTTATCAAGTTTTAAAGACATCTGTTGAAGATGCACTAAAGTAGTACGTAGTTCTATGTCTGAATTTAAAATTATTATTTACACCCCGCAAGAACTTAATCATGCTTCTTATATACATACCGGTTTGTTTGAGCTAGAAGCAGCCGGGGAGATTGCTGTAGAGGTGAGGTTAAACTTAAACAAGCGTTTAGGGCGTTATGCCATACAAGATGGCGAGTTAAGCACAAATACGAAGCCTCATCCTAAAACATCGTTTTACGAGCTTATAGATACAACTACCGGAAAGAAGATTAGTTTTGCGACCGATCTATATGATTTTGCCGATCAATTTTCTAAAGAAGCCTTAGAACAATGCGACTTTGTGTTTAAGCGGAGTTACGAAAGAAAATATATACAAAAATTACCTGAAAATCTTCAACAAAAAATACACCCGCTAGGTTTGTGTTTTGGCGTGCGTTCAAGTTATCAAAAAACCTGGTTTCCTTTTTTGTTAGGGATCTTAGGAAGTAATTTAAGCATACAAACCAAACTTGATCGTTGGCTATTGCAACGTTGGAAAACTACCTGGAAAAGCCAACAAAAGCATTGGAAGTTTATAAAGACTGCTCGAAAGCTTTCTCGCTTTCAAAATTTTACTAAAGCGCAAAAAGAGCTTATTTTGTTTCAAACTCGCTGCTTTAAAGAAAATCAGCAAGATGTTGTAGAAATTCATCAGCAACGCTATCATCTCATAAAATTGTTAAGAAAAGAATTTCCAAAGCAATTTAAAGGTGGATTTATTGAAAATGAGTTTTTTTTGGAAAAATACCGAGATGCTGTTTCTAATGTTCCCAGTGATCCTGAAAAATATTTAGATGTCTTAAAGTCGGCTAAAATCGTCATATATACAAGAGGCCTAGCCAACTCTCCTGCCTGGAAAATGCCTGAATATCTTTCACAAGGGAAAATAATTATTGCCGAACCTTTAACTACAGAGTTACCGGTCACTTTAGAAGATGAAGTACATTTATTATACTTTCGTAGCGATGAGGAACTAGTCACTCAAATTAGCAGGGTTTTAAGCGACGAAGCTTTAGGGAATCGCTTATCGGTTAATGCTCGGGAATATTTTGAGGATTATATTTCACCGGAAAAAAATGTAAAACGTATCTTATCCATGATGGGAAGTTCAAAATTATGACCAACTTGAATCAACTAATTGTACATCATCGTTCTAGTCACCACGCACGCTATTCAGGCTATGCACGATTGATCGATTTTTTAGACGAACCTCAAATTATCCAAGGAAAAAATATTCTTCCTTACCGATTAGCGAAGGGGATTAGTCAATTATCAAATCAGCAAGCAGGGCTTTACGATTCTAAGAGTGTGCAAAAAGAAGTGGAGTTATACCGGCTTCTAAGAAATACTAAAACTCCGGGTATTGTTCATTACCTTAATGGAGAACGCGATGTACGCTATGTATTAAACTATAAAAAAGCTTCTCGGTCTACTAAGTTTTGTGCAAGTTTTCATAAACCTCCTGAAATTTTAAAAGCTACCGTTAAAAATATTCGTTATTTAAAACAATTAGATGCTGCAATTTGTGTAGGTGCTAATCAAGTAGATTTTATCAAAAAATGGTTAGGCATTGATCAAGTAAAGTATATTCCTCACGGAGTGGATACTACTTTTTTTAAACCATTAATCCATAAAAGATCTGCAAAAAAAATGTTATTTGTAGGGCAGCATTTACGAGATTTTGAAATGCTAAATAGAACCATTCCTGAAATTTTAGCCAAAGATGCTTCAGCTAGTTTAGATGTTGTTTTAAAAAAAGAATTTCAAGCTAAGGTTCAACTTACTTCAGATCGTGTTCGTATTCATACCGGAGTGGATGACGAAACTTTAAAGCGATTTTATCAAGAAGCCAGTTTTTTATATTTACCCTTAATAGATGCCACGGCCTGTAATTCTATTTTAGAAGCTTTAGCTTGCGGATTGCCTATTGTAACTTCTGCTGTAGGCGGAAATATGGCCTACCTTAGCGGAAGTGAAAACTTTTTAATTCCCGCTAATGACGAAGAACAATTTATCGCAACAGCTTTAAGTTTGTTAGCGCAGCCGGATTTGTGCCTGAAGATCGGGCAAAGTTCACGAGAATTAAGTATTCGTTATGATTGGAACAATGTAGCTAAAGCGGTTGAAGTTTTTTACCAAGAAGTGTTAACATGAAGACTAAAAGTTATAAAATTGTAATTTTTGATGGTACTTTTCAAACCACCACCTTTATTCGTCGGCTTATGCAAGGTCTGGTTAGTCATAGGCACGAAGTGTATGTTTTGGGATTTAATCTTCATAATCCTTCTCCGGTACAAGGAGTGAATTATGTTTCTTTAGGTAGTAATCAAAATAAATTTGAATTTATAAAAACAAGTTTACGATATCAAGGGCCAAAAGTTATAAGTCAACTTCTAAATTTAGAAAAAAGAAAAATACAAGAAAAAAACTTTTGCGAAGTCATTGAAAGCATTCAACCTGATCTTATACACGTGCAATGGAATTCACTTTTACCTTGGGTTGAACCCTTTTTAACTCATCAAAATTTTCCTGTTATTTTAAGTCAGCGTGGTTTTCAAACCAACATCAGGCCTTTTGTAAATAAGGAAAATTATAATTATTTAAAACGAATCTATCCATTACTAAGTGGATTACATTCTGTATCAAAAGCTATTTCCGATACAGGTAACAGAATAGGTATTCCTTTAACAAAAGTTGATCATGTCGTATATACCGGATTAAACCTTGCAGAATTCCCACCTATAGAACCTTATCGTTCAAGAAAGCAACTATCTATTATTTCGGTTGGAAGAGCGCATTGGATCAAAGATTATGGGATGGCTGTTCGTGCTTGTGCTATCTTAAAACAACGTCATATTAATTTTCAATATAGCATTCTTGGGGCAGCGGGAGACGAAGAGTTAACCTACTTGATCCAAGATTTAAAATTAACGGAGTATATTCAACTGCTTCCTCAGTTACCTTTAGAAAAAGTAAAAGCGATGGTCAAAACTTCTTCCCTTTCTTTAATGACGAGTATCGAAGAAGGAATCGCCAATGTGGCGGTTGAAGCGATGGCATTGGGTACTCCGGTAATCAGTACGAATTGTGGAGGAATGGAAGAATTGATTACTCATGGAAAAGAAGGTTGGATCGTGCCGATTCGTGATCCATTGGCTTTGGCAGAACAGATCGAAGCTTTTACAAAGCTAACTGAAAAAGAAATTGAATCGATTCGACAAGCAGCTCGTTTAAAAGTGGAAACTAATTTTAATGAAGCTCAAATGGTTATTGGGATGGAAGGATTGTATCGACAGGTATTGTCTAGTGAAGAATAAGAAATTGAATTTGAAGTTGAATTCGAAACTGAAGTTGAAGATTATTTCTCGACTTCGTTTGAAATGACAGTTCTATTGGAGAATATAGAGGCTAGAGATTAGAACCTAGACTTAGAGTTGATAATGGTTAGTAGAGAGTTAGTTTGCATTGTTCAATGGGAAATAAATGGTGAGTAGGTTGTAGGAAGTTGGGAGACGGAAGACGGAAGAGAGGAGTTGATCCTTCGACAAGCTCAGGATGATAAAAGGAATTTGAAACTGAAGCGATATCTTGACTTTTCTTGAAGTGACAGTATTTAGAACCTAGAGGTTGGATTTGGTTGAGGAAGTTATTTTGTGCGTTGATTCATGGGATTACGAATCGAGTTTGGAATGACGGTTTCTTTCGATAAGCTCATGATGAACCACCCCGCCCTTTGGGCACCCCTCCTTGAAAAGGATGGGAGTTTTTCTCTTTCGCAAGGCTCTGGATGACGGGTGAAGTTGAAGATGAACTCGAAATTGAAGTTGATTCTACGACAAGCTAGGAGGTTAGTTTGCTGTGATCAACGGTGGGATTTGAATTGAAAGGGTTAAAAAATACTAAAAGTAGGAGCTTGCTCTTAAAATTTTATAAATTTACCTCCTAACTGATCAAAAACATTCTGTGAAGAATATTACCACTCCCATTATTCCCGTTCAGCCAGATTTTGTTGAAACAACAAAAAACAAAACTATCAACCATAAAGCTATTTGTCTCTTTGCGGCCACTGGTTTTTTTTGGGAAACCGACACCTATTGGGAGAATAAAAAAACTTTGTATCCTGCGACTAGTAATGAGATTGATGAACACCATCGTTTAGTTTCTAGTTATCCATATTTTAAATGGAATTACACCCCTAAAAAGAACTATTCATTTGAAGAGGCTTTAGAAGACTTTACCGGATTGTTTGAAACGATCATTGATGAGCAAATTGGTGACCAACAAGCGATCTTACCCATTTCCGGAGGTTTAGATAGTCGTACGCAAGCGGTAGCCTTAAAGCATTTAGGGAAAAAAGTGACTGCCTATAGCTATTCTTTTAGTGGCGGATATGCTGAAAGTGCTATTGCTCAACAAATCGCCAAAGCATGTGATTTTGAGTTTCAGGAGTTTTTTATCCCCAAAGGTTATTTGTGGAATGTCATTGAAGATCTTGCAGAGATTAATCAATGTTATTCAGAATTTACGCATCCAAGGCAAATGGCCGTCTTGCCGGAATTTGAAAAGATGGAAGGTGTTTTTTCGTTAGGTCACTGGGGCGATGTACTTTTTGATGTTGGCGCTCCGGAACATTATACCGAAAAAGATTTGGTGCAATTGGTTAAGAAAAAAGTGATCAAAAAGGGCGGACTAGCATTAGGAACTACACTTTGGAACGATTGGAATCTTGAAGGTGATTTTGAAACTTACTTAGAAGAGCGAATACAAAGGCTACTCAATAAAATTGATATTGATCACGTAGGCGCCAAGATGCGCGCTTTTAAATCTTTATTTTGGGCTCCACGATGGACCTCGACCAATCTTTCTGTATTTGAAAAGGCTCATCCTATTACTTTACCCTATTACGACAATCGTATGTGTAAGTTTATTTGCAAGGTGCCGGAAGAATATTTGGCAAATCGAAAACTGCAAATCGCTTATATCCAAAAAAGAAATCCTGCAGTCGCAAATATTACTTGGGAAGATCAGCGTCCTTTCAATTTAAATAACTATCACTACAATAAAATGCCCTACAACCTTGCTTTTAAGTTAGGAAGAAAATTTAGAGCAGGAATCCAAAAAATTCAACAGAAGAAATTTATTCAGCGTAATTGGGAGCTTCAGTTTGTAGGAGAAGAAAATGAGCGTCATTTAGAAGGTTATCTGTTTAATCAAAAATTTGCTGAATTTTTACCTTCAGCCACCACCAAAAAATTCTACGATAAGTTTAAAGAGAAAGATGATGTATTTTACTCGCACCCTGTGAGTATGTTATTAACTTTATCGGTTTGGAATAAAAAATTTAACGATGCCTAATACAAAAATCAAGGTTTTATATACGATTCCTAATTTTAAAACTGCAGGGAGTCAATATGTAGTGTTGAGTTTATTTAAACATATTGATACTTCTAAATTTGAACCTTATGTGGCTGTTGAGAAATTTCCTGAATTGAAACCCGAAATTATACCTGAAGAAAATTTCTTATACTTACCTAAAAGCGGAAATAACTTTACAGATCTTAAACAAATCATACGTATCTTAAAGAAAAAGCAAATCAAAATTGTTCATTCCTGGGATTATAAGTCAACTTCTATAGAAGCACTAGGGGTAAGATTGGCAGGTTGTAAATATTTATATACCAAAAAAAATGATGCTTGGTCTAAACGCTGGTTATTAAAGAGCTTAATTTCTACGCATATTGCTTACGATCATCCTGAAATGAAAACCAAGTTTTTTAATACCTTCTACCTTAGAAGAAAAATTAGTTTTATACCCCATGGTGTCGATGAGAAACATTTTCATAAGGAGAAACTGTCTCAATCGAAAAATGATGAAATTGTAAGATTAGGTTGCGTAGGAAATATTAATGCAAATAAAAATCAGTTATTTATTATTAAAAATATGAAATCGCTTCCTGACCATATTCATCTTTATTTATATGGAAAAGCTGATGAAAATTATTTAGCAGATATAAAAGCTTATCTTTCTCAATATCAATTATCAAATAGAGTACACTTAGAAGGTTTTGTAGCTAATAATGATTTGCCTGCTATACTAAATCAATTAGATGTTTTTTTATTGGCTTCTAAAAAAGAAGGCTTGCCAGTATCTATCTTAGAGGCTTTGGCTTGTGAAACGCCTGTATTAGCTTCCGATTCTGGAGGAGGTACAGCTTATATCGCCAGCGAGGGTGATGGTGTGCTTATTTTTGAAACTGATAATGATCGTGAATTTCTAGATGGTATCTCTAAGCTTTATAAAGATGAAGCATTAAGAAATGGTTTAGGAAAGGAAGGAAGAGTTTTAGTAGAAAAAAAGTTTACTTTAAAAATGGAACTGAATACCTATGAGAAACTCTATCAAAAATTAGTTTATTGATGAAAATAGGAATCGTACTTGCACAACCTCCGGGCTATTCAGAAACTTTTTTTAATTCAAAAATTAATGGGTTGCAAGCGCAAGGTTTTGAGGTCACCTTATTTTGTCAACAAAATAGGAGTGACTTTACTGCTTGCCAAGTAAAAACCTTTCCTGCGAAGAAAAGAAATCCAATAACTTTAGCTTTTTCCTTCTTAACTACTTATATCTCGTTACTTCCTTATTTAAGAAGAATCGTCAAGTGGTATCGACTCGAAAAGCCAAGCAATTTTATCAAGTTTTTAAAGCGGGTTTATTTAAATGCTCCTTTATTAAAAGCAGACCTAGATTGGTTGCATTTTGGTTTTACTACGATGGCCTTGGGTAAAGAAGCTTTAGCCAAAGTGATCGGTGCACAAATGGCGGTAAGTTTTCGAGGTTATGATATTAATGTATATCCTAAGAAACATCCTAGTTGCTATATAAAAGTGTGGAAGCACGTAGATCGCGTACATGCGATATCTAATTATTTAGTTAAAGAAGCACAAAAGGTAGGTTTACATAAAAGCACATCTAGTCATATCATCACACCGGCTGTTAATGTAAATAAACTTCAAGAATTAGCTCCTGTGACTAAAATCAACAAGTCAAAATTAAGGTTAATCACTATAGCACGTATGTCATGGATCAAAGGTTTAGATTTTTTAATTGAAACCGCTTCTCAACTCAAAGAAAAAGGTGTCGATTTTGAATGGTTGATTATAGGTGATGGTGGAAATCAAGAAAAAGAGCGTTATCTTTTTCACGCTTATGAAAAGAATCTAACAGGTGAGCTGAAATTTATCGGAAAAAAATCTCATCAAGAAACTTTAACCTTACTTTATTCATCAGATATGTATGTGCAAACCAGTTATAATGAAGGTTTCTGCAATGCTGTTTTAGAAGCACAAGCCTTAGGGAAGCTTTGTTTTGCATTTGATGTAGGCGGTTTACCTGAAAATATTATTCATAAAAGAACAGGCTGGTTGGTTAAAGCTTTTGACACGATTCAACTGGCTGAAAAAATTATAGTGGTAAGTCAACTTTCTGTGGAAGAAAAGTATGCAATCAGTACTCAAGCGATAGAGCGAGTGCAAACTGAATTCAATATTGAAAAACAACAACAAGCGTTTGTGAATTTTTATCAATTGCCTTTATGAAACTATTCTATCCCAAAGAACATTATAACTCAACATATCGAGGACTTTTATTCCCGTTGCTAAAGGCATTTATTAAAAACAAGGCTTTTACGGATGCGCAACGTTTGGAGCTTTATGGAGTTTCTGAAAAGGACTATCGTTTTGTTGAACAATTAATAAGAGCAGATGTGGTGGTCTTACCTATGGCTTGGAACTATTATGTAGCGACTAACCAGCTTGATTCTGCTCATGCACTTATTAAAGCTGCTGCAAGGGAGCAAAAAATCGTTTGGAGTTGGAATGCCGGAGATTTTGGGGTGAAAATACCTAGCTATAAAAATGTAAAAGTTTTTCGAATGGGAGGTTATATTTCTCGAGCTCAACAAGGTCACGAAGGGATGCCTGTATTTATCTCCGATCGTTTATCAGACTATCAATTGCCGAATCATTTTGGACTCGATTATACCGAAAAGCCTATCGTGGGATTTTGTGGGCAAGCAAATGGATCCCTTATCCATGCTTATTGGGAACAATCGAAAATCATTTTTAAAAATTTGCAGTCTTATGTCGGGATGAGCAAAAAAGAATCCCAAGCCGTTTTATCTTCGACTCGTTTACGAGCACAGTTGTTGGCAAAGTTAGCAGCCAGTAATTTGATCACCGATCGTTTTATACTTCGACAGCATTATCGAGCGGGCGTGAAAACCAAGGCGGAAAAGCAACAAACCACCGATGAGTTTTATCAAAATATAGCGCAGTCTGCCTATGTGCTTTGTGTGCGGGGTGCCGGAAATTTCTCCGTTCGTTTTTATGAAACCTTGATGATGGGAAGAATTCCCGTGTATGTAAACACTGATGGTTTTTTACCATTGACCAATCAAATTGACTGGCAAAAGCATGTGGTTTGGGTAGATATAAAGGATATTCACCGTATTGATGAAACTGTGCATGCTTTTCATCAACGACTGGATCAAAACAGCTTTCAAAATTTGTTGAAGTCTAATCGAAAACTTTGGGAAGAGAAATTAACATTACAAGGATTTTTTGAATCTCAAAAAGTTTAGTCAAATGAATCAATTTAATTATTTTTTTAAAGATATTCGTGCTTTATTGGGAAAGAATAAGTATCGAATTTTACTTATTTTTTTTAATAGGTCTTTCTATGGCTTGTTAAGTTATCGAATTGATCGTTCCTTGTTTTTATTATTTAAATCAAAATATAGATTTTTAAGGATTTTATTGGCTCCTTTTTTCTTTTTATTACAAATTATCTCTAATTGTGATATCCACTATCTTGCAGATATTAATGGCGGTATAAATATACATCACCCAAGCTTGGGAATCGTTATTTCCGGAAAATCAATTATTGGAGATGGATTGACTCTAACTGGTGGAAATACAATAGGTATTAAAAGTGGAAACCCTGATGGAGTAATAAGACTTGGAAAAAATTGTAATTTAGGCGCTAATTCTTGTATTATAGGTCCTTTGACGCTTGGTAATTCTATGAAGATTGGAGCTATGGCTTGTGTTACTAAGAGCTTTGTAGAAAACAATTTAATTCTAGTAGGAGTACCCGCTCAACCAATTTCGACATGATCTTCACCTTCTTCAAATACCTACAGCCTACCAATTATTTCGGATTAATTCGTTATGATCAAACTTTTGCATTTCCTAAAGTTGACGCCTTGCCGAAAGAAACAATTCAGCAGTTAGAAAAAGACGAAGGTTTTGTTTCAGAAAAATCGAAGGCTTACGATCTATCTTGGCAAGCTTTGCAAAAAGGGTATATTGGCGATGCTGAAACTTATCAAAGCTTTGAGCAGCTGCCGCTAGCCGATGAATATCGATTTCTTCATAAGTATTTTCATCCGGTTTGGTGTGTGTATGTGCTCCTATTACGACTATTTAGTTTTAAAAATCCTTTCCGAGAGATTTCGGCCTACCTGAAGGGGAGAAAAACTCAGCGGAGTCAATACTTACAATCACCGCTGCTATATCCTGCTTATGAAAATTTTCAGTCTAGTCTAATTGAATCGAAACCTTTTATAAGTATCATTATTCCTACTTTAAATCGGTATACTTATTTAAAAGATGTCTTGAAAGATCTTGAACAGCAAGACTACTCACATTTTGAAGTGATTATTGTCGATCAATCAACACCTTTTCAAAGTGAATTTTACGAAGGCTGGAATTTAGATCTCAAAGCGATCTATCAAGAAGAGAAAGCTTTATGGCTCGCTCGAAATCGAGCTATTCAACAATCAAAAGGAGACTACATCTTGTTGTATGATGACGATAGTCGCGTAGACCCCGATTGGATCTCGCAGCACCTGAAAACTTTAGATTTTTTTAAAGCTGAAGTTTCTTCGGGCGTTTCTATTTCAACTTCCGGAGCAGAAGTGCCACAGAATTATTCATTTTTCAGAATTTCCGACCAATTAGATACCGGTAATGTATTACTCAACAAAGAAATTTTTAAAACCACCGGATTATTCGACCGTCAATTTGAAAAACAGCGCATGGGCGATGGCGAATTTGGTTTACGAGTATATTTACATCATTTTTTGAATGTGTCAAATCCGTATGCTAAACGTCTCCATTTAAAAGTAGGTTCCGGCGGACTTCGAGAAATGGGGAGTTGGGATGCATTTCGAACTAAAAAATGGTTTGCTCCACGACCTATTCCTAGTGTTTTGTATTTATTTAGAAAATATCACGGCAATCATCAAGCTAGGTTAGCTTTGCTAAAAACGGTTCCGCCTTCTATTATTCCATATAAATTTAAAAAGAATAAGTTAATGCTTTTGGTAGGGGCAATTTTATCTGTATTCTTGCTGCCGGTCATTTTTATTCAAGTTTATAAGTCTTGGAAATTATCGAGTAAGAAGCTAAAAGAAGGAGATCGAATTGGAACGTTTTGAAGTGTTTAGTTTATAGTTTACAGTGTTCAGTTTGCAGTTTGCAATGGTAAGAAATAATGAAAAGTATCCTTCGACAGGCTCAGGATGACGAATTGAAGTTGAAATTGAAGTTGAAAGATTTCTCGACTCCGCTCGAAATGACAGCGTTAGTGGAGAGTTTTTTGAGTTGTCATACAGCTTGAAGCGGTAGCGGAATGAAGTATCTTTTGAAATTGAAGTTGAAATCGAAATTGAAATTGATTCTTCGACAGACTTAAGATAAAAACCACCCCGCCCTTTAGGCACCCCTCCTTGAAAAGGATGGGAGTTTTTGACAGTTGATCCTTCGACAAGCTTAGGTAATAATATAAATGAAATAAAAAATAGTAGTATAAATAACTTGAAATCAAAACAAAAACTTTTATTGGTTACATCTGAATTTCCTCCACAACCCGGAGGGATTGGGAATCATGCTTGGCATTTGGCTCGTTCGTTTCAAGCTAACCAAATCGACGTGCAGGTTATTTCAGATCAGCGTTCCGGGGAAGGAAAAGAAGAGCGTGATTTTGATAGCACTCAGGATTTTGAAGTTATTCGCATTCCTCGAAAGAAGCTTATTTTTTTAAGTTATGTTGATCGTATTTTGAAATCTTTTCAGCTTGCTAAAAAAAATGATATTGTTTTGCTTTCCGGGAAATTCTCTATTTGGATTGGCGGTTTACTCAGTTTATTTTTAAATAAAAAATATGTAGCTGTTTTACACGGTAGTGAAGTATTGTTGCCTTCGAAAGTTCAACGAAATTTTACCGATTTTTGTTTACAACGTTTTGATCGACTCATTGCCGTATCTAATTATACCAAAAGCTTGATCGATCACTTAAATTTAGAAGTAGAAGTGATTCCTAATGGCTTTGAAATTTCTGAATTTGCTAACCAAGTTCGAACATTATCATCAGATTTTAAATTGAATTTGGTCACAGTAGGTAATGTGACTCCGCGAAAAGGTCAACATAACATCATCGAAGCTTTGCCGGAGATCAAAAAGAAATATCCGCAAGTTAAGTATCATATTGTAGGAATACCAACCACCAAAGATCGCTTAGTAAGTTTGGCTGAAAAGTTGAATGTTGAAGAACATTTAATTTTTCACGGAAGAGTTTCAGAAGAAGAGAAACTTGATTTATTGAAGCAGGCCACTATTTTTATGATGCTGAGTGAACACACTTCAGCAGGAGATGTAGAAGGATTTGGGATCGCTATTTTAGAAGGGAATGCCTTAGGTTTACCGGGAATTGGCGCTAGAGGTTGTGGAATTGAAGATGCGATTGCTCATCAAAAATCTGGTATATTAGTCAATCATAAGGATAAAGAAGAAATTGTTGATGCTATCGATACTATTTTAGGCAATTATTCTCAATTTAGTAAAAACGCAATAGAGTGGACGCAACATTTCACTTGGGATAAGATTATTCAACAATATTTGGAGGTGGTTAGAGGTTAGTGGGGAGTTGGAAGTTTTTTAGGAGTTGTATAAAGTATAATGTATACTGTGTTTGTTGATCCTTCGACAAGCTCAGGATGACTTTGGGAAATTGAAGTTGAATTAAAAATTGAAATTGAAGAGATTTTAGGTTTTCGAGTATTCGTGTTTACGAGTTTTTGAGTTGGTTTAGTTAAATTATTTTGTGTTTTCATTTATAAGATCCCGGATCAAGTCCGGGATGACGGGTGGAGTTGATCCTTCGACAAGCTCAGGATGACTTTGGGAAATTAAAGTTGAATTCGAAATTGAAAGATTATCTCCTATTTCGGGATTACAGTTTGTGAGTTTCCTGAGTTGTCATGCAGAATGAAGCGGTAGCGGAGTGAAGCATCTTTTGAAGTTGAATTTTATCTTAAGAGGCTTAGGATGATAATTAAAAAATACAATCTAGCGGCGAGCGCATAGACTTTTGTATTTTTTTAGTGAAATTATTTTGTGCTCTCATTCATGAGATCTCGGATCAAGTCCAGAATGACGGGTGGAGTTGATCCTTCGACAAGCTCAGGATGACAGCTTTGGATAGATAGTTTTTCGTTTATGGAAATTGAAGTCTAGAAACCGAAATATATCTTATCGTACTTAGGTTGAAAAACTTCAGAAAACATTTTAATAATTAGTATACTTGCAAAGGACTAGTTTAATCATAAACTTGCTTTGATTTCCTTTTTTTAATCATTCAACATTTCTATGAAGTTAGCGATTATTTCACATACCGAGCATTATCGTAATGAAGAAGGTGATATTGTAGGATGGGGACCTACCATTACCGAAATTAACCATTTATTAGATCGCTTTGAAGAAATTCATCATGTCGCTTTTTTTCATGAAGTAACACCACCGCCAAGTTCAATTGCTTACCAATCTGATCGTGTGAAGTTTGTGGCGTTGCCGCCTTCCGGAGGTAGAAGTTTACGAGAAAAATTTGCGGTAATTTCTAATTTACCTAAAACGCTTTCGATCGTCAAAAATGTATTAAATAAAGTAGATGTCTTTCAATTTCGTGCTCCTGTGGGGATTGGTGTTTATTTAATACCTTATTTTACTTACAGGGTAAAGAAAAAAGGTTGGTTTAAGTATGCTGGAAATTGGGCTCAAGAAAATGCTCCTTTGGGTTATGCTCTTCAGCGTAAAATGCTGAAAAATCAAGCTCGTAAAGTTACCATCAATGGAAAATGGCCAGAGCAACCAAAACAATGCCTAACTTTTGAAAATCCTTGTTTGACTTTAGCTGAACGAGCGGAAGGAAAAAATGTGCTAAAAAATAAAACCTATCAACCAAAATTTACGTTTTGTTTTGTAGGTCGATTAGAAGATGAAAAAGGGGTGCAACGAATCATCGATGCATTTTCGACTTTTGAAAATACAAACGATTATATTGAAAAAGTACATTTCATTGGGAATGGGGCAAAAAGAGAGGTTTACGAGCAACAAGTTAAAACAAAAAAACTACCTATTCAGTTTCATGGATTTTTAAGTAGAACTGAAGTTTTTGACATTTATAGAAGCGCTCATTTTCTATTGTTACCAAGTACTGCTTCAGAAGGCTTTCCTAAAGTGATTGCTGAAGGGATGAATTATGGGTGTATACCAATTGTATCCGATGTATCGAGTATAGGTCAATATATTAATACTAAAAATGGATTTATAGTAAATCCAACCACTGCTGAAAAATTAGTAGCTATATTGAATGAATTAAGTAACGTAGATCAATTAAAGCTCAAAGAGAAAGCTTTTAAAGCTTATCAGGTTGCTGAAAATTTTACCTTTGCGCGTTACAATGAGAGAATTTGGACTGAAATTTTAGAACAGGAATAATCTTGAAGAACGCAAAGGCTCGCCGACATATCAACCAATTGCAAATCATCCTTTTTCATATCGGGTTAGGCTTTGCTGCCAATTTTTCACGCTCTTTGATGAAAATTTATGTGCCTTTGGTTTTTTTATTTTTTCTTAGAAGGGTCATTATATCGCGAGGAAAAGATCGGGAAGTTTTATTTGCCGCTGCCTATTTTGCCGGAGCTGAGGTGTTTTTCAGAATGACCAAAGCTTTGGTATTTTATGAAACCGGGAAGTATGCTGTTATGTTTTTTCTGGTTTTAGGCATGTTTTACCAAGGCTTTAAAAGAAGTGCATTTCCTTATGTGATATATATTTTACTGTTGATTCCCGGCGTCTTTGTAGCGATGAATACCTTGGGCTTTGATGCCAATTTTAGAACTGAAATAACTTTTAATTTAAGTGGTCCTTTATCCCTAAGTATTGCCGCTCTGTATTGTTATGGGCGTAAAATTCGGTTTCGAGAAATGTTATCGTTGATGGATGTGATGATCTACCCTTTAATTGCTATGACTATTTATGTTTTTCTCTACACTCCTAATCGAAGTTTAGATACTGTCGCTACGTCAGCAGCTTCGAATCCCGCTTTATCCGGAGGTTATGGACCTAATCAGGTTTCTACGGCGCTCGGGTTGGGTGTGTTTTTATTGTATACCCGCTTTCTTATTCCGTATAAAAATAAATGGGTACATTTTGTGATGATGTTTTTTTTAGTAGCGATGGCTTATCGAGCTCTATTGACTTTTTCGAGAGGAGGAGTTTTTACCGCTATCATTATGGCGGGTGTTTTTACCGTAATTATTTATGCCGTCACGAGTTTAAAAACCAAATCTAAAGTAACCCTTAAATTATTGGGTACTTTAGGCGTAACTGTTGGTATTTGGTTTTTTACCCTCATACAAACCGGAGGGATGCTTGGAAATCGCTATGAAAATAAGGATTCTCTTGGTCGGGAAAAAGAAGATATTACGACCGGGCGGTTGGATCTTTTTCTAGCTGAATATAAAGCTTTTACCGATAGTCCTGTGTTTGGAATCGGGGTAGGAAAAACCAAAAGTTATCATGAAGAACTTTTAGGAACTTCTTTACCTACTCATAATGAAATTAGTCGGATGATTTCGGAACACGGTTTATTTGGAATTATCGCTTTGATGATCCTACTTTGTGCACCAACCCTTACTAAATTACAAGGGCGAAAAAACGTGTATTTTTATCCGTTTATGTTATTTTGGTTTTTAACGGTTTTTCATTCCTCCATGCGAATAGCCGCTCCCGGATTTGTTTACGGATTGTCCTTATTAAGTTTAGTATATACGACCCATGATCAAAAAAAGAAAAAAACATCTTCTTTACCTCGGCAACAAGCTCTCCCACAAAGGTAGAAATGCAACGGGCGTTGAAACTTTAGGAAAGCAACTCGAGCAAGAAGGTTATCAAGTAACCTCTGTATCGTCGTTTTCGAATAAAGTGGTTAGATTATTACATATGTTATCTACCGTATTTGTGAAAAGTAAAAAAGTAGATTTCCTTTTGATAGATACTTATAGTACTACAAATTTTTGGTATGCTTATCTTTCTGCTAAAATTGCAAGAACACTACAATTACCCTATATCTGTATTCTTCATGGGGGTAATTTACCAAGTAGACTTTTAGCATCACCCGCAAAAACAAACGAATTGTTCTCTAAGGCTAAATACAATATTGCGCCTTCCTCTTATTTAATTTCAGCTTTCGAACAAAAAGGTTTTACTAATCTGAAATATATTCCTAATACCATCCCTATACACGCCTATACTTATAAAAATAGAGTATTTGACACTCCAAAATTGCTCTGGGTTCGATCGTTTGCTGAAATATACAATCCGACTTTAGCAATTGAAGTTTTTGAAAGCATACAACAAAAATTTCCTCAGGCTGAACTTTGTATGGTAGGTCCTGAAAAAGATGGAAGCCTAGCCAAATGTAAAGCACTCGCTGAAGCTAAAAATCTTCCGGTAAAATTTACCGGAAAACTAACGAAAGAAGAGTGGGTAACTCTAGCTGAAGAATATAATATCTTTATGAATACCACTAATTTTGATAATACTCCCGTAAGTGTTATCGAAGCGATGGCGCTAGGCTTGCCGGTGATCTCTACCAACGTAGGCGGATTACCTTACTTGATCGATGCAGAAGAAGATGGTATTCTTGTACCAAAGAATGATAGCGATGCTTTTGTGAACGCTATTGATCGATTAATAGCGCAACCCGAATTTGCTCAGCAATTGAGTGTTGCTGCCCGAAAAAAAGTTGAACAATTTGACTGGGAAGTTGTTAAACAAAAGTGGGATGCGGTTTTGCAGTAAAAGAAAAACCATATCTTAGCATTTTATTTATCTTAACTATGAAGAAAAAATCAAAAATACATTTTGAGATCTCTGAGCGTAAAATTTTGCTGCGGATATTTGATGTGATTTTTGTTTTAGGAGGATTACAGCTAGTGAGTCATTTTCTTCATTTTGATTACTTTCAGGTATCACAAGCTCATTGGGCTTGGATTATTGTTTTAGCGATTTACTTAACCGTTTTTTGTACTATTTTTGAATTGTATAATTTACAGAAGACCAATAATTATATAAAGGTTTTTAAAAATCTAGTTCTCGCCTCTTCTGTTACGGTCTTGTGTTATTTATTAACCCCTTTTTATACGCCCTTATTACCTGCCAATCGCTTTCAGATCGTGGTGTTTTACTTCACTTTTTTAGGAACTCTTGTACTTTGGCGTTTTGCGTATATTAAATTTATATCTTCCCCTCGTTTCTATAAAAAAGTGGTGGTCGTAGGCGATTCCTTTAACATCGCTACCATTGCTCAAGAATTAGAAACTGCCGATCCTAATTACACGGTTGCCGGATATATTGATACCAAAGAACTTGATGCGTCTAACGTAACTCGCGCAATACCCAAAATTAACGTTGAAGCGCTTAAAGATTATATTAAAAAAGAACATATCGGAGAAGTAGTCGTTTCTACCGGATATTCTTCCGGAATGGAGAAAAAACTTTACGATGTTTTAATTGATTTGCTGGAAGTAGGTTTTCCGATTCGAGAATATGATCAGGTTTATGAAGAACTGAGTAGCAAGATTCCCGTATCTCGTTTAAAGGAAGATTTTTATAAGTATTTTCCGTTTAGTAGAAGTAACCACAATAAGCTCTATCTGTTTTTTCATCGTATTTACGATATCGTTTTTTCTGTTATCGGAATTATCCTGGGCTCACTCTTAATTCCCTTTGTATTTCTGGGGAATTTAATCGGAAACCGAGGTCCGTTATTTTATTCGCAAGTACGTGTAGGAAGACACGGGAAACATTTTAAAATCGTAAAGTTGCGAACCATGGTAACCAATGCGGAAGCCGGCGGAGCACAATGGGCGCAGGCTAATGATACTCGAATTACTAAGTTCGGTCGGTTTTTACGGAAAACACGTTTAGATGAAATTCCGCAGTTTTATAATGTTCTGCGTGGAGATATGAGTGTGATCGGCCCAAGACCGGAACGCCCTGTTTTTGTAAAAAAATTGGCAAAAGAAATTCCGTTTTATGAGATTCGCCACGTGATCAAACCGGGACTTACCGGCTGGGCGCAGGTGAGTATTAGTTATGGTTCTACGATTGAAGATAGTTTACACAAGCTTCAATATGATCTGTACTATATCAAAAAAAGAGGATTGTTTCTTGATCTTCGTATCTTTTTGAAAACGCTTAGTACGGTTATCTTTTTTAGAGGGCAGTAGGTGTTAGTGATTAGTAGGCAAGTAGTCAGTGTTCGGTTTACAGTAATCAGTTTGCAGTGGTCACAGTTCCTTCGACAGGCTCGGAATGACGAGAAGTTGAAGCTGAACTTGAAGTTGAAGATGAAATATTTTTAGGTAACTCCTTAAAAGATAGGTGATAATATACAGTATGCGCTATGCAGTATGTTGTAAATTGTATATCGTAATAATGTAATCCTTCAGTGGGCTCAGGACGATATTTAGAAAATAGAATCTAGAGGCTAGAGCTTAGACTATTTGATTTGTTTAGTGAAGTTATTCTGTGTTCTCATTCATGGGATTCCGGATCAAGTCCGGGAGATGGGTAAAGTTGATCCTTCGACAAGCTCAGGAGGACGAGAAATTGAAGCTGAAGATGAAATTGAACTTGAAGGTAAAATATCTTTCGGTAACTCCTTAAAGGATAGGTGATAATATACAGTATGCGCTACGCTGTATGTTGTAAATTGTATATCGTAATAATGTAATCCTTCAGTGGGCTTAGGAAGAAATCTATAAAATGGAACCTAGAGGCTAGAGCTTAGACTCTTGGATTTGTTTAGTAAAGTTATTCTGTGTTCTGATTCATGAGATCCCGAATCAAGTTCGGGATAACGGGTGGGGTTATCCTTCGACAAGCTCAGGATAATAAGAAGCTGAAGCTGAAGTTTAAGTTGAAACTGAAATAGAAAGAACTCTCGATTCTTCTTCATATGATATCAAAAACGAAAGGTTTAAAATCAATTTGAAAATTAATTTTTTTTAAACTGTCAACTGTCAACTGTCAACTGTCAACTAATAACAAAAAACTAACTTTTCAATTAAACCTGGTTTCTTCTGCGGGTTAAGGCGAATAGAAAAATAAATAAGGCTAAGAACTGAGCAATTCTCGGTAAGTAATCTCCAAATTGTGTGTAGAAAGTTTTACGGTCATTCAATTTTACTTTGGCTTTGATACTTCCTTGTTCTTCATAGGCTAACCTTTTTAAAATTTCTCCTTTTGAATTGATCACTGCTGAAATTCCTGTATTGGCACTTCTCACTACATTTTTTCGGTTTTCAATCGCTCGCAGGCGTGCATAACTTAAATGTTGCTGATGTCCTTGCGTATTGCCCCACCAGGCATCGTTGGTGATAATCGCTAAGAGTTGTGCTCCGTTTTTTACATAATTGGTTACATAATCGCCGTAAACCGATTCGTAACAAATGATCGGCGCTACTTTTTCTCCGGAATTCAAAGCAAAAACTTCTCGATCTCTTTGTGTAGTTTTCATCGCAACCGTACCACCCAGGTCGATCATTACGTCGCCTAAAATTGGTTTTAAAGTCGACTGATATGGAAAATTCTCTACGCCCACCACCAGTTTAGATTTGTGGTAAATTTGGCTGTTGTTTTCTTGATTTATTAGGAAAGCTGAATTGTAATCGTTATACCAAAAATTTTTATGTTCAGCATAGTTTGATTGTGGAGCAATATCTTTTTCATCTTTGATAATATTGAAAAAAGAAACTCCGCCTAAAAAATTTACTTGAGGGTGATCGATGCTCATTTGTTTTCCGAAGTAATACGAATTACTGTATTCAAATTCATCGAGCTTCGTACCGCCGGCAAACACCGTTTCTGGAGCGAGTACAAGTTGGGTGCTGTCGGTGATTTTTTCATTGGCAAGTTTTACTAATAGCTCTCCAACTTTTCGGTCGCTGGTGTAGTATTTTTCGGTGTAGGGATTAATGTTGGGTTGTAAAATCACCACCTCCATTTCTTCTGAAGCAGCTTCTTCTTCCGAATAAAATATGAAGAGCGAAATGCCTATAGGAATCATGATGAGTAAAGCACTTTTTAAAATTCCTCTGTAAATAATGGTTTTATCTTGATGCTGAAGAAAAAGTACAACCGATTTCATGATGACCAAGTTGATCAACCAAACCCAAAGCGTACCTCCAAAAGTTCCTGTGTATTCGTACCACTGAATCCAAGAAATATATTCTGAAAAACCATTTCCTAAGTTAAGCCAAGGCCAAGAGAACTCCCAGTTGAGGTGCATTTTTTCGAAACACATCCAAAGGCAGACTAAAAATGTGGCTCCGGCCGTAAAGTTGATTTTTTTGGCGATTTTATGGTAAATAAAGAATACCAAAGTCATTAATAAACTATTCACCAACACGGCAAACCACATCCCGAAACCCGTAGAAAAATAGATCCAATACGTAGTGATGATATTCCAGATAAAAAAGCTGAGGTAGGCGTAACCAAATACTTTGACTCCCGTTTTTTGATCTTGTTGACGAAGATTAAATTCAGCAATAAGTAGCGGAACAAAAGCGAAAAATAGCAATAAAGGAAAACCGTATGTTGGCCAAGCTAGAGCCAATAGAAGTCCGCTAGATAAGGCTAAAAGAAAATTCTTCATAAGGTTAAATCGTTAAGATTTCAAAGTTAGAAAAGTTGAGCTAAACCTGTATCTTTTTTGGTTGTTTATCTAAATAAACGCCAATCGATCTTCAACGAAAAAACATTTGAATATAAGGCCACACTTTGATCGCCAATATCGGTAAACGCATAATCTAAGTGAATGCCTTTGTATTGAAAGCCGACTCCGAAACCGGGCTGAAAACCAACCTGCGTAGAATTATCGAACTGTTCTACATTCTGAAAGTTACCTACGCCACCTCGTAAATACACCAAATCGATGTAGCCAACCTCAAAACCAAAAGATGGTGTTGCACTAATTGCTGAAGTAGAAATAATATCGTTGGTTTGTGCAAAACGCATGTGCATATCTAATTCTGCTTTTACATCAAAATCGTAACGAACCGTAAAGGTTTTTGCAATCCCTAATTGTAGTTTAGGTAACGTAATTTCTGTCGTTTCCGGGAGTTCTTGGTTTTGTCCTTCGACCGCTTCTTGTATTGTGCTGTATTCATCTTCGTCGATCGTCCAAGTATTGTAAGTGGTGGTAATATCTCTCGCCATCGCGCCAAAACGCCATCCAGATCTGTCGGTTTTGTATTGAATACCGGCATCGAAACCAAATCCCCAAGACGTGGCAAATTCACCAATAATTCTGCGAATTACTTTTGCATTAACGCCATAACTAAACCCATCTACTAATTGTAAATTACGAGCATAAGATAGTGTGAACGCATAATCTGCTGCAGAAAAGTAGGTAATGTTATCGTAATTAATTTGCCCATCTTGTTCGATAAGCTGTGTCGTGTTCATAATATTATCGACCCCAAATCGAATCACGCTAAACCCAATGCTACTTCTATCGTCTAAAGGTTTTGCACCGGCTAAGTAGTCGTAATTGGCAATGTTTGCAAAATAACTGGCGTGCATTAAGGCTACTTCGTTGTCTTCAATATCGATTAGTCCTGCCGGGTTCCAATAGGCAGCATTTACATCGTCGGTCGTTGCTGCTACAGAATTTGCCATTCCAAAAGCAGCCGCATCTACTCCTATATTTAAAAACTCATTAGAATACCTGCGTACACTTTGAGCGGTTAACATAGGACCGGTAATTAGAAGTATGAAAAGTAGTTTGGCGTTCACTAAAGTTAAATTTTGCGCAAATATCTTAATTAATTTATAATATAAACTTTTATTCTTGTTATATATTGTCTTTACGTAATAGTGCTTTCAACAGTTTTTGTACTTTTACTTTAAAATCTAATTCTATGTTGAAAAAACAAGTACCTAATTTAATTACGCTTTTAAATTTATTGTCGGGTTGTATTGGGGTGATTCTCGCGATGCAAAATAACTTAGTCGGCGCCGCAATTTTTGTAGGATTAGGTATCTTTTTCGATTTTTTTGATGGCTTGGCTGCGCGAAGCTTAAAAGTACAAAGTGAATTAGGTTTGCAGTTAGATTCGTTAGCCGATTTAATTACCAGCGGATTAGTGCCGGGAATAGTGATGTTTCAATTGATGAAAAAATCGATTAGTGCGGAATATGAAATGACCCGAGAATGGGGAAGTGGTTCGGTGTTAGATTTTAACTTTCCTGTATTTGCTTTACTTGGTCTGTTAATTACCTTAGGTTCTGCTTATCGTTTGGCGAAATTCAATATCGACGATCGACAAACCACCTCTTTTATTGGTTTGCCCACTCCTGCTAATGCGATTTTTATCTTGAGTTTACCGCTAATTTTGATTTATCAGTCAGAAGCTTGGGTGCTTGACCTTATTTTAAACAAATGGTTTTTACTTGCTGTGAGTGTGTTGAGCTGTTTTATGCTGAATGCTGAAATACCTTTATTCGCTTTAAAATTTAAAAACTTCAGCTTAAAAGATAACTGGTATCGCTTTGCATTTCTAATCTTTGCTCTAGCGACTTTAGTATTGTTTCAATACTTAGCTCTACCCATTATTATTATCAGCTACGTGTTACTTTCGGTAATTTTGAATTTTTCAGGAAATAAAGTAGAAGAATAACCTGAATTATTTCTATTGAAATAATTTTTTCTTACGTAATTCGAAGTTTTGCCCCAAATATACTTTACGTACCATTTCGTCTTCGGCAAGTTCTTCCGGTTGACCGTGTTTTAAGATACTTCCTTCAAACATCAAGTACGTTCTATCGGTAATGGCAAGGGTTTCTTGTACGTTGTGATCGGTAATAAGAATACCAATGTTTTTGTCTTTTAATTGCGCGACAATACGCTGAATATCTTCTACCGCTACAGGATCTACACCGGCAAAAGGTTCATCTAACAAAATAAATTTAGGGTCGGTCGCTAGAGCACGAGCAATTTCTGTTCTACGACGTTCACCTCCCGAAAGTAAATCACCACGGTTGGTACGAATATGACCTAAGCTAAATTCTTCAATAAGACTTTCCATCTTCATTTCACGTTCTTTTTTAGAAAGCTTGGTGAGTTGAAGTACGCTCATAATATTATCTTCAATACTTAACTTTCTAAAAACCGATGCTTCTTGCGCAAGGTAACCAATCCCGTTCTGTGCTCGTTTGTACATCGGGAATTTAGTAATGTCTGTTTTGTCGAGGTAAATATGTCCGCTATTTGGTTTAATGAGGCCGACGATCATATAAAAAGAAGTGGTTTTTCCGGCTCCATTTGGGCCAAGTAAGCCTACGATTTCTCCTTGGTTTACTTCTACAGAAATACCTTTTACTACTTTTCTTCCTTTATAGGCTTTTATAAGATTGTCTGCTCTTAACTTCATCATATTTAACTAGCGAATTTAAATGAAATGAAAGGGAGCCGAGAAAGCTCCCTAACGATTATTTACTTTCTAAGGTTTCCCAATATTCGTATGCTCTACGTAAATGCGGGATCACGATGGTACCTCCAATTAATGTGCCAATACTAAGGGTTTCCATCACTTGGTCTTTACTCACTCCAGATTTGTGGCTTGATTCTAAATGATATTTTACACAGTCGTCGCATCTTAGCACTAAAGATGCTACTAGACCTAATAATTCTTTTGTTTTTACATCTAAAGAACCTTCAGCAAAAGCGTTGGTGTCTAGGTTGAAAATGCGTTTAAGTACTTTGTTGTTTTCTCCTAGAATTTTATCATTCATCTTCTGGCGATAAGCGTTAAACTCATCTACTTGATCGATCATTGTTTACTTAATTTTTAGTGATACTTTTCTCTTCAATTTTTTCTTTTCTTTCTTTTTTTAAGACCATTCTAGAGATGAAAATACTTATTTCATATAAAATTAGAACGGGTATAGCCACTACAATTTGGCTGGCGATGTCTGGCGGAGTAATAATTGCAGAAACAATTAAAATACCCACCAAAGCAAATTTTCTGTATTGTTTTAATATCTGTGGTGTCACCAATCCTATTTTGGTGAGCAAGAAGATAATAATTGGGAGCTCAAAAACAATTCCGCTGGCTAAGGCAGAAGCTCTGATCAACCCCATATAACTTGAGAGATCGATCTCATTAACTACCTCTTCACTTACTTGGTAACTTCCTAAAAAGTTAATCGATAAAGGAGAAATTACATAGTAACCGAATAAAACTCCAATAAAAAACAGGAGAGAAGCGATAATGATAAAACCTCGTGAAGCTTTACGCTCATTCTCGTGAAGTGCCGGCGCAATAAATCTCCAAAATTCATATAAAATATATGGGAAAGCAATAATGAAACCTGCCGTAATGGCCGTCCACATATGAATGCTAAATTGCCCAGACATCGTTCTGTTCTGTATGCTGAACGGGATTTCTGTATAGCAAAAACTTTCATCTAACCCAACCGATTTTGCAACATCACATAAAATCTGATACGTAATAAAATCGGGTTGTTTTGGCCCTAATAATACAATATCAAAAATAAATTCTTTCGCAATGAAAGCAAAAATACCAGCTACTACTACTGCAAGTGTAGCTCTAATTAAATGCCATCTTAATTCTTCCAAATGGTCGAGAAAAGACATCTCGTTTGGATTTACTTTGGGTCGTTTAGCCATATTAAATAATTCCTTCTTTCATAAGATTGTGCAGGTGTACTACGCCAACGTATTTCCCTTTTTCTTCAGCAAGAAGTTGGGAGATTCCGTTTTCTTCTAATGATTCCATCGCATCTACCGCCATTGCTTTGTTGCTAATCACTTTAGGGTTTTTACCCATAATATCTTTGGCCGTAAGATGTGTGAACTCTTTGTTGGTGGTGATCATTCTACGTAAATCACCATCGGTAATGATCCCTACGATCTTATTTTCTTCCACCACAGCGGTTACACCTAACATTTTTTCAGAAATTTCTACAATAACATCAGTTATATTTGTATCTGGGCTTACCTGTGGTTTTTGATTTTCTTTAGTAATATCGCTTACTCTTAAATATAATTTTTTACCAAGAGCACCACCGGGATGGTATTTTGCAAAATCTTTACTGCTAAAACCTCGCAGGTGCAATAAAGAAACCGCAAGGGCATCACCCATGACTAATTGTGCGGTAGTACTTGTGGTCGGTGCCAAATTATTAGGGCAAGCTTCCTTTTCTACATACGCATTTAATACATAATCGGATTGCTTACCAAGAAAAGAATCTTTATTACCGGTAATTGCGATAAGCGTATTTTTGAAATTTTTAATGAGCGGAACCAAGACTTTAATTTCGGGCGTGTTTCCACTTTTAGAAATACAAATTACAACATCATCTTGTTGTATCGTCCCTAAATCTCCGTGAATGGCATCGGCAGCGTGCATAAATATTGCCGGTGTTCCTGTAGAGTTTAAGGTAGCTACGATCTTAGTGGCAATGATGGCACTTTTACCAATACCTGTAATAATTACACGACCTTTAGCGTTGTAAATATGCTCGACAGCCGCTGTAAAATCTTGGTCTAAAAGGTTGATTAATTCTTCAATCGCGCGAGCCTCATTAGAAATTGTTTCTTTTGCGACCTTTATTATGTTGTTTTGAAGCATTAATTTTATAATATTTGAATTTGTAAGTCCTAAAGAAATATGTATCTTTAGAATAGACAAAGGTAGGTAAAATTGTAACACTAAAATATCAGTTTGACAGAAATCAATTTACATCAAGAGTTAAAAAAGTATTTTGGATTTAGCCAGTTTAAAGGCCTGCAGGAAGAAGTAATTAAGAGCATTATCACCGATAAAGATACGTTTGTGATCATGCCGACCGGAGGAGGAAAATCTCTCTGTTACCAACTTCCCGCATTAATTAAAGAAGGAACTGCAATTGTCGTTTCCCCACTAATTGCTTTAATGAAGAACCAAGTAGATGCACTTCGAAGCATCTCTTCTGAACATGGAATTGCCCACGTACTCAATTCTTCCTTAAACAAAACAGAAATCAAACAAGTTAAGGCCGATATTTCTAACGGAATTACGAAATTACTTTACGTAGCTCCCGAGTCTTTAACAAAAGAAGAGAACGTAGGTTTTCTAAAAAATGAAAAAATTTCTTTTTTGGCGATCGACGAAGCTCACTGTATTAGTGAATGGGGGCACGATTTTAGACCAGAATACAGAAATTTACGTAGAATAATTAAGCGCATTGGTGATAATATACCTATTATAGCGCTAACTGCGACCGCTACTCCAAAGGTGCAAGAAGACATTTTAAAAAATTTAGGCATTACGAATGCTAAAACTTTTAAAGCATCTTTTAATCGCCCTAATTTATACTACGAGATACGCCCAAAAACCGCAAATGTTGATGCCGATATTATTCGGTTTGTGAAACAAAATTCCGGTAAGAGCGGTATTATTTATTGTTTAAGCCGAAAAAAGGTTGAAGAGTTGGCGCAAACTCTTCAGGTAAATGGGATTAACGCCGTTCCTTACCACGCCGGTTTAGATGGTAAAACCCGAGCAAAGCATCAAGACATGTTCTTAATGGAAGATATTGATGTAGTTGTTGCGACGATCGCTTTCGGGATGGGGATCGATAAACCAGATGTTCGCTTCGTAATTCATCACGATATCCCTAAAAGTATTGAAAGTTATTATCAAGAAACTGGTCGTGCCGGTCGTGATGGTGGCGAAGGACATTGTTTAGCCTATTATGCTTATAAAGATATTGAAAAGCTAGAGAAGTTTATGAGTGGTAAACCGGTAGCTGAGCAAGAAATTGGTCATGCGTTGCTGCAAGATGTTGTTGCTTTTGCTGAAACATCGATCTCTAGAAGAAAATTTATACTTCATTATTTTGGAGAGGATTTCGATACAGAAACCGGTGATGGCGGCGATATGGACGATAACGTTCGTAACCCTAAGAAACAGCACGAAGCACAGGAAGATGTTGAGTTGTTGTTGAAAGTGGTGAAAGAAACCAATGCGATTTACAAAGCAAAAGAAGTTGTTAATACTCTTATTGGTAAATCAAACGCTTTAATAAAATCTCATAGAACCGATGAGATCGAGCTTTTCGGACAAGGAAAAGAAAAAGGAGCCAATTACTGGATGGCATTATTACGACAAGTTTTAGTGACCGGCTTGCTTAAAAAAGATATCGAAACCTACGGAATTATCAAAGTAACTCCGGCAGGTGAAGAATATTTAGCAGCACCCACACCATTTATGATGACCGAAGATCACGTTTACGACAGCGAATCTAAAGACAATATTGTGACGGCACAGAAAGGCGGTGGCGGCTCTACCGACGAGCAACTTATGAAAATGCTTAAAGATCTTCGCAAGAAAGTAGCCAAGCGCAAAGATGTTCCGCCATTTGTGGTTTTTCAAGATCCATCGTTAGAAGATATGGCTACCAAATATCCGGTGACCAAAGAAGAGCTGGCGAATATTCATGGAGTAGGAGAAGGGAAAGCTAAAAAATTCGGAAAAGATTTTATTGAGCTTATCGCTCGTTATGTTGAAGAGAACGATATTATGCGTCCCGACGATTTGGTGGTAAAAACAACCGGAGCCAATAGTGCTTTAAAACTTTTTATCATCCAAAGTGTCGATCGAAAATTACCTTTACCCGATATCGCGAACGCGAAAGGTTTAGAAATGCCCGATTTTATTAAAGAGATGGAAGCGATCGTATATAGCGGTACCAAATTAAATATTAATTATTGGGTCGATGAGGTTTTAGATGAAGATCAACAAGAAGAGTTGCACGAATATTTTCTAGAAGCAGAAACCGATAAGATCGATGAAGCGATGGAAGAATTTGATGGTGATTATGAAGATGAAGAAATTCGTTTATATCGCATCAAGTTTATAAGTGAAGTTGCCAATTAATTTTTTATTTCATTAAGCTGACAAATTAGAATTATAAGTAATTAAGATAGATAGAAAACCGAATGTCCTTGCATTCGGTTTTTTTGTTTCTCGATCTTCATTAGGAAGATGACTGATGAAATTCTATCTTTGTACTTTCAGAAAAAAATAGACACATGGAAAACGGATTATACGCAAAATTTAATACTTCTAAAGGAGAAATTGTAGTTAAACTTCATCACGATAAAACTCCGGGAACGGTAGGTAATTTTGTGGCTTTAGCTGAAGGAAATCAGCCTAACGACGCAAAAAAAGAAGGCGAAGCTTATTACGACGGTTTATCGTTTCACCGAGTGATCCCAGATTTTATGATTCAAGGTGGTGATCCTGATGGAACAGGCGCCGGCGGACCCGGATATAATTTTGATGATGAAATTCATCCCGAACTAAAACACGACAAGCCTGGTATTTTATCGATGGCCAATGCAGGACCGGGAACCAACGGGAGTCAGTTTTTTATTACTCACGTAGAAACCCCTTGGTTAGACGGTAAACACACTGTTTTTGGTGAAGTGGTTGAAGGACAAGATGTCGTAAATAAAGTTGCTCAAGGCGATAAAATGGAAAGCGTAAGCATCGAAAGAGTAGGTGAAGAAGCTGAAAATTTTGACGGAGCAAAAGCTTTTGAAACCTTTAATGCTGAAAAAGCAAAGCGTGAAGCAGAAGCTAAAAAGAGAGAAGAAGAAGCTTTAGCAAAACTTACTGAAGGTTTTACTAAAACCGATAGTGGTTTGTATTACAAAATCACTAAAAAAGGAGAAGGAAAACAGGCAGAAAAAGGAAAACCGGTAAAAGTACACTACCGTGGAAAATTAACCGACGGAACCGTTTTCGATTCTTCATTTAAAAGAAACCAACCTATTGAGTTTCCTGTTGGCGTAGGTCACGTGATCGCCGGTTGGGACGAAGGTATTTTATTACTTTCAGAAGGAGATGAGGCTAGTTTTGTGATTCCTTCACATTTAGGTTACGGTGAGCGCGGAGCCGGTGGTGTAATTCCGCCAAACGCAACATTAGTATTTGATGTAGAATTGGTTCAAGCTAAATAATTTTTTCTATCTTTAGAATATGAAGCGTTTAAAAATTATCATCACTGTTAGTTTACTTTGCCTACTTTATTTAATAGGCTTAGGAGCAGTTTCATATTTTGAGTTAGATTTCGTAATTATCGGAGTTTTTGCTGAATTATTAACCATACCTGTAGTGTTAGCCGTTTTAGTGCTATTTGGTTTTGGTTTGGTGAAATACTTTATTTCTAAAGATCATCGTAAGCAATATTTAGGAGTAGGTTTTCTAAATTTATTATCTATTTGTTGGATGGTTTTTATGACTTATTCTATCTAGAAATTAAAATCTACAAATAAAAAAACCTCAAAGTGAAAACTTTGAGGTTTTTTTATTTTTAATAGGATGAAATTATGAATCAAGCTCAGGATCACCCTGTTTTAATCAAAAATTAATCTTCCGGTTGCGATGTCATTCTCAAGTAAGGCTTAATTTCTTTAAAACCTTTCGGGAATAATTTTTCTGCTTCTTCATTAGAAACGGAAGGACTAATCACTACATCTTCTCCATGTTTCCAATTGGCAGGAGTGGCTACTTTTTTGTAAGCCGTTAATTGTAAAGAATCGATCACCCGAAGTAATTCTTCAAAATTTCTTCCGGTACTTGGCGGGTAGGTTAAAGTTAACTTTACCTTTTTGTCGGGACTTATAATAAATACTGATCTTACCGTTGCTTTATCATCTTCGTTAGGATGAATCATATCGTACAAAGTAGATACGTTTTTATCTTCATCTGCAATAATCGGGTAATTCAGCTTTACGTTTTGGGTCTCTTCAATGTCTTTTACCCAACCTTTATGGGATGCTAGATCGTCGATGCTTAGCGCAATAACTTTTGTATTTCGCTTATCAAATTCTGGTTTGTAGTTGGCTACCGTTCCTAATTCTGTGGTACAAACGGGAGTATAATCTGATGGGTGAGAAAAAAGAACTCCCCAACTATCTCCTAAATAATCGTAAAAGTTAAGTTTTCCTTCGGTAGTTTCCGCATCAAAATTCGGGGCGGTATCGCCTAATCTTAAAGTGCTCATTTCAGTACATTTTTTATTAGTAGTATAAATTTAAAGATTATATCGCTAGCTTTTCAAAATGAAGCATTGTTTTCAGCTACTTTAGCATAAGCTTAACTTATCTTAGTCTTCAGGTTTCCATTTTATCCCACAACCCAAACTAGGTTTTTGTATTTCAGCTACTTTTCTGTTGTTTAGAATGGCGTCTAGAGCTTCACGAATACTTCTCCCTGTTACAGGAATTCCGTTTTGAGGGCGAGAATCGTCTAATTGTCCGTGATAAACCAATTTTAACTCTCCGTCAAAAACATAGAAATCTGGTGTGCAAGCCGCTTGATAAGCTTTAGCAACTTCTTGCGTTTCATCATATAAATACGGAAAGGTAAAATTATGTTTTCTGGCATTCTCGTGCATTAATTTAGGATGATCTTCCGGGTAGTTTTCTACATCATTACTAGAAATCGCCACAAAACCAAAGCCCAACACGCGGTAATCGTTAGCGAGTCTTACGATCTCGTCGTTCACATGTTTTACAAACGGACAGTGATTGCAGATAAACATCACCACGGTACCTTTTTCACCTTTAACATCGTAAAGGTTAACTAAGTTGTTGGTGACGCTGTCTCGAAGTTCAAATTCTGGAGCTTTTGTGCCTAGATCTATATCTATGGAATAGGTTCTTGCCATTATATTTTTAAATTTGAATTACAAAATACTAAAATTTGAATTATTTCTGAAGCGCTTCTGCTTTAAAATTCAATAGAAAATTTAAGGATGGAAAAAGAGATTACTTGGCAAGACTTTGCAAAAATAGATATGCGTGTAGGAACGATTATAGAAGTGAACGATTTTCCTGAAGCACGAAAGCCGGCTTACCAATTGCGTATAGATTTTGGGGAAGAAATCGGGATTAGAAAAACTTCAGCTCAAATAACAAAACGTTATACCAAAGAAGATCTTTTAGGAAAACAAACCATTGCGGTTGTGAACTTCCCTAAAAAGCAAATTGCAAATTTTATGAGTGAATGTTTATTGATGGGCGCTGTCGATGGTGATGAGGTTACTATTATTCAGCCGGAAGCTTCCATAGAAAATGGTTTAAAAGTGAGCTAATTTTCATTTAAAAGCTATTTATGTCATTCAGCAATTAAATAACGGTATTGAGAAAGTTAGTTGCTAGGTTATGCATTGATTAGTAGAATTTTGAGGTGTAATTATAAAAACACATCTTCACATGAAACGAAAATTACTTTCTTTATTTTGCTTAGCTAGTGCTAGTCTTTTTGCTCAAAATGTTTATATCCCAGATCCCGATTTAAGCGCTTATTTGCTTACGCATACGGGAATAAATACCAATCAAGATAACGAAATTAGCTATGCGGAAGCGCAAGCTTTTACCGGTATAATTTCTGCTCCTAATTTAAACATTCAAGATCTAACCGGTTTAGAGGCTTTTACAAATATAACAGAAGTATTTATACCTAATAATAATATTAATTTTGCCAATTTTACCGCAAATACTGCTTTAACCAAAATTTCGATAGGCTTAAACCCATTAACAACTCTAGATGTAACAGGACTTACCAATCTTACCATTTTAGGAGCAGATTATACGCTAAGTCTTGCTTCTGTAGATTTAAGCACCAACGTAAATTTAGAAGTCTTAAATTTAAATAATAATCAATTAACCTCTTTAGATGTTTCCAACAATACTAATTTGATTAATTTTTCGGCAGGGCTTAATCAATTAACGACGATAGATTTATCTAATAACCCGGCTATTGAAAGCTTAAGCTTGAACCAAAATAACCTAAGCAGTTTAGACTTAAGCAATCAAACTAATTTAATTTGGTTTGCTGTTAATTCTAATAATTTAACTGCTTCTAGCTTAACCTTACCCAATACATCAACTGTTACTACTGCTTATTTGAGTGATAATCCATTAGGAAGTATAGATGTAAGTAATTTTACTAATTTAGAAATACTTAGAGTAAACAATACCAATCTTAGTACGATCGATTTTTCTAGCAATACTGTTTTAGAAGAATTAGAAGCAAATACTAATAATTTTACCTCTATAGATCTTTCTTCATTAGCTCAGCTTACAAGTTTAAAATTAGTAGAAAATGATCTTACCAGTATAGACTTATCTAACAACCCGGGACTTATACAATTGTATTTAAAAGATAACCTTTTCTCTGATATAGATGTTTCGATGTTACCATCTTTAGGTGCTTTGTATGTTTCAGATAACGCTAACTTACAAATTATAAATATGGCTAACGGCAATAATGCTTCAATTAATGAATTTTATGCATTTAATTGTCCTAATCTTTCTTGTGTGCAATTAGATAACGGTTTTACACCTCCTGCTGCAAGCCCTGGTATATTTTGGATGATAGATTCAGATAAAGACCCTAACACCATTTATGGATATACTACTTGTAGTTTAAGTACAGAACAGAATGCATTAGAAAACTTTTCTGTTTATCCAAATCCAGTACAAGATATTCTTCATATAGATGCAGCTTCTATGGTAGATAAAGTTAATGTTTACAACACTTTAGGGGAAAAAGTAGTTGCTTCTTTTTCTCAAACAATAGATGTAAGTTACTTACCTAGCGGTATTTATTTTGCAGAAATTATTTCTCAAGGTAATCGTGCTGTAAAGAGAATTATTAAAAATTAATCATATATAAAAGTGCATACTGGTGGGGCAGTATGCGCTTTTGTATTTAAACCAATCTATTATGAAAATAAAATTAAGTTTAATACTATTGGCTATTAGCTTGTTTTACAGCATTTCTACCCAAGCGCAGTTTGGTAAAATGCTAAAAAATAAAGTTAAAAACGCAGCTAAAAATGTTGTAAAAGAAGAAGCTAGTACTACTACCACATCTTCTTCAGGAGCATCAGGTGGTGCTAGTAAGATGCCAGGCAGTGTACCTAGAAGTCCTTATACAGAAGAAGCAGGTAATGTTACTACAAGTCTAAAATTTTTAGACCCAATGGGTTCTGTTTATGTACATACTACTCATATGGTAACAGGAGCAAATTATAAAGAAGGTGAGTTAGAACAAGGGCACGCCGTAGTTATACAACCCGATTACGATCTAGAATATTCTTGGTTAGTTTTTATATCTCCTAAAGTGTTAGATGGTTTTGCTATTGGCGGCACACGTGTTTATGAGATGACTAGCGGATCTTATATTGTTAAGCATCCAGCAGATCCCAATCATCAATTAGAGATAGGTATTAGCGGACCTATTTTAAGCAGAATGCTAAAGGTAGAAGAAGATGTTTTTATTTTATATGCAGGGCAACAAGTAGGTGGGCACGCTTTTAATGTACCATCATACATTGTTTTAGAAGATTTGTATATCATGAATGTAATTGCTCCAGAAGAAAAATTAGCAAAATACAGTAAAGAAGAAGCTAAAAAAATAGCTGTAGAAATGGAAACTAAACTTAAAGCTAATTACGATGCTGCTGCAAAAGCAGACTTGGCAAGTGTTAAAATTCCGGCAGCAGGAAAACTCAATAGTGATTCAGCTTTAAAAAGCTTTGCGAAAACAGAAATAAAAAAAGTAGTTGAAAAAGATGGCGGACAATTACTGCACGTAAATATAGAATCTAACGATTGGCACATTGTACATCATAAAATTACCGGAAGACCGCTTTACCGTTGGATTAGAGGCGCATTTACCGAGAAATTGAGAAACGGAAAATGCAAATTACAAGGTTATCTCTTAAAACAACAATACGATGGCAGCAGTTATGGTAACACCAATTTTGGTGGGGTTATTCACGGGCAAATGCCTTACGGCCAATACATTGATTGTAACAATACTCAACCCTAAATTTAAATTAAAAAATGAATAAAAGACTATTCAGTTTAGCAGCAATGGTAATCATAAGTTTTTACAGCTGCTCAAGCGACGACGAGAATCAATCTTCAGAAGAAAATCTCGAAACCTATGTTTTTATACCCGATGCTAATTTTAAAGCTGCTTTGGTAGAAAATACAGCGATTAATACAAATGAAGATGAAGAAATTAGCGAAAGTGAAGCCGCTGCATTCGATGGTAATTTAGCTATTAACGGTCGAAATATAGAAATGCTAACCGGTATTGAAGCTTTTGAAAATATTCAGGTGTTATCGGCTTTTAATAATGCTATTACAGAAGTCGATCTGTCTTCGAACTTAGCCTTAACGCAAGTTTTGTTAGAGCATAATCAATTAACCACCTTAGATGTGAGTATGTTGCCATTACTTGAAGATTTAAAAGTACATACAAACGATTTGCAAAGCCTAAATGTAGCTAACGGTAATAATGAAAACTTTACCCGAATGGAAGCGCATAACAATGAAGACTTATATTGTATTGTGATCGATGAAGATTTTGAACCGACTAGCTCGTGGAATAAAGATTTAGCCACTAATTATTCGTTCTATACGTGTTTGTAAAATTATAAAGATTAGAGTTTTTTTGTTGAAGAGGTTGTTACCGGTTAAAAGATCTGTGGGAAGTCTTTTATGGTTACGACCTCTTTTTTTATCTGAATATTTGTTGAACAAGCTCTAAGAAATGCTCTTTATTCGATTTAGAAATAGGCACCGATTTTTGATTGCTCATGATTAATTGGTCGCCATCTTTTCTAGAAAATTCTTTTACGTATTGTAAATTCACTAAGTACGATCGGTGGCATTTAAAAAATAAAGTTTCTTCGTGTAACTGCTCAACGAAATTTTTCAGTGGTTTACAGATTAACTTTTTATCGCCGTCTTTTAAAAATACATTGGTGTACATTCCGTCAGCTTCAAAGTATAAAATCTCTTCATGAGGTACAAAAAGAATTCCTTTAGGTACTTCTAACGCAATTTTGTTCATTGCAATTTTCTGCAAAGCCTTCGACAGATCTTCAATTTGATGAGTAATTTGTTCACTGTCAATTAATTTTTTGGCTTTAAAAACTGCCTGTTCTAATTCTTCACTATCAATAGGTTTTAATAAATAATCGACAGCGTTTTGCTTAAAAGCTTCAATTGCATATTGATTATATGCCGTAGTGAAAATAAGCTTAAAATAAACCGGAGTTTTTATAAAATTGAAAATTTCTAAACCCGAATGTTCCGGCATTTCAATATCTAAAAATACAAGTTGCGGTTGCTCGGTTTTAATAAGTTCAACTCCTTCTAATAGATTTTTTGCTGTAAAAATTTCAAGCTGAATTTCCTGAATATCTTCCAACATTTTCTCTAGCAAATTTCTTGCGCGAGGCTCATCGTCTATAATTATCGCTTTCATTTTAAATTGATCGGTATTTTTAAAATGACCAAAGTTCCCGGGTTTTCTTCATTTTCTACCGCGTTTTTAAGGTTCACTTCAATATTATAATCTTTAAGTCGGTTGTAAAGGTGTATGCGTTCTTCGTTAGCATCAAGCGCAAAAGATTTGTGTTTGGTAAGTTGGCGCCGATTAATACGTTGCGCATTATCTACTCCGATCCCGTTATCCTTAATTTTACAACAAATAAAATCTTCTTGTTGCTCAAAACTGATCTTTAATTGTTTAGCTCCTTTTTTATGAAGTAAGCCGTGTTTGATCGCGTTTTCAACATAAGGTTGAATAAACAACGACGGCACTTTGATGTGATTTAGCTGAATTTTTTCTGAAACCTCTAACCTAAAATTGAAGCTTTCTTCAATTCTAATTTTCTCCAATTCAATATAAAGTTTTAGCGCTTCTAATTCTTCGGCCAGCGAGATAAAGTTTTTTTGACTGTGTTCAAGATACATTCGAATAAGTCGTGAAAATTTCACCAAATACGAGCTCGCCAATTTCTTTTCGTTCGATAAAATATAATCCTGAATGGCATTTAAAGCATTAAAAATAAAATGCGGATTCATTTGTGAACGAATATTCTCTAAACGTAATTCGTTGATCTTACTCTGGTGTTCCAGTTGAAGTAATTTTTTTTGTTGCTTTTTGTTTTTTCGATTCAACAGCAGTTTAAAACCTACGAGAATAAGTACAAGAATTAGCAGGATTACCAAAAGGTAAAACCAAAGTTCTCGGTAAAAAGGGGTTTCAATTTCAAAAGTAATGCAAAGACTTTCTTCACTTTCTGTTCCGGTAGCATCGATGGTTTTAATCTCTAAATCGTAATTACCCGATGGTAAATAACTAAAAATTAAACTCGTTAAGCCGGTGAGTGTTTCTTCCCAATGATCAGAAAGGTTCGAAAGTCTGTATTTGTAACGATAAGCTTGCCCTAATTGTAAACCTGGAGCTTGATAAGTAATCTGAATATTTTTTTGATCGGGTTTAAACTTTAAGTTTTCAGCAGAAATATAGGTAGCATCTTCGGTGGTAATTTTTTGTAAAATAGGTGTTGGTGGTAATTTATTTTTCTGGGCAGAACTAGCTTCAGAAAGATTTACCGCAAGCAAATCTTTATTCCCGGCAATTAAAAGTTGATCTTGAAAAATCGATAGTTTTTTTAGATCTACTTTATCAATATAACTGAAATTTTTCGTGATCTTTTTTAGCTGAAAATCGTAGATCTGCAAACCTTCTTTCGTAAGTATAAACAATTCTTGCGGCGAAGAAGCAACATCTAAAATACTGTTGTGCGAAAGATTTTTTGCCGTAGTTAAATAACTTTTGGTAATTGCATTTTTGTAGGCCAAAACTCCCTGTTGTCGCGTGCCAATGATTAGTTGGTCGTCGTTTAGCGTAAAAGAAGTGGCTAAGACTGGTTGGTTTTGGTAAGTGATTTTTGTTTCATTTAAATCTTTATCGTAGGAGATAAGCTCATCGATATAGGCAATAAAAAAGGTTTCGGTTGCTGAATTGTAGAAAGCGTTAACCGCTCGTTTATCTTTTAAAAGTTGAGGTTCTTCAGAATTATCTGCGTAATAAAACGCCGCACGATAGGTGAGGTGTAAAAATCCATTTTTTACAGCCGTGAGCGCTTTAGAACTTCCTAATTCTTGAAAATTTTGTATTTGATTATTGTTGAGGTTATAGCGATAAGCACTTAAATTTTCTAAGCTAATAAGAAGTTCTTGTTGCTCATCACGATAAAGCAATTGAGTAACCGGTTGATAATCGGGTAATTGAATTTCTTTAACGACTTCTAAATTGTGATCAAGCCATAGAAGCTTCCCTCTGCTGGTGCCAATCACTGCTTTATTGTAGTCTAATTGCGTAATTGTAGTCACACTTTCTTCGGCCAATGGCAACTTCACTTTTAGAAAATGATGTTGCGGAATAACAAATACTCCATTTTTTAAAGTGGTGATCCAAGTATTGCCTTGAAAGTCTTTAAAAATTTTAGAAACAGCAACATCTTTAAAACTATGTTCAACAAGTTTAAAGTTGCGATCAAGTTTTAAAACGCCTTTGTTAGAGGCCAATAAAACGTTATCCTTTAGGCTGAAATTACTATAAATCCGTAAATCTTCATCCTTATCAAAAAACTCTATTTTTTCAAAACTTGAGGTTTGGGCGTTCCATTTACTTAATACAGCACGATTATTTTCTACATACGATAAATAAATTTCGTTCCAAAAATTATAGATTCTGGAATGCAGTTTTTCTGTAGAAGATATTGAAATTAATGTCGTTAAGGTTTCAATTTTTTCAGCAGAAATCCGCTTAAATTCATTACGGTCATTAAAATAATAGATGGCTTGAGTTTTTGGATCTTGCCAAGTGGCTAAAATACTTTCTGTATTTAGTTGAAGTAATTTATCGTTATCACAATCGTAAGTTAATAAACCGGCTTGAGAAGTTAGGTAAAGCTTATTTTTTACCGGATAAATTTCTGCAAGCTTTCCTTTTAAATAGGGAGAAAGATTAGCGACAACCTGTAAAGAGTCTTTTTGGGTTTTAAGCAATTGCCCGTAAAGATTGACCATCCAAACCGATTGGTTCACTTCTTTAAGTGAAAAAAAAGCATTGCTTTTTTGTGCGCTCGTAAAATATTCTTGAAAATTGGTCCCGGTAAATTTATAAAGACCGTTGTCTGACGATAGCCAAATATTCTTGTTTTTATCTTCTAAAGCATCGTAGTAGGTAAGGTCGGGTTGTTGGTAAAAAGAACCTAATGAGATTGCCGCAGGTTCTTGCGAAACCATTTCTTGGCAAATACATAAGAGAATCAGAATTAAATAGTTGGCTCGTTGAAACACGTTTGCAGTTGTAAGGTAAAGCTTAAAAATAGTTTCAAAAACTTATAAAACTATATCTTTTTTCTGAATGTGTCTATTTATTTGTTGAATGAATTTTTTCAGCATAAAAAAAGCCGCTAAATTGTTTAGCGGCTTTTAATGATCAAGTAGTATTTTTTAAATATCGTCGAAACTTACATCGGTAAATTTTTCGGCTACGGTAGAAGTTTCTTTACCATTTGACTCATATTCTTTCTTGAAATTCTTTTGGTGACGTTCGCTAATTACTTCTTCTCCTTTTTCATTGATAATGTAAGAAGTCATTTCTTCTAAGATTTCAGCAAAACCTTCAAAATCTTCTTTGTAAAGGTAAATTTTGTGTTTTTTGTAGTAAAAAGAGCCATCTTCATTTGTAAACTTTTTACTTTCTGTAATCGTCAAATAATAATCATTGGCTTTTGTTGCTCTTACATCAAAGAAATACGTACGTCTACCTGCTCTTAGTACTTTTGAGAATATTTCTTCTTTCTGCATCGTTCCATTATCGCTCATAGTCGAAAAATTATTGGTTTAATTTTAGATATTGTCAAAAATCTTAAAAATATTAACATCTGCCAAGAAAAATTAGCTTTCTTTTTCGCTTAACTGTTTCAAATAAAGCTCCTGATAGTAACCTTCCTGCTTTACTAATTGATTGTGAGTTCCTTCTTGTATAATTTCTCCTTCTTCTAAGACGATGATTTTATCGGCGTTTTTAGCTGAAGAAATACGGTGACTTACAATAATCGTCATCTTATTAGTAGAGATCTTGTGCAGGTTGCTTAAGATTTCTTCTTCGGTTTCGGTATCTACCGCAGAAAGGCAATCGTCAAACAATAAAATTTGCGGATCTTGTATAATCGCTCTTGCGATCGAAACCCGTTGTTTTTGTCCGCCAGAAAGTGTAATACCGCGTTCACCAAGAACCGTATCATAACCTTTGCTAAAGCCTTCAATATTTTTATGAACAGCCGCATTTTTAGCCGCTTCTATTACTTCTTGATCTGAGGCGTCACTCTTGCCAAAGCGAATATTATTTTTAATGGAATCGCTAAATAAGAATGCATCTTGCGGAACGTAACCAATAGAATTTCGAAGATTTTTTAAGTTGAATTGATCAATGTCTTGCCCGTCGATAAGTAAATGTCCGTTTTGTTTTTCAACATCATAAAGTCGACCGATCAATTCTAAAATAGTCGATTTACCTGAACCGGTTTTACCAATGATCGCCAAGGTTTCGCCTTGATCGATTTCAAAAGAAACCTTTTTAAGTGCGGTAATATTGGTATCGTCATAAGTAAAGGTGACGTCTTTAAATTCAACCTTGCCTTTTACCGGAGTGGTGGTTTGGGTTTTATTTTTAATTTCAGTTTTTTGTTTTAAAAACTCGTTGATCCTTTTTTGAGAAGCTTCTGCACGTTGCACCATATCGGCGATCCAACCAACACTCGCAACCGGCCAAGTAAGCATATTTACGTATAATAAAAATTCAACAATAACTCCGAAGTTTTCAATCTCGCCATTGATCACGCGTTGCCCTCCAATGTAGATCACCAAGATGTTACTTCCGCCAATTAATAAAGCCATTAACGGGAAGAAAAAAGCCTGCACTTTTACCAGATCGATGTTTTTCTCCCGACTCGTGTCGGCCAATTCTACAAAACCGGTATTGGTTTGAGATTCTAATCCGTAAGATTTGATGACCGATATTCCGCTAAAGCTTTCTTGGGTAAATGTACTTAACTTAGATAAATATTCTTGTACGATCGTACTTCGTTGGTTAATTGCACGACTCAATTTGTAAATCGCAAACGACAAAATAGGGAAGGGCGCAATGGTATATAAGGTGAGTAAAGGTGCTTTGTTGATCATATAAACGATCACAACCAAAAACATAGTAATTGTAGAAACACTATTCATTAAGGCTGGTCCAAAATACATACGTACGCGAGAAACATCTTCGCTAATACGATTCATTAAATCTCCCGTTCTGTTTTTCTTATAAAAATTAAGCGACAGGTTTTGGTATTGTTGGTAAACCTCATTTTTTAGATCGTATTCAATGTGTCGAGAAACCACGATGAAGGTTTGGCGCATTAAAAATGTGAATAAACCAGAGAGTAAAGCCGCTCCTAAAATGTAGAGAATATTAGTAGTTAATTCAGATTTAACTAAAGCTATTTCTGTAATTTCTCCATTAATATATCTTTCGATCACATTGGTAGAATCACCAATAAATTTAGGAACATAAACTGCAAAAATTCTGGCACCCACTGTAATAATGAAGCCTAAAAGCATTTGCCACTTATATTTTCTGAAAAATTTGTTGAGGTATTGTAATTCTTTCATAAAGAGCTAAGGCTTCAAATTATTAAATATTCAATTTTATGTATTTTTAAACACTTTCAATTGAAAAATTAATTATTTTTGTGCTAAATTTTATTAATTTAATAATTCAACTTAAATAAAACAGCTTATGAATGCTGAAATTTTAAAAGCAAATGAATTAAAAAAAGTCGCTCCGGTATTCGGGCAACTTTCATTTGATAACCACGAACAAGTGGTTTTTTGTAACGACAAAGATACAGGTTTAAAAGCAATAATTGGGATTCATAATACAAATTTAGGTCCTGCTTTAGGCGGTACACGTATGTGGAATTATGAAAGTGAGTATGAAGCACTCAACGATGTACTTCGACTTTCTCGCGGGATGAGTTTTAAAAGTGCGATCACCGGTTTAAACCTTGGTGGCGGAAAAGCTGTGATTATTGGTGATGCCAAAACACAAAAAACTCCGGCTTTAATGCGAAGATTTGGGGAGTTTGTACATTCGTTAAGTGGTAAATACATCACTGCAGAAGATGTGGGTATGGAAACGGAAGATATGGATATCGTAAGTGAAGTAACTCCGTTTGTAGCCGGTATTTCTGAAGAAAAAGGTGGTGCAGGTAATCCTTCTCCTATTACTGCCTATGGTGTTTTTATGGGAATGAAAGCGGCAGCGAAATATAAATTTGGAACCGATAATCTTGAAGGTAAAAAAGTATTAGTACAAGGTATTGGTCACGTTGGTGAAACTTTGGTGAAATATGTTTCTGAAGAAGGAGCTGAAGTAATTATTGCCGATATTAATCAGGAACGATTAATAGAAGTAAGTGAAAAATATGGAGCTAAGATTTTTGAGGGCGATCATCTATATGATCTAGATGTAGATATTTACGCACCTTGTGCTTTGGGCGCAACTTTAAACGATCAAACTATTCCGCAGTTAAAAGCGAAAGTAGTTGCCGGAGCAGCCAACAATCAATTAGCAGACGAGTTAATTCACGGTGAATTGCTTAAGCAAAAAGGAATTGTTTACGCACCTGATTTCTTAATTAATGCCGGCGGAATTATTAATGTGTATGCTGAAATAGTGAAGTACGATCGAGCTGAAATAATTAAAAAAACCGAAAATATTTACAACACCACTTTAGAAATTTTAACCAAAGCAGAGTTGGAGCAAATGACGACTCATCAAGCTGCTTTAAAAATCGCTAAAAACAGAATTTTAGCAGCTAAAAAATAAATTTCTAATAAGATTTAAAACCATAAATAAAATTCTATTTTTGCAGGGCGAAATTTTTCGCCCTTTTTTAATTTAAAAATGTTCTTTAAAAGCTATGTTAACAAGAAGACATATTCGAGTAAAAGTAATGCAATCTATTTATGCATTTAATCAATCTAATAACGATAGCCTTCAGGTAGAGCAACGATTTCTTACCAAAAGTATGGAAGAAATGTATGATCTATTTTTACTTCAATTGTCTTTATTAGTAGAAATTAAAAAGAAAGCTGAAGATTTTATTGAAAAATCTCAGAATAAATACCTTGCTACAGACGAAGATAAAAATCCGAATCTTCGTTTTGTAAATAATGCAGTTCTTCAAAAAATAGAAGCTACCGAAGAATTAAACGAACTTTTAGAAGACCGAAAACTCAACCACTGGCAACAAGACGACGAGTATGTTGGTATACTTTGGGAAGATCTAAAGAAAAGTGAACTCTACGAAGATTACCTAAAAACCAGAACTTCAGATTTTAAAGAAGATAAAGATTTTGTGATCGATCTTTTTAAAGAAATTGTTGCGCCAAACGATAAACTTTACGATTATTTAGAAGATAAAAAGCTAACCTGGTTAGACGATTTACCAATTGTAAATACGAGTATTCTAAAACTTTTAAAGAAAGTAAAAGAAAACGACGAAAGTATCAAGATCCCGAAGCTTTTTAAAAGTATGGATGATAAAGAATTTGCTAAAGATCTTTTTACCAAAACCGCTTTACACCAAGAAAAGTTTGAAGAAGATATTGAAGGAAAAACTCCAAACTGGGATAAAGATCGTATTGCTGAAATAGATGCAGTACTCCTTAAAATGGCAATTTGTGAGTTTTTAAAATTCTCTTCGATCCCTGTCAAAGTAACTATTAATGAGTATCTAGAAATCGCTAAAGAATATAGTACGCCAAAAAGTAGTATTTTCTTAAACGGAATTTTAGACAAACTTTCTAAAGAATATAAAGACGCGCAAAAATTAAATAAAATAGGTAGAGGTTTGATGTAATCCCTCAAAATTTATTATTTTTAGCGCTTAAAATCAATTACAAACCCTAAATTAAGTAAAATGAAAAAAGGATTTTTAATGTTAGCTGCCGTAGCAGCCATCGCATTTACCTCTTGTAAAGAAGAAAAAGCAGCAGATAAAGTAAACGAAGAAAATGTTGCAGATGTTGCTGAAAGAGATGCTAACGCAGAAGGTACTGCAAAAATGTCTTTCGAAGAAGAAATGCACGATTTCGGTACTATTAACGAAGGTGATGTTGTAGAGCACACTTTTAAATTTACGAACACTGGTGATGCACCATTAGTAATCACAAACGCAAAAGGTAGCTGTGGTTGTACAGTACCATCTTGGCCAAAAGAGCCTATAGCTCCGGGAGCAACAGGAGAAATGTTAGTAAAATTCAATTCTCGTAACAAGCCAAACAACCAAATGAAAACTGTTAGAATTACTACTAACACAGAGGCTGGACAAGAAATGATTAAAATTAAAGCTTTTGTAACTCCTAGCGCAGACGGAGGTCAAGCACAAGCGGCTACTTCTCACGAAGGTCACGATCATAACTAAACAAAATAGAAACTAGTCTATGGAGTCATTAATGGGACTTTGGCCTTTTTTAGCCATTTTTGCAGTATTTTATTTTTTTATGATTCGACCTCAAATGAAGCGTCAGAAATCTGAAAAGAATTTTGCTGAAGAGTTAAAAAGAGGAGATAAGGTAGTAACAAAAAGTGGAATGCACGGTAAAATTGCCGATTTTAGTGAAAAGCTAAATGCAGTAATCTTAGAAACCGGAGCAGGGAAAATCACTTTCGACAAGTCTTCTATTTCGATGGAACTTAGTCAAGCCTTAAATAAACCAAAGGACGAAAAAGAGAAGAAATAAATTTATTTCTATCAATAAAAAAGCCTCTCAAAACTGAGAGGCTTTTTTATTTTCTATACTTATCATTTAAGCCAATCCCTGCTTTTATCATCGGGATGCATTTTTGTAAACGAGAAATTCTTGTAGCTTCTCGCTTCGCATTAGCAATATGCTCTGTAAACTCACGTTGTTTGCCTTTGGTAAATTTTTCAAAAGCAGATTTTAGCTCTGTATCTTTTTGAAAAGCCTCTTTTAATTCGGAAGGAATTGTAAGCGGTTTATTTTTTTTAGGCTTAATTTCTTTTCCCGCCTTTTGTAATTGAATAGCTTCTTCAACATATTTTTTTAAAGTTGAAATAAGAAGTTTGTCATTTTCTTTAAATCTTATTTGTCGCAAAGCTTTCGTTTTTTCTTCCTGCGCATTAATGAGTAATTCTGTGTTTTGCTGAAGTAAAGCTCCGTTAAAAAACCACAATGCGTAGTGATTTTTAAATGCACCTAACCCTACCACATTTTTATTGTTTAAGACATAAATTGGAGCACCCCATTTAATAGTTTCTTCTAATTCTGTTGAAAGAAGTAACTCTCGTAACTGTTGCAACTCTTCTTTCCATTTTAAATGCTTTTCTGCGTATTCTTCAAATGATTTTACTGGCATAAATCTCAAATTTGAAATTAAATATACGTTAAAATGAATTTATTAAGTAACCCGTTACGTAATTTTTTGCACATTTGCGTAACGGGTTACTTAAATAGTATTTATGGAAGAAGATTTTTTAGTTGAAATGGATTACGCAGGACTCACGGCTCGATTAAAGAGATTGAGCGATGCATTTGTATACAGTACCAAAGAATTTTATAAGTCAGTCGATTTAGATATCGAACCCAATTGGCATATGATTTTTCTTATCCTGCAAAAAAATGAGCAAATGACGGTTATGGAAATTGCTGAAGCTTTGCAACTTTCGCATCCCGCGATCGTGAAACTAATTAATAAAATGAAAAAGCGAGGCTACATTAAATCTGAAAAAGATCCCGAAGATTTTCGTAAATATCAATTAAGCCTATCAGAGAAAGCTCTTGAAAAGTTACCGGAGATCGAAACCTATTGGGAAGCCGGAAATGAAGCTGTTGCTCAAATAATGAATCATAACAGAGAAATTTTAAAACAATTAGAAATTTTAGAGCAAAATATTGCCGAAGCAGACTTTAAACAACGAACTGAACAAATTTTAAAAACTAATAAACCCTAAATTTTATGCGCTATGAAAATGGTATTGGATCTATTAGGTTGGTTAGGCTCTTTTTTTGTAGTCCTTTCGTATGCACTTACATTGGTAAAACATAAAGATTTTAGTACCCTTTGTAGGTACTTAAATTTATGTGGAGGCATTTTTGTAGCCTTCAATTGTTTGTATTATAGCGCAATGCCTTCGTTTGTAACGAATGTAATTTGGACATTTATCGCGATTTTCTCTATCTACGGAAATCGTAAAATGTGGAGAAAGAATAAGCGTCGCAATTTTAAACGAAAACCAAGATTTAGGTGATTTTTGCGGCCGTGATGGCAGCGATAGCTTATGGCTAGAAAAAGTTTTAAAAAATGAAGGCTGGCAGAGCGACTAAAAGAAGCTCCTGCCAGCCTTTAATTTTTTAGCTTTTGCAGTTGTAACTATAAGCGTACAGCGCGAAAAGGCGCCCTTATGACTTATACTTTTCTGCCGTAAGTTCTGCAATTTTCACAATCACTTCGGTGGCTTTGATCATACTTTCTACAGGAACGTATTCGTAACGCCCGTGAAAGTTGTGACCGCCGGCAAAAATATTAGGACAAGGTAAGCCCATAAACGAAAGTTGAGAACCATCGGTACCACCACGAATAGGCTTGATAATTGGTTCAACATCTACGGCTTTCATCGCATCTTCTGCAATATCTACAATGTGCATCACCGGTTCTACTTTTTCACGCATATTGAAGTATTGATCTTTAATTTCGATCGTGATCACTTCTTTTTGATGCTGACTGTTAATTTCTTCGGCTAGATCGAGCATCATTTTTTTACGCGCTTCAAAATGTTCTTTATCGTGATCGCGAATAATGTAGTGCATATTGGTTTCTTCTACCTTTCCGCTAATTTGGGTAAGGTGAAAAAATCCTTGTCGGCCTTCGGTATGTTCCGGGGTTTCTAGTCTTGGTAACGAATTTACAAAGTCTTGTGCGATGTACATACTATTTACCATTTTGCCTTTGGCGTAACCGGGATGTACGATTTTACCTTTTACTTTTACATCGGCACCGGCAGCATTAAAATTCTCGTATTCTAATTCTCCAATTTGGCTACCATCCATCGTATATGCCCATTTGGCTCCGAATTTTTCGACATCAAATTTGTGTGCGCCACGACCAATTTCTTCGTCTGGAGTAAAACCTACTTTTATAGGTCCGTGTTTAATTTCTGGATGCTGAAGTAAATATTCTATCGCGCTCATAATTTCGGTAATTCCTGCTTTATCGTCGGCTCCTAAAAGTGTGGTACCGTCGGTAGTGATGAGCGTTTGCCCTTTGTATTGTAGTAAATCTTCAAAATAATCTGGAGAAAGCACAATATCTTCCACTTCATTTAAAACGATATCTTTACCATCATAATTTTCTACAATTTGCGGATTAATGTTCGCTCCGGTAAAATCAGGAGAAGTATCAAAATGGGATACAAAACCAATGGCAGGCACTTCGTGATCTACATTAGAAGGTAATGTTGCCATTACGTAAGCGTTCTCGTCGATGCTCACGTCGCTCATTCCCATTTCTTTGAGTTCTTCGGCTAATTTTTTAGCGAGGTTCCATTGTTTTTCGGTACTTGGAGTGCTGTCGCTTTTCGGGTCGCTTTCGGTATCGATTGTGATGTACGATGTAAAGCGATTAATAATATGTTGTTTTTCGATCATTTTCTAGTATTTTTTTCAAAAATACGTATTCAGAAAGTGGGAAACAAAGACTTTCACATTCGGCTTTGCCTTTTTTATTTTTAACGTATTTTTGTGCAAACCTAAGCACAGATGTACAAGCAACTCATACGACCTTTCTTATTTAAATTTGATCCTGAGAAAATTCATTATTTTACTTTTTCTTTTCTAAGAAAATCTTTTAAAGTACCGGGAATGGCCGGTTTTTTAAAGTCGAAATATGCGGTAGAAGATAAACGATTGGAACGTGAAGTTTTCGGGTTGAAATTTAAAAATCCGGTAGGTTTGGCCGCAGGATTCGATAAAGATGCAAAATTGTACAAAGAACTTTCCGGGCTTGGTTTTGGTTTTGTTGAAATAGGAACCTTAACCCCAAAACCACAATCGGGAAATCCTAAAAAACGTTTGTTCAGGTTGAAAGAAGACCAAGCAATTATTAACCGAATGGGTTTTAATAATGAGGGTGTCGTTGCTGCTGTGGAACGTTTAAAGAAAAATAACGGAGAGGTTTTAATTGGCGGGAATATTGGGAAAAACAAAGTAACACCTAACGAACAAGCCGTTGAAGATTACAAAATCTGTTTTGAAGCGCTTTTCCCGTACGTAGATTATTTTGTGGTGAATGTAAGTTCGCCGAACACGCCAAATTTACGTGCCTTACAAGATAAAGAACCACTTACTCATTTATTAAATACGCTTAAACAGTTAAATGCTGAAAAGCCTACGCAAAAGCCAATTCTATTAAAAATAGCTCCCGATCTTACCGATAGTCAGTTATTAGATATTATTGAGATCGTTCAGCAAACAAAAATAGATGGGGTGATCGCTACCAATACGACCATTTCGCGTGAAGGTTTACAGTCTGAAAATAAAGGGGAAACCGGAGGTTTGAGCGGTAAGCCTTTAACTTCTCGTTCTACAGAAGTGATTCGGTTTTTAGCTGAAAAAAGTAATCGCTCGTTCCCTATTATTGGAGTGGGCGGAATTCATTCAGCAAAAGATGCTTTAGGAAAATTAGAAGCCGGCGCAAGTTTAGTGCAATTATATACAGGCTTTATTTATGAAGGTCCGCAATTAATTAAGGACATTAATCAGGCGATTTTAGGAAAGTAGTCCGAGATTTCATTCATATTGAGCAGAGTCGAAGTTAGTTTAGTAATTTTCTGATCTTAAATTGATGTGATGCTGAATCAAGTTCAGCATGACGAATCGTCGAATAAATTGAATACTTCATTAAAATTTAAATGAATACCGAAATTCTCATCTCCTTTTGTTTAGCAGTTTTTGCTTTGGCGCTTTCACCGGGGCCCGATAATATCTTCGTGTTGGTACAAAGTATTCGGTTTGGTAAAAAATATGCTTTTGCGGTCGTGGCAGGGTTAATGACGGGATGTTTGGTACATACTTCACTCGTAGCTTTTGGGGTTTCTTTATTGATCGCTAAGAATGAAATGCTATTTATGCTGTTGAAGATTTTTGGAGCTGCCTATTTACTTTTCTTGGCTTATAAGGTTTATCGATCTTCAAATCAGATCAATTTTTCGAATGATGAGTTTGAGGCCAAACCAATATTTGGATTATTTCGACAAGGTTTTATGATGAATGTCTTAAACCCGAAAGTTTCTTTATTCTTTTTAGCGCTTTTCCCCGGTTTTCTATTTTCCGAAGAATTAAATGAAACTCTACAGTTTTACGTGTTAGGAGTTTTGTTTATTCTCGTTTCATTCCTTGTTTTCGGGAGTATTGCTTTCTTAGCAGGATCTTTAAAAACTTATTTAGAAAAACACCAACATTCGGGAGTATTTTTAAAATGGATGCAAATTGTTGTTTTTATAGGAATTGCGATTTTTATTCTATTTTAGTTGAATGGTCACTTTCAACTTTAAACTGAAATTTTTTCTAATTACTGTATTGGGATTTATGCTCTTTACGGTTATAGGAACATTATCACACGAATTAGGACATATCACAATGGCAGAGTTGCTGGGTAACGATGCTAAACTTTTTTATGGGAGTATGACCAGTGCTCCTGAAGGCTATTGGGAAGATGAAGACGTAATTGCTTTTCAGAAGTTTTTTGAAGATAACCGAGATAAACTTGAAGCTAATCCAACTGAAGGAGAAAAACTATTAGAGCCTTATTTTAAACCGATTGAAGAAAAATATCCTCATAATCCTACACGGTCAATATTGATAACTATTGGCGGGCCTTTGCAAACTATCTTAACAAGTATTATTGGTTTATTTATTCTGTATTTTAGAAAATCTAAGCATAAATCAGAGTTTAAAGTTTTGGATTGGCTCGGAGTATTTTTAGCACTTTTCATTTTAAGAGAAGTTTTTAATGCAGTTCACGGTTTGGTCGAAGAAGTTCTTGGGAAAACTCAATTTTACGCAGGTGATGAATTTCGCATTTCAGAATATTTAGGTTGGAATGTTTGGACTCTACCGTTAATGATGATGATGATTGGAGCTGCTGTAAGTTTATATGTTATTTTTAAAGTGATTCCTATTCAATACCGGTTCAGTTTTGTTTTAGCGGGTTTAGTGGGTGGACTATCAGGTTTTGCTATTTGGTTTGGTTATTTAGGACCGATTTTACTTCCTGTTGAAATATAAATTACGTTTCTTTTGAAGAATATTTATTTTTCCCTCTTAATTCAGAGAATTTTTATAAAATATTCATTTTTTTAGCCTGAAACTGTATATTTGGAATATGGATAACATCAAGCTTATTGAATGCCCCCGTGATGCTATGCAAGGCATTAAAACTTTTATTCCTACCGAAAAAAAAGTTCAATATATACAGTCATTATTGCGCTGTGGTTTTGATACTATTGATTTTGGTAGTTTTGTTTCGCCACAAGCCATTCCGCAAATGGTAGATACCAAAGAAGTTTTAGCCCAATTAGATCTTTCTTCAACCAAAAGTAAATTACTGGCGATCGTTGCTAATGTTCGTGGAGCGCAAGATGCGGTGGTTCATCCCGAGATTGATTATTTAGGTTACCCATTTTCGATTTCTGAAAATTTTCAGATGCGGAACACGCATAAAACCATCGATCAATCGGTTGATATTTTAAAAGAAATTCTTGAATTAGCGAACCAGAACAATAAAGAAGTCGTGGCTTACCTTTCGATGGGTTTTGGCAATCCTTACGGTGATCCTTGGAATGTCGAGATCGTAGGCGAGTGGACCGAAAAACTCTCTAATTTAGGTGTGAAAATTCTTTCACTTTCTGATACCGTAGGAACTTCTGATGCAGAAACGATTACATATTTGTTTTCAAATTTAATTCCGCAGTATCCAGAAATAGAGTTCGGTGCACATTTACACACTACACCAGATTCTTGGCACGAAAAAGTGAATGCAGCTTATCTTGCCGGTTGTAAACGTTTTGACGGCGCTATACAAGGTTTTGGCGGTTGTCCGATGGCAAAAGATGAACTAACGGGAAATATGCCTACCGAAAAATTAGTGTCGTATTTTACCTCTCAAAAAACAGATTCACAGGTAAAAATGGGAAGTTTTGAAGCTTCTTATAATGAAGCCTTAAAAATTTTTAAGAATTATCACTAATTTGGTTTGAATTAGAATTTTACACTATTTTAACATCAATTTTTTAAAAGGATGATTTTAAAATTCTTACGTGTTTCTTCTTTTGTTTTGTTGATGAGTTCTTTTCATGGGTTTTGTGATCCGGAAGTATCAACAAGTAATGATTCTATTCACTATTATTTAGAGCAAGCTAAACAAAAGTATCAGGATAATTTTCAAGAAGCATTAGTAAGTACGCAATTGGCAGAGAAAATTGCGGTTGAAAACAATTATGATGATGTCCCAGAAATCAATTTTACGTATGCGGGATTATTCTATGTAAATGGTAATTACAGCAATTCTTTAAAGTATTTTTTAAAGGCTGTTTCTGGTTTTAAAAATCATAATGATGTCGTAGGAGAAAGCAAATCTTATGCTGGTATTGGTTTAATTCAGCAAGCAATAGATAGGCACGAAGTTGCTATTTTGTATTTCGATAAAGCGATAAGCCTCATTGAAGATGATAAATTTTTACTTTCTTCTTATTACTTCAACAAAAGTATTTCTTATTTAGAACTTCATAACCTAAGAAAGGCGAAGCAATTTTTAGATCGTTCTCATAAATTTGCTGTAGAATCTAACCGAAAAGGAGTTTTACATAAAATACAAAACCGTAAAGCTCAGCTGCTATTTCTAGAAAGAAAGTTTGAAAAATCTAAACAAGCTTATCAAGACTTGCTAAGTAATTCGAAAGAATTAAGTAATTGGGAAAAATCTTTTGCTTATGCTGGTTTGGCTGAAGTTAACTTAACGCTAAAACAATTTTCCCAAGCAGAAAAAAATGCTTTAAAAGCCTACCGTTATGCAAAAATAACCAACTCTTATTGGGATTTAGAAAGGAATACGGGAATATTAAGCGACATTTACCAAAAAATTGGTGATACAATTAAAAGAGATTTTTATGCTGAAGAAAATATTGAGTATAGAGATTCGTTGTACAACGATAAACAACTCGATCAAATAAATTTACTTCAGTTAGAATATCAAGAAGAAGAAAATAAATTATTAAGCTACCAAAAAGCAGCGTCAGAAAAAAAGTTAATGATCATAAAAATATTATTCATAATTGTTGTTGTAAAAACAATTATAGGACTGGTTTTCTTTTTAAGATTACGAAAAGCTAACCGACAGAAATCCCTACTGAACAAAGAATTATCGATTAAAAATGAACAGCTAAATAAAATTAACCAAAGTAAAAATAAGATGTTTTCGATTTTATCTCACGATCTAAAATCGCCTATGTCTTCGCTATTGCAACTCATAGAACTTTTAAAAGAAGGTGCTTTTTCTGAAGAAGAACAAAAAGAGGTTTTAAAAGAAATGCACATGCAATTAAGCTCTACCTCTTTAATGCTTAGAAACCTTTTAAAATGGGCAACTAATCAAATGGAGAATAATGAGGTGAATCTAAAAAAGGTTGATCTTATTGATAAGGTAAATGAAGTAGTCGATGTTTATTTTGTAATTGCTAGAAACAAAAACGTCACTATAGCTCATGAAAGTAACGGTTTAAAGCAACTTTTAATTTATGTAGATCCTGCACATTTAAGTGTTATTCTTCATAATTTATTATCGAATGCCGTAAAATTTACTCCGGAAAACGATTTGATTAAAATTAGCTATGCTGAACAAGAGAAAAATGCCTGTCTTAAAATTTTTAATGCCGGTGAACCAATTAAAGAAAATAAGATAACCGAGATAAAAACCAATCAAACTAAGGTTGTTTCTGAGTTTGGTACGTTTAATGAACACGGTACAGGGATTGGTTTATTATTGGTAAAACAGTATTTACTTTCCAATAATGCAACTCTAGAAATAAATCCTATTGAAGGGAAAGGGACTGAATTTGTTATTTGCTTTCAAAAAGTTTAAAATAAAAAAATCACTCGTTAGAGTGATTTTCTATTTTTATACATTTAGTCAATTAGGCAACTTCTTGCGGAGCCCAATGATTACATAACATATGCGGCGCTGCCTTTTTAGGGTTTGGGCAGGTTGCACTCATATATCTTGAACACGTCGTGCAATTTGGATCGTCTTTAATGGCTGCACGCATATCAAAACTATCGCAAGTATGTTTTGTGCCTACGGTCGTTTCGTGAAGTTGGCAAAAATGATCTTCATATTTCTGGCAGTTTACGCAACTGTTTCCTAGTCTAATACTCATAACTTTTCTTTTTAATTTCTTCTAAATTAGATGTAAATAAAAGTAGAAACAATTTAAATAGTTGTTTTTGAGTATTTTGTAATTAGATTGATTTAAAACAAGAAAAGCTACCCGAAGGTAGCTTTCATTACGTTCAAAAAAAATAATAAGAATTATTGTACAATTAACTTTTTGGTAGTCGATTGGTTACCGGTAGAAAACTTGATCACATAGTTTCCGGTATTTAAATGTGAGATATCTAATTTTTGATTGTAGAAACCATCATTTTTTAATTCTTTCTCAAGAACTTTTTGTCCGGTCATACTGTAGATCGCTACGTTAACGTCTGTTGAAATTTTATTTTCATAAAGAATTTCAATCTGTCCTTTTGCCGGGTTCGGGTAAAAACCGAAAGAATCTCCGTTATCAAAATTTGTAACACTTAATTGACTGGTTACATCTTCAACATTAAAACTTAAGTTTCCTGTTGAGCGACCGTCAAATGAAGTGAAATGTAAACGGTATACATTGTTGTCTATATCTTTTACGTAATAATAAACATCGGGTGCAACATCGTAAGCATTTGCTCCCATATTATAAGATTTCCAATCGCGACCAATAGTATTAATTTCAGAAATGTAAGTTTGGTTGTTTGGATCTCCGTTTCCTGTTTCTACATTTTCTGCAACAGTAACATCCGGATGCTGTAAAGCTCCGGTAACTTTATATATTACAGGAGTTCCCATATTAATTTCTGTATAATATTGAGTGAATTTGATATCCCAATCAGTCGTGGCAGGTTCAGCTACTACTTCTGTATCGTTTTTTAAACTGTAATAATTAAAAATGCGATCTGGGTTACTGCTATTTGATACCGTTGCTATAACATCTGCACTCCAAGTTGAAGTAGATTCATCCCAAGTAGCATATTTAAAAGTATAACCCGCTGCATATTGCTCGATAAAAAACTTTCTGTAAGTATTGTCTTCATATTTTAAAACAAAAACAATAGTACCGTAAACTACATGATCTCCTAAATCGTAAATACCCCAACCGTAACCAAAAGGAGGAGTGTTTTCTGAAGCATTGCTAAAAGCTCCATCATACCAATCTTCACTGCTATTGTAAAGTTGCGTCCAGTTGGCTTCGTTGGCAACATCGATAGTTGCCCAATCATTCTCATCGTTAGAAGCTTCAAAAAGTTCGATATTAGAATTAATGCGTAATCCTATACTAGTAGCACTTGTTCTTAAAAAGGCAATATCCCAATCTGCAGCGGTGTACGAATAACTTTCATTTTCAGAAAAATCGTAAAAAACTTCGTTCGTATACTCTGCTCCCATCGAGAGGTTTACTGCTTGTTGTGCATTAGAAATTAGCGCGATGCTAAATAATGCAATAAATAATAGTTTTGTTTTCATAGGTTGAATAATTTTTAATGTTGAATGATATATTAGTTTAAAAGACTGTATTCAAAAGAAGGATAACCTCTAACTCCGTTTTCATTTACTAAGGCTGTAAATCTTAATTTGTAAAGGTTTCCATCTGGATCTTCGATTACATAGAATAAATTAGGAGTGACCGATTGAGAGAAAACATCTCTCCAATTACTACCAATTACACGTTGATCGATCTCGAATTCGTTTTCATCAATATCTTCTAAAGAGAAATTCTGATAGTTAAGATTTTCGTTTGCTGAAACTTCATAAGCTTTTGTTTCTGCTAATACATTTGTAGCTACATAATCTGAAAAACCATAAGCTGTTTGCCCACCGCCCGGTAAGTCTAACACTTCAACAAAAACGCTAAAATTTAAATCCCATTGGGTTGCTTTAGGTTCTACATCGACAATCGTTTCATTGACTAAGCTGAAAAACGTAAAGTTATACTCCGGTGATTTTGAAATTGTAACTTCTTGGTGAGTCGAGGCTTCTAAATCTGCATATTGCAATACATATTCTCCGTTTTCTTGATGAACGCGAACCTTCATCCAGCCACGATAATCGCCTGCAACGGCAACGCTACCAACTTCCGGCGTGTTTGTGCCTACTTCGTTACCCATATTGATGAGGTAAACTTTATTCTCTTCAATTGTGTTTGAAACTTCATCGATAGCCGTTTCAGAAATACTTCCGCTGGGATCATCTACATATTCGTTAGAACCATCTTGCAATAATTGCATTTGATTTTGAAGCTGAAGCACATCGTTCGCCACCACATTATCGATATTCGTTTCTTCTAATGCTGCCGCCATCATAAAGAGTGAAGAATTTAATTTTACTCGAAACTCATCTTTACTGTAAAAAGCAAGATCCCAACGATCGCGTTCAACGATTTTTTCGGTACTGGTACTTAAATCGACATAAACCTGATTTCCTTGATTGGGACCGCCAAGTTCTGGAGCAACGCTTCCGCCGGCAGAAGCAGCGTCAAAATAATTGGCAGTGAATGTGGTGTTCCCTTGTGAGAAACCATTGGTTACTTCAGCAATTAAAAAAGTAACGCTCTTTAGTTCTTCACCTTCGATAGGGTTAGGTGTTAGTTTTTCGAATGTGAAAGAAGTTTCGGTAGTTCCTGCTTCAAAAGGAATTTCGATAATACCACTATTGGCTTGTGGTGTTGTGCTAAAATCTATACCGTAAATTAAACCGTTTTCGGTATAAGTGATACTAATCGTTCCGCTTTGCGAAGCTTCTTCAGAAAAAACTAAATTAATTTCTCTGTCGGTATCGCTATTGGTAAAACTGTAATTTTGATTTTCAAAAGCAACGACAAATTCATTGCTAATTCCGGTATCGTTATCATCATCGCTACACGCTGTTAAAAATGCGATAAGCAATAGGCTAAATAGGTGAAATTTATATTTCATAGGTTTAAAAATTAAGGTTGTATAATAGTTTTAAAAAGTAGGATCTTCCGTAACCCAGCAACTGACTTTGAGCTCCGGCACTGTGAGCGCCACCTTGACCATTGCTAAGGTTAACGCGCGTGATATCGAGTACATTTCTGGCGCCAAGAGTAACTTCAAAATCATCAAAAAAGGTTTTTCTAATCGAAGTGTTTAACCAACCAAAACCTTCGAGTTTACTTCGTGAAATTTCATCTTGATTTTCTCCGCCATACACAAATTGATAGGTAGGACCATTTTATTTAAAAAAGCCGGAGAAGGTCGTATTCCATTTATCGACGGTATACGAAACGTTGGTGTTTACTTGAACCGCGTAGAGGTAATCATCGTTATAATTTTCGCTGGCGTTTAAAATTTGCGATTGCCCGGAAAAGCTAATTCCGAGGTTGGTTCTAAAGTTTTTATAGCTAAGATTGTTGCGTAATGAAAGTCCCCAAGTTCTATGCAAATCAATATTTTCATATCGGTAGGCTAGGGGAGAATTACTCACCACGATTAAATCTATTTTATCATCGACATCTAAATACCAAGCGCTAAGTTTGGGGCGGTATTTAAGCTCGTAATCTTTGCTCCAAAATGTTTTTTTAAGGTGAAGAAATACCGATTTACCGTTTTCCGGATTCAGATTTTCATTTCCTTGAACGTTATGATTAGAATCGACCATATAGGTGAATAGTTGCTCAAAATCTGGTAGTTTAGGAGCGGTCCCGGCTATAATGCGCAATTGGTAATTTTTAGGTAAGTTAATTTTAGTACTTAACGAAGCCACATATTCCGGGTTAAATCTAGAAGACATCATTAACCGAAAGCCCGGTCTAAATGAAAAAGTTGAATTTGGTCTAATTTCTGAAGAAGCAAAAGCACTGTAAGTATTGTAGGTGTTTTTCTTGTTACGCTGTGAGATGTCTTGTAATGCTAATCCGCTCTGCGTACCTTCATCTAACTGAGCTTCATAGCCTACTTCAAAATTTGATTTTTTACTGTTGAAAAAATTGCTGAAGGTTCCTCGCGAGAAAAAACCATTTCTAGTATTGTAATCATACTTGTCTAATTGCTCTTTTTCTCCTGTATTTAGGTAGTAGGTAAACTGCTCGTAATTTTTGAGCTGTTCTTGGTAAGATGCAGAAATATTATAGTTAACCTGCAGATCTATTTTTCCCGAAACATTTAAGTGATGATAAAAGCGTTCAGATCTAAAAATCTCATCGTTAGCCGTAGGATTTAGGGTTTGCGTAGCCGAATTTTTATTAAACCTTACTAAATTGGCAAAACCCAGTGTTTCTTCGGTAAAATATTCAAACTTATAGAAAGCTCTAAAATGCTTTTGGTTATTAAAGTTTACTAAACCTTTAAACGTGTTTTGCTCTTTAGGAAGCCACTCGTAACCGCGAAGACTATCGTTTACAGGTTCGGGTTGGTTGTAGTAATTTTTTCCTTTCAAAAAATTTAGAAACCCTTTAAAATCGTTTCGGGTATATAAAGCCTGCGCATACCATTTATTAGAGAAATTATGACCGATTTTTAGAGATTGAATATGCCGACCTTCATCAAACCAACCATACTCATTACCAACCGTTTCTTCTTGCACATATGGTGTAATTTGCCAACGATGGTCTGAAGATTTTTTAGTAATAATATTCACGACTCCCGTAACCGCATCGGCACCGTATTGAACGCCCATCGAGCCTTCAATAATTTCTATTTGTTGAATATCGTCAAGGTTAATTTGCGTTACATCGATAGCATTACCAAAACCTTCATCACCAACAATGGGAATGTTATCGACCAAGATTTTTACGTACCCAGAACTAAAACCAAATTGCTCGATACCAGATCTACCTTCGCCGGCTTGTGGCACCACATTCATATTTAAAGTTTGGGTAAGTACATCTGCCAGATTATTTCCGGCTAAAAGTTTGATGTCTTCCTGCGTTAATACTTCAACTTCAAAAACAGATTTGTTAACCGATTGCGGATTGTATTGCCCGGTTAAAACAACTTCTTCTAATTGATTTTGCTTTAAAGAATCTTTTTTCTTCTCATTTGTTTCTTGAGCGTAAAAGCTTCCGGTTAGTAGTGTTAATAGTAAGGTTGGGAGTAAATACTTCATTATTTAGACTAAGTCTTAATTAAATTTACAGCGCAAATATATATAAGTTATTTTTAACCAATCTAAATAAATTTTATATTTTGTCGAAAATTATCATTCAACTCAAACCAATAAAAATGAATTTTAAACAATTACTTGCAGGAGCAGTTTTAGGTTTAGGTGTAACTACCGCTTTTGCTCAAAAATCAGTAAAACAAGACCGTGAAGCGATTAAAGATATGTGCGGTTGTTTTGAAGTAACTTTTAAATACACCGAAACTTTTGCTCCCGAAATTGATTACGAAAAGCATTACGATTACAATGCAACGGCTTTAGAATGGGCAGAATTAATTAAAGATGAAAAAGACGAACTTTCGATTCAGCATTTATTAGTGATCAACGATTCTACCATTATTAAACACTGGCGTCAAGATTGGTTGTACGAAAACACCAAACGCTACGATTTTAATCACGATAACGAATGGACGTTTGTAGAAATGCCTAAAAAGGAAGTAAAAGGGCAGTGGACGCAAAACGTATATCAAGTAGATGATAGTCCACGTTATTCTGGTTCTGCCACTTGGTTTCATGCCGACGGGAAACACGTTTGGGACGATGTTGCCAGTTCACCATTACCAAGAAGAGAATATTCTAAACGTAGCGATTACAATGTGATGATGCGTGGTAACCAAGTAGCAATCACCGAAGATGGTTGGGTACACGAGCAAGACAACGAAAAAGTAATTCGTGAAGATGGTAAAGAAGATGTACTTTTAGTTCAAGAAAAAGGCTATAATATTTATAAAAAAGTGCCCGATGCAAAATGTAAAGCCGCTAAAGAATGGTGGGCAGCAAGCAAAGAATTTTGGGCAAAAGTTAGAACAAAATGGGATGAGGTTTACGGTAGAGATAAAGACCTTTCGTTAGAGAAAAAAGTAGAAGGTCAAGCTTTATTTATGAAACTCTTCCCGATGGATGTAACCACGAGTCAAGATAAAATTGATGAGGTGATTGAAGCTTACGTTAAAAAAGGATAATTTATGTGGAAAAGAATTTTCATAGTAGTTTTTATAGGTCTAGGTTTTAGCTTTATGGGTGGTGAATTAGAAGAGAAATTCTATAAAGCCATTCGCGGTACATACGAAGTCGATCAATTTAAATTAAAAGAAATTGAAGCTTCTGCCGCAATCAATGAAAAACTACCCGCCAAAACCGGAAACGAAAACTTATTTCAAATTTTTTCTGATGACCAATCTATCGGTTATGCTTATTTAGGGAAAGCTCCCAGTAAGAAAAAAGAATTTGATTATGTGGTGATGTTCGATAACGATTTGATCATCAAAAAATCGAAAGTGCTCATTTACCGTGAAAATTACGGTCAGCAAATCGGGACGCAACGTTGGTTAAGGCAATTTATCGGGATGTCGCCGGCTTCAGAAGTAAATTATGGTGAAAATGTGGCTGCGATAAGCGGTGCAACTATTTCAGCATCTTCCATGGCAAGAGCGGTGAATCGAGTTTTAAAAACCATGAAAATTCTTCAAGAAGAAAATATGCTTTAAAATGAATTTCAACACCACTTTTGCTGAATTTCCTAAAGAAGTAAAATTATTAATCGGCGCTTTTCTCATCGTGTTAAGCGTCGGTTATTTTACCGGATTTCGCTTTGTAAACGAAACGACAGAAAATACTCCCACCGGTATTCAAGAAAATTATTTAGGGAATGAAGACGATCTGGAAGCTAAGGTGATGAAGTTCAAAAAACCAAAGCGAGAGATGCTTACCATTATTCATACGCATATCTTATCGATGTCTGTTATTTTCTTCATTTTAGGTGGTTTGGTAAGTTTTGCAAAACTCCCTGCTTGGTTAAAAAAATCATTGATGCTAGAACCGTTGCTTTCGGTTTTACTCACTTTTGGTGGTATTTATTTAATGTGGTCGGGTTATCATTTTATGCGATATGTGGTGATGATCTCGGGTATATTGATGACCACTTCATTTATACTTTCTGTAGTTATTGTTTTTCTTCAATTATTTAAAAGAAATAAAGCTGAAATTTAATTTTCAGGATCATAACTTTCTGAAGGTAATACCAGAAAAGGAAACTTGGCGTTGAACCCAATTTCATTAATGATTGAACTAAATAGAATTTTTTCAATAAAACTTCTTCGGTGCTTGATCATAATTAATAAGTCAATCTTATTTTCTTTATTAAATTCTTCAATAGCTTCCGGTACACTATCTTTGTAAACCGAATTGAAATCGTGTGGAGTTTCAGCAAAAAAATTATCTAAATCTTTTTTAGATTGAAGCTGTTTCTCGTTAAGTCTAATTCCAAAATTAGCGTGCATCACGTGTATTTTTGCATTTTTCTTATCAGCAAGATTTTTAATGAAACTCATTTGGTATTCGGCAAAATCAATTTCATATTTTGTTGTAAAAAGAATGTTTTCCAATTCTTTATAACGATAATTAGATGGAATGGCCAACAGTGGGCATTTAGCAATTTGAATGGCATGAACCGTGTGCGTTCCAAATAAAAGTTCTTCACCGCCAGAAGCACCATTGGTTCCCATTATTACCAAATCAATCTCTTTATTTTTTACACGTTCTTCTATTTCTTGATAAAGCATGTTGAATGTAGAAACCAATTCAAACTCATGATTATCGTTATTAAATTCTTTAAGAATGCGTTTTCTTAACCGTTCTAACTTTTTTAGGGAATTCTCTTCATAAAGCGTATTCAAACTACTATAAATAATATAATCTGAATTGTAAAGCGTATTTAAAAGTGTAAAATGGCACTTTTCATCTTTAAAAAAATGTAAAGCATAAGAAATGGCATTGTAAGCGTTTTCTGAAAAATCGGTTGGGAGCAAAATCCTTTTCATCTTATTAGTTTTTTAGGTTAATGTAAAAGTACCCAAGATGTTTTTGATGAGAACTGATATTAATCAGGTTTTAGTATTTATTGCTTTTAAGAAATTGTAAAATAATTGTATGGATGTAAAGCATTGTCATCTTAAAAACCTATATTTGCATGCAATTAAATCCTTAATTGCTATGACTGCACACGAGAACAAGATTTTAGGCGAAGGACTAACTTATGATGACGTCTTACTTGTACCAGCCTTTTCAGAAGTACTTCCTAGAGAAGTAAATATTCAAACAAAATTTACCAGAAACATTACCATTAATGTTCCTATTGTATCTGCTGCGATGGATACGGTAACAGAATCTAGAATGGCAATTGCTATTGCTAGAGAAGGTGGGATTGGTGTGTTGCATAAAAACATGACCATCGAGCAGCAAGCTTTAAAAGTGAGAAAGGTGAAACGTGCAGAAAGCGGTATGATTATCGATCCTGTGACCTTACCAATTACGGCTAAAGTAAAAGATGCAAAAGCATCGATGGCAGAACATAGTATTGGCGGTATTCCTATTGTAGATGAAGAAGGAAAGTTATTAGGGATTGTTACTAATCGTGATTTACGTTTCGAGAAGAATATAAATCGACCAATTTCTGAGGTAATGACTTCAGAAAACTTAGTCACTGTAGCAGAAGGAACTTCGTTAGATGATGCAGAAGATATTTTACAAGCCAATAAAATTGAAAAACTTCCGGTAGTTAATAAAGAAAATAAACTGGTAGGTTTAATTACCTTTAGAGATATCACCAAACTTACGCAAAAACCTATTGCCAATAAAGATCAATACGGAAGATTACGTGTGGCAGCCGCTTTAGGAGTTACAGCAGATGCTGTGGAAAGAGCAGAAGCTTTAGTAAATGCAGGTGTTGATGCGGTGGTGATCGATACAGCTCATGGGCATACCAAAGGTGTGGTTTATGTATTGCAAGAGGTTAAAAAGAAATTTCCGGAATTAGAAGTTGTAGTGGGTAACATTGCTACAGCAGAAGCTGCAAAATATTTAGTTGAAGCAGGAGCAGATGCTGTAAAAGTTGGAATTGGTCCGGGTTCTATTTGTACGACAAGAGTGGTAGCAGGAGTAGGATTTCCACAGTTTTCAGCAGTTTTAGAAGTAGCTGAAGCGATTAAAGGAACCGGCGTTCCTGTAATTGCCGATGGTGGTATTCGTTACACCGGTGATATTCCTAAAGCTTTAGCCGCTGGAGCAGATTGCGTGATGCTAGGTTCATTATTAGCAGGTACAAAAGAATCTCCGGGAGAAACCATTATTTACGAAGGAAGAAAATTTAAGTCTTACCGCGGAATGGGATCTGTAGAAGCGATGCAAAAAGGTTCTAAAGATCGTTATTTCCAAGATGTAGAAGACGATATTAAAAAATTAGTACCCGAAGGTATTGTAGGTCGTGTGCCTTATAAAGGTGAATTGGTTGAAAGTATGAACCAGTTTATTGGTGGTCTTCGCGCCGGTATGGGATATTGTGGAGCTAAAGATATTGCTTCATTAAAAAGTGATGCAAAATTTATCAAAATTACCTCTTCAGGTATTATGGAAAGTCACCCGCACGACGTAACCATTACCAAAGAAGCACCGAATTATTCGAGATAAAATAATTTAACTTTATAAAACAAGCCCTTTATGTGAATTTACATAAAGGGTTTGTGATTTTTATACGATATTTGAAATTATGAAAAATAAAAAAATATCGATAAAAGATATTGCTAGTGAATTAGGAGTTTCAGTAACTACAGTATCTTTTGTTTTAAATAATAAAGCTGAAGAAAAAAGGATTTCTAAAGAGGTAACTAAAAAGGTATTAGCGTATGTCGAGAAAGTTAATTATAAGCCTAATTCTTTAGCTCAAAGTTTAAGAACTGGAAAATCTAAAGTTCTAGTTTGTATGTTAGAAGATATCTCCAACGATTTCTTTGCGAAATTAGCAAGGCATATTGAAGATATAGCTTACCAAAAAGGTTACAAAATCTTATTTTGTAGCAATGATAATGATGATGAAAAATCTATTGAGTTAATCGATCTTTTTCTTGAAAGGCAAGTTGATGGTTTTTTGCTCACTCCTTCACCTAATCTTCAACCAAAAATATTAGAACTAAAAAAACGGAACATTCCTGTTGTATTGCTAGATCGATTTTTTGAGAAAGAAAATTTTAATTATGTAGGTATTGATAATGAAGAAGCTTCAAAATTAGGTGTTGAGCATCTTCTTGAAAATAACTACAAAAAAATAGGTTTTATAAGTATAGATATGAATCAAACTCAAATGAGCGCACGTTTGTTAGGGTTTGATGAAGCGATCAATAAACATCAGCTCTATGCTCAAAAATTAATTTTAAAAGCCAAAGATTCTTCAGAAGAAAAAATTAATCAGATAAAATTATTTTTGAATGATCATTCAGATCTAGACTCTATTTTATTTTCTACAAATTACTTAACCTTTTTAGGGTTGAAAGCTTTAAAAGAAAATGATCCTAAAAGATTGAATGAATTAGGAATCATTTCATTTGATGATAATTCTTTTTTTGAAATATGTAAACCTTCAATAACCACATTAAAACAGCCTTTAGATAAAATTGCTAAAGAAGCTATGCGAATAATGTTTAAAAATTTAGATTCAAATTCGACTGTCAATGCAGAAATGATAAATTTGAAAACTGAATTAAAACTAAGAGAATCAACACAACTTATCAATAATAATTAAACTCAGAAATGAATAAACAGAACAATACCTCTTACAGAACAGCTTTTATATTCTTAACCTTGCTTTTCTTTTTATGGGGTTTTCTAACGGTAATCGTAGACTCATTAATTCCTAGATTAAAAGAAGTCTTTGAGTTAACCTATTTTCAAGCCGGAATGGTACAATTTGCTTTTTTTGGCGCTTACTTTTTACTTTCAATCCCCGCAAGTTTTATACTTTCTAAAATCGGCTATAAAAAAGGAATCATTTTAGGAATCCTTATGATGGCAGCTGGTTGTTTACTTTTCTATCCTGCATCTTCACTACGCGTATTTTGGATTTTTATGTTAGGATATTTCATTTTAGCCGGTGGGATTACCATTCTTCAGGTTGCGGCTAATCCTTATGTGACTATTTTAGGACCAGAAAAAAGTGCTGCGAGTCGTCTAAATTTATCACAAGCTTTTAATTCATTAGGAACGTCAATTGCTCCGATCGTAGGAGCGTTATTTATTTTAAGTGATAAAATAAAAACTGGAGATCAAATTAGTGCATTAACTTCTCAAGAGCAGTCAGATTATTACGCGGCAGAAGCAGCAGCAGTACAAACTCCGTTCTTAACCATTGCCGGAATTTTAATAGCTATCGCATTGGTATTTGTTTTTGTAAACCTTCCGAAGATCATTGGTGAAGGAGAGAAAAAAGGAAGTTACGCAACAGCCTTTAAAAATAAGAATCTAATTTTGGGAGCTATTGGTCTTTTCTGTTATGTAGGTGCTGAAGTTGCTATTGGTAGTTATATGGTCAATTACTTTATGAAATTAGATCTAGCAGAAATGGTTAGAAATACTCCATTTATGCGAACCATCGCCAATTGGTTTTTAACCGATGATCTAAGTGCGGTCGATGGTAAAGCTGTGGTAGGTATTTTTGTGACTTTTTATTGGACGGGTGCAATGGTAGGTCGTTTTATTGGTGCTTACTTAACTAGCATCATCAAACCGGCAAAAGTGCTAAGTATTTTTGCAATAATCGCTCTTGCTTTAATTGTGATTTCTACGCAAAGTACAGGTCTTTTAGCAATGTGGACAATTATTGCAGTCGGTTTATTCAACTCGATTATGTTCCCAACTATCTTTAGTTTAGGCTTAGATGAATTAGGAGACAGCAAACCTCAAGGTTCTGGTATTATGTGTACAATGATTGTAGGAGGGGCAGTTGTACCACCATTATTTGGACTTTTAACCGATACTTCAGGATTTGGTTTAGCTTTTATGCTCGTAATGTGTTGTTACCTATATATTTTCTTCTTTGCATATCGACATAAGAAAACAGAAGTTTCAATCTAGATATAAAAAAGCCCTTCAAATTTTGAAAGGCTTTTTTATTAGAAGTATTAAGATTTAATGAAATCTGGAAGTATTCTTTAGCTTTGGATAATAATCCATTCATTATAATGAAATACCCCTTCTTAATCCTATTTATTATTCTATGTGTTAGCTGTAATAACAGTGATTTAAAAACCATAGAGAATGAAAATTTTTCAATTAGTTATCCTGAATCTTTGAAAAGAGAGGAAAGCGGTGAAAATAATACCCTTTTTAAACTAACCCCTAAAAATCCCGGCGAAAACCGTAATTATATAGAAAGCATTAATTTGGTAACTCGTGATTATCCTGATATGAGTTTAAAACAAGCTGCTCAAAAACTTAAAAAAGAAGTAAATCGAGTCGGCGTGATCACTGATTTTAAAGAAATTGATTTTGGAAATTCTAACGGGTATCGATTAGAATTTAAAATAATTTTTGATGAAGGGATGCGCCGATATATACAAGACTATTACAAGAATGGAGATCGTGTTTACATCTTGACTTTTGCATCTCAAGAAAGTATTTATCCGGAAATTTATGAAGAAATGAATACGGTCTTAAAAAGCTTCCGTTTAAAATAAATGAGTAAATATATTCAGTTTAATAAGTTGAAATATACAAATCTCATCTTATGAACTATAAAGTTAAATTAAAAAATGAATCCATTTTTTGAAGGGATTTTTATTTTAAGTAACTTATGTAAATGCAAAAAAATGAAAAAGAAATAAGCGGGGTAAGTATTCAAATTCCCGTCAAAATAACCTTGACGGCATTAGAAAAAGTTTTAAAAGAAAAACTGGTAGGTTATCAAATACAGAAAGAAGAGGCAAAAGGACAACAATACGGAGAAATTTTAGCGATAAACCTTAGCAACGGTAAACCCGGTTTTGACGTTTGCATTAGGCAACAAGTATTAATGAAAACGGTGTTGTTTAAAAATAAAACAATAAGTTTTAGTTTTCAGTTGAAGTTTGATTTCGACGAAGAACAGCAAGAAATCATCATCAAGGATTATCAGGTGGAAGGTGAACAAAAAGCCTGGTTTACCAATCGGCTTTTAAAAGCAATGATGACGTTGCTGATGAAGAAAAAACTCTCCGGCAACTCTAAACTTTTTCTCACTCCCAAAATCTCCGAGTTTTTACAACAAATTAATCAAAAGCTCGAAAATATCATCGAAGTGAAAAAAGGCGTTCAGTTGTTTGGAACGATTAATGATTTTAAGATTCAGAATTTGTATTTTAAAGAAGATGCTGTTGTGGTTTTAGTGAAGCTTGAAGGAAATTTAGCTGCGGAAGTTTCTGAAATAGAACTCCCTAATTAGAAAAATCTACTTATATTTAAACGTGATTTAATGCTAAACTTTTGAAATTCAAACTCAACATCCCGGAACCTTGCCATGAAGACTGGCAGCAAATGTCGCCAACCCAAAAAGGGAAGTTTTGTGCGAGCTGCCAAAAAGAGGTGATTGATTTTACCAAACTATCTGCCTCAGAAATTGCCCGAAAAACAAAAAATGCAAAACAACTTTGCGGTCGATTTATATCAACACAGTTGGAGCAAGAATATATTTCGTCTACTCAAAACTCACTTTCCAGATTAGGAATTGCTTTAGGCTTAGGGTCAATAATTGCTGTGGCTCAACCAGGTTTAGCACAAGAAAAGAAAAATAATCAAGCAAAAGTTCAAACTCAAAAAGATTTTCAGCTTCAGGAGGAAATAACTCAGTCAAGTCATCAAAAAGATTCGATAATCATAAAAGGAACTGTAACCGATGAAGAAGATGTGCCACTTCCCGGTGTGAATGTAATTCAACAAAATACAGCTCACGGAACTCAAACAGACTTTGATGGTAGTTTTTTACTCAAAATTTCAGAAGAGAATTTTGAAAATGAAGAAACTATTATTTTTTCTTATGTAGGTTATGAACATTATATTTTAAAATTGGATTTAATTGATGAAAACCGATTGCAAAAAATTGATGTGATGATGGTTGAAGATTCTACTTTTATAGGCGAAATAATTGTAAGCAAACCCAACATCTTCCAACGGTTTTTAAATCTCTTCCGCAATAAAGAAAATAAACGCTATTATTAGATGCAAAAAATCTCTTGGGGAATTATAGGTTGTGGCGATGTTGCTGAAGTAAAAAGCGGACCTGCATTTCAAAAATGTGAATATTCAGAATTAGTATGCGTGATGCGCAGAAACTCTGTAAAAGCAAAAAAGTAGAGAAATGAATCATAATTCAACTCCGCTTCAAGATCGACAATTTGGAGAAGGCAGTTATTTGCGTCCGCAATTATTACAATTGGTGAATTCAGAAAACATTTTAATTGAAGATATAAGAATTGAAAATGCGCCGTTTTGGTGTGTTCATTTATTGAAGTGTAAAAGCGCCACTTTGCGCGGCTTATCATACGATTCGCACAACAGCAATAATGACGGCATCGATTTAGAATATACGAGCGATGTTTTAATCGAAGACGTTACTTTCGATAATGGCGATGACAATGTAGCTATAAAAGCCGGCAGAGATGATGAAGGAAGAGCAAATGCAGCGACACCTTCAGAAAATATTGTAATGCGTAATTGTTTGCTGAAAGGTTTACACGCTTTTGTAATTGGGAGTGAAATGAGCGCGGGCGTGCGAAACGTATTTGTACAGAATTGCAAAGCGCACGGCTACCTAAAACGCGGAATTTACTTTAAAACCAATCCCGATCGTGGTGGTTATATCAAAGATATTTACATCGATAACCTGAAATTCGATAAAACCGAAGATCTTTTTTACATCACTTCGTTCTATCACGGCGAAGGCGAGGGGCATAATTCAAAAATCTCTGATATTTACATCAATAATATTAAGTGTGAAGAAGCCACAGGAACAGCCGTAGTGATTCAAGGTTTTGAAGATAGCAAGGTCGAGAATGTTCAGCTTCAAAATATAAAAATAAAGAAAGCAAAAAACGGAACCTCGATTACCAACACTAAAAATGTGGTTGTCGATAACCTGATTATTGATAAAGAAGCGGGAGTGCCAACTGCCGCCGGGAAGGATGTTGGTGAAAAAAGTAATTAGAATAAACGACAATTGTTGGATTATTTCTAATTTCAGCACTTAAAATGTTTAGATGAAAAGATTACAAGACAAGATAGCGGTAGTAACCGGAGGAAATGGAGTTTTAGGAGGAGCAATTGCTAAAGGTTTTGCTGCGGAAGGAGCGAAGGTGGGCATTATGGGAAGAACCGAAGCTACCGTAAATCAAAAAGTTGAAGAAATAAAAGCTGATGGCGGAGATGCATTTGCTTTGGTAGCCGATGTATTAAATCGAGAAAAGCTGGAAGCTTGCAAGAAAAGTGTTCTCCAAAATTATGGAAAGGTAGATATTTTGGTAAATGCTGCGGGAGGAAATGTAAATGGAGCCGTAATTACTCCGGAGCAATCGATTTTCGATCTAAATATAGAAGACTTTGATAAGGTAAATCATTTAAATTTTAAAGGAACTTTATTACCTACGTTAGTTTTTGCTAAAGAAATGGTCGAGCAGAAAAAAGGAAGTATTATTAATATCTCTTCGATGGCTGCTCAACGAGCCTTAACGCGTGTGTTAGGCTATGCAGCAACAAAAGCTGCGGTAGATAATTTTACCAAGTGGTTAGCCGTAGAAATGAATCAGAAATATGGGGATGGCATTCGCGTAAATGCTATTGCTCCAGGATTTTTTATAGGAGAACAGAATCGTGATCTATTATTAAATAAAGACGGAAGTTTAACCGCGAGAGGAAATACAATAGTCACCCAAACACCAATGGCTCGTTTTGGTAAACCAGAAGAATTGCAAGGCGCTGCCAATTGGTTAGCCAGCGATGAAGCTTCTTTTGTTACCGGTATTGTCGTACCGATCGATGGTGGTTTTGGCGCGTTTAGTGGCGTTTAAATCTCCCGAAAAACTTTACCGAAAAACTGAAAGGTTTCTTTAGCTTTTTCGATCGCTTGCGTTTGTTCTTCCGCAGAGAAATCTTTCTTTTTTAAGTCTTTGGTAAATTTTCTCCAACTATCTACGCTTTGACGTTTTCCGTTGAAGAAATGATGCTCTTCAATACTAGAAAGTTGCTCACATTCTTTAATGTTCTTAGAGATCATCATTCCGCCCAGAGAAGAACCTTCAACCACATACCAAGCGCCTAAAGCTTCAGCATCGGTATTGATAGTGAAATCGTGTTGGTAGTTTTCAGAAATGCTAAGATCTACATTTAATTCAGCTAGATCTTTCGCTAAATTTTCTGTTTTGTCTGAAGTATAATCAGGAAGTTGAGCTTCAATTTTATCTTCAGTGATTTTATAAGCTACATAATTTTGAAGTAACAGTTTCTTGTATTGTTCAACAGAAATACTGTGCTTCATTATTAAATCTGCCGTATTCTCACCTTCAATTTTTTCGTGTAACTCTTGGGTTGCCGCTCTTAATTTTTCTAGCATTTATTTTTCTTTCTCTCCTTCTTGAAGCTTAATTAAATCGATGTTTTCTCTAATTTTATTGATGTTAATTTTCTGTTCTTCGGTATCGACATCAATTTTATCTAGGTAATTATAAATTTGATTAACAGCGATTTTATTTTTTCTTATTTTTTCTCTTAGTTCATCTTGCGTGATCATATTAAAAACAACTTGTTTGAAGAGCGGCTCTAATTTTTCAGCAAGATTATTCATGTGTTTTTTTAAGATGAAACCAGAAGCTCCAGAAAGTATGGTGTTTGCGGCCATCTCATCATCATCGATAGTTCCTGTAATAAATATAAAAGGAATATTAGGATCGTGAGCCTTAGCTTCCTCTAAGATATCTAAACCTGTACAGGTAGGTAAATTGTAATCAGATAGAATTACATCGGGCACGAAGCTTTGTAATTCTCTGGTAAAATCAGGAAGATTATCGACGATTTTAATTTCAAAATTCTCTACAAAGCTTTTGATCTGAATTTCAATTAGCTCGGCATCGGTTTTATAATCTTCGATTAATAATATTCTAAGTTTGGTTGTAATCATAGCTTTTCTTTAGTCGCAAAATTATTTTTCGCTAACATCAATATAAAAATAGAACTGCGCACCTTCATTAATTTGGGAAGTAGCCCAAATTTCTCCTTCGTGTTTGTCTATTACTTTTTTTACAGTTGCAAGCCCTATGCCAGATCCTTTAAAATCTTTGCTAGAGTTAGCACGCGAAAATACATCGAAAATTTTGTTTTTGAAACTAGGGTCGAAGCCTACACCATTATCTTTAACAAAATAAATATGCTTATTGCGTTCTGTGTGAAAACCGATAGAAACTTTAGGTTCTTTTGTTTTAGATGAATATTTAACTGCATTAGATATTAAATTGCCAAAAACCTGAGAGATCATGCGTTTATCGGCAGTAATTTCTGGTAAATTTTCATCAACCTGAATAGAAGTAAACGGATATTCTGTTTCTATGTTTTGAGAAGATATAATTCCTTCTACAAGCTTTTTTGTAGAGAAAGTAGTTAAGTTAAGGTTGTTTTGCCCAACTTTAGCATAGGTTAAAATATCTTCGATAAGTAAATCCATTTCTTCTGCAGAAGAAAGAATGGTTTTTAGTGCATTTTTCCCGTAGTCGTCTAATTTATCTAAATAGTTATTAATAAGTATTCTAGAATAACCGTCGATACCTCTTAAAGGCGCTCTTAGATCGTGAGACACACTGTAACTAAAGGTTTCTAACTCTTTATTTACTTCAACTAAACTATCGTTAAGATTTTTAATCTCGTCTTTTTGTTTTCTAACCAATACGTGAGTAATGGTGTCTTGTAAGTTGCTTGCAGCTTCTATATCGTAGCTTTCCCAAGCATTGGCGATTCCGGAAACTTTCTGCGTCCATCGCTCAAACGATTTCCTAGGATGTAAAAATTGCACGCCGTCTTTTACATAACCTTGTTTTTCTGGATTACCACCCCAATCTACAGTGGTAGATGCTTCTGGTCTAAACCAAAGTAAATAGGTTTCTTCGTTACTAATTTTAATGCTTAAAACTCCAGAAGCAGTAGCTGTGAAATTTTGTGCTTTTTCGTAATAGCGACTAATTTGCTTAGTTTGAAAAACACTACCCGATTGTTTTTTAATTACCTTGTTAATGATTTTTTTTACCTGCTTTTCAGTAGGAGTTTTACCTACTAAAGTGATTTCATTTTCATTGAATAACGCCCCGCCGCTACAGTTGATAAGATCTGTAAATTTAGGTGAAAACTTTGTTAGGGCTTGTGTGAAATTAGAAATCGAATTCATTTGAATAAGAAGTTGTTTTCTTATTTTTTCTGATGAATTGATGTTCTCTAAAAACGTATTACTTTCTTTTAACGCTAATTTATTAGAAAATACTTGCGCTAAAAACTTACAAGATTGTCTTTGGTGGTAATTGATGAATTTAGGCTGATAGTGATGACAAGCTATTAATCCCCAAAGATCACCGTTTAAAATTACAGCAACTGTAAGCGAAGCTCCCACGTTCATATTTTTTAAATATTCAATATGAATAGGAGAGACGCCACGTAATTCACTTTTTGAAAGGTTTATTTTTTCTTTTAACTCCGGAAACAAGGGTGCAGGTTGATAATTAACATCGCTAATCATTCTAACACCTTGTTTTAAGAATATTTGTCTTGCCGGTTTAGGAATATCAGTCGCCGGGTAGTGAAGACCTAACCAACTTTCTAGGTTTTCTTCTTTTACTTCAGCAATCACTTCACCGTTCCATTCTTCATCAAAATGATACATCATAACGCGATCGTAACCGTACAGATCTTTAATGAGCGAAACGGCTTGATGACACATAACTTTTACAGGATCTGTATCTTTTATTTCTTTTAGAATCTTAGTTAATTCTTCTTGAAATAAAATTGGGCTCAAGGTTTCACCAAAAGGCTCAATATCGATAACAAGTTTTTCATCTTCTGTAAGATGAGGAATTGCTAAATATTGCTGATTTTTAAAACTTACTTCTCTCGGATATAAATTTTGTTTTGCTTCAATTTTAGAGAAAAGTGTACGAACCTCTTCTTCAGAAAATAATTTTTCTAAAGGATTACCCACTAATTCTTGTGGCGAAAAACCTAACAAATTTATAGCGTTACTACTCGCTTGAAGTATTTTGTTTTCTTGGTAGTTTACCGTTAAAATTACTCCGTGTTGTTGCGATTGTTCTATAATATGTATAGGCTCACGATCACAATTGGTTATATCAACATTTTGTTGTTGAGGTGTGGGTGTGATGTTCATTAATTTGCTTTGATTTTGAAATAAAAAGTACTTCCTACACCTTTTTGTGAATCTACCCAAATTGTTCCTTCGTGTAGCTGAACAATTTTTTCGACGTGTGCTAAACCAACTCCAGTACCTTCATATTTTTCTTTAGTTCTTACTCTACTAAAAATAGTAAAAATATTTTTTTGATCTTCTTCAGAAATACCGATACCATTATCCATCACAGAGAAAACCCAATAATTACCTTCTTTAAACGAAGAAATTCTAATTTCGGGTTTACGATCTTTATCGATGTATTTTAAAGCATTGCTTAGAAGGTTTTGAAATAAAAGTCTTAATTCTATTTTGTAGGCCTTTACTTTTGGTAAATTACCAATATTCACCGTGGCATTTGTATCTTTAATTCTCTTACCAAGATCGTATTTAACTACTTCTGCTAATTCTTTGGTATCGACTGTCGATTTTTTAGTATTTCTACCAATTCTAGAATGTTCTAATAGAGCTTTAATTTGATTTGATAATCGGTCTGATGCTTCATCGATGTAAGAAATATAGTTTTTCCCTTTTTCATCTAAATTATCTGCATAGAGTTTACCTAGAACATCACTACCAAATTTAATCGTGGCCAAAGGTTCTTGTAAATCGTGAGAACAGATAGAAACAAATTGTTCTAAATCTTTATTTGCTCTTTCTAGATCTGCTTTTTGTTCTTTTAATTTTTCTTGAGCATTTTTAACTTCAGAAATATCTACACAGGTAAATCTGTTGTTAATGGCATCTCCTTTTTCATTATATTCAATGTTAGAATAAAGAATAATCGGGATTTTATCACCTTCTTTGGTAAGCATTTCCATCTCTATATTCTTTAATTCTCCATCTTCTTTAAATACCTTATTTAGTTGAACGGCTTTAAGCTTTGTTTCATCATCATAAAGTTCAAAAATAGGTTTGCCAACAACTTCTTCTTTGGTGTCGTAACCTAATCTGTAAATCGCTTCTTCGTTACATTGTACGATTTCTGAAGTATTTGGGTTAACACTAAAGTGCATGACCGGATCTTCTTCGTAGAAAGACTTATATCGCTTTTCGCTAGCAACCAGTTTTTCTTTGGCGCGTTGTAATGATTCTATATCGACAAAAGTGATCACTACACCATCAATTTTATCTTCAGAATTTACAAAAGGAGAGATTCTTCTTAAATAATGTCTGCCTTCCTTAGAAGTAATGTTTCTTTCTAAAGTTTTACCGGTTTCTATCGATTTTTTACATCGAGACACTAATCCGCGACCTTTATTTTTACCAAAGTTGGTTACAAAATTATCGATCGGTCTACCAACATCTGAATTTAATAAACTGAAATGCTTTTGAATTGCCGGTGTAAATTTTCGAATTCTTAAATCTTCATCTAAGAAAATCACCCCAATTTCTGTACTTTCAAGCAGGTTATTCATATCGGCATTTAACTCTGCCAAATCATCCATTTTTTGGATGTTCTCAGCATTTACCGTGTTAATTTCTTCATTTACACTCTGCAGCTCTTCGTTGGTGCTTTGTAATTCTTCGTTAGAAGCTAATAACTCTTCGTTGGCAGCTTGTAACTCTTCGTTACTGGTTTCAATTTCTTCTAGTGAAGTATGTAATTCTTCTTTCGTCTTTTTAAGTTCATCTTCCAGCTCGTTAATGTATTCTTGCGAGCGACTATCGACTGTAATTTTTTCTGAAACAGCGATATTATCTAGTTTTACTTCTTTTTCAATAAAAGTAACCACGAAGTTAATTTCGTTGTCTAGATTATTTTGTCTGAAAGGTTTAACGATAAGATCAAGCGCTTTTTCTTGATCGTTATCTTTAAATGTAGCACTTTTATAGAGTATCTTTCGATTCTCTTTTTTTGCTTTTTTTAAGGTAGCTTGTAAAATATGTTGCAAGCCTTCATCTAACATTTTGTTCAGGTTTGTGGTAAAACCTTTTACAGGAAGATTGGCATATTTTCTAAACTCGCCAATGGCTTCTAAAATATTAAATTGTTCGTCTATAAAAACACTTGCGCCTCCAAATTGTTCTAAGATGGCTTCACTAAGTTCTGAGGTGAATTTTCGTTTAAGAGCGGTTTCTCGGCGATCGAATTTTGTTTGTCTTTTGTTTTCTGGACGATTATAATTTTTTCTTGGTTTTAAGCTGTCGTTATTTAATCTTCTTCTAGGAGAAACATTACGGTAGATTTTCCATTTTCTACTAATTTCGTCAAAATGTTCACGATGGGAGTTTACCGTTTCGCTCGTTCCTAAAATTAAAAAGCCGTTTTCTTTTAAAGCGTAATGAAGTACATTTAAAGTTTTATGCTGAATGCTCTGCTGAAAGTAAATCAACAGGTTTCGACATAAAATCATATCCATATTACTAAATGGCGGATTTTTTATAATGTTATGCTGAGAGAAAATTACCATTCTTCTTATTTTCTCTACAACTTGATATCCATCACTATGTTTAATGAAGTATTTTTTTACTAATTCTGTGTCGATATCGGCAATCGTACTTTCAGAATAAACTCCGTTACCACCAATTTCTAAATGTTGTTTAGCAATATCTGTGGCAAAAATTTTAACTTTTAAGTCTTTGTTTTGTTTTCTTAATTCTTCGTTAATGTACATTGCCAAAGAGTAAGCTTCTTCACCGGTGCTACAAGCTACATCCCAAACTTTTAAAGTCTCCCCATCGTCTTTGCGCTCAATAATTTCTGGGATTAGATCATCAGAAAGAATTTCCCAAACTCGCGGATCTCTAAAAAACTTGGTCACCCCAATTAAAAATTCTTTAAAAAGTATAGAAACTTCGTCAGGATTAGTTTGTAGTAATCGATAATATTCTTTAAATGTTTCACATTTACAAACATTTACACGTCGCGCAACTCTTCTGGCAAGCGTAGAAAATTTATATTCACTAAAATCTAATCCGGTATTCTCGTTAATATAGTCTAGAATTTTTGTGAGTACTTGTTCGTCGTAGTTTTCAAGCTCTCCGTTTAGTTGGATAGCTTCAGAAGCTTCTATAAATCGATTAATTTCGCTACCCATTTCTTCAGCAGGTAAAATATAATCTACCATCCCGGAGTTTATCGCGCTTTTAGGCATTCCATCAAATTTTGCCTGTTCAGGATCTTGTACCATAACCATCCCGTCGGCTTCTTTAATGGCTTTAACACCACGCGTGCCGTCGCTTCCTGTTCCGCTTAAAATTACTGCGATCGCACGATCTTTTTTATAGTCTGCAAGAGAATCTAAAAATAGATCTATAGGAAGATTTAGTTTTTGGTTTTTTGGTTTTTCAGATAAATGCAGAATGCCGTCTTCAATCGTTAAATTGTTAACCGGCGGAATAAGATAGATCTTACTCGGCTCTACTTCAGAATTATCGGTGATTTGTTCAATAGGTAATTTAGCCGTTTTAGCTAACAATTCTCCCATCATACTTTTATAATCGGGAGATAAATGCTGAATAACAATATAAGAATTCTGGTCGTTATCAGGTAAATTACTAAAAAAAGCTTTTAACGCTTCTAATCCTCCGGCACTAGCTCCAACAGCAATTAATCTGGATTGAAGGTTTTTCTTTTTATTAGTTTGTATAGTTTTGTGTTCTTGTGTTTTTGTCATTGTAGCAAAAAATCGCGAAATTTTGGTCGACTAAAATAAATGAAACGTAAAAATAACGAAATAAAAAAATAAGTTAATGCAGTAGATGCTTATATTAATAACTTATTTAACATATTTTAAGATTTCTTTAACTAATGTTCAAATTAATAATTTTTATGAAGAATAAATTAATATTACCCATAATTGTTGCTGTGTTAATAAGCTGCAAAACAGATAAAACCGAAGAAAATATGCAAGAAGAAGAAAAGACAGAAAATGTTTTTTTAACTGAATGGAAAGGTGAGTATAATGGCGTTCCTGCGTTCGATAAGATGGAGCTTTCTCAGCTAAAACCGGCGATACAAAAAGCGATGGAAAATCATTTAGAAGAAATAGATCGTATAGCCAATTTAGAAAGTGAACCCACTTTTGAGAATACCATTGTAGCGATGGAAAAAGCCGGAAAAGACTTAGATCGCGTATTCACCTATTATGGTATTTATAGTAGTAATATTTCTTCAGAAGAGTTTCGCGAAATTCAACAAGAATTAGCTCCGGAAATTTCAAACTATCGTTCTCAAATTTCTCAAAATGAAAAACTTTTTCAGCGTATCAAATCGGTTTACGATAAGTCACAAGAAGAAAAACTTTCACCGCAACAACAACGCGTGATCGAGTTGGTGTACAAAAATTTTGAAATGGACGGTGCCAATTTAAATGAAGAAGATAAAAAACGTTACGCTGAAATTGAAAAGCAGTTATCTGAGTTGTATACTCAGTTTTCTTCAAATGTATTAGCAGATGAAGAAGGTTATGTTACATTTTTCTCTGAAGAAGAAGCGGAGGGTTTACCTGAATCTTATTTAAAATCGGCCAAAGTAGCAGCAAAAGAAAACGGTGGCGAAAAAATGTATGCGGTAACCAATACCCGTTCTTCGATGGATCCCTTTTTAACTTATGCCGACAATCGTGAATTACGTAAAGAAGTTTGGCAAAAATATTATGCACGTGGTAATAACGGAGATGAATATGATAATAATAAAATTATCAAAAAAATACTTAAACTAAGAGATGAGCGCGTGGCATTAATGGGGTATGAAAACTATGCGCAATGGCGTTTGCAAGATCGTATGGCTAAAAACCCTGAAAATGCTATGGATTTAATGATGAAGGTTTGGCCGGCAGCTTTAGCTAGAGTAGAAGAAGAGGTAAGTGAAATGGAAACTTTAGCAAAAAATGAAGGTGAAAATATTACTATCGAGCCTTGGGATTATCGTTATTATATGGAAAAAGTTCGTCAAGAAAAATACGATCTTGATAGCGAAGAAGTAAAGCAATATTTAGAACTCAATAATTTAAGAAAAGCTATTTTTTATGTAGCGGGAGAATTATTTAATTACGAATTCAATCCGGTGGCAGAAGGGAGTGTTCCAGTTTTTCATGAAGATGTAAAAGTTTGGGAAGTAAAAGATAAAGACTCTGGTGAGTTGGTAGGTTTATGGTATTTAGATCCTTATGCCAGAAAAGGGAAACGCTCCGGAGCTTGGGCTACTACTTACCGTAGTCGTACAGCATTAAACGGTAATCAACCGGTGTTGGCTTCTAATAATTCTAATTTTGTAGAGCCGGCCGCAGGAGAGCCAACTTTGGTTTCTTGGGACGATGCCGAAACTTTTTTCCACGAATTTGGTCACGCGCTGCACTTTCTTTCCGCAGATGTAAAATATCCGACTTTAAATGGAGGAGTTCGTGATTATACCGAGTTTCAATCGCAATTATTAGAACGTTGGTTATCGACCGATGTGGTGATCAATAAATTTTTAAAACACTACAAAACCGGAGAGCCAATGCCGGCAGAATTGGTAGCTAAGATCAAGAAAGCTTCAACATTTAATCAAGGTTTTGCCACCACAGAATATCTAGCTTCAGCCTTAATGGATATGAAATTCCATACCACCGACCCTGCTGAAATTACAGATATTCAAGAATTCGAAAAACAACAACTCGATGCTCTTGGTATGCCAAAAGAACTGCCGATGCGTCACCGTTCAACTCAATTTGGTCACGTGTTTTCTGGTGAAGGTTATGCCACCGGTTACTACGGTTATTTATGGGCAGATGTGTTGACTTCTGATGCGGCAGAAGCTTTTGCAGAAGCTCCGGGAGGTTTTTACGATAAAGAAACAGCGCATAAATTAAAACGCTTTTTATTTGCTCCAAGAAATGCAGTAGATCCGGCAGAAGCTTACCGACAATTTAGAGGTCGCGATGCCAATATCGATGCCTTAATGCGAGATCGCGGTTTTCCGGTAAAGTAAAATGTTTCTCGTTGCGCTCGAGCGGGCTATCCGTTACAAGTACGCAACTTAAAATCTTCAACTAATCAACCTCAAAAAAGCTTCTTTTAGTCGCTTCTTTGAGGTTTTTATTTGAATAGACTTCAAGTTTTACGGGCTTTTCACTTCTATCCCTAGCGCGTTTTAGGTATTAGGGAAAATAGGTTTTAGGGAGTAGGATTTAGGTAATAGGTGATATCCTGAAAAGAATTTTTTACAAATTTTATGCAGTAAAAAATTCAATAGCCGTTAAGCATCATAATAAGTTGTCGTCACCCTGAACTTGATTCAGGGTCATATCATAAATATTTTTTTTCAAATAAGTGTGAGATTCCGGATCAAGTCCGGAATGACGAAAGTATCTGTTTTTACAAATTACAGATAATTAAAATTCAAAAATTACTCTGTAATATACTTGTTTACTAATTCGATGTATTTTCGTTTGGCATCATCTCTAGATAAACCCCGTATTTGAAACATTGCATTCATTTTAAATGCTCCGATCAAACGGCTATCTAAACTTTCTTCTTGATGTATCGAGTTATCTTCTGTTGCTCTTTTATAATAAGCATAAAAATGTAAACGTACATCTGGCGGAAAACGTAATTCTGTTTTCGATGCGCGTTTATAAGCTTCTTTAAATTCTAAGTCTAGTTTGCTTTTCGCAGCACTCATTAAACTTTGGCTATTACGGTTAAACCACCTTTTACTTTCTGGTTAAGCTCTACTTCGAGTTTAGTGCCAATAGGTAAGAACACATCTACACGAGAACCAAATTTTATAAATCCGCTGTCACTACCTTGTACAACTTCTTGTCCTTCTTTAGCGTAATTCACAATACGTTTTGCTAACGCACCGGCAATTTGTCGGTATAAAATTTCACCTACAGATTCGTTTTTTACCACAACGGTAGTTCGTTCGTTCTCTTCGCTCGATTTTGGGTGCCAAGCAACCAAATATTTGCCGGGATGGTATTTACTAAAAACTACTTTACCGTTAATTGGGTGTCGAGTTACATGAACATTTATAGGTGACATAAAGACAGAAACCTGTAAACGTTTTTCTTTAAAATATTCTTTTTCAAAAACTTCTTCAATAACAACTACTTTACCATCTACTGGCGCAACAATGTTGTGATCGCTTACTAAAGTTCGTCGCTTAGGATTTCTAAAAAACTGAAGGATAAGCAAAAACATAATAATGCTAGCCGCTAAAATAAGCTGATTGAGCCAGCTAATTTCAATAAAAGCATAGGAAAGTACATTGATTAAAATGCAAATAGCGATGGTAACGCCTAAAATTTTATAACCTTCTTTATGAAACATAGTTTTTAAATAATTAATAAGTAAGCATATACAAAAGTACCGGCAAATAAAATACTATCTAATCGGTCTAAAAGTCCGCCGTGTCCTGGCATAATCGTTCCGCTGTCTTTAACGTTGGCTTGTCTTTTTAACTTAGATTGAATTAAATCACCACAAGTACCAAAAACGCTCACTAAGATAGAAATTATTAGCCAAGTTTGATAATCTAAAGTCTTCGTAAAATAAGCTACGCCAAAACTAGCAATCATTGCAAATACGAGTCCGCCTAAGAAACCTTCAACAGTTTTATTAGGAGAAATTCTTTCGTATAGTTTTATTTTTCCGAAGTTTTTACCCACTAAGTAGGCAAAAGAATCGTTAAACCATACTAAAAAGAACACTCCAATCAATATAAAAGGAGAATATGTTCCGTTTTCATACGGTATAAGAGTAAGAAAAATGATAGAGGATATAAGATAAAATAGCGTTAAAATATATTTTTTACCTTCAAAAAGCGGAATTTCATGAATGATGATTAAATCTTTCAGCAATAAAACTTTTACAAAAATAGTGATGATAAGCAGCGTGATCACTGCATAATCTTGTATTTTGAGAATACCAAAAACAACAAGCGTCACTAATAAAACGATGTAATTAAGGTAGCTGTTAAGTTTTAGTAAGTTTTGTAATTCGTAAAGGCAAATAATCCCAAATGCAAAAAATAAAGCTATAAAGCTATATTCGTGAAATAGAATAGCAGAGATTAAAATAACTACATACAAAGCACCCGAAAGAGTTCTTTTTAAAAGTTCATTCATAAAATTATAAGTCTTCTAACAGGAGTAAATATACATTTTTAGAAGTACTCCCATAACTCATAAAGTCACTTTCTTGTTTATCTTCAAAAGTTTTAATGGTGGTTATGTTGGATGGAATCTTGTTTTTACTCTTTGATTTTATACCTCGTAAACCTTCACCGATCGTATCGACCAGTTGGCTTGTAGTTGCCAAAATAATGAAGTTGTGAGGTATTTCTGCTAATTTTTTTTCTTTAATTTGGTTAGAGCTTATCAATAAAGCTCCGGTATTGGCAATTAAATATTCACAAGTGGAGAGAAAAAAAATCGCCTCGCCATTAAATGTGAAATCTAAATTAAAGTCTTTAAAAGTTTGTTTTAAGTTATTGTCAAAGCAGCAGCATTCAGCATTTTTCCAATCATTTTCATCTAAAATCTGACCGAAAACCTGTTTTACTTCATTTTGATCTTGGCAGTACAAAAATTTACCGCCGTTATTTTTAAAGTGATAGACAAAGTTCTCATCTGTCGGTAGCTCTGGCTCCGGCATATATTTGCTTCGTGCATCATCTTTTTGATCCTCTTCTTTGTCTGATTTAGATTTGGATGAAAATAATTTTCTAAATAGACTCATATATTGCTTTGGGGTAATTAACTTTTTTACTTTAGACTTAACCAAATATAAAAAATCTTGATTGTACCTAAGGCAAAATCAAGATTTTTTAAGTAATTATTAGTTTTTAGGGCTTACATTTTCTGAATTATCAGGAACATTATTTGCTTGAGAATTTTGAGACCCTTGAACCTCTTCAGGACTTTGATCTGTTAGCTTTTTTTCTTCACCGTTTGTCTTAGCAAAAGGTCTATCTCCAAAAATTCTTTGTAAATCATCTTTAAAAATAACCTCTTTGTCAAGAAGGATCTCAGCTAATTCTGTAAGCTTGTCTTTGTGTTTGGTAAGCAGATCGATCGCTCGTTGATATTGCGCTTCAATAATATTAGAAATCTCTTTATCAATTAATTCTGCTGTAGTTTCACTGTAAGGTTTTGCAAAACTGTATTCATTTTGTCCAGTAGAATCGTAATAAGTAAGGTTACCGATTTTATCATTTAAACCGTAGATGGTAACCATCGCTTTCGCTTGTTTAGTCACTTTTTCTAAGTCACTTAAAGCTCCGGTAGAAATTTTATCGAAAATTACTTTCTCAGCCGCACGACCACCCATGGTAGCACACATTTCATCTAACATTTGCTCTGTACGAACAATAAGGCGTTCTTCCGGTAAATACCAAGCCGCTCCTAATGATTGGCCTCGAGGTACAATAGTAACTTTTACTAGTGGTGCTGCGTGTTCTAGCATCCAACTTACCGTTGCGTGACCAGCTTCGTGAAAGGCAATTGCTTTTTTCTCTTCTGGAGTGATAATTTTATTTTTCTTTTCTAAACCACCAACAATTCTATCGACAGCATCTAAGAAATCTTGTTTACCAACGGCTTTATTTCCTTTACGAGCAGCAATTAAAGCAGCTTCGTTACAAACGTTAGCAATATCTGCTCCCGAGAATCCCGGTGTTTGTTTTGCTAAAAATTCAGTATCTAATTCGTCTGCCACTTTTTTTAGCGGACGCAAATGAACTTCGAATATTTCTTGACGTTCTCTCACGTCTGGTAAGTCTACGTAAATCTGACGGTCAAAACGTCCGGCACGCATTAGGGCTTTATCTAAAACATCTGCACGGTTAGTTGCAGCCAATACAATTACGTTGGTATTCGTGCCAAAACCATCCATTTCTGTAAGCAGCTGGTTAAGCGTGTTTTCTCTTTCGTCGTTAGAACCAGACATATTGTTTTTACCACGAGCTCTACCAATAGCATCGATCTCATCAATAAAAATAATAGCCGGAGATTTTTCTTTTGCTTGTTTGAATAAATCTCTTACACGAGAAGCTCCAACACCAACAAACATCTCTACGAAATCTGAACCTGAAAGTGAAAAGAATGGCACTTTTGCTTCACCGGCAACAGCTTTTGCAAGTAATGTTTTACCGGTTCCCGGAGGTCCTACTAATAAAGCTCCTTTAGGTATTTTACCACCTAATGAGGTATATTTTTCGGGTTGTTTTAAGAAATCTACAATCTCTTGAACTTCTTCTTTGGCACCTTCTAAACCGGCAACATCTTTAAAAGAAGTTTTTACGTCGGTGTTTTGGTCAAATAACTTGGCTTTAGATTTGCCGATGTTGAAGATCTGACCTCCTGCGCCACCACCGGCACCACCGCTCATTCTTCTCATAATAAAGATCCAAATACCAAATAGTAAAATAAATGGTAATAGCGTGAAAAGAATATCTGTCCAATAATTTTGATGAGTTTCAAATTCTAAATTGGCAGCGAGGTTATTTTCATTTTTAATTTCGTTGAAGTTATTCTGAAAATTTTGAAGATCACCAATCTCAAAACTATAATCGGGTTGGTCTCCCGCCGGAAGAAATTCTTTTTCCTGAGTTTTTTTATGTTCTTCTTTAGCTTCAGCAGCTTCAGTAAGGTAAACGTTGGCCGTTCTGTCGTTAATCACAACCACTCTTTTTACATCGCCATCTCTTAAATAATTTTCAAATTCAGAAATGTTACTTTTTGCCGGTTCGTTAAAACCCATTCCGCCAAAAAAATTAAGTCCTAAGAAAATTAGGACGATCCCGATGTAAATCCAATAAGAATTAAATTTAGGTTTATTATTACCCGGTTTCTTTTTATTTTGCTCTTTAGCCATTGGTATATTTTCTAATAGAAATTTTAGTAATTGGTTTCAATAGTAGTGGTTTTTGCGTCTCCCCACAAACTTTCGATATCGTAATATTCTCTAATGTGTTTTTGGAAAACGTGAACTACTATATTTACGTAGTCAATAAGTACCCATTCTGCATTCTCGGTACCTTCTACGTGCCAAGGTTTGTCTTTAATTGCCTTGCTCACGGTTTTTTGGATAGAGTTTACAATGGCGTTTACTTGTGTGTTTGAAGTACCATTGCAAATAATGAAATAGTCACAAACCGTATTATCAATTTCTCTTAAATCTAAGATCTGAATATCTTTTCCTTTAACCTCTTCAATCCCCTTCAGTATATGTGTAATCAGTTGGTCTGCGTTATTTTCTTTTTTTACCATTAAATTTTAATTATTTTACGCAAAGTTATTATTTTTTGCGCTTTTTTTGCGTGCTTATTTAAACATTATTTCAAGCGCTCTCAATTAATCTCACATGCGAAGTATCAAAGTCCTTGCCACCGATTCTACCAACTTGTTTTTAAGAGAACTTTTTAGAGACCAGCCCGACATCGAAAATTGCTATGTAGTTACCGAAGAACAAACCAAAGGCAAGGGGCAAATGGGAGCTTCTTGGACGGCCAAAAAAGGAGAAAACCTTACGTTCAGCATACTTTTAAACGATCTGCATCTAAAAATAGAAGAGCAATTTAAGTTAAGCGCAATCGTTGCTTGTAGTATTGTTGAAGTATTAAAAAAACACCAAATCCCGAAACTGAAGATAAAATGGCCAAACGACATATTGGCAGAAAACTTTAAGATCTGCGGAATTTTAATTGAAAATATCTTAATTAATGGCAGAGTAGGGAGCTCGATCATCGGGATTGGCTTAAACGTGAACCAGACCGATTACGGAAATTTAGCGCAAGCTTCTTCCTTAAAAAAACTTACCGGTGTTCATTTTGATCTAGAATATTTATTGAAGCAACTCACAACTACGGTTGAAAAAAATATCTACGATAAAAAAGATTGGAGTATTGAAGCGATCTTGGCAGAATATTACACTCATTTATTTCGGTTAGAAAAAGCTTCAACCTTCGAATTTCCCGACGGAAGAAGAAAAACAGGCATCATTAAAAAAGTCTCCAAACAAGGACGATTAGTCGTGTTGTTTGAAGACCAAGTAGAATTAGAGTTTGATATAAAAGAAATTAAATTACTCTATTAGAGCTTTCCTAAATTCTCGCTCAATGTATTTATAAATTTCTTTAGTGGCGCTTTAACCATCATCGCCATCATCGCATTAAATTCACCATCAAAAACCAGCTGAACTTTACTAGTATTTGCATCGACCTCTTGAATATCTGCTTTTAGAGTGAAAGCAAATTTATCGCTCATCGAACCTAAGGTTGCAGCATGATAAGGCGTTTTATCTTGCATTTTTAAACCAATTACCGGCATCCCTTTCAACTGAAAAAGAAAACTATCGTCTCCTTTAATTTCAAATTTTTCGATGCTTTCGGGCATAATCTTTTCGTAGTTATGCACGTTGGTTAAAAATTCAAAAACCTCTTGTTGGCTTTTATTTACCGTTGTTGTTTCGCTTTCTAAATGCATAGTTTTTATTTTGGTGACCAATTAGCAGGATCTTGTCTCCAGCTTCTTAAGGTAGAGGCTTCATCTTTATTTAAATAACTAGTTTCTACGGCTTGCTCAATAAGATGTTCGTAGTTACTCAACACATTTACGTGTAAATGTTCTTTTTCAAAATTTTCTTCAGCAACATCAAAACCGTAAGAAAAAATAGCGATCATCCCTTTTACAGTAGCATTAGCTTCTTTTAAAGCTTTTACTGCATTTAAACTACTTTTTCCGGTGCTTATTAGATCTTCAATAACCACAACGTGCTGCCCGCTTTCTAAATGACCTTCGATCTGGTTTTGTCGTCCGTGTTTTTTTGCTTCAGGTCTAACATAAACAAACGGTAAACCTAAATACTCGGCAACTAACATTCCGATCCCAATGGCTCCTGTAGCTACACCGGCAATTACATCGGGCTTTCCGTAGATCTTTTCTACTTGCTTTGCGATGTTTTCTCGAATGTAATTTCGAATTGGCGGATACGATAAAACGATACGGTTATCGCAATAGATTGGAGATTTCCATCCGCTTGCCCAAGTAAAAGGTTCTTGCGGATTTAATTTTATTGCTTTAATTTGCAATAAAAGTTCGGCTGTTTTTTTGGCTGTTTCTTTTTCTAAAATCATACTGCAAATGTATAAAGTTTTTGTGAATGACGTGCCAATAATTCTTTCAACAGAAAAAGAAATTGGAACTCAATATACATCGATTCCTATTAAAAAGGTGAAGATAAAAAAGTTAATTAAGAAAGTGGCTAAAGGCGAGTTACTTTATGTTAACCTGTATCACAAAAAGGAAGAGAAGCTTTTAAAACACTTAAAGAAAAAGCTAAAAACGATTGTTGCCGGTGGTGGTTTGGTGTATAATCCTAAAGGCGAAATTTTATTTATTTACCGTAACGATCGTTGGGATTTGCCCAAAGGAAAAGCTGAAAAGAAAGAAACTATTGAAGAAACTGCTATTCGTGAAGTAGAAGAAGAAACAATGGTGGAAGGACTAGAAATTAGTCAGTTTTTAAAAACTACCTATCATATTTTAAAACGAAAAGGGAAGTATAAGCTGAAGGAAACTTTCTGGTTTGAGATGACGACCGATTTTGATGGTGAATTAATTCCGCAGGAAAAAGAAGGCATCACCAAAGTCGAATGGAAAGACTTTGAAAAAAGCCAAGAAGCGCTCAAGCAATCTTATGAAAATATAAAACTTTTGTTCCCGAAAGAATATTTAATTCAGCATCCTAAAAATCGGGTATCGTAAATGTGACTTTTCGTAATGTTCAGAATGTTTATGGATCCAATCTAATTGGCTGTACCAATTTTTGCTGAAGTTTCGATCTGCTTTTTTAATCGAATCAAAATTGCGTTTTAATATAGAATCTGTACTCAAAATTTGCAACGCTTTATCTTCAAAAACATAAGGTGAAAAATGCTCTTTTTGCTGAAGAACGGTGTCGAAAAAATTCCAGTTGAAAAAAGAATCATTAGCGATAGGTTCTAAAGTTTCTAATAAATAACGAATTCCCTCTTGTTGAGTTGAAACAACAAAATCACCAGCTCTAAATCTCACTTTTTCTGTATAAGCTTCAACTTTGGTATCGTAATGTTGGTAATGACCTTCGTAAGCGTTTTGTCTCGTTTTATAGTCGGTTATTTTATAAGCTTCTACATTAAAAATAGTGTCTTTTTCGAGCCTTTGCATTTCAATATGATTTGCTTTTAATAAATCGATCACTTGCCACCAGCCTTGCGGAATCACATAAGCTTTCGGTACATTTACCGTGTCCTTTGGTTGAAAATAATTGTAGTACGTCACCTCTTTGGTGTAAGGTTTGTTTCGGTTGTATTGTAAACGATCTAAACCGGTTACTTCACTTTTTACAAGGGTATCTTGATAGCCTTTAAATTGTAAGGTTGAAGTTTTGCTGCTATCTATTTCATAATTCAAAAAATACTCTTTTGCAGCGGCAAATTGTGTTTTATTGTTCGCTCTCGCTTTTAAAATTTTAGTTGAATTTTTATCGATAATGCTAATGGTGGTTTTCATAAATTCATAAGTACCTTCTACACGTTGAGCGTAAGGTTTGAGCATATGCGTTTCGAGCATCATTCCTAAGCTATTAAACATGGTAGCATATCCTGTTGAATATCTTGACGAGTCGTTAAATTGAGCAAAACCAACTTCCGGACTTTCGTTAAAGACATTTACATAAGGTGTGATAGGCCAGTTTTTATTAGCTAAACTATCTTCTAAAGCCGGCATAAATTCTTGATGCAGGTAATTGCCTAATTCACCATTTAATTTATTATGTTGGGTAAGTAAATGGGTTAACGTATATTCATAATCGGCGCCGTTACTCACGTGATTATCAATAAAAACATCTGGATCTAAAGCTTGAAAAATTTTATAGAAAGCTTTGGTGTTTTTGGTATCTGCTTTTACAAAATCTCGATTAAGGTCGTAGTTTCTGGCATTGCCTCTAAAACCATAAGATGCCGGTCCGTTTTGATTGGTTCGAGTAGAGGTATTCCTATTTAAAGCACCACCAATATTATAAACAGGAATGGTAGCAATAATTGTATTTTTAGGAATTGGTATCGAATCTTGCGCTAAATCTCTAAACAATAACATCGTGGCATCGATTCCGTCACTCTCGCCAGGATGAATTCCGTTATTAATAAGTAGCACTTGTTTTTCTTCAGGAAAATATTCCGGATCAAATTCGGCATCAGGATTAAAAATGACTAAATGAAGCGGTTTTCCACTATCGGTTTCACCATATTCTATAAATGAAACACTAGAAAAAGCATCGTCTAATTCAGCATAAAAACGAATCACCTCATTATAGGTGGCAGTTTCTTTTCCTTGAGATTTCTCATAGGTTGTACTTAAATCATATTCTTTTACCAATTTATATTTAGAAAGGTCGCAACTGTAAAGTGTTATTAGTAAAATAGATAAAAGCAAATACCGCATAGATAGAATAATTGGTTGTAGATTTCAAAAATACGAAGATTATACTTCTAATTGAAAAGTTATTAAATCGTGAATTAACCAAACCTGTAAAAACCTGTTAAACATATATTAATGTGGTGCTTAGGTTTTAACTTCCTTGAGTTATCAATTATTTTAGAGCAAAATACTACAATGATGAAAAAACTACCACTAATTTTATCGAGTTTTCTTTGCTCGACTTTGCTCCTAACAAGTTGCATGGGAGAACGTAAAGTTTCTTCTGAAACAAAAAAAGAAATAGCTGAAGACAGCACTTACACGACCGTAGAAACTGCTATTGGAGAACTAATGCTTCCTCCGGCATTTAATACAGAATCTGTTCGTTTAGAAAGTAAGATTATTAATTGGGATCAGCGGGAATCACCAACTGCTCCTAACGGATTTACCGTCACTCGTTTTACCGATGATCTAGAGCATCCTCGTTGGACGTACATCGCAGATAATGGCGATTATTTTGTAGCTGAAACCAATGATGCCAGCAAAAGTGCAAACAGAATTACGATGTTTCGTGATAATGATGGCGACGGTTACCCAGATGAGAGTTTTGCATTTTTAGAAGACCTTAATCAACCCTTTGGGATGTTGATCTTAGATGGTTATTTCTATGTCGCTAATGTCGATGAGTTGGTAAAATTTCCTTATGAAGAAGGCCAAACTAAAATCACTGCAGAACCAGAAGTGGTGATCGATCTCCCTGCCGGAGGTTATAACCACCACTGGACGCGTAATATTATTACCAATAAAGACCAATCAAAAATATACATTACAGTTGGTTCTTCAAGTAACGTGGGCGAACACGGTATGGAAAAAGAGAAACGAAGAGCGAATATATTAGAAATTAATCCTGACGGAACTGGCGAAAAAGTTTATGCTGCTGGTTTAAGAAACCCGGTAGGTATCGATTGGAATCCAGTGACCGGAGAACTTTGGGCAGCGGTTAACGAACGCGATAAATTAGGCGATAATTTAGTATCCGATTATGCAACAAGCGTGAAAGAAGGTGGTTGGTATGGATGGCCATATTCTTATTATGGGCAAATAAAAGATCCGCGTTGGGAAGACGATCCGCATCAAGATATGGTTGATAAAGCCATCGTTCCAGATGTTCCTTTAGGTTCGCATACAGCTTCTTTAGGTATTGAATTTTATACAAAAGATAAATTTCCGCAGAAATATAAAAACGGAGCATTTATCGGTCAGCACGGTTCTTGGAACAGGTCTAAACTTGCCGGTTATAAAGTAGTTTTTATTCCTTTCGATGCTGAAGGAAATCCACAAGAGCCAGAAGATTTCTTAACCGGTTTTATCGCCAATGAAGATGGTTCTGAGGTTCACGGTCGGCCCGTAGGCGTTACGCAAACTCCAGACGGTTCGTTGTTAGTGAACGATGATGATGCCGGAATCATTTGGAAAGTTTCATACGAATAAACATTAATTCAATTCCCAAATAAATTTGAAATATTACGCAATTACCGCTCTAATTTTAGGTATTTGCTCTATTAACTTACAGGCTCAAGAAGAAAATCTTGAGCCTGTTTTAGATAGTACAGCATTGCCGCAAGTTATTTTAAAAGGAACCAGCATACAAGCTGAACTCAAACAAACTCCCGCCGCTGTCAATCAACTTCAACAAGAAGAACTTAACAGAAATTCTCCAACGCTTTTAAGTGCTTCATTTAATCGTGTTCCCGGAGTTTACACGCAAGAAGGAGCTTTAAATACCAATCGAATTACTATTCGCGGTATCGGTGCTCGCGCGCAATACGGCACTAATCGACTCAAAGCTTATTTTAACGAAATTCCGATTACCACAGGCGATGGGCAAACTGCCATCAACGACATAGATTTAGAAGCTATCGAAAGTGTAGAAATTATTAAAGGACCAAATTCTAGTTTATATGGTTCCGGTTTAGGTGGTGTTTTGCATCTTTTTGCTTACGAGCCGGGTAAAGAACGATCTTTCGCAAAAATTTCCAGTAGCTTCGGAAGTTATCAAATGCAAAAAAACACGCTGAGCGTAGGTTATACAGATGAAAAAAAATCACTTTTTGCGACTTATAATCATTTGCAAAGTGAAGGTTATCGCGACAATTCTGATTACGATCGAAAATCGTTCCATTTTAACGGAACGATCTATTCAGGCGAGCATTCCGCTTTAAGTTTCCTCGGAAATTTTACACGTTTAAAAGCTTTTATCCCTAGTTCTATTGGCAAAACTGCATTTGAAGAAAATCCTGAATCTGCCGCTTTTACTTGGCGTTCTGCGCAAGGTTACGAATCTTACGATCGTTTTGTGATGGGTCTTTCGTACACGCAGCATTTTACTGAGAATTTTGAAAATACGACTAGTGTTTTTATCAATAGCAGAGATGCTTACGAGCCGAGACCCTTCGATATTTTAAAAGAAAATAGTTTTGGTTTAGGCGCAAGAACTCGTTTTAATTATAGCACCAAATTGTTTTCTTTTCCTGCGGAAGCAAGTCTGGGCGCAGAATTTTTAAGTGAAAATTACGACGGAAGCAATTATGAAAATTTATATGAAGATTTTCCCGATCAAGGAAGTGTTCGTGGCAATCAAATAACCAATTTTGAACAAGATAGAAATTACTATAATCTATTTGCGCAGTTGAATTTACAAGTTCTTCCGAAGTTAAAATTAGTAGGAGGTTTAAATGCGAATGTAACCGATTATAGTTTAACCGATTTTTATGCGGAAGATGACATCGACCAAACCGGCGATTACCAGTTTGAAACGATTTGGTCACCAAGAGTCGCCGCTTTATATGAATTAACTTCCACTAAAAATTTGTATGTAAATGTTTCAAAAGGATTTTCAACTCCAACGGTCGATGAAACTCTAACTCCGCAAGGTTTAATTAATACCACGCTAAAACCTGAAATCGGTTGGAATTATGAAGTTGGGTTTAAAGGGAATTGGTTTAAAAATTTATATTCAGAAATTGCTATTTATTCTATTCAGGTGAATGATCTCTTGGTTGCAGAACGCGTGGCAGAAGATCAATATGTAGGAGCTAATGCCGGGAAAACCGATCATAACGGTATTGAAGTTTTGCTGAAATATAACTGGCAACTTTCTCCAAAAATCAGCCTACAGCCTTACGCATCGGCAAATTTCAATTTCTATAAGTTTGATGAATTTGTAGATGAAGGAGAAGATTACAGTGGCAACGACCTCACCGGAGTTCCCGATCAAAAAATAAATCTAGGAATCGATCTCGTCACCGAAAGCGGATTCCGATTTTTTAGCAATGCTTTATTCGTTTCAGAAATACCTCTGAATGACGCGAATTCTTTATTCAGCGAAAATTATCAGCTCATCAATTTAAAAGCTGCTTATGATTTTAAGCTGTTTCAAGATTTTGAAATTAATCTAAATGTCGGAGTCAATAATTTGTTAGACGAACATTATGCGGTAAGCATTTTACCCAATGCGGTAGGTTTTGGTAATAGCGAACCACGCTACTATTATCCTGGGAACGATCGCAATTTTTACGGCGGAGTAGGAGTGAAGTATTTGTTTTAAGTTAACATTTATAAAGCGTCACCCCAAAACTGATTTGGGGTCTCATCCAGATTTTTTAAAGAATTATGTTGATGCGATGCTGAATCGAGTTCAGCATGACGTACAGTTGAATATATATTTAATAGAGTGCAATACGTCACCCTAAACTTGATTTAGGGTCTCATCCAGATATTTCAGAATTATATTTTTGTAATTTAGAAATCGAAGAGTCAACGGAGTTAATTAAGTTCAACCTCTAATTTTCAATCAGTATATTTATTTAATAATCCGAAATCGAAAGGCGTCCATAAGCAAGCTTTTAGCTTAGCTTCTTTGAATGCAGAATTTACCCAAGTATTACAAGTGAAAAAACAATTGTAACTTCCGTTAGCTTGGTGAAAGTAAAATAAAATATTTTTTTTATATTTTATTCAATTTAATTATATATTAGCAGCAGTTGTTTTCCGAGTAGATCGGACAACATAAAATTTAGCTTGTTTATTATGAATATTCAAATAATATATACATTACTATCAATTTTGTTTTTTAATTTAGGGTTTTCTCAAGTTGATTCAGAAATTAATTTTATTTCATCAGATTCAATCGAAAATTACATTAAAGTCAAAAATCTTTCTTTTGAGAATCAAGATATTTACGTTCTGAAAAACTTAGAAAGTTTTAAAACTTATAGTCAAGGTTACTTAAAATCTCCAGTAATTTATGTATTTAACTCTAAAGGTAATTATCTAGATTTTATCCATAATGCAAACGCAGAAAAAAAACTTTCAAATTTTAAAAAGATAAATCGTAAACCGAATAAAGATTATCCTGATTTAAAATTTTGGAGAGAAAAATTGATTCACTTCAATTCAAAACAAATATTAGAAGAGCGTAATTCTGATTTTTATTTCGTACTTAATTGGGGTTTTCTACATAATGATGAAGAAAGTATAGAATTGATAAACCATTGGTATGATGTATTAAAAAGACATCAAGATAATGGTGAAAATATTAAAGTAGTTTTGTTGAATATCGATTTACAGGATCAATGGGATTTGTCACAAGAATCTCGTGAAAACGTATTGAAGATTGTTAACGCCTGGAAAAAGAAATGAAAAAAATCATCTTATTATTTTATCTAATAGCATTACCAATTTTTGCTCAAGAAGAATACACCTACAATTTTAAAAATTCAGATTCTTTAGATGCTTATATTGAAAGGTACGAACTTCCATTTCAAGAAGAAGATATTTATATCACTAAAGATTTTGAAAATAGTTTTAGACCTTATTCTGAATCTAAATTTCTTCGTTCGCCTAGAATTTACGTATTTAATGCGGAAGGGCAGTTTTTAGAGTCTATAAACAATATAACTTCAGAAAAGAAATTAGCGAATTTTAAAAAAATTAGAAAAAGGCCAGAGAAAAATGAGCCTAGCCTAGATTTTTGGACCTCAAAAATTGTTCACTATAAAACTGGAAATGATTACGAAGATCCCAAAAATTACGATTATACATTTGTAGTGAATTGGGATCTGATTGAAAGTGAACAAACAGAACAACTTATAGAAATTTATAGTGAATGGTACAATGTGCTTTTGCGACAAAAAGCAAAAGGAGAAAATATTCAAATCATCTTGTTGAATATCGATTTGCAAGAGCGTTGGGAGCTTTCACCTTATATGCGAAAATTTGTGCTAGAAAATGTGAATCGAAGTTGGGGTGAATAAATTCTAAAGTGATGAAGTATTTATTTATCATTAGTTTTTTATTTACTGCTTGTTATTCTATAACTGCTCAAAATGCGGTGTTTAAAACCAATATTCAGCTTATGGAGCTGGAAGAATTAAAAGCAGAAATTTTTGAGAGCGAAAAAGAATACAAAATAGCTTTTATATTCGATCAATTTTGTCTGGCAAGTAGAGATATTTTTCCGGATTTAGATAAATTGTATAAAAATTCAACTCAAAAAAACTTTGATCTATTTGTTGTTACAAATAACAAAGAAAAAAAACAGCAAGATTTAGAAGACCATCTTTTTTATTATGGTTATGAAGAGCCATTTTATATTATAAAAGATAAGCCGTTGTTGGGGTTTTTTAAAAAGACGATTCTAAATATTTGTGATAGTTGTGATTATAAAGAAATGGGATATTCAGATTTTATTGTATTTAATGAAAATAATGAAGTTCTCGTACAAACCAATTACAACCAAACTAAAGAAGAGCACATTTCGATTTTGAAAAAGTATATGCAGTAATTTTTAATCGCTTAATATAACCGTCACCTTAAACTTGATTTGTGGTCTCATCCAGATATTTGAGAATTATATTGATGCGATGCTGAATCAAGTTCAGCATGACGAAGAGTTGAATTTATATTTAATGGAATACAATACGTCACCCTAAACTTGATTTAGGATCTCATCCAGATTTTTAAGAATTATATTGATATGATGCTGAAATCGAGTTCAGCATAATGTATTTTTCTAACCTCTAACCTCTAACCTCTAACCACTAACCACTTTCCTAAACCCTAACTGCATCGGGAACCAGTAAGGTGTAATCCCCATTATTTCGAATCACATCTCGAACAATGGAAGAAGAAATATAACTTTTACCGCTAGAAGTAAGTAAGAAAACGGTTTCAATTTTTTGAAGTTTTCGATTGGTGTGTGCGATGGCTTTTTCAAACTCGAAATCGGCAGGGTTTCGAAGTCCACGTAAGATGAAATCTGCATTTTCTTTCATACAGAAATCTACGGTTAAGCCCTCATAAGTTTTTACTTTAATTTTCGGTTCATCTTTAAAAGTCTCTTCTAAAAACTGAAGACGTCGTTCCAGCGAAAACATATATTTTTTGTCGGCATTTACACCGATAGCCAAGATAATTTCATCAAAAAGTTTGAGTCCGCGTTCAATGATATCGTAATGTCCTAAGGTTAAAGGGTCAAAAGAACCCGGGAAAACCGCTCGTTTCATAATTTTTATTTTAGTGATGTGATGCTGAAATTAGTTTCAACACAACGTTACTTTTTTCTTTAGTTGGAATTTTAAAAATAATTTCAACCAAACATTTTTAGTGAAGATAAGCAATTCTTAAGAATGCGAAGCTTCGATCACATTGGTAAATAAATCTTTAAGGCTAATGCCGGCTGCTTTGGCTTGCTGCGGTAAAATACTCGCTTCACTTAAACCGGGATTAGTATTTACTTCTAAAAAGTGAGGTTCTCCTTCGTGAAAAATAAATTCAGCTCTCGTAAGGCCTTTTAACTTCAACACCTGAAAAATACGCTTGGCTTGGTTTTGTACTTTTATACGATCTTCTTCAGAAATATTCGCCGGGGTAATTTCTTTCGACATTCCTAAATATTTCGCTTCATAATCGAAAAATTCATTTTCAGAAATAATCTCGGTCACCGGTAATGGTAAAACTTCTCCTTTATATTGGATCACTCCTACAGAAACTTCGGTTCCATCTAGAAATGATTCAATAATTACTTCTTCATCTTCTTCAAAAGAAAAATTAATCGCTGCTGCGAGGTCTTCTTTTTTCTTCACTTTAGAAATTCCGAAGCTACTTCCGGCTTTATTCGCTTTTACAAAACAAGGTAAACCAACTCGATCAATAATTTCATCTTCGTGGTATTCATCACCTTTATTTAAAAAATAATTTTTTGCCGTTTTAATACCATAAGCGCGAAGAATACTTATACAATCACGTTTATTAAACGTAAGTGCCGCTTGATAATAATCGCAAGCCGTTTGCGGGATATTGAGCATTTCTAGATAACCCTGAAAAATTCCGTCTTCTCCCGGCGTACCGTGAATAATGTTAAAAACGCTATCGAAAGTGATTTTTTCATTATCAATTTCAACAGAAAAATCGGCTTTATTAATCTGCAATTTCTCACCATTATCGAGCACGATAAACCAACCCTCTTCTAAAATATGAGCGCGGTAAGGCTCAAATAAATCTCGATCGGTATGTTTATAAACCAACTCACCGCTATTTAGAGAAATTTTGTATTCGCTAGAATAGCCGCCCATGGCGATGGCAATTTTTCTTTTCATCATAAACTTTTTATCTGCTCGTTACGTTTGTAAAATAAGCCGTGTATTATTTATCACAAAAATACAGGTGTTTTTATATCTTTGTGCAATAATTTATCAATAATAATGAGCTTTTTTAAATTCATTTTCAGCAAGACATTTCTAATTCAAATTGGTATCGCTATTGTTGTGATCGTTGTGTTAGTTTTGGGAGCCATGCAATGGCTAGACAGTACCACTAATCACGACCAACGAATAGAAGTGCCCGATTTATCGAGATTGTCGTTAGATATCGTCGATAAAAAATTAGAAGAGATGGATTTAAGAAAAGTGATCTTAGATTCTGCTAATTATAATCCAGATTTTCCTAAATATTCGGTGATCGAGCAAACGCCTGAAGCCGGACAATATGTAAAAGAAAATCGAAAAATTTATATTAAGCTCAATCCTTCAGACTATCCAAAACTGGAGATTCCCGAATTTGAAAGAATTACCAAACGCCAGATCGAATCGAAATTATTATCCTTAGGTTTTGAAATTGGCGAAATTTCTTTTAAACCCGATTTTGCAGAAAATGTAGTATTAGAATTATCTTATAAAGGCAAACCTCTAAAAGCCGGTGATAAAGTGAGAAAAACTGCTAAGATCGATATGGTTTTAGGAGACGGAACTCAAAATTATAATAGTGTAGAGTAGTTGAATATATGATCGAAGAAGGAAAAATAGAAGAAGATAACGGCAGCGACGATTTATACGAACATTATAGTTTTACCGCATCTAAAGGACAAGAACCTTTAAGAGTAGATAAATTTTTAATGAATTTTGTGGAGAATGCGACTCGAAATAAAGTTCAGCAAGCCGCTAAAAACGGAAATGTATTTGTAAACGGAAACACCGTAAAACAAAACTACCGCGTAAAAGCCGGCGATGAGGTAAAGGTGCTTTTTGAGCATCCGCCGTATGAATATTTGTTGACGCCAGAAGATATTCCGTTAGATGTAGTTTACGAAGATGATGCGCTTTTAGTCGTTAATAAACCGGCAGGAATGGTGGTGCATCCCGGTCACGGTAATTATTCGGGAACGCTAATTAATGCGTTAGTTTATCATTTTGAGAATTTACCGAATAACAGTAGCGAACGTCCCGGTTTGGTACATCGAATCGATAAAGATACCAGCGGACTCCTAGTTGTCGCCAAAACCGAAAACGCGATGACGCACCTTACGCAGCAATTTTTTCATAAAACCAGCGAGCGTGAATATGTCGCTTTGGTTTGGGGAAATGTAGAAGATGATGAAGGCACGATCGAAGGCAATATTGGTAGGAACCCAAAAAATCGTTTGCAAAATATCGTGTTTGAAGGTGATGAAGCCGAAAACGGAAAACCTGCCGTTACGCACTACAAAGTTTTAGAACGATTTGGATATGTTACTTTGGTTTCTTGTAAGTTAGAAACAGGGAGAACGCACCAAATTCGTGTGCATATGAAATATATTGGCCATACGCTTTTTAATGATGAACGTTATGGCGGTGAAAAAATCTTAAAAGGAACCTCTTTTACCAAGTACAAACAATTTGTAGATAATTGTTTTAAAGTATTGCCGCGTCAAGCATTACACGCAAAAACATTAGGTTTTGAACACCCAACCACCAAAAAATGGATGAGCTTTAATACCGATATTCCAGATGATATTCAGCAGTGTATCGAGAAGTGGCGCAACTATGCAAAAAACCAAAAAGAAGTATTGTAAAATGCTTCTTTTTTAATTTTACTAACCACTAACCACTAACCACTAACCACTAACCACTAACCACTAACCACTAACCACTAATCTGGGCAATACCCTCCGTAAACTTCGGGTCGGGCTATTCGCGCTACACGGTAGCTTGCTACTATCCCTATTGCAAAAAAATTCAGCGAAAATTAATGTGATAGTTTTTGATAATGATTTGATTGTTAAAAATCACGAAAATCGATAGGCTTTTGCTATCAATAATTTTATTTTTACTTCAAAATTAAATTGATGAAAATAGTAGTTTCACCTGCAAAATCTTTAGATCAAGAAAGTAAATTACCAACTACTCGTGGTACACAACCTAAGTTTGTAGAACAGGCTGCAAAAATAAATCGAAAATTAGCCAGAATGTCGAAGAAAGAGATTTTTGAGCTTATGGGAATCAGCGATAAGTTAGCCGATTTAAATTACACTCGTTACCAAGAATTTGAAGAAGAGCATACTAAGAAAAATTCACGCCCCGCAGCTTACATGTTTGCAGGTGATGTTTATACCGGTTTAGACGCTTATACTATCGAAGAAAGCAAGATCGATTTATTACAAAATACACTAAGAATTTTATCGGGAATGTATGGTATTTTGCGTCCGTTAGATTTAATTCAACCCTATCGATTAGAAATGGGAACCAAGCTTTCTATCGAAACTCATGAAAATCTCTATGAAGTTTGGCAAGAGCAAGTAACTCAATCATTAAATGATGAGCTAGAAGATGATGAACTTTTTATAAACCTTGCCAGTAACGAATATTTTAAAGCGGTCAATAAAAAGAATTTAAAAGCAGAAGTGATTTCTCCGGTATTTAAAGACTTTAAAAATGGTAAATTAAAAATTATCAGTTTTTATGCTAAAAAAGCAAGAGGTTCAATGTCTAGATATATTATCGATACCAATGCTAAAACCTTAAATGATCTTAAAGGTTTCGATTATGATGGTTATAAATTTAGTGAAGAACATACTCAAAAAGAAAACGAACCTGTTTTTATTAGGTAGTTGTAAGTTAGATTAATAATTTAAGGTAGGTCCTATAGATCTATTAGAAATTAAAGGCTTTTATTCTTTGTATGAAATTCAGAAAGGCTATCCGTTAACAGTTTATGTACATAAAGATGATGAAGATATTAGTTTTTGCGGTCCAATAGGATTAGTTGATGAATTAAATAAGAAAGAAAAGCAATTTCTAGAGAAACACTTTCAAGAGGAAATGAATAAATAAAAATAGAGTTAGCAAACATATCCTAATATCCTAACTCTTTTTTATTAGATAATGCATTGGCCTTATTCACGAAGAAGGAAGCACGATCTTCATAATAATCTGAATGTAATGCTTCATTCAATACATCGATGGCTTCATCATTTTTATCATTATTTAATAAGAAGTAAGATTTGGTTACACTCAATGCGTGGTATAATGAATCGTTTTTGTTGACTTTATTAAACAATTCAAGCGCTTCATCAACATTGCCTTCTTCAGCTAAAACAAAGCCTTCGGTAATAATTTCTTCTGTATCAATATATTCAACCTTTTCTTGACTAAAGGTGTAAAGTGAAGACAATAAAATTGTCGACGCAAGTAGAGTTTTTCTCATAAGTAGTAGTTGAGGTTAACGGCTACTAATATATTAAAATGTTATAGAATTCTTAATTTTTTAAAGATTTTTTTAATACGTTACAGATCTAAAAAAAAGCGATGCTGAATTCAGCATCGCTTTTTTAGTTTATAATAAAGACCAGATTTATAGGTTACCTGTAAGTGTAAGTTACTTCAGTAACATCGGTACTTTCTGTAGAAGTGGCTGTAATTATAGCAGCGATAGGATAATTATCACTATTATATGTATAATCTATGTGGACTTCGTATTGAGTTAATCCTTCGGCATTCTCAAAGATCATACTAGTAATGTTGTTATAAGGAAGAAGGTTTCTTGCTTTGATAATTTCTTCAGCTTGCAAACCGAAATTCAAGTCAACACTGTCTAAAACATCTAAAATTCCGGCAGCCTTCAATGTATAAAAATAAGCGCTTGGGTTAGTGTCGTAAGTAATTGTTCCATATAAAGTTTGTTCAGGATAGCTGGTGTCATCAATAACTTCAATATTTTCAACATTTCCGTTGTCGTAGTAAGATATAATTTGCCCTACTTCAAATGCATCGTAAGGAGCCTGGTACAATTCACTCATACTTATGGTTTCGTTATTATCGGTATAAGAATTTAGATCTCCAGATTCTTGGTAATTTAAAAAGACCGCACCATCAGAATTATTTCCGCTAGTAACTTTGCCATCTTGGTCATAATTAATATTTACGGTTTCTGTACCTTCGTTATTAGGTAATTCAATTACAATCTTTTCTAAGTAAAGTTCTGCAGCGTCTTCATTTACTTCTTCAAATTCATCTTCAGTAGAGTCTGAACAAGAAAAGAATAGCATCGAAAAGCTTAAAAGGTAAATTGTGTAAAATTTTTTCATAATAAATCTTGTTAAAAAATGATGCCAAATATATTATAAGTATTTGTATTTATCTTACGGTTACCCGTAAATATTTTATAGAACTCTCAATGAATAATAAATCACTAAAATGAAAATTTTAGGCTTATCATTAATCAAAAACAAAAACCGCCATTTTTCGTGAGAAAAATGGCGGTTATATCTAAAATTTTTTTCAATCGAATATTAAGTCTGGATCACTCCTAAATTAAAATCTTTAGTGATCGGAGCGTGGTTGGCAGCTTCTATTCCGGTTGAAATCCATTTCCGGGTATCCAATGGGTCGATCACGGCATCGGTCCAAATACGTGCTGCTGCGTAATACGGACTTATTTGCTTATCGTAATCTGCTTTAATTTTATCGTAAAGTTCTTTTTCTTTCTCTTCCGTAATTTCTTCTCCTTTTTTCTTCAAAGCCGCAGTTTCAATCTGGAGTAAAACTTTTGCAGCAGAATTTCCGCTCATTACCGCTAATTCAGCGGTTGGCCAAGCCACAATTAATCTCGGGTCGTAGGCTTTTCCGCACATCGCATAATTTCCGGCTCCGTAAGAATTCCCTACCACAACTGTGAATTTAGGAACAACTGAATTACTCACCGCATTCACCATTTTTGCACCATCTTTAATAATACCACCGTGTTCACTTTTACTTCCTACCATAAAACCAGTCACATCTTGTAAAAACACTAACGGAATTTTCTTTTGGTTACAATTGGCAATAAATCGAGTAGCTTTATCTGCCGAATCAGAATAAATTACTCCGCCAAACTGCATTTCAGTAGGTTTAGTTTTTGCAGCGGTGGTTTTTACGATTTTACGTTGGTTGGCAACAATCCCGACAGCCCAACCATCAATTCTGGCATAACCTGTAATTATAGTTTGCCCATAACCGGCTTTATACTCTTCAAATTCAGAATTATCAATCAAACGATTAATAATTTCCATCATATCGTATTGGTCACTTCTTTTAGCGGGTAAATGACCAAAAATCTCTTTCGGATCTAATTTTGGTTTCGCCGTCTTTTTTCGGTTAAAACCGGCAGTATCTGCATCACCGATTTTATCCATAATATTTTTAATCTTGGTGAGCGCATCTTTATCATCTTCGGCCTTATAATCGGTTACGCCGCTTACTTCACAATGCGTTGTGGCTCCGCCCAAAGATTCATTATCAATACTTTCTCCAATGGCAGCTTTTACCAAATAACTTCCTGCCAAGAAAATACTTCCTGTTTTTTCAACGATCAAAGCCTCGTCGCTCATGATCGGTAAATACGCACCGCCGGCAACACAACTTCCCATCACGGCAGCAATTTGAGTGATTCCCATGCTGCTCATTACCGCGTTATTTCTAAAAATTCTTCCGAAATGCTCTTTGTCCGGAAAAATTTCATCTTGCATTGGCAGGTAAACACCGGCGCTATCTACCAAGTAAATAATCGGTAATTTATTTTCGATCGAGATTTCTTGCGCACGTAGATTTTTCTTTCCGGTAATCGGGAACCAAGCTCCGGCTTTTACCGTAGCATCATTCGCCACCACGATTACCTGTTTACCAGAAACCTTACCAATTTTTACCACCACGCCCCCACTAGGGCAACCGCCGTGTTCTTGGTACATTCCGTCGCCGGCAAAAGCACCAATTTCTACAGCATCTTCAGGATTGTCCAGTAAGAAATTAATACGCTCGCGTGCGGTCATTTTGCCTTTTGCGTGGTGTTTTTCAATGCGTTTTTCGCCACCGCCTAATTTTACTTTGGCGAGCCTGCTGCGCAAATCTGAAACTAATAATTTATTATGATCTTCGTTTTTGTTGAATTTTAAATCCATTCACTAATATTTTTAGGGCGTGTCCCTAACGGGTCGGGCTTTCGCTACTCGCTTTTTTATTTTATTTAAAATAAAAAGAGCTTAAACATGCCGCTCAATCCCTCACGCTTTTCTATTTTTGGTAACGAAAATACAAAAAGCTTATCATTTTTATAACTAAATTTTAAAGCAAAAAGTGAGAAATTTATAAAAATGAAGAGTAAAAGCTGAGATTTAATTTCAATTTCTTAATAAAGAAGAAAACTATTAATAATATTATAAATTTGTAATTGCTTTTTGTAAGACCTTAAACAAGATAAATATGAGTATGAATAAAAACACAGTGTTGGCTTGGGCCACATTTATAATGATAATTGTAGGTTTAGGTTTAATTGCACTTGCGGCATTTAAATATAGAGAAATAGCCGGTTATGGTTTTGGTGCGGTAGGTGTTGGTTTTTTAGCAGTCGCTTGGGTTTTTAACGCCTTAAAAGGAAGAGTATAATCATATAGCGTTTATTACTAAATAATAACTATAAATCGATCACCCAGAATTATATATATGAAAGAACAACTCATTAGACACTTAGAAGGAGGAGAGGCTTTTACACCTTTAGATCAAATTCTAGAAGAAGTAGAATACGATCAACTAGGAGTGAGGCCCGATGGATTACCTTATTCGTTTTACGAGTTGTTTTATCACATAGTTTTTGCCCAACAAGATATTCTAAATTACATTTTAGATGAAGATTACTTGGCACCACAATGGCCAGATGGTTATTGGTGTAAAGTACAATGCCCAAAAAATGAGCAAGCTTGGCAAGATTTAAAAAATAAGTTTTTTAAAGAACGAAAGGAGCTTATCGAGCTCATCGAAAGACCGGAAACTAATTTAAATACCACGATTAAAAATAGTAAAGAGCATACGCTTTTTAGAGAAATTATGCTTATTGTAGAGCATAATGCTTACCATACCGGTCAGTTATTAGTAGTGCTTAGACTACTAGATCTATATTCTTAAGAAAATAGAATTTCGGTTATTCTAAATTTGTATTTTTGCGTTAGCGATAGTAGCGGCATCCTTTTTTTGCTTTTATAAGTCGCAAAAAAAGATATAGCGAATAGCGCGGTGCGCAGCAAACGCCATTTAAAATTTTATAAACTAACAGAAGAAAAGAAATATGTCAGACGATAAGAAAGTGATTTTCTCGATGTCGGGAGTGACAAAAACGTATAAAAACGCAAATACTCCTGTTTTAAAGAACATTTATTTAAGCTTTTTTTACGGAGCTAAAATTGGAATTTTAGGTCTAAATGGTTCCGGTAAATCGACTTTATTAAGAATTATTGCCGGAGAAGAAAAAAACTATCAAGGTGATGTGGTTTTTTCTCAAGGGTATTCGGTAGGTTATTTAGAGCAAGAACCAAAACTTGACGAAGAAAAAACGGTTTTAGAAGTAGTTAAAGAAGGTGTTGCCGGAACGGTTGCTATTTTGGATGAATACAACTCGATCAACGATCAATTTGGCTTACCAGAAGTTTACGAAGATGCCGATAAGATGCAAAAGTTAATGGATCGTCAGGCGCAATTGCAAGATGAGATCGATGCTTCTAATGCTTGGGAAATCGATACTAAATTAGAGATTGCTATGGATGCGTTGCGTACTCCGGAAGCCGATAAGAAAATAGGGGTACTTTCTGGTGGTGAGCGTCGTCGTGTGGCACTTTGCCGTTTGTTATTACAAGAACCGGATATTTTATTACTTGATGAGCCTACCAACCACTTAGATGCTGAGTCGGTACATTGGTTAGAGCATCATTTACAACAATATAAAGGAACGGTGATCGCGGTAACGCACGACCGTTATTTCTTAGATAATGTAGCGGGCTGGATTTTAGAATTAGATCGTGGAGAAGGAATCCCATGGAAAGGAAATTACTCTTCTTGGTTAGATCAAAAATCTAAGCGTATGGCGCAAGAGCAAAAAGCAGCTTCTAAACGCCAAAAAACTTTAGAGCGAGAGTTAGAATGGGTTAAAATGGCGCCGAAAGGAAGACAAGCTAAACAAAAAGCACGTTTAAATAATTATGATAAGTTAGCGAGCCAAGACCAAAAACAAATGGATGAAAAGCTAGAAATTTTCATCCCGAATGGTCCGCGTTTAGGTACGAATGTGATCGAGGCGAATGGCGTAAGTAAAGCTTTTGGCGATAAATTATTATATGAAGATTTAAACTTTAAACTTCCGCAAGCAGGTATTGTTGGAATTATTGGTCCGAATGGTGCCGGTAAAACCACTATTTTTAAAATGATCATGGGAGAAGAGCAACCCGATCAAGGAGATTTTAAAGTAGGAGAGACGGCAAAGATCGCGTATGTAGATCAAAGTCATTCAAATATCGATCCTGAAAAAACGATCTGGCAAAACTTTAGCGATGAGCAAGAATTAATTATGATGGGCGGTCGAGAAGTAAATTCTAGAGCTTACTTAAGTAGATTTAACTTTAGCGGTAGCGAGCAGAATAAAAAGGTGAATATGCTTTCTGGTGGTGAGCGTAACCGTCTTCACTTAGCGATGACATTAAAGGAAGAAGGTAACGTTTTATTATTAGATGAGCCTACCAACGATTTAGATGTAAATACGCTTCGAGCTTTAGAAGAAGGTTTAGAGAATTTTGCCGGTTGTGCGGTAGTTATTTCTCACGACCGTTGGTTCTTAGATCGTATTTGTACGCACATTTTAGCTTTTGAAGGTGATTCTCAGGTATATTTCTTTGAAGGTAGCTTCTCTGATTATGAAGAGAATAAAAAGAAACGTTTAGGTGGCGATGTGATGCCAAAACGTATTAAGTATAAAAAGCTTACGAGATAGTTTTAAAATAGAATTCAAACAAAAAATCCCGATCATTTCGATCGGGATTTTTTTATTCGTTTGAAACACTTTCGCCATCTTCAACAAAAGCTTTAAAATCTTTCATATATTTTAGTGATTGCTTTTTAAAAGCCCCGGGCATTAGAAAACCCATCACTTTCATGGCGAAGCTATTAAATAAAAACTCGCATTCAACAATCCATCGTGTTTGGTAAGCGTTGAGTTCTTGAAAATAATTTTGTTGAGTGTTTTGTATACCTTTTGTGTCGTAGGTAGCGTGAAATTCGGTAGGCAATTTCTTTTTAATTACCGTCTGTATCATCGTCATCTCCCGTTTTCCCATCTTGTAATGAAGCTCAATTTTCGAGCCTTCTTCACCGGTATCACCAGAGATAGGAATTGCACCTAATAGTCCGTTTTGCCAATGTTTTAAATTATGGATGTTGTCTAGTTTTTCCAACACCTCTTCTCTAGGTTTATCGATAATTATTTCTGTGGAGTACTTCATTTGTTTACTAGCAGTTGGTCGCTAAAATTAGTAAAAACCACGAGAAATGCTACAATAATTCAAAATCTTACATAAGAACAATATCTATATTACTCTAGAAAAGTGGTTTGTTATACTTAAACTTTCGATATAGCGTTAATTAATTGCTTGTAAAACCTTTATTATTTTTTATTTTTGACCTCTTTTTAAGAAGAAATCACATGAAAAAAATTTCACTTCTTTTATTTTGCTTATTCGCAGTTGGTTTAATTACCGCGCAGCAATCACAAGATGTTTTGTTAACTATCGACGGAAAGCCCGTTTATGCCAAAGAGTTTAAACGCGTGTTCTCTAAAAATCTATCGATTATTGAAGAAGATGAAAAACAAGATGTCGATGAATATTTAGATCTTTTTATCGATTATAAATTAAAGGTGATTGAGGCTGAAGATTTAAAACTCGATACACTTCCTACATTTACCGGAGAATATAATATCTACAAAAAACAATTGGCAAGAAAGTTTATTAACCAAAGTGAAGTTTCTAGTCAGTTGTTAGAAGAAGCTTACGATCGCCTTCAGCAAGAAGTGAACGCTAGTCACATTTTATTCAACCTAGCTGCAGACGCTTCCCCGGAAGATACATTAAAAGTTTATGAGCAAGCGCTAAAAGTTAGAAATGAGATTTTAGCATCAGACAAAGATTTTTCAAGCTTTGCTAAAAAGTACAGTGAAGATCCTTCAGCAAGACAAAATGGTGGCGATTTAGGATGGTTTGGTGTTTTTAATATGGTTTATCCTTTTGAAAGTGGCGCTTACGAAACTGAAGTTGGAGAAATATCTATGCCGGTAAGAAGTAAGTTTGGTTACCATTTAGTAAAAGTGAATGATAAGCGTAAGAATGAAGGAGAAGTAACTGTAGCGCATATTATGATCGAATCTGGTAAAGACGATGAAGCTGCAAAAGAACAGATCGAAAAATTATATACACAACTACAAGAAGGTGCTCAATTTGAAGATTTAGCCAAGCAATACAGCGACGATAAGAACACGGCTGTAAACGGAGGAAAATTAAATACTTTTAAGCGAGGACGATTAAATTCTGAAAAATTTGAAGATGCTGCCTTTTCTTTGAGTGGAGAAGGAGAAATCTCGAAACCTATTCAATCAAAATACGGTTGGCATATTATCAAGTTATTAAAGAAAGATGCTGTTGGTACTTTTGAGCAAGAAAAATTTATCTTAGAAAGAAACATCAAGAAAGATAGTCGTGCACAACTTATTGCTTCAGAAGTGTTGGCGAAAATTAAATCGACTTATAATTTAAAAGAAGACGATTCAGATTTATCGTATTTCAAAAAGAACATCGAGAAAAATATTACTGCAGAACCTTGGGAAGACAGAGAGCTAACTTCTATTCCGCAGAAAGATCTAATCAGCATTAAACAAGAAGGAAAAACATATGCAGATTTTGCCAAATATGTAGCCTCAAGACAAAAACAATCTACAAAATTTAAAAATACAAATGATGCTTTAGAAGCTTGGTACGAAGATTTTAAAGATGGTTTTTATAGAGAGTACCATCGTGAACATTTAGAAGAAGTAGATCAAGAATATGCACACGTGATTGAAGAATATAAAAACGGTCTGTTATTATTCGATTTAATGGAAAAGAAAGTTTGGAATGCCGCTAAAGAAGATTCTATAGCGCTTCAAAACTATTACCAAAAGCATCAATCAGATTTTGTGAGTTCTCCTAAAATTGAAGGAGTAATTGCTTCAGCTTCTAATAAATCGCTACTTAAAAAAGCGCGTAAAGCTTTGAAGAAAAATGAGCTTGAAGAGGTGAAAGAGAACTTTGAAGAGGTGATTTTCAATTCAGGTGAATTTGGTATTAACGATAGCTCATTACCCGAAAATTTTAAAGTGAAAGAAGGAGTTAGTAAGATCTACCAAAATAATGGTACGTATGTTGTTGTGAAGGTGAATGAAGTTGAAAAAGCAGAAACTTTAACTTTTGAAGAATCTAAAGGTCAAGTAATTTCGGCTTATCAAAACGAGTTAGAAGATCGTTGGATTGCTTCTTTACGAGCAAAACATAAGGTAGATGTAAATAAAGCTACGTTAGCAAAACTGAAGAAAGAATTTGAATAAGCTTCACAGCTACATATTAGGAGTTTTTATTACGACAATATTAGTGGGGTGCGATTACTTTCAACCGGAAGATCCGCGAACCCCATTGGCTAGGGTTAATCAAAACTTTTTGTATCAAGAAGATATTAAAAGTATGTTGCCTAGCGATATCTCTTCAGAAGATAGTGCGGTTTTTGTAAATAATTACATTAAAAACTGGGCGACCGAGCAATTATTACTAGATCAAGCCAAACTTAATTTGCCTAACCAGAAGCAAAAAGAATTTGATGCTTTAGTAAAAGATTATCGAAATGAGTTGTATATAGAAGCCTATAAAGATCTAATACTTTCGGGCAAGATCGATACTGTTTTTCAAGAAGAAGAACTTCAAAAATATTATGAAGAGAATACCAATAACTTCAAACTAAATCAAGATCTACTCAAATTTAGATACATCTATTTGAATAAAAAATTTCCGGAGTTCGATAAAATAAAAGCACAGTTTACACGCTTTGATAAAGAAGATCAAATACAATTAGACAAAGAGACTTTAAAATTTAAAGCCTATTCGTTAAACGATTCGGTTTGGGTAAGCGGTAGAGATTTTTTCCGTCAGTTACCTATTCTTAAAGATGAAGAGAGCAAAGATATTTTAAAAGAAGATAAGTTTTTGCAACAAGCAGATTCTTTAGGCGTATATTTGATTAAAATTGAAGAAGTGTTGCTAAGAAATGAAAATGCTCCGTTCGAATATGCAAAGCCAACCATAAAACAAATACTTCTCAATAGAAAGAAAATAAAATTGTCGAAAGATTTTGAAAAAGAGATTACTAAAGATGCACTTAAAAACAATAAATTTGAAATTTACAACTAAATTATACTTACTCGCATTTACATTGGTAACGTTTGTTCAGGCAAATGCCCAAACTACAGAGCAAGATTCAACCTTAACCATTACCGATAAAGATAATATCTCACGTGTTAGCGTTAAGAAAATAGATTCTGTAAAGCCTTTTTCAAGAAGAAAAGCAGATGGTATTGCCGCAGTAATTGGCGATTATCTAATTTTAGATAGTGATATTACCAAAATGCGTGAAGACGCCGAAACTCAAGGTGTTTCTGCTTCAGAAATTACCAATTGCCAGTTAGCCGGTCGTTTAATGGAAAATAAACTTTATGCGCATCATGCTATGCAAGATTCTACCATTGTGGTGAGCGATGCAGAAATTAGTAACATGACAGACCAACAAGTTTCTAGAATGGTAAGCCAGATAGGAAGTATGGAAAAGTTACTTGATTTCTACAGAAAAGAAGATGAGCAAGGCTTACGTGATGAGTTATTCAAGATCAATAAAGAAAGAAGATTAGCCAGCGTGATGCAGGATAAAATTATTGAAGAAGTAGAAATTACTCCGGAAGAAGTGAGAGAATTTTTCAATAGAATTCCTGAAGATGAGCGTCCTAAATTTGGAGACGAAGTAGAAATCGCTCAATTAGTTATTAAGCCGGAAGTTCCTAAAGAAGAAGAAGACAAAGTAGTAGAGCGTTTAAATGAAATGCGAGCAGATATTTTAGACGGAGCTAGTTTTGCAACCAAAGCGGTTCTTTATTCTGAAGACGCTACCAGTTCTCGCGGTGGGCAAATGACGATCACTAGAGAAGACCCACTTGATAAAGATTTTAAACAAGTAGCCTTTAGTTTACGTGCCGGTGAAGTAAGTAAACCTTTTAAGTCTGAATTTGGTTACCATATTATTCAGCTAGATAAAGTACGCGGACAAAAATTAGATATTCGTCATATTATCATAATTCCTAAAGTAACTGAAAAAACAGTTCAAGAGGCAAAAGAAAAAATTGAAGGTATTCGTGAAGAAATTGTAAGCGGAGAAATTACTTTCGATGCTGCTGCTCGTAAATATTCAGATGAAAAAGAAACACGTGGTGACGGTGGTCAATTAATTAATCCGAAATCTGGCGATACTCGTTTTGAATTAACCGATGTAGATCCTTTAATTTATGAGAAAGTGAACAATCTTGAAGAAGATGAAGTTTCCCTAGTTTTAATGGATCAAAACAGAACCGGTCAAAAGTTCTTTAAAATTATTACTTTAACGCAACGTTACCCAGAGCATATCGCAGATTATTCTAAAGATTATACAAAAATTAAAGAATTAGCTTTACGTGAAAAGCAGTTTGAAGCGATAGAGAAGTGGCAAAACGAAAAAATTAAAGAGACTTACATTAAGATCAACGGAGATTATAAAAACTGTGAGTTTAACAGTAACTGGTTAAAAAACTAAACAAAACAATTGTATGTCAGACGTTAAAGCGGTAGAACAATTTGTAAATAAATACGCCGACCTAAAAACCGAAATTTCAAAGAAAATTATTGGTCAAGAAAAAGTAGTAAACGAGATTTTACTATCAATTTTTGCCGGTGGTCACGCGTTACTAATAGGAGTTCCCGGTTTAGCAAAGACATTAATGGTAAATACCATTTCGCAAGCTTTAGGCTTAGATTTTAAGCGTATACAATTTACGCCAGATTTAATGCCGAGTGATATTTTAGGTTCAGAAATTTTAGATGAAAGCAGAAACTTTAAATTTATTAAAGGTCCTGTTTTTTCTAACATCATTTTAGCCGATGAGATTAACCGTACGCCACCAAAAACGCAAGCTGCTTTATTAGAGGCAATGCAAGAAAAATCGGTTACGGTTGCCGGTACCAATTATCAATTGGCGAAACCTTATTTTGTTTTGGCAACACAAAACCCAATTGAGCAAGAAGGTACATATCCGTTACCAGAAGCACAATTAGACCGTTTTATGTTCTCTATCTTTTTACAGTATCCTACGTTTCAAGAGGAAATAGATGTGGTAAAAAGTACAACGGCCGATAAAAATGTGACCATAAATCCTTTATTTACTGCGGAAGAAATCGTGAACTTTCAACAACTTATTAGAAAAATCCCGGTAGCAGATAATGTGATTGAATATGCAGTGAAGTTGGTAGCGAAAACCCGTCCTAATGGTGAATACGCGCCAAATATCGTAAAAGAATTTGTCGATTGGGGAGCAGGGCCAAGAGCTTCTCAAAACTTAATTTTGGCAGCAAAAGCGAACGCAGCTACAAAGGGTAAATTTTCTCCCGATATTGAAGATGTTCAAGCAGTAGCAGAAGGTATTTTGCGCCACCGTATGATTAAAAACTACAAAGCTGAAGCAGAAGGCTTAACCGAAGAGAAAATTATAGCAGAACTTCTGTAATTTTATTTAGACTCAAATCAAATTATATTATTTTTCTATAACGTTATAGATGATTTGTTTAATTACGAATTTTATGAACTATTACGTTTTATGAATATGATAATTTAAATTGTTTAAATTATCAATATGTTAATGTAATTCGCTGTAATCTTATTTTTTCTGAATATAATTAATGAATTTACAATTTCACTGGTTTTTTTTAGGTGTTTATTCCTAAAACGTGATTATTTTCAAAATTCATTAAAAATCTGTATTTTCGCAGACGTTCAAAAAATTAATAAGACCTATGGCATACGATATTGATATGATCAAAAAGGTTTATGCTCAAATGGCAGAGCGTGTAGAAAAAGCACGTGAAGTTGTTGGTAAACCTTTAACCCTTTCAGAAAAAATCCTTTATTCTCACCTTTGGGATGTTGAAGCAGAAAAAGCTTACGAGCGTGGCGCAGACTACGTGAATTTCTCTCCAGACAGAATTGCTTGTCAAGATGCTACCGCACAGATGGCATTACTTCAATTTATGCAAGCCGGTAAACCAAAAGTAGAAGTACCTACAACGGTTCACTGTGATCACTTAATTCAAGCAAAACAAGGAGCTGCAAAAGATTTAAAAAGAGCTAACGAAACCAGTAACGAGGTTTTCGATTTCTTAGGTTCTGTTTCTAACAAATATGGTATTGGTTTCTGGAAACCGGGAGCTGGTATTATTCACCAAGTAGTTTTAGAAAACTATGCTTTCCCAGGAGGAATGATGATTGGTACCGATTCTCACACGGTAAACGCCGGTGGTTTAGGTATGGTTGCAGTAGGTGTTGGTGGTGCAGATGCTGTAGATGTAATGGCAGGAATGCCTTGGGAGCTTAAATTCCCTAAATTAATAGGTGTAAAATTAACCGGAAAACTTAATGGTTGGACGGCTGCAAAAGATGTGATCTTAAAAGTAGCTGGTATTTTAACTGTAAAAGGTGGTACCGGAGCAATTATAGAATATTTTGGCGAAGGCGCAAGATCGATGTCTTGTACCGGTAAAGGAACCATTTGTAATATGGGAGCAGAAGTTGGAGCAACCACTTCTACTTTTGGTTACGATGATTCTATGGAGCGTTTCTTAAGAGCAACAGATCGTAACGATGTGGCAGACGCTGCTAACGAAGTACGTGAGCACTTAACAGGAGACGATGAGGTTTACGCTAACCCAGAGCAATATTTTGATGAGGTAATTGAAATTAACCTTTCAGAATTACGTCCGCACTTAAACGGACCGTTTACTCCAGATTTAGCGACGCCAATTTCAGAAATGCAAGAAAAAGCAAAAGAAAACGATTGGCCAATTAAAGTAGATTGGGGTCTAATTGGTTCTTGTACGAACTCTTCTTACGAAGATTTAACAAGAGCAGCTTCTATTGCGCAACAAGCATTAGACAAAAAATTAAAACCAAAATCAGATTTCGGTATTAACCCGGGTTCTGAGCAAATTCGATTTACTGCAGAGCGTGACGGTTTATTACAGATTTTTGAAGATCTTGACGCAACTGTATTTACAAACGCTTGTGGTCCTTGTATTGGTCAATGGGATCGTAGCGACCGTAAAGATGAAGAGAAAAATACAATTGTACACTCATTTAACCGTAACTTTTCTAAACGTGCAGATGGTAACCCAAATACACACGCATTTGTAGGTTCTCCAGAAATGGTTGCAGCAATCGCAATTTCTGGTCGTTTAGATTTCGATCCTACTCGTGATAAGTTAATGAACGAAGATGGTGAAGAAGTAATGTTAGACGAGCCACAAGGTATCGAATTACCAACTAACGGTTTCGAAGTAGAAGATGCAGGTTATGTAGCTCCTATGGAAGATGGTAGTAGTGTAGAAGTAAAAGTAGCAGAAGACAGTGAACGTTTAGAGTTACTTACACCTTTTGAGCCTTGGGATGGTGAAAATTTATTAGGAGCTAAATTATTAATTAAAGCTCACGGTAAATGTACGACCGACCATATTTCTATGGCCGGACCATGGTTACGTTACAGAGGTCACTTAGATAATATCTCTAACAACTGTTTAATTGGAGCGGTAAACGCTTTCAATATGAAAACAAACTTTGTAAAAAGTCAGTTAACAGGAGAATACGGTGGTGTGCCAGATACACAACGAGAGTATAAAGAAAAAGGAATCCCAACAGTAGTTGTAGGAGATCATAACTACGGTGAAGGATCTTCTCGTGAGCACGCAGCGATGGAGCCAAGACATTTAGGTGTTAAGGTGGTGATCGTAAAATCTTTTGCTCGTATTCACGAAACGAACTTGAAAAAACAAGGAATGTTAGGTTTAACTTTTGCAAATGAAAGCGATTACGATCTAATCCAAGAAGACGATACGTTCAACTTTATCGATCTTGAAGATTTTGCTGAAGGAAAACAACTTACTGTTGAAGTAGTTCACGCAGATGGTACAAAAGATGTGATCAAAACAAATCACACGTACAACTCTAACCAAATTGAATGGTACAAAGAAGGTTCTGCACTTAACTTAATTAAAAAGTTAAACGCATAAGCTATTCTTTTTAGATAAATAAAAACTCCTGCTGAAAAGCAGGAGTTTTTTGTTTATAGTTAAAAATTAAGTTTTAATGAAATTCAACTTCTAGAATGTTAGGTTTTCCTTTTTTACCTTCGTTGGAAATAAAAATTCTATTGTCAGGACTTATGGTAATTCCTTCAGGCTGATAAAACTCGTTTTCATTTAATTGATAAAGCTTTCTAAGGTTTCCTTCTTTATCTGAAATTAAAAACTTAGGTTGAGCCCCGTCTAAGTAATAAATTTCTTCTGCATTATTGGTAAAGGTGAGTGCAGAAGGTCTCATCAGTTTATGAGTTTTCTTTACCGCTAAGTTTTTAAATATTTCATCTTTCAAATCAATTTTATATTTCGGTAAAAATTGAAATTTTTTTGTGACTAGGTCAAAAGCATAGATTCCTTTAAAGGCTTTTTCTTTGTGTTTTTCATCTTTTACCGCAAGTAATAACCGATTATAATCCTTATCTAAGGTTAGGCCTTCTACATTTCGTGAATCGTCGTTAAATGTGGCGTATTCTGTTACAGTGGGAGAAGTAAGATAATTTTCTACTCTAAATAAAATTCCATCACTTCTTAATACATAAGCGTCATTTTCAAAAACAACAATATCTTCATAGTCGCCTTTATTTGCAAAATCTATTTTATTTTCTAGTTGAGAGGTTTTCAGGTTGTAAATAAAAATCGTCCCGTCTTCATCTTGAATGCAGGCAATTTTATTGTTTCCTATCCAAGATATACCGGAAACTTCTTCTAAAATTTCTGGAAGTTCCCAACGATTAACAATGGTATATTCATAATTTTTCTTAGGTTGCTCCCACGTTTTACTGTTAAATGCAAATACCGTTAATCCGATAAGTAAAAAAAGTCCTAGAATAATTTTTAATTCAGTTTTCATAGCTGTTGTTTTTTAATCCCAAACTGGGATATTATTTATTAGATTTCCGTTTTCGTCAAAAAGCTTTTTTACTTCTGTAAAGCTCTGTTCTATTTCTAATTGGTAGTAAGTTTTTTTATTGATGTGTATTTGTTCTATTTTATCTAGCTGATGTAATTCAAAATTATCACTTAGTTTTTTTTGTATTTTTTTTGGAAGTTGGCAATACGAACACTCTTTTTTATACTTTAAAAGTTCTCCTTTTTTATTGAAGACAGCAGTGTGTTCTATAGAAGCCAGTTCAAACTCTGCTTCAAAGTTTTCATTTTTCATTTCCCATTCTAAGGCTTTTGTGCTTTGAAAGTTAGATTGAAAAGTGCTTGCAACAATAGAAGGTACTGTAGTAAAAGCGTGATCATCTTCTTCTTTACAGGATACTAGAAGTAAGAATATGCTTAAGCAATAGAATAATTTCATCGTTTCTGTTTTTAAATCTGATGCTAAATTGCGAAACGAATCTGGAAACAATTTGGAAAAGTAATTTGTAGGACTTTAAAAATTGTTTTAAAACGACACTGTAAATATGTGTTTGTTTTGATATGCGTAGGTAAGCTTCAAGTCATATTTTTCAGCAATTGCTTTGGCGATGGCTAAACCTAACCCTGTTGAGTTTTTACGGGTATTAACTTTATAAAATCTGGAAAATAATTGTTGCTCGTCTAATTTACCAGTTTCAGCTATATTTTCGATATTTATTTTTTCGCCTTCAATAGAAATTTTTACAATTGAATTTAAAGTAGCGTGAACTATCGCATTTTTGATAAGATTGGTAAACAAAATAATAGCCAAATCTTTATTAATGTGTTTTTGAATAAGGTTTTTTCCGACTATACTAATTTCAATATTTCTATGTTTTGCAAAGTCTAAAAAATCATTTACAATTTGATGTATAGTTTCAGTAATATTTAAATTTTCTTCTTCTACAAATTGTTTATTATCGATTTTAGAGAGTAAAAGTAAGGCTTGGTTTAAACGCGTCATTCGCTCCAGATTTTCTAAGACTGAAGCTAATAATTCTATATTTTTTGGTGAAAGTTCCTCTTTTTCTGCAAGTAATTCTAATTTATTCAGGCTAATGGCGAGCGGAGTTTGCAATTCATGAGAAGCATTTTCTATAAATTGCTTTTGAGCCTTATAACTATCTATAGATTTTTGTAATAATTTTTTTATTTGATGGTTGAGTAGTTGAAATTCTTCAATGTTGGTATTTTCGAAATCAATGCCTTGTTCTTTTTCAATATTAAAGTTTTTTAGTTTAGTTAAAACTGAATAAAATGGTTGCCATAAACGCCTTAGAACCCAATTGTTTAACAATAATATACCGACAACTAATCCAATGTAAAGCCATAAAATAGAGTAAAAAAGATCCTCAATCAAATCATCTTCTTCTACCATTGAGGTGATTACTTTTAATTTATAATATTTGCCATCTTGTCTAAATGCTGTTTCTAGAAGTCTAACGGGTTCGTAGTCTTTCTCATTCAGCATATACATTAACGTATCTCGATAAGAATCTTTTACTTCTTTAATTTGTGAGTAGGAGGTTGGATGAATAGTGTAATATCCATCTTCAAAACTAGTTTTATGAAGAATAGATGGTTCTTTTTTGGCTTTATTAATGACAAGAATTTTTTGATTTTCAAGCCCATCGTCTAAGCTATCGTAAATTTCGTCCAGCATCTGAAAATAGAAAATCACGGTAAATATTAAAAGGGCGAATAATAAAATCGCCGCAAAATATTTGGTGGTATAATTCAGTAGTTTCATAAACTTACTAACTTATAGCCAATCCCATAAATAGCTTTTACCTCTATTTGCGCTTGATGATCTTTTAATTTTTTTCTCAGGTTTTTAATTTGAGAATAAATAAAATCAAAACTATCGGTTTGATCAATATGATCGCCCCAAACGTGTTCAGCTAAAGCAGTTTTATTCACCAAGCGGTTTCTGTTAGAAGTAAGGTAAAAAAGAATATCAAATTCTTTTCTATTCAACAATAATTCTTCTCCCTCAATAAAAGCTATTCTGTCTTCTATATTTATCTTTAGGTTTTCAATTTGTATAAAGGTATTGCCTTTCAAATTTCTTCTTCTAAAAACAGCTTTGATTCGTGCATTTAGTTCAGCCATATGAAAAGGTTTTGGCAGATAGTCGTCGGCACCTAAATGAAGCCCTTCCAATTTATCATCTAAAGAGTTTTTGGCAGAAACGATAATTACACCATCTGAAATCCTTCTCTTTTTAAGCTCCTTTAAAATTTCTAATCCGTTTTTACCGGGAAGTGAAATATCTAACAAAATGCAATCATATTCGTAGACACCAATTTTTAGAAATGCCGAATCATAATCGGTAGCAGTTTCTACTAAATAGTCTTCTTTTTCTAAGGTTTGCTTCATATTCTGAAGCATTTCTTCTTCATCTTCTATAATTAAAACTTTCATAGAAATTAAATTTCATACAAAGATACTTTCAAAACTGGAAAGAAATGGGAAAAGTAAACCGATAAAATTATTCCCAATTTATTTCAGATTTGTGTTTTTCTTTTGAAACGAATTAAAAAATATTATACTATGAAAATTTTAAAAAGTTTTATCGTTTTATTAATGGTTGGTTTTACTATGAATGCTCAAGACATAAGTTCTTCTGAAGTACCAACTGCGATTCAATCCCATTTCAACAAAGCATATAAAAACGCAACCGATATTGAATGGGAAAAAGAAATGGATCATTACCAAGTAGAATTTGAAATTGATCGAATGGATTATGAAGTTTGGTACACATCTGATGGGAAGCAAGTAAAACTAGAAAAAGAATTACAACCCAATGAATTACCTAACGTTATAACAACTGCAGTTAAAAAGAAGTATAGCGATTACAGTATTGACGATTGTGAACTTCGTGAAGAAAACGGAAATGTTATTTATTTGTTAGAGTTAGAAAAATGGTTTGATGAAATTGAGGTGATCTACGACGCCAACGCCAAATTACTGAAAGAAATAAAATAGCAATTTAAACTGAAAAAACTCATTGGTAAATAATATCAATGAGTTTTTTTATGATTTAAACTGAAGTTAAACACGATCCGGCCAATGGTTAGGTAACTCACCACTAAAGCCCATTTGCGGTAAGTTATCGATTGTTTTGATGTCTTCAGCATTTAATTGAAAATCAAAAATGTCAAAATTATGTTCGATGCGTTCTGGTGTTGAAGATTTTGGGATTACTAATGCGTTGTGTTCTAAAATCCAGCGTAAGCAAATTTGCGCTACAGATTTGTTGTATTTCTTCGCAATGGCTTTTATTTCTTCACTTTCAAAAACCTTTCCTCGAGCTAAAGGAGACCAAGCTTCAATTAAAATGTTTTTTTCTTTACAATAGCGAGTTAATTCAGGTTGCCAGTATCCGGGATGAAATTCAATTTGATTAATCACTGGTTTAATTTCTGCAGCTTCAAGCAAAGGTTCTAAATGTTCTGGCCAAAAATTGCTAACACCAATATTTTTGATCTTTCCTTCTTTTACTAACTCTTCCATTGCACGCCAGCTATCGTTGTTTGCTTTTTGCCAATTTTCATAGTTTTTAGCGTTTGCCGGCCAGTGGATTAAGTATAAATCGATATAATCGAGATCAAGCTTTGCTAAAGATGTTTCAAAAGCTTTCTTAGTACTTTCATAACCTAAATTTTCTCGCCAAAGCTTAGTAGTGATCATCAGTTCTTCTCGAGCGATGCCACTTTGCTTAATGGCCTTACCGACAGCTTCTTCATTTTCATATTTTGCTGCCGTGTCGATTAAACGATAACCGGTTTCAATGGCTTTTTTTACCGCAGCAATACCTTCATCTTCTTGAGCTTTATAAGTACCAAAGCCAATAGCGGGTATTTTGTTTCCGTTGTTGAGTTGATAATATTTCATAGTTTAATTTTTTCAACTTTATATTACTAAAATTTTTTGGTTTATGGTTAAAATAACATCAGACTTAATAAATAATTAAGACTTAAAATTTACCTAAGTTTTATTACTTTGTATAGATGAAGTTTGTACGAAAACATTGGAGCAATATTTTAATTATTTTGGTAATTATTTTGCTTACCATTCCCCAGACCAGGACAGAAATTCAGATTTTTGTAAATCGATTGTTAGCTTCAACCCCTGCAAAAATTGAAGAGAATAATCAGAAAGAATTAACTTCCTATTATTGGCCTTTAGAAGATCCTTACGGTCGTCGAAAAAATCTTGAGAGTTCTAAAAACAAGGTGATTTTTATGAATTATTGGGCAACTTGGTGTCCGCCGTGTATCGCAGAAATGCCAGATCTAGAAAGGCTTTATCAAAAATACCAAGATCAAGTCGATTTTTATTTTGTGACGAATGATGATCCCGAAAAAGTAAGAAGCTTTATGAAAAAATACGAGTATACTTTTCCGGTATATTTTTCTACCGGTAAAAAACCAGAAAACCTATCTTCTAATTCGTTACCTACAACTTATGTGATCGCTAAAAACGGAAAAATCGTATTTGATAAAACAGGAACGGCCAATTGGAACAGCGACCGTTTTACAAGCGTTTTAGATCATTTAATTGCTGAATAAGTGAAATTTTATAGCGATTTAAAAAATGCTTTGATAAAAGCTGAAGAAAATAGACTGCCCATAATTTTTAGATCTTGAGCCATCGTGGTTTCTTCATCTAAATATTGAAATACGTGCTGAATAGAATTTTTTGCGTAAAAATTCTCGAAAATCCATTCGCCCTTTGCATTTTCTTCTTCTAATACTTTTAAAAATATCTTGTCGAAATATTGAAATTTCGCATTATATAAATTATGATGAAAAACTTTATCTTCTTTGATATTCTTTAATAGCTTTTCAATTTTTTTTTCGGTGTGTTTAAATGAATATCCTGTAGAAGCTTTTACCCAACCTCCGGCGGTTCCTATTTTGGTGATTCGGTTGGAGTGATATTTATGAAACGGAAAATTGGTCATCGGGATAATTCCTTTTTCGGTTTCCGTAATTTTATAGTGGTTTAGCTGAAGATATTTTTCGATATACCTTTTCAGTTGTTTATCATAGACATTTTCATCGGTAGTAAATGGAGTGAAAAATGTGTATTCAACAAAAGCTTTGGAAGGAGAGATAGGTAAGACATAAGTAAAACTTGTTGAATATTTCCATTTTAAACGATAATCCATCATCGTGAATTTATCGGTAGAAAAAACGGGTTCTTCAGTTTCGATCATCCAACCTTTAAAATGCTGAAAAATATTGATATAGTCTTTTTGATTACTGAAATATTCTTCGGGAATACGACTATCAAAAACATGGGAAGCTTGATAAGTTTGAGATGGAGTAGAAACCTTAACAGTGTTTTCTTTTTCTTCCGCAGCAATTACTTCTTCGTGAATAAATTCAACAGTAGAAATTTTCTTTAATTCCGCTAAAACATAATTATAGAAATCGATTGACCTGATCATTTTGTAACGATAAGGTTCAAGCTGAAAATCGATTTGTTTACTCGAGGTAATTACTTCTCCAGCCGACCAAGATTTATGAATAATAGATTCCCATTTTCCTTCGCCTTGCTCCCAAAAACACCAAGTTTTGTCGTTTTTGGTTTTTGAAGATAAATCGAGAAGTGCAATTTTTTTATTCTGAAAATATTCATCTCTAGAAAGCGATAAAGCCAATTGTAAACCGGCTAAACCACTGCCAATAATGATATAATTAAATTGATTAGAAATCATTCAAAACAAACTACTTCTTGAAATATTTAAAAGGTACGATTAGCATCCCAAAGTTTTCACCGTGGTCTTTACCTAAATGTTTATGATGCATTTTGTGCGCACGTCTAATACCGCGAGCATACCAGTTATTGGCATTTCTAAACATTTTAAAACGCTGATGTATAAAAATATCGTGCACGGTAAAATAAGCAATACCGTAAGCAAGAATGCCTAAACCAATGGGTAAGGTAAACCAAACATCTTCGTAACGCCAAAGTAAAAAGCAACCAATACTTACCAATGCATAAAACACAAAAAATAAGTCGTTACGCTCCCACCAACTGCCGTGATCTTTATGATGATGATCTTTGTGTAAAGACCATAAAAAACCGTGCATAATGTATTTATGCGTAAACCACGCCATAAATTCCATAAAGAAGAAGGTTCCTAAGAAAATAAGTATCCAATATACAGTTTGCATAGTGTACGTTTATAATTTGGGGTGTTTTCTTTTTTGCACTCGAACTCGTTCAGCTTTAACTTTTGGAGTTGAAAAAGTGAATCTTGCCATAGCGATGATGCAAGCAACAACAAAAAGTGAAAATATAATAGTCATAATTTTTATATTAAGTTTAATCGGCAAGACACGTAACACTGTGCTAAAAGTCCTGCTTTTTGATAGTTAGGAACGCGAACTCTTCTTTTTCTAATTTCTAAAGAAGGTACGGCTTTAAGTTTTTTTAATAATTTAGAAAAATACACATAAGCAGTATAAACTCCAAGTTTTGCTTCTACAGGAAGTTTCACAATTCCACGCAAAGCTTGAGCGAAGTCTTCTTCAATTTCTTGAATTATTTTTTGTTTAGAAGTTTCGTCTAATTGTTCTAGGTTGGTGTTGGGGAAATAACTTCTGCTTAGATCTTCAAAATCTGCTTTTAAGTCTCTTAAAAAGTTCACTTTTTGGAAAGCAGAACCCAATTTCATCGCGTCATTTTTTAATTCGTCATATTTTTGTTGATCGCCTTTTACAAAAACTTTCAAACACATAAGGCCAACAACGTCGGCGCTTCCGTAGATATATTTTTCATATTCTTCTGTTGTGAGGTAAGTAGATTTATGTAAATCCATTCGCATACTGTTCATAAAAGCTTCATACAATTCTGCAGGAATATTGTATTTGTGCACCGTTTCTTGAAAAGCGTTTAAAATTGGATTTAGACTAATTTTATCTGCAATAGCTTTATACATTTCAACTTCAAAATCATTGAAAAGTTTTTCTTTATCGTAGTCGTGAAAAGTATCTACAATCTCATCGGCAAAACGTACAAAACCGTAAATATTATACACGTCTTGACGAATAGACGGTGCTAATAATTTAGTAGCTACAGAAAATGAAGTACTGTAAGAGTTCGTAACGGTTTGGCTGCATTGCCTCGAAACGGAATCAAAAATAGATTTCATAGGGTTATTCGTATTTTTTAATAAGGTCCGAAACTAATTTTCCTGAGATTAAAGCAGGAGGAACGCCCGGTCCCGGTACGGTTAGCTGTCCTGTAAAATACAGACCTTTTACTTTTTTGCTTTTTAATTTTGGTCTTAAAAAAGCCGTTTGTAAAAGGGTGTTGGCTAAGCCATAAGCATTTCCTTTGTAAGAGTTATATTCTTCAATAAAATCGTTAACACAGAAGCTTTTTTTGAATATAATATTTTTTTTAATGTTTTGCTGAGTTATTTTTTCAAATCGATCGATTATTTTATCAAAATAACGTTCTCTTAACGCTTGTTCATCTTTTATTCCCGGAGCTAGCGGAATTAAAAATATACCGGCTTCTTTACCAACAGGAGCCGAATTTTTATCGGTTTTAGAAGGGAAACTCGCGTAGAATAAAGGATCTTCTGGCCATTCATTTACATCATAGATCGCGTGGGCGTGTTTTTCAAAATCGACATCAAAAAATAAGGTGTGGTGTTCTACATTTTCTAATTTTTTATCGAAACCTACATAAAATAAAAGGGAAGAAGGCGCAAAGGTTTTCTTTTCCCAGAATTTTTCTGAATACTGTCTGTATTTCTGATCTAATAAAGTTTCTGAATGATGATAATCGGCACCACTTAACACAATGTCGGCATCGTGTTTTTTTCCGTTAGCGATAATTCTGCAGGCTTTATTATTTTCAACTAAAATCTTTTCGACGTTTTGTTGCGTGTTAAGTTTTACTCCTAACGATTCTGCCAAACGCTGAATACCCAAGATCACTTGATACATCCCGCCTTGCGGATGCCACGTACCTAAACCAAAATCGGCAAAGTTCATAAAATTATAAAATGCCGGAGTGTCACTAGGTTTTGCTCCTAAAAATAGAACCGGAAATTCTAATACCTGAACTAACTTTTTATTTTTAAATTCTTTACGAACCTCTCTAGCAATAGTGCTAAAAAATTTTCCTAATTTTTTAGCGGTTTCTACAGTTACCAGTTCTAACGGTGATTCGCCCGGGCGATAGACTAAATCTTTTATGGCGATATCGTAATTTTCTTTGGCTTGATCGATAAATTTTTTCAACTTTTTTGAACTACCGGGTTCGATACGATCAAATTCTGAATAAATTTTTTCTAAAGTGTCGCCAATGGTAATTTCATCTTCTTTTCCGAAGAAAACTTTGTACGCAGGACTCAGTTTTAAAAGTTGGTAATAATCGGAAGGCTGTTTATTGAAGTCAGCAAAAAAACGTTCAAAAACATCGGGCATCCAATACCAAGTTGGTCCAATATCGAAAGTGAATCCTTCTTTTTTGTATTGCCGTGCTCTCCCGCCAATGGTGTCGTTTTTTTCGAAAATCTCTACTTCGTAGCCTTGTTTTGCCAAGTAGCAAGAGGAAGCCAGTGAGGAGAAGCCGGAGCCGATGATGATGATTTTTTTCATTTATAATTTTCTTACTAATTCTTCTAAAGATTTTAGGGGTTTTATTCTATCTGAAGGGGTTTCTGTAATCGCTTCAGATTTTTTGCCTAACACCCATAATTCAGCATCGATAGTAGAAAGTATTTCGTTATTAAATTGTTCTAAATACTTAGCTTCGTTTACCGGTTTTACAGTAAAATAGCTGATAAATCGAATATTATCGTAAACTTTATTCAGAAATTTTAGATCTTCCATCGGTAAACTTTGTCCTAAATAAATAGCTTGATAACCGTGCAATAAAATCTCGTAATTGGTGTACAAAATGCCTAGATCGTGCACTTCATTTTCTGGCAAGAAAAGCACAAAATTAAGATGTGTTTTTTGCGGTTTTTGCTGCTGAAGATTTTCAATATTTAATAATAACTTCTGCTTAATTAAATTTGAAATAAAATGCTCGTGCACGGGATGAATAGAGTTGGTCTGCCATAAAAGCCCGATGCTTTCTAACAAAGGAATAAATACTTGATGAAAGATCTCGCGAAACGTTTTCGTTTTTAGAAGGCTATTATAAGTGTCGAAAAACAAGTTTTGATCAAAATTGTACATCGACAGCGTAAACGATTTGATAGCGCGATCATTACTGTGATTAGTTGAAGAAATACTCTTTACAAGCTCATTAATTTCTTCATCTTTAAGTTTAGAAATACGCGAGATCTTATAGCCATTTTCATTTAAAAAAGAAATATTTAGTAGTTTTTGAAGATCGTCTAAGCCGTACGTTCGAATATTGGTGTCGGTACGTTGGGGCGTTAAAATGCTATAACGTTTTTCCCACATTCTTAAGGTATGCGCTTTAATACCGCTAAGAACTTCAAGATCTTTTATACTAAATTGTTTCTTTATGTAGGCCATTTTCAGTTATTGTAAAATCAAACCTACTACAAAGAAATTATTTTTGTTTAAAAATTAAGTTAAATAGTTAAACAAAGATTTTTGTTGTTGAATTTAAACTGAAATTTACCTCAATTTTTCAGCAATTAAAGAGGAGAAATATTGAACTCCAGTTTTAATGCAATTTTCATCTACATTGAAATTTGGCGAATGCGGCATCGAAATGATTCCTTTTTTATAACTAGAACCATTAATTAGAAAAATAAGCTCTGAAAAGGTTTTTTAAATATAACTGAAAAATAAAATGTAGTAAGTGAAAATAAATGTGCCCAGGATGGGAGTCGAACCCATACGCCCTAATGGACACATGGCCCTCAACCATGCCTGTCTACCAATTCCAGCACCTGGGCTCAATAAAATAGGGAAATCTTATAGAATAAGAAGAAGTGATCTGGCTGGGGCTCGAACCCAGGACCCTCTCCTTAAAAGGGAGATGCTCTACCAACTGAGCTACCAGATCGTTATTAAAAAGAACTATAATTTTTCAACTAAAAATTATAAAAAATAAAAGTGATCTGGCTGGGGCTCGAACCCAGGACCCTCTCCTTAAAAGGGAGATGCTCTACCAACTGAGCTACCAGATCTCTCCAACATTCTTTTTGCGAATGCGGGTGCAAATATAATGTGTTTTATCAATTTAACAAGGCTATTTTTAGATAAATTTGATAATTCTTAAAAAAAGTTGATTTTTGAATTAAAATTGAAATATGAAAATAGCAGTTTGTGGTTATATGGGTTCTGGTAAAAGTACTGTTAGTCAGTTATTAGCAGAAAAGTTGAAGTGGGATTTTATAGAATTAGATAAAGAAATAGAAAAAAAAGAAAATTTTTCAATTTCTGAGATTTTTGCTCACAAAGGAGAAATTTACTTCAGAAAAAAGGAAACTTTAGTGCTTGAAGAAATTTTATCTCATACCAAAAAAGCTATAATTTCTTTAGGAGGAGGAACGCCTTGCTACGGAAATAATTTAGAGCTTTTAAAAAACGATGAAGAATTAAAGTTGGTTTATTTAAAAGTAACACCACAAAATTTAACGCAGCGTTTATTTAAAGAAAGAGCTAAAAGACCTTTAATTGCTAATTTGGAGAAAGAGAAATTAGAAGAATATGTAAGAAAACATTTATTTGAAAGACAGTTTTATTACCTGCAAAGCGATGTTATAATCGATGCAAATAATAAAACTGTTGAAGATTTAGTGGCAGAGATTAGTAAATTACTCGACTAATACTGCTTTATTGGTTTTTCCGAAGCTCACTTTTATAGTTTCATTAAGCGAAGTAGACAAAGAGAGACCTTTTACATCGGCCTTAACCGGAAATTTTTTATGACTACGATCTACCAAAACGGCAGTTTGAAATTTCTTTAATGGTACTTCTAAGAAATGTTTTACACCGTAGATCAAAGTAGAACCGGAGTTAAGTACATCATCAACTAAAATGAGTGATTTGTTTTGGTAATCTTCAATGGTTAAACTTGTAGAAACACCTTTTAACGGATTTTTCTTATCCATTTTAACCTCACAAAGGCTAAGATTTAAACCTGAGATTTCTTTAAGTTTGTTTGCTAATTTTTCGGCTAAAATGTAACCGTTTTTTGCAATTCCGGCAATGATAATTTCAGATTCGTTAACGTTGCTTTCATAGATTTGAAAAGCCATGCGAGTAACTTTTCGCTCTATTTCTTCGTGATTTAATATGAGTGTATGCTTAGTTGTTACCATCTTCTTTGTTTTGTTCTGTTTGTTCTTCTTCGTTGTCGATATCGAACCAATCGTCTAGTTCTCTTCGGTCTTTTTTAGTAGGCCTTCCTGTACCTTTTTTACGGTAATAATCTTGAGAATATTTAAGTAGATCTAATTTTTCTAAATTCTCTTTCGGAGTAATATCTGTTAAATAAATATTTACCAATTTCGCCCCTACACGAGATGGTGGTAAATCTAGTACTTCTATAATATAGTTAATTTGGTTTTTACGAACTTCAATTTTGTCGGTTGGGTAAACATCTCTCGAAGGCTTTACAATATCTCCATTTACACGAACGTGACCTTTTTTACAAGCATTGGTAGCAATACTTCGGGTTTTAAAATAGCGCACGCACCATAAATATTTATCAATTCGCATATAAAACACTTTTTTTATTCGTTATACAAAAATATAAGAAAATTGTATCTTGCGAGCTAAAATTAAAGCAATGATGAAATACTGGAAATTTTTAATACTTACCGCCTTGGTGATTTTTGTAAGTTGTGGTTCAGATGATGAAGACAACGATACAATTACTGTTGAATTAAGAGAGCCTTCTGAAGTTTATCTTGAAAATATGGATGAGATCGAAACTTATCTTTCTACACACTTTTATAGAGTAGAAGAAACTACCTCTAATCCTATTTTTAAACAAATTGTTTTCGATACGATTGCAGGTGAAAATGAAAACGAAGTTTCTATTATGGATTCTGAAGAATTGATGATGAAAACCGTAGACTATGGTGATCTTACCTACAATTTATATTACCTTAAAATAAGAGAAGGTAATGAAAATGAATATCAGCCAACTTTTGCAGATCGTGCAATTTTAACCTATCGAGGTGAAAATATAGATAGTTTATCTACTCATTTATTTGATGAAACTACAGTGCCGGTTAGTTTTGATTTTCCGGGAACCGGAAGTGGTGGTGTAATTCCTGGTTTTCACGAAGGATTATCTGAATTTAGAGGAGCTAGTGGTTATACAGATAATGGTGATGGAACTTATAATTATAATGATGATTATGGTATTGGAGCAGTTTTTATTCCATCAGGTTTAGGGTATTATTATTCTGCACCAACGGGTTCTGGTATTAATCCTTATGATCCGTTAATTTTTACATTTCAATTATATAGAGGTATTCAGATGGACCACGATGAAGATGGCATTCCTTCTTACATGGAAGATTTAGATAACGATAAAGATTTATACGAAGAAGATGATGATTTTGATGGAGATGGATCTCCAAATTATTTAGATACCGATGATGACGGTGATGGAGTTTTAACTGCTGATGAAATTGAAGTAAACGACGCAAATGGCGACGGAATTATCACAGAAGATGAAATTATTTTTACCGATACTAATAATGACGGTACACCCGATTATTTAGATCCCGATATTGCTATTGAGCCGGAAGAGGAAGAATAAATATTTTTTTGGAAACAAAAAAAGCCTTGCTCGATCGAGCAAGGCTTTTTTATGAATAAAATTTGAGGTAGAATTATTCAACACTTTCACCGTGTTGAGACAAATCTAAACCTTCTAATTCTTTTTCTTCAATTACTCGAATAGGAGTAATTAAATCTACGATCTTGTATAATAGTAAACTTCCGAAGAAAGTAAATACACTTACACAAATAAGCGCGATCATATGATGGGTGAAAACAGTTGTTTCTCCATAAACCAATCCAACATCTTTTGCGAAAACAGCGGTTAAGATCATCCCTGAAACTCCACCAATTCCGTGGCAAGGGAAAACGTCTAGCGTATCATCTAATCCCGATTTATTTTTAATCTGTACGGCATACCAACTAATTACTGCAGAGATAAATCCAATGAAAATACTTTGCCCAATCGTTACAAAACCGGCAGCCGGCGTAATGGCGACTAATCCGACAACTGCACCAATACAGGCTCCGGTAGCCGACATTTTTTTCTTGTTGAACATATCAAAAAAGATCCAAGCGATCATTGCAGCAGCAGAGGCGAAGTTGGTATTCGCAAAAGCACTCACTGCATCTAAATTTGCTCCTAAAGCAGAACCGGCATTAAAACCAAACCATCCAAACCAAAGTAAAGCAGTACCCAAAATAATATAAGGTACTTGCGATGGACTGTGCACATTTTTACGACGCTTACCTAAATAAACAGCTCCTGCTAATGCAGCAAAACCTGCAGACATATGTACCACGGTTCCTCCGGCAAAATCTAATACATCCCAATTTCTTAATAAACCGTCAGGATGCCAGGTCATATGTGCTAAAGGGGTGTAAATAAAGAGAACGAAAAACACCATGAATAAAATATAGCTTCTAAATCGAACGCGCTCAGCGAAACTTCCGGTAATTAATGCGGGAGTGATAATTGCAAATTTCAATTGAAATAAAGCAAATAATAAAAACGGAATCGTTTCAGAAAATTTAGGGTTGGGTGATAATGAAACTCCGTTAAAGTTAAAATAAGTAGTTGGGTCTCCAATAATACCGCCAATACTATCACCAAATGCTAAGCTAAAACCAACGGTTACCCAAAGAATACTTACAACACCTAGCGCCACAAAACTTTGCAGCATGGTCGAGATAATATTCTTTTTATTTACCATTCCGCCGTAGAAGAAGGCAAGACCGGGCGTCATTAATAAAACTAAAGCGGCAGAAACCAACATCCAGGCGGTATCTCCTGTATCGATATTGTTCGCCTCTTCAACAGAACCGGGGATATTAAACAAATTAATAATCACTAAAATTGCAAGTACAATAAAGTAGATCTTTTTTTTCATGGATTAAGTTTTTGTTGTTCTATATGTTAAAAAATCAAGAAAGCAAGATAATAATTAATTGTAAGCATTTGAAATATAGTTGTTCAGGAAAAATTTGTGATTAATAAATTCTGATTTATTTATTCTTTTAGCGAGAATATTTCAGTAATGAAATTTTAAAATGATGATTCTTTATTTTCAGTTTTATTTTTAAAGCACTTTTTATTGAAAAAAATTTTCATCGTCATCTTAATAAGAAAGCATTATTTAGATCTAGCCGTTAAAAATAAATTCTAAACATTTCCGTTTAAGTAGCGTAAATAATTACTTTTGCGGGTATGCCGAAAATTTGGACTTGCATATTTCTATTTTTTCTTTCGCTTCAATCTTTTGCACAGATAGGAGGGAGAAGTACTTATCAGTTTTTAAATCTGGTGGCGAGTCCGCGTCAAGCTGCTTTGGGTGGTAAAAACATTACGATCTACGATTACGATCCGACTTCAGCAATCTATAATCCTTCAACGATCAATCCGGAAATGGATAATAACCTTTCTGTGAACTATGTAAATTATTTAGGCGATGTAAATTATGGTACGGCATCTTACGCTTATTTAATCGATCGGCATACGCAAGTGGTTCATGCCGGCGTAACTTATGTAAACTACGGAAGTTTTAACGGTTATAACGAATTTGGCGAACCTACAGGAGATTTTAGCGGTGGTGAAGTGGCTTTTTCATTGGGTTATGCCTATAATATTCCGTGGACAGATTTCTACATCGGCGCCAATGCAAAATTAATTTCATCTAAACTGGAGCAATACACTTCTTTGGGTGGCGCGCTAGATCTTGGAGTAACTTACTTTTATGAAGATTGGGATTTGGTGGTTTCTGGAGTGGTAAGAAATATTGGTACGCAGTTTACACCTTATAATGAAATTTATGAACGTATACCGCTAGAAGTAGATTTTGGAATTTCCCAATTGGCAGATGGTGTTCCTATTCGTTGGCATATTACCTTAGAAAACATGCAACAATGGAATTTAGCCTTTCGTAATTCTGCCAGAGATGAAACAGATCTTGAAGGTAACGTGATTGCCGATGATCCCGGTTTCTTTAATAATCTTCTTCGCCATACGGTTTTAGGAGCAGAACTCTTTCCTGAAGGTGGTTTTAACCTTCGTTTAGGCTTTAGTTTTAGACGTAGCGAAGAATTAAGAATTCTCGATCAGCGTTCTTTTGCCGGATTAAGTGGTGGTTTTTCGGTGAAGTTTAATAAACTCCGTCTAAGTTATACCTACGCTCGCTATCACGCGGCTTCAAGCTCTAGCTTTTTTGGATTGAATTTAGACCTGAATTAATTAAAACTGAAACCTATATTCATTTTAAAAGCAATATTGTCGTCAAAATCTTCTAATTGATAATTTCCGTAGCGGTAAAAGGCGCCGGCACCAAAAGTAATATAGCCTATATCGAAGTAATTTATTTTTAAAATTCGCGCTAATTCTAAACCTCCTTCCAAGTAAATATCTTCTTTCGTTTTAAAATTGTAAAGCGTATAATCTTTATTTAAATCTCCCCAACCTAAATTGTGATGCACAATAATTTCAGGATTAAATTTTCCGGCTTTAAAAAGTAGCGAACCAAAATTATGACTCAAAAATACATCAACATAACGGTCGCTTAAAAACTCATAAGGCAACATGGTTTGAAAGGTATTTTCGATCACGATCGGGATATCTTCATCATTACTTCCTTCACCGGTAAATAATAAATTTCTAGGCAAAACTTCATCAACATAACCGGCTTGAATGCGGTAAGAAGTTTTTCCTAAGTTCTTTAAAAATACATCTTGTTCAATTCTAGCTTCAATTTTTTGATAGCTGAAATCACCTTCGAGTATATCATCAAAACCTCGCGTATATTGTAAAGTGAGAATAGGGAAATGAGTACCTAAACTGGTTTTTTGAAATGGCGTTTGCACAAAATGTTCGCCATAAGCATAGCGTAATTTGATGGATGCGCTAGTATGGTAAAACGGACTAAAATTGTAATCTGGTGCTTCAAAAATATAATTGTTAAGCGGAGTGATTTTAGCGTGATTCAACTCAATTTCAGTAGTTAAATATTTGAAGCTCCTAAAACCTCCAGTGAAACTGTATTTTTGAATATGATCTACTTTTTCGATTATAAAATCGCGCCAGCCATTAAAGAATTCATCAGAAATTGGTAATCCATAGCTTCCTATTTCTTGAATATCGTCTTGATAAGCCGCTTTTATAAAAATATCGTCGTCTTTAGAAATGGTATATTTTCCGCTAAAACCGTATTTCCATTCGTGATCTTTAAAACCGTAGCCAAAATAACCGCCTAATTCTACATCTTTAATTAATTTTTCGTTCGTGTAAATTCCTAAACCTAAACGATAACCTTCGTGTTTGTTGTAGCCAAAAAGATGCTTAAGGTCGAGATCAAACTTTCCTATAGGTATTTTTCCCTGCGGAAGTTTATTCATATAAGAAATGGCTTTATCAAATTTAAATTCTTCTCCTAAACTATCGACCACGCGATAAGTGATGTTTTCTTGCTCGTTTAAAGGAACAATTCTGTGATTTTCCCAATACAAGCTATCTTTTTTAGGAGCTTGCTCATCTATTTTTAAAACCGTAGCAGAAAAATCTTTGTTGGTTAAGTTAGGTTGAAGGTTAACATTGCGAATGTAACTTTTACCTTCAGCAATAATAAAATCGTTATTTCCGCCAGCATTGGTAGAGAGTTTTAAAGAGTAGTTTAATTGTTCAGGAAACCAAACCTCTTCTGGTAAATATTGATATTGTTGCTGAATTTTTAAATCGATTTTCATCTCTTCAAATGGACTCGCAATTACATTTTGGATCGCGTAATTTTTGGTGTTTATGTAAAGCAAACCTTTTAGACCTTCGATATTTTTACCTTCCTGTGGCTTGAACGATATAAGATGAATGGTATCTTGATGTTGAATAATGGTTTCTTTTAATTCATAATCATATTTGTTTAAAGCGCCATCACTTATCGGGTTTAAAAAATGCATATCGAGTAAATCGATCACTTCATCATAAAAAGAAAAGGGTTGCATATTCGTTGCTAAAGCAGTAAACATCGGGTTTTTAAATCCTGAAACTTTATTGGCAATTACCGTTTCGTTGGTAAGTCTGGGATATTTAAATTCTTTTTTAGTGATCGATTCCATCACTAAAATATGTCCGCCTTTAAAAACTGCATTAAAAGCAGAATCTACCCTTTTTCCGTCGCTTTGTAGATCAAAAATAACTTTGTTGTAATAGTCGTGAGAAAATTCAGGTAAATTTTCAGGATGGTTTTCCCTTCTGTTGGCGATAGCTTTTTCAATAATTGATAATGCAGGATTTCCGCTAGTTAAAATAACTTCATCTAATTGCTCTTCTAAAGGTTTTAAGGTGATCGTCATGGGAGAATCACTTCGATTAACATCAATAATTTTAGTTTCAAAACCAATATAACTTAGCTGAAGAGTGGTTTTATTTTCTTCAGTCACCAAAGAAAATTTCCCGTCAATATCGCTAATCGTTCCTTGCGTGGGTTGATCTTTAAAAATTACATTCACAAAAGCAAGTGGTTCTTGCGTTTCTTCGTTAATTATAAGACCGGTAATTTTTTGTTGCGCAAAACTCGAACATGCAGCTAAGAACAATAGGAGTGAGAGTAGTTTTTTTGCCATAAGAATAAGGAAAAGTTTAACGGAATAATTGATTGGTTTTTTTATATTTTCGCAAGGCTAAGCTATTAAAGCAATAACGTTTTTGATTATAGGTTAGTATGTTTAAAATTTCGTAACGCAAAAATTCAGCCAAAAAAAAACAGGCTAAAAAGCCTGTTCGATCAATTTTTAAGGTTATCGTTAGCAACTTGTACTATGGTTACAATAAGAAGCACCTCCATTTATACTTCCTATTTTATCACATTTACAGCCACCGTCTTTGGTAAAAGAACATTTTGAGCAATTAACACCGCTACAAGTATCGGCACTCATTGAAAGGGAAATCATAAATCTAGAGCTTGCAGATTGACTTTCTACTTCTTGACTTTGTACTTCAACTCTTAAGGTTGTCAACCCGCTTTCTTCATTATCAGCAATAGCTTCAATAAATTCTTTTCCATTAGTATCATTGTAAACGTAAATTATTTCACTATAATTACTTAATCCATCAAATAATGCATTTCTGTTGAAATGCTCTATAATTGTACTTTCTTCTGCTGATAAGTCCCCTAAATCTGAAACAGTTATATCGGTAACATAGTCACAAGAAGCAAATCTATCGCTAGATGGTGATGGGTCTGAAGATTCGAGGTCAAGATTCTTTTCAATAGATTGCTTTTGCAAGGTATCTGCATTATCTTCGCTGCAAGAAAAGAACACTAAAAATCCCATTAATAATAACATAATTTTTTTCATAATAAATAAGTTTTTAGGGTTAATTCCCTTAAAAATAAAAATAAAAATAAAAATATCCAAATAATTATTTGATTTTGAGCAATTTATCAAAAATAATCATTGCTATTGACGGTTATTCATCTACAGGTAAAAGTACCATCGCAAAACAACTCGCAAAAGTTTTAGGTTATGTTTATGTAGATACCGGCGCGATGTATCGTGCAGTCACTTTATATGCCTTGCAACACGATTTAATTTCTAAAGATGAATTTCTAAAAGAAAAATTAATTGAAAGTCTACCCGATATTCAACTTCAATTTCATTTTAATGCTGAAAAAGGTTTTGCTGAAATTTATTTGAATGGTAAAAATGTTGAAGAAAAGATTAGAACCCTAGAAGTTTCTAATTATGTAAGTCAGGTAGCTGCCGTTCCTGAAGTTCGAAAAAAACAAGTCGAGCAACAACATAAATTTGGAAAAGAAAAAGGAATCGTAATGGATGGCCGCGATATTGGTACCGTTGTTTTTCCGGAAGCCGAATTAAAACTATTTATGACCGCTTCTGCCGAAACTCGTGCGCAACGCAGGTATGATGAGCTACTACAAAAAGGAGAGAAAGTTACTTTCGAAGAAGTGTTAGAAAATGTAAAATCTCGAGACCACATTGATTCTACGCGTAAAGACTCACCTTTATTACAAGCCCCAGATGCAGTGGTGATCGATAATTCTGAAATGAGTTTAAACGAGCAATTTGAAAAAATTCTTGCCTTAGCTAAAAACGCGATCGAAAACGCTTAAGATGGCAGAGCAAAAACTCTCCAATTCTTTATTATACGTGATGGCAGTTGGCGCCGGTTTGGTGGTCGCTAATAACTATTACAACCAGCCACTATTAAATTTAATGGCAAAAAGCTTTCAGGTTTCAGAAGCGGCCGTGAGTAATATTCCGTTGTTTACGCAGTTGGGTTATGCGTTTGGTTTGCTGTTTATTATTCCGTTAGGAGATAAATTCAACCGCAAAAAACTTATTCTTTTCGATTTTATTGCGATCATTTCTTCCTTATTAATAGCTGCAATTTCCCCTTCATTATTGGTGTTAACGATCGCTAGTTTCTGTATTGGTTTTTCTTCGGTCGTGCCACAATTGTTTGTGCCAATGGCTGCGCAATTAGCCAATCCTAAAGATAAAGGTCGTGCAATTGGTATTGTGATGAGCGGTTTATTAATAGGTATTTTAGGTAGTCGCTCGATTAGTGGTTATGTAGGTGAATATCTAGGTTGGCGAAGTATGTATTTTATTGCCAGCGGAATCATGCTTTTGTATGCGTTGGTCTTGGTATTTAAACTCCCTTCATTAACTTCAGATTTTAAAGGAAGTTATGCTAAACTCATGCAATCCTTATGGAAATATTTTAAAGCTGAACCTTCGGTACGATTGGCTGCTTTGCGTGGTGGTTTGGGGTTTGCCGGTTTTAGTGCGTTTTGGACCACTTTGGTTTTTCTAATGGAAGATAATTTTAACTATGGAAGCGGGATTGCCGGTATGTTTGGTATTTTAGGAATTGGCGGAGCTTTAGCCGCAACTTGGGCTGGTAAACTTAGCGATAAAATGAATAAAAATCGACTCATTACTATTGCTACTTTGGTGATGGTTTTAGCTTGGGGTGTTTTTGAATTTTCAGGAAATTCGATCATCGGTTTGGTGATCGGCGTTATTTTTATCGATATGGGCTTGCAATCACTTCATATAACCAATCAAAACATCATCTTTTCTAAAAATCCTGAAGCCCGAAATCGAATCAATACCATTTATATGGTGGGGTATTTTATAGGCGGAGCTTTGGGGACAACTACTGGAGCTTATGCTTGGCAATGGTTCCAATGGTCTGGCGTTGCAAGTTTGGGTTTAATTTATACTATTTTAATACTTCTAGTGCATTTAATTTTTAAGCAAAAGACAGTTTGAAGTCTAATATTTTGATAGTCTGTAAGTTAAATTGAATTGGCTTTATTTCGAAAATTAAATTTTATCTCTTTCTAATTGTTTGAATATCAAAAAATAAATTGTACTTTTGCAACCCTTTTCGTGGCATTATTGGAAAGAGAAAAGGAATCTATAAAATTTTTACTAAAACTTCTATGTTTTAGCCGCTTAAATCTTCCGAAGAATATAGAATACAAATTTTTTAATCAGCACTATGGCTGAAGAAACAAAAAATCAAGAAGTTCAGGAAGTAGCAGGTATGGCTACCTCTTCTCAACCTAACGTAGAGAAGCAACAAGAAAATCCTGAAAAGTTTTTAGCAGAGTTTAACTGGCACAATTACGAAGAAGGAATCGATCCTATCGACGATGAAAAGCTAGAAGAATTCGAAAAATTAGTAGCAGAAAATTTCGTAGACACTTTAGATGATGAAGTAGTAGAAGGTACGGTAATCAACATTACAGATCGTGATGCTATTATCGATATCAATGCGAAAAGTGAAGGAGTTATTTCTCTTAACGAATTTCGTTACAACCCAGATTTAAAAGTAGGAGACAAAGTAGAAGTTCTTATCGATGTGCGTGAAGATGCAACAGGACAATTAGTACTTTCTCACCGTAAAGCTCGTGTAATCAAAGCTTGGGATCGCGTTAACGCGGCTCACGAAGAAGGAACAATCGTTAACGGATTCGTTAAATGTCGTACTAAAGGTGGTATGATCGTAGACGTATTTGGTATCGAAGCTTTCTTACCAGGTTCACAGATCGATGTGAAGCCAATTAGAGATTACGATGCTTACGTTGGTAAAACTATGGAATTTAAAGTGGTGAAGATCAACCACGAATTTAAGAACGTAGTTGTTTCTCACAAAGCGCTTATCGAAGCAGATATCGAAGAGCAGAAGAAAGAAATTATCGGTCAATTAGAAAAAGGTCAAGTATTAGAAGGTACTGTGAAGAATATCACTTCTTACGGTGTGTTTGTTGATCTTGGTGGAGTTGACGGATTAGTTCACATTACAGATCTTTCTTGGTCTAGAATCAACCATCCAAACGAGATCGTTGAGTTAGATCAGAAATTGAATGTGGTAATCTTAGACTTCGATGAGGCTAAGACAAGAATTCAATTAGGTCTTAAGCAGTTGAACAAGCATCCTTGGGAAGCTCTTGACGAAGAATTAAAAGTTGGAGATAAAGTAAAAGGTAAAGTAGTTGTAATCGCAGATTACGGTGCATTTATCGAAGTTGCTGAAGGTGTAGAAGGATTAATCCACGTTTCAGAAATGTCTTGGAGCACGCACTTACGTTCAGCTCAAGATTTCGTAAATGTTGGTGATGAGGTAGAAGCGCAAATCTTAACTTTAGATAGAGAAGAGCGTAAAATGTCTCTTGGTATTAAGCAATTAACTCCAGACCCTTGGACAGATATTACTTCTAAATACCCAGTTGGTTCTCGTCACACAGGAGTAGTAAGAAACTTTACTAACTTTGGTGTATTCGTAGAATTAGAAGAAGGTATCGATGGTTTAATTTACATCTCAGACCTTTCTTGGACTAAGAAAATTAAGCACCCATCAGAATTCTGTAACGTAGGAGATAAGTTAGACGTTGTAGTTCTTGAACTTGATGTTGAAGGACGTAAACTAAGCTTAGGTCACAAACAAACAGAAGATAACCCTTGGGATAAATACGAAACTGAATTCGCAGTAGGTACGAAGCACACAGCAACTATCGACGAGATGGTAGATAAAGGTGCAACGATCGAATTTAACGAAGACATTACTGCATTCGTTCCTACACGTCACTTAGAAAAAGAAGACGGTTCTAAATTAGGAAAAGGAGACGAAGCAGAATTCGTAATTATCGAGTTCAATAAAGAATTCAAAAGAGTTGTAGCTTCACATATGTCTATTCACAAGGAAGAAGAGGCAAAAATCGTTAAGCAAGCAGCTAAAAAAGCACAAGAAGATAACAAGCCTACATTAGGTGATGCTAACGCAGATCTTCAAGCTTTAAAAGATAAAATGGAAGGGAAATAATTTTCCCAACATTTAATCCTCAAAATCCCTTTCGTTAATTCGGAAGGGATTTTTTTATGAACTTTGTTTTAAAATAGAAAAATGAAACTTGAGTTTAAACAAATTCAAATAAGCGATAAAGCTAACGTCTTAGTATTATTTAAAGAAGCAGCCGAAAAAATTAGTAAGAAGAACGTCGATCATTGGCAGTATTGGAAAAATCCGCCACAAGAAAAAATAGCTTGGGTAGAAGAAGGGATTCAGAATAAAGAATTTTTCTTCATCACCAATAAAAATGAAGATTTAATAGGAATGGTGAGAATTTTAAATGAAGATCAATTGTATTGGGGAGCACAACAAGAAAAAGCTAAATATGTACATTCGCTAGTCGTCAAAGAAGAGTTTAATGGTAAAGGAATCGGCGCAAAAATTCTTCAAAAGATCGAGACGAAGGCTAAAAAAGATGATTGTAATTATTTAAGACTCGATGCAGATACCAAAAACCCTAAGCTTTGCCATTATTACGAAAATTTAGGATTCAAAAAAGTTGGCGTTAAAGAATTACCCTTATCTACCTACCAGCTCTATCAAAAAGAATTATAACACGTCAACCATCAACTGTCAACTGTAAACTGTAAACTGTATACTGTAAACTTAAAACTGGTCACTATTTTTCTGTTCGAGCCGGGCTTTCCGTTACAAGTACGCAGCAAAAGCCTCAAAAAAATAAAGCCTTTTAAAAAGCTTCTGTCGTCGCTTTCTAAAAGGCAAATTTTTTAAAAAGTTTTGCTTTACGGGCTTTTCACTACAATCCCTAACAGGATTAATAATAAGAAAAACAAACAATTTTTTAATGTTCTCCATTCCTGCAAGGTTTGTATAACCTTGTAGGTTTATAATGTTCAAAATTTATAATCAATACCTACAAGGTCGAAAAGAGACCTTGCAGGATATTTTTTATGTTAGAATTAGAATTCAACTCTGAAAAAATTAAATCTGCTGTGAAGAAGTTGTGAACCTTGTTTTTTCAGTTTCAACTTCATTTTCAGCAGATCTTTCAGAAGTAGATTCTTCTACATCTTCAAAACCTTCCGAGAAGTTTTGGTCGCCAAAAAACTGTGCTTGCATTTGTTGCATGCGTTGCATCATTTTCTTTCTCATTTCCGAAGGATTCATATTTAGCATCGATTCCCCAAAGAAATCATCAAAAGAATTCTCGAAACCAGTACTATTAAAATTTTGCATATGTGCTTGCATCATTTTACGAGCGTTTGCCATTAAGCTATCCATTTCTTGCGGGTTCACTTGACGACCGTTTACCGACGACCAAGAATAGGAGTAGGTCGAGTCTTTTCTAATCAAGTTTCCGTGTTCATCAAATTCTTTATGAACTTCCCAATTACCTTGCGGACTTTTACCTTTTATTTCTTCGTAATTCTTAGAAGATGTTGCTTTTTCAGTTTGTGAAGAACAAGACCAGAAAAAGCCTAAACTCAAAACAACTAATGCTAACTTTTTCATGATATTTACTGTTTTTTTGTAAAATTATTTATCAAAAAAAATACCAAATTAAATTACTGTCAGCTTTTAAAAGATGTAGAACTTCAGAAAAGTTTTAAACCTTAATTAGTGAAAGATTTCTTTAATTTGAGAAATAGTTGAACAACTAAAAATGCAGCAAAACCAAAGATGAGCCCCACAACAAATTCAGCAATTATAGAAGGAATCGCTTCCGGAATTAAATGATGAATAAATTCAACATTATGTACAAAAATTCCTCCCGAAACAAGTATCAACGCGATTGTACCGATAAAAGTTAAACCTTTAATTACTTTGGGAAGTGCAGCTACTAAAAACTTACCTAAATTAAATTTAAGTCCAGATTCTTTATCGCTACTTTCGATAAGTGCATAACCTGCTTCATCCATTCTTACGATTAAGGCTACAATACCATAAACGCCAATAGTAGCAATGATAGCGATGATGCTTACCACAATAATTTGTTCTAAAATAGGCTCACCAACAACAGTACCTAACGTAATGATCACAATTTCTACCGATAAAATAAAATCGGTTAAAATTGCAGATTTTACACGTTCTTTCTCTAAGGCAAGAATCTCTTCTTTGGTTTCTACTTGTTTGAGTTCTTCTTTTTTAGAATCACCGTGATGAGGCACAAAATAATGAAATATTTTCTCGGCACCTTCAAAACCTAAGTAGCAACCGCCAAGCAATAAAATAATGGTAATTGCAATGGGTAAAAACGCGCTTAATAAAAACGCGATAGGTAAAATAATGAGTTTATTTAATAGCGAACCTTTGGTTATTGCCCAAAGCACCGGTATTTCTCTTGAAGAAACAAAACCCGATGCTTTTTCTGCATTTACCGCTAAGTCGTCTCCTAAAATACCGGCTGTTTTTTTTGCCGCTACTTTACTCATCGTAGCGACATCGTCCATTAAAGCAGCAATATCATCTAATATTGCAAAAATTCCTGATGCCATAAAAATGTGTTGATCTAGATTAGTTGATTAAAGCGATCTTACTTTTTTCAATTTAGCTTTCCAGGTTTCTAATTGAACTTTATGTCGTTCTATATTTTTAAGCACGTCGCGCACCATTGGGTTGCTTTCGTCTACATTAGCGAAAAATTGCATGTTATTTTCTAACTGCGTGATCTCTGCTTTTGTTTCTGAAATTTTCTTACGTAAAAAGCTTTCCTCACGCTCAATTTGTCTAGAATCGTCGGCTTCATCTAAGGCTTGTACGCGGTTTTCGTACTTCATCATTTCAGCTTCTTTTCTACCAATGTCTAATTGACTAAATAGCTGATCTAATACTTTGTTGAATTTACCTTCGATGTAACGCTTGTTAAAAGGTACGCGCCCAATTTCTTTCCACTCAGCGATCTTAGCTTTGATTAATTTTAAATCTTCTTCAGGGTTGCCTTGAAGTTCTAAAGATTTTGCAGCATCTAATAATTCTTTCTTTTTATCGAAGGCTTCATTTTCTTCTTTGTTCTCTTCGTTTCTAACGGCGTGAAGTCTATCGAAATAATGATTACAGGCACTTTTAAAACGCTTCCAGATCTTATCGCTGTCTTTTCTAGGGACGTGACCAATTTGCTTCCAGTTAGACTGGATTTTCTTCATAATTGGTGTCGTTGCTTTAAAATCTTCGTTGTCTTTATTGTCTTCAGCAATTTCAACAAGTTCAAGCTTTTTCTCTAGATTTTTGTATTGTTCTTTTTTGAGATTCTTGTAATAAGCGTTTTTCTTTCTGTTAAACGTTCTTACATTTTCTTTAAAAGCCTGCCAAGTTTCTTCATTTACTTTTAAAGGTACTTTTCCTGCTTTAAAGAATTGATCTCTAAGCGCTTCAATTTTTTTAATTTGTTGCTGCGCTTGGTTGTGTGAAGTAATGTCTTTATCAGCAATTTCTTTAATATCGTTGATGATTTGCTGCTTTACTTTTAAATTTTTCTCTTTTACTTTATCAAGATCGGCAAAATGTGCTTGGCGATTTTCATGAATTTTTTTGGTCGCTTCGCTAAATTTCTCCCAAATATCTTCACGGTATTCTTTAGCGACCGGCCCAACATCTTCTTTCCACATTTTATGGAGCATTTGCAATTCTCTAAATGCTCTATTAATGTTGGTTTCTTCTGCTAACTCTTCTGCACGAGCGATCATTTTTAATTTTTGCTCTAGGTTGTGCTTAAAGTCCATATCTCTAAACTCACGATCTAGGTGCAAGAAATCATAAAAGTTTTCTACGTGATGGTGATAAGTGTTCCATACCATTTTGTATTGCTCTCGTGGTACGGGACCGGCTTTTTTCCAACGTTCTTGAAGTTCTTTAAACTGGCTAAAGTTAGCACCCATATCGGCACCGGCACCAATCATCCCTTTTAATTCTTCAATAATCGCTAAACGTTCTTCTAAGTTTTTTTGAAGGTTGTTTTTTAGCTGTTGGTAATGATTATTTCTTTTTTCTTTATAATCGAAATAGATCGAGTTGAATTCTTTCTTGATCGGACTCGAATAATGGAAATCGATAATGTTACCACCTTCTTCTAAGAAATCTTCTTTTTTCTGCTCCATTTCTTCTTCAAACTTCGCATCAAACTCTGTTTTAATTTCTTGAACGTGGTCTCTAATATGCTGAACTTTTTCATTTTTCACTAAAGAAGAAAGTTCTCTCACAAGCTCCGGCATCGACATAGCGTGGTAATCTTTCATTTCGATCCCGTGGCGTTCGTGCGCATCTTCATCTTCGCTATCTTCCGCAATAGCGTTGTCTAGCTCATCTTGGTGAGCATTATCTTCGTTGCTTGCTTTTTCTTCTTTCTCTGCTGAAGTTTCTTGTGCCGTAGCTTCATCTTTTGCTTCTTTGCTGGTAGAATTTAGCTCTTCGTTGGTCGTGTTGGACGGTTCTTTTTGAGACTCGTCGATCATCGATTGTTCTACTTCAGAATGTGTTTCAGGCGTTTTTGCTTCTTCATTTGCAGGTAAAGAAGTTTGCTTTTTGGTATTCTCTTCTTGTGATGGAGATTTTTCTTTATCAGACATATCTTTCAATGTTTAAGTTCATCTTAAATTAGTCTTGAAAGATAGTAACTCCTAAGTTAGTCTGCAAAAAAAAGTATAAATCTTAAAAAAACTCTTGATTAATCTTCGTTCCAAATTTCCCAAGAACGTTCTGCTTGATATTCTAGCATTTTTTGACCATTATAAATTTTACAGCCTTTTACTTTTCCGTTGGCTAAAAAGGTAGTTAGCGGCGGGTTGTACACCAAGTCGTACAATAAGTGACGATGATCTAAAAACTCATACGGTAGTGCGGGAGCTTCATCTAAATTAGGATGCGTTCCTAAGGGCGTACAATTCACAATTAAAAAATGCTTTTCTAACACTTCTTTCGTGATTTGATCGTAAGATAAGTCGTTTTTACTAGGGTTTCGAGAGACAAATTTATATTCGATGCCCAACGATCTTAGTGCGTGAGCAACTGCTTTTGAAGCGCCGCCGGTTCCTAAAATTAAAGCTTCGGTATGTTGTTTTTCGAGTAACGGAAAAAGCGATTTCATAAAGCCAAAACAATCGGTGTTATAACCTACTAGCTTTTTATTTTTTACCTGAATGGTATTTACCGCGCCAATTTTTGCAGCTTGTTCGTCTAATTGATCTAAAAACGGAAGAATAGCTTGTTTGTAGGGGATCGTTACATTTAAACCTTTTAAGTTTTTTTCGTGCGCAACAATCTCTCGAAAATCTGCTAAACTCGGTAAGTCGAAGTTTTGATAGCGAGCGTGAATTTCTTCCGCAGCAAATTTTTTTTCAAAATAACTTTTAGAAAATGAATAAGAAATATTTTTCCCTACTAATCCGTATTTATCCATTTGTATTGGTATTGGCGTTTTTATTTCCGTAGCGTTCTAGACCTAACACTATTAATATTCCCAAAATTATAAAAAATATCGCGATCCAAGTGGTCATATCGGTCAAATGCGGTAAATATCGATCATAGTTATCTAAAACTAGATTTCCGTTAGCGTCTTTTAATAATTCTCCGTTGGCTCGGGTTTTAAAGACTTTTTCTTTCCAAGGCCAAACAACGCCTAACGAACCGGTAATAAAACCAATAATCACCGCATAAGTAATATTTTTGTAATGCTTTAAAACATAACCTAATGCGTGCGATAAGGTAACTAAACCAACTACAGAACCTAAAGTGAATGAGGTTAAAACCTTAAGTAAGTTAGTTCTTTCTTGGTTATCTACAAAAGAAAAATCGAATTTTGCGATATCGGTAAGCGTATCGAAAAGCGCATTTACAGAATCTACGAGTAGTAAAACGTAATTGCCGATAAGAATTAAGATGAAAGAACCTGAAAGTCCCGGAAGCGTCATCCCGGAAACACCTATAATTCCGCAGACAAATACAAACCAGAGATTATCATTCTCGGTAGCGGGTTCCATGAGGCTAATGCCGACGCCGGCTACAATTCCGAAGAAAATAAAGAGCAGATTGTTGAAAGATTTCAATTTAAAATCTTTAGAAATATAATAGATCGAACCGATGATCATCCCGAAGAAAGCCGACCAAACGTATAGCTCAAAATGTTCAATAAGAAAATCGAGTAATTTAGAAACGCTAAAGTAACTAATCACCATTCCTAAAATAAGTAAGCCTAAAAATTTACCATTTACATAATGGTATAAACTTTTAAACCGACCATTGATCAACAACAAAAAAGCTTTGTAATTTACTTTTTGAAGCGAATAAATAAACTCCTCGTAAAAACCGGCCACAAAAGCAACCACACCACCAGAAACGCCGGGAACTTTATTGGCGGCTCCCATGGCTAAACCTTTTAAAACTAAGAATATTTTGTCTTTAAGTGTTCGGGTTTGCTGCATCTTCGTCTGGCTTCTGTTCTGCTAATTTCTCTAAAATAATGATTAAAAAGAAACCGGCAAGCATTAAAAGAATGGCGAATAAAAGTTGAGCATCACCTTCAAAATTAGAAGGTAATACTGATTTATCTTTAAGAACGATCACTTTTTCTTCTATTTGTGTGCTTTCTAAAACTTTTTTCCAAGGCCAGATTTTGTTGAGTGAACCCGTGATAAAACCAGTTAACACAGCTAAAGTGATGTTTCTGTAATGCGCAAAAAGCCATTTTAAAATTTTAGAAAAAGTAAGTAATCCCACAATAGCGCCTAAGCCAACTAACGCAATTTTTTTGAAATCGAAATCGTGAACGGCTTGAGTGATATTTCGGTAAGCGCCCATTAAAACCAAAATAAACGCACCCGATATTCCCGGTAAGATCATCGCACAAACTGCAACCGCGCCACAGATTAATAAATACATATAACTGTCTGAAGAAGCCGCGGGTGGGAGCGAGGTAATGTAATACGCAACTGCAGCTCCGATGATCGCGGCAATAAATGTTGAAATTTTCCATTTATCGATTTGTTTGGCAACAAACCAAATACTGGCTACTACTAACCCAAAAAAGAACGACCAAATAAGTACGGGATGCTCTTTAAGTAAATAATTGGCTAAACGCATAAACGTGAAAACACTAAACAAAATACCAATTAGCAGCGAAACGATAAAACCACCGTTAAGCTGATTCCAGAATGCTTTAAAACCTTGAGATTTCCAGGTTTTAAAAAGTGAAATATCTACATTGCCAATCGTGGTGATTAATTCTTCGTAAATCCCTGAAATAAAAGCTATTGTTCCACCGGAAACTCCCGGGACGGTATCTGCAGCACCCATCGCTACTCCTTTAAGCGCAATAGTGAAGTAATCTTTAAAATTTCGTTGCATATGCTCGTTTAAAAAGTAAAAGTACTAAAATTACTTTTGAAAGGAAGCAGGAATACTTGTTTATGTTACGAATTATGCGTGTTTATCGATCAAGGTTTTTACGCTGTTTCTTTTGAAGATCTCCGGAAATAATTCTTCAATAATAATTGAATATTCTGCATCGATCTTTAGCGCATTTTTTAAATGGTAATAACCACGATCTCCTTGATTTAAACAGAAATATAAACCGGCCAAACGATATTCGATCTCTGCTGTTTCAGGATAAAATTCGATGGCTTGATACATCGTGTCTAAAGCGGTTTCAAATTCACCTAAATTAATAAGTAAATCGCAACGAGTAATCCAGGTTTCTAATTCGTAATTCCCTAATTCGATCGCTTTTTGGTAGCCTTTTTCTGCTTCTTCAACATAATTTAAACGATTGTTGATTTTTGCAAAACGCTTCCAATACAATACATTTTCGCTATCGATACTAATAGCTTTGTTGATGTAATATAGCGCTTTCGGGTAGTTAAGTTTTCTTGAATAAAAATCGGTAATCGCGATCCAGGCTTTGTCTAAAAGCGGATCTTCATCGACTGCTTTAGAATAGAAATCTAAAGCTAACTTCGATTTTTTTAATTTCTCGTAGCATTTACCAATTCTTAAATAAGCAAAAGCAGTAGGATCGTCAAGTTCTAGAGTGATATGATAATTTTCGATCGCTTCTTTTAAACGCCCCATTTTTTCTAGCACTTTTCCTTTTTCCATATAAGCGCCGACAAAATAATCGTCAGAAATAATGGCAAAATCGAAGGCAGCTAAGGCTTTATCGTATTCTTTTAAATCGAAATACTGTTTTCCAACTTGGTGCCAAGCAACTTCAGAATAAGGATGTTTGTCTAAAAATAAATTAAGGTAATCGATCGCTTCTCGGCGTTGCTCTAAAAAGTCGAAACAGTAAATTATATTGTAAAGCGCGGCATAATCGTCGTTTTCTAATTCTAAGCAACGCATAAAATTAAGTTTCGCGTTTTCGTAATCTTCAAGAAACATATATTCCATCGCCATGAGCGAATAGATCTCGGCTTCTTCCGCAGTAAATTCTAAAGCGGTTTCTAGCGTATTGATCGCCATTTCGTGATTATCTTGTTTTGAGAAGATGTTGGCTTTCTGTATATAAATTTCGTCGTTAGAAGGTTCTAACTCGTGCAATTCATTCAATAATAAATCGGCTTCAGTAAGTTTATTCTCGAAGATCAAGATCTCTACCTTAAATAATTTTAAGACGCTCGCATCGGGATGTTGTTCTAAACCAAGCTTCACCGCTTTTTTAGCTAAAGCGAATTTTCCGGTTTCTAAATAGTGAAAAATAATTCCTTCGAACTCATTAGAATCAAAGAATAAAACGTCGTTAGTTTTAAGCATCGATTCGAATTTGGAAAGAGAGAAATTGTGATCTTCGTTTTGACTTAACTGCATACACGAAATTTTACTGATTTCTACTGTATTAAATTTACTTAGTATAACGCTGAATTCTAAAAAAACATGCGTTTGTTGTTAACAAAGTAATTAACAGCCTAATTTTTATAAATTTTATCTAAAATGGCAAGGATGATTTTACAGCCTTTTTCGATCTCTTCTTTTGAAATTGTTAATGGAGGAGTAATTCTTACCGCACGTTTTTCAAATAATAACCAAAAGAGAATGAGTTCGTTATCTTTAGCTTCTAAAATTACTTGATTAGCAATCTCTTCTGAAGAAACGATAGCGGCTAACATTAAACCTTTACCGCGAACTTCTTCGATTAACGGATGCACCAATAGAGTTTTAAACAGCTTTTCTTTTTCAAGTGTTTCTTCAATTAATGAAGTTGAAGTAATTTCTTCTAAGGTGGCTAAGGCTGAAGCTGCGATCAACGGATTGCCGCCAAATGTGGTAATATGTCCCATTTTAGGATTATCGCTGAGAGAATCCATCAACTTTTCGGAAGCAACAAAAGCGCCAACCGGTAAACCACCGGCCATTCCCTTACCGATTACTAAAATGTCGGGAATAATCCCAAAATGTTCGTAAGCAAATAGTTTACCTGTTCTACCAAAACCAGGCTGAATTTCATCTAAGATCAATAACGCACCAACTTCTTCACAACGTTGCTTTACTTTTTTTAGAAAATCATCTTTTGGCTGAATAAATCCGGCGCCACCTTGAATGGTTTCTAAAATAACCGCTGCCGTTTTCTTAGTGATCGTATCTAAACTCGTTTCATCATTAAAATTCAAAAACGAAATTTCCGGTAATAAAGGCTCAAAAGGTTTTTTGCGTTCTTCAAAGTCCATTAAACTTAAAGAACCCATGGTGTTTCCGTGGTAAGCGCGATGTGCTGCAATAATTTCTTGCCTTCCCGTATATCGACGCGCTAATTTTAGAGCGCCTTCGATGGCTTCGGTTCCGCTGTTCACTAAGTAGGTTTTCGCGTTCGGAATATCGACTTTTTTACTTAAAAGCTTTGTGTAATTTACAGCAGGAGATTGCGCATATTCTCCATAAACCATGACGTGCAAATACTTTTCACTTTGCTCTTTGATGGCTTTCACGATTTTTGGGTGTGAATGCCCTAAGCTACAGGCAGAAACTCCGGCAACAAAATCTAAATGTGCTTTACCGTCGGTTGTGTAAATATAACTTCCTTTTGCGCTTGAAACCTCTAAACCTAATGGGTGAGGCGTAGTTTGCGCTTGATATGTTAGAAAATCTTTATTCAATTACTTGCTTTCTTTTTTCTTTTTAAGCGGAATATTTTTCATCTTTTTTTGCTGCGGAATGCTGTCTTTTACGATCTCATCGGTTTCTCGATGCTGAAGCATTTCCGGACTTAAGCGCGAATTTTCATTCAGCAATTCGCCGTCTTCTTCATCGCGTTCTTCAAAGAAATATTCTTCTTCCTTAGGAAGCGGAATGCCTTTGATCTTTGGAAGATTTAGCGGAGCTTCATCTGAAAATAAATCTTGTTTACTTTTTATTTGTTCGTCGCCGCGCCAATTAAAACCTCTCAGTCTACGAGCATTTTCAGGGAAATCACTTTCTTGGTAAAGTATGTTTTCTGCATCGGTATTGTAATAGATGTCAGAAACATTTTTTTCATCAAAAAGAATTTTAATGGAAGAAGAGATCGCTTTGTTAATACCGATCAATGTGCCTTCATCATCAAAACTATAATAAATGGTTTCTGTATTTTTAATGAAATTGGCTTCAGAAAGTTGATTTTCATCATCAAAAAGCCCGTACATTTCTTTTCCTTTTACTTGATTATAACCTTCAATCGAATCTTTTTGGATCATAAAAGCATTATAAAACACTTTTAGCGTATCCATTTTTTCGGTTTTTCGATCGTTAATTAAATGAATGCTATCACCCGTCATTTGGCTGTTTCCCGACCAAACGACCGGTTTGCCGATCATTTGAGTGAGCCCTGTTTTTTCGTTTATATGAATAGAATCACATTTCCCATTCATATCGCTTTTATACATTTTAGAATGATAGAAGCCGCGAATAATTCTGTTTTCCGGTTTACCGGTGATCATTAAAGTGTCGCTATGAATATGAATAGAATCGAGTTCCTGCTTCATCGAGGCGATGGCTCGTTTAGTGATGAATAATGAATCTTTATCCCGAAAAACTTCCGCATAATGACCTCGAATAATCGATTGATTAGCGGTATCGGTAACTTTTATATTATTGGTTGCCGAAGCAAAACTTTCTGCTTGATTAAAATAAATACTGTCACCCTGAAGCTTTCGGTTATCGTAATAAACCGTTGAATTCTTTACAAAATAACCTTTATCATTTCTAGTATCGTAATAACCGCGTTCGCAGTAAATTTTATTGTTTTCGCTAGTAATGGTCGAAGGCCCGTAAAGATAAGCATTACCGGTAGCTGAATAAAAATCGAGCTGTTGCGAGTTGATCACATAATCGGGATTGGTCACCACCACATCTCTTTTGAAGGAATATTTCTCTTGTTCCATAAAATACCTTCCTACAACACTGGTAATCGTACTTGCAGTATCTTTTACTTTACCGCCACTACGGTAAAAAGATTCTTGTTTAATACGGTCGAAAAATAAAGTATCGGTTGTTAGCGTATTGCTTGGTGTGGTGAGTTTTACATCGGTACTGGCAAAAGCAAATTTGGTTTGACCATTATATTCGGCGTAATCACTCGTCATATTAATGGTATCGCCTTGCTTCATTTTTACATTTCCGTAGGCTTTAAAAAAATCTGATTCTTTATAAAAAATGGCTTGATCACACCACACCTCGATCCCTTCGTGATTAAAATAAACCTGATTATCGATCTTGGCTAAAATAAAAGCTCCGGGATATTTCTCTTCGTCTTTATAAGAGCGATCACTGGTATAATCTATTTTTTTAGGTTCAGTTTTTTGAGCGAAACTTATTGCTGAAGTTAGCAATAAGAAACTGAAAAGTATATAGGTAATGAAATTTTTCAACAGCAAAAATTTTATTCAAAAATAAGAATTTGTTTGTTTTGAACTTGTGTTAATCAAAAAACGCTCCAAAATAATTTTTGAAGCGTTTTTTTATATCTTAAATTCAAGAAATTATCTCATAATCGTTTGTTTTCTGTCTGGACCAACAGAAACGATCTTGATCGGCACTTCTAATTCTTTTTCGATAAAAGTGATGTAATCTTTAAATTCTTGAGGAAATTCTGACTCTTCTGTCATTTTAGTTAAGTCTTCTTTCCAACCTTTGATCTCTTTGTAAATAGGAGTAAGGTTTTCTTCTTCAATATTGTAAGGTAAATGTTCTATTTCTTCACCTTTATATTTGTAACCGGTACAAACTTTAAGCGTTTCAAAACCACTTAAAACGTCACCTTTCATCATCATTAATTGCGTCACACCGTTTACTTGAACTGCGTATTTTAAAGCAACTAAATCTAACCAACCGCATCTTCTTGGTCTTCCGGTGGTGGCTCCAAACTCGTTACCAACTTTTGCCATAGTTTTCCCATCTTCATCGAATAATTCAGTAGGGAAAGGTCCGCTTCCTACACGAGTGGTATATGCTTTAAAAATACCAAACACTTCGTTGATCTGGTTTGGTGCTATCCCTAAACCTGTACAAGCTCCGGCAGCTGTAGTGTTACTAGAAGTTACAAACGGGTAGGTACCAAAATCGATATCTAGTAAAGAACCTTGAGCTCCTTCAGCTAAGATCGTTTTGTTTTCTTTTTGTGCGCGGTGCAAATATTCTTCAGAATCGATAAAAGGTAATTTTTTTAAGACTTTAATCGCCTCGAAAAACTCTTTTTCTAATTCTTTTAAGTTATACTGAATATCTACGCCATAGTGAGAGATCATCGACTCGTGCTTATCTGCCAAGTTTCTATATTTCTCTTTCCAATCGTTCATTTCTAAATCACCAATACGTAAACCGTTACGTCCGGTTTTGTCCATATACGTTGGGCCAATACCTTTTAAAGTTGAACCAATTTTAGCTTTACCTTTAGCAGCTTCTGATGCAGCATCTAAAAGTCTGTGTGTCGGTAAGATGATGTGAGCTTTTCTAGAAATTAGCAATTTAGAAACGTAATCTAGATCGAATTTTTCTAAATTGTCTAATTCTTTTTTGAAAATTACAGGATCGATTACTACTCCGTTCCCCACTAAATTAATGGCATCTTTATGAAAAATACCTGAAGGAATCGTGTGTAATACGTGTTTAATGCCGTCAAATTCTAAGGTATGACCAGCGTTAGGACCTCCTTGAAATCTTGCAATAATATTGTAATTAGCGGTGAGTACGTCTACAATTTTACCTTTTCCTTCGTCTCCCCACTGTAGCCCAAGTAGCAAATCTACTGCCATAAATAAAGTTTATTTGGATGTTTTTTTGGTTCCGTAAAAGTATAATGAGTGGTTATTGATGTCGATATCAAAAACCTCCTCTATGGTTTGTTTGATCGATTGAATTCTAGGATCACAAAATTCGATAACTTCACCGGTATCGGTTAAAATTACGTGATCGTGTTGTCTGTCGAAATAAGATTTTTCGTACTGCGCTTGGTTTTTACCAAATTGATGTTTTCTAACCAAACCACACTCCAATAGTAATTCTATCGTGTTGTATAAAGTAGCACGACTTACGCGATAATTTTTATTCTTCATCGTAATGTAAAGCGATTCGATGTCGAAATGCTCGTCACTATCATATATTTCTTGAAGAATAGCAAAACGTTCGGGTGTTTTACGGTGTTTTTTTTCTTCTAAAAACTTCGTAAATACGTTTTTAACTACGGCTTGGTCGTTTTTTTGTTTTTCTGTTTCTTCCATAATTCTGCCTGCAAATTTAAACTTTATTCACGGGTAACCTTATCAATTCCGTTTATTTTTTTCAGACGGTCCATTAATTTTTTCAGAATCGATTTGTTTTTCACAACAACCGTGATCTTTCCTTGGAAAACACTATCGTGACTTTCAAAAGAAATTTTTCGCATATCTACGTGAAGATTGTTAGAAATCTCTTTAGTCACCTCGCTTACCAAGCCTAAATTATCTAAACCATTTAATTTGATCACCGCAGAGAATTCTTGTTGAGAAGAATCGATCCATTTAGCCTGAATAATTCTGTAAGCATAATTACTTTGAAGCTGAATGGCATTAGGACAATCTTTTTTATGCACTTTAATACCTTCGTTCACCGTAATAAAACCAAAAACAGGATCTCCCGGAATCGGGTTACAGCAATTGGCAAGCTTATATTCTAGTTTTTCTTCTTCTGCACCAAAAACTAATTGGTCGTAATTATGAGTGATCTCTTCACGATCGATATCTTGAGGAACACTCGGTTTTCTAATTTTATTTTTGAAAAAAGAAACAAAAGCGTTACTTCTCGATGCCGCAAATTCTTTTAATTTGGTGTTATCGATCGTACCAATACCCACACGATAAAACAGATCTAAACTGGTTTTAAGTTTGAAGTATTTTACCAGTTGCGCAATGGTTTTATCGTTAAACGGAATTTTTTGCGCTTTTAATTTTCTCGTTAAAATCGCTTTCCCGTCTTCTGCAATTAATTTCTTTTCATCTTTTAAAGAAGATTTAATTTTAGAGCGAGCTCTTGCCGTATTAGCAAAATCTAACCAGTTATTGGTCGGTTTCGATTTTTCTGAAGTAATTATATCTACCTGGTCGCCACTTTTTAATTCGTGACTTAAAGGTACAAGTTTCCCATTTACACGAGCTCCACGTGTTTTTAACCCAATTTCGGTATGAATACTAAAAGCAAAATCTAACGGAGTAGCGCCTTTCGGTAACGACTTTAAATCTCCTTTTGGGGTGAATACAAAAATCTCTTTCGAGTAAAGATTCAGTTTAAATTGTTCAACAAAATCTACGGCATTCACCTCGTTGTTTTCTAAAGCTTCCTGTAGTTTATTGAGCCACTGATCTAAATTTTGATCTTCTTGCTCTCCTTCATTTTTGTATTTGTAGTGCGCTGCATAACCTTTTTCAGCAATTTCATTCATGCGTTCACTACGAATTTGTACTTCAACCCAGCGGCCTTTTGGCCCCATTACGGTAATGTGAAGCGCTTCGTAACCGGTAGATTTGGGTGAAGAGATCCAATCGCGTAATCGAGTAGGGTTAGGGCGGAAGTGATCGGTAACGATGGAATAAATTTTCCAAGCGAGAAACTTTTCATCTTCCGGTGTGCTTTTATAAATAATTCTAATCGCAAACTTGTCGTACACTTCGTCGAAAGTGATGTTTTGCTTCAGAATTTTTTTCCGAATAGAAAAAACCGATTTTGGTCTACCTTTTATCTCGTAAGCTAGCTTTTCTTTGTCTAAAGAATCTGAAATGATTTTGCTGAAATCTTGAATGTAAAGATCTTGATCTTCTTTACTTTCTTTCATTTTGGTTAAAATATCTTGATACACTTCTGGTTCAGTATATTTTAAACTTAGATCTTCTAATTCGGTTTTTATATTATAAAGACCGATTCTGTGAGCGAGCGGAGCGTAAATGTAAAGCGTTTCTGAAGCGATCTTTACCTGCTTATCGGCGCGCATCGAATCCATCGTTTGCATATTATGAAGACGATCGGCAATTTTGATGATAATTACCCGAACATCATCATTAAGCGTAAGCAACATCTTCCGGAAGTTTTCTGCTTGTAGAGAAACATCTCGTTCCGGTTTTAGATGACTTATTTTTGTGAGTCCGTCAACAATTCTTGCCACCGTATCACCAAACATTTGTTCAATGTCATTAAGCGTATAATCGGTATCTTCAACAACATCGTGCAACAAAGCCGCTGCAATAGAAGTAGCGTCTAGCCCAATTTCTGAAGCAACGATCTTAGCCACTGCGATCGGGTGAAAAATATAAGCTTCACCAGATTTTCTGCGTTGCTCTTTATGCGCATCTACTGCGGTTTCAAAAGCTTGCCGAATAAGCGTTTTATCGTCATCGGTTAAGGTGCGATAACTTATGCGTAGCAATTCTTTGTATTGCTTGGCAATTCTTTTGTTTTCTTTTTCTATTTCTTCTTCCGTCAAAACCATACGACTAATATACTAAAGTATGCGATTATTTCAGCTTTAAATTCTGAATTCGTTGTAAAAGTGTTGGGTGCGAATAATGAAAGAAAACGTACGCTCGATGTGGCGTAAGGTTACTTAAACTATTACTCGATAACTTTTTAAGACTACTAATTAACGGAGCGCTGCCAAAAGTTTCTTTTGCATAATTATCGGCTTGGTATTCAAACTTTCGGCTTAATAAATTCATTAATAATCCGGTGATTTCTGAAATTGGCGAATATAAAATTCCGAAGGCAATTAAACCGATATGAAAACTCACTTCTTCGACGCCCAAAGCTTTCGAAAGTAGCGGACTACTTACAAATAAAGATAATAACCAAAGTGTGAAGCCGGTAGTAATTATACTGGCAAAAAGGTTGAAGATGATGTGTTTCTTTTTATAATGACCAACTTCGTGGGCAAGAACAGCAACAATTTCATCTTCTTCAAGATCGTTAACTAAGGTATCGAAAAGCGTAATTCTTTTTTCGCTTCCAAAACCTGAAAAATAAGCATTGGCTTTTGTACTTCGTTTAGAACCGTCGATAATAAAAATTTTATCTAGCGTAAAACCAACTGTTTTGGCGTAAGCTTCAATTTTAGTGCGTAAACTGCCATCTTCTAACGGAGTTTGTTTGTTGAAAAGCGGCACGATAAGCTTGCTGTAAAACATATTCATCACCACAGAAAATACGGTAACCAGCGCCCAAGCATAGATCCAAAAATCTTTCCCGGCAAATTGATAGAACCAAATGATCAAAGCTAAAATTCCGCCGCCAAGAACCGCCATCATTAACCAACCTTTAATTTTATCGAAGAAAAAAGTCTTTCTAGTGGTTTTGTTGAAACCGAATTTCTCTTCGATCACGAACGTACTGTAATATGAAAATGGAGTCGTGAGAATATCACTACCGATCATGATAATTCCGAAGAAAATAAGCGCGATCAAAATATCATTATCTGTAATCGATCGAGCAATACCATCAACCCAAGCAAAACCATCTAAAAAGAAAAAAGCCAGCGTTAAAAGCAAAGAAAACCCCGAAGTGAGCATCCCAAATTTATAGCGGGTTTTCTTATAAGCTTGCGAGCGTTCGTATTCGGCTTCATCGTAAACATCCTGAAGTTCTAGAGGCAAATCATCTCCAAAATGCTTGGCGTTTAATGCATCTAAAACTTGATCGACGATAAAATCGAAAAGTAAAATGGCAATAATGATATAAAATACGGTTTGTGCAGTCATATTTTTATAATGAATAATGAATAATGAATAATGAATAATGAATAATGAATAATGAATAATGAATAATGAATAATTCTTTATTTAGAGGACTCGATAATTTTGAATAGAATTTTAAGTATTTCTAAAAGGTCATTATTTAAACCATTAAATTTTTCTTCAGTAATATAATGGGTGTCTTTAAGAAGTCGCAGCCAATAATTTGTTTCTCTAGCTTCTTTATAAGAAATACTCATTTTAGCTCTAAAGTCTTTTTTAGAAATACCTCCAATGGCTTCTTCTACATTTGCTCCAATAGAGGTTCCCGATTTTAAAATTTGCTTAGATAATACATATTCATTTTTCTGAATTAATATTTTATTCAATTCAATTATCTTGATAGCAAAGGCATAACTCTTTTTTGCAATTATATTTTCTTTCATAATTATGAATTTTAATCAATTACAATTTATTAATAATTAAATATTACTAATCACTAATTGAATTTCCGTTGTCTTTTCGCTTCAAAAATGAGAATTCCGGCAGCTACAGAAACATTCATCGAATCGATCTCGCCTTGCATCGGGATATGAATATTTTGAGTTGAATTTACTCGCCATTCTTCACTTAAACCATCAGCTTCCGTTCCCACCACAATCGCTGTGGCTTTTGTAAAATCTTGCTCGGTATAAATTTCAGATTCCTGTAAAATCGCTGAATAAATAGCAATCTCTTTTTCTTTTAAAAACTGAATAATTTCTGAAGTAGTTCCCGTGGCAATTTGATTAGTAAACACACAACCCACGCTCGATCGAATAATATTCGGGTTGTACAAATCTGTTTTTGGGTTAGCAATAATTACCGCATCTACCTTGGCAGCATCGGCGGTACGTAAAATTGCTCCGATATTTCCCGGTTTTTCAGGAGCTTCCGCAATGAGAATTAAAGGTTTTTCAGTTTCAAACTGAATGGCTTCTAAATTGTGCGTTTTAGTTTTTGCTACGGCTAAAATTCCTTCGGTACTGCTTCGGTAGGCGATTTTTTGGTAAACTTCCGCAGTAATTTCGGTAAGTAAATGTTCAGCAAAAGAGAAATTTTTTAGATCATCTTCCGCAAAAACTTCCGGACAAATAAAAACAGCTTCAAATTCATAGTTCGCTTTTAGAGCTAATTGAATTTCCCGAATGCCTTCCACCATAAAAAGTCCTTCTTTCTTTCGGTTTCTCGACTTTTCTTGAAGCTGTAAAAGTTGCTTAATGGTTTTATTTTGAGTACTACTTATTTGCTTGCGCATAGCTTGATTTTCTAGCCGGTAAAGGTAGTGATTTTAGAAAATATAACAGAATAAGCTCTTTTTGAGAATAGCTTATAGTTGATGCTCGCCTTCAAAATAATTTACCAAAAGCGCAACTACATAATTATAACTTTCGATGCCTTGTGGCTGATTGTTGGCTTTTAAATAACCACCATAGAAAATCTTAAAAAAAGGCTCGAGAGGATTTTCGTGTTCTTCCCAAAATTTATTTACTTCCCGGTAGTTTTTTATAATTCCTAAATTCAGCATCCCTATAATATTCTGCGCTTCACAAGGATCTGTCTGGTTTACTTCCCCTAAGCAATACTTCAATGCAAACGTATAACCGACATATTTAAAATAAGGATTCGGGTGATTCATCGTCGTTAAACACGCCATAAAATTAGCTTCATTTTCTTTTGCAAAACCAATTTGATGTCCCATTTCGTGACTCGTAGTACTGGGTAATTTAAACTTCGGAATTTGATTATTGACTTGCGCTTCACCGGTTAGCGGATTCAAATAACCATTAAATCCCATATAAGTTAGCGGAATACTGAATAAGGAAGGTTTTATGCTTCGACCTTGATAAGTTAATTCAGGATAATCATTTTCAATATTATGGTAACCTTCTACCGCAATTTTCCTGATTTCTGAATTTTTAAACTGAAAATCAACTTTTACGGTATCATTACCTACTAAATTTAGATGAAGTTCATTTGCTCTTTGCGCAAGTTGTTTTGTGAAATTTATCAATTCTTCTTGTGAATATTCGTGATCAATTTCTAACGATTGATGTAAAGGAAGTCGGTAATAATTTAACCCCCAAAATGCGTGAAAACAAAAATAGAGAATAGAAAGTGCAGCGAGACCTTCTAACATCCAATGTTTAGGTTTTTTAAAACGTGTTTTTATGCGGAAATAAATCCACCTTATTAAACCAATCACTAAAATACTATATAAAAAGTCACCTAATGAGAAAGGCAGCCAACCTAACGCATATCGCTCTGATTTCGAGATAAACGGATAAATCCCATTACTGTAATAGGTTTCTATCAACCGCGGAAATTTAGCCAAGATCGAAACCAAAGCCACCTGAATTGGCAATAAAAGCGCAAGTATAAAATGATGTCGTTGTTTCACAAGCTAAAAATACAAACTAAAGCTTGGGCGACAAATTTTATAATTGCTTCGAGAAACAATACCTTTGCGAAAATTGAAAATATTATGGTTTAAGCGTCATGCTGAACTTGATTAACTACGTTGAATCTTTGATTTCAGCATCTCATCATATATTTTAAAATTTGTTATGAGACCTTGAATCAAGTTCAAGGTGACGATAATTTACATTAATCATATTTTTAAAATATTATAAAAAACAGAAAAATGAGTCAAGAAATAAGAAATTTAGAACCAAAAGCGGTTTGGAACAAGTTTGCAGATTTAAATGCGGTGCCAAGACCTTCAAAACAAGAAGAGCGTGTAATTGCGTTTATGAAAGAATTTGGAGAGAATTTAGGTTTAGAAACGATCGTCGATCAAGCGGGAAATATAATTATCAAAAAACCGGCTACAGCAGGAATGGAAGACCGTGCGATGATCGTTTTGCAATCGCATTTAGATATGGTTCATCAAAAAAATAACGATACTAATTTCGATTTTGCTACACAAGGTATCGAGATGTATGTCGATGGCGATTGGGTTCGTGCCAATGGAACCACTTTAGGTGCCGATAATGGTTTAGGCGCTGCCGCAGCGATGGCGGTTTTAGAAAGTACGGATATTGCGCATCCGGCGATCGAAGCTTTATTTACGATTGATGAAGAAACAGGAATGACTGGAGCTAAAAATCTCGATAATTCGGTGTTAGAAGGTGAAATCTTATTGAATTTAGATACCGAAGAAGACGATGAAATTGGTATTGGTTGCGCCGGTGGTGTCGATATTACCGCTACTAGAACTTATGCAGAAGAGCAGGTAAGTGGTGAGGTTGAAGCTTTTCAACTTACCGTAAAAGGATTAAATGGCGGTCACTCGGGGATGGATATTATCAAAGGTCTGGGGAATGCCAATAAATTGATGAATCGAATTCTTTACAACTGTTTTGTAGAAGCCGATATTCGTATTGCTGAAGTAAATGGTGGCGGACTAAGAAATGCAATTCCGCGCGAAAGTGTAGCAACGATTGTGGTTGAAAAAGCCAGCAAACCTGCTTTCAAGAAGGCTTTTGAATTGATAAAAACTTCTATTGAAACAGAATTTAAATCGCTAGAAAAAAATCTTACTATTACTGCTGAAGCAACTTCAACTCCGGAAAAAGTGATGGAAAAAGAAGCGCAAGCAGAAATTTTAAAAGCACTCTATGCAGCGCACAATGGCGTTTTTAGAATGAGTCCCGATATTGATGGTTTAGTAGAAACTTCTAACAATGTGGCTAAAGTAAGTATCGCCAATGGTGAAGCTGAAGTTTCTTGTTTAACACGATCTTCTGTAGAATCCGGAAAATGGGATTTAGCTTACAGTCTGCGTGCCGGTTTTGAGTTGGCTGGTTTTAAAGCTCATTTTAGTGGTGATTATCCGGGTTGGGCACCAAATCCAGATTCAGCGATCCTGAAAGTTTTAGATGAATTATACCAAAAACAAACCGGAGAAAAAGCACATATCGCTGCTTGCCATGCCGGCTTGGAATGCGGGATTATCGGAAGCCATTACCCAAAAATGGATATGATCTCTTTCGGACCAACGATTCGTGGAGCGCATTCTCCAGATGAAAGAGCAAGTATTTCTTCTACTCAGAAATTCTGGAAGTTCTTAAAAGAAGTGCTTCAAAACATTCCGAAGAAATAATGTTTTAACTTTCATTGATGTGATGCTGAAATCAAAGATTCAACGTAGTTAATCAAGTTCAGCATTACGAATAAAAAAACTCCCGATCATTTCGGGAGTTTTTTTATAATTATCTTTTGTCACGCTGAGCGGAGTCGAAGTGTTTGCTTGGGTTTTATAATGAATATTTTGGTTTTCTTAGCAGGATGAGATTCCGGATCAAGTCCGGAGTGATGAGCTTTATAATTAAGACTAATCTGAAATAAAATCAATAATTCGAAATTAGATTAGGATTTTGCCTGCTATCCCAAATCCTTAAAATGATAATTTAATTTTTTGTTGTATCGTATTCATAAACAATTAAATAGTCGCGAACAATTTTTGTTCGAGCAGTTTTATGAGTAGTAGGTTTACCAATTTAAGGAAATTCAGCTATTAATTGAATTGCTTCTATAAATAACTTGTTCAATTTCTTACTGTAGGTACGTGATTTATTTCTGTTTATCCAATATAGGAGAATTTCTTTACGATCAAGTTGTGCTGTTAAAGACCAAATTATTTGTTTAGCCATTCTTCAATTTCTTGATTTGCTTTTTGATGAGTTAAAAATTTTCCATCTTTTACTTCTTTTCTAGATTTTTCTATGGAATGATGTTGAGCTTCATTTAATTCAAAAATCTCTTGAGTTTCATTTTCTCGATTCAGGTATTCATATAATTCTTTCAAAAGCGTTTTATCAGATGATAAATTTATCTGTTGAATTAATTTCTTTTTTATCTCTATCGTATTCATAACACAAGCTTTTTCTCTTACTAAGAGAGTTAAAATTAATTTAGAATAGTTAAGTATGCAAATATTAAATAAGCTCCAATGAATTGTTCTTTGGAGCTTTGTATAAATAATCAAAATCTCACCACTCAACTCTCACCACTCAAGTCTACTCAACTATTCATCAAAAATATTCTCGTAAGAATTTCCTTCGGTGGCAAATTGCGCATCACCTTTTACATAGCGATAATGTTTGTCAAGTTTTGCGATCTCTTGAAAATCTTCTTTGTCTAACTCATAACCTACACTTTGTAAATTTTGTTCGATTCTACCTTCATTGGTTGATTTTGGGATCACTGCCGTTCCGCGTAATTCTGCCCATTTAATTAAAATTTGTGCCGGACTTGCATTGTGCTTTTTAGCAATTTTTTGAATGACTTCATTCTCTAATAAAATCGGTTCATCATCAGCTTTCATATCTTCGGTTCTGTCGCCACTTCCTAATGGAGAATATGCGGTAAGGTTGATGCCGTGTTCACTGCAATATTCTAAAAGATCGTTTTGCTGTAAATACGGATGCAATTCAACCTGATTCATTTCCGGCATTTCTGTGGTTTCTTTTCTAAGGTTTTCTAGTTTGGTTGAACTAAAATTAGAAACCCCAACGTGTTTTACCAATCCTTGTTTTTTGGCTTCAAGCATCGCTTCCCAAGTTTCACTTAATGGCACTTCTTCTAACGATAAGAATTGTTCATCTTTTTCAGGAAATTTTACTTCCGGACTAAAAGCAACCGGCCAATGCATTAAATAAAGATCGAGGTAATCTAATTGCAAATCTTTCAAGGTTTGTTTTAATGCAGGGATTACATCTTCTTTTTTGTGTGCATTATTCCATAGTTTAGAAGTTACCCAAACGTCTTCACGTTTTACTTCACCGCTATCAAAAACTTTTTTAAAAGCATTTCCTACTTCATTTTCATTACCGTAAATAGCAGCGCAATCTATATGTCGATACCCATTTTTTAAGGCGTGTTCTACAGCATTTTCAACCATTTTAGGTTCAGATTTCCAAGTTCCTAAACCTACGGCTGGCATTTGATCTCCGTTCTTAAATTTTAAAGTTCTCATTTTTTTGTTTTTGTTTGAAGATAATAGGAAAGCTTAAAACTTCAAAAGCTACGGAAGAGTTTAGCACAACTTTAATAGCGAAACTTAACTAAGGTTAAATTTATTTTCTAGGATGAAATTTCTCTAACACTTCTTTTAAATGTGTACGATCTAAATGCATGTAAATTTCGGTAGTAATAATACTTTCGTGACCTAACATTTGCTGAATGCTTCGCAGATCGGCGCCATTTTCTAATAAATGAGTTGCAAAAGAATGTCGAAACGTATGCGGACTTATTTTCTTTTTCACTCCCGCTTTTACCGCAGTTTGTTTCACAATGGTAAAGATCATGGCGCGCGTGAGCTGTTTGCCTCTTCGGTTTAAAAATAAGGTGTCTTCAAAACCTTTTTGAATAGGAAGATGCACTCGAATTTGATCGATATATAAATTGATGTATTTTACCGTAAGCGGACTTATTGGCACCAACCTTTGCTTGTCGCCCTTCCCAACTACACGAATAAAACCTTCATCAAAATAAAGATCAGAAAGCTTTAGCTTTATTAATTCTGAAACCCGTAAACCACAGCTATACAGAGTTTCTAAAATACAGCGATTCCGTTCACCTTGCGGATGGCTTAAATCGATACTTTTAATTAATCGATCTATTTCTTCTGTAGAAAGTGTATCGGGTAATTTTCTGCCGATCTTTGGGGACTCTATTAATTCTAACGGATTGTCTTTGCGGTAATCTTCGAAAACCAAATAATCAAAAAAGCTGCGTAAGCCCGAAATTATTCTCGATTGTGATCGCGCACTCATCGATTTGGAAACTTCATAAATAAACTCCTGAATTTTTTCTTCGGAAATTTTTAAAGGAGAAATCTGTATTTCGTGCTCTTCAAGATAATTAATGAGTTTAACAATATCGTAGCGATAATTTTCGATAGAATTGGCAGATAAGCCTCTCTCTATGCGCAAGTAATGTTGATAATCGGTAAGTGCATGTTGCCATTTCACGCGTTAAAAATAGAGATTTACAGCTGAATATTTAAGTATATTTTAGTTTTTGCTTCAGAATTTTTTGTGAAATGCTAAGTTACATTTGCATTAAACAAAAAAACAAAAACTATGAAAAAAGTAATTTTAAGTTCGTTATTAGGTTTATTTGCTATTATAGGAGCAAAAGCACAAGCAGACTCAGACTTAGTACAAATTGGAGTAAAAGGTGGAGTAAACTTTGCTAATCTCACCGGAGATGATATTGGTGATACCAAAACAAGAACAAGTTTTAATGCAGGTTTTGTGGCGGAAATACCTTTTAGTGAGCGTTTTTCTATTCAGCCAGAGGTTTTATATTCTGGACAAGGTTTTGATATTGAGGAAATTGACCAAAACAATGAGTTTGATACCGATGACAACGTGGAAGCTCAATTAGATTATATTCAAATACCTTTATTAGCAAAAATCTATTTAGTGAAAGGTTTGAATATCCAAGCAGGTCCTCAAATTGGATTTTTAATTAATGAAGAGATTGATTATCAACCTACCGATGATGCCGGTGATATAGATACTGATGTGGCAGAAGATATCGATTTTAGTTTAGCAGCTGGGGTAGAGTACAAGTTTGATGGTGGTTTCTTTGTTCAAGGAAGATATAATTATGGATTCACTAATGTATTTAAGGAATCAGATCTTTTTGGAGACCCAGATATTAAAAATTCAGTATTTCAAGTAGGAGTAGGGTTTATGTTCTAAACATCCATAAAATATAACTAACCAAAAAAATCAAAAAAAGCCGATTTCTTATGAGATCGGCTTTTTTTTGTTTAAAATGAATTAATAAAGAGTTTAATTTATCAAATTTTTATAAAAATGTGGTTTTCCGTAAAATATCAATAATGTTAAAATTTTTGGTTTAAGTAGTTATAAATTAAACCGTTAATAAGTAAAATGTTAATTAAATTTAAAATTTGTTAATTTTAACTTAACGGTATTCAGTAAAAACGATATATATTTGCTTTGAAATTAAAAACAAATCAAATTTATTATGAAAAAATTTTTACTTATCGCAGCAATCGCTGTTTGTGGAATGACATCTGTAAATGCTCAAACTGAAAAAGGTAATTGGACTTTTGGAGGTAGTAGTACATTCTCATTTAACTCAAATACTCAAAAATCGGAATTTGATGGTGATGAGTTAGAAGGAGAGACTAAAATTTCAAATATTAATTTCTCAGCCGATGCTGGTTATTTCGTGATTGACAACTTATCTGTTGGATTAGAATTTATGGTTTCTAGTAGTAAAGAGACTTATGAAGAGTCTGGTGACGAATCTGAGTTTAAATCTTCTAGTTTTGCTGTATTACCTCAGGCTACTTATTTTTTTAGAAGTGATTCTGATATAGCTCCTTTTGTTGGTGCTAAAGTAGGATATATGTCTGCCGGTGGAGAAGAAGATATCAATAAATATAGTGGTTTAGCTTTTGGAGCTAATGCTGGTTTAGCCTACTTTATTAATAGCAACGTTTCCATTGATTTAATGGTTGAATATCTTAATGCTTCTCTTTCTAATAAAGAAGAAAGTGATTTTGTTCAAAAAAATAGTGCTATCGGAGCAGGTATAGGTTTTTCGATTTATTTCTAATCAATCATCAATTATATTTTTAAAGCGAGAACTTCGGTTCTCGCTTTTTTTATGCTTTAAATGGAAAAAATTGGTAATTAATAAATTGAATGTCCGTAATGCATCATAAAATGTTTCGTCTCCCTGAACTTGATTCAGGGTCTCATCTGATAAGCTTTGATTTTTAGCATTATATGAGATTCTGAAATAAATTCAGAATGACGCAGAAATTAATTATTACAAATAACGGATAATCAATTAATAAAAATGAAATTTCAGCAATTCAGTGAGGCATGATCTAAATTTCACCTAAAAAGATTCTATTTTAAATTTATAATATCTAGAAGCTTATAATGGTCGAATTCAAGTGAAGTAAAATAAATTTCGATTTACAAGTGATCGATTGGTTTTGAAGATTTTATATAGAATAAAAAAAGGGACTTTTTACAGTCCCTCATCCAATTTCTTATAGAATTATATATTTAAAACTTATAGATAAGTCCTAAATTAATATCGTCCATATTTAAACCTACGTTGAAAGAATCTGTAGATTCTGCACCATCAATATCAGGTTTAGCACTTGAGTAACCTAAAATACCAAAAGTAGCTTCTAATGCAAAATGCTCTGAAATGAAATAGTTGATCCCAGGCATAATATCGGCATTGATACCGTTCACTTTGTTATCTGCAATATCTTTAGTATGTCCGTAACCTAAACCTAATTGTCCAAATAAATTAAACTTTTGGTCACTTAAAAAATAATACCTCCCAAATACTCCGATATTGAATGTACTGTTATCTAAAATATCATTACCTGAAGAGTCTTCTGCTTTTTGCTTGCTATAACCAATTTCTGCACCTACAGCAATTTTTTCAGAAATAAAATAACCGAAACGTGGAATAACATTAAATTGATTTTGCTTAGAATCGTCAGGAAGTTTTGTCGTACCAAAACCTACAGAACCAGAAATAAACATATCACCTTCGTTAAAACCGAAGTTTTCAGTTTCTTCTTGAGCTTGTGCTACTGTAAATGCAGCAAAAGCAAATAGAGATAAAATAAATTTTTTCATTTTTATGTTTTTTAAATTTTCGACAAATTTATTCTTTTAAGAAGAAAATAAAAAAATGAAATTTAGCGTGTAATCTTTTAGATTGTTGTTTTTTAAGGATTTAGTGTTATTGTGTTTTGATTATTTAACACGGTTGTTGATTTTTTTTTATATAATAAAGGGTTGATTTTTTATTTCATTTAAATTTTAAGAAAAATGCTAAACCATATGTTATGGTATATTGTAATTGATTTTACGGAAACAACCCATTATCTATTCGAATTAAGTAATAATCCATTAATTTTTAAGTCGGTTATTTATTTTAGTCGATATTAAGATATTTGTTAAGTTTGTAGAAAACACTTTTAACGAACTTATTTTATGAAAAAATTACTTCTACTCTCTATTCTATTGTTAGGCTTTCAATCTGTATTTTCTCAAGCAGAATTTGGTATTTCCGGAGGTTATTTAAATGTTACTGCAGATGGTGCCGACGAAGGTGAATCTGGTTTTTATGCCGGGTTGTATGCAGAGTTGTCATTTAGCAATTCCTTAAAACTTCAGCCCGAATTATTATATGGTAATGTAAGCGACAATAACTTACTTTATTTACCGGTAATGCTTAAATATTATGTAGCCGGTTCAGATTTGAACATTCAGGCAGGGCCGCAGGCTACTTATCTTTTTAACGATTCTGATGATGATAATATTGAGTTTAAAGATCAGTTAGGTTTAGATTTAGGTGTTGGCGTTGGTTACGATATTTTTCATAATATTTATGTTCACGCTCGTTACGGATTTAAAATAGCTCAAGGAAGTGATACATTTTCTTCAGCAGATTTTAATAGCTTTATGGTAGGTCTTTCTGTAGGACTTTAATATCTAAACGCTATGAAAATTTTAATCATTAACGGTCCCAATCTTAATTTACTGGGAGAACGTGAACCGGAGGTTTATGGTAAGCAAACCTTCAACGATTATTTTACTTCGCTTCAATTTAAGTTGAGAGAAGTAGAATTGTCACACTTTCAGTCGAATCACGAGGGAAAAATTATCGATAAATTGCACGAAGCGCGTTTGCATTTTGATGGAGTGGTACTTAACGCTGCTGCTTACACACATACTTCTGTAGCGATTGCCGATGCGGTAAAAGCAATTAACATTCCGGTGGTTGAGGTTCATATTTCTAATACTTCAGCCAGAGAAAATTTCAGAAAACATTCGTATATCGCTCCTTATGCAAGTGGAGTGATTACCGGTTTTGGTATGAAGAGCTACGAACTCGCTGTGTTGAGTTTTGTAGAATTGCCCGAAAAAAATGACTAAAGCTTACTTAAATTGGAGTAGTGGAAAGGATGCAATGTTGGCGTTGCATCAGCTTCAGCAATCACAAGAAATTTCAATTCAAAAATTGGTCACTACCGTAAATGCTGATTTTAATCGGGTTTCGATGCACGGTTTGCCGCTAGAATTATTAGAAAAGCAGGCCGAAAGTTTGCAATTACCGCTGCATCAAATTCCGTTAAGTGGTCAAGTTTCGATGCAAACTTATAACAAAGCGATGCAAGAGCATATCGAGTTGTTAAAAGCTGAGGGGTTTACGCATGCTGTTTTTGGTGATATTTTTCTGGAAGATCTAAAAACCTATCGCGAAGAGCAACTTCAAAAAGTAGAAATACAAGCTGTTTTTCCGCTTTGGAAAAAAGACACCAAAAGTCTGCTTAAAGAATTTATCGATCTCGGTTATAAAGCAATTGTAGTTTGCACTAATGCGAATTATTTAGATGAATCTTTCTGCGGAAGAATGATCGATCACGATTTTGTAAACGATTTACCTCCAAATGTAGATGCTTGCGGTGAAAATGGGGAGTTTCATACGTTTGTTTTCGACGGACCTTTATTTTCTTTTCCTGTTGAATTTGAATTAGGTGAAAAAGTGCTTCGGGATTATGCTCCTTCAGATGAAGATGATTGTCACCAAGAACCACAATCTTGGGATCACAAATTTTGGTATGTAGACTTGTTAGAGTTGAATTAACAATAATTTGCCAATGTTTCAATAAATTAATTTTTTCTTATATCTTTTTAGTTTCCTTTTAACGGTAGATTATTTAGGTTTTTATTTCATTTGTCAAAAATAAAAACTATGATTATGAAGAACAAGAAATTTTTTTTATTACCAATTTTATTTGTAAGTCTATTTTTGGGATCATGTAGCGATGATGATGTAGAAGAAGTTGTAGATAGAATTAGAACGATAGATGATATTCCAGTTAGTGAAACAGCTAGTGTAGACTATTTACCCATAAATATTTTTGAAATCCCTATTGAAACAGATGTGAATTTACGTCAAGCTCTTGAAGATGAAACGGGAACCGATGAAACTATTGAACAAGTTGAAGAAATTCAATTAGACGATTTAGATATTACATTGGTAAGTGCCGATGATCAGGAAAATTTTGATTTTGTAAACTCTGTTACTTTGGGAGTACGAACAGATGATTTAGAATATATGGAAATCGCACATTTAGATGAAGTACCTTCTGGACAAACAATGATTGAACTTTCTACCACAGACGAGTATGTGGATGATTATGCAAAATCTGAAAGTTTGAAGTTAGTGGTCCAATTTGAAAGTGTCGAGGATGCTAATAATTTAGAGATTCGTTTAGATATGGAATTTGATGCAAAAGTAAATCCTTCCTTGTAAGCTAATTAAGGTTATAAAAAATCCCGATGAAAGAAATTTCATCGGGATTTTTTATTGAAAATTATCTGATTTTTAAATATGAATCACTTCATCGTATGCGGCAGCAGTGGCTTCCATAACGGCTTCACTCATGGTTGGGTGTGGGTGAACTGCTTTTAAGATCTCGTGACCGGTAGTTTCTAGTTTTCTAGCGACAACCGCTTCAGCGATCATATCGGTTACGCCGGCACCAATCATATGGCAACCTAACCATTCACCGTATTTTGCATCGTAAATTACTTTTACAAAACCTTCTTTTTTACCGGCAGCACTTGCTTTACCAGAAGCAGAGAACGGGAACTTACCAACTTTAATTTCGTAGCCTTGTTCTTTGGCTTGCTTTTCGGTTAAACCAACGCTTGCAATTTCTGGAGTGGCATAAGTACAACCAGGAATGTTACCGTAGTCTAAAGCTTCGACTTTCATTCCTTTAATTTTTTCAACACAAATAATTCCTTCCGCAGAAGCAACGTGTGCTAAGGCGGGTCCGGCAACTACATCTCCGATAGCATAAACTCCAGGAACGTTAGTTTGGTACCATTCGTTTACAACAATTTTATCTTTATCGGTTTTAATACCAAGATCTTCTAGACCAATATTTTCGATATTTGTTTTAATACCTACTGCAGAAAGTACAACATCTGCTTCAAGAGTTTCTTCTCCTTTTTTGGTTTTTACTTTCGCTTTTACACCATCGCCAGAAGTATCTACACTTTCTACGGCAGAATTAGTCATTACTTTAATTCCTGATTTTTTGAAAGATTTTTCGAATTGCTTAGAAACCTCTTCATCTTCTAACGGAACCAAGTTTGGTAAATATTCAACAATAGTCACTTCAGTTCCCATAGAATTATAGAAATGAGCAAACTCAACACCGATCGCTCCAGAACCAACCACGATCATTTTCTTTGGTTGTTTTTTAAGGTTCATCGCTTCACGGTAACCAATAACCTTTTCACCGTCTTGAGGAAGATTAGGTAATTCTCTAGATTTTGCTCCTGTTGCAACAATAATATGATCTGCTTCGTAATCTTTGGTATTTCCGTCGCTATCTTTAACCGCTACTTTTTTACCCGATTTTAATTTTCCGAAACCGTCAATGACATCAATTTTATTCTTCTTCATTAAGAATTGAACACCTTTGCTCATTCCACCGGCAACATCGCGACTTCTTTTAATTACGGCATCAAAATCTTTATCTACATTATCTGCTTTCAAACCGTAATCTTCAGCATGATTTAAGTAATTAAAAACTTCTGCACTTTTAAGTAAAGCTTTGGTAGGAATACAACCCCAGTTTAAACAAACTCCGCCTAAGTTCTCTTTTTCGATCACTGCGGTTTTAAAACCTAATTGTGAAGCACGAATGGCTGTAACATAGCCTCCCGGGCCACTACCTAAAACTATAATATCGTATTTACTCATATCATTTTTATTTTTAGCTGAATTTAGAATTGCGAATTTAAACAATAATCCCCATAACCAAAAGTATAGACTTAGTTAAGTAGTACTTTTAATTATGGGAATGGAAAATAAAGTAGGTCACTCTGTTATTTCATCTGTTCAATTTGATAACCTTGATCTTGAGCAGAATTAAGCAAATCTTGGTATGTTTCTAGATTATTGTTAGGATCGTTAGCAAAATCTGAAGGTACCACAACTACTCTAAATAATTGATTTTGATAATATTCTGGTGCTAAGGTCGACAAGTCAAAGTTAGAATCTAAGAAAATTCTTACATCAAAAAATGTATGATCAAAATTGTAGACTAATTCTTCACCTGTATTAAAATAGATGGTTTGAGGCATGGGTGTCCAAACATCTACAGGTCCCGAAGGATCAGAAACTGTTGCTTCAGATCTGTAAACCAAAACAGCATCAGATTCAAAAACTTCAATGCCATCATTCTCGAATTCATAAGTAAATTCATTACTGTTGTTAAAGTCTACAGTAAACTCGGTAGTGTATCCTAAAATATTGGTTCCTGGAGGTCCTTGAGGACCACGATCTCCTTCACAACTCGCAAGACCAATGATCGCTATAAAAGCGATGGCTAAAATTTGTATTTTTTTCATCTTTTATATTTATTGGTTAAACTCTATACTTGCAGAATTTACGCAGTAACGTTGCCCGGTTTCTGTAGGACCGTCATCAAAAACGTGACCCACGTGTCCGCCGCAATTACTACATAAAATCTCTGTTCTTATCATCCCAAAGCTGGTGTCTTGTATATATTCTATACTTCCTTCAACCGACTGGTCAAAACTTGGCCAGCCACAATTACTGTTAAATTTTGCTTCACTTTCAAAAAGTACATTTCCGCAGCCGGCACATTTATATTTTCCGTCTTCAAAATGAAGATTATATTTTCCGGTATGTGGAGCTTCAGTTCCTTTTTGTCTTAAAATTCTAAATTGCTCTTCAGAAAGTTGTTCTTTCCATTCTTGTTCAGATTTCTCTACTGAATATTTTTTCATCTTTTCTTATTTAGTTTCCGGTATAAAATCCATTGCATCACCATTCATACAAAAGCGTTTCCCGGTGGTTTCTTTCGGACCATCATTAAAAATGTGTCCTAAATGTCCGCCACATTTTGCGCAAAGTACTTCATTTCTAGTGTAACCTAATTTATTATCGGTAGAATAAAAAATACCGCCGTCAATAGGTCTGTCAAAACTAGGCCATCCGGTTCCGCTTTCAAATTTATGTTTGGTTTTATAAAGCGGATTTTCACAAGCGGCGCAAACAAAAGTACCTGGTTCTTTGATATTATTTAATTTACTAGAGTGAGGTTTTTCAGTCCCAGCTTGTCTTAATATATAATATTCTTCAGAAGATAATTCTTTTTTCCATTCAGCTTCAGTTTTTTGAATTTCAAACTGCTCGGCTTTCGGTTTTTTTTGAGCATTACTTTGGCAGCTGTTAAGGATGAAGGCGAATATTATAAGTAAATATGATAACTTTTTCATCTTTATTTTTAGATAAAACTACAAAGTTTGTGCCGTTTTTGAAATTTAATATTTGTTAAAGCGATGATAAACTTTATTTTTTCAGACGGTCAATTTCGTAGTTTTAACTACCAAAAATTATCAATTATGAATTTTAGAAATCTTAGTGTAGCCGTAGGAATGCTTCTCGTGTTCTTATCGTGTAACCAAAATCCTTTTACAGGAAAGAAAACTTTAGCGGTAGTTCCTAACTCTCAAATTTTGCCAATGGCTTTTCAGCAATACGATCAATTTTTGCAAGAAAACCAAGTTGTAACCGGTACTTCTGAAGCAAGAATGGTAAAAGATGTTGGGCAGAAGATCGCAACCGCTGCAGAGCGTTATTTAAACGCCAACGGTTATCAAGGTTATTTAGAAGATTATCGATGGGAATATAATTTAGTAAATGATGAAGCGGTAAATGCGTGGTGTATGCCCGGAGGTAAAATTGTAGTTTATACCGGTATTTTACCAATTACTCAAGATGAAACCGGTTTGGCGGTGGTTATGGGGCACGAAGTTGCACACGCATTAGCAAATCACGGTCAGCAGCGTATGAGTGCTTCTCAATTGCAACAAGTAGGGGCTGCAGTTGGAGCAGTTGCGGTAAACGAAGAAAATCAACAAATGTTTCAAACCGCTTACGGTTTAGGTACACAGGTAGGAGTGATGTTACCATTTAGTAGAAGTCACGAAACTGAAGCAGATAAAATAGGTTTAACCTTAATGGCAATTGCCGGTTATGATCCTGATGAAGCGGCAGAACTTTGGAGAAGAATGAAAGCCAATAGCGGTGGATCTGCACAGCCTGAGTTTTTAAGTACACACCCTTCTAACGATACCCGAATTAATAATTTAGAAGCTTGGTCTGATGAAGCAAAAGCAGAAGCTCGCAAATATGGAGTGACTAACTTTAAAAGTTAGTAGCTATAAAATTAGCGTAAACAAAAACCCCCGCTAATATTTTAGCGGGGGTTTTGTTTTAATCAAATAAAGCTTTCATTAAAGTGCTGATACCTTTGAAAATTAAAAATATGGCAAGAGCGCAAACAACAATCCCTAAAATGAGAACAGCAATATATAAAGGATGTTCTTTATTATGGAATGCCGAATATAAAATTGAAGGTCCGATAAAAATTGTAGGTAATGCACCGGCTAAATAACGTATTCCTTTTCCTAAAACTTCTTTGTTGGTTCTTTTAGTCATTTTTATTTAAGTTTTTAATCGCTTCACGAACGCTTCCATATTTTTGTAAGGTTTTTTTTGCATCATCGTAATCTATAGAAATTACTTCTTGAATCATTTTGGTACCGCGATCTACCAGTTTCTGATTGCTCAATTGCATATCGACCATTCGATTGCCTTTTACTCTTCCTAATTGGATCATCGTTGTGGTAGTAAGCATATTCAGTACCATTTTTTGAGCGGTTCCTGCCTTCATTCGAGAACTTCCAGTGACAAACTCTGGTCCTACTACAACTTCTACGGGAAATTGAGCAGTTCTTGCTAGCGGACTGTTTTTATTACATGTGATCGCTCCTGTGGCAATTTCATGTTGGTTACACTTTTCTAGCGCCTTTATTACATAAGGTGTAGTGCCTGAAGCCGCAATACCAACAACAACATCTTTTGAAGAAATATTATGTTTCTTTAAATCTTCCCAACCTTGTAGTTCGTGATCTTCAGCATTTTCAACAGCATTTCTAATAGCTTGATCTCCGCCGGCGATAATACCAATCACTAGATCTGCAGAAACTCCAAATGTTGGTGGGCATTCGCTGGCGTCTAGAATACCTAATCTTCCACTAGTTCCCGCGCCAATATAAAATAAGCGACCGCCATTTTTAAGTTGATCTACAATTTTTTGTGTCAAAACTTCAATTTGAGGAAGTTGTTTTTCTACGGCTAAAGCCACTTTTTGATCTTCCGTATTTATATGAGATAAGAGTGATTTTACATCCATTTCTTCTAAATGATCGTAAAGCGACGCTTGTTCGGTGGTTTTAATAAACTCTTCACTCATAATTTAAAATTTAAATTATTTCAAAGTTAAAACTTCCCTTACTATTGAAGTTATTTTTTCTTAAAATTTTATTGAATCTAAGCTTAAAAATTAGACCTGAAATTGACTGTTTTTTTCTGCTGAATCATAAAGTTTAGCTAAAAAAATTGATGCTTTTACCACTTCATTTGACGTTATTGAGCTTTCATTAACATCAAAATCTATCGTGTTTGCTCAGTTTTATGAAAATATTAAGTATTGAAATACAGTGTTTTAAAGGTGTTTTTGAGCTTGGGAATATTTTAACAGTGAATTTGTTTGCGCATTTAAAAATAGTCTATCTTTGCCCCGCGAATTTAAAGACCTAAGCTTTGTTAAAAAGTGTCTTTTAAACTTAGTGTATTGAGAAGAAGTTTTACGAAAATATTAGCTGTGCCGATCTTAACGGGAATTTTCCTTCTATCAGGTTTCTCGAACAAAGAAGAAGCAATTATCGCAAGTGTAACGACCGATAATTTACCGGAATACTATAGCGTAAAAACTGAAGATAGTTTATTGATAGACGATGTTGTCTATCCTGTTCTTAAAAATAGCTACTTAGGATTTAAAGAAGCGATCGCTTTTAAAGAGTCTGGTGGTGATTATAATGTGATCAATCAATTTGGTTATTTAGGAAAATATCAATTTGGTCGAGGTACATTAAAATTAATCGGTATTTACGATACCAAAGATTTTTTAAATAATCCTGCATTACAAGAAGCTGCTTTTTATGCAAATGCTTCTCGAAATAAGTGGATTCTTCGTCGCGATATTAAATGGTACGTTGGTCACACTATTGGCGGAGTAAAAATTACCGAGTCTGGTATTTTAGCAGCAGCACATTTAGCAGGACCGGGAAGTGTAAAGAAATTTTTACGCAGTGGCGGAACTGAAACTTTTTCTGATGCTTTTGGTACAAGTATAAAATATTACTTGAAAAGATTTAAAGGTTACGATACCTCTTTTGTCGAGCCTAACCGTAAAGCCAAAGCCAAAGTGCCAAAATTAAACAATTATTTTACTGCTCTTTCTGAAAAATAAAAATACACGGCTTTTTATGTAAGTCGGTTTTTATTTTTTTCCATTCTTGTACGGTTCGAGTTAAAATTGCTTCAGAAGCTTGGGTAACTTCACAACCAATGCAAAGCGTCGTTTTCGGGTGTAGGGTTTGTAGTAAATCTTCTAAGAATTTCTCGTTACGATAAGGGGTTTCAATAAAAATCTGTGCTTGATTAAGTTCTAAAGAAGTACGTTCTAATTTTTTAATCGCATTTTTACGTTCAGCTTTATCGATAGGCAAATAACCGTTAAAAGCAAAATTTTGACCATTAAGTCCGCTGCTCATCAAGGTAAGAAAAATAGAAGAAGGTCCCACAAGCGGAATTACTCTAATATTTTTTGAATGCGCTAATTTTACAACATCGGCACCGGGATCTGCAATGCCCGGGCAACCGGCTTCACTAATCACGCCCATATCCTTACCTTCTAAACAAGCTGCTAAAAATTCAGGTAGATCTTCAGGTTTCGTGTATTTATTAATAATGCTGAAGTTTAAAGAGGGTTGCGATTTACCGGGAACCATTTTTTTGATAAACCGTCTCGCCGTTTTTTCATTTTCAACAATATAATCGTTTATATCTTCAATTTTCTTTTTTACGCTTAGCGGTAAAACTTCAAGTGGAGCAGAACCTCCTAAATCGTTAGGAATGAGGTATAATTTGCCGGTTTTAAATTCTTGCTGAATGCTATTAGACATGAAACTTAATGATTATTGAATAATTAATCGCTTAATAGTAGCTTGTTCACTTAGGTTTGTCAATTTTACTAAATAAATACCAGCAGTCAAAGTTTGAAGATTAATTTTTCCTGTAGAAGTATGAACTGAAATTTTTTTAATTAATTGCCCTTGTAGCGAGAAAATTTCTATTTGTTGAATAATCTCTTACGCAGTAAAATTAATTATATTTTCTTCGGAAGGATTCGAGAATATTGTAACCGAATTTTTACTGAAATATTCAGTAGCTACATTACTATCCACCACTTTATAAATGTTTCCACTAGAAATACCGGCAACATATAGATTGTTTTGATTGTCTATTCCGAAGGAAGAAAAATTATTTCCGTTGAAAGGTTCAAAATACGTGATATTTCCGGAAGCACCGACCAAGCCGATTTCATCACTGCAAAAATCTGCAAATACATATTGTCCTACCAAATTAGAAAATTCTGAACCTCGATATACAAAACCGCCTGTTACTGAGCATTTAGAAATGCCCGAAGAATTATGCGTATATTCTGCAAACGGAAAAACCAAATCGTTAGTTGGTGGGCAATTGCCAGAATTGTTATAAACGCTACTGCCTTCGTAACAACGCCAGCCATAATTTAAACCTGCTGTGTTATTCGTGTTATTAATTTCTTCAATAGCGTTTTGACCAACATCGGCAATCCAAATATTTCCGGTGGTGTTGTCAAACGAAAACTTCCAAGGGTTTCTTAATCCGTAAGCCCAAATTTCATCTAACGCATTCGCATCGTTTATATATGGATTATCTGTAGGAATGTAAGGTGCAGCAAGATCTACATCTAAGCGTAATAACTTCCCTAAAAGTGAATTTAAATTTTGGGCATTATCGTTCGGGTCGCCACCGCTGCCGCCATCACCAGTTGCGACATAAAGCATTCCGTCTGGTCCAAAAGCAATACAACCACCATTGTGATTGCTGAAGGGTTGCGAAATAGTTAATAAAACCGTTTCAGAAGTCGCATCGGCAATATTTGTATCATTGCTCACTTCAAATTCAGATAAAACTGAATCTCCGTTGTTATCTGAATGATACACGAAAAACCTTCCGTTAGTCGTATAATCAGGATGAAATGCTAAACCTAATAAACCGCGTTAACCGGTGCTGGAAACTTGTGATGAAATATCTAAAAATGGAGTAGGGAGTGTAGTATTGTTCTCAATGATTTTGATGATTCCGCCTTGTTCAACAATAAATTATCGATCGTCACCAGCGTTTTGAATATTTAACGGAGCCGAAAAACCGGTTGCAATTTGTTGAATATCGATTTGTTGAGAAAAACCGAGATAAAAAGAAAATAAAAATTGGAGTAAGGCTAACTTTTTCATAACTAAGAGATTGGTTCTCTTAAAGGTAAGAAAAAATAAGTTAGCTTTTTAATTCTTCAGCAATGATAGTGGTGGCTTCATCAAGCATGTTATACGCATTTTCGAAACCTTGGTAACCGCCTTGGTATGGGTCTGGAACTGCGGCATCTTCCCCGGGAAAAATTTTATCTAAGATCAACGAAACTTTCTGTTCGTCTTTTTCATCTCTGGCGAGCGCAACGACATTTCTGTAATTAGAATTATCCATCACATAGATGTGATCGAACGTATCAAAATCTTTTATTTTAAATTGTCGTCCTAATTGATCGGTAATATCGATACCATATTTATGTGCTACAGAAACCGATCTTGGGTCGGGCGCATCGCCAATATGATAATTAGAGGTTCCTGCAGAATCTACAAAAACCTCTTCTGGATTAACTTTAGACTTAAGAAGACCTTCTGCCAATGGTGATCGGCAAATATTACCTAAGCAAACCATTAACACTTTTGTCTTCATAATTATAGGGTAAGTTTTTTGTTAAGATCTTCTACAAACTTTTTAAACTGCTTATCGGTGGTCGATAGATTATTTACCGTTTTGCAAGCGTGTAAAACCGTTGCGTGATCGCGTTTACCAATTTGTGTGCCGATACTGGCTAAAGAAGCCTTAGTTAATTTTTTAGCAAAGAACATAGCTAATTGTCTCGCTTGAACAATGTGGCGTTTTCTGGTCTTCGATTGTAAAGTTTCCACATCCATCTGGAAGTAATCACTTACAACTTTTTGAATGTATTCTATAGAAACTTCTTTCTTGGTATTCTTAACGTAATTTTCAACGATCTTTTTCGCTAGATCTAACGTAATGTCTTTTTTGTTGAAAGAAGAATGTGCGATTAACGAAATAATGGCACCTTCTAATTCACGAATATTTGTTTTAATGTTATTTGCTAAATATTCAATGATCTCTTCCGGCATTTCGACACCGTCTCTATACAATTTGTTTTTGATAATAGAGATGCGTGTTTCAAAATCTGGATGTTGTAATTCGGCAGAAAGTCCCCATTTAAAACGAGATAATAAACGCTGCTCGATATCTTGCATATCTACCGGCGCTTTATCACTGGTTAAAATCACTTGCTTTCCGTTTTGGTGTAAATGATTGAAAATATGGAAGAATACATCTTGCGTTCCTGCCTTCCCTGATAATAACTGAATATCATCAACGATCAATACATCTATAATTTGATAGAAATGAATAAAATCGTTTCTATTATTTTTCTTAACCGATTCAATATATTGTTGCGTAAATTTTTCAGCAGAAATATAAAGAACTGTTTTTTCAGGATATTTGTCTTTAATCTCTACACCGATCGCATGGGCAAGGTGTGTTTTACCTAAACCAACACCACCAAAAACCAATAACGGGTTGAAAGATGTACCGCCGGGACGGTTAGAAACTGCTAAACCTGCAGATCTTGCCAATCGGTTAGAGTCGCCTTCTAAGAAATTATCGAAACTATAATTAGGGTTAAGTTGAGAATCGATCTTTACATTTCGAATACCGGGAATAATGAACGGATTTTTTAACTCCGGACTTTTATTCTTCAACGGCACATCTACTTCTTGCGAAGAGACATTGCTGCGTTGTGAACTTGGTATTTTTTCGGTAAAAGGTTGCTTGTTACCATAGGTGTTTTCCATCTTGATAACATACACTAATTTTGCCTTTTCTCCTAATTCTTTAGTTAAAGATACCTTTAACAATTTAACGTAGTGTTCTTCTAACCATTCATAGAAAAATTTAGAAGGCACTTGTATACTTAAAGCGTTATCGGTGAGTTTAACTGCTTTGATGGGTTCAAACCAAGTTTTGTAGGCTTGGGGAGTAATGTTATCTTGAATGAAAGACAGACAATTTTCCCAAACTGATTCAGCAGTTCTACTCATAGTTTCTTGTTAAATTTTGTGTTAGATGTTGTATTCAAATGGAAATGAATAGCTTAAAATAAATAAGCGGTTTTTCATTTCAGAGGAACAAATATGTGAACAAAAAAAGTAAAAAAAAAACTCAATAGGTATTGAATTTATTCTTTTTTTTTCTCATACTTAAATTCTCTATAAACATACAAAATCTAATTCATAAAACTTCAGTAAAATTCATGAAATCTTACCAAACTAAAATAAGAGTACGTTACGCAGAAACCGATCAAATGGGCGTGGTACATCACGGTAATTACGCTCAGTATCTGGAAATTGCAAGAATAGAATGGTTAGAACAGTTTGGAGTTTCTTATAAATCGATGGAAGAAGATGGCGTAATGTTACCGGTTTACGAAATGAATTTTAAATACAAAAGACCGGCTCATTTTGATGAACAATTAACCGTAGAAACAAAGCTGGAAGAGAAGCCCGATGTTCGTATAAAATTTAGCTATAAAATCTATCGAGGAGCTGAGTTATTAACAATTGCGAAAACAACCTTGGTTTTTATGGATGCTGAAACTAAAAAGCCAATTTCTTGCCCGGATCATATATTAAAAGCTATCGGATTTTAAACTTTTTCGAAGTTGAAATTGAATTTGAAATTGAATTTGAAAATGAAGTTGAAATCGAATTTGAAGTTGAATTTGAAAATGAAACTGACGTTGAAGTTGAAAAATTTCCGTTCGTCATTCCGGACTTGATCCGGAATCGCATCTTAGTAAGTTCTATAAATTTTTCAGTGTGTTGAAGCTGAAAATTTTCATTTGACAAAAGAAATAAATTCTTTCTAACCTCTAACGACTAATTCATTCTACTTCTTCAATTTTTACGCCGTAGATGCCTTCAAACTTATCGAAGATATTTTCGGCTTCATTTTCACGTACCGAAATAAAAATCTGGCAATCGAGTTCTAGAATTTGATTGGTGACATTAAGGTTCTTTTCCTTGATCACGCGCATTACTTTGTTCATGTCAGGATATTCGCAAGTCACCTTATATTCTGTATTGATCGTCTTGGTTTTAATATCTGAAGCTTCTAAAGCCAGTTGCGCGGTGGTTTTGTAAGCATTGATTAAACCGCCAACTCCTAATTTTACTCCGCCAAAATAGCGAACCACGACTACCAAAATATTGGTAACTTCAAAAGATTGTAACTGACCGTAAATGGGCATACCTGCCGAGTTAGAAGGTTCGCCATCATCATTAGCACGGTAATGATCATAGCGTTTACCAAGTTGCCAAGCATAACACCAATGCCTTGCTTTGTGGTGCTTACTCTTCATTTCTTCTAAAGCTAAATTGATTTCATCTTCATTTTTTACCGGAAAAGCATATCCAAAAAACTTACTGCCTTTATCTTTAAATAAGACTTCTTCGCCGGGTTTAAAAATGGTTTTATAGAGATCTTCTGCTTCCAAAATTATCGAGTTGTGAATGCGACTAAAATAATACTTACCACGGCCAATGCAATACCGATCCAGTTTTTTCTGAGTAATTTTTCTCGAAAAAGAAAAATACCTAATAAAGTAGAAAGTAAAACGATCGCCACATTATTTAGAATAAAAACCGTAGTGCTTGGCATTCCGCTGCGAAGCGCTTGTATAAAAAAGTAAATCGAATAATAATTAGGGACGCCCAATGCAATACCGCCTAAAATTTCTTTATAAGTAAACTTGATCTTCTTTTTGGTAAACTGAATAATCCCGGCAACCGTCCCGATGGTCGCCGCACAAATAAATATGGAAGTAGAAAATAACGCCACATCTTCTTTGGCGACATAATTTTGTTCTAAAAATTTGATGAGCGTTTCTATGATTCCGCTGCCCAAAAAGACGAGTAACGGAAAAATAAGCGTGTTTTTTTCTAGCTTGATCCCGCTTTTTGTTTTTACAGAAGAAAGGTAAACGGCGATGAGGGCTAGAATAATTCCGAAGATCTTTAGAAAACCGGTCGGTTCATCGTAATAAAAAATAACAAATAATATAGGAAGCGCAACACTCATTTTGCTTGCTACAGAAACCGCTGAAAGTCCGCTTTTTTGTGTGGTAATTGCCATTAAATTGAAAACGGTAATAAAAAGCACTCCTAATAGTATAGCACCAAAAATCCAATCTTGCCCAAGCGTATCGTCTATAGAAAATGCACGTTCTAAACCAAAATAACCCGCTACGCAAGCCGTAAAATAATTCACCACAATGGCGTAAAGCGAATTAATACGGAAGCGATCAAGCAATTTGAAAACGACATAAATTGCAGAAGAAGATAATATGCTTAACAGAAGAAAAATCAAAAGAGTGCTGCTTTAACGCTGAATAAATTCACGATATCTTCTTGGCTCGGATCTATGTTCCAAGTATGTATTCCTAAGCTTTTTGCCGCTTCAGTATTTTCTTGTGTGTCGTCGATAAACAAAACTTCATTAGGTTGAAGTTGGTGTTTTTCTAACACAAACTCATAAATATCGGCATTTGGTTTTCTGAAATTGATTTCGTGAGAAAGATAGAATGCATCAAAGCAAGCTTTAAATTCAGCAAAATCTACAATGTTTTCTTTTACCCAAGAAATATGTAAATCGTTGGTGTTGCTAAGTAAAATTAACTGATACTTGTTTTCTTCTTTTAATTGCTGAAGAAACTCCAATCGATGTTTGGGTAAATCGAGTAAGATCGAGTTCCACGCCTTAACTAAAGCTTCAGAATTACTTTTAGGAATTGCATTTGCGTAGAACCCCACAAAATCTTCCGAAGAAATTTTTCCCATTTCGTAAAGTTGGTTTTGTTCGATCATTTCCGAAGAAAAATCGGTCAATCCCAATTGATTCAATTCTCGAAACGTGGCGGCTTTATCTAAGTTGAGAAACACATCGCCAAAGTCGAATAAAAGCGTTTTGATCATTTTTTATTTTTATAAATTTCTAGCAAATCGGTTGCAATTTCTTGTTTTTCGATGAGTTTTCCGGTTAAGGTTGGAGCTTTAATTCCGGTTTTAAAAAAAGAATTTCCGGTAAATACACGCGCTTCATCCCAAAGATTGGCATCGATAAATGTTTGTAAGGTTTGCTTGCCGCCTTCAATAATGACCGATTGCAATTCGTGTCGATAAAGTATTTTACAGATTTCTTCAGCAAGATTTAAACTGAAATCAACCTTTTCCACATCAATATTTTCTTTTTTTAAGACTGAAGGAATTTCTGTATTTAAGTCGGAAATCACGATCGTTTTAATCGTATTATCAAATAAATATGAATCCTGCGGAATGCGTAAACTTCGATCTAAAACCACACGCACCGGACTTTCACCTTCCCAAAGTCTGGTGTTTAGTTTTGGGTTGTCTTTTATCGCAGTTTCTGTGCCTACCAAAATACTTTGTTCTTCGCTTCGCCATTTGTGCACCAATTGTTTTGAACTAGCATTGGTGATCCAAACCGGTTCACGATCTTTCTGAGTTTCTGGAGCCAGAAAACCGTCTTTGGTTTGCGCCCATTTTAAAATAATATAAGAACGCTGGTGTTGATGAAAAGTAAAAAAACGCTTGTTAAGTTGCTGACTTTCTTTTTCTAAAACTCCTATAATCACATCGCATCCGGCACTCATTAATTTTTGAATTCCACGCCCTTGTACTTTTGCAAACGGATCTATCGTGCCGATCACCACTCGTTTTATTTTATGCGCGATAATTAAATCGCTGCACGGAGGCGTTTTGCCAAAATGCGAGCAAGGTTCTAAACTTACGTAGATGGTCGATTTTTTTAAAAGTGATTTATCTTTTACTGAATTAATAGCGTTTACTTCTGCGTGAGCTTCACCGGCTTTTTGGTGCCAACCTTCCCCGATAATTTGATCGTTATACACAATTACGCTACCCACCAAAGGATTTGGGTAGGTTTTTCCCGTAGCATTTTTTGCTAATTGAATGCAGCGCTGTAAGTAGAATTCGTGTTTTTTCACTTCCTTGATTTTCTAAGTCGAAATCTTAAAATTATTGCGAACTTTGTAAGCCAAAAATAGCATGAAAAATTTACAATGAAGAACCCCATTATACGTCCAATTCAGCAAGAAGATAATCCGTTTGTTGCACAAATGATTCGGGAAGTTTTGGTTGAATCTGGCGCGCCAAAAGTTGGTACAGCTTACGAAGATAAAACCTTAGACCAAATGTTTGAGTTTTATGCAACACCCCGCTCCGAATATTTCGTATTGGTTGAAAACGATAAAATTATTGGTAGCGCCGGTATCGCTCCGTTAGCTGGAGAAAATGAACATATTTGTGAATTGCAAAAAATGTATTTTTCTGCGGAAGCTCGTGGTCGCGGTTTAGGAAGAGAAATGATGGATGTCTGCTTAAAATTTGCCAAAGAGCAAGGTTTTACCCAATGCTATCTAGAGACCTTGCCGTATATGAAGGCGGCCCAAAAATTATATAAACGAACCGGTTTTCGCGAGATCGATCACCGAATGGGAAGCACCGGTCATTATTCTTGCGACGTTTGGATGCTGAAAGAACTAAGTTAGGGATTAGAAGTTAGGTGATAGGTTATAGGATTGTCACTTCGATTTCTATGACAATTGCAAACGATTTTTATAATTTGTTTGATTTTTAATTAATGCCATAGCGATGTGTATTAACTTGTTCCTGACCGCATTTAAAACACTCATCTTATTTTTGCCTTCTTCGACTTTTCTTAGGTAATAAATTCGTAAATCATTTTGCATTCTTACCGCCCTCATAGCAGCCATCTGAAGTACGGACTTTAATGTCATATCTGCCATTTTAGATACTCTGGGTTTGGTTCTCAGGCTGGTGCCGCTCTGTTGTTCAAATGGTACCACTCCAGCAAAACAA